>JBGAND010000006.1:0-167001 GCA_044222485.1 Phycisphaerales bacterium | reverse complement strand
GGTAGGAAGGGAGGGTGGGAGGGGTGCAACCCAGCCCGGTATTTGCCTAATGATCCCTTGCTCGCGACACTGATCAGTAGTTGGCCGCCTTCTTTTCGGAGACTTGCCCATGTTTCGACGCTCTGCCTTGCTCGTACTGGCCGCGGGCCTGTGCCTGCCACTCACCGGCTGCATCGTCGGCCTGGACACCAAGGAGCAGGTGACGACGATCCCCGTTCCGCACGTTTCCGGCTCTGGGCTGAAGGTGACGACACGCAACGGGCACATTCACGTCAAGAAATCGGACGGGTCCGACATCCAGATCGTTGCGACGCTTCGCATGGTCAGTGATGAGCGGTTGCACGGGACCACCATCTCGGCGAACCGCGACGGTTCCGGCGTGCTGATCATCGAAGCGACCCCGCCTGACGGAGGGTGGAAGTCCAGTGAAGGCTGCGCGTTTGACATCTCCATCCCCGACGCCAAGGACGTGACGCTCAAGAGCAGCAACGGTTCTATCGTGGCTGTCGGGCTTTCGGGCCAAGCCGAACTCGATTCGTCCAATGGCTCCATCACCGCAGCCTCCCACAACGGCCCGATCCGCGCCAAGACCAGCAACGGCCGGATTGACGTCTCCGCGGCCGGGGGTTCCGTGCGGTGCTCCACCTCGAACGGCGCCGTGAAAGTGTCGCTCGCCGGACCAGGCCCCGCGGACATTCACACGTCCAATGGCTCTATCACGCTGGAAATCGGCAAGGGGTTCGTCGGGACGATCGCTGCCAAGACGAGCAACGGGTCAATCGCGACGCCCAGCGCCGCCCCGGGGTATCCGTCTCTTGACGTTCAACGCGAGAACAAGCACCGCGCCAAGGTATCCCTGGGGTCCGGCCCGGTGTCGGAGCTCGAAACCAGCAACGGTAGCGTGACGATCCAACTCGCGGACTAAGCGCCGACTATCGCGCATGAAAAAGCCGGCACGCCTTCGGCGTGCCGGCTTTCAATAGACGAACCCTGTTACGGACAGCCGGTAGCGAACGTGTTCAAGAAGCACTGGAAGTCGTTGGCCGTCAGGACGGGAGTCGCGGTGCTGCCGTCGCAGTTGGCATAGGACTGTCCGGCCGCGTACGCATTGATGAAGCACTGGAAGTCGTTGGCAGTCAACACGGGCGGCACCGAGCTGCCGTCGCAGTTGGCGTAGCAAGAGGCAACTTGCGGGTTCACCACCACGAACGCGTCAACGCCGGCCTCGGTTGTTGAGGTATCGGAGTTGGAAACGGAGAACCGCACCCGCACCTGGGCCGATGGCGACGCGAAGTAGTCGGCAACGCGGATCGTCTTGTTCACCCAGCCACCGCTGGCCGGAGTGACGGTCTCGACGTTTGTCCATGCCCCGCCGTTGTTGTTGGAGATTTCGACGACCATCGAATCCACCGTGCCCACGGTGCTGAGGAACCACTTGGAATAGCTGATGCGGGCCTCGGGAGTACCGGCCAGGTTCAGGATGGGGGAAAGCAGCACGGTCGAGCCGCCGGTGACGCCGACACTGGTGATATTGCCACTTCCGGGAATAGTCACGGTGTTGCCGGTAACAAAGCACTTGCCCGAACCGTCCCCATCTCCCACGACCGCGCCCGCTCCACCGTTGTAGAGCGGCGTGGCGCGCGTCCATGCACCGGCCGTCGCGGTGCCCGAGACCGTCCATCCCAGGTCGGATTCAAAGTTGTCGGTGAACACCGGGACGGTGCTGCTCTCGGCGTAGGCGCGGATCACGTCACCGTTGACCGCATCCAGCGGCCAAGTGAACACCCGCGGCGTCACCTCCGACGTATCGGCCCTCAGGTAATAGCGGATCCGATCAAAGGCCGTTGTTGCCGGCAGGTTGCCGGTGTAGATGCCGCCACCCTGGGCGGACATCGGGTAGCTGACGTACGCCGCGCCGTTGACGCTGGCCATGATGGACACGGTCCCGATCGTGGAGTCCAGCGCCGTGACCTTGGTCGTAATCGGCGCACCCGCCCCGGGAGCAACCGAAGTCGGGTAGGCGTAGGTGTTGTCGAACTCGAGGATCGACATCTTGGTGATGAACAGGCCTCGCTCCAGGTCGCTGATCAGGATGGTGCCGCTGTTGAAATACGGATAGTTGCCCCAGGCCCCGTTGTAGCCCGTGCCGTCATCCTCCGGCCGCGTGTCGAACCAGGCGACTTCGTAGGGCTTGAGCGGGTTGGAAAGGTCCCAGATACGCAGACCCGAGGTGTAGTTGGACTGGTAGAGATAGCGACCCTTGACGTACTGGTTGTGATCCACGGAACCCAGGCCGGTCGTGTGCACGGAGACCATCCGCGGATTCGAAAGGTCCGAGACGTCGAACACACGGGTGAGACCACGCGGCACCAGGCCGTTGCCCGCCGTGGGCGCATCCAGTTCGTCATCGACGAACAGGTATTTTTTGTCGTCCGTAAGCCAACCCTGGTGACAGAATCGAAAGCCGGGGTATGGGACCGAGGCCATCGTGACCGGCGCGGCCTTGTTCGTGACATCGACGATGGCAAGACCGTCGGTGTAGCTGGCGCTCCAATAAGGTCCGGCGGCGAACAAGAAGGCGATCTCTTTGCCGGCGTACGGGCCGGAGGTGTAGCTGATGATCTGCGCCTCGTGAACATACTGCTGCTGCCAGCCTGGCCCGGTGAATGTCGGTGCCGTCGCCAGCGCGCCATTAGCGTTGGCGATGTTCAAGCCGCCGACACCAAGGTTTGATCCGCACACATAGAGATACCCGGACGTCGGATTGGACAGGATCGTGTGTGATGTCGAGTGGCCGCCGCCGTTGGTGAAGTTGGTCACCAGCGTCGCCGAACCGGTGTCCACGTTGGCCAGGTTGATCACCTGGATTCCAACTCCCGTTTGATCGCTCCCCGCGTAGCAATACTGGCCGATCACGGTAATGTCGCGCCACAAGCTGTTCACACCGCCCGGGATCACCGTCAACGTCGTCGGGCTGGAGGGGTTGGTGACTTCAACGATGCCGTCGCCCCAACTCAAACCCATCAGGGCATACTCGCGACCCGAGGGCGATGTGTACCCCCAGCAGTCAGCACCGCTGGCACCGCCCGGCATCCCAGGAAACGTGTTCAACGGCATCCATGTCTTGAGGTTCACGTTCTTAAAGGTGAACGACGCATCGCCCGCGTTGCCGACGGCCTGGTGAGGTGACAGGGTCTTCCACACGTCCGGCGAGAACACCCGGCCCCAAACGGCCGGCTGCTTGTCCTTTAGCTTTTTGTCATCGTCATCGGCCCGTGCCGGCGAGGCCGACCCGGCGATGGCCGCCAGCATGGCGCCCACGCTCAATAGACAACCAAACCGCCACGCGTCATTCCGGATATTCTTCACTTCAAGCTCCTGCTTCTTGAGTTCTGGCCGAGGGGATGCCCGGGCGGCCGACCACAGGATACCAGCGCCCACAAAAACCGCACGGGTTTCTTTGAGGGTCTTGACTCGGTTTGGTCGGTCTCCGGCTGGCTTTGTATTCGCGGACCAGGGGTTTCCTGTTGCTCCCGCCGCAAAGAGAGGTAGAGTCAACATGGTGCCGAACCACAAAATAACCCGTTTTCACCTCTGGGCGGCTGTATGGGCGCTCCTGGCATTCTGGGCCACCGGGCTCGCCCAAACCACCATCCTCATGGCGGATGAATCCAAGCCTCCCCACGTCACGGTGAGCTGGCCCGCGGCCGACGGCACGGTGGTCAAAATTGAAGGCGATCGGGGGTACAAGTCCTCCGCTCAAAAGACCCCGCTCGGGCGAAATCTGGAGTGCTATGTTGCCGTCGGCGGCACACGCCAGAGCAAGGGCATCGCCCATCAGGACAGTTCGGGCGTGCTGGTGGGCTTGTACAAACTGGACCCCAAAAAGCCGCTCTTTGAGGGCATTTCAGACAATGCGGTCGTGACCATTTCGCTCGAACACATCGTGATGAACCGGCCCGCCGTGCCGCGGCCCAAGACCGCCATGATGCACCTGCGGTACATGCTCGAGGATCTGACCGCGTGCGGCCTCTCCAGCAACGCCCGCAACCTGTTCAACCTGGCGGATCCGGAGGATGAACTCAAAGACAAGACCAATGGTGGCAGCTCGCGACCAGGGGCTCTGGATGGCAAGGGTGCGGATCACGGATCGGTGGAGTCCAAGGTCGAGGCGGACGGGTCGGTCTCCTTCACGTTTAAGTTCCCGTACGCCCTCCTCCGCCACATCGAGGACCCCTACAAGCGGTCCAATCCGGGAGGTTTCTTCGAGCCCAATCACTTCCACGTCGAAATGGAACTGATGGACAAGGCGGTGGCGGACAGGCAGGAAGATGCCACAACACCGCGTAAGTCCACCTCGCCCCCTCCCGCCGCTCCCTCTCCGCCTCCTGCAAAATGACATTGACCAGGCTCCCAGTCTCTGGTATGTTTGGTATATGTCAGGATCGACTGAGCACAGAGATGGGCTGATTCAGGGCCAGGTTCGGGGCCGCGGAGCCGGGCTGAACCCCGGCAATCGGTTCGAACCCGTTCGCCTGCACGTGCTCGGCGAGCACCTGGATGAGATCGCGACAGAAAACCCCAACGGCACTCGGGCCGTCACGCACATCTATGCCGACTCAAGCAAAACCGTCGTGAATCCGGTCGCCAGCCCGGACTTGGGATTCCACTGGACGCTCAATCCATATCGCGGTTGCGAGCACGGTTGCATCTATTGCTACGCCCGCCCCACTCACGAGTATCTGGGATTCTCGTGCGGCCTGGACTTTGAGACTCGGATCGTTGCGAAGCGCGACGCCGCGGAAGTGCTGCGCAAAACGCTCGACACTCCCAAGTGGTGCGGCGAACCGATCATGCTCTCGGGCGTGACCGACCCGTATCAGCCGATCGAATCCAAGCTCGGCATCACCCGAGAGTGCCTCAAGGTCCTGATCGATCAACGCCAGCCGATCTGGATCATCACCAAGAACCGCCTGATTCTCCGCGATTGCGACCTGTTTGCCGCCCTTCATGAGCATGGGCTGGTTCACGTCGCGATCAGCATCACCACGCTCGACAACTCTCTGGCCGCGACGATGGAGCCTCGCGCGAGCAGCCCCAGCGCTCGGCTGGATGCTGTTTCTAAGTTCGCCGCGATGGGGATCCCCGTCACCGTCATGATGGCGCCGATGATCCCCGGGCTCAACGATGTCGAGATTCCGGCCCTGCTGAAGGCCGCGGCCGATGCGGGGGCAACCAGCGCCGGTTACATCCTCTTGCGCCTGCCTTACCAGATCAAGGCTCTCTTCCTGGAGTGGCTGCAGCGCCACTTCCCGGATCGGGCGGCGCACGTCGAAAGCCTCATCCGCGAATCCCGCGATGGCGAACTGAACGAATCACGCGCCTTTGTCCGGTTCAAGGGGGAGGGTGCCCGCGCCCTACAGATCAAGCAGACCTTTGACCTCTTCAAGAGGCGTAACGGACTGGATCGGAAGATCCCGCCTTTGGAGCCGCGGCCGCGGAAACTCCCTCCGCAGATGTCGCTGTTCGGATGCTGAACGAGGCGTTCAGAACGCGTCAAAAAGCAAACGCTCCCCCGGGGAAATTGCAATGCTGAGTGAACTGCCGCGATACCCTACGAGCCGCGCAGCGCGCGGACGGAGCCCCGACATGACTTCACGCCTCAAGCACCCGGTCCTCTTCTGCTTCTTCGCTGTCATCACCCTGGCCGCGGCCCCGGCGTTGGCGTGGAATGCCCATGGCCACCGAACGATCGCCAGGCTGGCCGTTGACGGATTGCCGACCGATATGCCATCGTGGCTCCGCGACGGCGACACTGTTTCCCGCATCGCCGAACAGTCCTGCGAGCCCGACCGTTGGCGCGGCACCAAGCGACTGGTCATCGGGCATGAACTCAACACCGAGCATTACCTGGATGTTGAAGACCTTGACGCTTTCGGCCTGACCCTGAACACCGTGCCGCGGCTCCGCTACGTGTACGTAAAGACCATGGTCCTGGCCAAGCAGGCGCACCCGGAGAAGTTCAAGTCCTACGACGCCGCCAAGGACCTGGAGAAGTCCAAGGAGTGGCCCGGGTTCCTGCTGCACGGCATCGATGAGCACTTCGCCCTGCTGCAATCCAGCTTCAACACGCTGCGCGTGCTCGAAGCGATCGACGAATCGGACGCAACCAACAAAGCCGCACGAGCCCCCGCGATCCGCCAGGAACGCGAGAACGTCATCCACGAGATGGGCATCCTCGCGCACCTGATCGGCGATACCGCCCAGCCCCTCCACACCACCAAGCACCACCACGGCTGGGTCGGCGAGAATCCCAAGGGCTTCACGACGGACAACGGCTTCCACTCCTACATCGATGGCAAAATCCTGGAGATCCACAAGCTCGACTTCGACGCCCTGCGTCCCCAACTCACCTACAAGCGACACATCAACCCCGCCGACCCTTGGGATGATGTCGTCGCTTACTTGCAGCGATCATTCGACAAGCTCGAGCCGCTCTACCAGCTCCAGAAGGATGGCACTCTCACCAAGGATGAGGGCAAGGCGTTCATCTCCGAGCGACTGGGCGATGCCGGCGAGACGCTCTCCGCCCTTTACGCCGCGGCCTGGCAGGCCAGCAAACCCACGCAGAGCGAAATCACCAACTTCATCAAGTTCAACGAGAGCAAAGCCACTCCTAAGCCGGCCGCCCCCGCCGTCCCCAAAGACGCCAAGTAACGTCCTCATGTCGTTCATCACGCACATTCCCGGCACAAACCCGGTTGTTTCCCCACCCCCGCACCCGCAGCGCAAAGGCATCGGCGTGATCGGCCTTCATGAGGGCCGCACGCTGCTGCTGTCGCTCAACCGCTGCTCGAAGGCCTTCCCCGTCGCCGGCTGCGACCTCAGCCAGGAAAAACTCGACGCATCCCGCGCCGAACTCCCGGGCCTCTTCTACACGACCGACTACGCCGCGATGCTCGCTCATCCAGAGGTGGACATCGTCGCGATCTACACGCCCGATCACCTCCACGCCCAGCACATCATCGCCGCGTTCGATGCTGGTAAAGATGTCATCTGCACCAAGCCCCTGGTGAACTCCGCAGAGGATGCACGCCAGGTCCTCGCGGCCGCGCAACGCACCAAACGCCGCCTGCTGGTCGGCCAGAGCACCCGCTTCTTCGAACCGTTCCGTCGCCAACGCGCCGCCTTCCACCGCGGCGACCTGGGCAAGATCGAACTCGTCGATGCCCACTACATCCACCGCATGGACTGGTACTACGACAAGAGCCCCTGGGCCGCAACCAAGACGGACTGGGTGTTCCTGGGTCTCTCGCATCCGCTGGACCTGCTTCGCTGGTATCTGGGGCCCATCCGTCAAGTCCACGCGTTCGCATCCAAGTCGGCTCTGGGACAAAGCCATTCGATAACTGGAAACGATGTCTACATCGTCAACGTCGTCAGCGAATCCGGCATTCCTGGGCGCGCCATGGGCCACTATGGAGTCCGCGAGTTGCCTTCCGCGCGCAACTGCATAGAACTCATGCTCTACGGCTCCAAATCATCCAGCCTCGCCCAATACCACGACATGCGGCACATCTACGCCGCGGCAGACGGAACCGAAGTCACCGAGGACCACCTGTACGCGGGCCGCCACTACTACTTCAATAGCGAAGTGCACGGCATGCACTACGGCGAGTTTGCCAACTACGCCGAGCACTTCGCGTCCGGCTTGATTGATGGACAACCCCGTTCTCCCGATCTGGAAGAGGGGCTCTCAACCTTTTGTGTCATGGAATCCGTCCGCCGATCCGCTTCCCGGGACCAGCCTGTTGACGTGTCCGAAGTGTCTGCGGAAGTCGGACTCTAACGTCCCCTTCCCAATCCAAAGAAAATGGCCGAAAGGCTCTTACAAGCCTTCCGGCCAACACGAGGAGGAGAGAGGAGGTTTGGGCAACGGCGTTTGGTGGATCCTCGGTCCATCAAACCCCGCGATTGTCATCAAATAGTGCGTTCGTCAAGCGAAGCCGGATTCACTTTAACCGTTTCCAAAACCACTTTCCACTTGGGTTTTCCCCCGTTTCCCGGAATTACTGCAACCGACAGCTCGTTCGCAAGTCGTACGGCTAAGCCTCAGCCAGACCCTCGCGGATCGCGTAGAGCGCCAACTCCACACGATCGTGGATGTTCAGTTTCGCCATCAGGCTGGTGCTGTGGTTGTCCACGGTCTTCACGCTCAGGTGCATGATGGCCGCGATGTCCTTTTTCGAAAGCCCCCGAGCGATGTAGCGCAGCACTTCGAGCTCGCGGGATGTCAGCGTGGATGAACGCGTGGCCATGTCCGAGTCCAGGCGCACACCGTTGGCATCGATAATCAGTCGCTCCTGCACCTGCGGAGAGAAGTACGCGCCGCCATTGGCAACCGCCCGAACGGCCGCGACCACCGCATCCGTCGACTCGCCCTTGGTCACATAACCTGACGCCTCGGCCGACAGGGCTTCTTCGATGTACTTGTCGTTGAAAAACCCGCTGAGCACAATCACCCGCGTCCGCGGCGAGCGGCTCTTGATCGTCCGCACCGCATCAAAGACGAGCAATCCGGGCATATCGATATCCATGAGCACCACATCCGGACGCTCCCGGATCGCGATGGTCACCGCCTCATCGGCCGAGCCCACCTCGCCAATGACCTTGATATCCCCGGTGTTCCTGAGCCAGTTCGCCAGCGGTGATCGCACCACCGGCTGGTCATCCGCCATGAGGACCGTGATCACCCGGCCAGGGGTTGACGTCGGTCCGTTCTGTGTGGCAGCCATGTCGCGGCTCCTTTTGGTTCATCCTGCCCATCCGTCGAGACTCGCCGCGGTCTCGCCAGCCGTTCCCCCGAGCGAAGCATCCGTTCGATCCAGAGTCAGGATAGCGTTTCCCCTTAGCCGCCGCCACCCGGCACGGTGTACGCACGTTTCCGTGGGTTGAGTGTCGACCATTCGGATCCGATGCGTCCCTCCACCACCCACGGCCCTGACACATCGTCGATCCGGCACTTCCATAGGTGCCCATCGACCTCCGCCGTCATGCGGCCCCACGGGCCCACAATCTCCACCTCCGCACCCGCCGAGGCTTCGCCCCGAACCAAGCCGCCTTCGATGCTGGTCAGCGACAGGAACACTCCGCCGGCCCGCATCACGCGGTGAAACGCGACCTGCGCCGCCAGATTGGCCGCATCCAGGGGCGAGTCCCCCGGTCCCCGGGCCATCTCATCAACTCGGGTAACCAGCGTCGCGGGGTCACTCTTGAACGGCTCGGGATAGAACGCCCCGTACGGCCCGTGGCATCGTGCGCAGTGAGCTTGGAAGTAGGTCAGCGGACCAAGAGGCAGCACTTGAACATCGCCCAAAGGCTCAGCGGGCGGCGTCGAAGGCGGGCTTGAACATCCCCAAATGATCAGCCCCGCGGCCGACACCAGCAGCCTACTTCGCACCAGACGCACCCCTCAGGCGATACACCTTCCCTGGACTGTCGCTGCTGAACAGAACTGAGCCGTCCGGAGCCTGCACGCAATCGGCCGGCCTCATGTTCTGCTTTCCATCCTCACCCAAACCACTCACGACCTTGACGAGCCCACAGGGCTTGCCACCCAACTTTGGGTCCTTGTCGAACATGATCCGCGCAACGCAGTAGCCGACTTTCCGCTTGCTGTTCCATGATCCGTGCGCCGCAACAAACGCGTCCCCGCCGTGATCCGCCGAGAACGCACCAGTCCGGGCGTTGATCTCTGGATCTAGAAACGCAAACCCGTTGGTCGCCCAATGCGCCCCCAGACACCACTCCGGCGGCGTGGTCTTTGCGGCCAACTCGTGAATGTCCTTGCGATCCGCGTACTCCGGCCGCACCATCCGATTTCCCACGATAAACGGGTGCCCGTAGAACCCATCCTTCACGTACTTGTTGAACTCATCCGGCGGATTCAGGTCCGTGATCGGCTGATCCCCTTCCTTGTCACCGAACTTGCCGCCGAACCAGTCGGACCCGTGATCCAGTCCCCACAACTCCGTCGTCCCAGGTCGATACCGCAACTTCTCGGTGTTGCGAATCCCTGAAATGAACAACTCTCTTTCCTTTCCATCCAGCGTGTACTTCCAGATCTTTTGCCGATCCGACTTCACCTCGTCGGTAATGTTCCCGCTGTCGCCGATCGAAGTGAAAAACCCGTCATCCACCACGAAGATCGACCGCCACCAGTGCCCACCCTTGGGCAGGTCAGTCAAGACCTGGATCACCTCGTCAGCCTTGCCATCCCCATCCGTATCGCGTGCCTTGTTCACGCTTCCCGAGGTCGTGAACCACAGCCATCCATCCTTGAAGCACAGGCCGTGCACCGAGGGCTTCTTGTTCACGAAGGTGTTCAGTTTCTCATATCCCCCGCCCGCCGCGGCCGCGCGAAAGGAAACGATGTCGCCCGAGTCCGGACGCGACACATACAACGTCCCCTTGTCGTCAAACTCCATGAACCGGGCGCCCGGGAGCTCCGCGATCGCCACCGTCACCTCGTACCCCTCGCGGACGATCAAGCCATCGGGCGGTTCCGCGGCCAATGAAAACACACTCCCGCAGCCCATAACCAAACACGCAGCCAGCCCAACAATGCTCATCTTCGATCTCCTTGCGGACGGCCAGTGTATGGCACGGGTTCCTCAAGGTTGCACGATTTTCCCCTATGTCAAAGCCCCGGACGCCCTAACAATCCAAGGTGCGTCGAGCCTTCACCCTTATCGAGCTCCTGGTCGTCATCGCGATCATTGCGGTTTTGATCGGGCTGATTCTTCCGGCGC
Organism: Phycisphaerales bacterium; assembly: GCA_044222485.1. Classification (GTDB taxonomy): domain Bacteria; phylum Planctomycetota; class Phycisphaerae; order Phycisphaerales; family UBA1924; genus JAHBXE01. The sequence continues at coordinate 156,190 of JBGAND010000006.1, read as the reverse complement.
TGGCGTCCGCCCGCGAATCCGGGCGCTCCGGCCTTTGCCTTTCCAATCTCCGCCAGAACGCGATCATGTGTCGCGCTTATGCCGACGAAAACAAGGGCCGCGGCCCCGCCATCGGGCAGCCGTACACGGCTTTGCCAAACTGGGCCCTCCAGATACAAACGCTCGCAGGAACGCCCGGCACAACACCCGCCGAGTTGTATTCAACACGCTCATCTCTCGTATGCCCCACCATCGCGGCGTACTACAAAAGCGACATGACACGCACGTACGCGATGAACGCAACCGGACACGCCGGGGCCGCGGGCGACCCAGACAACTACGACACGCAACTGTGCCAGATTCGATTCGACTCGGTTCAGTTTCCGAGCACGACGCCACTGTTGGTGGACTCGGCCATCGCGGACTTCGTGCCCGGATCACCCCCGTCAACCCGAACCGCAAGCGTGCTGGACTTCCGCCAGGCCGCGCACGTTGACCAGCGCCTCGGACGATTCCACACGCGACAGAAGCTCTTCCACACAAGCAGCTTCGATGGCTCCGCGCGCACACGACAGTCCGTCGATCCGATGTGGCTGGTTCCGCTGCCCTAATCGCCTAGCCCACCGACGAGCGGCAATCGGGCCGGGTGGCGCTTCAGCCACCGGTGTTGGGCGGGTTCTTCTGACGGCGCCAGATGACCCCGCGCCTGGCCGCGCGCCCGAGCCCAGCCGCGACAAGGGCCGGTATCGAGAAGACAACATACGTCACGAGCTCGAACGGAAAGAGATTGTGAGAGGTGGAGTCGGTGAGCAGCTCCGCAACCATGCAAACTGGAAGAGCGGCAACGCTGACCAGGCCCAGGACCCACCAAGGTGCTCCTGCGACCAGACCGGCGATGAACCCGACGATGGCCAGCGCGATGAAGCTGCTGGGCCGCAGGTGCTCCACAGCCTCGCGAACGATTGGGAACAGCGGAGCCTTCGGCAACACCGGTGGCGGGTGAAGCATGATCGGCGCGATGAAGGCCACCAAGCCGACGACCGCGGTCACCGCAGATTCAACGATCCAGCGGGCGGCCTTGCTCATGGTGGTACCTCTTGCGATTGGCCCTCGCCACCTATCGCCCGTTTTACAGCACAGATCCACGCACGCTAGAACGGCCGCATGTGCTCGTGCCACCGCTTCAGGGCACTCTCATCAAGCTCCAGCACCGCGTCGCGGCTCACCGACTCCGGCAGCGGCTTCAGGGCCGCGAGCCTGTCGTATACCCGCACCCGCTCTGCTCCCGACGTCCTGGACAGTAGGTGCCACAGGCTCAGAGCATCCCGCTCCCGCGCCTCACGCAGCACCACGCTCAACTCCGCAGCGCCCCCACCTCCAAAATCAAACTTCTCTAGCGCTCCAATCAACTCCGACGAAGCATCATCAAAGTACGGCGTCCCCGGCCCAAATCCCATCCGCGTCCGGCACATCCCCCCCAGCATCGGGACATCCGCACTCCGCCCGTGCCCCTCCAAAATCACGTGCCCCAGCGTCACCCGCAGCACGCCCGATCCATCCTCGCTCACATCCAACGTGTACTCGCATCCCATGTCGATCGCCCGGGCCGACGGCAAGTCCACCAGAAACACCCGCGGCGGGGCATACACCACAGCCTCGATCCGTCCTCGCACCATGTTCAGCACGTGACGAGCCGTTCCGTCGCTCGCGGTTCCCGTGCCCCGGACCATGATCTTCGTATTCGGCTGCACCGTCACGTGCCCGATCTGAGCGATCTCGATCTTCGCAACCGAGGTCGAATCGGTGTTCAGCCATTGCCCTACGCCGATCGAAGCTCCCGCATTGCGCCCTTCGACCCGGGGCGAGCCGCTCACCAACTCCAGCTTCAAGGTCGGCCCCGCCGCTTGCCTGGCGATGTACCCGGCCAGCACCGCCAGCCCGATCATCGCCGCGGCCGCCAACCGCCGGGGCATCCGCGCCGTGCCTGGTGAAACAACCCGCACCGCCCCCAGTTCTTCGCTACGGGGCGCAGGAACTTCCAACACGGGCGCCCGACCCGTGTGCCGATGCCCGCTCAGCAGCGTCTCCAGCCGCGCCACCTCCGCATCCACCGGCCCCGACCGATCCCACAGGTACTCAGACATACCCACCTCGTTCATGCTTCACCCCCGCATCTCTCCTTCAAGAGTTGCATCCCGCGATGCAGGTTGACCCGCACCGATCCATGCGTCATCCCCATCCGGGCCGCGATCTCTGGCCCGGTCAACCCTTCCACCAGTCTCAGCACCATCGTTTCTCGGTAGGCCTCGGGCAAGCCGCGAATCACACCGAGCACTCGCTCGGCTTCCTCCGACCCCTCCGCATTCGCACGCGACTCCGGCGCTGCACAATCCCGCTCTCCCAGCGCCTCACTCCGCGGCCGTCTCACCAGCGATGCCGCCGCGTTTCGCGCGATCGCGATCAACCACCCGCCCACGGCCGCCCCATCCCGCACATCCCCCAGCCGCTTCATCGCCCGCACAAACACATCCTGAGTCAGGTCATCCGCATCCGTACGTCCGACGCGGCTCAGCAATATTCCGTGCACCACCGGCGCATATCTCTCATACAGCGCGGTCCACGCCGCGCCATCGCCCGCCTGCGCCGCCAGCACCAGGCTGCAATCAGACGGACCGGCATCCCCCACCTCGTCAGGCGGCGAATGCCGGTCCGATGTTTCCGCGATCAACCGCACCGCATCATCCTACTTGGGGGCCTTCTGCTTCACACCATATTCCTTGCACAGTTCCCCAATCGGCTTGTGCCCGCACGCCCAGTTGTTCTCGATGCTCTTGGCCAGATCCGACCCCGCCGGAGCCCCGGCGATCGCCAGCTTCAGGTGCTCCTTGAACGCCGCGTTGTCCTTTTCGAATGCGACCAGTGCCGCCCCGAACTGCATCGCCGCATCCTCCGGCGTGATCGCCAGACCCTTCTTGATGTACTGGTACGCGTCATCACCCTTGGCGATGTTCGACGAGATCTCGCATCCGTTCTGCTTCAGCGTCGCGACCACATACCCCAAATCAAACAACCCCCGAGCGGTCGGCTTGCCCGCGGCCACATCATCGTCCGCAATCCGAGTCATTTTCTTCACCAGGTCATTCCCGATCGCCGGATCGCGCCCGATATAAATCGCCGCCCGCCGAATCGTCTCCATCCGCACCAGCGTCGACTTCTCTTCCTTGAGCAGCTTCAACGTGTCTTCCACCACCTTGCTCTTGTCGTACCCCTTCTTCTGTTCAAACGCATCATTTCCCCACGGAAGCGACTGCGCGCTCCCGATCGAATACGGGAAACACAGCAGCGGCGGGCCGGCCATCACCGGTGCCGCGAAGAGCGCGATCGACGCCAAGAAACCAAGTGCCCTGCGATTCATGCCCGTTCTCCTGAGTTCATTGACCGGCGTTATTGCCGGTCACGAATACAGGACGCTCCATGGACGGATGTGTTAACGACCTCGCTCCCTGATCCCAACCGCCTTATCCCGCCGATCTTCACTCCCGTGTCCCCCCGCCTCCTCTTCCTCCTCAACCCCGGCCGCCAGAGCCGCCACTACATCCAGGGCCTCGCCCGGGCCGCCGAACGCCTCCGCATCCCCTTCGCCTCCCTCGAAATGCAGGACGTCTGGGACCGCACCGCTTCCAACAACCCCGCGGCCTACGAATCCCTCCAAACCCAACTCGCCAAGTTCGTCCGCTCCAAAGGCATCACCCACGCCCTGGGCTACGCCCACAACGGCGTCGCCGACTTCGGCCTCATCCGCAACGGCCCCGGCCCCGCCCGTCCCGTCCTCGCCGAACTCGGCGTGAAGCACTTCCTCCTCTGGACCGACCACCCCGAGTGGGCCGCCGAAGCCGTCGCGATCCAACAACCACTCCGCGACATCTGCCGCGACCCCAGCCTGATCCACATCCTCAAGTCCACCGCCGCGGCCACCGAAGCCGCCCAAATCCTCAACTGGCCCAACGTCACCTCCATGCCCATGGCCGAGGACCACGACCAACTCCCCCCCGCCACCGGCATTACTCCCATCCACGACGTCGTCGCCATCATGGGCGACTGCCAACCCTTCCCCCAAATCCTCAACCAGTTCCTAACCGACGAAGACCCCGACCCCCAAGACCTCGACCAACTCCTCCACCCTGTCGCCCTCGACCGCTTCCTCTCCCTCAACCCCGACCAAACCGCACTCGCAAAAGCCTGGCTCGAAGCCAAAGCGGTGAACCCCGACCGCTCCCTCGCAAGCCTGGCGCTCGACGAATCCGATTCTTCAACTCAGCACTCAGCACTCAGCACCCAGCACTCCGCCTCTCTCACCCACCTCCGCTCCAACCCCCAACTCTGGTACAACTCCATCGCCGCCCTCCGCACCGCCACCTCCTGGCGCCGCTTCTTCTGGCCCGCCTGGCTCGCCCGCCGCGTCAACGTCGGCATCTACGGCTCGTCCTCCGCCCCCATGAACATCCCCCAACAGCCCGAAGCCGCCGACTGGGTCCCCTACGACCAGCAACCCGCCATCTACGCCCGAGGCAAACTCGCCCTCAACACCAACGCCGCCCACGATGAAGAAGGCCTCACCCACAAACCCTTCCAAATCGCCGCCTCCAAAACCCCCCTCCTCCACCACCACATCCGCGGCCTCTCCGACTGCTTCATCCCGAACCAGGAAGTCCTCACCTTCACCCGAGGCCCCGAACTCCTCGACCAAGTCCGATCCCTCTCCGAAAGCCCCTCCCGCCGGGCCTTCCTGGCCGAGGCCCTCCACGCCCGAGCCCGCCAAGACCACACCTGGGACCGCCGCCTGGAAGCTCTCTTAACGGCCCATCCCTCCTAATTTGAGCTTTGAGCTTTGAGTTTTGAGCTTTCCCCCGCTCCCCGCCTACACTTGCCTCCCTATCCCGGGAGGTGGTCCCGGTCGCTTTGGAGGCTCCGCACGTGGTTCGAATCCGCATGACCCGCACCGGCCGCAAGAACCGGCCTTTCTACCGCATCCAGGTCCTCGACGGCCGCACCCGCCGCGACGGGGCCGCCATCGAGCAAATCGGGTGGTACAACCCCCTCGAGAAGGATGCCGCCAAGCAGATCAACCTCGACGAAGAGCGGGCCAAGTACTGGATCAGCGTCGGCGCCCAGCCGTCGGACACGATCCGCGACATGTTCGCCAAGCGCAACCTGATCAAGACCGGCCCTTGGGAAAAGGTCCGCACCCGCGAGCGGGCGATCGTCGAAGCCGCCAAGGTCGCCGCGGCCGCCGCCCCAGCCGAAGCCGCCGCCGCTGCTGCCCGCAAGGAAGCCAAGAAGGCCGAAGCGGAAGCTGCTCCCAAGGCGGGCTAAGTCTCGGACGATTCTGAACGACTCCACGACCTTACGGCGATGAGCCGGGGTTTTTGTTGGGCTGAACTGCACCTGAGGGAATCTAGTATTCCTGTCATGATCCCCGTGCGTCGTCGCCTACTTCTTGCTGTCGGAATTCTTGCATTGGCTCCCGTTACGTTCGTTGTGCTGGCGGCAAGCGGCACCTTCAACTACGAAGTTTGGACTCGTGACAATCCACTGGTCAGCTCCATCGCCGTTACAACCGTGTCCGCCGGGAAGATCACGCTCGCAGATGGAAGAACTTTCCGACCCGCAGGGGTTACGCGCTCGGAGGAAATCTCGCCTGCCGACTACGACCTCGCTCTGAGTGCGATCGCGGCGCAGGGAGTTGTTGTGAACCGCGATTTTGGCGATGGAAGAGCGTTCTTGCAAGCAGAACCGAAGTTCTACAACTGGTGCGGCACTCGCGGCTACAAAGGAAACCCTTTCGGTCGTTGGGGTGGCATTTACGTCCAATGCCCGTTGAGCGAGGCCTTGATTCATTCTGGATATGCAAAGCCGGACCTAGGCCAAGCGGGTCTCAGTCCGTCCGAACGGTGGCGGCTTGAAGGCACCGCACAAGTTCGGTACCAAGTCTCATCACCAATCAAAGTTTCGACCGCCAAATCGCTCCGATACGACGCATCTCTGTATCCCCTCGAACACCTTGACGGATACATCGAACTGACGTGGAAGCCGCCGCCACCGCCGCATCCCTAACCTCTTTTCTTCCTCTGCGTCCTCTGCGCCTCTGCGGTAAAAACATGCTCCGCTTCGACATCCTCACCACCTTCCCCGAAATGTTCTCCCCCGAGTCCCCCGCGGCCCTGGGTCTCTCCATCCCCGCGCGCGCCCGCCAAGCCGGCATCGTCGAATGGCACGCCACCAACATCCGCTCCTTCGCCGACGGCAAGCACTCCAAAACCGATGACCGCCCCTTCGGCGGCGGCCCCGGAATGGTTATGTCCTGCCAACCCATCTGGGACGCCGTCCAGGCTGTCGAAGCCCAAGACCCCCGCCCCACCACCCGCATCCTCCTGACCCCCCAGGGCCGCCCCCTCACCCAACCCATCGTCGAAGACCTCGCCACCAAACCCCGCCTCCTTCTCATCGCCGGCCACTACGAGGGCATCGACGAACGCGTCATCCATAAGCTTGAGCCCCTTGAACTCAGCATCGGCGACTACGTGCTCTCCGGCGGCGAACTGGCCGCGATGGTCCTGATGGATGCCATCATCCGCCTCCTCCCCGGAGCCCTGGGCCACGACGAATCCGCCGGCTCCGACAGTTTCTCCAAAATCACCCCACCCCCCACCAAAGCCAACCGCGACCCCCAGCCCCAGAGGCTCCTGGACTGCCCCCACTACACCCGCCCCCGCGAGTGGATGGGGATGGCCGTCCCCGAAGTCCTGATCGGCGGAAACCACCAGGAAGTGGCGAAATGGCGGCTGGAGCAGATGCTTGAGAGGACGAAGGCCCGACGGCCGGATTTGCTGAAAGCAGCAGAACAGCAAAGCAGCAAAGCAGCAAATTCGGAGAAACCCACGTGATTTGGCTCGAATTTGCTGATTTGCTGCTTTGTTGTTTTGCTGCTCGACCCCTTTGAGCTTTACCCCCCACCCCCCTACGATCCCCTCCTCACTTTCCCCGGAATACAGCCATGTCTCAAAAGCCCGACTCCCAAACCTCAATCCTCGAATCCTTCGCCACCCCCAAGACGGATGTCCCCCGTATGGATGTCGGCGACACGGTCAACGTCCACGTCCGCATCCTGGAGGGTGACAAAGAGCGCATCCAGGTCTTCCAGGGCGTGCTGATCGTCCACAAGGGCCGCGGCGCCAACGAGATGATCACCGTCCGCCGCATCGTCGAGGATGTGGGTGTCGAGCGTAAGTTCCACATCCACTCGCCGATGATCTCCAAGATGGAGGTCCTCCGCCGGGCCGACAGCCGCCGCGCCAAGCTCTACTACCTCCGCGACCGCGCCGGCAAGTCCCGCCGCCTCCGCGACCGCCGCCGCGGCCTCAAGCACGTCGCCAACATGCCCGTCGCCGACCAGAGCTGATCCGCCGCACATCTACGCAACAGTGAGCCGGGGCGTCCTCGCCCCGGTTTTGTTTTTGCGCGCTACTTCGATGCGGGGTACTTCGCCCTCTCTTCCCCCCACCGCTTCGCCTCATCAGCCTTCCCCATCGCCTGATAAAGCCCGACAAGCCGATCCAGCGCCTCCGGGATTCTCATCTCCGCGCCCTTGGGTATCTTCGCCTCCCGAGCCTTCAATCCTCCATAACCCTGCACCAGCAGCGCTTCGGCCTCCTCGTACTTCTTCTCCGCCGTCAAAGCCTCTCCCAGTAACGACTTCGTATTGAACGTAGTCCACGCTTCCGGCTGCACCTTCTCCCGAATCCCCAAGCTCTCACGCAACAACCGCTCCGCTCCCGCGCCATCCCCCGCCTTAAGCAGCACCTGCCCCAGCTTCACAAGCTCCCCTGCCAGCTCAACGCTCTCCGGCGGTCGGCGGCCGCGCACGTGCGTCTCCGCGGCCTCCACCACCTCCGCGACCCGCTCAAACTTCCCAAGCCTCGCATACACATCCGCCAGCGCCGGCGCAGAAAAGCTCAAGGCACGATCCTTCTTCGAAGCCGCAAAGGCCTCTTCAAGCAGAGGCAGCGCCTCCGTGAACCGCCCCGCATCCCGATAGTTGATCGCCAGATTGAGCCCGGTCATCCGCGTCTCCGGGCGGCTCTTCCCGAAGTTCCGCTCTTCCAGCTTGAGCGCCTCCTCAAACAACGGCACCGACTTATCCAACTGACCCAGCGACCAATACACACCCGCCAAGGTGGTCATGGTGTTCATCGTGTTCGGATAGTCGTTCCCGTGCCGGGCCCTCATCAAGGGAAGCGCCTCCTCCAGAATCGGCACCGCCTTCTCCGGATGCCCCGCACTGCGATACGCCGATCCCAGGCTGTTCATCGTCGCCATCGTTCCGGGGTTGCTCGGACCCAGGCTTGCCCGCGAAACCCTGAGCACTTCCTCGAGAACCTCAACGGCCTTGGCGGCCTTTCCAATGCTGCTGTAGGCCAGGCCCAGGTTGTTCATGGTCGCCAGCGTCGTGGGGTGCTCAGGCCCGAGTTTCTGCTTGCAGGTCGCCGCAGTCTCCTCAAGCAGCGGTATGGCCTGATCCACCCTGCCGACCTCGCTGTACGTCGCCGCGAGCGCATTGAGCGTGTTCAGCGTGTCCGGATGCGTCGGACCAATCTTCGCCTTCCGCACCCCCACAACCTGCTCCAGTAACGGCACCGCTTCCGCCGCCCGCCCTGTCTCGCGGTAGCACAGCGCCAAGTTGTGTTTCGCCGCCGCCAGCCCCGCCCCATCCGACACATCCCTGTCCGCCTTCACCAACCCCTCCAGCATCGAAATCGCCAGGTCGTACTTACCCGCCGCCTTGTACGCCATCGCCAGGCTGTTCCTGCAGTTGAGTGTGTCCTTGTGCCCCGCGCCGTACTTCGCCACGATGCTCTTCTGCACCCGCTCGAGAATCGTGACCGCTTTATTCGCCTCCCCCAGCGACAACAGCGACCACCCCAGCTTCATCTGAACATTGAGGACCGTGTCCGAATCCCCAATTGACTCTCCCTCCAGATCCGCCACGGCCTTATCCAGGTTGTCCACGAGAATGGCCTGCAGCGGACGACCGCTCGTGGCGATCTGCCGCGGATCGATGTTCTCAAAGATCGACGCCAGAATGTCGCTGGCCTTCTGCACCTGCTCCAAACGCCGTTGCGCCTCCTCCTTCGCCTTGGTCTCCGCCGCCGCGGCCTGCACAGCATTGGCCTTTTCGAGATCCGCTCGCCTGGTCGCCTCAATCGCCCGGAACATCCCCAGGCTCGTGCCGATCACACCCAATACCAGCGCCGCGGCCAGCACGACCCCCACCGTCACCTGCGCCCGGTTCCGCTTCACAAACTTCCGAAACTTGTACCCCGCACTCGGCGGACCCGCCACAACCGCCTCATGATTCAAGTGCCGCTGAATGTCCGACGCCAGGGCGCTAGCCGACTCATACCTCCTCTGCCGATCCTTCTCCAGCGCCTTCATCACAATCCAGTCCAGTTCCCCGCGAACAATCACACCCAACTTCCGAGGCTCCGTCTGCCGCCGCGCCGCCACTCCGGCAATCGTCTCCGCACTCTGGCTCAACCGCGTGCTCGGGTTCGGCGGCTCCACCTCGCGAATGATCCGCTGAATCTCCGCATACGCCGCGGACCGCAACTCCCCACTGCTGAACGGCGTCGTCCCCGTCAGCAGCTCATACAGCAGCACACCCAGCGAATACACATCCGTCCGCGTGTCGATATCCAGCGACCCCTCAGCCTGCTCCGGGCTCATGTATTCCGGCGTACCGATGAGTTGCCGATGCTCGGTAAACAGCGTCTTCTCCGTCAGCGTCGCGTTGGTCGCCTTGGCAATCCCAAAGTCAATGACCTTCGTACTCGGCCTGCCATCCTGCATCGAAACCAGAATGTTGCTTGGCTTGATATCCCGGTGGATGATCCCCTTGGTATGCGCGTGCTGCACCGCATTGCACACCTGAGAAAACAGCTCGAGCCTCTCCCCGATCGAGAGATTGTTCTTATCGCAGTACTCAACAATCGGGTCCCCCTTCACCAGCTCCATCACGAAGAACGGCCGCCCCAGCTCCGTCGCCCCCGCATCCAGCACGCGGGCAATATTCGGATGGTCCATCATCGCCAGCGCCTGCCGCTCCTGCTCAAAGCGCGCCACGACCTGCTTGGTATCCATCCCCAACTTGATGATTTTCAGCGCCACCTTCCGCTTGACCGGCTGCTCCTGTTCCGCCATGAACACCGAGCCAAACCCACCCTCGCCGATCAACTGCAGAATCTTGTACGGCCCGATCTTCGTTCCCGGCTTCTCCTGCGGCGGTGAAACCATCGTCGCGCCCGCCATTCCGCCCGTCCCCCCCGCCTTCCCCGAATCCGCCGTCGGCGAACTCAAAAACGCATCCCCCTCTTCTCCCGCCGCGATCAACGCCTCGATCTTCGCCCGCAGACCCGGATCCCCCGCGCACGCCCCATCCAGAAACGCCCGCCGCTCATCCCCCGTCCGATCCAGCGCCCCATCAAAGATCTCTCTCAACCTGTTCGCGTTTCCCATAAACCCTCACGATTCTTCCGACCGCTTCAAATCCTCGCGTAGCCACCCTCGAGCAAACGTCCAAGCCCTCTTCACCGTCCGCGGCGAAACTCCGATCGCCGCCGCCGTCTGCTCAATATCCAGCCCCGCATAAAACCTCAAGCGCACGACCGCCGCCGCCTGGGCATCCACACCCTCCAAGCGGCCGAGGGCGTCATCAAGGGCCAGCAATCCATCCGGAGTCTCATCCGGGTCAATCGACTCGAGCCCCGTAATCACCAACGCCCGCAACCGAGCCTCCCGCGAAGCCGGATCCCGCCCATGCCGCGCCCGTGCCCGATCAATCAGAATCCGCCGCATCGCCTCCGCCGCCGCCGCATAAAAATGGCTCCGCCCCGCCCAAGCCACCTCCCGCGGCCCCACCAGCTTCAAATAAGCCTCGTGCACCAGCGCCGTCGCCGACAACGTGTGCCCCGCCCGCTCCCCCGCCATCTGCTGCTGCGCCGCCTTCCGAAGCTGCTCATACACCATCGGCAACAACCGATCCGCGGCCGCGCGATCACCCGCCGCCGCGGCGGTCATCAATACGGTCGCATCATCCGGACTTGGGGACGGAACAGACATGACCCCCATAGTAATGAATCTCGCCCGATCATCCCTTTGAACCGCGCAACGAGTGGTGAATCGGCGTGGTAGTCTGACCGAATGAACTCTCGCATCCTCGCAGCCCTGCTGGGCCTGATCGGCATAGTCTGGGTCGCCGGATGTGCCTCCCCCGCGACCCATCCCAATCCCGTCACCGTGGTTCGTGTCATCGCGACCACCGGCCAGGGCGAGCGAATTGAGTCCACCGGCTTTGTCGTCAAGGATGGGCGTGTCGCAACGCTGTATGGCCCCCTCAGGTATGCCACCTCAGCCCAGCTCGTGTTGGATGGTGTCACACACGCAACATCCGGCCGCACACTCGCCAACCCCTACCAGCACGTATCGCTACTCGCGGTCGACTGGCAAACCAAGCCCCCCGCCGCGGCGACACTCGTCCAACGCGAAGACCTCCTTTCGGCACCGGTCTCAATGCCCTCCGCTCGTGCACCAAAGGGCAATGACACATTAGTGGGCAAGGGAAAGGTGCGGCTTGTGCAACGCCGGGAACTCCAGATCGCCTTGGAGGGCCCGTTCACTTTTGACCTGCTCCTTGGCGCACCGGTCATTGATGCGGATGGCGAGGTCGTTGGCCTTGTCTTTTCCACGGAAGGGGGAGCTACGGTTGGAAGTCCCATGCGTACCGGCGTGTATCAAAAAGCGACCGCTTCGCGTGCCGAAGAGATATGGCGGCTTTTCGATCAGCCCATAGTGCCGTGGCGCGACTAGTTGGTCATGGTCCATATACTTTGTCCGCTTGCCCACCCTCCTCCACCACCTCTCCCACTGGAAGCCCTTCACCACCCTGGTCGTCGGCGACTTCATGCTCGACCAGCAGCTCTACGGCGATGCCGAGCGCCTCTCCGCGGATGCCCCCGTCCCCATCCTCCACATCCGCAACCGCACCGACAACCCCGGCGGCGCGGCCAACGTCTGCCTCGATCTCATCGCGCTCAAGGGCCACGTCAAAGCCTTCGGCGTTACCGGTGATGACGCCACCGGCGCGGCCCTCCGCCAATCCCTCGAATCCCAGGGCATCACCGCCTCCGGTCTCATCCCCGACCCCGCCCGGCCAACCACCGTCAAGCAAAACCTAATCGGCCTGGCCCAAACCCGCCACCCGCAAAAGATGTTCCGCGTCGATTTCGAATCGCGCGATCCTCTCCCCAAGACCATCGCCGACCAGATCATCAAGTCCTTCCAGGCCGCGCTCAAGCAAGGCGCTGACGCCGTCTGTATCGAAGACTACGGCAAGGGTGTCTGCACGCCCGAGCTCTGCCAAGCCATCATCGCCGCCAGCCGCGCCGCCAAGGTCCCCGTCTTCGTCGACCCCGCCCGCATCGACGACTACTCCAGGTACAAAGGCGCCACCTCCATCACGCCCAACCGCACCGAGGCCGAGCTCGCCACCGGAATGAACACCGCCGGCGACGCCTCACCCGACCGCAACGGCAAAATCGCCGCGGCCCTCCTCAAACAACTCGACCTCGAAGCCTGCATCCTCACCCTCGACCGCCACGGCGCACTCCTCCTGGAAAAGAACGGCGCCCCCACCGCCATCCCCACGGTCGCCCGCGAGGTCTACGACGTCACCGGCGCCGGCGACATGATGCTCGCCGCCCTGGCCGCGGCCCGAGCCAACGGCATTTCCTGGCCCGACGCCGTCCGCTTCGCCAACGCCGCGGCCGGCCTGGAAGTCGAAGTCTTCGGCGTCGTCCCGATCCCCCTGGAAAAGATCCACAACGAAATCATCCTCAGAAGCACCCAACTTCAGGGCAAAGTCCGCACGCTCGATCAGCTCCAAATTCAAGTCGCCGCCCAACGTCGCGACAAGAAACAAGTCGTCTTCACCAACGGCTGCTTCGACATCCTCCACCCCGGCCACACCTCGCTCCTTAAGCGAGCCAAGTCCGAGGGTGACTTCCTGATCGTCGGCCTGAACGATGACGCTTCCGTCCGCCGCCTCAAGGGCAACGGCCGCCCCGTCAACAACCAGCAAGACCGAGCCGAAGTCCTCGGCTCACTGGCGTGCGTCGATGCGATCGTCTTCTTCTCCGAAGACACGCCGATCAACCTGATTCAATCCATCGGTCCCGACGTCCTCGTCAAAGGCGCCGACTATCGCAAAGACCAAGTCGTCGGCGGCAACATCGTCGAAGCCCGCGGCGGCCGCATCGTCCTCATTGACCTGGTCGAAGGCAAGAGCACGACCGGCACGATTGCCAAGCTCGCCAAGAGCTGACTACCCCGGCAACATCCCCATCACAAAGAACACCAACCCCCCCGCACACCCCAGCAGAGACAACAACCAGAACCCATTCTTTCTCACCAGCAGCGCCACCGCGCACATTGCGATCGACACCTGAAACGCTGTGGATGCCCGCGACAAGGTGCTCTGCCGCCGCCGATGATCCTCCGCGGCCTTGTGGCGCTTCTCCGCATCTGCCTTGATGTCCGTCTGCTCACTCTTGTACCGCGTCACCCGGCCTGTATCTTCCTCTGACGGCGACTTACCTAGCGCCGGCAGCAGCTCCAGCTTGCTCTCCAGCACCGCTAGCTTCACGCCCTTGGCCTGATAGAACGCCCACTGGTTGCTCTCTTCGATGACCGAGATCATCGCCTGATTCAAGTGGTTCGTCGCGAACATGGACGCGAGCGAGGCCAGCGTCGCCAGCACCGCCGTTGTTACCGCGACTCGGGCCATCCACTTCTTCTGCGCCGGGTCATCGGTCTGGGCCTTGGTGATGTCCGGGATGTCCGTTCCGGGGATCTTGGCGTCGGAGATGGGTTTGGCTTTGATCGTCATGGCAGTCCCTTATCGGCTTAAGCGCGGCCTTTAGTAGCATGTTTGTGCGCCCCCGTTGGCGACTTCGCCTTTACCGCTCGCCGCGGCCTCTGCTTCGCCGAAATCGACTTGATCACCAGCTTCCTTTTCTGCTTCTTATTCAGCCGCACTTTCGCGCTCGCCAGCGCCAAATCGATCAGGTCCAGTACCACCGGATCATCCAGATCCTTCACGCTCTCCAGGCGGATATGCCGGGCGACATTCCCACTGCCTTTGAGCCGCTTCTCAGGATCCGGCAGCCCGGCGCCCTGCAGGAAGCAAATACTCACCCACTGCGGCCGCACCGCGATCGAGAGGATCGCATCCGACGGCCGCTCATTGGGCACAAACCCGATCACCAGCGCGTTGTAGTTGTCATACACCATCTCGATCGCGCCCGGTGTCAGCTTGCGCATCTTGGCCAATACCAGCTTGGCCTCTTTGACAATCGCCGGGTCGTGCTTGGCCAGAAACGCGTCGAGCTGCTTCGCGGGCGTCTTCATGGCCGTTGAGTGTACTTTCTATCTCCCGCCGTGTGTCTCCGGGTCAAACCAGTTGTCCGCCTGGGCGGGTCCATCGATCAGCTCAAACACCACCTTGGACGGCGGAATCTGCTTTCGGAAGTTCGGCGGCGGACGACCGGGGCCGCCTTCTTGACGTCCGGGATTCGGCCTGCGTGCTCGCCCATCTTGAGGCGGGCCCTGATCGCCCGATGCTTCCTGAACGTCGGTGGCATCCCAGAACATCTCGACCTTTGACACAATGTGGGTCTGGCGGTCCATGCACACTTCGACTCGCGCGGGGCTACCGGCTTCGGCTTTGGTCCGGGTCGCGCTGATGCGGTCGCACGCGCCGCCGTGCCCGTCGGACTCGCCCGGGAGGCGTTTGAGGTCGTAGCCGGTCTCGAGTTCGAGAAGAATGTCATCGACAGCCGCGAGCATGAGCGTGGTTGGGCCAAAGTCCATCCATGCCGAGAGCAGGCGCTTGGGCGGGTTGCGATCGGTGATCTTGTTCAGGGGGATCGCCCAGTCGCCGCGGGCATCGCGCCCCAGCGTGATGTCGCCCAGGCCCTCCGCGGTCGCCACGACGACGAAGTGCTGCGGGTCACGCACATCCAGGATCGCCCGCGGCAACTTGGCCTCGGCGGTCTGGCCCATGGGTGTCACACGGATCTGGTAACGCCGGTCGCCGGCGGTCTTGGATGCCTGGATCGACGCCTGCACCACGGCGAGCGCTGAGCTTTCGGTGTGCCAACTGAAGACGAAGATGCCTACCAGGAGTACCGCGGCCGCAAGTCCGGAGATCGACCGCCACGGCACGCGCCGCGTCATGGGGATAGGAGTATCCAGACGGTCAAACAACGCTGCCACGCGACGGTCCGTCTCCGCGGGAGACTCGCGGTGCAGCACTTCGAGCAGGCCGTGAACGAACTGCTCGCGTGCGACTTGACGGGCATCGGTGCTTTCGGAAGCGGCTACGTCGAGCGTGAGATCGGGGCGATCGCTCATACCCCACCCCCTAAGCACTCGGCCAGCATCTGCCTTGCTCTTTGAATCCGCTTCTTCACCGTCTCCTCCGCCGCATCCACGGCCGCGGCCAGGCTCTTGAGGGAGAGGCCACGCATGTAGACCAGGTTGACCACATCCCGCATCATGGGTGGAAGCTTGTCGAGGCAGCCGGCCAACCGCGAAGCCCGGTCCCGGAACGAGTCGCCGGGCAGCTTTTCCAGCCCGCGGTATTCCTCTTCCAGGGCGAGCAATACCTCCGGCTCGCAGTTCAGCACGCCGCGGCTGGCCATCTTTCGACGATGCTCCAAGACCAGTTTTCCCGCGATGCCGCGCAGCCATGGGCCAAAGGGCAGTGATTGATCGGATTCGCCGAGGCGGCGCCAGGCGACCATCATGGTCTCCTGGAACAGGTCATCCACGGCCGCGCTGTCGTAGACAAGACTGCGCAGAAAAGCGGACAACATGTCCGCGTGCTCGCGCACGAGGATTTCGAACAACTGTCGGGCCGATGGCCCGGATGCTCCTCCGACTGGGTGCATATCCATCATGTACTGTCGCTTGGGGGCGTGATGGGGACAAGGAAATGTTTGCGGTTTTGAGAATAACCACGAAGTCGCTGTCCCGAAACTGATAGTTCCCGACAGTATCTCTTCAGCGAGCCTGCGATGGGCGTCCAGGAGACACGAATGAGCCAGAACCAATACAGACCTACCCGGCGCGATGCGATTCGTTTTGGCGCGGCCGGGGCCGCCGCGGCCGCGGGCCTGAGCCTGATCCGCAAGGCCAGCGCCGACTGCCCGGCCACCGTTTCGCAAACCCAGGGACCCTACTGGGTGGACGAGATGCTTAACCGAGCGGATGTACGGTCGGACCCGGCGACGGGCGTGTTGCAGGCGGGGCTGCCGCTGCGGCTGGGCATCAACATCTCGGAAACGACGGCCAACGTGTGCTCGCCGCTGGCGGGGGCGTACGTGGACATCTGGCATTGCAGCGCCACGGGCGCGTATTCCGACGAGCCCGCGGGAATGGGAAATCCCAACACCCTGGGGCAGAAGTGGCTGCGCGGATACCAAGTCACGGATGCTCACGGTAACGTCCGGTTTCTGACCATCTACCCGGGCTGGTACATGGGGCGCACGGTGCACATCCACTTCCGCGTCCGCAAGTTCTCGGGAACAACGACCACGTTCAACTTTACAAGCCAGCTCTACTTCGACGATGCGATCAGCAACTCGATCTTTGCCCGCATGGCGCCGTACAACACGCACCCGAATCGCAACCCGGCGAGCAACGGGGCGGACAATCTCTATAACGCCGCGCTGCTGACAAGGCTGGCGGACAACGGGAACCACGCGGTGGCTTCGTTCAATGCCATCGTCGATTCCAACCCAGGATTCCGCCGGGCGGCCAACGCGCTGCCGGTGGATAAAGAGTCTCTTGAGCACATGAACGACTTTGGCGGCGGCACCCCCCCATTGCACATGCGAATCACCTGACCCCTTCCCCTCCCCTCCCCCCTTTCCCCCCTGCTGGAGGAGGGATGGACAGGCTGGTTCGCTGACGACTCTCTGAAAGGCGCTTTCCATGATTACACGTCAAGTCCTCGCATTTGCGATGTTGAGCACGCTGCCCGCGGTGGCCGCGGCGGTGGATCTCTCCAACAACCTGAGCCAGGCGACCGGCGGAACCGAGTCGGCCAGCGGCAACAGGTACCTCACGGCGAGTTTCAAGACCGACGCAGCGACGTACTCGCTTGGTTCAGTCACGCTTCTCCTGAGCAATCCGTCGGCCGGGCAGGCGACGGTGGATATCTATTCGAGTTCGGGCCTTGAGCCTTCCACGCTTGTTGCGACGCTCATCTCACCCGGCGCTTACACGACTTCTCTCTCACAAACCACCTTCACCACGCCGGGTGTCGCACTTTCCGCGAACACCACGTACTGGGTTGTGCTGCACGCGGTAAGCGGCCAGTTTGACTGGGGCTGGGCCGGAGATGCGGGCGGCAGTGGTGTTGCGTTTACGCATGTGTGGGGTGTCAGTGATGATGCCGCGGCGTTCTGGTGGTCGTTTGACTCGTATCCGCTCCAGATGAAGGTTTCTACGGCGGTGCCGTGCTACCCGAACTGTGATGGGAGCTCGACTTCGCCGCTGCTCACGGCGAACGACTTTCAGTGCTTTCTGAATGCGTATGCGTCGGGGCTTACGTATGCGAACTGCGATGGGAGTACGGCCGCGCCGGTTTTGACGGCGAATGACTTTCAGTGTTTTTTGAACCTGTTTGCAGCGGGGTGTTCGTGAGAACTCCGGCGGCTTGCGCCGCTCGGCTCTGATTGGAGCGTTGACCTCTGCAAGTCACCCTGGGGCCCGCGGTCAGGCGCGGCCTCGGGGTGATTTTTTTGCAGGGGCAGGCTGCTGATTTGAGCTGAGTTCATCGTGGCGACACGCCACGGCTCGCTGGTCGGTTTTCAAGGGCATCCGGCCGCGAACTTGTTGAGGAAGCACTGGAAGTCGTTGGCGTTGAGAATGGGAGGAGCGGTGCTGTTGTCGCAGTTGGCGTAGGCCTGGCCGGCGGCGAAGGAGTTGAGGAAACACTGGAAGTCGTTGGCGTTCAGGATGGGCGAGGTCGTGCTGTGGTCGCAGTTGGAATAGCACACTGAGGTGAACCAAACAGGGCCGCCACCACCACCGGTGTGGAAGGGGCCGCTGTGGACCGGGATGTCAATGCCGGCGCCAAAGTTTGTGGGGACGTAAACGTTGTAGTAAAGGGGGCCGCCGGTGCTGGGCTCGACCCCCACCTCAGTTGTGAACGCGTTCTGCTGGTTGGTTGGAACCACCACGGACGGGGAGAACGCGAAGTGCACTGAGCGGGCTGAGAAGTCTGCGGGAGTCCAAACACCTTTCCACGCGGCGTTGACCGGGTTGGTCGGATTGGCGGTGCTTCCCGGGATGAGAAACTGGACGCCGCCAAGAGCGCGGAGTTGAGCACCACCAGCATAAACGACGCCGGGCTCGACGTGGCTGAAGATCCCGTTGACCGCGCGATTGCTCCAAGTGCCGGTCGCGTCGCCGCCGGTTCCGTTGAGATCGTACGTCATGCCGGCGATACCACGGACGATGCCGACGCCGAACGGGGCAGGGGCGCTGATCGTCTGGCCGACCGCGCTCGAGCCGTTGATGGTGGCAAGGAGGTTCAGAGTGATGAACGCACCTTCACCGGGCTCAAGGATGCCGTTGGGATTGGAGACGGGCGTGCTGCTGCCCGCGTATACCTCGGCCCAGGAGTAGGAGGGTTGCATGAGGGGTTGGGCCTGGGCGCAGGTGCCGGAGGCGAGGAACAGGACCAGCGCGATATGACGGTTGCTCATGGGTGTACCTCTCGAAGGAGTTTGGGAACATACCGCGGAGCGCCCCAAAGGTTGCGTGGGATCGATAGTTAACTGGAGTCAGGTTCGCGGGCGGCTGGAGGGCGGCCTGGCGTCGGGTTGGCCGCGCCTTGGAGCGCCAGGAGCCGGGAGATCGGGCTGGACGGCCGTAATGTGGCCTTGGGGAGGGGATTTGGCGCGGGGGTCGAAGGGTCAGAGGGGCTTTGCTGGTGGGGGTCAGGGGAGGCTTGGGTGCGGGGACTTGAGTTTGGCGGAGTGAGGTCGGGGGGCGGGGCAGGGAGCCGCTTGGACTTAGGAATGCTGGGCGATGAGAGGCCGCGGAGGAGTGTGGTGGCGGCGCGGCGTTGTTCGATGGGGTTTGGGGAGGATTTGCAGACAGTGGCGAGCTGGTTGAGGGCGAGTTGTTTTTGGAGGTGGGCTTGGTGTTCGCGGTGGAAGGCGACCCAGGCGGCGATGTCGGGACGGGAGAGGAAGGAGTAGAGGGTCAGGAGGGAGGGGGGAGAAGTGCTGAGTGCCGAGTCCCGAGTGCCGAGTGGGGAAAGCGCGGCGGGGTCCTCGCTCGCCGCGAAGTAGCGGAGGAGGAGGGTTTGGTCCTCGGAGGAGAGAGTTGGGAGTGCGGTGGGTGTGTGTGCGACCATGCGTGTTTTTTAGCGGGTGGTGGGCGGGATGCAATGGGGTGGCGGGGAAAGTGGACGGCGCCGGTGACATGACGTTGTCACTCTGCGCGAGAGAATTAGGGGAATTGTGTAGGGTCGTGAGTAGCGGACGTGGCGGACCAGGCCATCGCACTCCGCCGGGACGGCGTGCTCAATAGCCCGTAGGGAAGATGCTCGCGTCCTCCTGCATAAGGATGGGTTCAGGAGCAGGAAACCGCGTACTTGTTCAGGTAGCACATGAAGTCATTGGTTGTGAGGATGGGAGAGCGTGTGCTGCCATCGCAGTTGGCGGTGGTGCTGCCCGAAGCGAAGAGATTGAAGAAGCAGATGAAGTCGTTGACGTTCAGGTATTGGCCTCCCAGAGAGCCGTCGCAGTTGGGGTAACAGAAACTCCGGCCAAGGGAGCCACCGATAGGGATGTCGATGCCGGTGCCAAAGTCGGTCGGGAGGTAGTACGCCCAGTTCGTCGGACATCCGGATGCAGGATCGATGCCGGTTTCGACGTAGACTGTGTTCTGCTGACCGAGGGGCGCGTTGTCGCTCGCTTCGGCCCTGAAGTGCACGATGCGAGGGTCGTAGTTGGTGGGATTCCACACACCGCCCCAGACGACCACGATGGGGTTCATTGGGTTTATCACAGCGCAGCCGTGGGCAATCTGAGCGGAGTTGATCGCGTAAACGCGGGCGCCACCCTCCCGGATCTGGCCCAGCGCGGGGAACCAGTTGAACATCGGGGCCAGCATGCGGCTGTTCCAGGTGCCTGTGGCGTCGGCCCCGTTGCCGACGACGTCGTAGACGAAGGCACCGATGCCGCGGATCGGACCCGAAAGGGTGTGTCCGCCGCCGTTGAAGGTGATGACCTGCCCGACGGCGTTGGTGCCGTTGCGCATGGCATACATGCTGAACTGGATAAGGGCGCCCTCGCCGGGTTCGAGGATGCCGTTCGGGGCCAGGACGGGCGTGTTGGTGCCGGCGACCATCTCGGTCCAGGAACACGTGACGACCATAAGTTCTTGAGCGCTGGCACAGGCACCGGCGGACAGGATGATTGCGGCGGCGAGACGGGACATCATGGCAGAGTCTCCTTGCTAGCTCTGTATATCGGCGCCATGACGCCGGGTTGCCAACCGGCGGAATAATCTGTGCCCCGGGCGACCGTTACCGCCGGGACGGACCTTCACACTGCCACTGATTTGACCTCTGGCGCGATCAGGATCTCGGCTTCGGTCTTCTTCTTGACCTCATCGACGGTGACGCCGGGCGCGGTCTCGGTGAGGACGAACTTGCGCTTGGATTCATCCATGACCATCACACAGAGATCGGTGATGAGCATGGAGACGCACCGCTGGCCCGTGAGTGGCAGTGAGCACTTCTTGACCAGTTTGGACGCGCCATCCTTGGAGTTGTGCTCCATGGTGACGACGATTTTGCGAACGCCGGCGACCAGGTCCATGGCCCCGCCCATGCCCTTGACCATTTTGCCGGGGATCATCCAGTTGGCGATGTCGCCATCCTGGGAGACCTGCATGGCGCCGAGGATGCACATGTCGATGTGGCCGCCGCGGATCATGGCGAAGGAGTCGGCGGAGGAGAAGTAGGCGGCCCCGGGCCGTGCGGTGATGGTCTGCTTGCCGGCGTTGATGAGGTCGGCGTCGACTTCGGAGTCTTTGGGGAAGGGGCCGATGCCCAGGAGGCCGTTCTCGGATTGGAGCCAGACATCCATGCCCTTGGGAATGTAGTTGGCGACGAGGGTGGGCATGCCGATGCCGAGGTTGACGATGTAGCCGTCGCGGAGTTCCTGGGCGGCACGTTGGGTGATTTGTTCGCGGGTGAGGGGCATATGGGGGAGTGTATCGGGGAGAGGCGAAAGGCGGAGGGCGAAAGGCGAAAGGGAAGAGTCGGATTCATCTGTTGACAGCAGTTTGAAGCGCCCGGGCGGCGCGGTAGGCTGTTGGGACGGAGGTGTTTATGGATGTGCCTGATCTTCTGTACGCGGCGGTGGGGCGCACGGTCGTGGCGCTGGATCGGTTTTCGGGGAGGCCGGTTTGGCGTGTGAAGCTGCCGCGGCTGCTGGGGGGGAGTATTTCGATGGTGCTGCCGTATGGGCGCGAGGTGTATGTCGGGCGCGGGGGGTATGTGTATTGCCTGGATCGACATACGGGCGGGGTGCTGTGGGAGCGTGGGCTTGGCGGGTCGGGCAACCTGACGCTGATGTCGATGGGTGCGGGGGATGGGGAGCAGCAGCAGGCGTCGGCTGTGGCGGCGGCGGCAGCGGCTGCTGCGAGGGCCGCGGCGGCGGCGGGGTAAGGGATTGAATTCTTAGGAAGAGATTTCGCGCAGAGAGCGCAGAGCACGCAGAGAGAGAGAGAGAGAGAGAGAGAGAGAGAGAGGGGAAGGACGTAGGAGAGAGTAGGAAGAGGTAGAGCGGGTAGCCCTCCCCTAGCCCCTCCCGCCGGCGGCGGGAGGGGGAGCGGAAAGAGCCGTGGCTGGAACTGGCGTGGCCGCGCGACAAGGGAAGTTGCCGTCGCCGTCGGGTTAGGAGTCGCCGTCGGGCTAGGAGTAGATGCGCAGAATGGGGATGGTGGGGTTGGCCGCGGTTGCGGATTGGAAGAGGGCATCTTCGGAAGCCTCGGAGGAGATGACGATTGCTTGGACCGAGGGCGGGAGCTGGGCGGGGCGGATGATTGGGATGTTCTGAATATGCGGGGCGGTGGAGTAGTCATCGATGATCGCGGCAATAGTGATGCCTTGGCCGGGCCAGCCGGACGCGAGGAGTTCGGCGGTGTGGCGGCCTGCGCCGTAGAGGGCGATGGTGGTGTAGTTGAGTGCGCGGCAGCGATCGGCCGCGGCCTGGCGGCGGGAGTCGCGCCATGGTTGAGTGGAAGGGACGGATTGATCGGCCGCGTGGCGGAGAATGGCCGCGGATTCGCCACCGGGAGTTTGCTCAACTTTGCGGCACGTTTGAATGAACTCGGCCTGCAAAGCGGGAAGGTCGGAATATTCGCCGGGGCCCGAGAGCTTCAGGCCGCTGTGGCGGAGTTCCTGGTGGAAGAAGGTCAGGAGGTTGGAGGCTTCGCTGCCTTGACCGAGATCGGCCAGGTGCGTCGCGGCGGCGAGGCGCATGAAGAGACGGACGGCGGTTGCCTGACGCGCGGACCAGTACGCATCCACATCGTGCCAGGCTTGGAAGGGGTGGACGATGTCTTCGCGGGCGAGCAGTGCCTGGAGCTCGACTTCGAGGCCGCCTTTGTAGAGGAAGGACTGGGTCGCGCCGCCGGTGACATCGTGGAGCGGCTCGAAGCAGTCGCGAAGCTGGAGCATGTGGAGGCCGAGCCAGTAAGTGCCGTGGTGCTTGAAGTCTTGCTGGATGAGGATGGAGACGTCGGGGATGAGGTGCGTGGCGAAGATGCGGAGGATGGAGTCGTGAACCGGCCAGAGTTTGGCGGCATCTACGAAGAGGATTTCGATGGGTTCCTGCTCCGCATAGATGCGGCGGGAGTCGCCGGCTTGGAGTTCTGTCGGGAGCCAGCCTTCGCGGACGGTGATGCGGGGGAGGTGGTCTTTGAGGTATGAGTTGAAGATGGGGCGGAAGGACTCGCCGGCGGCCAGCCCGACGGGGTAGCGCGGGGCGGTGTCGCTGTCCATGATGAAGGAGTCGTAGGTGAGGAGGTTGGGGGCGCGCTCAGGGCGCGAGGCCAGGCCCGCAGCCAGGGGCAAGGTGCTGCCGCCGAAGAAGCAGCCGAGTTCGACGATTCGGCCGCGGCCGGTGAACTGCGTGGAGGTGAGCCAATAGAGATAGTCGATCTCGGAGCGGGAGAGCATCGTTGGCACGGGCATATGGCCGGGGAAACCCGCGGTGAGCCAGGGGGCTTTCGTGGCCTGTGCCGTCGTCATGTGCGAGGTATCGGCCGGGCTTTGGCGCGAAGTGCAACTTCAGGTTGTGGTGTTGCTGGGGGCGGCGATTTTGGCAAGAGAGGCAAGATCGGGGGCTTCGAGGTCGGGCTTGGCGGAGGCGGGCGGGGTTGCACCGGAGCCGGGGCGATCGCCGCGGCGGTTGATCCAGACGGTTGGAAAGCCGAGGGACCGGGCAACGCTGATGTCGTGATAGAGGCTTTGTGCAACGTGGCAGATGCGGCTCGGAGCCAGGTTGGTTTTTTGAAGCGCAGCTTCGAAGTGGGCGGGGCCGGGCTTGTAGGAGCGGACATCTTGAGCGGTGATGATGTGGGTGAGGTTGGCGCCGAGCTTGGGGCGGGTTTGTTCGAAGAGGTCGCGGTCGATGTTGGAGAGGATGATGAGTTGGAAGCGGTAGGAGAGTTGGTTCATGGCCGCGGGGGTGTCGGGGAATGCGGGCCAGTAGGCGATGGAGTTTTCGAGGACGTGGGTGTCGGCCGGGAGGAGCGTTGCGGAGAAGGTGGTGGCGAGGGAGCGGGTGACTGCTTGGAGAATCTGGCGATAGGGCTTGTAGGCCTGGGACTCTTCGCGGGCTTCGGCGTGGGCGTAGGCCTCGAGGAGTTCGCGGTCGGAGAAAGCGCGGGCGTTGCGGGCTTCAAGCAGTGGGCGAAGGGCGGCGGTGATGCCTTGCTCCCAGTCGATGAGTGTGCCGTAGCAGTCGAAGGTGATGGCTTGAATCGCTGACCAGTCGATCATGTTTTTGAGCACCAGTCTCGCCACATGTCGCGGTAGGCGAATTCGAGCTTGCGGGTGAAGGCGGCGCCGTTGCAAAGGGGGGAGGAGAGCATGCGTTGCCGGAGGGTGGAGCGGAGAGTGCCCAGGCGGGGGCGGTCTTGGATAAGAGCGGCGGCGAGGGCGGCGAACTCTTGTTCGTTGGTCGCGACCCCATCGACAGCGCCGATGGCGGCGAGGAGGCTCGAGCTGACGCGGCCAGCGTGCATGGTGCCTTGGATCGTAACGACGGGAACACCCATATAAAGCGATTCGCAGGTTGTGGTTGTGCCGTTGTAGGGCGTCGTGTCGAGGAGGACGTCGATGCGGGCGTAGGTGGCCAGGTGCTGGCGGGCGTCGGGGGTGCGAGGGAGGAACTCGAGGCGGCCAGCGGTGATGCCCTGCGAATCGAACCACGCGATGATGCGTGCGCGATGGTCAGGGTGCTGGAGCTGCCCGGCCTTGAGAATCATGCGTGAGTCCGGCACCGCGTGCATGGCCGCGGCCCATGTTCGGACGCAGACGGGGTTGATCTTGGCGATGGCGTTGAATGAGCCGAACGTGGGCGGGTCGGCGTTGCGAGCAACGGGATCAGGTGCCTCAGGAGCGCCGGCGTAGCAGAGGAAGCACCCGTCAATTCGCTGCAGTCGCTCCGTTGAATGAGCTTCGAATCCGGGTGGGTCGGTGATGGCATCGACGATGCGCCAGTCGACCATGGGGAGGCCGGTAGTCGTGGGCCAGCCCATGTAGGTTGCCAGGACGGGCGCAGGCCGGTGGACCATCACGGGGAGTTTGTTGCCAAAGGAGTGGCCGCCGAGTTCGATGAGGATGTCGATGTTGTCGGCACGGATGCGGGAGGCCAGGGCTGCGGCGGGTGTTCGCGAGGCGTCGATCCAATGGCCGCCGCGCGATGTGACCAAGGACTTGAGGCGGGCGGTGACTTTGTCGGGCGCGAGGTTGGTGGAGTAGCACGAGATACGGGCAGCAGCGGGATCGTGGTTGCCGAAGATGGGATCGATGAAATACGCGACGGAGTGCTCGCAGAAGTCGTTGGAGAGGTAGCCGATGTTGAGCGGGCGATCGGGATCTGGCGTGTTGGGCCAGGTAGGTGCGGGCCGGGCGCTTTGCGCCATGGCAAGGCCGTTGGATCGGTACGCCGCGGCGATCTCTTGGGGTGTCGATTCGGGGGCGAAGGTGAGCGCGATGGCGAGTGAGGAAAGGAGGCGGACGTTGTCGGGGCTGACGGAGAGCCCGCGACGGGCGGCGGCGACTGCGGCTTGTGCGTTTCCGTTGAGAAGCAGCGCCCGCGACAAGTCATTGAAGGAACCGGGCTGCGTTGAGAACCTGAGGATGCCCTCTTCCGCGGCGGCGATGGCGGCGTTGAAGTCTTCGACCTGGATGAGGCATTGGGCAAGCCCGGTATACGCGGCGTACAGGGTTGCGTCGATGTCCAGCGCCTGGCGGAAGCGGGCGATCGCTTCTTTGGGGCGGTTGAGCGCCATAAGGCTGTGGCCGTGATCGCTGCGCACCGCCGCGACTTGAGGCGCGAGTTCGACCGCCCGTGAGAAGTAGAACTCGGCGCGCTCGAGATTGCCGAGCTTCACCAGCGTGAGGGCCAACTCCATGGTGGCGACCGCGTCGCGCGGCGACTGGCGGAGGTGTCGCATGAGCAGGGCCGCCGCGTCATCCAGGCGGCCGGCCGCGGCATGTTGCTGGGCGAGTTGGAGGGGGCTGGGGGCGCGGCTCACAGGGTCATCGTCCGGTGGGGCGGGTGAAGTTGCGGATGATCCCGATCAGGATGATGAACGCGCCCAGCCAGAAGATGGCGGTGGGAACTGTGCCGACGAAGAGGAAGTTCTTGGTGAAGTGGGTCAGCAGGTCGCGTGGTTCGGTGGATTGATCGGGGCCGGATTGGTTGGCGAAGGTCTGGCCGATGCTGACGTAGAACGTGACGACTGACGCGAGGAGCGACCCGACGATCACCGTCAGGCCGATGCGGATGATGGGGATGCGGCGCGCGGCCATGGGGGACTGTATGAGCGGTGGGAAGATCGGGGGATGGGGAGATGGGGAGTGAAAACGGTAAAGGGCGGGCACAAGGCCCGCCCTTTTGAGGTTCTTCAGTCTGCGATCGCGATCAGTCCTTCTTGGACTTCTTTTCCTTGGCGGGCTTGTCGGACTTCTCGGCCTTGGCGTCGCCCTTGCCCTTGCCTTCGGGCTTGCCACCCTTGGCTTCGGGCTTTGCAGCGGCGGCTTCGGGGGCTGCGCCGTCGGTCTTCTTGTTGGCGCCCCACCCGGTCTTCTTGCCGACGGAGGCTTCGGCCTGGGCCATGGCCTCGGCAAGTCCGCCGCCGGTGCGGCCGCGGCGGGGCTTGTCGTCATCGCGGGACTTGCGGGGGCGTTCGCCACGCTCGCCGCCGTCCTTGTTGTCCTTGCCGTCCTTGCCCTCGGGAGCCTTCTCGCCATCCTTCGCGGGCTCGCCCTCTTTCTTGGACTCGGGCTTCTTCTCGATCAGGCGGCCGTGGTCATCGACTTCAACCTCTTCACGCTTGTCGGCGTCGAGCTTGCGGTCGGGCAGAACGTGGAGCTTGATGGTGGCGTCGAGGTCGGCCTCGAACTTGATGTGGACGTCGTAGTTGTCCACGCGCTTGATGGCCTGGTTGAGGCGCACGTCGCGCGGCTTGATGCCCTTGTAGCCGGCATCGGCCAGGGCCTTGGCGATTTCCTGCTGGGTGACCGAGCCGTAGAGATGGCCCAGATCGTTGCAAGAACGGGTGAGGGAGATCTCGACCTTCTCGAGTTTCTGGACGAGGGACTCGCGGTCTTTGCGGAGTTGCGCGAGTTCCTTCTCGGCTTCGGCGCGGCGGGCGGCGACAGCCTTGATGGCCTCATCGCTGGGCTTGGTGGCCATGCTGCGCGGGAGGAGGAAGTTGCGGGCGTAGCCGATGCGAACGTTGACGACATCGCCGATGATTCCCAGGGAATCGACGTTCTCGGTGAGCATGAGCTTGATGTTGCGGGCCATCTGCTGTCCTTTGGCGCGAAGCGCCGGAAGTTAGGAGCGGCCACGAGCCCTTGACAGGTGGGCGGGGGCAGCCCCAACGGGGTTGTGAGTGTAGGGGGTCGGACGGAGGGGGTCTAGTTTGAGGCGTTTCTAGGCCTTTAGAGGGCCGCCGCGACCACGCGAAAGTGGTATCCGTGGATCGCCAGTTCAACGGCTTCCGCGAACGACCTGCGGTGGGAGATGAGGGACTTGCTCAGGAACTTCCAGAACTCCCAGCGGCCCGGCTTGGCGACTCCCATGACCCAGAGCGAACTGACGAAGGCGCGGAGGTCGGATCTGCTCAGCCGCGTGCGGCGGCGGACGGGGCGGTATTCGTGGAAGAACGTGAGGATGCGACGGTAGTACTCGCGGGGGGCGTAGAGGTCTTTGAGGAGTCGACGGTAGCCTTCGGTGAGTACCTTGGGATCGAGCGTCGGGACGAAGTTGAGCACGGCGTCGAGGTTGTTGCCCGTGCTCTTGCCGATCATCCGGCCTTCCTTGGTGAGGCGCGTGAAGAGGCGTGTGCCGGGCAGCGCGGTGAGCATCCCGACCATCGCGGTGACGACTCCGGCGTCCTGGATGAATCGCCGCTGGCGTTCGAATATCCCGGCCTTGTCGCTGTCGAAGCCGACGATGAACCCGCCCATGACCTGCAGGCCGGCGTTGTGGATCGTCCGCACCGCGGCGACCAGATCACGCTTGGTGTTCTGGACCTTGCGGCACTCTTTGAGCGCTTCTTCCTGCGGGCTCTCGATGCCGATGAACACGTTCTTGAAACCCGCTTTCACCATCAGGTCCAGAAGCTCCGGATCGTCGACCAGATTGAGCGAGGCCTCGGTGGTAAACGTGACCGTGGTCCTCCGCTGTTGACGCCACTGGACCAGGGCACGGAGCAGGGCCTTGCTCTTGATCTTGTTGCCGATGAAGTTGTCATCGACGATGAAGATGCCGCCCTTCCAGCCTGTGGCGAGCACTGCTTCGAGTTCGGCGATCATCTGCTCGGGACTCTTGACGCGCGGAATGCGGCCATATACGGCCGTGATATCGCAGAACTCGCAGTCAAACGGGCAGCCTCGCGAGGACTGCACCGAGAGCGTCGCGTAGTCGCGAACCTTGATCAGGTCCCAGCGAGGGAGGGGGGTCTTGTTCACGTCCGGGCGTTCGGCGGCCTGGTATCTGGGCTTGAGACGACCCTCGGCCAAGTCGGCCACGAGTTCGGGCATGATTTCCTCGGCCTCCCCCACTACGCAGCACGCGGCCTCGGGGAATCGCTCGGAGGCGGTCGTGAAGAGGGGGCCGCCCGCGACCACCGGCTTGCCCTTTGCGTTGCTGCGACGGATCACCTCGCGGGCCGAGGGCTCGTGGATGATCATCGCCGATAGGAACACGGAGTCGGCCCAATCAAGGTCCGCATCCGTGAGCTTGCGCACGTTGAGGTCGATGAGCCTGAGGCTCCATTCGCGGGGGAGCATGGCCGCGACGGTGAGTAGCCCCAGCGGAGGGAACGCGGCCTTCTTGCCGACGAATCTCATGGCGTGGCTGAAGCTCCAGAACGTATCGGGAGTGAGCGGCGAGATCAGGAGAATGTTCAAGCTATACCCCCGGGCACGTGGATGCCTGAGCCCGGGCTTGCGGGATGATGACGTTTGGCCGCGATCCGCTCTGGCGATGGGAGCTTGATGTCGTGCGCTAGCCCGAGGAGCGCCAGGCCGCGGATGAAGAAGTAGCTGATATCGAACTGCCACTTCTCGATCCCATGCCGGGCGGAGGTGGGGAAAGCGTGATGGGTGTTGTGCCAGCCTTCACCCAGGGCGAGGATTCCGAAGATGGAGTTGTTGCGGCTGTAATCGTGCGTGTTAAACGGCTGGCTGCCCCAGAGGTGGCAGATGGAGTTGACGCTCCAAGAGACGTGGTGGACCAGGAAGACGCGCAGCAGGCCGCCCCAGATGAAGCCCATAAGGGCTCCCAGCCATGAGTGCGTGACGGCAAAGGCGATGAGGGCGGGGATGACCAAGCCCAGAATCGCCCAGAAACCGAAGAGGCGGCTGATCGCGACGACCAGAGGATCGGCCTGCAGGTCGGGGACGTAACGATCCATCTGCTCCTTCGTCGGCGCGGGCGCAAAGAACCAGCCGAAGTGGGCGTGGATCATCCCGCTGAGCCAAGACCTGAACCCGGAGCCGTGCAGGTTGGGGGAGTGCGGGTCATCGGGCCGATCGGTGTGCTGGTGGTGGCGGCGGTGGATCGCGACCCAGTCGATGATCGAGCCTTCGATCGCCATGGAGCCCAGGACACCCAGGATCGCGGTCACGACGCGGTTGGTCTTGAACGACTTGTGCGTGAACAGGCGGTGGAAGCCAACGGTGACGGCCAAAAGGGTGATGAAATAACCGCCGAGCATCATGCCCAGGTTGAGCCAACTGAAGCGGGTGTCCCAGAAGAGGATGATGGCCGCGATGAGACCCAGGAAAGGGAGGATGACGGCGGTGAGGCTGCCGACCAGAGCGAGGAACTTAGGGCGAGAGAGGGGCTCGCCGGTCAACTCGGGCGCATCGTCGGGTGCATCGGGGGCGAGAGACACGAACTGGACGGTGGGCTTAGTTTCGGCGGTTGACATGGTTGCGACTCCAAGACCTTAACGCGGGCGCGCCCGCGGACACAGGAATCGTCTGACGGGTGCAGGCACGCAGCCATGAGAAAACTTCCCCGATCACTTGCTTTGGGTCTGCTTCAAGAACTCGACGAGGTGCTGCTTCCCGACGGCGGGCATAACGAGGAGGGCGTTGGTGATATGGCCGGAAGCATCGCGGGTTGGCTTGCCCACAGTGCGCTAGTGAATGCGGAGATTGTCCAGCGTTTCGCCGGATGCGAAGTGGAACTTGGGGATCGTGTAGTCAGATTGCTGGGGCGCGGGATAAGCCGGGAGTCGCAGCTGGTCGGCACGGGCGTGAGCTGAAGCCCAAGCCTGTGACACGAGGAACTGCACCCTAGCGCGTTGCTCGCGATCAGAACGGGATGTCTTCTTCACCCATGGGGCCCTTGCCCCCCCACTCTTGCGGGGCGGGTGCGGAGCCCGCGGCCGCGGGGGCCGGGCGGGACGAGGATGTGCGGGCGGGAGCACTGCTGCCACCGCCTTCGCCACCGGGCTTGCTGTCGACGAACTGGGCGTTTTCAATGACCACGACGTGTTTGGATCGCTTGGCCTTGGTCTCTTTGTCTTCCCACTGGTCAAGCTTCAGGCGGCCCTCGATGAAAATCGGGCGGCCCTTGGAGAAGTACTGATTGATGAACTCGGCGGTCTTTCCCCAGGCTTCGCAATCGACGAACATCGTTTCTTCGCGCTGTTCACCCTCGGGGGTTTTCCAGCGGCGATTACAGGCAAGCCCGATCTTCGCGATGGCCTGGTTGCCGGCCGTGTGCCGGAGCTCAACATCACGCGTCAGGTTGCCCGCGAGCATGACTCTGTTCAGATTGAATGCCATTGGAAAGCCTCCTGTGATAGGTATCTGGTCGGGGGAGTGTAGCAGGGCCCGATTGGGCTTGCAAACGGGCTAATTGGCGTTAACTGACAGCCCGGGAGTACCACCGAGCAGAAGCTCGGTGCCACGAAAAAACACCGCCCAGAAGGGCGGTGCCGGGGTGTTTGTGATTGCCAATCCCGAGAGCTCGATCAGCCCTGCTCGGACTCGGTCGCAACCGCGACGGGGGCCGCGGCCGCTGCTGCTGCGGCGGCTGCCGCAGCCGGGTCGGCGGGCTGCTCGAGGGCCGCCTTGGCCCTGAGCTTGGCCTCGATGTCCAGCTCGGTGCGGCCATCGGCGGCGAGCATCTCATCCATCGTGAGGTGGTCGGCGCGGAGGATCAAGGCCCGGAGGATCTTCTCCGAGAGGTTGCAGTCGCGGTCGATGTGATTCATGTCATCGCCGGGGGCCTTGAAGTAGCAGAGGATGTAGAGGCCGCGCTTCTGCTTCTTGATCTCGTAGGCCAGACGCCGCTCATCCCACTTGCGCATGGCGATGATCTCGGCGTGGCCGCGGACCATGATTTCCTTGATGTGATCGATGACGCCGGCGAGGTCAGTGGCGGCGGCCTGTCCGATGAGGAACATGGCTTCGTACGTGTAAGTGCGTTTCTCTGGCATGGGAATCCTTTTCTGATCTGAGTTTGTTTTCTGGTTTCTGTTCTTGTTTGTGGTTTGGAAACTGAGTCCTCAGTCCTTGGTCCTTGGTCCTGAGTCGTTGGGCGAATCAGTCGGTGGGACTTGGGGCGGCGGACGTTCTTTCTTGGGCTTTGGGGGACGGTCCGGGGCATTGAAACGGTTCATGGCCGCGTCGAGGCCCTGGGTGGCGAAGAGTTCCGCGGCCTCTGCCGACCGCTTGAGCGCCGAATCGACGAGGGGCCACTGTTCATCCGTGAAGCGGCCCAGGACGTAGTCGGCCTGGTCCATGAACTCCGGGGTTGCATCGACGCCGATGCGGAGCCGGGCGTAGGTGTCTGCGCCGAGCGCCTTGGTGATGTCGGTGAGGCCGTTATGCCCACCTGCACCACCACCGGGCCGCAGTCGGATCGCGCCCGCGGGCAGCGCGACATCATCCACCAGAACCAGCACATCCTTCGCCGGTTCGAGCTTGTAAAACCGTACCGCCTCGGCCACCGAGCTGCCGGAGCGGTTCATGAACGTCGTGGGTTTCATGAGGAGCACTGCCTCAGCACCGAGTTTGCACTCGGTGACCGCGGCGTTGAACCGGGCCTTGGCCGGCACGCCAGCAGCGTGCTTCTCGACAAGGCGATCGACGACCATGAACCCGGCGTTGTGCCGCGTCTTGTCGTATTGCCTGCCGGGATTGCCGAGACCGACGATCAACTTCATTGCTCCGAAACCTTGCTAAGCACCTTGAAAGGTGGGAAGCCCCGCCGCGGACCGGCGGGGCACCCAGGCCGTGATTACTTCTTCTTGTCGCCTCCGCCTGCGGGCTTGGCGGCAGCGCCTGCGGCCGGCTTGGCGCCGGGAGCTGCCGGCTTGGCACCAGCGGCGGGCTTGGCGCCTGCGGCCGGAGCCTTGCCACCAGCGGCCGCGGCCTTCGGATCGGCAGCGCCCTCTTCCTTCTTGGCGGTGAGGACTTCGGGTCCACCGGCGGCGGCGGCGTCGACGGTGCCGGCTTCGGCCTTCTCTTCGACGATCTCTTGCTGAATGATGATCTGGGCGACCATCGCGTGCTTGTCGGTCTTGAGCTTCATGTCGGCGGAGGGCAGCTTGACGTCGGCCGCGGTGATCGCGTGATCAACATCCAGTTCGCCGATCTGCACTTCCACGAACTCGGGGATGTCCTTTACGGCGCACTCGACTTCGAGCTCGCCGGTCGGGTGCATGAGGATGGCGCCGGCGGTCTTGAGACCCTTGGCCTCGCCGATCAGATGGACCGGCACCTTGACGACCACGCGGTCGTCAAGAGACACACGGGCAAAGTCGGCGTGAACGATGTTCGTGCCGAGATAGTCGAACTGGATGTCCTTCAGAAGGACGGTCTGCCCGGCGTCGGGCACCTTGGCGCCCTCGAAGTCCAGGCGGAACACCTTTTCGCCCTTGTTGATCAGGGTCTTGGTGACCTTGGCCTCGAGGGTGACGGAGACAGGCTCACGGCCGCGGCCGTAGACCACGGCGGGCAGGCCACCGGCATCGCGGACGCGGGCGGCGTAGCGGGTTCCGAGGCGGTCACGGGTCTTGGCCTTCAACGATGGTGAGTTCTCGTGCATGGTGGTCTCCGAAAGAATTCGCAAAGCTCTATTTCAGTTTGGCTTGCTGGTTTGGGGTTTATCTCTTGGTTCCGGCTGTTCCCTTGAACAGCGCACTGACGGACAGATTGTGGTGAATTCGGTGGATGGCGTCGCCGAGAAGGGCGCTAACACTGAGTTCGACGAGCTTGGGGCGGATGGGATCGACGCGGCTGTCTACAGGGACCGTGTTGGTCACGACGATTTTGCTGATGGGGCTTTCGGCGAGGCGCTGGATCGCCATGCCGACCAGGACGCCGTGCGTGGCCGCGGCGATTACCTGCTTGGCGCCCTTTTCCATGACGAGCTTGGCGGCTTCGCACACGGTGCCGGCGGTGGAGATCATGTCGTCGAACATCAGGACGGTCTTGCCCTTGACGTCGCCGATGAGGTTGCCGGTCGTGACCGTCGAGCCGGAGAGTCGCCGCTTATTGATGATCGCCAGGTCGCCGCCGAGGAGGTTGGCGAAGGATTCGGCGACCTTGACGTTGCCGACATCGGGGCTGACGAGGCAGAGATCGCCGAGCTCCTCGCGGATGGACTTGAAGTACTTGTAGAAGACGGGTGTCGCGGAGAGGTGATCGACGGGGAGATCGAAGAAGCCCTGAATCTGGGCCGCGTGAAGGTCGAGGGCGAGCACGCGGTCGGCGCGGGCCGCGGTGATCAGGTTCGCGACGAGCTTGGCCGTGATCGGGACGCGGCCCTCATCCTTGCGGTCTTGGCGGCCGTAGCCGAAGTACGGCGTAACGACCGTGACGCGCGAAGCCGAGGCCCGCTTCAAGCAGTCCAGGAATATCAGCAGTTCCATGAGGTTGTCGTTGACCGGCTGGCACGTCGAGATGACGACGTAGCAGTCGCGGCCGCGGACATCCTCTTCCAGCTTTACGATCAGTTCGCCGTCGGGGAACAGCGTGGTTCGGGCCTGCCCCAGGGGCAGATTGATGTGATCGCACAAACGCTGCGTCAGCTCAATGCTGTTGCGCCCCGCGAAAATCTTCAGTTCGCTGGCGTCGTTGTTCGTGCTCATCGCGCGGCTCCCCCACCACTATTGGTTGCCTTGGCCGTTCCTTGCGCACGCTGGCGATAGATGCGGTCAACCACCGCAAGCTCTTCGGGCGTGTTGATCGACAGAACATCCTCAGGCGGAACGGCGGGGACGACCTCGACGTGCTTGCCTTCCTTCAGCAGGAGGGCAAGCGTGTCCGTCAGGTAGTACTCACCACTGGCGGGGTTCCGCTGGACCTTGGACAGTGCATCAAACAAGTCGCGACGCTGGAAGCAGTAGTAGCTGGGGTTGACCTCGCGGATCGCCTTCTGCTCTGGCGTCGCGTTTTTATGTTCGACGATCTCGCGGAACTTGCCCGCGGCGTCGCGGACGATCCGACCGTAGCCCGTTGGGTCATCGATGATCGAAGTCGCGAGCGTGGCCGCGGCCTTCGAAGTGCGATGCTTTTCCAGCACCGTCTTCAAAGTTGCCGACCGAATCAATGGCCCATCACCGCCGAGCACGAAGATGTCATCCCCGTCATTGCCCAGCGTCGTGCGAGCCGACAAAACCGCGTGACCCGTCCCGAGCTGCTGATCCTGCACGGCGAACTCAACCTGCCGATATCCCTTGAGCGCTTCGCGAACCAGTTCCTGTTTGTATCCAACGATCGCGATGATGCGCCGGCAACCTGCCTCAAGACATGCGTCCACAATCGGACAAACCATCGGCCGCCCACCCACCGGGTGAACGACCTTCGGCAAATCGCCCTTCATCCGCGTGCCCTTGCCCGCGGCCAGGATGATCGCAACCGGCTTGTCTGTCGCAGCACTCATATCAGAGCGACGCGCCCTTGGCCCTAAGCAGAAGGAACTGGCCGACCAGGATTCGAACCTGGACAAACAGAACCAAAATCTGCTGTGCTACCGTTACACCATCGGCCAAACATGCGGGGGCGGGGGGTCGCGAGCCTCCAAACAAGGGCGAGAAGCCAAGGGGCAACACGCCGGGGAACACGGGACTCGCGGTCTCGTGCTCCCTTCGCTCCGTCTGGAGTGAGTGGGAAAGCAAGGCCGCGGCAGGGGAGTTCGGAACGAACCGAACTCCCGGAGCTGAGCCTTCCATCAGCCGCGATAGAAAGACTCATGATGGCGCCTTGGGTGTGCCTTTGACTTGTGGTCAGAAGGTTTGCCTCGTCGCGATCGGCTCCGATTTCGAGCGGGGAAGTTTAGGGGGGTGAGGGGGGGAGTCAATGAGGGGGATTTGAAGCTGAAAAATCGCAATCACTCTTCAACAGACGCTTCTTCGTCCTCGACCGTCTCCTGCTCATCAGCATTCATCGGCAACTGCTTTTCTTCACCCTCCCCCTTAATCGCTGCCTCACTAATCACCTCATAGCAAGTCGCCAGCAATCCCACCAGCGGAAACCTCCCCGGCCCGCCAAACGGACTCGGCCCCAGCCGCCTCAACAGCGGATGACTCACCTCCGGCGGCTCAATCGGCATATCCACGTGATCCAGCCCCGGGCCTGAATCCCAGAAACTCTCCACGCACTGCTCCAGCGGCACCGGTTCCTTGTCCGACACCCCCGGCACCGTCGCCGAATACACCATCGCCCCGCCCGTGCCCGATCCCGCGGCCGCTCTCCGCTGCCGCAGTCTCTCCAGCAGCTCCTCGCGCGGAAGGCCTCGCAGCGTGAAGATCAGGAATGGGTCCGTCGTGAATCGCTCAGCCGCCAGATACGCGATACAGCACACGTGCTTGCACCACGGGTTCACCGGCCCCGTCGGCTCCGGCGCGATGGGCAGCGGCGGCGGCATGGTGGAAGGTGTCATCCCGGGCGCCAACGGCGGCCTCGATCCGGGTGGAAACGATGTCATCTTCCGCGTCCGGCACGAGCACGTCGGCACGACTTCCGATGGGTCCACCGGAAACAGCTTCAGCCCGAGCGGTGCAAACACATCCTCGATATTCGCCGGCAGTTCGCCCGCCAGCAGCTTCGCGGCGTACACCGCCTGATCGATCATCGCCGCGATCACCTTCTCCGCCTGATCGTGCGTGAAGGGCTGCAGGGTCATCATCACTTCGTACGCCGCGGGGTTGGTTCCCTGCACCGCGCCCGCGATCCGCCCGCTGTCAAATCCGAACCGCCGCGTCTGCCCCGCGGTCGCGTATCCCAACCCCTCCACCATCGCGTCCCCGGCCGCGGCCTGCTCCACCAGCCGCATCCACCGCTGCGCCGGCCAGCTATCTGGATACCGCCCGGTGCTGCTGAGCAGCTTGATGCCGCCTCGTACCTTGCGGGGTTTGAGGGGCTTCTGCTGATAGGCCGGGTTGTTGGGACGTTGCTGCAAGGAGGACTCCGGGGCCGATCTCAAGGGTATGCAGGCACCCGCGAACCCTTAGCGAATTCTCAGACTCCCCCCGTGCTTCCGGTTTTGGTGGCACTGGTCAAGGCTCTGTATGGCCAGAGGTGCAACTCCCGAAAACGACACGTTTTGTCCGCACGGTTGTGCTCGGGCACGACACGATTTGTGCGAAATCTCGACATCAAATCCGCGCCATATTTCAAGCACTTTCTGAACAACCACCACAATTTTGGACACGGTTTGTGCGCGCAAAACGTGTCTTTCGCCCAAGGGTAGAGGGGCTGCTCAGGCAACCCCGGATTGATGAGGCCGCGGATTCGGGGCGGAGACCCCGTGTAGGCTCCGACGCTTCATATTCCGGGCAAGCCCGAGCGAACCTCTACCGCAAGTGAGATCACGAAAGTGACTTCACCCTCGGTCGCATCGACGTGGACCGCCCGATCTCGGCGCAGCTCAAGCCCACAAGGCCCAACTGCGCAGGCAGCCTACCGGTTCCACGCACGAGCGGAAGACAAGTTGAAGGAGAACCTCTACCGTGCCATCGAGGTCGGTTCCTCCGACCTCGATGCTCCGACTCACCACGCGCAAAGAAACATCCCAAACCGCCGCACAGTGCCCGCGCACCCATCGCGCCCGTGCTCGCCCCTATCTCGTCTTCCCCGTCCGCTTCGCCGCGGCCTTGAACCTGTCTTCCTCACGAACACTCGCCAGGTCGTCATCCGACTCCAGCAACTTCCGATCGCTGAACCCCTCATCCACCGCCTTCTCAATCGCCGTCAGGGCCTCCGCTTTCTTCCCGCTCAGTGCACACGCGCACGCCAGGTTGTACCGGCTCGTCCCATGATCATCAAACCCCGCGGCCAACACCTTCTCATACGCGGCGATCGACTCCGGGTACCGCTTCACAACCAGCAGCGTCCTGGCGTAGACCACCATGCTCCGATTGTCCGTCCGTCCGGCCTTGATCGCCTTCTCGACGTTCACGATTCCCTTGTCCGGCTCCCCACTGTTGCACTGGCTGAGCCCCAGATGAAACGCCGCGTCAACATCGTCCGGGTGCTTGGCCACGATCGCCCCATAGGCCTTGGTCGCCGCGGCCCAATCGCGATAGACAAACGCCTTCATCGCCGCGTGCGACTCCATCGCCTCGCTGTTTGCATCCTTGGCAAGGGGCGGCTCCCACACATACTGCATCCCCCGCGCCGCCTCCCATGCCTTCTCATCTCCAAGCAACCGCGCCACCACGTGCAGCGCCCCATCAATCCCCGCCGAAACGCCCGCCGTCGTCACCAGTTGCCCGTTGTCCACAAACCGCTCGTTCTCAACCACAGTGATCGCCGGATAGTCACGCTTCAAGGACCGAATCGCGCTGTGGTGAGTGGTGGCCTTCTTCCCATCCAGCAGCCCGGACTTGGCCAGCGTGAACGCCCCCGTACACACCGACATCGTCAGCTTCGATTCGGTCGCCGTCTTCTTGATCCACGCCATCATCGCCTCATCGTTCAGGAGCACCGTCGTGTTCCCGCCCGGCACCACGAGAATGTCAATATGTGGTGCATCGCTGATCGAGTAGTCCGGCATCACCGTGCACGGACCGCCGTTGGTGTGCACCGCTTCGCGGTTCGGCGCCACCGTGAACACCCGGTAGTCGGTATGACCGAACACCTCCCCCGGTCCGGCAAAGTCGAGCAACTCGACACCTTCGTGCACCACGATCCCGACATTGAGGTTGCCCTCTTTCTTCCCGGGCAGTTGGGCACCTGCCGCCGACGCAAATACCAGGGCCATTCCACTAACCAGACCAATGCGCACGCGATTATTCATGGCCGACTCCTGTTGGTCCGCTGGCCAATGGTAGTCCGTCTATGGTCCGAATCGCACTATGTCGGCCGAGGCCCCTTACTCCTCATCCCCCACCGCATCCTTGCGCAGCGCCAGCACTTCCTTCAACTGATCGGTGTTCAACTCCGTCAGCCAGGATTCACCCGACCCGATGATGTTCTGCGCCAGCTCTGTCTTGGCCTCGATCATCTCGTCAATCCGCTCTTCCAGCGTGCCGCGGACGACGAACTTGTGGACCTGGACCGTGCGGTATTGGCCGATGCGGTGCGCCCGGTCCGTGGCCTGGTTCTCCACCGCCGGGTTCCACCACCGGTCGAAGTGGAACACGTGCGTCGCGGCCGTCAGGTTCAGACCGACACCACCGGCCTTCAGGCTCACGATCAGGATCGGCGTCTTGCCATCCTTTTTCTGGAACTGATCCACCATCGACTGGCGTTGGCCTTGCGGCGTGCCGCCGTGGAAGAACAGGACCTCCCGATCAAGTTCCTGCCGCAGCATCGCCGCCAGCATCCCGCCCATTTGCCGGAACTGCGTGAACACCAGCGCCGAATCGCCCGCGGCCATCACCTCATCCAGCAGTTCAACCATGCGAACGCACTTACCCGACCGTTGCGGCGACACCAGCGTGGGTTCGCTCTCGTTCCATTCCTTGAGGTATTGCCCGGGGTGGTTGCAGATCTGCTTGAGCTTGACGAGCGTCGCGAGCACCAGGCCGCGGCGCTGGATGCCGTCTGCCGCATCCACCACCGCCATCATCTGGCCGACGACACGCTCGTAAAGCTCAGCCTGCTCGGTCGTCAGATGGCAGAACTCGCGGGTCTCAAGCTTCTCCGGCAGGTCCGCGGCCACGCCCGGGTCGGTCTTGAGCCGCCGCAAAATGAACGGCCGCACCAATTCGCGGAGCTGCTTGCTCTTGGAGGTGTCGTGGTACCGCTCAACTGGCACGCTGAACCGCTTGCGGAACGTGGCCGCCGGGCCGAGATAGCCGGGGTTCAGGAAGTCGAGAATAGACCAGAGTTCGCTGAGGCGGTTCTCAACCGGAGTACCGGTGAGGGCCACGCGGGTCGTCGACGGCAGAGATCGAACCGCGATCGCCTGCTTGGTTCCCGGGTTCTTGATGTACTGGGCTTCGTCAAGAACCACACGCTGCCACGTTACGCGTTGGAGCGTTTCGCGATCGCGGTGGGCGAGGGCGTAGGTCGTAATGATCGCATCCGCGGCCTCCGCGGCAGCGATAAACGCGTCGGATTGCATGCGGTCGATGCCGTGGTGCAGGATGAACTTGAGCTGCGGACAGAAGCGTTTGGCTTCGTGAATCCAGTTGCCGACGACAGACATGGGCACGACCAGCAGGGTCGGAGGAATGAGCTGGGCCTGCAAGCGGAGGGCCGCGGCGTGGGCGGCGGCATCGGCCGAGTTGGACGGATCGACTGGTTCGGGGATAACGGGCGGCGGCGGTGCTTGTTCCCGCCGGAGCAGGGCTTGTTCGCGCTCGTACACGAGCAGCGCCAGGAGTTGGATGGTTTTGCCCAGGCCCATGTCGTCCGCGAGGCAGGGGCCGAAGCCGAACTTCTCGAGGAACGAGAGCCACGAGATGCCGCGGGCCTGATAGGGACGCAGGGTGCCGTTGAAGCCCTTGGGCGTATCGATGATCGGGATCTGCTCGTTGTTGGCGTTGTCGCCGAAGAACACGCTGACCCAGCCGGTGGCTTCGAGGCCGACGATGGGGATCCCCGCCTCGCGCGGGTCGGTGCCGTAGGCCATGCGGATCGCATCGCCGACGCGCATCGTGCCGCCGGGGTTGTCGCGGATGAACTTGATCGCGGCCTTCACATCCTCCGGGCGAACTTCGACCCAGCGACCGTTGATGCGGACCAGCGGGGTCTTGCGGCCCGCGAGCTTCTCGAACTCGGCGAGGCTGAGCGTGGTGCCGCCGATCGCGATGTCCCAGGTGTAGTTGACAAGTGCGCCCAAGCCCAACTTGCTGCCCGCGGTGCCGCCTGCGCCGCCGGGCGAGAGGGCGGCGACCACGTCGAGGGCTTCGCTGGAGAGTTTCAGGCGTGCGCCCAGACGTGCGGAGGGCTGGTCCCACCAATCCGGTGCTCGAATGCCGAAACCCTGTTCAGCCAGGACCGGCTTGTGTTCGCGGAGGAACTGGTACGCCTGCTTGGTATTCAGATCGATTGCGGTCGGCTCGGAGTCATCCAGCGCCTTCTCGAGCGCGGGATAGAGCCGCGATGCCCGCCCGAGTTCCGCCAGCAGCAACTCCTGCGGCGCATCCAGACGCTTGCCTTCGATGGTCATCGAATCGCTGGAAAGCACCCAGATATCCGACGCATCCACGATGATCCGTGGGTTTTCCTGCGACTGAAGATGGAAGGAGAGCGGCCACTTGATGCCGTCGGCGGGCTCTTCCATGTCGCTGAGGATCGCCGCGTTCGGGGGTTCGTTGAGTTGAAGCAGCAGTTTCCAAGCCGAACTTGTGCCGCGGTCTTCGAGGCCGGCAATCCAGCGGCGGACACCCTTGACCATCTCCACACGACCCGGGCCTTTGCTGGGAACCGCGTGCTCAATGCCGAGCAGCCCGGTGAGCCAGGCGACCTGCGGGTCCATCGTCGCATCGCGCGAGGCGATGGCATCCTGCATGGTCTCTTTGATCAGCGTGGCGCGACACTGCGAATCCACGATCGCGCTGATGAAGTCTTCCAGGATCGGCCAGGGCTTGTGCTCGTACTCGTCGACCGCAGCCCGTGCCGCGGCGGGCATCGCGCCCGCGAGGGCGCCGACGCGCTCAGCCGTGCGGGCATCGGCCATCCACGGATGCCAGGATGCCAGCAGCTCTCCCTGCGAGACCTGCTTCATCGCAGGAACGAACCTCTGCTGGGCGAGCAGGTGGCGCGCGAGCCTCGCGGCCGCGGCGAAGAACGTGATCGTTGCCGACAGCACGACGTCGCGATGCAGCACACCCTCGTTCTGATCGTGGTTGTCGCCAAGGGCCGTTTCGATCGCGTCGAGAACGGCAGTCACGTCCGTAGACGCGACGTTGACCGATGGAACGGTGAACGTCTTGAGAGCCACGACGTGGTCGATCGCGGCCGATGCGCTTCCCGCGGCGTGCGCGAGCCGCGAACTGGGCAACGGCCTGCCCTCGGCGATCGCGACCACTCCCCCACTGCCGACTTCGTCATCGCCCACAGCACCATTGACCTCGACCGCCACCGGCGCCGAGACCGCGGCCGGGAGGGAGAGTTCAAGGGTGCCGGATTCCAGCGTCACGCCCGGCGCGTGGGTGGTAATCAGCTTGGCAACGGCCTCGGCCGATTCGGCGAAGGGATGACCATCGCCGTCCGACGGCGCGGCGTGCAGGGTGGACTTCCACAGGGCCGCGGATTCCGCCCAGAAGCGGAGCTTGCCGTCGGTCCAGTTGGCGTGAAGTACGACCATCCGTGGTGTCGGGCGCGGCCCGTGGGAACTCCCTGGAAAAGGTGCGGTTTGGGGCCGCGGAATCAATGAGGGCGCAGGGACTCGAACCCTGGACCAACGGCTTAAAAGGCCGATGCTCTACCAACTGAGCTACGCCCTCGGCTGGCCGCGGGGTTGCGGCGAGCGCGAACGCAATAGTAGGACGGATGCCGGCGAAGGCCGAGTGCGTGGAGGAATCGCCGGAAAGGGTGCGACTTTCGGGGTGGGCGAACGAACGTCGATAACCGGAAGCGACCCCAGACGCACGTGCGGATAACCACGTGTGCGGCCGGCCAAATCTGGTGCTCGCCCGGTAAGAACCGACTTGGTCTTAAGGGTTGGTGACTTGTGGCCGATCTGCGAGCCGAGGTCTATCCATGAGAGATATGCGGAGCACAACGAATGCCCGGCATGAGACGCCTGTAGTTCAGGCTGAGCGGGCGGTGCTGGGGCCGCTGGCGCGGGCGTATGTGCCTTTCAAGACGGTAGTCGAGTGGATGGCCGCGGCGGTGATGCTGGTGATGGCGGCGCCGGTGCTGGGTGCATTGGCGGTATTGCTTAAGTTGACGTCCGAAGGGCCGGTGTTCTATCAGCAGACGCGGCTGGGACGGGGCGGCAGGCCGTTTCAGATTTACAAGTTGCGGACGATGACGCACCAGGCCGAAGCGATTACCGGGCCGGTGTGGTCTATCGCGGGGGATCCGCGGGTGACCCCGGTGGGCCGGTGGCTGCGCGACACGCACCTGGATGAGGTTCCGCAACTGTGGAACATCCTGCGTGGGGATATGAGCCTGATCGGGCCGCGGCCGGAGCGACCGGTGATTGCGGAGAAGATTGAGCGGGCGATGCCTGAGTTTCGGGATCGGCTGCGGGTGAGGCCGGGGATCACGGGGCTGGCGCAGATGCGCCAGCCAGCGGATACGGACCTGCATGTGGTGCGGCGGAAACTGGCGCACGACCTTCATTACATCGCTTGCCTGGGGCCGCTGATTGATGCGACGATCGTGGTGTCTACGGGGCTGCACTTTGTTGGAATGGCGGCGACGGCGGTGTCGCGGCTGATGGTGCGGCCGTTTGCACCGGAGTTGCCGGATGAAGAGTTGGCCGCGATGGTGGAGCCGGAGTTGCCGGTGTCGGGCCATCGAATCGGACCGGTGTCCGGAGTCAAGGCAAAGGAAGAACTGCCGTGGGCGGCGTGACCAATGGCATCCCATGACCCATCAGGTCCGGTCGGCGCTCCGCCCCCCACACCGCTGAGGGAGATGGTCGCGGGGTTTGACCGGGCATCGTGGAAGTTACCGAAAATCGTCGCGACACAGGCGAAATTCGCCGCGCGACTTGAGCGAGTTACAGACAAGATCGGGCTGGTGCTCCTGCTGCTGGCGGCAGGCGTTCTGCTATTCCGGCCGGCGGATCTGTTCCCGGTGCTCGATGGTGTTCCGATTTATGAGATTGTGATTTCGGCTTGCATCGTGGTGTCGCTGCCGCGGGTGATGGCGCAGCTGCGGGAGTCGTCGCTGCGGCGGAACGCGGTGGTGGCGCTGACGTTGACGCTGGTGCCGGCGGTGATGCTGTCGCACCTGTGGCGAGCGAACCTGTTTGACGCCCGCATCGGCGGGCTGGCGATGCTGAAGGCGTGCATTTTGTTCCTGCTGATGGTGGTGATCGTGGATACGCCGCGGAAGCTGTCGGCGACGTTGCTGGCGGTGATGGGCTCGGTGTTTGCGGTGACGGTGCTGGCGGTGCTGCAGTATCACGACTTCGTGCATCTGCCGGGGCTTGAGAGTGTGGTGGGGCGCTCTCCGGATCCGGACAATCCGTCGGTGGTGCGGCTGTGCGGTGTCGGTGTGTTCAATGATCCGAACGACTTCTCGCTGGTGCTGGTCTCCGCCGGGGTGATCTGCGTTCATGGATTGAGCGAGAGGCCGACGACGATGCTCCGGATGGCGCTGGTGGTTCCGCTGGGATTGTTCGGGTACGCGCTTTGGTTGACGCACTCCCGCGGCGGGCTGCTGTCGGCCGAGGCGGCGGTGCTGGGATTCCTGGCGGCACGGTATGGATGGCGGAACGCGTTGCCGCTGACGCTGGTGGCGGTTCCCTTGATCCTTGTGGCGTTTTCGGGTCGCGCGACAAGTATGAATCTGGACGACCCTGAGGACACGTTCCAGGCGCGCCTGGCGCTTTGGAGCGATTCGCTGGAGGCGTTCCGGTCTTCACCGCTCTTTGGGATCGGGCAGGGAAGGCTCGTCGATGTGATCGGGCAGGTCGCACACAACTCGTACCTGCAGGCGTTTGCGGAGATGGGACTGTTCGGGGGGACGCTGTTCATCGGGGCGTTCTACCTGGTGATTCGCGGGACGATTCGTGCAGTTCCGGTGGATCCGACATTGTCGCGGTTGCGGCCATTTGTCGCGGCCATGACATCGGGTTATGCCGCGGGGCTGCTTTCGTTGTCACGGTGCTACACGGTGCCCACGCAGTTGATGCTGGCGATTGCAACGGCGTTCATGGCTCTGGCGGCGCGGACCGGGACGGTGTCGTGTCCGCGATTGGATTGGCCGTGCGTGCGCCGCATCTCGGGGCTGGGCGGTCTCT
The DNA here is from genome assembly GCA_044222485.1 of Phycisphaerales bacterium. Classification (GTDB taxonomy): domain Bacteria; phylum Planctomycetota; class Phycisphaerae; order Phycisphaerales; family UBA1924; genus JAHBXE01. The sequence goes on along the minus strand of JBGAND010000006.1, from coordinate 111,920 downwards.
TCCTCGTAGCGACGTACCTCTTTGTCCGACTCTTGCTGCAACGGAGATAGTGACGAACAGATCCGCGTCCATCCCGTGTCTTAACGGTGCCGACCGGGGGCCACGGATCGTGGTGGCATCCAGCGGCTTGGGACACGTGTCGCGCGGCATTGAAGCCTGGGCCGCGGATCTTGGGGCGGCTCTGGCGCGGCGGGGCGCTGACGTCACTGTTTGCAAAGGTGGTGGGCGGGCTGAAGCGGCTTATGAACGGGTGATCCCGTGCTGGCAGCGCGACTCGGCGAAAGCTGATCGCGTGAAGCGATGGATGCCTGGAGGTGTCGCGTGGCGGCTGGGGATCGCATCCGGTTACGGGATCGAGCAGACCACGTTTGCGCTTGGATTGATCAAGTACTTGCGCTCGGAGCGTGTGGACCTGTTGCATGTGCAGGACCCGCAGCTTGCGTTGATCGTTCAGCGAGCGCGGGGGCTGGGGCTGGTGCGTACGCGGACCATTCTCGCTCACGGGACGGAGGAGCCGATTTCGTTTCTGAGAAAGATCGAGTACCTGCAGCATCTGTCGCCCATCCATCAGGAAGAGTGCAAGACGGCGGGGGTTTGGAAACCGGCGTGGACCGCGCTTCCGAACTTCATTGATGGGTCGCGATTCAGGCCGGGGTCGAGCGATGCGCTGCGGGCCGAGTTGGGGATTCCGGCTGATGCGCTGGTGGTGCTGACGGCCGCGGCGATTAAGCGCAAGCACAAGCGAGTTGATGCGGTGTTGGAAGCTGTGGCTCAGGTTCGCGGGCTTGACCCCGCGTTACAGGTGTGGCTGGTGGTCGCGGGTGGGCGGGAGGCGGAGACAGATGAACTGGTTGAGATGGGGCGCGAGCTGCTCGGCGATCGCGTTCGCTTCCTAGTGAAGTTCCCGCGAGAGCGGATGGCGGACTTGTATCGCTCCGCGGACGTTTTTGTGCTGGGCAGCCTGAAGGAGATGATGCCGATTGCCCTGCTGGAGGCGACGGCGAGCGGGCTGCCGTGCATTGTGAATCGGCATCCGGTCTTGGAGTGGATTGTCGGCCCCGGCGGCGAGGCGATCGACATGGCCGCGACCGGAGCGTTGACCAAGAGCCTGTGCAATCTACTCAAGAACTCAGTGGAGCGTCAACGATTTGGAGCTGCGGCGCGGCAGCATTGCATGCGGCAGTTCGGTGAGGAAGCGGTCGTTGCACGGATCTTCGACTACTACAGAGCCGTGCTCGGGAAGCAGGTGCTAAGCGACGCCACTGATACGAGCCCTTGCAGAGCGCCATCGGTGAGCGTGGTGATTCCAGCATTCAACAGCGGGCAGTGGATCGCGCAAGCGATCGAGAGCGTCCTGGCCCAAACTGTTCAGCCTGGTGAGATCATCGTGGTTGATGACGGATCGACCGATGACACACGGCGGCGGCTTGCACCCTACGTGGACCGGATTCGATACATCGCGCAGGCGAATCAGGGAGTCGCGGTCGCGCGCAATAACGGGATCGCCGCTTCGACGGGCGAGTTGATCGCGTTTTTGGATGCCGATGACGCGTGGCATCCGCAGAAGCTCGAGATTCAACTCCGGACCATGGCCGACCACCCGAGCGTGGCGATGCTGGGCACCGGCGTGTCCGACCTGCCCGTGACAGCTGCCGCGGATATGGCCCCTTGCGGTCCTTCGATCGTGCCGTGGCGCAGGCTCGTTGTAAAGAACGTCTTTACGACGTCATCTGTGATGGTCCGGCGCGATGTGTTGAACAAGGTCGGGTGCTTTGACCCGGAGCTCCGGGGTCCGGAGGATTTTGATCTTTGGCTTCGCATCGCCGAGGCAGCACCGGTGGCCAACCTGAAGGCGAAGCTGGTCGGCTATCGCACGGTTCCGGGAAGTCTTGGGCGGCGTGCCAAGGCCATGGAAGCGGGTCTGCAGCGGATCATGGGCAAGCTGGATGCCCGTCGGGCCTGGCGGGGGAAGTGGCTGCTTCGCCGGAAGGCCAGAGCCCTGACCGGCTATTCCTGCGCGTATCTCTACGCCGCGGCGGGGGACCAAAGGACGGCTTTGTCGCGGATTCTGGGCTCTCTGGCTGGCTACCCGTTCCCGTATCGCGCAAGAGAGGTCCGCTTTCGCTTCGGACGCCTGCGGATGTTGACGATGATCCTTCGGCGGTTACCGGGCGAGCACGGCGATCGCCGACCGGCCTGAGTGCGTCGATCAACCATGAACACGATTTCCATCAAGATCCGGCAGGGACACGGACCATTCTGGGGCGGGCTCAAGCGGGTCGCGCGCGGAGTGCTGGCCTTTCACTTGCCGGTGGTCGCGGTCACCAAGCCGGTGTTCTCGTTGCTGTACAGGGCGCACGTGCTGGTGCGAGAGGGCTTTGCGTGGGGCGCACGGTTCTTCTGGTATGAGCCGTTGTTTCGAAGCCAGTGCGTCTCGGTGGGTGAGGGGTTCTGGATGGAGCAGCTGCCGTACATCGTCGGCCGCGGGAAGGTCACCATCGGAGGGGCTGTGCGGTTGTCGGGCAAGTCGAGCTTTGGGTTTGGGGACCGACTCGGGCGCGACCCTTCGATCCGCATTGGCGATGGCACGTTTATCGGGCACGACTGCAGCTTCGGCATTGCGGACTCGATCAGCATCGGCAAGCACTGTTTGCTGGCGGGAGGCGTGAGTGTCCGCGACTATGACGGGCATTCTCTGGATGCGACAGAACGTCGAGAGCATCGGCCGACCCCGCAGGATGGGATCAAACCGGTTGTAATTGGTGATGACGTGTGGATTGGCGCGGGCGCGATGATCCTGAAGGGAGTGACGATCGGCGACCGAGCTGTCGTCGGCGCGGGGGCTGTGGTAACCCGGGATGTTCCGGCCGATTCGGTTGTTGCGGGGAACCCCGCCCGAATCGTCAAGTCTCGTCTCGAAGCGCCTGATTCGCGGGCGCTGAACGTGCCTTTGCCATTTCCGCGGGAGTGTGCCGGTTGAAGAACGGGGCATCCACGCCGCGGCTGAGATCGACGCTGGTTGGGGGGATTTCCTACGCCTTTGCCCCGATGCTGCTGAGCGCGCTGGGAGTGCCGGTGATGGCGTACATCATCAGGCGGCTTGGGCCGCAGGCGTACGGGGAGTGGTCAACCGCGGCCGCGCTGGTGGCGACGGTGACGATCCTGGCGAATCTGGGCTTGCGGGGCGCGTTTGTGCGGACGGTGGCTCGCGATCCGGACTGTGCTCGGCGCGAGACGGCCGAGCAACTCGGACTTCGCCTGGCACTGTGCCTGGTGGCGGCGGTGGTTGCGATGATCGCGTGCTTTGCACTGGGCTATTCCGACATCGTGATCCAGTGCACCGCGATCGGGTGTGCCGGACTCCTGCTGCTGACTGTGTTCACCACACTCTCTGACCTGCTTCAGGCGTTGCAACGGCTGCACGTGGTGGCGGCCGTGAGCTTCCTATCCGGAGCCATCCTCACGGTTGTGTCGGCGGTGGTGATCTGGCAGGGCGGCGGCCCGGTGGCTTTGTCGGCGGCGTACGTGATCGGGCCTCTATTAGGGGCGATGCTGGTGATGGTGATCGTGCAACGCGGGCACTTTCCTGTGCGCGTGTCGTGGAACCCGCGCCGGGGATGGGTGCTGTTTGGCGAGTCGCGTCACTTCACGTTCCAGCAGATCATCGGCGCGTGCAGCGCCAACTCGACCCTCTTACTGCTTCCCGCGCTGGTGGGCCCGGTTGGCTTCGGGTTCTTCGCGGCCGGGGGGCTGCTGGCGACGCGGCTCGCGGCGGTCCCCGAGGGGCTGGCCTCGGCGTTCTATCCGGCACTGGCACGCGAATACGCGAACTCGCCTCGCGAGGCTGGACGCCGGTTGCTTCGCCTGCTGCTGCTGACCACGGCCATGTGCATCGCGATGGCGGGTGCGATTACCGCACTGTCCGAACCCATCGCCAACTGGCTGTTCAAGTCGGAGCCGGCTTTGTGCGGTTTAGTGATGCGGATCACTATCTGGTCTCTGCCGTTGGTGGCGATCGGCTCGATGATGGGGTACGCCCTGAACGCCGCGGGCAAGGACAGGATCCACGCTCGCTTGTCGTTCCATGTGGCGTGGATCAACCTGGTGTTGACGGCGGCTTTGGTGGTTCAGGGGGGAATCATCGCCGCGGCGTGGGCGCTGCCGCTTCGCTACTTGGTCTTGATCGCGTTCTTTGCACCCAGCTTCTTTCCGATTCTGTTGAACCCGTCAAGAGAGCCTCGCGCTGCGCATCCCGGGCGCGAACAGCGCCCGGGTTCGAAGCATCGCGGCCTCTTTCGCACAACCGATTCACACCCAAGCCCATTACGGAGCCAGTCTGATCTGACCAACGCATGACCTCTGTCGCACCACAACTCTATTGGGACACGCTTCACGAAGCGCGGCACACGGCCTTTGAGCCTGACGAGGTGCTGTTCCGCGATCTGTTCGAGCGATACCTGTCGCGCGGCGGGGAGTGCTTTGAGATCGGCTGCTATCCGGGGAACTTCCTGATCTGGCTGGCGCAGCGGTTCGGGTACACGGTGAGCGGCATCGACGCAACGCCGTTTGTCAGCGACCGCATGCCGCGGCGATTGGCGGAGCACGGGGTAAAGGTCGGGGAGCTGCTGCAAGGTGACTTTCTCAGATTTGAATCGGCGCGACAGTTTCAGGTTGTGTGCTCTTTCGGGTTCATCGAGCACTTCGAGGATACCGAGGACATGATCCGCCGCCACGTGAACCTCACCGCGCCGGGCGGGACGCTCATCATCTCCTGTCCGAACTTTCGCCGGGGACAGTTTGTTCTGCACCGCCTGCTGGATGCGGAGAACCTGCGCCGGCACGTATTGCCCGCGATGAATCTGCGCCGCTGGCGGCGAGCCCTTGAAGCGCAGGGCTTGACCGTGGTTCACCAGGGGTACTGGGGCACGTTTGATTTCTGGACCGAGACGCCGCGGGAACAGCGCGTGCGCCGGTGGGCGGCGGGGTGGGTACGCCGGATCGCCCAGGGAATCCAGCGCCGCATCTACTGGCCGAATCCGTTCCTTTCGCCTCACATGATCATCATCGCCCGCAAGGCGCCTTCGCCATGAAGCCAGCCCGCATCGGTATCTACCTCAAGAATGGCGGCCCGCATAGCGGCCCGGGGCGCTACGTGCGCTCGCTGCTGAATGCGGCGAATCCGGACGAGTTTGAGATGGTTGTGTTGGGACAGTCGTCGCGCATCGGCGGCGAGGTCGCACCCGCGGGCGTCAACTCTGCCAAATCCCTGGCTCGCCAACTTACACCGTTCACGGTCAAGTACTGGATGGGCTTCAACCGCGAGACGCGCCGGCTTTCCGAATCGATGCGGGCCGGAGAGTTCGATCTTCTGCACACCAACGACACGGGTTGCGAGGAATCGGCCCTTGCGGCGAGGCTCGCGGGTGTGCCTGTGGTGCTCGGGACGCTGCATGTGCTGCCGGATGTGGATGTGGAGCGGCAGCAGAGTCGGTGGGTTCACAGGCAACTGGCACGCCACGCGGTGAACGCGCTGGACATGGCCATCGCGGTCAGCGATGCCGCGAGGCATGACTGGATGCGGTACTCGGGACTTCCCGGCAACCGCATCGTCACCATTCACAACGGGATTGACCCGCAAGAGTTCAAACGCCGACGGCCCGCGGCCGCGGCTCGGGCTGAGCTCGGACTTCCGATAGCTGACGGGTCCATTGTCATCGGAACGGTGGCACGACTTTCTCGGGTCAAGGGGTTGGAATACCTCATCGAAGCCGCGGCACGGCTGCGGACGCAGGGCTTGAACATCCGCGTGTTGATCGCGGGCGATGGCGAACTGCTGGGCGAGCTGCGCGAACACGCTGGTCGCATTGGCGGCGCATCCTGCGTGCACTTCGTGGGGCACCAGGCTGATGTGCCGGCCGTGCTTGAAGCCCTGGACATCTTCGCGATTCCCTCGCTGTCCGAGGCGCTGCCGTATGCCGTGATGGAGGCGATGGCGATGGAGCTTCCCGTTGTCGGCTCCGACGTGGGGGGAGTGCCCGAGATCGTGGCGGCCGATCAGACCGGGTTGCTTGTCCCAGCGCGCGACTCCGAAGCGCTGGCGGTCGCGCTGCGTCGACTGGTCGACTCTGCGGAACTGCGCGAACGGATGGGACGGGCGGGCCGGCAACGGATCATCGACCATTTCGACGAACGACGGATGGCGGAGCAGACGCTGGGCGTCTATCGGTCGGCGCTCCGCGCGGCGAGGGCGACCCAGGGAGTGGCGGCATGATCATCGAAACGACTTCGGCAGCTCGTCGCAGGCAGATTGCTCCTTCCGCGGGTCAGTCGTCGCCCTCGATGCGCCAACCTCCCCCACTGTCGGCCCCGGATCCACAGCGTCGGAGGCCCTTCCTTGCGGCAGCGGTCTGGAGCTACTTGGTCGCGTTGATCGCGGTGTGGCTGACCATGCGTTACGCCGGCGACCGGATGTGGCTGGGAACGGTGTTGCTCATGGCTCCGCACTGGCCGTTTGCCGCGCCGCTCATCGTCTTGTGGCCCTGGACGCTCTTCGCGCGGCGATGGAAGATGGCCGCGGGAATGCTGCTGGCGACCGGCGCGGCGTTGTTTCTGGTCATGGGCTTTCGCGCGTCCTTTTCCTACTTTGATTCCGGACGCGGTGATCTGCGGCTTCTGACGTGCAACGTGCACCGGCAACACTTCGAACCGGAGTTGCTCGCGGCGTACATCGCACAATGCGAACCGGATGTCATCGCGCTGCAGGGCTGGTCGGAAGCGAGCAGGGAGAAGTTGTTCGGCGGCAGTGACTGGAACGTAAAGACCGAAGGTGAGCTCCTGGTCGCGAGTCGTTTCCCGATCACGAGTGTGGTAGCCCTGCTGGCACCCGAGGCGATGGATGTCACCAAAGGTGAGCAGGGAGTCGCGGCGGCATTTGAGCTTACCACACCCCGGGGCCCGGTTCGGCTGATCAGCCTGCACCTGGCTTCACCGCACTCGGGGTTGCTGACCTTCAAGCACGATGCGGGGGAAAAGCTCGAGGGCAACATCGGTCGCCGCGACCGCGAATCCGAGCAACTGGCAGCGGCCGTAGAGCGGTTCACCGAGCCGTTCCTGATGGCCGGCGACTTCAACACCAGCGATGACAGCCCGATCTTTCGCAAGCACTGGGGCGCGTACAGCGATGCGTTCAACGCAAGGGGAACGGGGCTCGGGTACACCTACATCATCGGGCACACCCAGATTCGCATCGACCACATCCTCGCCGGGCCAACCTGGCGGGTATCGCGGTGCTGGACGGGGCCGGACATTGGAACCGCCCACAGGCCGCTGGTCGCGGATGTGAAGTGGCGATAGGTCCGGAATAACGTCCGGATTCCGGTCCCAGTTGGATCACTTCGCTTGCCCCGATAACCGATTGACATGGGAGTCGCGGCGATGTTGCGCGCGGGTTCTCTTGGTCGTTTTGGCGAGGTGAACAGTGCCTTCGAAAGTTCGGGTCGCCCATGTGGCCCTCCAACTCGAGACCGGTGGCATGGAGCGGTTGCTCGTGGAGTTTGCGCGGCACGCGGACGCGACGCGGTTTGATGTTCAGTTTGTGGCGCTGGGGTCGCGTGGGTTGATCGCAGACGACATTGAGGCGGCGGGATGTCGGGTCACCGCCCTGAACGCGCGCCCGGGCGTGCGACCGGCTTTGGCATTGGAGTTGGTGCGGTGCTTCCGCGAACAGCGCATCGACATCGTTCACACGCACAACACCAAGCCCCTGCTGTACGCCGGTCCGGCGGCGCGGATGGCGGGGGCGAAAGCGGTCATTCACACGCGGCACGGTCAACGGCACGGGGCCACGGCGCGCCAGGACGTGTTGTTCCGGCTCGCGAGCAGGTGCGCGGACCGGATCGTGTGCGTCTCGGAGGACAGTCGACGGCTCAGCCGGAAGGATGGGCTCAACCCCCACGCGACACGCAGGATTTGGAACGGCGTTGATCTGGAGCGATTCGGCTTCCGCGGCCCCACAGCGGGTGGACCCGCCGTATTTGTTGGACGCCTCTCTCTGGAAAAAGATGTCGCGACGCTGCTGCGGGCGGCGGCGATCGTCGTGAAGGAACACCCTGGGTTCAAGCTGCGGGTCGCCGGAAGCGGGGCGTGCCTGGAAGACTTGACGGTGCTGGCCGCATCGCTGGGGTTGGGGGATCACGTCCAGTTTTGCGGGAATGTGTCGGACGTTCCCGGCTTGCTGGCCGGCGCTTCGATGTTCGTGCTGCCATCGCTGACCGAGGGGCTTCCACTGACCGTGCTCGAAGCTATGTCGTGCGGGCTGCCCGTGGTGGCGACACGAACGGGCGGGACGATGGAGGCCGTTGAAGACCTGGCATCGGGGCTGCTCGTGGGCGTGCGTGAGCCGACGGAGTTGGCCAGGGCGATGGGTCGCATCTGGGCCAACGCGGAACTGGGAAGGGACATGGGTCTGGCCGGCCGCCGCCGCGCTGAGGAGCTCTTTGACGTTCGCGCGATGGTGTCGCGGTATGAAGCCCTGTACGAGGAGGTCCTTGGGGGCGATGTCGCCCTCGCGGGTTAGGCATGAACCGGTTCATTCATCGCTCCATTCTGCTGCCGGCGTTTGAGACGGTGCTCAAGCGCCGCAAGACGTTCCGGTATTGGGCCGGGCTTGAACGGACGCAGTGGCTGCCGCGCGCCGAGATTGAAGAGATCCAGTTCCAAGCGCTGCGGCGGTTGGTCGAACACGCATATGAGCGGTGCCGCTATTACCGCCAGACCTGGGACCAGCTGGGGATTCAACCCTCGCAGTTGAAGACACCCGAAGACCTTGGCCGCTGGCCGGTGATTGACCGCGACACGATCCGCGAGCATCGGGAGGCGATGCGCGATCCGTCGGCAAAGTTGATCACAAAAGCGACCGGAGGGTCCAGCGGGGTTCCGTTGCAGTTCGACCTGGACCACGACAGCAACGATCGCCGGAACGCCGCGTGGCATCGGGGGTACGGCTGGGCGGGTGCGGAGCCGGGGTCGCGGCAACTGAGCCTGTGGGGAGTTCCGCTGGGCGAACGATCCACGCGCGCCCGCATCAAGGACTCGCTGTACCACGCGCTGTATCGCCGCCGGGTTGTGAGCTGCTTTGACTCACACAACCTGGCGGCACGATTCGCGGCGGAGGTGGATCACCGCCGGCCCGATGTCATCGTGGCCTATACCAATCCGCTCTACGAAGTATCGCGAGAGTTGAAGCAAACAGGGCGAGCGTTGGGCCACCGGCCGCGGGCGATCGTGGTCGGGGCGGAAAAGCTGCACGGGTTCCAGCGGGAAGAGATCGAAACCGCCTTTGGCGCACCCGTGTTTGAGACCTACGGCTCGCGCGAGTTCATGCTCATCGGGGCGGAGTGTGAGCGGCACAGCGGGCTGCACCTGACCTCGGAGCATCTGCTGGTCGAGGTTCTGGATGATGACGGGTCGCCTACACCGGAAGGTCGGAAAGGAAACGTGGTCATCACCGACCTCTACAACTACGGCATGCCCTTCGTGCGATACGCCAACGGTGACCGGGCCATCGCCGGCTTCGCACAGTGTGATTGCGGCCGCGGCCTGCCGCTGCTCAGGAAAGTCGTCGGCCGTCGGCTCGACACGCTGGTGGCCACGGACGGTCGCACGATCCCCGGCGAGTTTTTTCCGCACCTAGTGAAGGACTTTCCGTCGGTACGTCGGTTTCAGGTGGTCCAAGAGGAGCCGGGTTCCATCCGCTTCGCGATGGCTGCCGAAGGCATCACACCGACCGAGCGGGCGGCGCTGGAGAGCCAGGTGCGCGACGCGATGGGCCCGGGCGTGCGTGTCGACTTTGAGCCCGTCACCCAGGTCGCGCTGAGCGCTGCGGGCAAGCTCCAGGTCGTGATCAATCGGATCCCACGGAGGAAGGCCGGCTGATGCGAATCCTGGCGCTGACCAACCTCTATCCGAATCCCTACCAGCCGAACCTGGCGGCGTTCAACCGCCTTCAGTTTCGCGCGCTCGCGGCCCAGCACCAAGTTCAAGTCATCGCGCCCATCGCGTGGACAGGGGAGTGGTCGGCCCGGCGCGGCGGTGCCCCACTCGCCCTGAGCCCGGATCGAACTCGCATCTCCGACGGAATGGTCATCCACCACCCGCGCTACGCGTTCACCCCCAAGGTGTTGCGCGGCTGTTACGGCCGGTTCTTTGTCGAGAGCGCCCGCGAGTGCTTTCAGGATGTGGTCCGCGCGTTCCGGCCAGATGTTGTGCTGGGATGCTGGGCGTTTCCTGACGGCTGGGCCGCGGTGCAACTCGCACGCGAGGCTGGTCTTCCGGTGGCGATCAAGGTGCACGGGTCGGACGTTCTGGGACTGGCCGACCAACCGGCGCGGCGAAGGCAAACGGCCCAAGCGCTGCAAGAAGCAGATGCCGTCATCGCGGTGAGCCGGGACCTAGGGGAGAACGTGGTCGCCCTGGGCGCTGATCCTTCGCGTGTTCACACGGTCTACAACGGCATCGATGCGTCGGTCTTTTCTCCCGGGCCCGGCGATGTGGCCCGCCGTGAACTTGGCATCGACTTCCCTGGCCCGCTGATCTTGTTTGTCGGGAACCTGGTGGCGGTCAAGGGTCTTGATGTTCTCGTGTGCGCTCTGGAGCAACTGCATCGCGAAGGCGTGACATTTCAGGCCGCGCTTGTTGGTGACGGACCCTTGAAGGGCGAGTTGCAGGCACGAGTTGATCGGCTGGGGCTGGGAAGTCGCGTGCGGCTCCTAGGGCCGCGGCCACAATCACAACTGCCGGCGTGGTACCGTGCGGCCGCGCTCCTGGTGCTGCCGAGCCGATCCGAAGGCATCCCGAACGTCATGCTCGAAGCCGCAGCCTGCGGAACGCCGTGTGTGGCCAGCCGCGTGGGCGGAATCCCGGAGATTGCCAGCCCGGACCTGTTGGTCGCGCCGGGTGATCCCTCCGAGCTTGCCCGGAAGATTCGGAAGGTCCTGGGCGCGCCGGGCACTTTCCGGGGGACAGTGGCTCGCCAGCCGTCCAGCTGGAGCGATTCGGCACGGGCTCTCTCGGATGTGTTACAAGGAATCTCGGCCGCGGCAACGCGTGCCCTTGCAGGATAGCAAAGCCATGTTGCTCGCCCTAACCATGTTGGCCTTGGCGTTCCTTGTGGCGATCGTCGCCGCAGGAGCGTGGCACATGCGCCGGCGCAACATGCATCTCTGGCTCCCCAGCTACCTGCGGCAAGAAGTTCGCCGACGCCTTGGCCGAGGAGGCCGAAAGCTGAACGAGCCTCTCCATGTTCTCATCTGCATCGCCGATCACTTCGAGCCGTCATGGGGCGACGCTTCCCCCACCACCGCCGACGCTCGTGTCGAAGCGTGGCTTCGCGACTACCCGCGTGCCCTGGGCGGGTTTCGTGATAGCGATGGCCGACCGCCGCGGCATACGTTCTTCTATCCCATTGATCAATACGAGCCCCGTCACGTGGAAGCGCTTGCGGGCCTGTGCCGTGATGGCTTCGGCGAAGTCGAAATCCACCTGCATCACGACAACGACACCGCCGAGAACCTGGATCGCACCCTGCGCCATTTCACGCAGCTCTTTGCGATGAAACACGGCTTGCTGGGTCGTTGGCCCGACGGCAGCCCCGCATACGGCTTTGTTCATGGCAACTGGGCTCTGGACAACTCGCGCCTCGATGGCCGCTGGTGCGGCGTGCACAACGAGCTGGATGTGCTGCGCCGAACCGGGTGCTACGCCGACTTCACGATGCCTTCGGCGCCCGACCAGACGCAGACGCACAAGATCAACAGCATCTACTACGCGCGAAGCCGTGCGGGATGCTGCAAGTCTCATAACGACGGTTTGAACGTTGGATCGGGGCTTGCACCGTCCGATGCGCTCATGCTGGTGCAAGGTCCGCTCCGCCTCTGGCGCCCTGGGCGGAGCTGGAAACCCCGAATCGAGAACGGATGCCTCCAGAAGGGCCAACCCCCCACGATGGAACGTCTTGAGCAATGGGTACGGGCGGGCGTGAGAATCCCTTCAAGGCCCGACATGGCTTTTGTGAAGCTCCACACCCACGGGGCGGTGGAAGCCAACCGAGCCGTTCTGCTGGGGGATGCCGGCGTTCGGTTTCACCAGGCGTTGGCCCAGCGAACCAAGGATGATCCCGGGTTTTTCTTTCACTATGTAACCGCGCGTGAGATGTACAACGTTGCGAAGGCCGCGGAATCCGGATGGCGCGGTCCGGTAATTTCTGCGCTGGACTACGCCGTTCGCGGTTCGCCCATTTCTGTGGGGTTGTCAAGTGAGTTGAGCGCAAAATCTGCATAAGAGTCTTAATAGGCCGGTTGAACTCACCGATAATTCCACTCAGGAAGGGCCTGTCCGTTTTGGACCCCGGAGGCACCTTCCGTGGATGAAGAGTGAACACACCGCCAGCCAAGCCCAGTGACGTGAACGATGTCGCCGGTCGCGCTGCGCCCGTGTCGTCGCCCGTCGGCGTGCACGCCCATCACGATGACGCATTTGATTTTTGGCGCACCGCGCACCGCGCCCTGCGCGGGCGGTATGCGATCGCTTTGCTGATCGCCGGTGTCTGCGGCATCGCCGGCGCGTGGGCGGGCTCGATGTTCGGTCAGCGGATGTACTCCGCGACCGGCCTGGTCCGCATCGCCTCGGTGCTCCCGCAGGTGATGAAGGAAACCGACCAGAACCGACCGATCGCCATGTTTGACGGCATCATTGATGCGCAGCGCGAAGTGATGACCAGCCGCGAGACAATCCACGCGGCCATGCAGGAGCCCTCCTGGATTCAGGCCGCCTTCGGCGAGCACGTGCTGTCGGAAGACCAGTTTGCCGCGGGCCTGAAGGTGGAGACCCGGCCACGTAGCGACCACCTGAAGGTGATCTTCAAGCACAAGGACCCGTCGATCGTCGCCGCCGCGGTCCGGTCGATCATCTCGGTCTATCAGCGGTCGTACACGGCCGAACAGCAGAAAGCCGACAACCTGCGGATGGCGCAGCTACAGAGCCGACGCGTGTTCCTGCAGGGTGAACTCAAGAAGCTCAAGGACAACCTCGGCTCGGGCGTGCAATCCACCGAGGAAATTGAACCGCTCTACCAGGCCGCCAGTGAAAGGGTCCGCAAGCTGCGGATCTCGCTCTCCGAGGCACAGTTCGCGATAGCGGGCGGGCCGGACACGACTCTCTCGCAGATAAGGCCAGCCCAAACTCCGGGTCAGGTCGCGGATGAAGAGTTGCTCCGCACGTACGCCGCCGAACTTGCAAGGGTCGAGATCCAGCTGGCCCACGGGCGAAGCCGCGGCCTGGGGCCACTGCACCCGGACATGATCTGGCTGACGTCCATGGCTCAGGATTGCCGTGACCATGTTGCCAAGTACACCAAGCTCTGCGAAACCCGAATGGCGGCCGGCAAGCCCGAAGAGGCTCCTGTCACGCTCGCCGATCGCACCGCAAACCTCGAACGCCTCGTACAAGCCGCCGATCAGGAAATGACGCGTCTGGTCGCGCGACGGAATCAGCTCAAGGCTTTCGAAGAACAAACCACGACGCTGCGGCAGGCCCTGGCCGAAACCGAGTCCCGCCAGGATGCGCTTGCCCTGGAAGCCTCCCAAGGCAACCGACTGACCGTCATCAGCAATGGGACCAGGGCGACGACGACGACGCTGGACAATCGCGGCAAGTCTTCCGCGCTGGGCGCGCTGGTGGGCATGGCCCTGCCGATGGGCTTCATGGTCTTGCGGGCCGCCCGTCATCGCCGCTACCGCTTCTGCGACGAAGTGGCCGCGGACATGATGGACCGCGTCCCCCTGGTCGCCGTCCTGCCGGATGTGCACGCGGCCAAGGGCCTGGGCGCTGCCGCCGGACACAGCATCCATGATCTCCGCGTCCGCCTCCAGCCTCGCGACCACTCCGACAAGCGAGCCTATCTGATCACCAGCGTCACCTCCGGCGAAGGCAAGAGCAGCGTCGCCCTGGCGCTGGGACTCTCCTTCGCCGCGGCAGGATACAAAACGCTCCTGATCGACACCGATCTGACATCGCGCCGCCTGACCAAGGGCTTCAACGCCGACGATCAGCCGGGCGTCATCGAGGCCCTCGCAGGCAAGGAGCCCTCGCTCCGCTGGGCTCACTGCGGCCTCTCATTCCTCCCCGCCGGTTGCCCCGGGGTCCAGGACACGGGGATGATCGCTCCAGCCGCAACCCGCGCGTTGCTGTCCACTCTCCGCGAACGCTATGACGTGGTCCTGATCGACAGCGACGCCATCTTGACGGGGCTCGCCGCCTGCGTGGTCGCCCCGAATGTGGACGGTGTGGTCCTCACCCTCGCCCACGGGCAGGAACAAGGTCTCACCCGTAAGGCGGTCCGCCAGATCCAAATGCTCGGCGCCGTCACCTCGGCCGCGGTGTTTAACCGGGCGGATGTCGCTGATTTCCGCGCGATCCTGACCGATCAATCGCTGAACTCTGTCCGCGACCGGGTCATTTCGGCGAAGCTCGGTCGATTCGGCCCGCTCGTTAACGCCGCCCTCTCTTCGCTCTCGCTCACGCGTGATCGTGACCTGGATCTCATGCCGCCCGGGATGTCCCTGGCAAACCCCGACGAAGATCGAACGGGCACCGCCGCCGATCGGCACGGACCCGAAGAAGTGCGACGGGAAGCCGCGTGAGCACCCCACCAACCACAGATTCGGGAGCCCTTGACGCAGATCCTCTGATCGGTCGCGACATGCTCTGCTTCAGCCACGACTGGAGCGGGGACCCGCTCTCCAAAACCCACCTTATGCGACTCCTGGCCCGCGACAACCGCGTTCTGTGGGTCAACTCGATCGGCTACCGCGCCCCCACCGCGTCCAAGCGAGACCTCACCCGGGCGCTCAACAAAGCCCTCGCGGCCACCGGCCCGCTCCATCAACCCGAGCGGAACATCCACGTCCTCAACCCGCTGATGATCCCCGCTTATGGCCAGCCATGGGCCCGCTCGTTCAACCGCTGGTTCCTGCGCCAACAGGTGCTGCGTGCGATGCGATCGCTGAACTTCGAACGCCCCATCAACTGGGTGTTCAACCCGGCCGCGGCCATCGTTGCCGGCTCGCTCGGCGAGGACATGCTGATCTACTACTGCGTCGATGAATACGCTGCGTTCTCCGGCGTGCCCAGCGTTTCGCTCGCGGCCATGGAGAGTGAACTGCTCGCCAAAGCGCAGCTGGTGATCGCCTCCTCAGACCGCCTCTATCGATCCAAGAGCCCTCACAACCCCAGGACGGCGCTGATCCGCCACGGGGTGGACTGGTCCCACTTCCGGCGCGCTATCGACGGCAAGTGCGAAGTCCCCGCCGACATCACGAGGCTACCCGGCCCGGTCCTGGGATACTTCGGCCTCATCGCCGACGATTGGGTTGATGTGAACCTCATCGCCCACATCGCCCGAAGCCTGCCTCAGGTTTCCATCGCGATGATCGGCAGAGTCACGATGGATGTGTCCGCGCTCAAACACCTGCCCAACGTGCACCTCCTGGGGCACCGGCCCTACGCCACTCTGCCAGACTATTGCCGCGGCTTTGACGCGGCCCTTATCCCCTTTCCGATCAACCAAGCCACCATGCACGCCAATCCGCTCAAAGCCCGTGAGTATCTCGCGGCCGGTCTTCCGGTCATTTCAACCGCCATTCCGGAGGTGGAGGTGCTGGGCAACTGCCGCATCGGTCGCGATCATGTGGACTTTGTCGAGCAGATCCGCGGCGCGCTGGCCGATCCCCGCTCATCGGTCGCACTCAGTAACTCCATCCGCCACCAGAGCTGGGAGGCACGCCTGGCGGAGATCAAGCCGCATGTGGCGGCCGCCAATCGTGCATCACACACACCCGCGTTGAGGCAAGCCGCTTAGGACTCGGAAACCACAGATGCCGTCGCTGATCCAGACCATTCGCGAAGACATCCGCTGCAAGGCGATGTGGTGTTATGGGAACGATGCGCGGCCGGCGATGTTCAAGGCCCTGCTCACCGATGGAACAGCGGCCATGCTCTTCTATCGCGCCATGCAGTGGTCGCGCCGACACCGCCTCACACCGCTGGAATGCATGTTCAACAAGCTCAACGCTGTCCTGTGCAACTGCATCATCGGGCGGGGCGCCGAGTTCGGTCCCGGCTTCGTGCTGATCCACTCGACCGGCGTGGTGATCAACGGCGCGGTCCGCGGCGGCCGCGGCGTGCACATCGAGCACCAGGTGACCATCGGCGCCGAACGCCGCCAGTCGCCCGCACTGGGAGATGACATCTTTATAGGGGCCGGAGCCAAGATCATCGGACGAGTCACGATTGGCGACGGTGCCCGCGTGGGCGCCAACGCCGTCGTGCTCCAGGATGTTCCCGACCACCACACCGCGGTCGGCGTGCCGGCGCGGATTATCGCACCTCAGGCCATCGAGCACGACCTAGCCGCATGACACTCACGGAGACCATCCTGAAGACCTGCTTCTGGTGCTCCGCGGGTGGCGTCGGATACACCTACCTGGGCTATCCCGTCCTCATTCACACCCTGTCGCGCCTGTGCGGCCGGCCGCAGTCCATTCCCGATGTACCGGACAGCGGACTGCCACGCGTGGCGCTCTTGATTGCCGCGCACAACGAAGCCTCGGTCATCGAACAACGCATCCTGAACGCCTTGGCCCTGGATTACCCTCGCGAGCTCATCGACATCGTGATCGCCTCCGATGGCAGCAACGACGGCACACCCGAGATCTGCCGGCGTTTTGAGGGTCGGGTGAGGGTGCTGGACTTCCCGGTTCGGCGTGGCAAAGCCCAGACGCTGAACGCCGCGCTCCCGCTATTGGATACCGAAATCGTCGCGTTCTCCGATGCCAACACGTCGATGGACTCCGGCGCGCTCCGGCGTTTGGCTTCCTGGTTTACAGATCCGCGTGTGGGCGCGGTCTGCGGCCGGCTCATCCTCAGTGATTCCGGTCGCAACGCCGACGGCCTCTACTGGCGGTTCGAGACTGCGCTCAAAGCATGCGAAGGCAACCTCGGCGGCCTGCTGGGCGCCAACGGCGCGATCTACGCGATTCGACGCGACCTGTTTCAGCCCCTCCCGCCCGGCACGATAGTCGATGACTTTGTGATCCCCCTGGCCGCCAAGCTCAAGAGCGGTTGCCGCATCGTCTTCGATCCCGACGCCATCGCCCACGAGGAAACCGCGCCGGACCTGCGGGGAGAGTTCCGCCGGCGGGCGCGCATCGGCGCCGGGGCCCTCCAATCACTCGCCACTCTCTGGCCGCTGCTGTCGCCCCGCCACGGATGGACCGCACTGGCCCTCTGGTCGCACAAAGTTCTTAGGTGGGCCTGCCCGCTGCTGCTCATCGGCGCGCTGCTCGCCTCCGTCGCGCTCGCCGGGCACCCGGTGTATCGCGCGGCCTTCATCCTGCAGGTCGCGTTCTACGCGCTGTGCGTCATTGGCACCCTGGTACCTTCAGCCAACCGAGGCGTCCTCCGCCTGTTCCCGATGTTCGCTGGAATGAACATTGCGCTGCTCGTCGGCTTCATCCGCTGGATGCGGGGGACTCAATCCGGGGTCTGGAACCGCACGGCCCGCCTGGGCGAAGGCAAGTCAGTGGCTTGAACGCACATCGCCCGCTTATGCGGCCGCGGCCCCAGGAACCTTCCGAGGGGCCAGCGCCCGCATCAGGGCCGATAGCGCCGGGTCGGTGCGGCCGATGCACTTCATGTCCGTTTGCTCTTGTTTATCCAGATCGGTCAGAACCACCCGGGTGGCGCCGCCCTTGCCCTCCGCGGAGACCTTGATCGGCCCTTTGATCAGCCTCTCAATGTGCACCTCTACATTGAGAAACCGGATGACGACACCCGGGTAGAGCTTCCCCATGACGGTCACTTCGCGCTTGGCGGCCCCGAAGCTCGCGGCCACCTGCCCTCGGAGTTGCTGTATCAGCTTCTCTGTCGCCTCTTCCAGTTCGGACGCGTTGTACAGCAGCTCCGTTGCCGACTCTTTTTGCTGCGCCGTCAGGCTCTTTTGATTCGCCAGCAACGGCTCGATCTGGCTCCGGATGCGCTGAACCCGCTTGAGGTTCGTTTCGATCGCGGTCGAGTGTTGGATGCTCAGGCGGCGGAGCCACTCGTCGATGCCCACCTCGATCAGTGTTTCGTTCGCGCCGGGGCTTCCCAGCGTCGCGCAGATCACCCCGCCGTTGACCGTCGCGTGCCCGCCGTAGATGTGCCCCGTCATGCAGCGGAGCGATCCCCCCGCAATGATCCGAGAGTTCGCCACCTCGACCAGGCCGACGACCTCTGCCGCGGCTTCAATCGATGTAGAGTTGGCGCTGCGGAATCGAACCGAGCCGCCGCTCACGCACACGCCTTTGTTTCGACCGACGATGTCCCCATCCGCCTCGATGTCGCCCCCCGCCTTCACGGTGGCCGCTTCGATCGTCCCGCCCACATTCACCGATCCGGTCGCCTCGACGTTGCCGCTGGTGCAGATGCTCCCGCAGATACGCAGATTGCCGTCGTGTCGGATCGGCGGCTCCGCGCCGACATCACCTTTGATCTCGAAACGGACCGGGGCCGTTGCCACCGGCGACGCCTCGGGCGCGGAAGCGGGCGGAGGGGTGGGACCTGCGGGTGGCTGGGGTGCCGGCGTTTCCATGGGAACCTGCGATCATGCTCCTGCGGTCAGGCCGCCTTCGCCTTGGCCAGGGTGGCGTTGACCTTCTCCATCAGCGCCTCGGGTGTGAAGGGCTTCACCACGTAGTTATTCACGCCGGCCTTGAGGGCCTCAATCACGCGCGACTTTTCCGCCTCGGTCGTGGCCATGATCAGGAGTGTCTTCTTGTCCTTCTCCCGGATCTTGCCCACCAGCGTGATGCCGTCCATGTTCGGCATGTTCCAGTCCACGATGATCAGGTTGAAGCCACCCGGTGTCGCCGTGATCACGGTGAGAGCTTCGATGCCGTCCCCGGCCTCGGCAAACTCCACGCCGGCAATCGCCGAGAGCACTTTCTTCTGGATGCTCCGCATCGTCTTTGAGTCATCAACCAGCAGGATCTTCATGTCGCAACCTCCGAGTGAATCCAAAGCTTGTTATGCGGCGTTCCGCTTGATGCTGACTTCGACGGCGAACTTCCCGAACGGACTGTTGCACGGGATCACCACGCACGGCACGCCGCTGGGCGATGCCACCGTGTACCCGCTCCCGATCACGACGTTGGGCGTCGAAATGCTCGCCCGACCGCCCAGGTGCTGCTTGGCGCTCCCCGCGATCATGTTCGCAAGTTCACCGATCGCGTCCGCAAAGTCCGGGCTCGTCTTGTCCAGGGTCGTCCCGGCGAATGACTCCACGAGTTTCTCGGCCGCGGCGTCTGAAAAGCTCACGACCACCGAGCCGGTGACCTGGCCCGACAGGCCAATGATGCCGCACACCTCGTACGTCGAGCCGGCGTGTGTCTTGAGGTAGGGCGTCTGGATCGTCGCCTCAACTCTGACCATCTTCTGGAAGACCTGTCTCACGGCGTTGATAAACGGCGTGATCATGTCCGGGGTTATCGTCGCTGCTGTTGTTGTCATGGCTTCCTCGAGGAGATGAGTGACTCGGCTATTCAGCGCTACGCGGCGACCCGCTGAGACTTGGTCCGCTCCAGAATCGTGATCGTGACGCGGTTTCCCGTGCACATCAGGTTGACCCGATGGAGCACGCGGCTGCCCGGGAGCCTGGTTGAGTAATCGGTTCCTTCCACCACCGTGGGGAGCGACATAAAGCACCCCTGGGGTAAAAGCCCTTTAATATTTCCCGCCAGCATGTTCGTCAGCTCCGCAACCGCATCCTGCATGTCCGCGGCTGTCACCTGAACCGGTGAGGCCGAGAACATCACGGCCGCGGCGTGGCGGGCCACCGGCTCGGGACAGGCCAGCATCACGGCGCCGCTCCACGCTCCTGTGATCTGAATGCAGGCCACCGTCGAGCGCGCCGACTGCGCCTCGCTCTCTCCGCGATCCGGCTCAATGGGCAGCGCGATCGTGGTCTCCCAGATGGTTGATGCGAGCTGGTAGATGTCGTCCAGGTTGATGTTCATGGGAGGTTCCATTACGCCGCCTTCGCCATGGCCTGCCGGGGCCGGTAGCAACCGCTCTTGTCGATCTGGGCACGCTCGTACGAGTCATCCAGGCCCATGGTGGTTTCCGCCGAGCCCAGGAACAGGTACCCATCCGGGCGCAGCAATCTCCGCGTCTTGTCCAGGATCTGCTTCTTGGTCGCGGTGTCGAAGTAGATCAGCACATTGCGCATGAACACGATGTCCATGAGCGGCATGTTGGGCCATGCCTCGGTCAAGTTCATCTCCCGGAACTCGACCATGCTCCGCAGCTTCTCGGAAATCTGCCACTCCAGGCCGTTCTTCTGGAAGTACTTCACCATCAGCGGTGCGGGCAGGCCTCGGTTGATCTCGATCTGGTTGTACTTGCCCGCGCGGGACTTGGCGACCATTTCTGACGACAGGTCCGTCGCGATGAACGTTACTTTCCAGTCCGCGATCTTGGGCATCGCTTCCATCAGCGTCATCGCGATCGTGTACGGCTCCTGACCTGTCGAGCTGGCCCCGCACCAGATGGAGATCGACTTGGTCGCGGCCCGGGCGGCCATCACCGCGGGGATGACCACCTGCTTGAGCGCGGTGAACGGGTGGATATCCCGGAAGAAACTGGTCTCATTGGTGGTCATGACCTCGACCACCCTGCGGTGCATCGGGTCCAGCGAACTGACCCTCAGCCGATTGACCAACACGGCGATCGATTCGATCTTCTCCTGGCGGATCAACCCGCCCAGGCGCGCCTCGACCAGGTATTCCTTGCCCGATTCAAGAACGATGCCGGACTTCCTCCGGACCAACTCGCTCACGTATTCAAAGTCCTTAGCGTCGATCGCCATGAGTTTCTTCCTTAACCGGCCAGCGCGGTTCGCACCGCGCTGCGCCCCTCTCGTACTCGACGACCTAGTTCACCCGCGATCTCGCGTAGCGGCAGGGTCTTGTTGGCCAGCCCTGCCTTCGCAACAAACCCGGGCATCCCCCACACAACCGACGACGCTTCATCCTGCACGATGACCTGGCCTCCGGCTTCCCGGATATGCCCGCACCCGCGCAGCCCGTCGCTCCCCATTCCCGTCAGTATCACCCCCAGGGATGCGCGCCCAAACCCGACCGCCACCGAGCGGAATAGCACATCCACCGCCGGCCGGCACGAGTTCTCCGGAGGGTCCATGTTCGTCGCGATCCTTGCGACCCCCGCCGTCACTTGCACGGTCATGTGCGACCCGCCGGCCGCGATGACCGCCTGACCGGGCCGCAGCACCATTCCCGGCTCTCCCTCCACCACGCTGATCGAGCAGTGAGCCGACAGCCGATCGGCCAACAGCTTGGTAAAGACCGGCGGCATGTGCTGCACGATCACCACCGGGACGGGAAAGTCCTTGGCAAGCAACGGCAGCAGAGCCGACAAAGCGTTGGGCCCTCCGGTGGATACACCGATGGCGACCACGTCAACCCGCCCCGCCGGCACATTCGTCACCCGCTCAAAGCGAACCGGGCACGTCGCACCAGGTTTCGCCGTTTCTTGAGGCGTGTCCGCCGTCAATGGGGCAACCCGACCGCAGTGCATCTTGATCTTGGGGATCAGCTCTTCCTTGATCCGCGCGATCGCGATCCCCACGCTGCCCACGTTGGCCGGTTTGGTAACGTAGTCGTTCGCCCCCGCGGCCAGTGCATCCAGCGTCTCCGTCGCCCCCCGCTCCGTGAGCGTGCTGAACATGATCACCGGCAGTTTCGGGTGACTCTTGCGGATCTCTTTGAGTGTTGTCAGTCCGTCCATTTCAGGCATCTCAAAGTCCAACGTCACCAGGTCCGGGTTCACCTGCGACAACTTCGCTAACGCGATCTTCCCGTTCGCAGCCGTAACCACTTCCAGGTCCGGGTCCGCCGACAGCGAATCCGAGAGGATCTTCCTCACGACCACCGAATCATCCACAATCAACACACGCAACTTCGGCACGCTCTGCTCCCGATACCCGCGAATCACGCGGCAAGCATCTCCAGCTTGTCCCGCAGAATCTCTTTCGTAAACGGCTTCATCACGTACTCGTTGGCCCCCGCCTCCAGGGCCTTGCACACCTGCGAGGTCTCCACCTCCGTGGTCACCATGATGATCTTCATCGCGTCGTTCGCCCGGTCCGCCCGCGCCGTCCGCACAAAGTCGTACCCGTTGAGCACCGGCATGTTCCAATCCACCAGCGCCAGCTCAAAAGGGCCGTGCTGTTTCAGGGCTTCCAGCCCCAGCTGACCGTCCGCGGCCTCGACCACCTGGTGGCCCAGTTCCGTCAAGACATTGCGGAGGATCATCCTCATCGCACGCGAATCATCAATGACAATCGCTCGCATGGCCAATGCTCCCTGGGGCGTGAATCGCCGCGCCGGACTCTCGCCCGGCGCGACGCTGTGTGGTTACACCTTGAACTGTCCGACCGCCTGCTGCAGTTCGGACGACATCTTCGACAGCTCACCCGCCGCCTTCGACGTGTCGCTGGCACCGGTCGTCGTGCTCTTGGCCGCCGTGGCCACCCCGGTGATGTTCTGCGCGATCTCCGATGCGCCCTTCGCGGCCTCGGTAATGTTCCGCGTCATCTCGTTGGTCGTCGCCGTCTGCTCTTCAACAGCCGACGCGATCGTGTTCGAGATGTCGTTGATCTGGTTGATGATGGTCGAGATCTGCCCGATCGCCTCGACCGATTCCTTCGTGTCGCTGCGGATGGCATCGATCTTCTGGCTGATGTCCTCGGTCGCCTTGGCCGTTTCCTTCGCCAGTTCCTTGACCTCGTTGGCCACGACCGCGAAGCCCTTTCCGGCCTCACCGGCCCGGGCGGCCTCGATCGTCGCGTTCAGGGCCAGCAGGTTGGTCTGCTGGGCGATGGACGTGATGACCTTGATCACCTTGCCGATCTCGACGCTGGACTCGCCCAGCTTGGCGATCGTGCCGTTGGTCTTTTCCGCCACCTTCACGGCGCCGGTCGCGACCTTCGCCGCCTCCGCGGCGTTCTTGGCGATCTCCTTGATCGAGGACGTCATCTCCTCCGCCGCCGTCGCCACGGTCTGGACGTTCTTGCTCACCTGCTCGGACGCCGCCGAGACGACGTTCGCCTGGGCGCTGGTCTCTTCTGCGTTGGCGCTCATCTGCGTGCTCACCGACGTCAGCTCTTCCGAGCTGCTCGCCAGGGAGTGGGCGTTGGCGCCGATGCTCGACATCGTCTTGCGCAACTCACCGAAGAACTTGGCCAGGCCCTCACCCATCTGGCCGATCGCGTCGGCGCCCTGGACGATGACGACCTGGGTCAGGTCGCCCTTGGATGCAGCGTTGACCACCTGCAGGATCGAATCGACCTTGCTGCGCAGCTCCTCGGCCAGGGCCTTCTCACGCTCCGCGGCATCCTTGATGGCCTTCTCGGTCGCCAGCTTCTGCGTAATGACCTCCCAGGTCACCATGGCGCCCAGGTAGTTTTTGTTCTGATCGAGGATTGGGCTGACCAAGAGGTTCAGCGTCTCGTTGCCCACCTGGATGTTCGACTGCAGCGGCAGCTTCTTGGGATCGCTGACAATCGAACGCTGGTGCTCTGGCCTCTTGTGGAAGATGTCGATCGACTGGCCGAGCAACTGATCCGCCTTGATCGGCAGCAGATGCTCAATCGTCTTGAGAGTCTTGACCGTCGCCGGGTTGGCGTAGCGGATCTTAAAGTCGCGATCCGCGAACA
The DNA here is from genome assembly GCA_044222485.1 of Phycisphaerales bacterium. GTDB lineage: Bacteria > Planctomycetota > Phycisphaerae > Phycisphaerales > UBA1924 > JAHBXE01. The sequence goes on along the minus strand of JBGAND010000006.1, from coordinate 88,093 downwards.
TCACGTTGATCGGCGCCTGCTCCATCATCGACTGCACTCGGGCGGCCTCGGTCTGCTTGGCGATGCGATCCATCGCGGAAGAAACCAGCCGACCGACGTTCCGCAAGGCCTCAAGCCGCTCTTTGGAAGGCTCGAGCACCGTGGTGGCGAAGAAGTCCATCGTGCCGATCACCTGCCCGTTGGAGGTGACCGGGAAGCACACCCCGCTCTTCACGCCGGCCCGCTGAGCGGGGGCGCGGCGGCAGCAGTCGGTCACTTCGCCCAGGTCGCGGACAAACACCAGGTCGCGGGCCTTCCAGGCGCGCCCGCTCAATCCCTCTCCCTCGCGGAACTTCGCCGTCGCGGTGGCCCGTGCGAACTCTTCCGTCACCGACCCGCTCTCGCAGGAGAACTTCAGGGCGTTCTCCTTCTCATCGAGCGGCCAGTACGAGCCGTAGGCCCAACCGAACGCATCGCGGACCGTCGTCAGGGCTGCCATCGCCGCCTCGCTGGGCGTATTCGCCGAGCTCACCGCTTCCAGCACGCGGGTCACGGCCACCGAGTCCGCCGCCAGGTCGGCCTGCCGCTGCGACTCGATCAGGCGCTCAAACGCATCGCCCACGAGCTTGCCCACGCTGCGGAGCGCATCCAGACGCTCCTGCGAAGGACTCAGAGTCACCGTGGCGAAGAAGTCCATCGTCCCGATGACCTCGCCCTTGACGACGACCGGGAAGCAGACGCCGCTCTTGACGCCCGCCCGCTGCGCAACCGGGGCGCGGCAGCAGTCCTTCATCTCGCCGATGTCCTTGGTGAAGTACAGGTCGCGCGTCTTCCAGGCGCGGCCGGACAGGCCCTCACCCTCGCGGAACTTCGCCTCCATCGTCACCTTCATGAACTCGGGGTTCACCGAACCCGATTCCTGCGAGAACTTGAGCACCCGCTCCTTGGAGTCCACGCTCCAGAACGAGCCGTACGCCCAGCCAAACGACTGCCGGACCGCATCCAGCGCGGCCTTGGTCGCGTCGGTCGTGTTCTTGGCCCGGCCGATCGACTCAAGCACGTCGATGATCGCCTTGGTGTTGGCCGTCGCCTCTTCCAGCTTGACCTCCAGCTGAGCCTCGTTCTCGAGGCGCTCCGCCGCCGGAATCTCCAGCTCCGGAGTGCCCTTCCCGTTCTGGCGGCCGTTCGACTTGTCCATAACTCGATTCTCGGTGCTTCCCATGGTGCTTCTTCCTTTGAGGCGGCGGGGTTACATGACCAACGCGGTTACATAGTTGAGACTGCGGAGCACCACAAACGTGATGCCCATGTTCCGATGTGTGGCTCGGGATGCACGCCTGCCCTTGAGCACGCGGCGCCCGAGAAGAATCATCACGACGTACGTGATCAGCACGCCCAGCGAAATCGCGGCGTGGACATAAACCATGGGGCGCACATGAGTCGCGACCTGCTCCACGGCATTGCGCGTGAACTCAAGATAGAGCACCAGCGAAAGGTCGATCGCAAAGGCGCTCGACATAATGGTGATGTGCCACTTCGGGCGGTGGCGCACAGACACCCCCGCGAGCACCAGCAGAAGGACGAATGTAGAGGCGACATGAAGCATAACTTCTCTTATCAGGCGGCGGCGCTGAGTGTGACGGCCTTCTCGGTATCCAGAATGAGCAGCAGACGGTTCTTGAGCTTGTACACGCCCGACAACAGGTCGCGCGCCACGCCGGAAAGCGTCTCGGGCGTCCGCTCAAACAGCTCGGGTTCAACAGTGACCACATCGCCGATCTCATCCACCAGGAGGCTCACAGCCCCCTCATTCGTGCGGACGACGACGTTCATGGGCAGGTTTTCCTTGGGGCGCTCCGACATCCCCAGCCGCCGACGCAGGTCGATGGCCGTGACGATCTGACCCCTCAGATTGATCAGGCCCCCCACCACGTTCGGAGCCAACGGCACACGGGTCATCTCCTGATAGCGGATGACCTCCTGGACCTGCAGCACCTCGACCCCGAAGAACAGGCCGTCAACAAGAAACGTGCAGAACTGGCGGTCGTCGGGCATGGCGAAGTTCCTGTTCAGGCGGCCGCGGCCGTGGTTTCGTGCAGCGTGGCGCGGATGATCCCCTCGACGTCGAGGAGCTCGGTGACTCTCTTCTCAATGACGGCCGAGCCGAGGATTCCGGGGCGAATCCCGGTGCGCTGGACCACCAGCGCCTGCTCGACGATGTCCACAATCCGATCCACCACCAGGCCCACACTCTGCTCGTTGCGAGTATGAACAATGACCTGGACGGTGTCCCCGAACGCCGGCGTTCCTGCTGGCGCGGGCAGCCCCTGTTCCGCGAGTGCCTTGGACAGCGGAACCAGCGGCATGATCTGCCCGCGATACTGAACAACCTGCAGATCGCCGGACTGCTCGATAGATTCCCGCGGGAACTCTTCCAGACGCGCCACCAGCGACAGCGGGATCGCCATGCGGCGCGTATCGGAGACTCGGAAGAGCAAGAGCGCCGTCTTGGCCTGCCCGGAATCTTCCGTGCGTGCCGCGGCGTCGTGAACCGACCGGTCTTTGGACTCAGACACGACGTTGGACTTCTGGGCCAGGCCCATCACATCCAGGATGAGCGCCACACGCCCGTCTCCCATGATCGTCGCGCCCGCAAATGTGCTCAGGCCCTTGAACAGCTTGCCCAGGGGCTTGACCACGATTTCCTCGGTGTCGTTGATCTCATCCACCACCAGCCCGAACTGACGCTCGTCGGCCTGCAGCACGACGATGTTCACCGGGCTTCCGGCGGTGGCCGTCGGGGCTCCGGTCTGGAGTTGCTTGTTCAAGTTCACAAGCGGCAGCAAGTTGCCGCGCAACCGGTAAACCGGCGCGCCGTGAATATCCTCAATGCCGGTCTTGGCCTGTTCCTCGCCGAGCCGCACAAGCTCCAGCAGGCTCACCTGCGGGATCGCAAACCGATCGCCACCGCTGGTGATGATGAGTGCGGGGATAATCGCCAGCGTCAGCGGAATCCGGATGCGCAGCGTCGTTCCCACGCCCGGCTTGCTCTGCACATCAACAGTGCCGCCGATCTTCTCAATATTGGTCTTGACAACATCCATTCCCACGCCGCGGCCCGAAACATTCGTCACCTTCTCCGCCGTAGAGAACCCCGGCAGGAAGATCAGGTTCGTCGCCTCGCGGTCGCTCATGCGGGCCGCGTGCTCGGCCGTAATCAGACCCTTTTCCAGGGCCTTCTTCTTGACGCGATCGATGTTGACCCCGCCGCCGTCATCGATGATCTCGATATTGACCTGACCACCCTCGTGGAACGCACGCAGAGAGAGCAGCCCCTCTTCCGGCTTCCCGGCCTTGCGGCGAGCCTCCGGAGTTTCAACCCCATGGTCCACCGAGTTGCGGATCACGTGCGTAAGCGGGTCCTTGATCGCCTCGATGATCGTCTTGTCCAGCTCCGTCTCTTTCCCTTCCATCTCCACGCGGATCTTCTTGCCGCACATCTGCGACAGATCGCGCACGATCCGGGGGAACTTGCTCCACACGTTGCCGATGGGCTGCATCCGCGTCTTCATCACGCCTTCCTGCAGCTCAGACGTAATCAGGTTCAGCCGCTGAGTCGAGCCCGCCAGCGTCGCGTTCTCGTTGGCGGCGCTGAACTGCAGGATCTGGTTCCGCGCCAGCACCAGCTCTCCCACCAGGTTCATCAGCTTGTCGAGCAGGCCCACATCCACCCGGATGCCCCCACCCGTGCCCGCCGCGCTCGAGGATGCCCCTTCCGCGGGCTTGGCCGCGGCCTGGGCCGGATGATTCTCGTGTTCGTGCGTCACCTCTTCGGCGTGCTCTACCTTCGCCGACTCTTCGACCGGCGCTGCCGCAACAACCGGTGCTGCCGGCTCCCGCTGAGTCGCCGCCGGGGCGGATGCCACAGCCGCAGGGCCGCCATCTTTCAACTTCGTCAGCAGCGCGATAGTTTGTGAGTAGTCGCCGTTGCCCTCGCCCGCACCCTCGGCGATGCTGGCCAGAATCTCACGCACGTTGTCCACCATGCGGAGCAGCGCGGTAATGATGTCACTGGTCACTCCCAGTTCGCCATCGCGCAGCTTGCTCAGGAGGCTCTCCCCCACGTGCGCCACGGATTCCAGCTTCGAAAAGCCCAGAAATCCGCAGGTGCCCTTGATCGTGTGAATGGTGCGAAAGATACTCGCGAGCCTTTCACGGGCCGCGGGGTCCTTTTCCAGGGCGACAAAATCCTGGTCCAGACGATCTAGGTTCTCGTTGCTCTCAACGAGAAACTCTCTTACGAGATCATCAAGCTCTGCCATATGTTGTCGCCTCTCACGTGTGACCCAGTTGGGTGATCACGTGAAATCGGACCCCAAGGGAGTCAACTTGAGGAAGAACCCCTTGCAAGACCTCGTCGGAACAGGCGCGTGCACGCTGAAACCCGCTTGAAACCGGGATTCCGGCCGGCATATCAGGTGAGTGCCCTAGTCCACACAATTGTGGCGCGGCCCTGCACTCGACGCTGATTCACACACCCTCGCGTCGCGCATGCGAACGTTGACCTTCCCTCAAGGCTGCGCCGCCAGCCTCGCTTCAAGCCCGCGTCGGACGGCAGGCCATTCCTGCGCGGTCACGCTGAACACCACCGTGCTCCGCAGGCGCCCATCCGGCTCGATCATGTGATTCCGGAGTTCGCCTTCTCGGACCGCTCCCAGCTTGGCAATCGCCCGCTGGCTGTGCAGGTTCCGATGCCCCGTCTTGTACTGCACCCGCACCGCCCCCAGCGTGTCAAACGCGTGCGCCATCATCCGCAGCTTCATGTCGGGATTCACTGCGGTGCCCTGGTGCTTGCGTGAGATCCATGTCCGCCCGATCTCCAGCCCACGGTGCGGAGCTCGGATTTCCATGTAGGTAGTCCGTCCGATCACCTCGCCAGTCGCTTTCAAAACAATCGCGAACGCAACCGAATCCTCGATCGCGTTCACCTTGTCGATGTCCTCGATGAACCCCTCAACCGACCACACCCGCGGACCCTGTGGTGTGAACTCAAACAGGTCCGGTGTCGCCGCCTTAAGCAGCCCCGGCGCGTGCCGGTGGGCCAGCGGCTCCAACCGAACGTTTCGCCCCTCCAGAACGACCGGTTTGACCCATTCTTGCATTCGGGACTCTATGGCGATGTCTCAATATGCGCCTTGGCGGAACGTACTCCGGCCGGCATCTATGCCGTTCGTGCCCACCAGCCTTCGGGATGGCCCGGATTGCCGCACTCTCCAACATCCCGTAGGCTCCCCACTCCTTGGTCCCCACACGCGAGAAAGCCATGATCGCACGCTGCCTGCTCGTCCTCCCCCTGCTCTCCACCTCCTGCACCGCCTTGCCGACGCAGACGCCTCCGGCCGCCCAACCGGCCGCGGCCGTTGCCGGGGCCGCCGGACAACCCGTCGGCCTCCCGCAGTTCCCGTCCCTGAGCCCCGACGGATCAACCATCGTCTTCGCATCCGCGGGTGATCTCTGGTGCGTCGCTTCGACCGGCGGAACAGCAGGACGCCTGACCTCTCACCCTTCCGAAGAAGCTCGGTCGGCGTTCAGCCCGGACGGTTCTCAACTCGCCTTCGAGTCCGAGCGCGACGGACCGCGAAACCTCTACCTCATGCCTGTGGCCGCGCACTCTGGCGGCGGGGTCCACGCCGCGGGAGCAATCCGGCGCATCACCACCGCCGACAAGCCGGAAGTTCTCTCCGGATTCTCGGCCGATGGCAAGTCCCTCTACTTCTCGGCGGCCCTGGAACCCACCATCTTCCGCAGCACGCACATGTACGCCGCGCCCGTCGCCGAGTCCGCACCCGTCACCCGACTCACCGATGCCTTCGGCGCCTCCCCGCACGCAACCGCAGATGGCAGGATCGTCTTCCACCGCAATCGCTACGACCCTACGCGCCCGCCTTACACCGGCGCGGCCAACAGCGACGTCTTCACCCTCGACACCGCCAAGGGCACTTTCGCACAGATCACCAAAGATGCCCACAACGATGCCGACGCGTTCGCGCTGCCCGATGGCTCCATCGTCTTCGTGTCCGCCCGCGCCGGCGAGAACAACCTCTGGCGCATCAAGGCCGGCGGCAACGAAAGTTCCGCCTCCCAAGTCACCGACTTCAAGGTGGCCCCGGGTCAGGCCACCATCGCCCACGGCGTACGAGACTTCAACATCGCGCCCGGTGGCTGGAAAGGTGTCTTTTGCGTCTGGGACACGCTCTACACCATCGACTTCAAGCAGGACAAACCCGCGGCCCAAGCCGTCGCCGTCCTGGCCAATCCTGATGCCGGCAGCCTCGACTTCCAACGCATCAATCTCTCACGCATGGTCGCCGATGCCGCCCTGAGCCCCGACACCAAGACGCTCGCAGTCATCGCCCGCGGCCAGATCTTCGTCCGCAGCACCGAAAAAGACCGCCCCACCCGCCGCGTCACCAACAACTCCTTCCGCGCCCGCGACCTGGCGTGGTCCCCCGACGGTCGCACCCTCTACTTCGCATCGGATGACTCCGGCGTGTCAGGCATCTACGCCGCGACCGTCGCGCTCACTCGCGAAAACATCGGCGGCGATGACAAGCCCAAGGCCGAGCCCGAAAAGAAGGCCGAAGAGAAGCCCGCAGAGCCCCCGAAGGATGCTGCGCCGGACGACAAGAAGGCTGACGACAAAAAGCCCGACGCAAAAAAGGAAAAGAAGCCCGACTGGGGCAAGCGCTGGGCCGATTCGGTCACCTTCAAGGTCGTTCCCTTCTCGGTCAACGATCAGGAACAGCGCAACCCAGTTCCCTCTCCCGATGGCAAGAAACTGCTCATCACACGCTCGCGCGGCGACCTGGTCATGCTCGACCTTGAACCCGCTGGCACGGACCTGGGCGCAGTCCCAACCATCAAGTCCGAACGCACGCTGTTCCCTGGCTGGAACGATGCCGACGCACTCTGGGTCAACGACTCACGCCACATCATCTACGCCATCGAAGATGTCAACTACAACTCCGACATCTGGCTCCTCGACACCGGCACCGCCGACGCCAAACCCATCAACATCACCCGCCACCCCGACACCGACCGCTCGCCGCGACTCTCGGCCGACGGCAAGGTCTTGTACTTCCTCTCCGACCGCGATGCCGACTCCAACGGCAACGAGGATGTGTACGCAATCAACCTCGACAAAAAGCTCGACGGCCTGCGCCCGTACGAACTCGCCGACTACTACAAGGATGCCGGCGAGAAGGTCAAGAAACGCAAGCCCTTGGGTGCCCCGGCGGCCCCCGCTGGCGACAAACCCAAGCCCGACGGCGATGCCAAGCCCGACGAAAAGAAGGATGACACCGCCAAGGACGACAAGAAAGAACCCGCCAAGCCCGAGCCGCTGATCTTTGACACCGACGACGCCTACCTCCGCACCCGCCGCCTCTCGACCAACGCCAACGCCGGAACGGTCCAGATCACACCCGCGGCCGACCGCGTGATGTACTCCACCTCTACCGATGGCGCCTCGCAACTCATCTCCGTGGACTACAAAGGCGCTGAAAAGAAGACCGTCTTCGCGGGCGGCACTTCTGGCGTCGCCACCTCGCTCACCGGCGAAAAGGTCCTGTTCATCTCCGGCGGCGCCGGCGGGCCCCCCGGAGCAGGCGCTGATGGCCCACCGCGTCCATCCGGCGGTGAGGCCTACCTCGGCAAGCCCGCCGGCGGCGAAACCGAGAAGCTCGCGATCGATGCCCCCGTCACCATCGACATCGCGCTCCAGCAGAAACAGAAGTTCCTCGAAGCCGCGCGAATCATGGGCAACGGGTTCTATCACCCCACGCTCAAGGGCCTTGATTGGGCCGCGCTTACCAAACGCTACCTCGAACTGGCTGTGCGCACCCGCACCGACTCCGAGTTCAACCGCGTCTTCCTGAACATGCTCGGCGAACTCAACGGCTCCCACGTCGGCATCACCGGCGGTCGCGACACCGGCGGCACCGGCCAGCCCATCGGTTACCTGGGTGTGGATGCCAAGGCCGTGCCGGGCGGTTTCCAGGTCACCCGCGTCATCGCCGGCTCACCGGCGGATCGCAAGTCCTCCAAACTCAACGTCGGCGATGTCATCACGGCCATCAACGGCAAGGCTCTCGCCGAAGAAGGCAAGCCCCCGGCCGTTGACCTCGCATCTTCGCTCGCCGGCACCTCCGGCCAGGAAACTCTGATCGAAATCAAGCCCGCCAACGGCGCCAAGAAGCTCATGCTCATCACGCCCTACTCCTCCGGCAACGACACCATTGAACGCTACCGCGACGAGGTCGCCCGCAACCGCGCCAAGGTCGAAGAACTCTCCGGCGGCAAGCTCGGCTATCTCCACATCCGCGCGATGGACATGAACTCGGTCCGCGACTTCGAACGCGACCTCTTCGCCGCGGCCGACGGCAAGCTCGGCCTCATCATCGACGTCCGTGACAACGGCGGCGGCTCCACCAACGACATCCTGCTCGCCTCCCTCACCGCCCCGCGCCACGCTTTCACCGCCGCCCGCGGCGTGGATCCCACCAAGGTCGCCAAGGATGCCTTCCCGCGCGACCGCCGTCTCATCTACGGCTACAGCCGCGAGCTCTCGGTCCTCTGCAACCAGAACTCGTACTCCAACGCCGAGATATTCTCCCACGCGATCAAAACCATCAAACGCGGCAAGCTGGTCGGCCAGCAAACTTTCGGCGCGGTGATCTCGACCGGCGCGGCCACGCTCATCGACGGCACCAACATCCGCACCCCATTCCGCGGCTGGTACCTGCCCGACGGAACCGACATGGAAAACCACGGCGCGATGCCCGACATCGTGGTACCGCAAACCCCCGAGGATGAAGTCGCCGGCAAGGATCCGCAACTGGAAGCGGCCGTCAAGGAGTTGCTGACGCGCGCGAAGGAACCGTAACCACCCGCGGGCGGGCATCACGCGGCGACACCAGTTCCAGCAGCAACTCCGCGTGCCGGGCGCTTGCGCCCTGATGCTGGCGGATGCACTCCCGCCCCCGCCGCGCCAGTTCCTCCCGCTTGCCGGCATCGCGAAGAAGCTCAGACAATGCGCCCGCGAGGCCCTCTCGCGTCGTCCGCACGATTCCGCCGGCAGCGTCGAAGGCTTCCACCGCCGCCTTGAAGTCCTTGATGGCCGGACCGATCACCGTCGCTTTGCCCAGCCCAATGGGCTCCGTCGGATCCGAACCGTATAAGTCGCCAAAGCTCCGGCCGATCACGACCACATCCGCCAGCGCGTAGGCCCCGCGGAGTTCCCCGATCGTGTCCAGCAGAAACCGGGTCGAGCCTGTCCCCGCCGCTCGCGAAGTGCGCCGTACAACCGCCGTGCCCATCGCGAGTGCCGCCTCATCGTTGCGTTCCGGCTTCCGCGGAGCGCACAACAGTTGAATCGGACCTAGCTCTTTCTCGATCTGATCCACCGCACCGCACAGCAGGGCTTCCTCATCCGGCCCGGTACTACCGACGACAACCAGCGGCGGCGCTCCGGGGCCGCGGCGGATGCCCATCTCTCTGGCCAGCGCATCGGCGCCTGCCACCGAATCTTCGACTCGCGCGGCATCCCACTTCATGTTGCCCGTCACCGTGCACCGCTCCGGCGGCACACCCATGGCCACAAACCGCGCGGCGTAATCCTCATCTTGTACCGCGGCGAACGTGAGCGCGCCGAAAGTCCGCTGCATGAACCACCGCAGTTTCCGGTACCCCTTGAAACTGCGCTCGCTCAGCCGGCCATTGATCACGCCGACCGGGATATTGCGCCGCGTGCATTCGGCGACGAAGTTGGGCCAAAGCTCCAACTCGACCAGCCCGACCGCCGCGGGGCGCACGCGGTTCAGAAACCGCTTGACCGCCCACGACACATCCAGCGGGTACCTCACCACATCGCACGTCGAGGCGAAAAGCTCCCGCGCCCGCTTGATGCCCGTATCGGTGCCGACGCTGATGATCAGGTGCGCCTGCGGCGTGAGTAGCGGCACTAGCTCTCGCAGCGCGCTCACCTCCCCCACTGATACTGCATGGATCATCAGCCGCGGCAATCCCCCGCCGCGCTCGGCCACCGGCTCGATCTTGCCGAACCGCTCGGCCCAGCCATGCCGCTTCTTGAGCATCCACCAAGGAGCCGTCAGCCCCGCAACCTTCAGATATACAAGATCGAGCCAGTTCACTCGCGCATCACACTCGGCACTCGGGACTCAGCACTCAGAACTTTCCTAATGGGCAGGCGGGGATTCGAACCCCGAACCCTTCGCGTGTAAGGCGAATGCTCTAGCCGTTGAGCTACCCGCCCAAGGGCCAAGTCTATGCCGCGAAAAGAAACGGCCCCGGACAGGCCGGGGCCGTTTCGACAGGCAAGGGATCGGGCTCAGCTGCAGCCCGCGGCGTAGGTATTCAGGAAGCACTGGAAGTCGTTGGCCGTCAAGGTAGGAGTGCTGGTGCTGCCATCGCAGTTGGCGTAGCTATCGCTGGACGCGAACGCGTTGAGGAAGCACTGGAAGTCATTGGCGGTCAGCAGCGGCTGTGAGGTGCTGCCGTCGCAGTTGGCGTAGCAGCCCACGCTTGGCGTGAACACCCGGACCTTGATCAGGGCATCACCGATGTCGGGCCCGGCGTTTCCGAGGGACTGATCGCTGGTGACGGTGATCGCGACGTAGAGCCACCCGTCATCGGTCAGCACCACGTCATCGTTTCCGAACGTGCGGATGAACGCTGCATCGTCGAAGATCCCGTTGTCGTTCAGGTCGAGCGGATCGCCTTCTCTGAGCGCGACGGTCGCGGCCCCGCCGTGGTTCACCACGAGCACGCCGTTGGAGTTGATCGGATTGTTCGTGACCCCGCCGACCACCCAATCGCCCACGGAGTTTCCGCTGCACACAAAGAACGTGTCCGCAAAGTCGGTGTTGCCCCAGAGCTCCGAACCACCCGTGACCGTGTTGGCCGGGTGCCCGGCCTTGCGGCAGGCGATGACCGTGCCGTTGCGGACAACCCAGTCCTCATCGATGTCGGTGTTGTTGCCGCGGGCAAACCAGTCGCCGTTGGGAGTGATCGTCACGGCGTCGGTCGCGGTCGCATCGCACGCGGTGGCCAGTCCGGTGATGATCGATCCTTCGCGGATGACCACGGTGTTGTTGACGACCGTGATCTGGTCCAGAGCCGGCGCCGTGTTGTTCTCATCGTTGCCGGTGGCAATCCACGTGGAGCCGTCAGCGCTGAGCAGGAACTGATCGACATCAAAGAGATCCCAGAACACCGTCTGGCCAATCGGGCTGGTGATCTGTTCACGCTGCAGGGCGACGCCCGAGCGGTACAGGCAACCGTTGTTGTTCGCGTTGCTGGGTGGCGTCACGGTCGCATCGTTGAACAGGTCGAGATTGGCGCATACCGAGCCGTCCGCGAGAATCTGCGGGCTGTTCACGTCGGTGCCGTACTTGGAGCCCGTCGGAATGAAGGTGGTGACCCCGGCATCGGCCGCGGCATCGTTTTCGCGATACGGATTCGAGTTCCACGTCGGCACCCCAGCGACCAGGGTGTACTTAGAGATCAGTTCATCGTCGGTGAGGCTGGCCCCGCCGATGTTATTGGCGAACGCAAACGAGCCCGAGTTGTTCAGGCTGATCCGGTTGTCGAAAACTCCCCAGGGGCGGGTCGCATCAAACGGGGTCGTGGTGTTCTCGCGGGCCACCACCGTCCATCCGGTGCCCACCGAATAGAACAGAATCCCGTCGTCATCGGTCGTGGCGAGGCTCGATGAGAACTTGATTGCCATGTACTGACCGTTCGGACTTGCGAACGGGCGGTCGAGGGCCAGACCGGCCGAAGTCGATTCGAAGTTCACGCCCGCGCCCAAGCCCGGGACTTCCCGCTTTGCCGTCGGGGCGGTTGCGACTTCCGTGAATATGACCTCGGGGCCGATCGTCTGTGCAGCGACCGGCAAGCCCGCGGCCAACACGAGAACTACAGCGCAAAATCCAGACTTCATGATTAAGGCCTCCTCAAAGCGGAGGGCGCGGCCGCGAAACACGCGACCCGCGGCCCTCCGGGTGGAAGACACAGACTACCAGCCCGTCGACAGGACTCCAATAGAATTTTCGGTTAAGAGATCAGGGCTTTAGGTGGCCCTTGATCGCGGCCTCCAAGGCCTCTTCACCCTCAAAACCGACGGTGTGGTAGATGACCTTGCCATCCGTCCCGATCACGTACAGGGTGGGAATCCCGCTGACTCCGTAGGCCTTGGCGGCATCGTCGGCTTTGACGATGAGTCCGTAGGTGATGTTGTTTTCCTTCATGTAGGCCGCGGGATCGCCGCTTTCCCAACAGTTCATGCCCAGGACGACGACGCCTTTGTCTTTGTATTTTTCATGGATTTTCTGGATGCCGGGCATGGCGGCGCGGCAGGGGGGGCACCAGGTGGCCCAGAAGTCGAGCACAACAACCTTGCCGCGGTACTCAGAGAGCGTGTGTTCTTTGCCGTCGGCATCTTTGAGCGTCCAGTCGGCGGCGGCCTGGCCGGTTTGGGGGCCGGCGGCCTTGACGACTCGCACACCTTGGCGTGCTTCGGGCTCCTTGGCTTTTTCGGTGGCGTAGCCTTCGGGAACCACCGCCGCGAGTTGCGTGGGTGACACAGTGGCGTCGAGTTCGAGGTGGTCGATTTCGGTGACGGTGAAACCGTCGCCGCCCGCGCCCACCAGGTGCATGTCTACGCGATGCGGGAGGTTGTCTTCCGCACCCAAATACCACCAGACATCAAAGAGCTGGCGATCGGAGAGTTCTGAGTAGTCCACGTAGATGACGTTGCACTTGACGCCGCCGACATCGGCGATGCCTTCGACGCGGCTGGGGACCATGTTTTCCGGCTCGTTGAAGCGGTCGGTGACGAGTTCTTTCCACTTCAAGATCCAGGTGGTGACCCAGCCGGCGCCCTCATCCATCAGATCGGTGGAGATGCCCCAGGATGCTTCGAGGACTTTCTTGTCGGTGTCGTGGAGAGACTTGACGACCTTGCCGTCGAACCAGGTGGTGTATTCGCGAGAGCCGGTGTCTTTGCCGTTCCACTTGGCGGGGCCGCGGGCGAGGAACTTGAAGCCGGGGGCGGACTTTTCATCGCGGACCATGGAGACGGCGCCGGAGGCTTCGGGTGAACGGGTGCCCAGGGCGCCGACGCCGCGGACCTTGGCGTTGAAGGTCATGGACTTGGCTTTGGCGATTTTGGCGTCGGCCGCGCGGAGCATGTCGGGGGCTTTGTTCTTTTCGGGCTTGGGATCGTCGGTGGCCTTGGCCTCGGGCTTGTCCGGTTGGTCTGGTTCTTGGGCCAGAACGGTGGAGGCGGAGAGGCCGATCAGAGCAGTCGCCAACAGGTGCAGCCAACGCATGGGAGCATCCTTTCTCAATCCGCCGCGGGGAGGGGCAGAAACGCCCTTTAGTGATACTGGTACATCATATGGATGTTGCGGGTGGGGTGGGTTTGGGCGCGAGGGGTCGTCGGCACTGCTGCGCCGCGGCATGGGGTGGTTGAGCGCGTGGGGTTTTCGTGCGGCGAGCAGTGGCACCTCCGGAACTGGGCTTCTACGTGGGCCGGTCGGCATCCGGAACATCGAGGTCGGAGGAACCGACCTCGATGGCACGGTTAGGTCTTTCTTTCACTTGTCTTCCGCTCGTGCGTGGAACCGGTTGGCTGCCTGCGCAGTTGGGCCTTGGGGGCTTGAGCTGCGCCGAGATCGGGCGGTCCACGTCGATGCGACCGAGGGCACGTTCTCTTTCGAGAACTTGCTTGCGGTAGAGGTTCGCTCAAGCTCTTCCGGAATATGAAGCGTCGGAGCCAACACGGGGTTTCCGCCCCGAATCCGCGGCCTCATCAATCCGGGGTTGTTTGAGCAGCCCCTCTACCTAGGGGCCAAAGACACGTTTTGCGCGCAAAAACCGTGTCAAAAATGGAGGCGATTGTTCAGAAAGTGCTTGAAATAGGGCGCGGATTTGATGTGGAGATTTCGCAGAAAACGTGTCGTGGGTGAGCAAAGTCGTGCGGACAAAATGTGTCCAAAGTCCTTGCACTGAGGACAACGGACCAATGTCACCCGGAAGGGAACTCGCGTCACTGGCCATGCAGTGCCAACTCCGTGAACTAATTTGCCGTATGGCTAAAGCCGGTATCCGGGTAAGCCCGTTGAAACGGGCTGTCAAACGCTCAAGGCAACGCTCATTTTGCCGACTTCCAACCACGGCTGAAGCCGTGGCCTGATAGCGAGCAAGGCCGTTGAAACGGCCTGAAAGGCAGGCCAATCGAAGCGCAGGGACAAGGTGAAAGTTCACGCCGTTGAGTGCGACCAAAACCTGGAGAGGACAATTTGATTTCGACATGGGGTTCAGGAGGCGCTGGAGGTTCGCATGGCTCGGGAGCCCAGGAGCATTCCGGCGATGCCGATTCCGACCATGACGCCGCAGGGGAGGAGCATTTGCTGGAGTGTGAAGCCGCGCCAGATGGCGCCTTCGAAGGCCAGGATGGACCACTTGATGGGGCTGATGCCGCTGGCGGTCTGCATGAAGGGGGGCAGGATGAAGAGGGGGACCATTCCGCCGCCGATCATGGAGAGGACGGTCAGGATGGCCCAGCCGACGCCGCTGACGGCGCGCTCGGTCTTTCCCAGGACGGACAGGACCATCATGATCCCGACGAAGCCGAAGCAGACGCAGATCGCCGCCATGAAAAGCAGGGGCCAGGATTCCGGGCGCACGTTGAAGGGTGGAGCCAGGGAGAGCAACACCAGCATCGAGAAGACGGCCAAGGTGGTGAGCAGACAGGCGAGGCCTTTGCCGGCGAGAATCTGGACGCCGGACAGAGGTGCCATGCGGAGGCGGATCAGGGTGCCGCGGGTGCGTTCGGTGACGATGGAAATACCGAACGAGGCGGAACAGCCCATGATGCCCCAGACTATGGCCTGTGGAAAGCTGATCGAGAAGTAGTTCTGGGGTCCCTCGCGCTTGCGGACGATGTCGAGCTTTTCAATCGTGACGGGATTGAACCCGCCGCCGCCGGTGGAGATCTTGGCGGGGTCCTTCTCATCCGCGGGCATGTCTTTCATGAACGTGTCGAGGCTTCCGAGGAAGGACTGGAGTGTTTGCCGGGTCGCGGCGTTGCCGGTGGGGCTTTGCTGGAGGGCATCCAGGGCCGCTTTGGTGTTGCGCTGCATCGCGGTGCGATCGGTGAACATGGTTTGGAAGCGCTGATAGGCCTTGGCGGTGAGGAGGCCTTCGATCATGCCGGCCTCGGCTTTGCGAGCAGGATCCACGCCGATGAGCAGGCGCATGGGGTCACCCCAGAAGATACGTTCACTGGCCTCGCCGAACCCCTTGGGGGCAATCACCATCGCGGTGCGGTCGCCCGACTTGACCTGTTCCTGCGCTTCTTCGCGGGTGATGGCCCGAGAGACACTGAAGGCGGTATCGGTTTCGAGTTGCGTTGCGAACTGGGCGGAGGCCGCGGACTGATCTTCATCCACGAAGACGATCGGAATGCCGGAGGCAGATCCGCCGGCGCCGGAGAAGAGCATGCCGAAGAAGATGGCGAAGATGACGGGGAACATGAACGCGAAGAACAGGCCCTGCCGGTCGCGGACCAGGATGCGGATGTCTTTGAGGGCGATGTTCCAAATGGCGTTCATCAGTCTCGGAGCCTCCGGCCGGTGAGGGCCAGGAACACGCCTTCTAAGTTCGGGCTTTCGATGGCGACACCGTCGGCGCCACCGGACTTGAGGACGGCCTGAATGGTGGAGAGTGGATCGTCGGTCTGGGTGAGAGAGTCGGGCTGGCCGCGGCGTTCGATCTTGACGGTGCTCTTGCCGCCGTGCGACTGAATAAGAACGGGGACGGTGTCCACGGCGAGGAGCTTGCCGTGATCGATGATCCCGACGCGGTCGCAGAGGCGCTGTGCTTCTTCCATGTAGTGGGTTGTGTAGAGCACGGTGCGACCGCGGGCCCTGAGGCCCTCGACCAGGTCGAAGATGGCGTTTCGGGAATGCGGGTCCACACCCACGGTCGGTTCATCGAGCAGGAGGAGGTCCGGATCGTGCACCAGGGAGCAGGCGAGGTTGAGGCGGCGCTTCATGCCTCCGGAGTACGTCTTGGCGCGGTCGGCAGCGCGATCGGTCAGGCCGACCAGTTCGAGGACCTCGGCGATTCGCCTTGCTCCGATACCGCCGGGGTAAAGCGAGGCGAAGAACTGGACGTTTTCCCGCCCGGTCAACTCGTCGTAGATTGCCAGCGACTGGGGCGCCACGCCGATCCGCGATCTCACCGTCGGGTCACCGGGGCTCCCGAGGCCCTCGAGCTGGACCTTGCCCGAGTCGGGCGTGAGCAGCCCGACGGCCATGTTGATCGTGGTGCTCTTGCCGGCGCCGTTGGGGCCGAGCAGGCCGAAGACCTCGCCGCGTTTGAGCCGGAGAGAGACTCCATCTACCGCGGTGATTGCCCCGAAGGACTTTCGAAGGTCGGACAGGATCAACATGCCCGTACAACGTACCCGCGGGGAGGATTCGCCGCCAGGCGCCTACCAGCAGCCGGTTGAGTACTTCTGCATGAAGCACACAAAGTCGTTGACGTTGAGCACGGGCGCGAACCGGCTGCTATCGCAGTTGGCGTAGGGCGTTCCGGCCGCGAACGCATTGAGGAAGCACTGAATGTCACCGGCGCCGAGCACGGGGGGGACGGTGCTGCCGTCGCAGTTGGGATAGCAGAACCTGGGCATACGTGCGGCCCAAGCCTCGGTTTGGCCCAGTGGGTTAATCCCTAGTCCACACATGTACTTGCCGTCGGCGGAGATTGCCGTGGCGTTGGTGAGCGTCCAGCCGTCGAGCGTGCCGACATCGCCGCCGGAGATGGATTGCTGAAGGACATCCTGGAGGCGGCGCATGCCGTTGACGGAATCCCACACCACCGCGACCAGGCCCGTGTCGGTATCGCTCTGGCCGACCAGCACGGTGCCGCTGGCATCGCTGGCGAGGATGACGCTCTGGTAGGTCCCGCCCGGGAGGTCGCCCAGGGGCTGCATGCCGAAGGGGGCCTCGTAGCGGAACGCTTCGCCGCCGTTTCCGGACAGCGCCGAGGAGCTTTGCCCGACGACGACAAAGCCGTCGGACGACATCGCATTGGCCACGCCGAAGTGTGCGCCGCCGGGGAGCTCGCCCAGGCTGACCAATCCCGTGGCGGCGGTCCATCGCCAGGCTTCATAGCCGACATCTGCCCAGGCGTATCCCACGATGATGGAGCCGTCGGGAGACACGGCTTGGGCGCTGCTGGAGAGGATCGGCCCGGGCAGGCCGCCCATGCCGACCATCCCGGTTGCGGGTGTCCAGCGGAAGGCCTCGAAACCAGCGAGCGAGCGGCCGATGCCGACCACCGTATTGCCGTCGGCGCTGACGCTATACGCCTGGCTCATGAAGTCGGAGCCGGGCAGGTCACCCAGAGGAGTGAAGCCTTGCGCCGCCGACCAGCGGAACGCCTCGTAGTTGTTGCCGGAGGCCGCGGACTTTCCGAAACCGACGATGACCGTGCCGTCGGAGTTGGTTGCGGACGCCAGACTGGTGAAGGGACCGCCGGGGAGATCACCGATGCCGACCATGCCATCGGCGGCCCGCCAGTAGAACGCCTGGGGCCCCAGATCGGTGACGACCTGCCCCACCACTGTCTTGCCGTCGGATGAGATGCCCCAGGCCGCGCTCCCGGGGTTTGAGGCGTGCAAGGTCCCCAAACCGCGGAACCATGCCCTGGGCTCGGCGTGTGCCGATGCGGCAAGAGTCGTCAAAGCGAGGACGAGCGACACAGCCTTGGGCATGGGCAGGTCCAGTCGCATCAAGGACAGCCCGCGGCGTAGGCGTTGAGGAAACACTGGAAGTCGTTGGCGGTGAGGGCTGGGTTGGAGGTGCTGCCGTCGCAGTTGGCGTATGGATCGCCGGCGGCGAACTTGTTCAGGAAGCACTGGAAATCATTGGCGGTGAGAACGGGAGACGCCACGCTGCCGTCGCAGTTGGCGGCGCAGTAGGCAGGAACCTTGGCGATCCAGCCGGTCTGTGTCAGACCAGGAGCGGCGCCATAACCGACGATGACCGTGCCGTCGGCGGAGATGCCGGTCGCCGCGTCGAGGCGCCAGCCGGTCAGGTCCACACCCAGAGAGGCCAGGTAGGTTTCCAAGTCTTGGATCCCCACGGCGGGGGTCCACACAAAGGCCCGACCTCCGGCGGCGGTGGTGCCGGTGCCGACGATGACGTTGCCGGCGGCGGACACGGCGGTGGCACCGCTGGCGAAAGACCCGCCCGGGAGGTCGCTCAGGGCGACCATGCCGGTCGAGGCGGTCCAGCGGAAGGCTTCGGTGCCGTTGGCGGATGCGGAAGAACCGACGATGACCGAGCCGTCGGCCGAGAGTCCGCTGGCGCTGCTGTTGAATGCGCCTCCCGCCAAGTCGCCGATGCCGACCATCGGCCCGGGCGTGACCCAGCGGAACGCTTCGTTTCCGTTGACGGAGATGCTGGTGCCCACGACCACCGAGCCGTCGGAGGACACGCCGGTCGCGGAGCTGCTGGCGATGCCGCCGGTCAGGTCGCCGAGGCCGGACTTGGGTCCGCCACCGCTGAAGGCGAAGGCTTCGAGGCCGTTGGCGCCGAAGCCGTATCCGACGATGGTGGATCCGTCGGCTGACACGGCCGAGGCGCTGCTATTGAAAATCCCGCCGGGCAGGTCGGACAAGCCGACCATGCCAGAGGCCGTCCATCGGAAGGCTTCAGCGCCGTTGGTCGAAACTGAGAAACCGACGATGATGCTACCGGTGGAGTTGGTCCCGAAGGCGCGGCTCTCAAAGCTGCCGCCGGTCAGGTCTCCCAAGCCGACCCTTCCGCCACCTGAGGTCCAGCGGAAGGCCTCGTTCTGGGTCGGGATGGAAGTCTGGTACCCCACCACCACCAAGCCATCGCCGGAGACGCCGTACGCGATGCTCGAACCGCCAGCGGGTGCGCCGAGGGCGGTGATCCCGACCTGGGCGGAGACCGGCGCGCCGGCAAACGCGGCTACGGCCGCAACGCAAAGCAATTTCGACTTCATCTTGCTCTCCCAAAATCCACCAGACCTACAGACCCGGCGTGTTTGTGCTGCGTCTGGCCCTTGGGCGCCGACGTTGCCTGGAACACGCGATGAACTCCCCACGGGACAACCCGCACCTCTGAGATCAGGATACCACAAAGGGGTGAAACCCAGCAATGAAAACCAGGCCCGAATTGGGTTATTTCCTGGTGAAGCCCCGAGAGGGGTGGGAAAAGTCCTAGCCCATGACGGGCTTGAGGCCAAGGGCCTTGCGGGCCGAGGCGACCTGCCCAAAGTGCCAACCCTCGTGCCAGGCGATCTTGAACATGGCGTCGATTGGGTCGTTGGCGAAGCCGCCGGTCTTTTCCTTGAGGGACACGGCCAAGGCGGAATCTGGGGCGGACTCGAACCACTTGAGGAGTGCTGCACGATTGGAGTCAAAGAGTTTTTTGACCTCGGCGAGTTTGGGATAGTGGTTGGCGTCGGCGACGGGCTTGCTGCCGCCACCGAAGAGGCCGTTGTAGCTGTCGGGCGCGGTGATTCCCGGGGCGCCGACGACGCTGGCGATCCAGACATCGGTGCTCGCGATGTGGCCGAGCACCCAGAGGGGGTGGTTGTCGGTCGGGCAGGACTGCTTGGTCATCGCAGACTCGGGCATGTCTTTGAGCATGCTCTCGGAAGTGGTGCGGACCCAGGTGAGCAGACTGGCGGCGTGTTGCTTGGGTGACATGCGGTCTCCTGATGGATGTGTGGCGGAACTCCCCGCGGACAGGATACCGCGGCTTGCCAGAAAAACACAATCGCCCTCCCGGAACATTGGAGAGGGCGATTGACACTCATCGTGATGGATGCGGAAGTCTACGCCGCCTTGCGGGACGGTGGCTTGTCGAGAGCGCCCAGGCGCACCAGGAAGTCGCAGGCTTGCTCCATTTCCCACTTGGTGAACTCGGCCAGGAACTCGGGCTGGAGCGGCGTGCCCATCAGATCGGCCGGGTACGGCCAGGGGCCGCCGGTGTATTCAGAGACGTCGACTGCGGCTCTCAACGCTGCTTCGGCCGCGGCGACCAGACGATCGGGATCAATTTGCTCTTCATGGCGTGACATGGCCTCTTTCCTTTCACTCGTGCGGGCCCGCATAGATATACGAGTCGCACCCCTTCTTAGATGCTTTGTTCGGAGATGCGTTCCGGTACGTTCATTCGCGGGACAGAATCAGGGTGTTCCCTTCACGTACGGATGTCGTCCAGGCGGCGTGGATTGCAGCGAACCCATTCTTTATCTGTGCGTAAGGAGATAGGAAGGCACGAGAATCTCGGGGAGATGTGCGGGGAGTAGATTGGTCTATTCCGTTCCTGAGGCTTGATTGTGCGGGCTTGGATGTGGCCGCGGACGCGGAGTATTCCCATGTTTTGGGGAGACCTGCGACGCACTCG
Source organism: Phycisphaerales bacterium (assembly GCA_044222485.1). Classification (GTDB taxonomy): domain Bacteria; phylum Planctomycetota; class Phycisphaerae; order Phycisphaerales; family UBA1924; genus JAHBXE01. The sequence goes on along the minus strand of JBGAND010000006.1, from coordinate 67,577 downwards.
TCCATGAACGCTATTGACACCAACATCCGCGTTTCTCCGGTAAGTCCGGTTGCGGCGCCTTCGGGCATCGCGGGGGTTTCACCGGTCTTGTCGGCACATCCGATTCGCGGCGCTGATGATGCATCGTCTGTGATTTCGGCTTCGAGTTTGAGAGTGCGGCTGGCGGGGCCGCACGCCGATTCGATGCGGTTGTCTGCGACGGCGGCGGCGGTTGATGTCGCGGGTGAATCTCTGGCCAGTGCGCAGAGTGTTCTCGGGGCTGCGCGTTTGAGTATCGGGAATCCGGATGAGGGTTTTGATTCGGCACTGGCATCGGTGCAGGATGCGACGGGGCGTGCGCGAGTGGGCGGCGTGTCAATCCTGCATGAGGGCACTACATTGCGGGCGGGCGCATCGTCGCTGGATATTCGCCCGCTGTCGATTGGCGACCTGGGCGCGGTGGTGGACAAGGGCCGCTCGTATCGGCTGGAAGACTTGCGCTCGGGCGGGACGCTGGATGCCAGAGCCAATCCGGAAGCGGCCCGAAGGTCGGCGGATGCGGCGATGGCCGAGATCTCGACCGTGCGGTCGGACTTGAAGTCTTTTGCCCAATCAGCGCTTGCCCCGGCTCAGCGTGCGGAGATGGCGGCGTTTGGCGCGATCTCCGGCGTAAGCCCGGTAACACCGCTCAATCCGAGTGCCCTGAGGTCTGACGCCCTTAGCAATGCACAAGCGGCACGCCGTGCGCTCGTCGGTTCTCCGCCCGAGGGTGTGCTGAGGCTGCTGGGGTGAGAGTTTGAGCCTATAGTTGCTTCGCGATCGACCGCGACCCTTGAGGGTGCGCAAGCCTCTGTGGGTCTGGAGCACGAGCCAGTGCAGCCGATTCTGTCCAAGACATTTCAAGACTCTCCGAAGTGGCAGATGCTCTCAGCGCCGGCCAAGTGCGCGCTGCAGGGGATGCTGCAGTTTGCGACGCGCAAGCATTGCGACTGGATCATCGAGGGCACGCCCAAGCAGATTGGGGACTGGATCGGGCCTGAGGTGAGCCTTGGGTCGGCGGAGATCATCACGGCGCTTCGCGAGCTGGATACGGCCGGGTGCATTCGGCGCGGGCGTGTCGGGAACGGGTCGAGCTTTATCGTGGCTCCCGTCGTTGTTGATCGCTGAATCCTTTAAGTTACTTCAGGCGAAGACGGCGAGATGCCGGGACGTTCTACTCCAAGCAAAGAGTTTAGAGAGCCATCGCGACGCCGCGCGTTGATGTGGTTCAGGACGGACCTGCGTGTTGAGGACAATCGCGCGCTGGCGGCCGCGGCGGCGTGGGCCGAGTCCGGTGTTGTTGCGGTGTTCTTGATCAGCCCTGAGCAGTGGCGTGAGCACGATTGGGCCGCGGTGAAGGTGGAGTTCATTCTTCGGCACTTGCGGGAGCTGTCTGCGAGACTTGGGCGACTGAACATCCCGTTGATCGTAGAAACCGTGCCGCGATTTGAAGGGGCGGCGCGGGCTTTGGCGAAGGTCGCCGGCACGTATGCGTGCTCGGGGCTGTTCTTCAATCGCGAGTATGAAGTCAATGAAGCGCGGCGTGATGACGCGGTCGCGGCGTTGATGTCAAAGTCCGGCGTTGAGGTCCAGGCGTTTGACGATCAGGTGGTGCTGCCGCCGGGGTCGGTTCGGACGGCGGATGGGAAGCCGTTCACGGTGTTCACGCCGTTTAAGAACGCATGGTTCAAGAGGTATCAAGAGCGCGGGGGAGTGCCGCTGGTGGCGGCGCCGGGGCGGCAGGCTGGGATCGATGTTCAGGCGTCGGCCATTCCCGATCGGGTTGAAGGGTTTGAGTCGAGCGTAAATCCGGCGTTGTGGCCCGCTGGAGAGGCCGCGGCCATGGAGAGGCTGGGTTCATTCGCGGCGAATCGCCTGCGAGAGTACAAGGCGAAGCGCGACATTCCGTCGGTTGATGGGACCAGCACGCTGTCTCCCGCGCTGGCGACGGGGGCGATTTCGCCGCGGCAGTGTTTGCACGCGGCCTTGGAGGCTAACAAGGGCAAGCTCGAAGGCGGCGGGGTTGGGGCGGACCAGTGGATCAGCGAACTGGTGTGGCGGGAGTTCTACAAGCACCTGATTCAGGCGTTTCCAAGGCTGTGCATGGGTCGGGCGTTCAAGCCGGCGACGGAGAACATTCCGTGGCGGTACGACAAGAAGGACTTTGAGGCGTGGTGTGAGGGGCGGACGGGCGTGCCGATTGTTGATGCGGCGATGCGTCAGTTGAACACGACCGGGTGGATGCACAATCGCTTGCGGATGGTCGCGGCGATGTACCTGACCAAGGACTTGTTCATTGACTGGCGCTGGGGAGAGAAGTACTTCATGCAGCGACTGATCGATGGTGATCTGGCGAGCAACAACGGAGGGTGGCAGTGGTCGGCATCGACGGGGACGGATGCCGCGCCTTATTTTCGGATTTTCAATCCGATCAGCCAGAGCCGCACGCACGATGCGGAGGGTGCGTTTATTCGCAGGTGGGTTCCGGAGTTGGCATCGCTGGATGGTGAAGAGATTCACGATCCGTCGGAGTTGCCGCCGCTGGTGCGGGCGGGGCTGGACTATCCCGAGCCGATCGTTGATCACGCGAAGGCGAGGGAGCGGGTGATGCGGGAGTTTAAGGCGATCAAGGCGTAGAGGGGCCTCCGTTTGCCTTGAGCGGGAGCGATTGCGCGAAGTCACTCCGCCGTGGTGACACACCACGGCTCGCCTTTGGGTTTATTTCGCGCCGAGGAGGTCCGCGGCTTTCCAGGCGGCGTCGGTCCAGGGGCCGGCTTCCATGACTTTGTAGAGCAGCTTGCGGGCTGGTTCATCCTTGGGCGGCTTGTCGCCAAACTTGTCGGTGTAGGTGCTGAGTGCTTTGGCCGCGGCCTGCACTTCCGTGCCTCGAAGAGTTTGGTATGGCTCATCGACCCACGAGATTGCTTCGGTGAAGTGTTCGGGCGGGGGCAGTTCGTGGGCCATTTTGGGATCGTCGTACAACTTGATTTTGATGCCGTCACCCTTGAGGATCTCGGTCGCGCGCTGCATCTCGACTTCGTTGAAGTCCTTGCGCCCTGTCATCGGGGCCATGCGTCGAGTCTTGAATAGATTGAATATCTCGGGCTTGGGCTTGGTGTATTCGGCTCGCCAGAACTTGCCGGTACCAGATGGGACGACTTCGTAGCAGGACAGCCCGACGATGGGAACGGCGCCCGTGAAGATGTCTGGGAAACAGCCCAGCAGCATGGAACTGACGCGACCCCCGCCGGAGATGCCGGTGACGTAGATTCGGCGCGGATCGATGTGGAACTGTCTGGATGCCGAGGCGACGCCATCGAGCGCGAGCTGTTCGCGGTTGAATACGAGCCGGTTGTTGCCCGATTCGTCAGCGCCGACGCAGATGATGTTCAGGCTGTCCAGGGCCTGAACAAACGCCTGGGGCGTCTTGCCCGTGTTGTTCGCGTTCACCCAGACGAGCAGGCCGGCTGGCGACTTGGGCGAATATCCCTTGGGCAGCCGCGTCCAGAAAGACTCGTTGTCGAGTTCGCGGTCAATCTCGTAGATGGAGGGGGCGCCGTTGGAGAACCGTTCGCTCACGTTCTTCTTGTCAAGAATCACCCGCCCTGCGACGAATGGTTTGGGAAGTTCGACTGACTTTCCGGTTTCATCCTTGAGTTCGTCAGGATCAAAGCCGCGGCGGTAGTTGGGCCAATCGAAGTACAACGCCGCGAAGGCCTCACGCCTGAGTTGGGCGCGCTCGGGATTGGTCACATCCAGTTCGACGGCGATGAAGTCGGCGGCTTTGTCGCGGAAGATGGCGACCCGCTTTCCGGGCGGGCCGGGTTTGGTGAAGAGGTGGATGGTGCAGAGGCGTTCGGCGTTGCCGGCATCGCCAAGCTTGGGGCTTGGGGGGCAAGTAGCTCGGAGTTGATCGAGCTTGGGGCCCTTGAGGTCGGCCAGTACGCCGCGGAGGGCAAGGAGCATTGATGGGGCACCGGCGTCAAACTCCGGCAGGGTTTCCCCGACGGTGATCACCGCCCTTTGTGCTCGTTCCTTGTTGATGTCGAAAATCGTTGGGCTTTTGGGGGACTGCGCGGCGGCCACTGTGGCCGCGAGAATCACCAGCAGAATGGCAAGGCCGCGGTGGAGCATGGTCTTACGATACGAGGGCCGGGCAGGTCGATTGTCAGGGATGGACGCGGGAAGCCGGGAGATGTTCCAGGTTTCGAGGGGAAGCGGCCCGCCGGGAATCCGGCTTGGCACGGGCAACGAACACACGAGAACTCATGAATAAGCCAACGACCGTTAAGCAGCTCCGTGACAGCGGCTGGAAGCCCAAGCCGGTGAAGACGGAGCTTCGCGACAACCTGACCCGGGCGCTGGCGGCCGGGGATGAGTTGTTTCCGGGGATCGTCGGGTACCAGGACACTGTCATTCCCGAGCTGATCAACGCGATCCTCGCTGGGCACGACATTCTGTTCTTGGGAGAGAAGGGGCAGGCCAAGAGCCGGTTGATGCGGCTACTGACGCGGTTTTTGGATGCGGAGTTGCCGTATCTGGATATCCCCGGGTGCCCGGTGCACGAGGATCCGTTGCGGCCGATCACGCGGGCGGGGCGTGCGTTTCTGGAGAAGCACGGAGAGGCGGCGCCGGTGTCATGGTGGCCGCGGGATCAGCGGTATGCAGAGAGGCTGTCTCCCGGGACCAAGTTCGCGGACATCATCGGGGAGATTGACCCTGCGATGCTGGCGTCAGGGACGAGCATGTCGGCGGAGGAGGCGCTGCACTTTGGGCTCATTCCGCGGATGCACCGCGGCATCTTTGCGATGAACGAACTGCCGGACCTGGATGACCTGGTGCAGGTGGGATTGTTCAACATCCTGGAAGAGCGCGACGTTCAGATCCGCGGGTATCCGATCAAGTTTGATCTGGACATTTTGATTCTGTTCTCGGCGAACCCTGCGACGTATAACCGGAGCGGCAAGGTCATCCCGCAGCTCAAGGATCGGATTGGTTCGACGATCCAGACGCACTATCCGCGGGACCGGGATTCGGGGATTGAGATCACGGAGCGTGAGGCGCTGGGTGAAGGGAAGCTGACGCTGGAGGGTGAGTATCCGGTCTTGGTGCCGCGGTTTATGAAAGAGATTGTGGAGCAGATGTCGATCGTGGCGCGGAAGAGCAAGTATGTGGACCATCAGTCGGGGGTTTCGGCGCGGCTTTCAATTGCCAACTATCGCACGATGATTGCTTCGGCGCGGCAGCGTGGGATCCGGTTGAATGAGCGGCCTTCGGTCGCTCGCATCAGCGATCTGTCACACTTTCATTCCTCGGCGATTGGCAAGCTCGAGCTGGACATGATGGGCAGCCATCAGATGAACGAGAAGCAGGTGTTGGATGCGATCGCGGCGGAGGCGATTAAGGATGTGTTTCAGGAGTACGTGGATGAGCATGGGCTTGGAGAGATCGGCGAAGTTTTCTCCAAGGGGGTCAAGATTGAGGTTGGGGACATGCTGCCGTCTTCGCACTATGCGGAGCGGCTGAAGCGAGTGCCGCCGGTCTGGGACAAGGCGTTTCAGGTCAATGCGAGCACGGATGCGGCCGTGCGGGCGAGTTGCGTGGAGTTTGTGCTGGCGGGGATGTGGGCGATGGACAAGGTTTCGCGGGCGACCAAGCACGGGCGGATTTCGTACGAAACTTGATCCGGGCTTATCTTTGCTCGGCACAACGCTTGGCAACCGCGGCGAGGGCACCGTCCAGTTGTTCATCTCGGCCGGCGGAGTAAGGCAGGGTCCGCTTGATGCTTATGTCCGGTTCGACACCCTTTCCTTCGATGGTCACGCCGTCGACGGTGACGGCGTTTACGGCGATGTAGAGGAGGCTTCCATCGGCCAGGGGCCGCGGAGTGCCGGCGAGCACCGCGCCGGCGGTCCTTTCTCCAACCAGTAACCCGATCTTGTGCTCTTTGAAGGCGTACGCCAGCACTTCTTTCCCGCTGCGTGAGCCGGAGTCGATCAGGAGCGCCACGGGCTTGCGCCACGTGGTCGAGAACTTCTTATGAGTGCCATCGCGCGAGATGTACTCCAGTTTCGGCGAGTAGGGATTGAAGATGTCCATGTATTGCGGGCTGGCACCGCCCCATCCGCCGCGGATGTCGATGACCAGTCCATCCGCGTCTGCGAACTTGGTTTGGAGGAGTTCTTTGAGGCGCTCCTGATAGTCCTCGTGCGCGTAGGAGCGGAGGCGGGCGTAGGCGATTTTGAGGCCATTGATCTCAAACACTCGAGCGCTGGAGGAGATCGCCTTCAAGAATGTCTCGCGAGGGTGGATTACCTCCGGCATGACTTGGAGTTCTTTGCGAGAGGTGGGGTCTGGCGTACGTTGGATGGTGACTTTGGTGAGCCGGCCTTCCCGCCCCCGGAAGGGCGCGATGTCTCCCCAGGGGCCGCCTTCCACGGATACCAACTCATCCCCGGTCAGGATCCCCGCTTCATCTGCCGGACCGCCGCTGTACACATCGGCCGCGAAGGTATGACCGTCGATCACCGTCGCGGCCAGGCCGATTCCGACGTATTCCACAGGTCCGGGGCGGACTCTTGAGCCGCGGCGTTCGGGAACTCCGTCGGGATAGAACACATCCAGCAGCTCGTAATACTCTCGCTGGCTCTGGATGTAATGGTGGGTGTGCGAGGCGTTGAGGCGTGAAAGGGCGGCGTTGATGACTTCGGAAGCCTCCGCGGGTGACTTGGCTGCGCGGGCACGGGGCAAGAGCTCTTCGCGGATCGCGTTCCAGTCGGCACCGTTGAAGTCAGGGGCGTAGAAAGCGCTGCGGACCACGAGCCAGGCCTCGTTGAACACCCCTTCGGGTGATTCGTCCGAAGGCATCTGCGGCACACCCTCGGGCTGGCGGGCTTGCGCGGCGGGGAGAATGGCCAGGCAGACGATCAACAGCAGGATTCGCATGTGGGCTCTCCGAGTCCGCGGGGGCCAGTCTAACGGCCGGCGGTGTACGATGTGTCTCCGGAGCCCAGCAATGCCTAAGAAGGATGTCAGTTCGAGACTCGCAGCCGTGGAACGTCAACTCGCGGATATCCGCGTTCGTGCAGTGGAAGCGTCGGAGTTTCGGCTCGTGGACAAGTCGGGGAAGGTGCGGGCGGTGCTGGAGATGTCGCGCATGGGGCCGCGGCTGGTGATGATGCACGCGGATGGCACGGCGGCACTTGAGGTGTCGTTACCACCGGATGGACCGGCGGTGCGCTTGTCAGACCAGGACGGTGAGACGCGGGTGTTTATGGGCGGCACGCACGATGCGGCCCGGATTGCTCTGGCGGACAGCAAGGGCAATCAACGGATGTTTCTGGGTGTGAATGCCGCGGGTAAGCCCTCGCTTACGGTGTATGACGGGAAGCAGAAGGCGGTTTGGACGGCACCGGAGTAACGCCGCGGGCCCGAATCGGCATCTGGCTTGGTTTGCACGGCGAACAATCACACGATGGCTCGCCCACCCAAATCCCCAGGCCCGACGCCGCTTGGCGGCGTGATTCATACGTATCAGAAGTACGACCCGCGGAACTTCCCATCCCCCACTGCTCCGCCGCCGGACTTGGCGAGTTTGGGGATGGAGCACATGCTGCGCTATGGCTCGATGCGGCGGCTCACGCCGGAGGAGCTAGCTCGCGCCGTAAAGCTGGACATCAGCCAGATTGCGGGACTGGGTCCGAGCCTGGATTCGCTCATTCAGATGTTGGAGGAACGCAAGCGGAAGATCCTGAGCACGTACGAGGTGGAGCGTGTGCAGAAGGAAGCGGCCAAGGAGTTCAAGGCGGCCGCGGATGCGGCGGAGCCTCCCAAGAGCCTGCGTGACCGGTTCAACAAGGCGATTCGGGAGGAGCAGATCGCGGACTTGGAGAAGGTGTGGTACGCCTCAGGGGATGAGAACGGGCCTCTGGGGACATCGATCCTGGGGATTCTGGAGCGGCTGGGCGAGAAGTATCAGATTGATGAGATGGCGGCCAAGTACACGTTCACAGGCCGCACGCCCATGAGCGTGCCGGAGGGGCTGGCGATCAAGGAAGAACTGGAAGCGATCGACCGGCTTCTGGAGCAACTGCGGGAGGCGATGAAGAACGCCCAGATCGCGGTGATCGATATGGATGAACTGGCACGGTTTGCCAGTGAGGCGGATGTTGAGAACCTGAGCCAGATGGCGGAGCAGATCAGCGAGTATGTGCGCGAGCAGGCCGAGTTGCAGGGGCTGGAAGAGACGGCGGAAGGGTACAAGTTGTCGCCCCAGGCGATGCGGACATTTCAGGGTAAGTTGCTTCAGGAGATTTTCAGTTCTTTGGAGGCAGCCAGGTCGGGGCGGCATCAGGGACCGATTGTGGGTGAGGGCGCGGTTGAGATGCAGGCGACCAAGCCGTACGAGTTCGGTGACTCGGTCGCCAATATGGATGTGCCGCAGTCACTGATCAATGCCATGGTGAGAGAAGGCACCGAAGCGGGAGCGAAGGGGGAGCGGGCGCGGCTGCGGTCATCGGACATCGAGATTCACCGCACGCGGAACTCGCCCAAGTGCGCGACCAGTGTGCTGATGGACATGTCGGGATCGATGCGGCACGACGGGCAGTACATGAACGTGAAGCGGATGGCCCTGGCGCTGGATGGGCTGATTCGTCGCGAGTATCCGGGGGACTTTCTCTCGTTTATCGAGGTTTACTCGTTCGCCAAGAACCGGCATATCTCCGAAGTGCCGAACCTGATGCCCAAGCCGGTGACGACGCACGCGCCGGTGGTGCGGCTCAAGGCGGACATGAGCAAGGATGACATCAGCGAGATGCAGGTGCCGCCGCACTTCACGAACCTTCAGCATGGGCTGCGGCTGGCTCGCCAGCAGTTGATGGTTCAGGACACGCCCAACAAGCAGGTGATTCTTCTGACCGACGGGCTTCCCACCGCCCACTTTGAAGGACCGATGCTCTATCTGCTCTACCCTCCGGACCCTCGGACCGAAGAGGCCACGATGCGGGAAGCCCGCCTGTGCAAGAAGGAGGGGATCACGATCAACATCTTCCTGTTGCCCAGTTGGTGGCAGAGCAGCGAGGACATTTCCTTTGCCCATCGGATGGCCGAAGACACCGGCGGAAGGGTGTTTTTCACGGCCGGGGAGGATGTGGACCGGTATGTGCTCTGGGACTATGTGAGTCACCGGCGGAAGATCATCGGGTAGGGATTGCCGAGGGGGCAAGGGGCTACTATTCCGCCCTTCTGTTCCAGGAGACTTTCCTTGGCCGCTAAGAGCTTCCGTTGCCGGTTGATCACGCCCGTTGCCCAGGTTCTTGACGAGCAGGTGACGTCTGCTGTCCTGCCCGCGTGGGATGGCCTCATGGGCTTCCTGCCAGACCGGGCCCCGATCGTGGCCAAGCTGGGCCTTGGGGAGCTCAGCCTGCGGTTTGCCGACAGCAGCAAGGGCAAGGGTGGCAGCCGGTCGTTCCTGGTTGAGGATGGCTTCGCCCAGATGGTCAATAACAAACTGACGATCTTGGCCGCTCGGGCGATCCCGACCGAGTCGCTGACTTCGACCGAGGCTCAGGCGGAGCTGAAGGAAGCCGAGGCCCGCAGGCCTGACCCGTCCAAGAACGCCAAGGTTGAAGCCGATCGCATCAAGGCCGATAAGGCCCGTGCGCGGCTCAAGGTCCAGCTCGCCCAGAAGTCCGGCGGCAAGGGGATCTAACCCCCGCGTTTAGTCATCGCACGAGAGATGTCCCGCTTGGACTCGCGCTCCGCGATTGTGTGTCGCTTGTCCTGCGAGCTCTTGCCCTTGCCCAGGCCGATGAGCACCTTGGCAAAGCCATCCTTGAAGTAGATCTTCAGCGGTACGACCGTCATGCCCTTTTGCTGCACCTGGCGATAGAGTTTGGCGATCTCGCGCTTGTGGGCCAGAAGTTTCCGGGTCCGCCCCATGGAGTGCTGCCGGGCGCCGGCGGGGCCGTACTCATCGATCGTGACGCTGTGCATGTACAGGGATGGCGGTTTTTCTTCGACCCGCACGTACCCTTCAGTCAGGGAGACCTTTCCGTCCCTGATCGACTTGACCTCCGAGCCCTGGAGCATGATCCCGCATTCCAGGGTGTCGGAAATGTGGTAGTCGAACCGGGCTTTGCGGTTCTCCATCACGCGGTCGTCGGGTTTGGATTTCTTTTTAGCCATGGTCGAGGTCTACAGGCAACGATATGGGCGCGGGACTGCCGATACGATGACTTTCCCGCATGGCCCTGGACCCAATCCTTCAACACGCCCTGGATGATGCCCGCAGCGGCAAGCTGGCCGCGGCCGTGGCGACGGTGCGCCGGATCGTCCAGCGTCAGCCGGCAAACCTGCCGGCGATCCAGGTGCTGGGGTTGCTGTTGATGCAAGGTGGGCAGGCAGAGCAGGCCGCGCACCACTTGTCCCGCGCGGTCCAGATGCACCCGCATCTGGCCAACGTCCGGAACAACTATGCCAGTGCGCTTCTGGCCCTGAAGCGGAATCGCGAGGCGGTGGAGCAGCTTCGGAAGGCCGTGGAGATTCAGCCCGAATATGCAGAGGGGTGGATGGGGCTGTCGTGTGCCCTGATGGAGGTGCCGGACGCGGAGGGCGCGATCGCCGCGGCCCGGAGGGGGCTGGAACTCAAGCCCGACTGGCCGGATCTGGCGAACAACCTCGCCTTATCGCTGGGCATGGCGGGCCGAACTGAGGAACTCGCCGAAGCTGCGGAGAAGGGGCACCTGGCTACACCCGGGCATGCCAAGCTGCACTCGTTGCACCTCATCATGACCAACTACACCGAGCGACCCGCGGCGGAAGTTGCGGCCACGCACCGGCGGTTCGGAGAGTTGCATCCGGCCGCCACAGGCTCGAAGCCGGCGAAGACCGAACCGGACCCGGAACGGCCGTTGCGGATCGGATGGCTGTCTCCGGACCTGCGGACGCACTCGGTTGCGTTCTTCGCGGAACCTCTCTTCGAGCACGCGCCGCCCGGAGTCGAGTCGCATGTGTTCTCGCTCTATAGCAGCCCGAAGGATGCGATGACCCAGCGGTTGAAGCAAAAGGCGGCATCATGGGAAGAGGTGGCCGCGCTGGATGATGCGGGGCTGGATCGGCGCATCCGGGAGAAGCGGATCGACATCCTGATTGAGCTGCAGGGGCACACGGCGGGCAACCGCCTCTGCGCCCTGGTCAACAAGCCGGCGCCGCTCATCATCACGGCTATCGGGTATCCCAATACGACGGGAGTGCCAGCGGTGGACTACCGGTTGGTGGATTCGATCACCGATCCGCCGGGTGCTGAGCAACTCGCCACGGAACGGCTCCTGCGGATCGACCCGTGCTTTCTGTGCTACAAGCCGCCGGTCGATGCCCCCGAACCGGCGATGCCCGCGGCGGATTCGCCGATCACTTTCGGATCTTTCAACACGCGGTCAAAGATCGGTGCGACGACGATTGCCCTGTGGCGTGGCGCGCTGGAGGCGTGCCCGGGATCGCGTCTGCTGCTTAAGTCCGTGGATCTGACCGAGGAAGGGACGCGGGCCTACCTGGTGAAGTGCATCGTTGCGGGCGGTATCGACCCCGCACGGATTGAGATGCTGCCGGGGACGGCCACGGTTCCCGAGCACCTGGCGCTCTATTCGCGCATGCACATCATGCTGGACACGGCGCCGTACAACGGGACGACTACGACGTGCGAGGCGATGTGGATGGGTGTGCCGGTGGTGTGCCTGGAGGGGGACAGGCACGCCGGGCGGGTGAGCATGAGCCTGGTGTCGGCCGTGGGAAAGAGGGAGTGGGTGGCGAAAGATCGCGAGAATTACGCGAGAATCGCGAAAGAGCTGGCAAGCGACTTGCCGCGGCTTGCGGCACTGCGACGCGAACTTCGCAGCACGGTGCGGTCGTCGGTGTTGTGTGACGGGAAGAGATATGCCGATCGCTTCTACTCTGCGGTGAGAGAACGCTGGCGCGAGTGGTGCTCCACGCAGCGGTGAGCGTTAGGCTATAGGTGGTCACTCCGCGCGAACGGTATTCTTGATCACGCCGATCTTGTCGATTTCGACTTCAACGACATCGCCGTGCTTCAGCCACACCGGCGGTTTCCTGGCCATGCCGACCCCGCTGGGTGTACCTGTCATGATCGCGGTGCCGGGGAAGAGCGTCGCGCCACGCGAGAGATCAGCGATGAGTTTGGCGACGGGGAAAATCATGTCCTTGGTGTTGCCATCCTGCATCGTGGCGCCGTTCACGCGGCAATGAACGCGGAGGGCTTGCGGATTGGGCACGTCGGCCGCGGGGACAACATGCGGACCAAGCGGGCAGAACGTGTCAAACGATTTGCCGCGGCAGAACTGGCCGCCGGCGCCTTCTTTCTGCCACCAGCGTGCGGAGACGTCGTTGCCGCAGCAGTAGCCGAGCACGAAACTGAGGGCATCCTTCTCAGCAACATCACGGCAGCGTTTCCCGCCGGGGCCGTTGCCGATGATGACACAGAGTTCGGCCTCGAAGTCCGTCTGATCGCCACCGCTGGTGGGGTCTTGGCAGACCTTGGGGATCACGATCGGGTCGCCGTTCAGCGATGCAGATGCCGGGCTCTTGGTGAAGACCATCGGCCGCGTCGGAACATCCGCGGCCTGTTCCTTGGCATGTTCCGCGTAGTTGCGGCCGATGCCGATGATGTAACGGATCGGAAGCGGACCTGAGGGAGTCTGGACTGCAACGCCGATGTCGGAGCGGATGAGGTTCATGCGAGAATGATAACGGAGTAACGGAATTCTCGCAGGACGCAAGGGCGCTACAGGAGGTCAAGCCTCGCGACGGTCGGGCACATTCCCGCGGCCGCGCCTTCGGCCAGAAGTCGCCGGATCGCCTCGCGACCCGCTTCCCCCATGTCGCGGGTTTCCGCGCTCACGTACATACGGCAGTATCGATCGAGTCGTTCCATCGTGGGAGGCTGCCCGCCACCGCGGCGGACATTTTCTTCCGCGAATGGCAGTGTGTACGCGACGGACTCCTCCCACCGCTCCATGGAGTAAGCAACCGACCGCTTCAACAACCCCCCCACTCTCGCGAGCATTCCCTTGCCGTACCGTTCATCCAGATCGCGCCGCACCGCGTTGATTCCCAGGGGCAGTTTGAGGCCGGTCCTCTCCTTCCACCATTGGCCGACATCGATGATCAGACGCAGGCCGGCATCACCAAAGGTCAACTGGCCCTCGTGGATGACCAGCCCGGCATCCACCTCGCCTCGCGAGACAGCACCGATGATTTGGTCAAAGGGCAACTCGACGAACTTCGCCTTATTCGCGGCCGCGGCGGCACCCAGGATCATGCCCAGCATGAGGAACGCGGTCGTCCGCCGGCCGGGGATCGCGATACGCACCTCGGGGCGAGCCAGGCAGCCCTCGCAGCGGATTGACTTGTTCCCGGCCTTCACCACCACCTTGGGACCAAAGCCGTCGCCGAACGATGCTCCGCACGCGGTAATCACGTAGCGGTCCTGAACATCGGCCCAGGTACGCACGGAAAGTGCAGTGATGTCCAGATCCGCCTGCGCGACCGCACGCCGATTCAGCACCTCGATATCCGCCGGTAACGCCCGGAACTCGATTCCGTAGGTATCTAAAGGAGGCGGGTTGATCTGGCGGGCATGCTTGACAGAGTCCGAATCCGTCCAGGACTCCCGCGGTGGCTCGATTTTGCCCGTGAGAGGCCACCACATGAAAGCGTCATCAGGATCTGGCGAATGAGCAAGGGTCAGGACAGGCATGGCCCATGGTACGGGGGCGGGGCCGCAACTGTGGGGTCACGGTGCGGTATCGTTATGCTCTCCCGGGAAAGGAACTCACCTGTGCCGTTGACCATGACCGTTCGATTGGCCGCCATCGTTGCCGCTCTTTGCGTGCGGCTGTGTATCGCTCAGCCGTCGGTCATGGATATCCCCGGACCGTTCGGGATTCCGGTCGGAACGGCGGCGGTCGAGAAGTACTCGACTCTCCTCGGACTGGACAAAGACCAGTCCCAGTTGGTCAGAACGCTCTATCAGGGCTACCGGGGGGCCTATCGCGAAGCGGTGGTCGGGTCGGACAAAGACCTCGCCACGGCCGATGGCGTCGATGACCGCCAAGACAAGATGACCAAGGCGATGGAGTCGCTCCAGAAATTCGCGGATAAAACCCGCGTGCTGGAGGATCAGTTCTTTGAGGACATCAAAGCGGTACTGACACCGGAGCAGGCGACTCGGATGGATCGGGTGCTCATGCTTCGCCGGCGCGATGTGCAGATGCGATTTGCCTTTGTAGCGGGAGAGGGTGTGGACCTGCTCAACGTTCTGGATCAGCTCAAGGTTCAGCGATCTGCCGAGCTGACCACGCTCTGCGGCGAGTACGAGACGGAACTCGACCGGCTGATGATCGAGAAGATGCGCGTCATGAAGGTAAGCCTTGGCAAGGCCAACAAGATCGCAGTCAACGGCATGCCCAACTTCACGCTGGTGGGTGAGATCATCGGCGATCTGTATGCCATCGGCGGACGGGTGCGCGATGCCAACCGCCAATACGCTCGCCAGATGACTCCGCTGATCCCCGAAGCTTCACAAACCGGCTTCTCGATGGAGATCAAGAAGCGTTCGTTCCCGCGCGTGTACCAGCCCACGCTGGCGCAAAAGAGCCTTGCTATGGCCAAAGGACTGGATGATCTCACACCTGATCAAGCCGTTGAGTTAAGAAACCTGGCAGAAGGCCTTGAGCGGGACTTGGAGCCTCTCAACCAGCGGTACGCCGCGGCCATCGAAAGCACGCAGGAACGGTTTCCCAAGGACTTCATGATCATCATGCAGTCGCGCTTCAATCCGGATGACAAGGATGACCCGTTGGCCAAGGCCAGGGCCGACCGGCAGGAGCTCGATCAGAAGACCCTTACCCGTCTGCGCGGCCTGTTGAAGCCCGACCAAGCGAGCAAGCTCCCGCAGTATGACGAGAGCATGGGCCGGATGCCCGACTTCCTTCCCAACTTGGACAGCAAGAAGGACTGGAGCGCGTGGAAGGAAGAGCAAGGCGAGTGAGTAGCACCCTTTTTCTCCATGGAGAGTGTTGATGCTTTCGACCCGGAAACTGGCGCAAATAGCGCTCTTGATCGCGGCCGTTCTCCTCCCGTCAACAGCCCGTGCTCAACAGCAGGTCGTGGAACAGGCCGGACCGCTCGCACAGCCCATCGGGATGAAAACCGTTGAAAAGATGAGCGGCGTGCTCAAGCTCGATGCGGATCAGAAGGTTCTGGTCCGGTCGCTCTATGTCGGGTATCGGGCGAGCTACAAGCAGTTGGCCGCGGCCGGGGATAAGCAACTTGAAGCCCTGCGCAGCAAGAATGAGTCGCCGGAAGGGCATGTGAACTTTGATCGCAAGCAGGAGTTCAAGATCGCCCAGGAGTTTGTTGAAAAGCAGGACAAGCTTGAAAAATCGTTCCTGGAGGATCTGAAGGCACTTCTGACGCCGGAACAGGCGGGCCGATTTGAGCGGGCCGAGCGTGGTCGTCGCCGTGAAGTGGGACTCCGATTCTCATTTGTCGCGGGAGAAGCAGTGGACGTTCTGCAAGTCATCAGTGACCTGAAAGTGGACCGCGACGGCACGCCGGAACTCAAAGAGGCTACCGAGCAGTACGAGGTCGAGGCCGATCGGGCCATGGTGGGCAAGGACAAGATGCTCCGGGATCTGTTCAAACAAATCGACAAGCTCGAAGGACCCGAGCCGGACCCGAAGTTGATGCAGGAAGTGCTCAAGGACTTTTTCACCAACGGCAACCGGGTGCGTGACGTCAATCGGCAATACGCCCGGAAGATCGAGCCGTTGCTGCCGACGGAGAAGCGTGCGGCGTTCGACTTGGAAATCAAGAAGCTCAGCTTTCCACGCGTCTACTCCGAATCACACGCTCAGAAGTCGATCAAACTCGCCGAGGGTTTGGCAGACTTGAGCGGCGATCAACGGACGGAACTGGCCGCACTTGCGGAGTCGTATGGCCGAGAGGCCGAGGGTGCCAACGCGCGGTGGGCCGCCGCTATCGAGGACAAGCAGTCGAAGGTGGCCGGCAACTTCATGGAAATGATGATGGGCGGGGGCGAGGATAAGCCCGACGACCCGCTCAAGCTCGCCCGAGAGGCCCGCAAAGCGCTGGATGAGCGAACGGTTACCCGGGTCTCACAAATCCTGAAGGCTGAGCAGCGCGAGAAACTCCCCAAGGCGGAGGAGAAGTCCGGCTACGAGCGCCCGGAATGGGAACCCGACTTTGACGAACGCGGCAACTGGGATGAGTGGAAGAAGGAAGACGAAGCGCCCGCCGACAAGCCGTAGCGGCTTAGTTGAACATCTTGAGCTGGTCCGCTTCCACGGCCTCTTCGGTCGTCGGATGCTCGATGTCGATCCGGTAGTCTCCGCTATAGCAGGCGGTGCAGTAGTGAGCCGCGGGCCTGTTCACGGATGACAACATTCCTTCGAGCGAGAGATAGTGCAGGGTGTCCACACCCAGGAAGCGGCGGATATCTTCGACGCTCCGGCCGTGGGCGATGAGTTGCTTGGGCTCTGCAAAGTCCACGCCAAAGAAGCACGGGTGCTTGATCGGCGGGCAACTGATTCGCAGATGGATCTCTTTGGCGCCCGCGGCCCGGATCTGGTCCATCTTGGCCTTGGTAGTCGTGCCGCGGACGATGGAGTCATCCACGACAATCACCTTCTTGCCGCGGACGATGTCGCCGATGACGTTGAGCTTCAGCCGAACCGCGGCGTTGCGCTGGTCCTGCGTGGGCTTGATGAACGTGCGACCGACATAGCGGTTAGGAACGATGCCCTCGCGATATTGGATCCCACTGGCCCGGGCGTATCCGGCCGCGGCGGAGCGACCGGAGTCCGGCATGGGCATGACGTAGTCAGCGGCAACGGGGGCCTCGCGGGCGAGGGCCTCACCCAGCATCTCGCGGACCGTCTGAACGTTCTGACCAAACACGTTGCTCGCGGGGTTGGCGAAGTAGACGTGTTCGAAGATGCAATGCGCGGGAACTTCGGCCTGGTCGGCGAAGCGGCGGGACTTCAGGCCCTCATCATCGATCGTGATGATCTCGCCGGGCTCGACCTCGCGAACCACATCCGCCCCGATGACGTCGAGGGCGACGGTCTCGCTCGCCACGACCCAGTAGCCATCCTGCGTCTTGCCCACGACCAGCGGCCGCCAGCCCCAGGGGTCGCGACAAGCCTCGATGCGATCGGGGAACAGGAACACCAGCGAGAACGCGCCCTGAAGACGACGGAGCGTGGCCGCGAGCGGGTCCGGCGTCTTCTGCTGAAGCGGCGATGCGAGCAGATGGATGATGACTTCGGTGTCGCTGGTTGTATGGAACAGATGGCCCGCCTCTTCGAAGCGGGCACGCAGGGCGCCGGCGTTCACGAGGTTGCCGTTGTGAGCCACCGCGACCTGGCCGCCGATGTAGCTCTCTACCAAAGGCTGGGCGTTGCACGCCAGCGAGCCGCCCGCGGTTGAGTATCGGTTATGCCCGATGACTCCCGCGCCACGCCGCTCCGTGCCGTTGGAGCGAACGGTGCCTTTGTCCGCGGATCCGTACCGAGATTCGAGATACTGCACCGTCCGCTCATCAAAGAGCTCGGAAACCAGCCCCATTCCCGTCACACCCTCGAGCGACTTGCCATCAGAAACCGCGATTCCGGCAGATTCCTGGCCGCGGTGCTGCTGGGCATAGAGGCCGAGGTAGGTTTTCCGCACACCATCCGGATGGGCCCAGATGCCGAAAACACCGCATTTTTCTTTGGCTTCTGACTCCGCCCTCAGCACCTGCATCGCGCGTGCCCGCGAGTCTTCCCGACCTGTGTCCGCGAGCGGCAAAGAGATGGTGCGATCCATGCACCCCGAGTGTATGCGGTCGATTCGGCAACACGGCGCAACCGACACTACTTCTTCTCCACCGCCAAAACCGATAATCCTCCCGATCCGCCCGACCGTGCCCCGGATTACAATGCCCCTCCCGCGGCGGCCGTTCCGTGAGGATGCGGGCGCGGGAACCCGTCCATCTTTTTTGAATGGAGTACGCGATGGCCGACCATCCCCAACAGACCGTCATTGGACCCGACACCCACATCAAGGGCGACATGACCTTTGAGAACACGGCCCGCCTGCTGGGGTCCTTTGAGGGCCGCATCGCCGCTAAGGGTGAACTCCAGATCGCCGATTCTGCCGTGTGCCGGGCCGCGGTCGAGGCTGGAAAGGTGTCCATCGACGGTCAGGTCGAGGGCAACGTGACCGCCCGGGACCGGGTGGAACTCAGCGCCAAGGCCCGGATGAAGGGTGACCTGATCACGACCAAGCTCGTTGTGATGGAGGGAGCCACCTTTACCGGCCATGTCACCGTCGGCCCCGATGCGACCAAGAACGCCAAGCCGATGGATCTGGACATCCGGACCGAAGTGAAACCAATGGGCGGCGGCGCTCCCAAGGTCGAGGTCAAGCCCGGCGAGCCCCTGAAGCGGTAAGTCGCGAGTAGCCCTGATCTGAGGCCGCGCGACCGTTGCGCGCGCCCCGATTGCGGCATCGCCTACCCCTGTCATGGCCAAGGGCCCTACCCAGCGCACGATCCAGTGCTACCACTGCCGACACCGCTTCGAGGTGTCGAGCAAGGCGTTGTCTATTACATGCCCGAAGTGCTCCAAGCCCCTGGTGCTGGAAGATGTGGTCATCAAGACCGCCCACAACGTCCGGAAGTTGCAGACGTGCGGGCGGTTGATCATCGAGAAAAAGGGAAGAGTGGTCGCCCAGCTTGTGGAAGCTCAGGGAGGTGTTGACGTGGAGGGATACCTTGAGGCGAAGGTACTCTCCGGCGGCCACGTGCGGATCGCGGCCAAGGCTCATTGGAAAGGAGACTGCTCGGCCCCGTCGCTGGTCGTTGAACTCGGCGGGCAGATTGAGAAGGGGTACTTTGTGATTCCGGAGGATGCGCTGGGAGTTGCGGACCTTCCGGCGTCGGCCAAGGACTGATCAGGGCTTCTCGCCAATCGCTCTGAGTTGCTTGGCGGCATCGTCACGCGAATCGGGGAAATCAAGGCCCCTGCGCAGCAGCAATTTGGCCTCTTCGTGTTCGCCCTTGTTCCACAGAATCGAGCCAAGCACGAGGTAAGGCACGCCCGACACCCTGCGACCACCACCCGCTCCCGGCCGCTCGATGTCGGCAACCGCATCTCGGAGTTTCTGAAGTCCGTCACTTTCGCGGCCCGGCATCCGCAAGAGCATCTGGCCGTGGTTCATCAGGGCCATGTACTTCTGAGGCAGGAACTTCTCGGCCTCTGCGTAGGCCTTGTCCGCTTCATCGAACCGTTTCATCTTCTTCAGCGTGTTGGCCATCACATTCCAGCCGCGGCCATCCTGCGGACGGTCTTTGGTCGCCAGCCGGAACTGCTCGACAGCCTCATCCGGCCGTCCTACTCGCTCCAGGTTCAGCCCGTAGTTCACACGCACCGCGGGAGTCCTAACCCCGGCTTTCACCGCGTGCTCCCACAGGGCCAGCGAGTCGCGCCACACCGCCGCCTGGTTCATCGTCAGCACACCCAGCACCAGCAGGATGACCGTGGTGCCCGCGGTGATCAGGCCCGGATTCATCCGTCCGCTCACCTTGGCCCAGCGGATAGCGTGCGCCACCCCACCACCGGCAAGAAGCGACCATGCGATCGTCGCGACGTAGGAATATCGATCCGCCACAAACTGATCCCCGCTCTGGAAAAAACCCAAAATCGGGGCAAGCAGCACGGCATAGATCACCGCCGCGGCCGAAATCGCGGGGGCCTTGCGAAGTTTCGCGATCACAACGACCGCGCCGATCGCCACCAGCCCGTAGCACAGCAGGTACTTGGCCGCGAACGGGTTCATGCCCAACGGAAGTTCATACAGTGGCGCTAGACCCCCGGGGGCAATGGACTTCCAGGAATAGAACACCAGGCCATACGCGGCTTGCGCGATCCGGTTGGCCAGCGGCCAATCCGCCAACGTCCGCATCGCCCCGCCGGCCGACTTCTGCGCCATGCCCGCGATCACCGCGAAGGTGATCCCCAGGGCCACATACGGAACCTTCTCCAAAAGCACAGGCAGGTGAGACCGGGAAAGCCACTTCCAAGGTTGCGCCGGCAGCCTTCGCAGGGGGTAGCAATCCAGCACCAGCACGATGACGAAGAACGACATGCCCCAGGACTTGCTCAGAAGCGAGAGCACAAGAAGCACGATCGACCCGCCGTAGATCCGTGGCCAGCGACTCCGGTTCTCGGCGGAAAGGGCCGCGGCCTTGACGTACATCAGCAGTGCCCCAAGCAGGAAAACCGTGCTGAGCACATCCCGTCGCTCCGTCACCCAAGCCACGCTCTCGGCCCGCAGGGGATGACCCGCCCACAGGATCGCGCCGATCCCTGCGCCCAATCGCTCCTGCACCGGCGTCAACGCGATAGCCCCCGGCACCGCACCCGCGGCACGAAACAGCCGCAGGCCAACGAGGTACACCAGTACCGCACTGGTCGCGTGCAGCAGCACGTTGACCAGGTGGTAACCGCTGGGCTCCATCCCCCCGGCTTCGAAGTTCAATGCGTAACTCAGCCAAGTCAGCGGCTGGTAGTGCCCGAACATCGTCGTCGAGAACATCCACCGAATCTGATCTGCACCAAAGCCCCGCCACTTCTCGTTGTTGACAAGCAGCTCGAAGTCGTCCAGGTCCACAAAGTCAGCGTTCATTGCCGGCATGTACACGATCAAGGCGATCAGGAACAAGACCACGGGCGCGGCGATTGAAATCCAATCCCCGCGCGCCGCCGCATTGCCTTGTTTCACGACGCTCAACGGAACTTCTCCCGCCTACGGCGACTCCGCCAGGTCCTTCAGCAACGCCGCGGCCCGATCGTGCGTTTCCCGGAACTTCACGGCCTTAAGCAAGTAGCGTTTGGCGGTCTCCTCATCTCCGGATTGCCCCAGCGCCGATGCGAGCAACAGATAGGGCTCGGGGTTAAACGTCCACTCCTGCGGCCCCTCGATCTTCTCGACCGCGGCCCGAAAAAGGGGAATCGCATCATGAAGTCGGTTCATCCGGTTGACATAAAGAAGCCCCAGAGCCGAATCCGCCCGCCACGAATCTGGCATGTACTTCTGCCCGTTTTTGTACGCCGCCTCCGCCTCGCCAAACTGTCCGGTGTCGCGCAGCGTGTTGCCGAGCTTGTACCACACCTCGCCATAATCCGGCTTCTGTTCGATCGCCCGCCGGAAAGCCTCGATCGCCCGGCCATAAAGCCGCGTTCGTTCCTCGCCCTTCGCTCGCGAGGCCGCGCCATCGAGTTCGCCCCCATAGTCGGCCATCACGATCGGCCCGTTCTGACCGACATCTACGACGCGCTGGAAGAGCGTCAAACTATCGCGCCAGAATCCTGCCTGCCGGATCGTCAACCCCATCAGGCCGCCGATCAACAACACCAGACCAACGCCCGCGGCCTTTCCCGCAGCGCGGCGTGGTCCCCTCAACAGCCGGGCCGTGCCCTCGACCGCCACAGCGCCGGCAACAATCGCAAAGCCCACCATCGAGACGTAGGAATAACGGTCGGCAACGAGCTGAATACCGCTCTGAAAGAGGCCCAGGACCGGAGAGACGATCACGACGTACGCCGCACACGCCGCGACCACCGCCGGGGCCCGCTTGCGCAGGAGCAGGCACACGACGAAGATCGCGATGACCGTAGCAAAGCCGGCAATGACCCGCGGCTCAGTAGGGCTTATCGACGAAGGAATCTCGTAGAGGGCCGCCAACCCGCTGGGCCACACCGTCTTCCACAGATAGAACATGACGCCGTAAGACGCCTGACACATCCGATCGACGACACCCCACTGGGCGAGTTTGAGCGTGGTGCCGGGCATCGACGATGCGGCAGTCCCGGCAACAAAGGCCCAGCCCAGGCCAATGACGGCGAACGGGAGCTTCTGAAGCAGCACCGTGCGAACTTCCGGCCTGAGCCACGCGGCCCCCGGCCAAGGCAGCCGCCGGAGCGGGTACCAATCCAGCGTCATCAGCACCAGGAAGAAAGTCATGCCCCAGGCCTTGGCCAGCAGCGAAAGTACAAACAACACGAACACCAGAACAGCCCGCGCGGAACTGACCGCCTTGGTCGAGCCCGGCGGATACGCACGCACATATGCAAGGAGCGTCAGCAGAAAGAGCATGAGGCTTAGAACATCCCGGCGCTCGGTCACCCACGCCACCGACTCGACGCGAAGCGGGTGTACCGCAAAGAGCAGCGCCCCCACCACCGCGGCGACCTCCACGGACTTCGCCGAAAGCGAAGGACGAGCGATCGCGATCAGCCGACGCGCCAGCAGGCACACAAGCACCGCGCTGATCGTGTGGATGACCACATTGATCGAGTGCGAAACGGCCGGATACATGTCCCCGGCGATGACCCATTCCAGCGCAAAACTCAGCCACGCCAGCGGCTGATAGTGCCCCAGCGCCGTGGTGGTGAACATCCAGCGGATGTTCTCCAGTTCCAGACCGCGGTACCCCTGCGTCGCGATCAGCGTGCCGAAGTCGTCAAAGTCGGAATACTCCGCGGACAGAGCGGGGATGAACGCGACAAACGTGATCACCGCCACAATCGCGGGCCCAATCAGCCGGGCCACGCCGCGACCTTCCACGCGCGGCGTCGGCTTGTGCGGTTGCGACTTCATAGCTTGCGGAGCCATCGTCCCACGATACCCCCCGTGTACGCCGCCGCCAAGCCGCCCAGGAACGGCCCGATGCTTTGCTCCACACCCTCATCCGCAGAATCGCTGATGGTCCGCACGCAGGCGAACGGCACGCCGTGCTCAAAGCACACCTGCCCCGCGGCCGCGCCCTCCATCTCAACACAGAGTGCCGTCGGTGCGCGAGCAGCGACCGCGATACGGGCCTCAGCGCTTGAAATAACTTGATCCCCGCTGGTGATGTCCCCACGATGCACCCGCCCGGCTCGCAGAGGCTTCTTGGTGAGCATCCGCCATTCCCGGTCCGCATCTTCCTTCATGAACTCTTCCGCCGCCCGCGCAAGTCCGGACGACAGTTCCATATCCGTCGGCACCGTGTCCACTCCCAGCAGAGGTATGACCCGCGGCGGAAAGAACGGGGAAGCATCCAGGTCATGCTGCGACAAACTCGTCGCGACCACCACATCCCCCACCATCACATCCTCACGCAGAGATCCAGCCACACCGCTGAAGACCAGCCGGTCCACCCCGTGGGCGACGATGAGTTCCGTGGCGGTCGAGGCCGCGGCCACCTTACCCCACCTCGAAAACACCACCACAATCGCGACCCCGTGGATGGAGCCATGGATGAACCGCCGCCCCGCCCGATCAAACGCGCGTTGCTCCCGAATTTGGGGTAGCAAGGCGTCAATCTCCTCGGGCATGGCGCCCATCACTCCTAACGGCATAGGGGCCATTGTTGCAGGTCGCACGCCCGGGAACCGACCCCTCTTGCAAATCTCCGGTCGCGCACAAGCCGCGGCCCATCGACCGATACACTCTCAGGCCCGTTGCGAGGAACCCGAATGCTGACCGAACTTCTCGACTTATTGCTGCACGTCGATCAATACCTGCTGAATCTCTCACAGACCTATGGGATGTGGCTCTACGCGATTCTGTTCGTGATTGTCTTTGTCGAAACCGGCCTCATTGTCATGCCGTTTTTGCCTGGTGACTCCTTGCTCTTTGCCGCCGGTGCCCTGGCGGCCCTCGGAAATATCAACGTATGGCTCCTGGGGGGGCTGCTCATTGTCGCGGCGACAGTGGGTGACACTGTGAACTACGCCGTCGGTCGCTACTTCAAGGACTTCCTCGCACGCGGCGGCCGATTGCGGTTCGTGAAGCAAAAGCACCTCGACCGGACCCATGCGTTCTTTGAGCGCCATGGCGGAAAGGCGATCATCCTCGCACGGTTTGTACCGATCGTGCGCACGATGGCTCCGTTTTGTGCCGGTGTGGGCAACATGGAATATCGCCGGTTTTTTGCGTACAACGTGATCGGCGGTGTTCTATGGGTCGTGCTCGGACTAACCGCCGGATACCTGTTTGGGAACATCCCCGTCGTCCAACGCAACTTTTCTCTCGTCATTCTCGGAATTGTGGTCGCGTCGGTCATCCCCATCGCCATCGAGTCAATCCGACACTGGGCCTCCACCCGCGCGGCGGTTGCAAATCAACCCGCGGAGGCTCCCAAATCGGCGGAGTCGCGTCCATGAGGAACTGCTTCGCACTCGTTGTCGGTTGCGCCGTCTGTCAGGGCTCGCTGACACCAAGCCTGACCGCACAAGCGCCGCCCGCGGCGACCGCGCAACAAACTAGGGATGTCGGAACCCTTCTTGAGCCCATCATCAAGACGCACAACGTTCCGGGAATGGCCGCGGCCGTCATCAAGGGCTGGGACATCGAGTCCCAGGGAGTCGCAGGCGTCCGCAAGTCCGGCAGCCCCGAGAAGATCACCCTTCAAGACAAGTTCCACCTCGGTTCCGACACCAAGGCCATGACCGCGACACTCTGCGCCATGCTCGTGGAAGAAGGCAAGCTCAAGTGGGAGAGCACGCTCGAAGATGTGTTCCCCACGCTCGCCGCTTCCATGGATGCCGGCTATCGCACGGTGACACTGGAGCAACTTCTCACCAACCACGGCGGGGCACCCAGCGGCCTGGAAACCGATGGCCTGTGGGGCAAGCTCTGGGCCCACAAGGGTTCCCCCACGTCCGCGCGCCGCGCGCTGCTGGAGGGGGTCACCAAGAACCCACCCGAGGCCGCGCCGGGAACCAAGTTCATCTACTCCAATGCCGGCTTCGCTATGGCGGGGCACATGGCTGAGGAGGTCACAGGTTCATCTTGGGAGGCTTTGACTCAATCCAAGCTGTTCGGGCCGCTGGGCATGACGTCCGCAGGGTTCGGAGCGCCAGGATCGCGTGACACCAACTCTCAGCCCCGTGGTCACCGCGAGAGCGGCAGCCCGATCGAACCCGGTCCCGGAGCTGACAATCCTGTCGCCATCGGTCCCGCCGGCATCGTCCACTGCTCCATCGGCGACTGGGCCAAGTTCGTCGCTCTCCACCTCCGCGGCGACCAGGACGATGCACGCCTGTTAAAGCCTGAAACGTTCAAAAAACTGCACACCCCCGTCGCAGACGGCTCCCACTACGCCTTTGGCTGGATGGTTACTTCGCGGCCGTGGGCAGGGCCTGGCGATCGAGTTCTTACCCACAGCGGCAGCAACACCATGTGGTACTGCGTCACGTGGATTGCCCCCGAGAAGGACTTCGCTGTCCTGATCGCCTGCAACCAGGGTGGAAGCAAGGCCGCCAAGGCGTGCGATGATGCGGCGGCCGCTCTCATTCAGGATCACGCACAGCACGCACCACAGAAGTAATCCGGGCCGGCGCCCGCCGAACTCGCTCATAAGTCCTTGCAAAAAGACGGGTTTGGGTATAATCGGTCCGCAGCCTCCTCAGCCCGCTTACGCGCAAGAGAACGGCTGCTCTGGAGGCGAGAAGATGCGTCCGCGGCGGGCCGCGATTACCGGAATGGGGCCGGTCTGTGCCCTTGGAATCGACACCGATTCTTTTTGGCGTGCGCTCGTTGAGGGCCGCTCGGGCATCCGCACCATTACGCGGTTCGCGCTGCCCGGGCATATGGGCACCGCAGTGGCGGAAGTCTCGCAGGTCGAGCCGACCGAGATGGTCGGACGCGAACCGATGTCCCGGGGCCTGCAACTTTCCAGAATCGCGGCACGATGCGCCTTTGAATCCGCCGCGATCCAGATCGATCCGGAACGGATTGGGCTGATCGTGGGCACCAGCTTCGGAAACTTGGACCTGATCGAGGCCATCCTCTCCAGCACCGATCGGCACCAGTACGTGCCCATGACCGGCTTCCGCGTGTTCACCCACAACGCGGCGTGTGAAATCGCACGCGAGTTGAACATCCGCGGGCCGACTCAAACTGTATCGAGCGGATGCAACTCCGGCGCGGATGCGATGGGGCTCGCGCTCGACTGGTTGCAACTGGGTCGGGTCGACGCGGTGCTCGTGGGCGGTGTCGAGGCCGCGCTCACCCCGTCTTACTTCAAGGCGATGACCGCGGCTCGTGCGCTGTCACGCAAGTTCAACGACACTCCGTGGGCCGCGAGCAGACCCTTTGCCCCGGACCGCGATGGAAACGTACCCGGCGAGGGCGCAGCGTTTGTCGTGATGGAACCGCCGGAACGGGCCGCGTCGCGCGGGGCGAAGATCGCGGCGACCATGCGCGGGTTCGCCAGCCGCGCCGTCGGCGACCGGCCCGCGTACGACCCTCGTAAGCCGGTGTACGACCCGGACGCGATGATCCGCGTGATCCGCGCCGCGCTCGTCGATGCCCAACTCGAACCCTCTCAGCTTTCTCTCATCAGCGCCAACGGCAGCTCAAGCGTCTTCTACGACCGGCTCGAGGCCGCGGCCATCGCGACCGTTCTTGGTGACCACCTGACGCAGATTCCCGTGGCCTCCATCAAAGGGGCTCTCGGCCAGACCGGCGCGGTGACGCCCGTGCTCCAGGCCATCGCCGCGGCGCTCTGCATTCGCGATGGCACGATCCCGCCCACGCTCAACGCGGAGATGCGGGATCCCGAGCTTCCGGCGATGACAATTCATGCGCGCGCGAAGCAAGCGCCGGTCAAGCACATCCTCGCCAACTCCATTGGCTTTGGCGGCTTCTACTACGCATCAACGGTGTTCGGCCCCGCCGCGGACTAGCGGCGGCGACGCCGGGCCACTAGCCCAAGCGCGAGCAAGCCGGCGGTCCCGGGGGCCGGGACGATGTGATTGAACGCCACATCGTCAAAGTCCGCGGAGATCACACCGTCTGGACCGGAGTTCCACTTAAAGATCCCAAGCCCGATGCCGCCCGTGGCAAACGCCGGGTCCGCGATCGAGACCTGCGGCAACCCCGGCTCTGGATCACCCACCTTCCACGCTTTCAGCGTGAGCTGGGAACCGATTGCAGATGCTCTGAGGAGGTAGTCGAACCCCGGCGAAAAGGTGAGTGGGGCGCTGGCCAGGTCGGTAATCGAGAACCCGGAAATGCGCGAGACGTAGACCTGATTCAGCACGGTATTCGCCGAGAATGCGTACGCGTTGCCAGCACCGGGATTGGTCCTCATCAACGAGAACACGTTGGTCTGGGCGTTGTTGGCACGCACCCGCATGTCCAGGACGCCGTCGTCAAAGAACGCGTTGCCGATCGACGGACCCCAGAACGCGGCCGTCGGAACCTGCTGCGGCACCGGGCCAATGGGCTGGGCGGAAGCCAGGTTGTAGCGAGTCGATGACGCGTTGTAGACGGTGGGGCCAAATGGACCCGGCAAAAGATCCAGGTGCCCCCAGCCCACATCATCCCCGTCGGCGAAGTTATCCACCAAAACCAGCTGAGCGTTCGCTCGCGAACCGATGGCGAGCGTAGCAAGCGCGCACGCGATCGCCGGAAGCAGTTTCGTACCCATGTCTTGTCTCTCCTTCTACCTTGTTCGCCGCCGCTCTGGCCGCGATCGAGCCCAGAATATCGGACCCACAAAACCGTGTCAACGCGAAAGCCGCGGCCGAAACGCGGTTTTTCCGAGGTTTACAGCTTTCCCGGCTTTCAGTTTTGCGAAACCGGCGATTCTTTCCGCATCTTCGCCAAGCCTCGACGCATCGGGCCGTCCTTCGGCGTCTCACCGTTGGGCGCACCCGATCCCTCGCTGGCGCTCGGGCCTCCGCACGGAACCGGAACTTCGCCGTTGCTCCCGACCTGATCGAACTTCACGCTCACGCGTGTCGAAACCCCGCGCTCCTGCATCGTGACGCCGTACAGCCTGTCCGCCGCCTGCATCGTCTTCTTGTTGTGCGTGATGACGATGAAGTGCGAGTGGCTGGTGAACTCGCGGATCACGCCGCAATAGCGACCCACGTTCGCCTCATCCAGCGCCGCATCCACTTCGTCCAGCACGCAGAAGCACGACGGCTTGCTCTGGAAGATCGCCAGCAGCAGCGCCACCGCCGTCAGCGTTTTCTCACCGCCCGAAAGCTGGCTGATCGACCGTGGCTGCTTGCCCGGCGGTTTGGCGATGACCTCTACGCCGCTTTCCAGCAGGTCGATCTCGCCCGTTTCAACTTTTTTGATGCCTTCGGGAGTCTCAATCTCTTTGACCAGCGGCATCAACTTCACTTCAGCATGCCCGCCGCCGAAGAGCTTGCGGAACATGCCGTTGGGCCCGCCGAAGTGCTCTTGCACCTTGGTGAAGACCTCGCCGAAGCGATCCTTGCTCGCGAGATTGAGCTTTTCGATGAGTTCGGCCAGCTTCTGCGAGGCATCATCGATATCCGCAACCTGCTTGATCAACTCTTCGTTGCGAGCCTCAAGCTGCGTTTCTTCTTCCAGGGCTTCAAGGTTCACGTTGCCCAAAGCCTTGATCTGCTCACGAAGAACATCGACCTCGGAAGCCGCGGCCACCTGATCAATCGTCTGGACCTCGCCCGACGAGACCATCTCGCGATAGTCCGCGTATTCTGCGGCCAAATCGACTTCCATCTCCTGAAGCGTCCGCTCTTCCAGGTTCTCGCGCTTGATCTCCTGCTCGCGACGCGAGACTTCCAGGCCGTGCCAATCGCGATCAACCCGCGTAGCGTGCTGGCGAGCGCTATTGAGCAGTTCGCCCAAGTCTGTCGCGCGAGCAACGGCGTCATTCACTTGCGCTCCGACGGCGGCAACCTCTTCAACCAGACGGGCGACATCCGCCGCGGCTTGTTGGATCTGCACACCCGCCTCAGCGATCGCCTGCTCATGCTCTTCAAGCCTCGAGCGCGACTGCATGACCAGCCGCTCCAACTCCTGGATCTCCCGCTCGGACGCTTCGGAAGCCAGTTCCACGCGACGATGCTCACGCCGTGCCGCCGACAACTGCTCACCCAGCTTGCTCGATTCAACCCGCAGGGCCGTGATCTGCTCGTTTGCCGCCTCAGCCCGCACGAGAATCGTTTGCAACGCCTCTTCGAGCCCCTTGGCCGCGGCGACCTGCTCACCATGAAGCCCCAACAGTTTCTCCGCCCGCTCCGACAACCGTGCCCGGTCCTCTTCCAACTTGACCAGACGAGTGCGGTGCTGCTGCGCTTCCTCGTCGGCGTTGCGGGCGTCACGCTCCAGCCTCGCCAGTTCTCCCGACAACTGCTCAAACCGAGTCTGATCCTGCACGAGCCCTCGCTGCTCACCAGCCAGACGCGAGCGCAGCTCAGTCTGCTGGGCACTGATGGCCGCGGCGTCGGCATCCACAGCGCTCAAGCCAGCCCGCTCCGTCTCCAGCGCCAGCGTTAACCGCGAAACTTCGATCTCCAGGTCCGCCAGTTCGCTCCGGCGCTGCAACACGCCCGAGGCCTCGCTGCCCTCCGCCGGACCTGCCTGAACGCGCCCATCAGGCTCCATCACGCTGCCGTCACGGGTCACAAATCGGGCCCCGGAGATCGTCGCCCCGAGCATGAGTGCCGAATCCAGATCCTCCACCAGATACGTCCGGCCCAGGAGCCGATCCAGCAACACGCTCACACGCGGATCGTGTCCACCCTGTCCATCGCCGCGCGCCGAAACGACTGACCGCAGAGGCGTCACCCGCCCGCTAGCCAGCATCGATTCATCCGGTGATTGAGCTTCGACCGCAGTGCCCAAGCCCTGGAACGGAACCAGCGTCACGCGCCCCGGCAGCGCCGCGAGCTCTTCCTTACCCGGCATCGAAGCGATCGACTCAACGACCAACGCCTGCAAGTCCATCGCCAGCGCCGCTTCAACCGCCGCGGCATGGGACGCATCCGTCGAAATCATGTCCGCCAGCGGCGCGATGATCCCCGCGTACCCCTTGCCCGAGTCACGAGCCGCGAGCACCGCCCGGGCCGCATCACCCAGCCCAACCCGCGACCGCACCATCTCCGCCAGCGTCGCCCGCCGGCCTTCCTTCTTCAGGAACGACTGCTCAAGCCCTGAGACGCGCTCCGCTAGCTCACGCCGATCCCGCGACAGCATCGCCGCCCGCTCATCGTGCGCCAGCGACAAGCCTTCAAGCTCACTCACCCGCCCCTTGCGCGAATCAACATTGAGCCGCGACTGCACCAGCAGCCCTTCAACCCTCGTCCGCTCGCCTGATAGCGACACCCGCCGCGCATCGGCCTTGTTCACCTGTTCATGAATCGACTCTTCCCGCTTGCGGTCCGACTCAATCGACGCCAGCAAACTCGCCCGCTCGCGATCGATATTCGCCACCGCGGCCCGACGCTCCGCCAATGCCGACTGCTTCTCCGCCCGCTGCTCCAGCACCCCCGCCCGCTCGCTGGAAACGACCTCAATCTGCCGCTCAACATCCGAAAGCCGCTCTGCCGCGGCCGCGATCACCTGTGCCTGCTCCTCGGCCGCCTTGGTCAACTCCGCGATCCGCGTCTGCACATCCAAAAGCCGCGCCGCATCCGTCTCACTCTGCTGGCGAGCATCTTCCATCGCTCGCTCAGTCATCGACTTCCGCTGCGAAGCCGACTGCTCCGAATGCTGCGCCGCCAGCCGCTGCTCTTCAAGCTCCCGATGCTTCTGCACCAGCTCGTGCCTCGCCAACTCCGCCTCTTGCTTCGCCGCCTCAACCTCCGCCAGCTTCGCCGTCGCATCCTTCCGCGTCTCTTCCAACTGCGACAAGCTCGACGTCAACGCATCCAGCCGCTGCCGCAGATCGTCATACTGGTCAAACGCCATCGCCATCCGCGTCGCCCGAAGCTGCGCATCCAGCTCCTTGAACTTCCGCGCCTTGACCGCCTGCCCCTTGACAATCTTCAGCCGCCGCTCCGTGCTCGCAAGCTGCTCGCGCGTCAGCGTCAGGTTGGTCTGCGCCCGCTCCAGCTTTCGCTGAGCCTCGACCCGCCGCTGCTTGTACTTGGCGATCCCCGCCGCTTCCTCAAAGATCGTCCGCCGCTCCTGCGCACTGGCCAGAAGCATCGCGTCGACCTTGCCCTGCTCAATGATCGAATACGCATCCGCGCCGATGCCCGTATCCAGGAACAGATCGCGAATGTCCTTCAGCCGCGCCCGTTTCCCGTTGATCAGGTACGCGCTCTCCCCATCCCTATACAGCCGCCTCTCAACCTCCACCACATCCGCATCGATAGGCAGGCCGCGCCGCATCACACCGTTGCCCATATCCCGCACAAGCAGCGCCGCCGCATCGCTCTCCGGCTCCGCCTCCGGGTGCGCGATCACATTCGTATCCGTCTCTACATCCAGCACCGCAACCGCCGTCGCCTCGGCCGCGGCCCGCTCATACCCCTTGGAGTGCGAAACCTTCCCCTCCTCCATCGGGTTCTCAAACGTCAACGCCACCGACGCCATCCCCGATGGCTGCCTTCCCGCAGACCCCGCGAAGATCACGTCGATCATCTCTTTGCCGCGCAGGCTCTTGCTCGACCGCTCGCCAAGCACCCACTTGATCGCATCCACCACGTTGGACTTGCCGCACCCGTTGGGTCCAACCACGCCGGTCCATGCCTCATCGAACGTGAACTCCGTTCGATCGGCGAATGACTTAAAACCGGTAAGTGTCAGCTTTGATAAACGCATCGCGCAGCGACCTCCATGTCGATCCGGCGGCCGTGCTCCCTGGCCGCTCGAACAAATGTCAAGACACAGAGGATATCGGGAACTTTGCTCTCTTGCCCGCAACTACCCCAACTTACCTGTCAATCTGCTACCTGCCCGCCTTGGGTTGCGGCAACGGCACCACCATCGGCTCGACCTCCTTGGGCGCCGGCGGTCCGACAACCCCGCCCCGTGAAGGCTCGTAGACCCTGATCGTGTCGCCATCCCGCTTCGTATCCGGTCGATCCGGAATCGCCGTCTCACTGGACTGTGCGAGCAACTTTGCCTGCTCAGGGTCATCCTCCACCGCAAAGCTCGCATCAATCACCCGTCCCTGCTGGAACGCGTACAGCGCCCCCACCACTTCTGAGTACGTCATCCCGAGCCCCGGCCTGGGATCTTCCACCGAAGGCGTGTGTGCCAGGAACTCCACCAGCGCGGTCAGTTCCGACGGAGACTTCCCCGATACCGCTGTGCCCGCCCAGGTATCTCCCAGTTCATCCACCCGGTCGGGCATCTTGTAATACACCCGATAGTCATCTGTCGGTGAATCGCAGGTCAGCATCAGTCGGTTGTTCCACGCCGCCACCATCCCCGGCTTGACCAAGTCGGTCTTCTCTCCGAAGAGCACGATCCGAGGCCGTCCCCTTTGGGTTACATACACCATGGGTTCCCCCGACGGGACCGTGTCCAGAACGAACTTTCCCTCGATCACCCGCCGCTTGACCCCCTGCAACGAGTCGCCGGACAACTCCAGGATCGCCGGTGCTGGCGGGTCCATTTCATCGTTGCGAGGAAGGCGCACCCCCGCCGACGATGGCCGCCGAGCTTCCCGCAAGTGACGGAGCTGAATCGCTTCGGAACGGGCCACCAGCGCCTCGTAGGCCGCGACCCGCACGGACCGTTCCGGTGCGTCCAGATGCTCCCTGAGAGCGACATCGACCGAAGGCCCCGCCGATAGCCTACCCAGCAGGCGGATCGCTTCGGCACGCTGCGGGCCATCCTTGGCAATCTGCTTGAGCGGCGGCGCCGCCAGCGCATCCCCCAACCCCGCACCCGCTCGCAACGCCGCCATCTTGAGCCCCATCTCCGACGAGTCGTAGAGCTCTCGGATAAACGGCACCGCCGCCTTGGCCGGCAGAGCCTGCAAGCACCACGACAACTCTTCCGCCAACGCCGGCTGGTTCTTCATCGCCTCGACGTACCGCTTGGCGAACTCCTGCGTCGCACCCTGCTGAATCTGGATGTGCATCAAGGTCTGCAGGAACAACTCGGCATCGTCACGGTAAGCCCGCGGCACGGCCACCCGGATGATCCGGGCCGACAACCCCCGCGCCACCGGTTCGCCCGCCTGAGGAAAACGGGCGTTGATCGCCGCCGCCATCGATGTCGCGCGGCTGTGGGACTCGTTATCCAGAACCAGTTCCAGATTGAGAGATTCCACCACCATGCCGCCCCCAAGAACCCGGCCATTCTGGCCCGAAAAGCCATCCATGGCCGCGGGGTCTGAGAACGGATTGATGAAGACCGGACCCCTGGCCCGCGCGATGGGCTTGGTGACCACCGTCCCCGCGGGCGCCGGCGGACCCGGGTGCAGGTCCGTCGTCCAGAGCACGCCGCCCTCAAGAGAGATCTCCGGCCCCTTGTTCACCGACGTCACATACACGTCAAACGTCGTCGCATCCGGCGCGCCCGGAACCACCTGGGCGTACACAATCACCACCGCGACCTCTTTCATCCGCAGAATCTGGCTCGGCGTTTTCCCCCCGAAAATCGTGTCTTTCAACGCATCCGCCGTGCTGTTCATCGACATCAATGAAAGTTGCCGCTCCATGGTCGCGGCAACCCGCGGCGGAAGCTCACCACCTCCCGTGCCCTGCAGCCCCACCACCAGCCCGAATCCCGACACCAGTTGCGGCTTGGCACGCTTGGTCAGCGAGGCCTCAGTGCCAATCGTCCCGCGCAGCACCGCTGGCACATCCCGAACGACCTCCGCGGCCGGAGTGACCGCGCGCGCCTTGGGCGGCGGCTTACTCGCACATCCACCCATCATCGCGAGCAAAGCGGCCCCAAACGGCCACACGAGCCGGATCCCGTTCAATTTCACAACAACGTTCCTTGCAATCGGGCCCGCCGGTCCATGCCCCACGTTCCGGCAATACCCGCCGCTAGTGTACGAGATTCGCCCGACTTCGGGTCCGCCCATATCCCGCCGACTTGGGCATCTGAACAGGGTTTCAACAGGGTGACCACCCCCACTTCACACGACCTGAACGCCTTACCGGAAAAACGTGCGCCTCGTAAGTCCCCATTGTCCCGGCATTTGGAAACAACCGACAATCTTTCCACCTCAATAGACACAATCTTTGGTGCTTCCCCCGGTTGAATCCACGATGGGTAGTGGTATGCTGGTGGTCCTGCCTCAGGTGGGGCAGTTCCAACAGGTCGGTAGGGATCTGTTCATTAGGTCATAGTTTGGTATAATCGTGGATGGTGGGTCCGGCGGCATTGCGCCGGTACTGGTTGCCGCGGCCCCCGTTTGGGGATCGCACCGAAATGAGGAGTTCCGGACAAGTCATGGCAGTGCTCGCTGATAGCCAGATCAGAGATCTTGTACGCGTCGAGCCGTTCTCTGAGAACGTCAAACGCGTGGGCAAGATCAGCTTCGGCGTTTCCAGTTACGGATACGACGTACGCGTGGGGTCGAGATTCAAGATTTTCTCCCCCACGCCACGCCACGGCGGCATCGCCGTCGTCGATCCCAAGAAGTTCGGCGACGACCTCTTCGTCGAAGTCGATACAGACGTCCAGAAGACCGACCACGTCGTCATCCCGCCCAACAGCTTCGCGCTGTGCGAGACCGTCGAATACATCGAGGTGCCGCGCGACATCCTGGTGATCTGCGTGGGCAAGAGCACCTACGCCCGCTGCGGCATCATCGTGAACGTCACGCCCCTCGAGCCCGAGTGGCGCGGCAAGGTCACGCTCGAAATCAGCAACACCACGCCGCTGCCGGCGCGGATTTATGCCAACGAGGGAATCGCTCAGCTCATCTTCCTTCGGGGAGAAAAGCCGTGCGAAAAGAGTTACGCGGATAAGAGTGGGAAGTACCAGGATCAAGCGGGGCTTACGTTGCCCCGAGTGGAC
The DNA here is from genome assembly GCA_044222485.1 of Phycisphaerales bacterium. Lineage (GTDB taxonomy): Bacteria > Planctomycetota > Phycisphaerae > Phycisphaerales > UBA1924 > JAHBXE01. Next base: position 32,711 of record JBGAND010000006.1, on the reverse strand, counting down.
TGACGGTCAATCGTGCCGTCGGTCCCACGGGACCGCGGCAACGCGGCCTTGTGTTCCGGCGGCGGTCAAGAGTGTGGGACTTAGAGCCAGGACGCGCGAAGCATGAAGATCTCAAGGAAGTTCACCGTCGCAGGACGCGACCCCTTCGCCTCGGTTACGTGGGTGAAGCGCTCCAGCAAGATTTCCAACCCCGATGGCTCCATCGTTTTCAAGATGGATGATGCCGAGGTGCCGGAAACCTGGTCGCAGCTCGCCACCGACATCATGGTCAGCAAGTACTTCCGCAAGGCGGGAGTGCCGATGGCCGACGGGTCCAAGGGCCCGGAGAAATCCGCCCGCCAGGTCATCCACCGCCTCGCCGGCTGCTGGCGCCACTGGGGTGAGAAGCACGACTACTTCGACACCAAGGAGGATGCGCAAGCCTTCTACGATGAACTCTGCCACATGATGGTGCACCAGATGTGTGCCCCCAACAGCCCGCAGTGGTTCAACACCGGGCTCAACTGGGCCTACGGCATCAACGGCCCCGCCCAGGGACACTGGATCGTCAACCCCAAGACGGGCACCCCCGAGCTCGCGGCCGACGCTTACACGCACCCGCAGCCCCACGCTTGCTTCATCCAGTCCATCAAGGATGACCTTGTCAGCGATGGCGGCATCATGGACCTCTGGGTCCGCGAGGCCCGCCTCTTCAAGTACGGCTCCGGCACCGGCACCAACTTCTCCAGCCTCCGCGGCGAGGGCGAAGCGCTCTCCGGCGGCGGCAAGTCCAGCGGCCTCATGTCCTGGCTCCGCATCGGCGATCGCGCCGCCTCCGCCATCAAGTCCGGCGGCACCACTCGCCGCGCCGCCAAGATGGTCTGCCTCGATATGGACCACCCGGACATTGAGACCTTCGTGAACTGGAAGGTCCGCGAAGAGATCAAGGTCCAGGCCATGGTCGAGGGCCTCAAGCTCCTCAAGGCCTCGAACAAAGAGATCGCCAAGACCGCCGAAGACCTGGGCCTCAACCTCGATTACGACTTCAACGGTGAGGCCTACTTCACCGTCAGCGGCCAGAACAGCAACAACTCCGTTCGCATCCCCGATGCGTTCTTTGACGCCCTGGGCCAGGATTCGGAGTGGAACACCTACTGGCGGACCAGCGGCAAGGTCGCCCGCACCTTCAAGGCCAAAAAACTCTGGGATGAAATCGGCTACGCCGCGTGGCGCTGTGCCGACCCCGGCGTGCAGTTTGATACGACCATCAACGCCTGGCACACCTGCCCCAGCGCCGGCCGCATCAACGCCAGCAACCCGTGCTCCGAGTACATGTTCCTGGACAACACGGCCTGCAACCTCGCCTCCCTCAACGTCCTGAAGTTCTACAACTCCGAAACCCGCACCTTCGACGTCGCGGCCTACGAACACGGCATCGACCTCTGGACTGTCGTCCTCGAAATCAGCGTGCTGATGGCCGCGTTCCCCAGCCGCGAAATCGCCGAGCTTTCGTACAAGTACCGCACCCTCGGTCTGGGCTACGCCAACCTCGGCGCCATGCTCATGCAGGCCGGCATCCCTTACGACAGCGAAGAGGCCCGCGCCGTGTGCGCCTGCCTATCCGCCATCCTCACCGGCCGCAGCTACCGCATGTCCGCCGTCATGGCCGCGCAGCTCGGGGCCTTCGCCGGCTACGCCGATGACCGCGACAACATGCTCCGCGTCATCCGCAATCACCGACACGCGGCCCACGGCGTCGAACGCTCCAGCGCCAAGTACGAGAACCTCCGCATCCGCCCCGTCCCGATCAATCACGCTCTCATCAAGGCCGGACGCGTCAACATCGCCAACGCCACCGACCTGCTCACACACTCCACCAAGGCCTGGGATGAAGCGCTCAGCGAAGGTGAACGCCGCGGCTATCGCAACGCTCAAACCACGGTCATCGCGCCCACCGGCACGATCGGCCTGCTCATGGATTGCGACACGACCGGTGTCGAGCCTGACTTCGCTCTGGTCAAGTTCAAGAAACTCGCCGGAGGCGGGTACTTCAAAATTGCCAACGAATCGGTCTCGCCTTCCTTGAAGGCGCTGGGCTACTCTCCGGCCCAAGTTACCGACATTCTCACGTATCTCCTCGGAAAGCTGGACTTGGATGTCCCCATGCCCACGGGCGTGCGTAAGGCCACGGACGGCCAGCTTTTTTCTAGCTGGCTTCTTGAGCGAGGCCTCACCAAAGAGGATCTCGCCAAGATCACAAAGTCCCTGCCCTCTGTCTTCGAGCTCGGTTTCGCCTTCGCCGTCTGGTCGCTGGGTGATGAAGTCCTCCAGCGCCTCGGCCTGGATCCCGTCGCAGCCAAGGCCGATCCGAAGTTCAACGTACTCAAGGCGTTGGGCCTCAAAGACAAGCAGATCGACGCCCTGAACGTCGCGATCTGCGGCACGCAGACCGTCGAAGGCGCCCCGCACCTCAAAAACGAGCACCTGCCCGTCTTCGATTGTGCCAACAAGTGCGGCAAGATCGGCCAGCGGTTCATCGCCGCCGAAGGCCACATCCGCATGATGGCCGCGGCCCAGCCGTTTATCTCCGGCGCGATCTCCAAGACCATCAACCTCCCCAACGAGGCCACGGTCGACGACATCACCCGCTGCTACCGGATGTCTTGGGAACTGGGCCTCAAGGCCAACGCCCTCTATCGCGACGGTTGCAAACTCAGCCAACCCCTCTCCTCCACCTCCGACACGGCCGTCGAAAACGAGGCCGACGATGAGGAAGATGCATTGGGGGAGTTGGAAGAGGCCCAGCACGAAGTCGTCGCTTCAGCTGCGGTCCTTACGAATGCGGCCAATAGCCCCGAGCCCATCATTAAGATCGTCCACCAGCCCATGCGGCGTCGCTTGTCCGACACGCGTCGCTCCATCACGCACAAGTTCAACGTCGCCGGCCACGAGGGCTACCTCACCGTCGGCCTCTACGAAGATGGCAAGCCCGGCGAACTCTTCATTACGATGGCCAAGGAAGGTTCCACCACCGGCGGCCTGATGGACTCCATCGGAACCGCGACCTCGGTCGCGCTCCAGTACGGCGTTCCGATCGAGAGCCTGGTCAACAAGTTCAGCCACCAGCGCTTCGAGCCCGCGGGCATGACCGCCAACGAAGACATCCCCTTCGCCAAGAGCCTGGTGGATTACATCTTCCGTTGGATGGGCATGCAGTTCATTCCGGGCTACCGCGAGGCCAATGCTCCGAAGCGTGACCGGGCTCCAGAACCCCAACTCATGGACCGCATGTCCCAGGACTCAGCCTGGACCCGAATCGCCGGACCTGAGAATCAGGATGACGGTCAGCCCAGTTCCAAAATCATCGAATCCAAGCCCCCGGCTTCTGTCAGCCAGCAGGTTTCGAGCTACCTCAAAGTCGAGACCTCGACCCTGACGATCGCCATGGAGAGTGTCGGCGATGCCCCGCCCTGCGACACCTGCGGCACGATCACCGTCCGTAGCGGCACCTGCTACAAGTGCCTCAACTGCGGAGCCAGCATGGGCTGCAGCTAGCCCAGATTAACAGGCCCCACCGAAGGGGTCGGCCGCGGATCGCCCACATGCCTCCCGGGCATCCGCAATAAAGGCTGGCCCCTGACCTCCTCCCCCCGGACGGACCCACCACCGTCCGGGGGACTTTTATTTCAGGCCAAGGCGGTCCCATTTTCAAATAGCGTTCTGTTAGGTATTGCGGCCCGAGCGAGAGTTCGGAGAGTCAAAAAAAGTCCGAGTTCTCCTTGCAATTTTGAAAACAGCGCTTGCGTTCACTGTGGAGTTCGCTATTCTGTGCGTTCAGGGAGATCGGACGTAGAGAGATGTTCGTAAGGTCTTAGGAGCCGAGAGATGTTTAAGTCCACCACGATCGCGGCGGTTGCGCTGGCTGCCCTTGCAGGGGTTGCCCAGGCTGACACCACGATACTTTCTTTCACATTCAGCGACCTGAGCGGCGGTTACAGCACCGCATCCGGACACTTCAACGCCTTGGGTGTGAATGTTGCCCCGCTTCAGAGTCAGGGCGATGTGAGCCGCGTCAACCTGCCCAGCCCAGGCTCGGCAAGCTACGGCACCCCCGGCTCGGCCGCGGGCAAGGTGAATGTTGATGTCGCCGTTTCCGGTATTCTCGCCAACACGGCGACCGGCATCGGCACCATCACGATCACCGACGCCGATGGCGACACACTGTCCGCCACGATCAACGGCCAGTTCATCAGCAACGGCCTGGCCGTGTTCTTCAACGGCAACCTCTCCAACATTGGTTGGACGGATAACGGTGCACAGGACGGCCTGTTCAACGGTCCCACCGGCGGCGCCATCCCGCTCTCGTTCGCACCGGCTCCTCCCCCCTACCTCGGGGCCATCGTTCAGCTCTATATCGGTGACACCGGCAACTTCTTCGTCCATGACTTCTCGGGTATTAGCACCCAGGTCAGCGGCGTGGTTGTCCCGTCGCCCGCCACGTTCGCCCTCCTCGGCCTGGGCGGCTTGGTCGCCGGACGCCGTCGTCGGGCCTGAAACTCAGGTTATGAAGAGGGTAACGGCCCTCTCTGCTAACACGCGAAAGCCCCCGCCCTGCGGGGGTTTTTGATTTGGGAGTTTGAGTTCAGCTCACGGAGCCTGCAGCGCTGCCCGCCCCATCGGCAACTCAAACCGATCTCGCGTCCGGGCATATCCAATCCCACCCATCCGCCCAATCGCCGCTAGCTTCGCCGGATCGATGTGATGCCGTTCGTTGATCAGGTCGTCTCGCACGTATACGTGAACCACCTCGCCGATCACGATGTTCCCGCCTGCCGTCTTTCCAGGGTTCGTGCGGACCACCTGCACGGTCCGGCATTCAAACGCGATCGGAGACTCGGCCACCCGCGCCGGTCGCACCACGCGGCTCGGAGCGGGCGTCAGGCCCGTCAACTTGAACTCCGACTCGCCAAACGCGAGCGGCTCCGCCGCGGCCGCCACAAGCCTCTCATACGCCTCCGTCGCCACGTTCACGACAAACTCCCCCACTCCACCTTCCGCCACAGGCTTGGCGTTTCTCAGCGAGTCCTTCTCGCTCCCATCCGCCTTATTCGCCGGGCAAAACAGCAGTGTCATCGGATCCGACCCAACCCCGCAGAAGAATGAAAACGGCGCCAGATTGTCCCGCCCATCCGGCGACACGGTGGACACAAACGCGATCGGTCGCGGCACGATCCCCCCGATGAGCAGCTTGTAGCGATCCGGTTGCGCCAGTTTCGAGGGGTCAAGTTCCATGGACGAGTCTAAGTCGTCCGTCAGCCCCACATGAACCAAGGCTTCCGACGCTTGGGTCGGTTGCACTGTCGAATGTCCTTCAGCAAGGGCCTCATCCACTCTGGCGGCCGCGGCGGCGTTTCTACCGGATCATTCACGAGGCAGAAGTTCGCGGGATACATCGGTGCGTGCCGAGACTTCTGGAACGGCGGCCACGCCGTTGGTTGAGGCTCGGGGTACCTTGAGAGCAGGTACGTCAGCACGCGAGCCCGGATGATCCACAGCCAGGAGTTCCCCGACCCGCCATCCGCGGCCAATTCTCGGGCCCGGACGAGCCGCCGCTTCCAATCCAAGATGAACCGCAGCAGCACCATCGACCGCTCCAATACTCTCCCATTCTAATCGCGCCGATTGGCCGTCTCACGCGGCAGAAGTCTCGAGCTAGCCGGCGTCAAAGGCCGGGCTTGAACATTGCGCTTCGCTTAACTTCAAAGTGGCCCCGGTGGGACTTGAACCCACACAGAGGTTTAACCCTCTCGCGGATTTTAAGTCCGCTGCGTCTGCCGTTCCGCCACGGGGCCTGCGTAAGTCAGGAATCACCGGAGTTTAGGGCCTTCCTCCGCACGCAGGGAAAGCAGACGGCCCAAGAAGACCGCCGCGGCACCGATACGATCATTCCGCTGGCCGCGGAGTTGGGTCACCGCGGCTCGGGTTGATTGCGGGCCCAGCATTGCCGGGCAGATCATGAAAGCCAAGCGCGACCACACTTCCGGTGTCCACGACTCTCACAGATCATCCGTTGAGCGGGTGGACTTGCCTGTGGGGGGCATGACGTGCGCTTCGTGCGCCAGCACCGTAGAAAAGGCTCTCTCTAAGGCCGCGGGCGTCTCGGCGGCGAGCGTGAACTTCCTCACCAGGACCGCGACCGTGCGCTTCAGCCCAGAAGCCACCTCCGCCGAGGTGCTCGCGGGAATCGTGCGGGGAATCGGCTACGACGCGGAAGCCCCGCGGCCTGCCCCCGCCGCTGCCGCAGACGCCGGGCCCGTGCACTCAACCTCCACCGAAGACCACGCGGCCCACCTGCACGCCAACGAGAGCCAGCAGGCGGCACTGCTCCGCAAGGTGATCGTCGGCGCGGTGCTGTCACTGCCCGTTCTGGTCATCGCGATGTCGCACGGCAGGATCGCGATCTTCAATCATGCGTGGATCAACTGGCTCCAGTTCGCGCTCACCACCCCCGTCGTAGTCTGGTGCGGGGCACAGTTCTACCGCATGGCATGGATGGGGCTCAAGCACTTTCGGGCCAATATGGACTCTTTGGTGGCGCTGGGCACGGGCGCAGCGTTCCTGTATTCGATCGCGGCGACGGTGTGGCCCAGCTTCTTCGCGGTGGCACACGCGGGTGAAATGGCAATGACGCCGGTCTATTACGAGGCCGCGGCGGTCATCATCGTGCTGGTGCTCCTGGGCAAGCTCTTCGAAGCCCGGGCAACCGGCACCACCAGCGCCGCTATCCGCAAGTTAGTCGGATTGCAGGCCAAGACCGCTCGCGTACTACGGGATGGAACCGAATACGACATTCCGATTGACCACGTTGTGGTCGACGATGTTGTCATCGTTCGACCCGGCGAAAAGATTCCGGTGGATGGCACCATCCAAAGCGGCGACTCGGCTATTGACGAGTCCATGTTGACCGGGGAAAGCGTGCCAGTCGAGAAAGGCCCGGGCGACTCGGTCTTTGGCGCGACAATCAACTCCACCGGCGCGGTCCAGTTCCGCGCCACCAAGGTCGGCAAGGACACAGCCCTTCAGCAGATCGTCCGGCTGGTGCAGGAAGCCCAGGGCAGCAAGGCCCCGATCGCCCGGCTCGCGGACACCATCGCCGGCTACTTCACCCCCGCCGTGCTCGGCATCGCCGTGCTGACGTTCATCACCTGGTACGCCGCGGCCCCGGCAGACTCCCGTCTGAGCATGGCCTTGCTCACGTTCGTCTCGGTGCTCATCATCGCCTGCCCCTGCGCCATGGGGCTTGCCACACCCACGGCCATCATGGTCGCAACGGGCCGCGGGGCCCAGCGCGGTATTCTCATCAAGGGTGGCGAGGCGCTTGAGACGGCACACAAGCTCTCGGCGATCATTCTCGACAAGACCGGAACGCTGACTCTGGGAAGGCCCGCATTGACGGATGTGCGAGTTCTTCCTGGCTTCCTCGAAGCGGACCTCGTGCGGTTCGCCGCTTCCGCCGAACGACGGAGTGAGCATCCACTCGCGGCGGCGATGGTTGACGGTGCCAAAGCCCGAGGCATCACGCTGGCAGACCCCATCGCGTTCAGGGCCGTCGTGGGTCACGGCATCGAGGCAACCGTGGACCGTCACGCCATCCTGGTAGGCAAACGCTCCCTTTTCGCAGACCGGGGTATCGACACGTCAACCCTGGATGCCCCGGCCAAAGAACTTGCCTCGGCCGGCAAGACGCCCATGTACATCGCCATCGACGGCAGGCCCGCGGGCCTTGTTGCCGTAGCCGATACGGTCAAGCCGGAGTCCAAGGCCGCGGTTGAGCAGATGCGGAAGATGGGACTGCGGGTCGCGATGATCACCGGCGACAACTCCCTCACCGCCGCGGCCGTTGCCAACCAAGTCGGCATCAGTCCTGACATGGCCTTTGCCGAGGTGCTCCCCGAGAACAAGGCTGCGCACGTCAAGCGGCTCCAGGCGCAAGGGTTCATCGTCGGCATGGTCGGCGATGGCATCAACGATGCGCCTGCACTCGCGCAGGCCGACGTGGGCCTGGCCATGGGCACCGGAACCGACGTGGCGATCGAAGCTTCCGATGTCACGCTCATCCGCGGCGACCTTCGCTCGGTGCCCGAGGCCATCGCGCTCTCCCGTGCCACGATGCGGACCATCCGCCAGAACCTTTTCTGGGCGTTCATCTATAACGTGATCGGAATCCCCATCGCCGCGGGTGTGCTCTACCCGTTGACGGGGTGGCTGCTCTCCCCCATCATCGCGAGCGCAGCCATGGCGTTCAGCAGCGTCAGCGTCGTGTTGAATAGCCTACGACTCAGAGGGGCCAGACCTGGGCGGTGACGGCTCAGGTCCTGCTGTTTGGGACGGCCATGGCGAATTGCTCATCCGATTCGCGATGAAACGCAGACATTGGTCGAACGGTCCGCTGCCCTCGCCGTTCCGCGATATTCAGAGGGCAGAACCACCAGATGCCGGAGGTCCCTCGCATTCTCGAGACCTGCGTGGCATATCGTGAGATTGTCCGCCGCGCACCCGTCTCGGCGGTTCGTCGGTGCGGTCGCGGCTAGACCCTTGAAGGAGCCAACGTGAAGTTTCCGCGCGTTCGATGGCCGGGACTCCTACTCGCATCGCTGACGGGCGTGCTGATCGGCTCGGGCGCGTACACCTTCGATTACGCCGAGGGCACATCCTACCTCTCCAACGACCCGCGTGCCTGTGTGAACTGTCACATCATGCGTGAGCAGTACGACGGATGGCAGAAGACCACCCACCACGCTGTTGCCTCCTGCAATGACTGCCACGTGCCGCACGATCTGATCGGCAAGTACATGGCCAAGGTCGAGCACGGGTACCGACATTCCAAGGGTTTCACGTTTCAGGACTTCCACGAGCCGATCCGGATCACGGAGAAGGACCGCGTCATCGTGGAGGAAAACTGCCTGCGGTGTCACGGTGAGTTTGTAAGTCACATTCGTCTGACCGCCAAAGAGGGCGAGGCTCCGGGTTGCACCAGGTGCCACTCGGATGTCGGCCACGGGCCGAAGCGATAAGCAAAGGGACAGTGCACATGGCAGAGACAACCGGTTCAGGCAAACGCAGCGTGCTCTACATTCTCACGGTGATCGTGGTCGCCGCGGCCACGGCGGGCATCATGCTCCTGCGCCAGAACATCAGCCATCGGAAGACCGAGGCCAAGGAAACAGCGTTCCGCCTCACCACCATCACCGAGGCCACCGTGGACCCCAAGGAATGGGGCAAGAACTTCCCACGCCAATACGACGGCTACATCCGAACTGCCGACAACGAGCGCACCCGCTTCGGCGGGAGCGAAGCCATCCCGCTCGGGGATGGCAAGGTCTCCAAGGGCGTCCAGAAGCTTGACGTTGACCCTTTGCTCAAGACGATCTTCGCCGGGTACGCGTTCTCGATCGACTACCGCGAACGCCGCGGCCATGCGTTCATGCTCGGTGATCAGCGAGAAACCGAGCGCGTCCACAAAAAGCCGCAGCCCGGCGCGTGCCTGCAATGTCACGCTTCGAACGTGGTCGCGTACCGAAAGGCTGGAATCGAGAAGGGCGCCCCAGGCAATCTTGAAGATGCCCTGGGCTCGGAAACCGGTCAGGCCCAGCTCTTCAAGGGATTCGAAGCGGTCTGTGCGATGAAGTACGACGATGCCACCAAGCTCGTCGAGCACCCCGTGTCTTGCCTGGACTGTCACGATCCCGAGACCATGCAACTCCGCGTGACGCGCCCCGGCTTCATCAATGGCATCCGCGCCCTGGCCAAGTCCGCCGCGCCCACACCGCACTTGCCGAGCATCGAGAAGTGGCGCAAGGGTGACAAGGCCCACGAATACGACCCCAACGTCGACGCCAGTCGCCAGGAAATGCGCAGCATGGCCTGCGGCCAGTGCCACGTCGAGTACTACTTCAAGGGTGATGGCAAACTCGTGACTTACCCATGGTTCAACGGCCTGAAGGTCGAAGAGATCGAGAAATATTACGACGACCAGGGGTTCAGCGACTGGACCCACGCCGACAGTGGCGCCAAGGTGATCAAGGCCCAGCACCCGGAGTTCGAGACCTGGAGCCAGGGCATCCACGCCCGCAGCGGTGTGGCGTGCGCCGACTGCCACATGCCCTATGTCCGCCAGGGCGCGATCAAGATCAGCGACCACCAGGTCCGCAGCCCGCTGCTTAACGTCGCCCGTTCATGCCAGCCATGCCACCCCTACGGCGAATCCGAAATCCAGGAACGCGTCAAGATCATCCAGGACCGGCACAAAGCCCTGCTGGACCGCGCGGAGACTTCGGTCGTCGCCCTGATCCAGGGAATCAAAGCCGCCAAGGAAGCCGGCGCGACCGATGCCCAGCTCGATGCGCCCCGCAAACTCCAGCGCAAGTCCCAATGGCGGACCGACTACATCAACGCCGAAAACTCCATGGGCTTCCACGCGCCTCAGGAGGCCGCCAGAATCCTGGGTGAAGCGATTGACTACGCCGGGCAGGGTCAAGTCGAAGTTGCGAAACTCGGGTTGTCGAAGAAGTAACCGCGACGTGGTTCTTGAATCAGATTCCGCCTGACCACCGATACACTTCCCGAGTGCCCCCAGCTTCCGGCAACATCTTCACGAACATCGCCCTGGTGGCAGTCGGAGGCGCGGCCGGATCCGTCGCTCGGTACGGCCTCAATATCGCCGCAGAAAAGACCATCGGGCCCAAGTTCCCCGCCGGCACCTTCGCCGCCAATCTCCTGGGTTGCCTGGTCATCGGAGCGTTCCTGTTTTTCATAGCGGATCGCGCCCAGCCCTCGCCTCAGGTTCGACTTTTAGCCATCACCGGCTTCCTCGGCGGGCTGACGACGTTCTCATCGTTCGGGTCCGAGACCATCCAGCTCTTCCTCGCCGGAACCCCCGCTCGAGCCATCGCCAACATCGCCGCCAATGTGATTTGCGGCCTTTCCGCAGTCTGGCTGGGGTACACCCTCGCCAAGGCCGCGGCCTGATCTCCCCCACGTCCCGTGGCCGATGTAAGGTGGCCCGGCCCCAACCCCCTACTCTGCGTCAGTACCCCTCCCCGAGACCCCTCCCATGCCCGAAGACAGGTCGTTCCGACTCACACCGCCCAACGGGAACGGTCGCTGGGGCAAGGCCACCCGAAGCCGTGAAGACCTGGCGTTTCTCGAAGGCCCGCGCCGCCGCCTGAGCGAACTGGCTCGCGCCGTCCGCATCTTCATCGAGTTCATCAACGGCTTTCGCGCCCTGCACTTCATCGGACCCTGCGTCACGGTTTTCGGCTCGGCCCGCTTCAAGGAAGACAACCAGTACTACGAGATGGCCCGCAAGATGGGCGGTGAAATCGCCAGGCTCGGTTTCACCACCATGACCGGTGGCGGCCCGGGAATCATGGAAGCCGCCAATCGCGGCGCGCGTGAAGCCGGCGGCGCCTCCGTCGGATGCAACATCGTCCTCCCCATGGAGCAAAAGCCCAACCCGTACCTCGACCGCTTCGTTGAGTTTCGCTACTTCTTCGTCCGCAAGGTCATGCTGGTCAAGTACTCCTACGCCTTCGTCGTCCTCCCCGGCGGCTTTGGCACGCTCGATGAGCTCTTCGAGTCGCTCACGCTCATCCAGACGGGCAAGATCAGCAACTTCCCGGTCATCCTCATGGGTGTGGAATACTGGACGCCGCTCTTTGACTTCATGCGTCAGCGGCTCATCGCCGCGGGCACCATCAACGCCGACGACATGAACCTCATCAAGCTGACCGACTCCATCGAGGAAGCCAGCCAGATGATCGCATCCTGCGGCCTGGACAAGGCCCGCGCCGCCGAAGCACACAAGCCCGTGCCGCACTCCATTCTCGGCGAAAAGCCCGGGCCCAAGACCGCGGCCGCGGGAACGCTGCCGCGATAGTCACAGACTCACCCGAGCTTGACCGCTCCGACCAGCGCCGAGATGCTCGCCGCTCCCTGATCGCCCACCCACCGCTCTAGCCCGCGCACCACATTCAGCGGCGACCGCGGATTCACGAACAGCGCCGTCCCCATTTCAACGGCCGTCGCCCCCACCAACACGAGTTCCGCCGCATCTTCCCAGGCCATCACGCCACCGATCCCGATGATCGGCACGCCCCGTTCCTTTGCGATCTTCCGATACACCTCGTGCACCAGCTTCACCGCGATCGGATGAACCGCGGGGCCCGACAGCCCGCCCGTCACGTTCGACAGCCGCGGCAAGCGCGTCCGCACATCCACCGCCATCGCCGGAACCGTGTTGGCGATCGAAAGCCCATCGGCCCCCGTGCGACCATCCGGGCCACCCGCAACTCCCGCCCCGTCAATCGCCGCCCGCGCGATATCCACGATCGTGCACCCCGGTCCCGCCACCGCAATCGGGCTCAGCTTCACAAACAACCGCTTGGTCGTCAGCACCGCCCGCACCGCGCCCACCAACTCTCGCAGAGCTGCCGCATCCACCCCAAACTCCGTCCCCCCATGCACATTCGGACAACTCACGTTCAACTCAACCGCCGGCATCGCGTCGATCGTGTTCATGGCCGTCGCGACGTGCACGTAGTCCTCAATCGAGAATCCCGCGATGGACCCGATCACCGTCGTCGGCACCGCCTTCACCTTCGGCGCATGGGTCGCCATGAACTCATCGATGCCCATGTTCGCCAAGCCGATCGCGTTGAGCATCCCCGCGCGCGACTCAATGATCCGCCACGTGTTGTTCCCCTCGCGCGCCGACTTGGTAATCGACTTGGTCACCACCCCGCCGACCTTCGAGAGGTCCAGCGCCCCCGCCATCTCATCGACGTAGCCCGCCGTCCCCGCAGCCAAAAGGACCGGGTTCCGAAGCTTGATCCCCGCCAAGTTGGTCGTCAGTACGTCAGCCACGGCCAAGCGTATCACCCGATCGCACGCAAAATCGCCAGCGTCGCCGCCTCAATCTGCCCGTTGTGCAGCGCGTGCGCCACCATCGGGGCGATCAATGAACCCCGCCACTCGCGAAGAATCCCGAACAACACGCCCCCCACCGCCACCTGCAGCATCCCCAGCGGCGAATACGGGTGGATGATCCCAAAGCAGATGCTCACGATCGTCACGGTCGCCGCGAATCCCAGGCGCTGCCTTATCCACCCATAAAGGAAGCCGCGGAACATCATCTCTTCGACCAATGGCGCCCACACCACCGACGCGATGGCACCAAGAATAAGTACCAGGCCACTATCGCTCGGGGGCGGCTGGAACATCGGGTATCCACCCGGGCCTCCCTCGACATCCGAAGTTCCCGCCAAGAGTTGGATAATGTCGGTAGCTTTGGAAATCACAACAATCACGGGCATCCACGCCAGGAATCCGACCACTCCGTACGCCACCTCTTTGGCAAGGCCCTCGCCGGTGTGCAGCCCCACGCTCTTGCGGAACCGCTCCCAAGACACACCCCGAAGCAGCGGGTACGCCGGAGCGACGAGCAGTAACCACAACAAGAGCTCCGAGAACACCACGGCACCCATCGAGCCCTCGGCGGCGAGCCCGAACGGGAGGATCGACAACCCAAGGACCACCACAAACCCGGCACAAAACAGCACAAACGCCTCGAGATGGTGGTCCGACACTGGAGCGGAAATGAAGTCCGGTTCCGTCCGAATCTCCTGCACCTTGCTCCACGTCCAGGCCAGCGCCCCGATCCCCACCAGGAACATCAACACCTGCATCAGGCCCAAGGCCATACTCGTGCTTTGAATGCGTTCCCGTCCCGACACCGCCGCCCGCCGGTATTGATCCACCAGCGGCTTCTGAAACCCCAATGCCAGGTTCCCGAACCACTCGTGTCTCTCAACCAGCGCGGCCTGCGCTTCGGATGTCACCGCATCCCGCCCCTTTTCGTACAAGATCTTCAACCACGTCGCATCGGATGCCAGCTCGCTCCCCGGTTCAAGCTCCTTCTGGAGCTCCGCGATCCGCTTGAGGGCCTCTTCCTTCCCCACCAGTTCCGCGGCCACAATCGCCAGCCGAAGCCGCTCCGTCCGCGTCACCGCCAGCGGAGCCAGGCTCTCGTTGAACTCGGTAGTGAACTCCTCCCGCTCCTCCTCGCTCATCTTGCCCGACCCGCGCCGCATCTTCACCGCGACCTTGGCGTTCAACGCAAACTCGCCGTACTGCCCACCCTCCACTTCCTCGCTGTGCGCCACAGCGGTTGGGACCACCGTCGTCGTCAGGCTCCGCACATCCCCCGTGAACCACTGCATGAAAATGACCAGCACCACAGCCAGCACACCACCCGCCAGCCACAGTTTGGCGCCGCCCGACATCTCCCCCGGACCCCCGATGTAATCCACCTCGTGCATGCCCGAAACCCCGCTTCAACGTCCTCTTTGCGTGTCGCCCGTCCGCACAACCTACCCTCTCCTCATGGACATGCAACAGCGTATCGCCCAGTTCGAAAACATGGTGCAGGCCGATCCCGACAACGACATGGCCCACTTCTCCCTCGCCGGGGCCTACGCCGCGGCCAACCGCCATCTCGAAGCCGCCGAGAGCTTCAAGCGGTGCATCGCGGTCAACAAGACCTTCTCCAAGGCCTACCAGCTCGCCGGCGATGCCTACATCAAGGCCGGTGAAATGGATGATGCCGCTCAGATCCTGACCGAAGGTTTCAAGATCGCGGCCAGCAAGGGCGACCGGATGCCCCAGAAGGCCATGGGCGACCTGCTCAAGCAGATCGGCAAGCCCGTGCCGGACATCAAGGTCCCGTTGGGTGGGTCCAAGGCCGCGCCACCGGGATCGTTCATGTGCCAGCGCACCGGCCGCCCGGGCACAAAAATGAGTCGTCCCCCGTTCAAGGGTCCCGTCGGCGAATGGATCGCCGCGAACATCTCCAAAGAGACGTTTGAGGAGTGGATCGGCCAGGGCACCAAAGTCATCAACGAGCTGCGTCTGGACCTTTCTCGCGATGAGGACGAGGCCACGTACGACTCGCACATGCGCGAGTACCTGGGTATCGACGACGAGCTGCTCGCGAAGTTGACTGGCAATAAGAACGCGGGCGTGTGAGCAGCACGACTACCCCAACAACCCCCGCCGCCTCAGATACCCCATCATCAGCTCCCCCACATCCGCATCCGACTTGAGCATCACGTGGGTCATCCCGCGTGCCGCGCACAGTACGCGCATCCGCTCGATGTGGGCCGCGAGCCGCGCCTTGTACTTCTTGAGCATCGCCGTCGAAACCGTCACCTCAGCCGCCAGCCCGGTCTCCGCATCCGTCAGCCGCAGGTCCCCCACTACCCCCGCTTCCTTCTCCGGCTCGAGCTCCCCCGTTGACAGCACCTGCATGCAGTACACATCAAACCCGCCGCCCGCAAGATAGCTCAGCCCCTCACTCAAATCTTCCCGCACCAAAAAATCCGACAACACCACCATCACGCCCTTGCCCTTGCGTGAAAGTGCCAACTGCTTCATCGCCGCGTTGAGTCCGCCACCACCCGTCGCCGCATCCCGCGACACGTGCCCCTCCGGCGCCCACACACACTCCAGAAAGAACTCCGTCAACCTCTGCAAGCTCCGCCGACCCCGCAATGCGCCCAACTGCTGCACCGACTTCCGCCCCGGCGCCCCCACCACGCTCGCGATGACACGATCCTGGTTCACCAATCCGACATACGCCAACGCCACCGCCACCCGCTGCGCAAACACCAGCTTTGAGGGTGCACCGGCATCCATCGACCCGCTCGCATCCACCACCAAGTGGAGCGCCAGATCCTCTTCTTCTCTAAACAGCTTTATGAAAAACCGATCCAGCCGGGCATACACATTCCAGTCGATATGCCGCAGATCATCGCCCGCGACGTAATCCCGGTAGTCATCAAACTCGACCGACGCCCCGCGCTTCTTGGACCGCCGCTCACCCGGCAGCTTCCCCGCAAACACCTTGCGCGACAGCACATCCAGCCGATCCAGCCGGGCCAATAGCTCCGGACCAATCAACTCGTCGATAGACGTCGGACGCGGCGTGGAAGCAGGTGCAAGCACGCCCAATCCTACACATAGGTCCCGTTGGGCCCACAGGTCCCCTTCCCCGCTTACCGCAGCTTCCGCGGATCCTCCGCCGGCTTCCCATCCGCGTATTCCCACACGGTCACGAGCACCCGCTGCTTGCCCCAGGCCATCGCTTCCTTGTTGGTCGCGAACATCAGATCCAGCTTCGCACCTTTGATCGCTCCGCCGCAATCAAGCACCGGGACAATCGACGCGTCGTCATACCCCGGCACGGAGACCATCGACCCATACGGGAGCACGCTCGTATCCGCGGCCACCATCCGCATGGCATTCGTATTCACCGAGTGCATCGTCGCGGTCAGCCCATCGGCCGAATCCCCGCACGACTGCTCATCCGGCGTGTAGCCGGTAACGGTCATCCACATCGTCTTGGCCGGACGCACAGGCCGCGCATTAAACCAGCGAATATTCGGGTCGCTCGCGTACGCGTCGGACTTGTCGGTAAGGGCCACCGTCTTGATCGCAACGGCCTCCGCACGCTTTGGCTCGGCCTTGGGCGCGGCGGGCTTGGTTTCAGCAACCCGCACACCCTCGATAACGTTTCCCCGGATCGGCACCAGGTGGTCATCCTTCTCCCAGTCCGAAGAGACCCACGATTCCTCCTGGAGGATCGCGGGCTCAAACGCCGCCTGAGCCTGCGGCTTCACAGGCACCACCAGCCGCACCTCCACCGCCGCCATCACTGGCATCGATCGCCCGGCCCGGCTGATGACGACACCCAGCGTGGCACACAAAGCCATACCCGCCGCCAACGCCAACAAAGGCGCCGCCCAAACTCGCTTTTCTGCATCTTGAGTTGTTGCCACAAAAGGGCTCCCACCACCGAAGGTCGCTGCATCTGGCTCCAGGCCCACCACGGCCCTGGTCACATCTTCATCTTTCGTGACGCGTCGCCAGACGCCTCTCCCTTCAGGAACTTGAGAAAGATACCCCAGATTCTCGCCCAGTGCGCAAGGGGCAACCATTGTTCGTAATATGATAGGGTAATTTGCACCCGGTTGTAGGAATCGATCAGATTGCACCGCCTGGATTGTAAGTTATAGGACGTCCGAACACTGAGATGTGCAGTCGAATGGACTTCTGCACGACTGCCTGTTTGACCCCTGTTCGCATCCGCACCGTCATTCTGACCGAGGGTTTTACCTCGCAACACTCGCTCCCGGTGGCCAGAACGGCCTTCACGACGCCTGAACCCAGGCCCGTCGTATGCACTAAAAGTGTCGTGACCATCACCCAAGAACGGTGGTGAAAGGGGGTTCGCCTTGTCCGGTTTCGGAAACAACGTCAAGACGGTCTTTCTGCTCGGGGGTCTCACCGGTCTCTTGGTCGCCGTCGGCGCGGCCATCGGAAACCAGTTCATCATCCCGGCCCTGGTCATTGGCATCCTGATGAACTTCGGGGCTTGGTTCTTCTCAGACAAAATCGCCCTCGCCTCAATGCGTGGTCAGGAAGTGGACTCACAGACCGGCGGCGATCTCTACCGAATGGTGGATGAACTCCGACGCCGCGCCGGTCTGCCGATGCCGCGCGTGTTCATCTGCCCGCACGATGCTCCCAACGCCTTCGCCACAGGTCGCTCGCCATCGCACGCGGCGGTGGCGGTCACGCAAGGTGCGCTCAGCCTCCTCAACCGGGATGAACTCGAAGGTGTTCTCGCGCACGAACTTGCCCACGTTAAGAACCGCGACACGCTCACTTCGACCGTGGCCGCGACGGTCAGCGGCGTACTCGCCACCGTCGCGCAATGGACGCTCTTCTGGGGTGGCGATCGACGCGAGGGCTCCAACCCCTTGGTCGCACTCCTCACCATCATCATGGCTGCGGTCGGCGCCGCCCTCATCAAGGCCGCCATTAGCCGCTCTCGCGAGTTTGTTGCCGATGCCGACGGCGCCAGCATCGCCGGCTCTCCCCGCGGCTTGGCTTCTGCCCTCGCCAAACTCGAGGGTTACTCGAAGCGAATCCCGCTGGTGCAGCCCAACCCCGCCATGAACAACCTCTTCATCATCGAACCGATGATGGGCAGCTCGCTCTCACGCCTGTTCGCCAGCCACCCGCCCACAGAGGCCCGAATCGCGGCCCTGCTTCAGGGCCATCGCTAGGCCTTTTTGGCCGCAACGGGCACCGCGGCCGAATCTCCCGGACCGGGCGGCGGAAACCTGTCGCCCGTCTGCTTTCGCAAAAGCCGACGCAGCATGATTCGGAGCCGCTGCGTTTCCGTCGCCAGCCTCAGCAGCGCCGCATCCGCCCCATCTTTCATCAGTTCGTCATGCGGAATCGGATGCCCGAACGCCACCGCCACCCGCTTTCCAAACAGCCAAGGCCAGTTCCGCTGCCGCGGCCAAGCGTCAAAGCACCCCTCGATCGCGATCGGCACCACCGGGCAGCCCGAGCGCTTCACCAGCACCGCGATCCCACGCTTGAACTCCGACATCGCCCCGTCAAACGTCCGCGTCCCTTCCGGAAAGATCAACACGGCGCGGCCATCGCCCAGCCGCCGCAGGATCTCCTTGATCGCGCCCGTATCCCCACCCTGCTCCCGAATCGGCAGTGAGTTGAACTGCGTAAGCAGCCACGCCAGCACCTTCCCGCCGAAGAGCCCCAAACGAGCCACAAAGTCCAGATGCCGATGCCCCACCGCCACACCGATGACCGGCGGATCCAGATACGACTGGTGATTGGCCACCAGCAACACCGCCCCATGCTGAGGCAATCGCCGCGAGCCATACGCCCGATGGCGATACAACAGCGTGCACAAGAGCGCCGACATCGATCGGGCGATCGTGTAGAGGACCAGCCCCAGAAGCGGCGTCCCCGGTCTGAGCTCTCGGAATCGTTTCAACATCAGCCCGGAGCGCCCAAGTCACCCGCCCCCAAGACCATATCCGCTGGCCCGCAGGGCAAGTTAGTACGTACAACCCTCCACAATACACCATTCCAGCCCGGTTTGGCTACCCGCCGGCCCATAGCAATCGCAAACGATCGGGGGCTACAGGGCTTCGACCAGCGCCCGGACTCGCTTCTCCAGCAGGTCCACCACACCCCTGAAGTTCAGGTCGGAGGTATCGATCAGCTCCGATCCATCCGGCCGCTTCAGAGGCCCGGCCACTCGAGACGAGTCCGACTTGTCCCGCGCGATGATGTCCGCCAGCACTTCCGCCACCGAAACACTCTGGCCCTCAGCCTGCAGCTGGGCCGCGCGTCGCGTCGCCCTCACTTCCGGCCGGGCATCCAGGTAGAACTTGACGGCGGCATTCGGGAACACCACCGACCCTTGGTCCCGCCCTTCGGTCACCAGCCGCTTGTGCTGGCGTCCGATCTCTTTCTGCTTCTCAACCATGTGGGCTCGAAGGGCCGCGATCGAAGCCACCGGCGACACGATGTCCTCAACATCCTCATCCCTGATCCGCTCATCCACCGCGCGGCCCCACGCCAAGATCCGCGGCGGCCTCTGCTTCCAATCAAACTTGATGTCCGCCGCGATCACCTCACGCACCAGCGCCGCCGGGTCCGCCTTGAAGTCGATCTTGCGTTCGATGGCGACAAACGCCGCGGCCCGGTACATCGCACCGGTATCCAGAAAATCAAGCCCCAGCCGCTCCGCAAGCGCCCGAGCGACAGACGACTTTCCCGTCCCCGCCGGGCCGTCAATCGTCACGACAATGGGCTGATCGGTACGCACCACCAGGGGCCCCCGGATGACTGCTCCGCCTATTTCCAAGGCCTCGGCCACGGTGCACCTTTACACTTCCGCCTCGTCATCGACGGGCGGCTCATCGACATCGAGCAACGCTTCGAGCGCGGTCCGCGAACGAATCACCCCTAGTTTAGCATCCCCTGTGCCGCGGAAGTCGATTCCCAGCGTGCCGTCGTATCCAACCGACAGGATGGCGTTGATGAGCGGGTCCAGGTCGTAGGGCTGGTGTTTCACCGGCCCGGTTCCTTCCTCCGCCTCCTTTGCTTCCTTCTCTCCCTTGGCCGCGACGAACTTGACCGTCGTTCCCGCAACCACCGACGCGTACGGCGTCAATCGGCGCAGGTAGTTCGTCGGGTCCGGCGAAGCGGCCGCGGCCTGGAAATCGGGGAACGTGCCCACGCGGAACCCGCCGACCTTCTTGATCAGATCCGTCACCCGCTCAGGCGTCTGCGTCAGTCCTGTATGCGGCGAGATCAAGAGATTCAGTTCCAACTTCTCCGCCCGCTCGACAGTCTTCTTCATCCGCTCCGCCGTGCGGGCGAACACCGCCGTGTCATCCTCACCAACCACTTTCACGGCGACAGCGTTGCATCCCAAAATGCTTGCCGCCTGGATCACCTTCTGCATCCGCTCCACCGCGCCCGCCGCTTTGGACTCCGACGCATCGCCAAACGCCTGTGGCTCGGACTCGATGAGCAGCAGACACGCGCAACCCGCCTTGTCCGCCCGCTCGCGCAGCTTCTCCAAAACGTCCCGGCTCACACCCGCCAACAGCTCCGTGCTCAAGTTCAGCCCGTGCAGCCCCAACTCCTCACGCGTGTAGCGAGGAAGGTCCAGCATCTCCAGCTTTGGGCGGCCCCCGCGGCCTTTGGCAAACATCGATCGCAGGGACACCGCGGTCAGGGTCAACAACATATGGGTGAACTCGGGTGTAGGAGTTGGGGAATGTACACGACCCGGCCTCCGCCTGCACGCAAGCCCGTTTTCCAGCCCGTTATGGTTTCCCCGCACACCCGGGCAAAGCCGCTTTCACCCCACTACCATGCCGTCCCCGGCGGGCTTCCGCCGCGGCCCCGAAACGCCCCTTTCTAAGCGAAATCCCATGCCCGCACCCACCGATCGCGTCTATTCCGAATCCCACGAATGGCACAAGCTGGAGGGTGACACCCTCACCGTGGGCCTCACCCAGTTTGCCGTCGATGCCCTCACCGACGTCACCTATGTCCAGATGAAGGCAACCGGCTTCAAGTTCAAGCCGGGCGATATCGTCGGCGAGGTTGAGTCCGTCAAGACCACCAGCGACATCTACTGCTTCGTGGCTGGCGAAGTCACGCAGGTCAACCCGGCATTGGCCGACGACCCGGGCCTGTTGAACTCAGACCCTTACGGCAAGGGCTGGCTCATCAAGGTCAAGGTCACCGACAAGGCCGGGCTCAGCAAGTGCATGACCGCAGAGAAGTACAACGCAGCTCACCCGTCCTGAGTCCAGCAATAGGTCCTATGGGTCCTATATGTCCCATAGGACCTATCCCCCATGCTCCGCTGCATCGACGTCCACAAGTCCTACCACCTCGGCGACCGCGAAGTCCCCGCGCTCCGGGGAGTCAATCTCGACATTCCGGACGCGGGCTTCTACGCCATCATGGGCGCATCCGGCTCCGGCAAGTCCACGCTGCTGCATTTGCTGGCCGCGCTCGACCGCCCCGACCGCGGCGAGATCTTCCTCGGCGGTGACCCGATCCACAACCTCGACGAGCGTAAGGCCACCATCTTCCGCCGCACCCGCATCGGCATTGTCTTCCAACAGTTCAACCTGATTCCTACGCTCACCGCGCGGGAGAACGTCGAGCTCCCCGGCATGCTCGCGGGCGACGATGCCGACAAACTCCACCGTCGCAGCAATGAGCTGATGGAGCGCCTCGGAGTCGCAGCCCGCGCTGACCACCGCCCCGATGCCCTCTCCGGCGGCGAGCAACAGCGCGTCGCCATCGCCCGCGCCCTGCTCTATTCCCCACCCGTCCTGCTTGCCGATGAACCCACCGGCAACCTCGACTCCGCCTCCAGCGCCAAACTCTGGACCCTGCTCGCCGAACTCGCGGCTCAGCAACAAACCACCATCATCATGGTCACCCACGAACCCGCCGCGGCCGCGAACTGCCGCCGCATCTATGTCCTCAGCGACGGACGCGTCACGGGTCAGATCGAAACGGAGGGCCTCGATGCCGGCGGTGTGGCGTCTCGCTACCAGCAGCTTGTCCGGGCGGCGTAGCCGGATTGCAAGTCAGCGATCTGTCCAGATCTGGCTTGCCCACCGGGACACATCCCGCGCTGCACGTGACCGACGGTTCACGGCGGCCACACCTAGAAACAACAGTGAGACGTTGCTTGGCGCCGGAATAACGCCGACCGAAATCCCAAACGTGGTATTCAGATCGGAGAATGGCCCAGGAGGAAGCGGCTGAAGAGACCAAGACGTCAACGTCCCGTCGGATCGTCGCCCGAACACGTCGTACGAACTCGCCTTAATCTCGCTCACAAATCCGGTAATCAATGCCGGATTGCCGGAAATAGAGCCCCAAATCTGCACTGTTCCATCGGCGCGCAGCGCGACACCAGTTTTCTGCCCCGCCGCGACTGCCACAAACTGGCCGGACGGCACATTCAAGATTCCAGAGAGTGGATCCCCTTCCCAAACCACGAGTGTTCCGTCGGTTCGAAGTGCCAATCCGAAGTCCGCACCGGCTGCAACGTCCAGAAACTGCCCTGTCGGGGTCTGGTTAGGAAACACGGCACCCCAACTTTCGATCGTGCCGTCGGTCCGTAGGCCCACGCACCGGTGGGCCTCAGCGTCGACCTTTGTGAACGTACCCGTCGGAACATTGGTCAGACCCCATGCAGTGCTCCCCCAGCCCGCGAGCGTTCGGTCCGTCTGAATTCCCACCGCATAGAACTCCCCGCCTGAGACTTGCGTGAACGTGCCGGAGGGAACATTGAGGACGCCGCCGTAGTTGTGGCCCCATGCCGCCAGAGTGCGATCTTCACGAATGCCCACGCAAAACTCCGCACCCGCATCGGCCGTGAGGAAGTTCCCAGCCGGAATGTTGAGGAGAAGGGGATCGTCTGTGCCCCAAACCACCAAGGGGCCTGATTGAGCACTCACGGGCAAGCCGACCACGGCTACCGTACACGCCCCAAGAATATTTTGTACCAGTTTCATGCTCGAACTCTCTCTCCCCAAAGTGTTCGCCTCATCAGTATACGAAACGATGGTCAATTGCAATGGCTAAGTCGCTTTGTCGAACCAAGCCTGGCCGTTCGACTATCGGGGGATTGCGACTTCTTTGGATCACGGCCGGGTCGCGAGCCAGACCTTAATGGAGTTCCTCGATGCCTCCCGTTTGGCGTCTCGCTACCAGCAGCTTGTCCGGGCGGCGTAGCCGCGCGGCCCTGCTGGTCGGGGCTGTGTCTCTCTCCGCGGCACTCATCGCGTGCGTCTGCTGCGCGATGGCCACGATCCACAAGGCGATCGATGCCGATGTCTCGCAGACGGTCGGTGCGGCCGATGTCCGCATCCGTCCCGCCGCGACCACGGCACGCGTCCCCGACGCTCTGCTCGACCAAGCCCGTACCTGGCCCGGTGTATCCGAAGCCCGCGGTCGCCTCACCGGCAACGTCTCGATCACACTTCGCAAGCAGTACCTCGCGAAAGCTGACGACGGCTTTGCTCGCAAAGACATCACGCTGCAATCCACAGCCCAAGGCCTCAGCGTCGATCCCGTTTCCAAGCAGACGGCGACCGGTGCCCGCGATCTCAACCCACCGCCCCAACTCTTAGCGGGCCGACTCCCCACCGCCGACGATGAAGTCGCGGTCGATGCATTGCTCGCGTATCGGCTGAGCTACGAATATCAATCGCAAGCCAAAAAGCGCGACGGCATGATGGGTCCATCAACTTCCGGTTATCCCGCGCTCGCGACGGAGAAGCAGGCCGCGGTGCCGGAACGCGAATCGAGCGCCGACGCCGCACAACGCATCAACAACTCCCAGCGCATTCACCTGGGCGAAGAAATCGAGATTGCCAAGCAGAACTTCCCCGGCCTGACGCTTCCCGCGTTCCGACCCAGTGCGACGACCAAACTCAAAGTCGTCGGCATCGCCGCGCAGCCCCCGCTCGGCGGCCGCTCCCGCTGCTATCTCACGCTCCCCGCCCTCACCGCGCTCACCGGCCAACCCGGCCTCTCCGAAGTCGCGATCGCTCTCACTTCAGGCACCAACCCCGACGCCTTTGTCGCGGCCAACAAAGCCTCGCTCCCATCCAGCGTCCTCCTCCAAACCACCGAACGCATCACCTCCGGCCTGCAGAAGAACATGCAGTCCAACCAGCTTGGCATGATCCTGGCCACGGTCATGGCGTTCCTCTCCGCAGCCTTCATCATCCTGACTGGCCTCACGACCAACATCGCCGAACGCCAACGCGAACTCGCCATGATCCGCTGCATCGGCGGCACCCGCGGCCAACTCGGCCGCTCTCAACTCGCCGTCGGGTTCATCCTGGGCTCACTCGGTGCGGCGGTCGGTATCCCCTTGGGCATCGGTATCGCCGGGCTCCTGGCCGTCATCTTCAATGATGAACTCTCAACCGGCTTTGTCATCCCCTGGTGGGGCGCGGCCCTCGCAGGCTCCGGTTCTCTCATCTCCGGCCTCATCGGCGCCGCTTGGCCCGCGTGGCGTGCCTCGCGTGTCTCGCCACTCGAGGCCCTCGCCTCTCGCGCCGCCATCCCCCGGCCCCGCGGCGTGCGGATCATCGCTATCGCCGCGCTCTGCTGCCTGGCCTTCCAGTTCGCCGTCGTCGGCATCCCCAACAACGCGCAGACCATCTTCTGGGCCTATGCCACCGCCGGCCTTCCCATCATGTTTATCGGGTACTTCCTCCTCGGCATCCCCGCGTGCCTCATCGTGACGCGTTTGCTGGCGGCCCCGCTCTCCAAAGTCCTTCGCCTGCCGCCGCGGTTGCTCTCCCGCACCGTCCAAGCCACGCCCTATCGGCACGGCCTGACCGCCGGCGCCCTCATGGCCGGCCTGGCCCTCATGGTCGGTATCTGGACCGACAGCACCGCCGTCCTTCGCGATTGGCTCGACAAGATCAAGTTCCCCGACGCGTTCGTTTCCGGAATCCTCACCGAAAACGACCAGAAAACGCTCGACGCGATGACCGACACCGTCGCCCGTACCGCGGCCATCACGCTCCACCCCGTTGATGTTGATGCCTTCGGCGTCCGCGCGATCCAGAAGTACAAGACTATGTTCATCGGGTTTGAGCCGCGGGCGTTCATAGAGCAAACCAAGCTCACGTGGGTGCAGGGCGACCAGGAAACCGCGATCCGCAAACTCGAAGCGGGAAACTCGATCATCGTCGCCCGCGAGTTTCTGGCCGCACAAGGCTTGGGTGTCGGCGACACCTTCACCTGCCTTCAGGACGGCGTCAAACACAACTTCGAAATCGTCGGCGTCGTCGCCTCACCCGGACTTGAGATCGCCTCCAAGTTTTTCAACGTTGGTGAAGACCTCACTGACCAATCCATCCACGCGGTGTTCGGTTCTCGCAGCGACCTGAAGGAAAAGTTCTTCGGCGGACAACCCGCGCCCATCCACTTGATCCAAATCTCTTTCACACCCCAAGCCCTCGCGAGCGGCGATGAGGCTGCGATCGAGAAGATCCGTCAAGTCATGATCCGCGCCGGCACCGGCTTTCTCGACGCCGGTTCTGGACTGCAACTCAAAGCCCAGATCCGAGTCTTCGCCACCGGCGCGATCCTCGTCTTCTCCTCGATCGCCTTTATCTCCATGCTGGTCGCCTGCTTCGGCGTCGCCAACATCATCATCGCCGGCATCGACGCGCGGCAGTTTGAGTTCGGAGTCCTCCGCGCTGTCGGCGCGCAACGCGGCCTGCTCTCCCGCCTCATCGCTTCCGAGGCCCTCCTCATCGCCTTCACCGCGTGCATCCTCGGCACGTGCATGGGAGTCCAGGGCTCCTGGGCCGGGCAGCGCCTGAACCGAATGCTGCTGGGCCTGGAACTGGAACTCCGTCCCCCGCTCCTGCCGATCCTCGCCTCGTGCGGAGTTGTGATTCTGATGACACTGGCCGCGGCGATGCCGGCGATTGTGCGGTTGAATCGCAAACGTCCGAGGGAGCTCCTCGGCGCGACCCGAGGCTGACGTGCCATCGAAGTCGGTTCCTCCGACTTCGATGTGTTGGGACCTCCCGTACCATCCCCACATGCCCGCCCAAGATGACCGCGGCAACCCCATCAACACTCTCCGCCCACGTGACATCCGCCGCGCTACCGACGCCGAAGACCCCACGCGAGCCATCCTGGCCCGCCACCTCCGCGATGCCATTCGCGCCGAGTCACAGCGCTTCAGCGTTCACCGTTTTGTTTGGATCATCGGCGCCGTCCTCGCATGGGTGTTTTTCCAAATCGTCGCCGCCCAAACCGCGTTCCGTGACATTCCGGGAATCCGCCTCGGCGCCATCTTCGGTCCCGCCCTCTTCCTCACCATCCTCGGCCGCGAGTTAACCCGTCGCCGCGTTTCGCGTCTGGTCGCCGCCACCGCCGTCGCCGAAGGCATCTGCGGCCAATGCTGCTACAGCCTCGGCGGCGTCCCCGCCGACGCAGACCTCCGCATCACCTGCCCCGAGTGCGGCGCGGCCTGGGCGCAAGACCGAATCACCCGCCCCCACTGGGCCGGCGATGCTCTGCCCACCACCTTCCACGACAAACGTCTGCCCTGGAAAGAAGATCTCCTTCAATGGATCAAACTCTTCATCACCGGCACACCCAAGCCCTCTTCGCTCATCGCCGCGGATGACCGCGGCCGCTTCGTCCGCACGGTGGACTCCCGGTTTCTGTTGGTCCCCTTTCAACGCCGCCAGGAACTCACACGGCACCGCATTGCCGCACTGCGAAGAGCCTCACGCCGAAAGGGCCGGATCCCTCGCTTCATTCTCTGTCTGCCGTTGGTCATTGCCGGCATCAGCGCTGCCGTCGGCGCAGTCGCCCTGATACAGGACCGCGAGACAACAGGAGCCATCGTCGTCACGTGCGTAAGCCTGTTTTTCTTACTCGTCGCGATCGTCATGAACCTTGGTCATTCGTTTCTGCCGCCAGCCCACACGGCGCGTGTGCTGGTTTCAGACGGCCTCTGCGGCAGTTGCATCGCGGGACTGGCAGGGCAAGCCGTTGACGCTCAAGGCCTTACGACTTGCCCGGGCTGCGGCGCCTCGTGGCGAACATCACCCCAAACACAACCCTAAACACACGCCTACCATC
Organism: Phycisphaerales bacterium; assembly: GCA_044222485.1. GTDB lineage: Bacteria > Planctomycetota > Phycisphaerae > Phycisphaerales > UBA1924 > JAHBXE01. The sequence continues at coordinate 5,618 of JBGAND010000006.1, read as the reverse complement.
CCCTATGCCCGGCCCCGGACGCTTCCAAGTCGTCTCCCCCTTCAAGCCCACCGGCGATCAGCCCACCGCCATCGCCAAACTCACGGCCGACCTCAAATCCGGCAAGCCCGCCGCCGTCCTCCTGGGCGCCACCGGCACCGGCAAAACCTTCACGATGGCCAACACCATCGCCAATCTCAACAAACCCACACTCATCATCAGCCACAACAAAACCCTCGCCGCCCAGCTCTACGAAGAGCTCCGCGAGTTCTTCCCGCACAACTCTGTCAACTACTTCGTCAGCTACTACGACTACTACCAGCCCGAGGCCTACATCCCCCAGCGCGACATCTACATCGAAAAAGACTCCAGCCGCAATGAGGACCTGGAAGCTCTGCGCCTGGCCACAACCAGCAGCATCCTCTCCCGCCGCGACACCATCGTCGTCTGCTCGGTCTCCTGCATCTTCGGCCTGGGCTCGCCTGAGGCCTACGGCGAGAAGGTCCTCCCGATTACTAAGGGCACCCCAATCAACCGCCGCGAATTCCTCCTCGCCCTCGCGAGCATGCAATACCAGCGCGCCGAAATCGAGTTCAAGCGCGGCACCTTCCGAGTCCGCGGCGATGCCCTCGAAGTCTGGCCCGCTTACGAAAAGTTCGCCCTCCGCATCGATCTCTTCGGCGATGAGATCGAACGCCTCGAACTCATCAACCCCACCAGCGGCGAAGTCCTCGCCGAAGAGCGCCAGTTCTTCCTCTTCCCCGCCGTCCACTACGTCATGCCCGAGGACCAGCTCTCCACCGTGGTCGCTGCGATTCAAAAAGAACTCGACGACCGCGTCCTCGAGCTCCGCCACGAAGGCAAACTCCTCGAAGCCCAACGCCTCATCGGCCGCACCAAGTACGACCTGGAAATGATCCAGGAAGTCGGCTTCTGCTCCGGAATCGAGAACTATTCGAGGTTTTTTGACGGCCGTGCAAGAGGCGAGCGACCGTACTGCCTGATGGACTACTTCGACTACGCCCCACCCGCGGATGACACCGCCAACGCCGGTCCGCGGCGGATCAGTCGCACACCTCGCTCTCCCGAAGGCGGGCCCGACTCCATCGCCCCCGAGGAAATCACGACCCGCCGCCCCAACTTCCGCGACTGGCTCCTCATCATCGACGAGTCCCACGTCACGATGCCCCAGATCCGCGCCATGTACAACGGCGACCGCAACCGCAAGACCATCCTCGTCGAGCACGGCTTCCGCCTCCCATCCGCCCTCGACAACCGCCCGCTCCGCTTCGAAGAGTTCGAGTCCATCGTCCCCCAAGTCCTCTACGTCTCTGCAACGCCGGGCCCCTACGAACTCGAGCGCACAGGCGGCGAAGTCGCCGAGCAGGTCATCCGCCCCACGGGCCTCATCGATCCCATCATCGAAATCAAACCCGCCCAAGGCCAGATCCCCGACCTTATCGAGCGTTGCAAAGAGCGCGTCGCCGGCGGCGAGCGCGTCTTGGTCACCGCCCTCACCAAGCGACTCTGCGAAGACCTCGCCTCCTACCTCGACCAGCAAGGCCTCAAAGTCCGCTACCTCCACAGCGAAATCGAAACCCTCGAACGCGTCCAGATCCTGAGAGACCTCCGCGAAGGCTCCTTTGACGTCCTGGTCGGCGTCAACCTCCTCCGCGAAGGCCTCGATCTCCCCGAGGTCTCCCTGGTCTGTATCCTCGATGCCGACAAAGAAGGCTTCCTCCGCTCCGGTACCTCTCTGATCCAGCAAATGGGCCGCGCGGCCCGAAACGTCAACGCCCGCGTCGTCATGTACGCCGACAAGATCACCCCTGCGATGCAGGCCGCGATGGAAGAAACCGAGCGCCGCCGCACCAAGCAGCTCGCCTACAACAAAGAACACGGCATCACGCCCCAGACGATCATCAAAGCAATCCGCGACGGCCTGGAAACCGAACTGCGCGCCCGCAAAACAGCCCGCGAAGCCGTCAAAGAATCCGAGCCCGAGTTCGAAGTGGCTGAACTCACCCGGCAACTCGAAGAAGAAATGCTCGAAGCCGCCGAGTCCTTAGAGTTCGAAAAAGCTGCGGCCATCCGAGACCAAATCGGCACGCTCAAAACCCAGTTTCCTTCAGAGCCCCCTGCGACAGCAGGGGGTCGTCCCTCCTCCACCCGCGCCCCCAAAAAACTCCGCCGCTCCGACGTCGAATCCTCCACTCTCTCCAAAAAGCCCGCCCAACGCCCCGGCATGCCCGGCGTCCGAGCCAACAAAAAGAACCGCAAAGGCCGCGGCTGATACCATCCCCCATGGCCCTCCCCGTCCAACAACGCTCCCCCTTCCGCGAACGCCTCGGCACCTACCTCATGGGTGTCGCCATCGGCTGCATGATCGTCGGCTTCATGCTTTACGGCCGCTCTCAAGCCAAGCAACGCCAAGCCGCCGAACGCGCGGCCGCGGAATCCCAGCGCGCCCCTGAGCCACAATCCGAATCCCACCCTTAGTAATACGGAAAGAACCGTACGTCCAGGCCTCACGAGGAGATCCCGGCTTGGCCAAGTCACTCGACGCTTTGTTTCCATCAACCGACACTCTGAATGATGCGGCCGGAACCGCTCTGCCACCCAGCTTCATCTCGCTCCTTCGATTCGCGGTTTCCAAGGCGGGCCGTCGGGGAATGTCCTCTTTGACCGAGACCTCACTCGGCTTTCTTCTCGGCGGTCCCTGGAAAGCTGCGTTCGCTAGACGCGCACCCTCCCTTACTGATACCCGATACCAACAGACTCCGCCAGAACTTGTCCCCTTCGGCAGCCTTGGCGTCGATGGCGTGCACTACGGATTCATCGTGCGGTCGCCTGAACTGGCAGAAACCGACTTCCCAATTGGCGAGCTCTCGCCCATGGACTCCGACCCGTCGCTTTCGTTGGGGCCTCGTTCTCTGAGGCAATCGAGAACCTCGCATCCGAATACCTCGAGTCGCTCGATGATGAACCAATGTCCAAGGCAGATAGAGCGTCTCTCGTCGCGATCTCAAAGTTACTTGGCATTTCGCCCTCGGCCAGCAGGGCCCAGCGACGCTATACACGCGACGGTGGTGCACGCCCGCTACCCCACAAGAAGCCCCGAGGTTACAGCTTTCACCCGACGCTCGACGGCATCGGCGTTCTCGCGCCCGATTCATCCTTTGATGAATCCACTCCCCGAATCAACCCCGCAGCGCTGGCGAACGGAATCGCCGTCGCGACCAAACTGATCAATCGCGATAAGCAGGGCTCCGCCCTGGCGGCACTCAAAGATCTATGGTGGGAAAACTGGGCTACGCCCGGCACCATGAGCAATCTCGCGCCGCTTATGGCTACCTGCTACCACGCTCTCCACCGACCCACGTTTGCGGCCGTGGTCGAGAACGCGGTAAATCGCTTCGATTCAAAGAGACGTTGATCACGCGTGCATACGCGAGTGAGCGGTCAACCATCCACAGCTCAGTGCGCATTCCGGTGCACAAACCCCCGAAAAACCGTCAACCACAAAATCCTCAAATCAAACCAAACCGACCAATGCCGCACATAGAAAAGGTCATACTGCAGCCGCTTCCGCAGTGACGTGTGCCCCCGCAGCCCGTTCACCTGCGCCCACCCCGTCATCCCCGCCTTCACGTGCTGCCTCAACATATACCCGCGCCAATCCTCGCGGAACCGCTGGATCAACTCCGGCCTCTCCGGCCGCGGCCCCACCAGCGACATCTGCCCCTTGAACACATTCAAGAGCTGCGGCAACTCATCCAGGCTCGTCCGCCGCAGCCACCGCCCAACCCGCGTAATCCGCGGATCGTTCCGCTGCGTCCAGCCGTCCATCCCATCCTCGAGCACCCGCACCTCATCACGCACCTGGTGCATCGTGCGGAACTTGTAAATCTTGAATGTCTTCCCACCCAAACTCACCCGCCGCTGCTTGAAGATCACCGGCCCGTCCGAACTCATCCGCACCGCAATCGCCACCGCCAGGAACAACGGGCTGAACAGAATCAGCCCCGCAGCCGACCCCACGATGTCCAGCACGCGCTTCGAGAACCCCCCAACCCCTGCCGATGGGCACTCCCGATAGCTCAGGATCGGCATCCCATCCAGCTCGCTCATCACCATGCTCTGCGGCACAAACCGCGGATGCACATCCGGGATGATCCGCACATCCACCGCGTACCGCTGCAGCTTCTGCAACACCACCGGCAACGCCGCGGCCTGCGCATTGGGCAACGCCAGATACACCGAGTCCACCCGGTTCTCACCCAGAATGTCATCCAGCGCATCCAGCCCGCCCAACACCGGCTTGCCTTGGCACATCGTCCGCTTGGTCTGCGGATGATGCGACACAAAGTACGAGACGTTGATCCCCGTCCATGTGTTCCGAGCAATCGTGTTGTGCGTGATCTGCCCCAGACGCCCCACACCGATCACTGCCACATGTCGCTGGTTAAACCCGCGCCGCCGAATCTCCCGAAGCGCCGATCGGAACATCACACGGTGCACACCCAGGAACAGCGGCAGTATCACCGCGAGCAACCCCAACTGCACGCGCCCGCCATCCACGCTCCGGCCGTACAGCACAACTCTCGGCGCCGGCCCGCCGTCCGGACCCACCGATGTCACCGCATCATTTCCCACCGCCCACAGCGCCACCACCAGCGCCGCCACCGACACCACCGACACCCGGAATATCGCCGCCTGCTCCGTCCACAGCGATCGATCCCGCCGCGGCCGGTACAGCCCCAACCCCCGCATCACCACCAGCACAATCGGCACCGCGAAAATGATCAGAGGGTCTTTGATCCAATCTTCCCAACGCTGCTTGGGATACCCCTCCACGATGGCCAGCCGCAGCCCCCACGCCGCCATGCACGCCATGCAAACCACCAGCGCATCTACCGCGGCCAGAAGCATGACAAAGAGCTGGTGCTGTTGCTTGACCACGAGCCAGTTTTCCCGATCACTCGCCCCGCCGCGCCCTTATGTAGGGCACAAAGCGCGCCGTGGTTTCACGATCCCAGCCATTCCTGGCCAGTTCGCACACCCGGAAACCTCCCGCTGATTTGCCGCAGCGACTCCGCTTCGTCGTGCGTCAGCTCGCCGCCGGGTGGCGGCACAATCCGTGTCAAGACATACAGGTCACCCTTGTTCCCCTGGGCATCCTGGATTCCTCTACCCTTCAGCCGCAGCTTCCTGCCACTGGCCGTGCCGGCGGGAATGGTCAACTCGACCCTTCCCTCCAACGTGGGAACCGGAACCGTCGCCCCTAGTGTCGCCTCCGCGAGCGATAAAGGCAAGTCCAGGTACAAGTCCAATCCCTGTGTTCCAATCCCCTTGATCTCAGACCGTCGATATAACGGGTGATCCCCTATCCGGACAACTAGGATGAGTTCTCCATTTGCCGCGCCCTTCACCCGAAGCTTCGCGCCCTCCACCACCCCTTTGGGCACATTCACTTCGATCGTCCGGACCTTTCCATCCTGATCTAGACGCACCGACTCCGTCCCACCCTTCACCGCCGTTACAAACGTGATCGGCAGCTCGTGCTCGATTGCCGCCGGCTCTTCACGCATCGGCCGCGCCTTCCTCCCCGCCGCCCCCCCCCGCCCCCGCGGCCGTCC
>JBGAND010000005.1:0-170307 GCA_044222485.1 Phycisphaerales bacterium | reverse complement strand
AACCCATACCCGCGGCCGTTACGGCCAGGCGGTATTCGTGGTCGGAAACATCGCCCGCGCCGAACAAGCCGGGGATGTTGGTGAAGCAGATGCGGATGCTGAGCTTCAGGTAGCCGTCGTCATCGAACTCCAGGCCCGAATCCTTGATGAACTTGGTAGCGGGTGTGTGGCCGATGGCGATGAACAGGCCCTTGCACTCGAGCTTGGAGACCTCGCCCGTCACGGTGTCCTTGAGCATGACCGCGTTGATGATCTCTTCACCGAGAACGTCGGTGACGGTCTTGTTCCACATCACCTTGGCGTTGGGGCGAGAGAGGTAGCGGTCCTGCATGATCTTGCTGGCCCGGAGCTTGTCGCGCCGGTGGATGATGACGACCTCGGAGCCGAACTTGGTGAGGTAGGTGGCCTCTTCGAGGGCCGTGTCGCCGCCGCCGATGACGACCAGGCGCTGGCCGCGGAAGACCGGGAGGGCGCCATCGCACACGGCGCAGGCGGAGACGCCGCCGCCCTGCTTGGCCAGGCGCATCTCGTTGTGGAGGCCCAGCCAGTTGGCGGTCGCGCCGGTGGCGATGATGACGGCGCGTGCCTGGACCTGCTTTCCGCCGGAGGTGTGGAGCGTGTGAACGCCGCCCGACTTGGCAAAGTCGCAGCGGGTGATGTCTTCGCCGATGACCTTGGTTCCGAAGCGTTCGGCCTGCTTCTGAAACGTGTCCATCATTTCCGGACCCTTGATGCCGTGCTCGAATCCCGGGTAGTTTTCCACGTCGGTGGTCAACATGAGCTGGCCGCCGGGGAGGATCGGGCCGGGGTCGGCCTTGGGGACGCCGATGTACACAACGGGCTGAAGCTGGGCGCGGGCGGCGTAGATCGCGGCGGTCCATCCCGCGGGGCCGGAGCCGACGATGACGAGTTTGTGGGGAGTGGTGGGGGTTGTCATTGGGAAGGGATTGTAGGGTGGCGGCAGCGAGCGCCTCGGCGGGCAGATTCGCGCACGAGGTCAAAAAGAAAGCCCCGCAGGGCGGGGCTTGTATTGAAACGGAGTCGCTTGGGTTACTTGATTTGCCCGGTTTCCTGCAGGCGCTGCCGCACCAGGGAAGTGACCGGCGGCCAGATCAGCAGGTCGCCAACATCCTTTTTGGTGGGTTCGCCGGAGACGTTTTTGGCCCAGGCCTTGGCGCCGTCGGGGCCGACGGAGTAGAGGATGAACTGGTCCTTGTCGATTTTGACCTGGAAGTTGGTCTGGCCGCCGCGAGACAGGACGTTCATTTCGTGCGGTCCACGGGAGATGCGGTCATCCGCGGGCTGGTCGCGGATGGGGACGAAGAACTCCAGGGGAGGCTGCTTCTTGTTGGCGCGGTCGGGGTTGTAAGGATCGGCCTCGATGACTTTGACGAACGCGGGACGGATGGATTCGAGCTTGGGCGGGAAGCCCTTGTTCTGGTAGAAGTAGGCGATCACACCCAGAGCGCTACGCGTGCCAACGAGCTGGGTTCGGAGGATCTGGCGGTCATTGAACAGGACGCTCATGTCCTCGAGCACCGTGGTGATCACGGGGAAGCGGCGTTTGCTGGTTTTGTCGAAGTCGGCGGTGAGGGCTAAGCGAGGATCGAACGGCTCTAAAGGCCAGCGGCTGAGCCAATCTCCGTAGATCTTCTCGAGTTGATCAGACGTGTCGAAGTAGCCTGCGTGGTTGGTGGCCACTTCATTCCAGCGGGCCGATTCGGCGAAAAGCCGGAGCGGCCTCTGCGTGCTGGCCAGGCGGGACATGGTCGCCGCGAACGTGTCGGGGTTGGTGCCGGCTTTCTCGATGAACGCGGTCGCGATGACCTGCTTGACGGCGATCTTGTTGCCCTTGGGGAAGTTCAGGCGTTCGACACCGATGAAACCGTCGGGGCGAAGTCGGGTGAGGACCTTGTTGATCTGGTCGGGCGTCAGGGTCCGCATTCCGTAGCGGAAGTCCACGTACGCCACATCGCGGATGCGGTCGAGCGTGGCATTCATCATCTGAAAGCCCCAGCGGGATTCGGTGAACATCGCACGGTCGGCCATCTGGCGGGTGAAGAAGAGCCAGTCGATCAAGACATCCATTGCCTCGGAGATCTTGCCCGCGGCAGCCAAGCGGGTCGCCTCGACATGGACCAGGCTCGCGGCGCGATCCAGCGCGGGGAGGTACTGAAACTTGGCCGCGGCCAGCAGTGGCGGGTCGCCGAGTTCGGTGTAGAGGCCGGCCTTGATCATGGCGATGCCGTCGGAGGAGTTGCCGACCGCGTCAGAGCCGTAGGGCTGGCCGAAGGCGTAGGCCTCGACCGGGTTTTCTTCTTGCGTGAGCTTGTGGATGGCCTCGAGCACGGCCCGCTGGGGCGCGGCGTTGGCCCACTGCTCGGCGCTGGACCAACCGGCGGATGCCGCAGGGAGGACCATGGCCTTCTCGGGGGTGCTGATGGCCGCGGGATGCGGGTCCATCTTGGCCAGCAGAGGCAGGAGGATGACATCGGACCGTTTGCCCGGTTGGATCGTCTTGTACAGGTCGTTGGCCTGGTTGATGGCGTCATCCGCGTGGGCGATGGGGGCCAGGCAGGACAAGGCGACAAGAGTGGTCAGGGCGAGGAGAAGGCGCTGGTACATCGAGGGGGTCTCCGGTGCGAACGGGATGGTAGCAGAGAAAGGGCTAGTTTGGTCCGGGGGAAGGGGCCCGGAGGTTCCCGGCGCGGAGAGGATTGTGGGGCGATCCAGGGCGCGGAAGGGGCGGATTCGGGCAGATAGCCCTGTGTTTCGACGGAGGATGAGGTCTTACTTCGGCGGGTCCCAGATCCCGCTGTTGACGGGCTTTCCGGAGAGGCGGGTCTCGCGTTCCTGAAGCAGGGTGTCTTCGCGCTTGCCGGACTTGACGGAGACTCTCTCGACCCGCTTGTCGAACTTCTCGTCAAAGGCCGCGGGGTTGACCTTCCAGACGTGGTCCACCTCGATGAACTCAAGCTGGAGGCGGAGCCCCAAGTCCTCGATTTCCATTTCGGCGGTGGCACGGGGCGGTCGGAGCTTGATGTTCTTGATGTCGCCCCAGAGCTCGATGTCGTCATCGCCAGGATCGCGTTCTTCGATGAGGTACTTCATGAGCCCGCGTCCGTCCAGCGTGGCGAGTTCTTCCTTGGCAATGCGATTGCGGATCAAGATGATCATGCGGCGCTCGCTGGGGCGCATTCGGAAGACCTTTTCCCGGGGAGCGGACTTCGCGGCTTGGATCAGGTAGCCCAGGTCTTCAAAGTACTTGTCGTCAATCAGGGGAAGCGCGGCCGCGGAGTCGTGGCGTTGGATGGCGCTCATGAAGGACTCGAAGGTGTCTGCGATGTCCTGCTTGGCCTCATCCTTGCATCCGGTCAGCGCGAGCATGGCGGTGACCGCAACGAATAGCAATCGTGGGTATTTCATGGGTTCACAGAATAACTGAACGCGGGCATTTCTGCCTTGCAAACCGCACATTCTTGTGCGATGGAACTTCGCGGAACTTCGGTTGAGTTCGTGCGTCCTAACTTGTGCAGCCCGGGCGTCCGAGAGGAGCCGGGTTGCCGGGCCACCCTGTTCCAAGGGGGCCCGACTTAGGAGTTTCTTAACAGCGAGGAATGCCAACCGCATTGGAGCGGGGGACATCGCCGCGCACTTTGCAGAAGGAGTTTGCCATGTTCCGCACTCGTACTTCACGTCTGGCCGCTGCCGCCTTGTGCCTGGTCGCCGCGGGCGCCCCGCTCATGGGCGCGGGCCCGGACGAACGGGGAGGGCGGCGTGGAGGGTGGACTTCGCCGAAGGTGTTCGGCAATGTGCAGGTCACCATCGGGTTCCCCACCAAGCACAAGCCCCAGGTGCGGCACGCTGAAGAGGTTCTGCCTTGCGATCTGCGGCTCACGGCGTACCAGTCGCGGGACACGGTGATCATCGTCGCGACGGGCACGAATCGCAGCACCGGGTTCACGACCGCCTTCCAGGCTTGCGACATCCGTGATCGCTCCCCGGAACTCCGGTTGATGAACACATCGAGTTGCGAGCCGTGTGGGCAGGTGATGACGGGATTTGAGGTCTCATCCTCGTTCCATACGAGGCATCAGATCTCGTGCATCAAGGTTGTTGTGGCCGGGCACGCCTATGACGTGCATGTGGTTCAGACGCCTTGCCTGTAATCGGTCACGCGACCGCATCGCAAGCGCGGCATGCCTGAGACATCGCGGCGGGGTCCTGGAGGAAGTAGGACCCCAGCAGCGAATACAGCTCAGCGTGCCGCGCTTTCATTTCGTGGGGACGTTCGAAGAAGGCTTCGACGGAGACCGCGAAGAACTCGGCGGGGCTTTGGAGGCCGTAGGGATTGATGACGGTGGGGCGGCCGGGCCAGTGGTCTTGGGCCAGGTCGCGCTGGGCGCGGCCAAGGATGGACTTCCAGCGGGCGATGTCGCCGTTGTTGACGATGCCCGGTACACCCTCCACAGCGCCGGAGTCGGCATCGAGTTGATGGGCGAACTCGTGGAGGACCAGGTTATGGCCATCGTGCGCGTCGGCCGCGCCCGCAAGGGTGTCGGACCATGAAAGGACGACGGGACCACCGGAGCCGGGCGCGTACCACGATTCGCCTTGACGCCAACTCGGGCCTTCGGTGACGACACCCGCGGGGCCGACGCTCTTGGCGTTACCGACGAAGGAGTTGGGGTAGACCAGGATCGTGCGCATCCACGGGAAGTAGTCGGTGTCGCGATGGAGAAGGAGCAGGGAGGCTTGGGCGGCGATCAGCACCTTGACCTCGTCGGTGATCTTCTGGCCGGCGCAACCCTCGAAGTACTTCTCGCGAATCAGGACCTGTATGTGGCCTTCCAGCTCTCGCTGATCCGCACCTGGGAGCCTTCGGTAGGGCATGCGACTGAGCAAGCATTTCCCCGCCACGACGGGAAGGCCTGCCCTGAGCTTTCTACGCCGCCGTTTTGTCAGCCCGATCACGTGGATTCCTCGCATTGAGGGTATTGGAGACCACCCGGGGCGGGTTTCACGGCCGCCCTTGGAAAGAGAAGCAAGGGGGCTGCCAAGGGGGGAGTGGGGGGAGAGGGGGATGGGGGTGAGTGGTGGGCGTGGTACCTTGGGGACCTTGATGATGGGAGTTCAGGCGATGAACCCGGGACAATCTGGTGAGTTGATGTTGGATGACACCGGCGAAGTGATCGGGCCGGAGACGCTGGCGGCGGACTTTGCGGAGAGCAAGGCCGCGGCCAAGGGGAAGATCAGCTACGGAACTGAGTTTACGGAGGTGGAGTTCAAGTCCTGTTCGTTGCAAGGGACCAAGTGCGCGGCGGTGACGCTGCGATTTGCGGGTCCGAAGCTGACGCGGATCGACCTGATGCTGCCGCTGGAGGGCGATGAGAAGGGTTGGGCGAACTGGACGGTGGCGGGGGAGACCAACCGGAAGCAGTCGCACGAGGCGTGGGCGGAGCGGGTGTTCGGCGTGAAGATGGAACTCAAGCCGATCGAGGGGATTCTGCCATTTCAGCCTGATTGGGAGTATCCGCGGCACGCGATGATGGCTTGGGGAGAGATCGCTTCGTACTATGACAGCAAGGGCGGGTTCCCTTACTTGTGCGTCCACTACGGACGCAGCGATCCCTGATACAGGATGATTCCATGAAACTCCCAGGTCAATGCGCGTGGGCCGTGATGTTGCTGTCGTCGATGTGCTGGGCGCAGCCTCCGGCGAACCCGCTCGCGAAGCCTGAGGCCAAGCCTGCGGATGTCCAGCCCGCGGTAGAGCCCGCCAAACCGGCGGAGGTCCCGGTCGTGAAGTTGATCGAGGCGGGCGCGGAGCCGCGGCAGGCACTGCGGCTCAAGCCGGCGGTGGGGCTGGCCCAAGCCACGAAGCTGCGAATGCTGATGGGGATGTCGATGAAGTCGGAGGATATGGGTGAGTTTCCCAGCCCCCCGATGCCGCCGATCGTGATGTCTTACACGATGAAGGCGGTATCCGTTTCTCCCGAGGGAGATGTCGGCTATGACATGGCGTTCACGGCGTGCGGCATTGAGGAGAATGCGGAATCCCCCGCCGAGATGGTTGAGGCGATGAAGGCGGCGCTGGCCCCGATGGCCGGGATCACGGGATCGGGCGTGGTGACCACTCGTGGTTTCAACAAAGACATTCAGATCAAGATTCCCGAGGGTATGAACGCCGCGGCGGGCGGCCTCATCGACGGGATGAAACAGCAGATGAGCCAGATGGGCACGCCTCTTCCTGAGGAAGCGGTGGGAGCGGGGGCGAAGTGGATCGTCACATCCAAGTTCAAGTCCCAGGGACTGGCCATTGAGCAGGTGGCCACGGTCGAGTTGGTCAGCGTGGTCGACGGCGTTGCGAAGATGAAGATGAGCGTGGAGCAGACGGCACCGGCAAACCAGACGATCAAGACGCCGGATATGCCGGAGGGAATGTCCGTTCAGGTCGAATCGCTGAAGTCATCGGGGGCCGGAGAGTTTGAGCAGGCTCTGGCGGCCATCGCGCCCCGGGCCGCGGAATCGAAACTGGTGACCAACCTGGAGATGAAAGTGACCCAGGAAGGCGGCAAAGCTCAGAAGATGTCACAGAAGGTGACGGTCGAAGTGAAGCTGCTGCCGGTGGAAGCCGCAAAGCCAGCTGCGGACAAGTCGGAAGAGGCGCCCGCGACGAAGTGAATCAGATTTTGGGCTTGATGGCCAGGATGCTGCACGGGGCATCGCGGACGACGCGTTCGGCGGTGCTGCCCATGATGACGTCGCGCAGGTTGGTATGGCCGCGGGTGCCCAGGACGGCCAGATCGCACTTGTTGGATTTGGCGTAGTCGATGATCCCCGCGCCGTGGGAGCCGGCCTCGACAAGCTCGAAGCGAGGCTTGGTCCAGGCGACGTCGGGGCGTGTCGCGGAACAGAAGTCTTTGAGCTTGGTCAGCAAGGCGGCCTTGAACCTGGCCGGGAACTCCGCATCGGCCGCGGATTCAAAGGCTTTGAACCGCAGACGCTTCCAAGGGGGCTGGAAGACGTTGATGACGTGGAGCGAGGCGTTGTCTTGAGAAGCGACGCGGACGGCGGCATCCAGGGCATCGCGCGAAGTCTGGGAGAAGTCCACGCAGGCGATGACGTTTTTGAACGGGCCGGAGTGTTTGTCGCGGACCAACAACACGCGGCAGGGCGCCTTACGGACGCACTGGGTCGCGAGGATTCCTGCTCCCTTGTCCGCGGGCGAGGTGCCGTGCACGCCGAGGATCAGCAGGTCGGCCTGGCGGCGGGCGATGCGGTCCATGATCTCGACGAGCGGGTTGTTGATCGCGATGGCGAAGTCCAACCCGGACTTGCCGGCAACTTCGGGGGCGAACTTGTCCCAGGAGGCGCGGGCCTCGGCGATGAGGCCCTCCTGAATCTGGGTGACGTAGGGCGTGATCATTTCCTGCATGTCGAGGGCCGCGAGCGTCTCGATCACATGGACGATGTGCAGGGAGGCGCGATTCCACTGGGAAATCCGCACCGCTTGCGCGAGGGCGCCCGCCGAACACGGGGTGAAGTCAACGGCGGTGATGACGGATGTGAGACGGTCCATGGCGGGGCCCCCTTAGCAGATCATCTTATCCGCAAAGCGGGGACACAGCCTCAGCGGCGCCGACGGAAGCTGACCAGACCGGCAAGAGCGAGCAGCGGGGCGGTGCCCGGGGACGGCAGCACCGAGTCCACGTAGTTGATCAGCTGGCGGATGGATATTTCGGCGGCGGTGGTGGCCGCGGCGACGGGGGTATTGATGCCCACGTGGATGTGTCCCGCGGCGACGGTCTGGTACGCGTCCGATGCGCTTTGGTGGAGCGATTGATACCACATGCCGTGGTAGCCAATGAACTCAGACAAGAACCCGCCCGCGAGGTCGGGCGAGGTGGAGTCGATGAAAGCGTTGATGCCCAGGCCGGCGGAGTTGACCGAGTTCACAATGTTCTGCATCGGGAGGGAGCTGAAGCGGATGGTTTCGGCGGGGACACTGGCATCGGGTGGGGATGGGGTGGGCTGGAAGGGGGCGACGTAGTCACCGACCCAGGTCGTGCGGTTCTTGGTGCGGTACTCCATTTCCCAGTTGGAGCCGTTAGAGCCGCGGCTGAAGGTGATGATGGCGACGGGCTTGACCTGGTCGGTGATCCGCCACCAATCGCTGGAGGTGTCCTGGTAGTCCACGGTGAAGTCGCCCGTGCCGACGGGGTTGACGCCGACGCCGCCGGGGAACTCAGGGAAGTAGGACATGATGTTGTAGCCGCGGCCTTCCCAGTTGCCGCCGATCCAGCCGCTGGGGTTCTGGGTGGGGTTGGGGCTGAAGCGCCGGATCATTTCATTGGTGGGGGGCCAGTAGCCGGTGATGAGGATGTTGTTGGTGTGGTCGGCCTGGGCGATGCCGGTGGTGAGGAGGAGGGAGAGGACGGCTAAAAGGACGGAAGGACGGGCGATCGGCATGCGCGCACCCCGAGAGTGGTGATATGGGCGGACCCAAGAAGGTACCTCGGGATTGGAGTTATGCCAGCTTTGACGACAAATCGATCGGAGGGAGTGAGTAAGTTCAGGGCACGGCGAATCGGGAAGACTCGGTGTCCCAAGCCGGGGAGGCGGCGATGGCTGGAATGACCTCCGGCACCGAATCCACCACAGTCCACATCGCTGCGTGCCGGTCATCCATGAAGCGTTCGGAGATGCAGCGGTTGAGGAGTGAGAGGCACGGGTCGAAGTAGCCGCGGATGTTCACGATGATCAGGGGGCGGGTGGTTAGGCCCAGGCGTTTGCGGGTGAGGATGAAGAAGAGTTCTTCGAACGTGCCGCAGCCGCCCGGGAGTGTGATGAAGGCTTCGGATTCGTCGAGCATCGCGGCCAGGCGCTCGTGCATGCCGTCTACGAGGTGGAGGCGGGAGAGGCCACGGTGGGCGACTTCGTGCTTGTTCATGAAGTGGGGGAGGACGCCGGTGACCTTGCCGCCCGCGGCCAGAGCGCCGTCGGCGACGGAGCCCATGAGGCCGGTGGAGCCGCCGCCGGTGACGGTGGTGATGCCGTTCTTGGCGAGGAGACTTCCCATCTCACGTCCGGCGTCGAGATAGACGGGGTCGCACTTGCGGGAGGAGGCGCAGAAGACGCAGGCGGTGCGGATGGGGGGGATGGGCATGGGGGATTGTTGGAGCTGTGGGGGAGTAAGACACTGGTCATGCAGAGCCATGACCAGTGGCACCCAGAGGAAACGGATTGGGCTTCGCGTTCGCTAGACTGCTTGCGTGCGACGCTCACTGAATGCTCACGCGATGCTCGCGTTTCCGTTGACGGTGCTGTTTCTGTTCACGCTCATTCCGACCGTGGCGGGGCTGGGGCTGAGTTTGTTCAGTTGGGATGGGAGTGGGGTGCCGCGGCTGGTGTGGTTTCGGAATTACGTGGCGCTGGCGAACGATGACAAATTCGGGCCGGCGCTGCGGAACACGCTGCTATTTGTGGTGGGGTCGGTGCCGGCGACGGTGATGATCGCGTTTTTCCTGGCCGCGGCCGTGCAGGCGAAGTGGTTTGTGGGGCGGTCGGCGGTGCGGGCGTTGTACTTTCTGCCGACGGTGCTGTCGGTGGTGGCGATTGGGTTTGTGTGGAAGTGGCTGCTGGACAATGACAACGGTTTGGTGAGCACGGGGGTGCGGGCGCTGGGGTGGCGGGATCATCCGAACTGGTTGCAGAGTGGTTGGTGGCCGATGCTTTGGATCATCTTGATTTCGATCTGGCGGGGGGTGGGGTTCTGTCTGGTGCTCTATCTGGCGGCGTTGTCGGGGATCAACGAGAGTCTGTATGAGGCGGCGGAGCTGGATGGAGCGCGGCGGGGGCAGGTGCTGCGGCACATTACCTGGCCGCAGGTGGCGCCGATCACAGCGTTCCTACTGGTGACCGGCGTGATCGGGGCGCTGCAGGTTTTTGACATTGTGTTTGTGATGACGGGGATGGCCGCGGATTCGAGCACGACCAATGTGTTGAACCTGGCGATCTACCGACAGTTCACTTATGGGCAGTATGGGTATGCCAGCGCGATTGGAGTGGTGATCTTTGGGTTGACGCTCGCAGCGACGTGGGTGCAGATGCGCTGGTTTGGCGTGGGGAGGCGGGCGTGAGTCAGACTGCCAGAACGCCGCCGGTGCTGGTTCGTGTCGCGGTGCACGCGCTGGTGTATGCCGGCGCGGCCCTGATTCTGGTGCCGTTTGCATGGATGATCCTGACGTCGCTGAAGACGGACACTGAGGCGTTGGATCCGTCGAGGATTTTGCCGCGGGTGCCACAGTGGAGGAACTTTGCCAAGGCAGTGGAGTCGGCGCGGCTGGATCGGTTCTACGTGAACAGTCTGATCGCGGCGGTGCTCACGACGGTGCTCGCCGGCGCGCACAACGCTCTCGCCGGCTTCGCCTTCGCGAAACTGCGATTCGCGGGCAAGCGCGTGCTATATGGCTTGGTTCTGGCGACGATGATGCTGCCCGTGCAGGTGTCGTTCATCTTCGCGTATCTCATCGCCGGGCGGCTGGGGCTGGTCAACAACGTGCAGAGTCTGGTGGTGCCGTTCCTGGCCAGCGGGTTTGGGATCTTCTACATGCGGCAAGCGATTGAAAGCGTTCCCGATTCGCTGCTGGAAGCAGGGCGGCTGGATGGCATGACAGACTTGGACCTGTTGTGGCTGCTGGTGCGGCCCACGATTTGGCCGGCGATCTCAGCGCTGGCGATCTTCACGTTTGTCGGGTCGTGGAACTCGTTCTTTTGGCCACTGATCGTGATTGACACGCTGGATCACAAAACGCTGCCGCTGGCGGTGGCGGACTTGTCGGGTGGGCAATATATCCAGAGCTGGCCTGTGCGGATGGCCGCGGCAACGTTGCTGGTGGCTCCGTTGATTGTGGTGTTCCTGGTGTTGCAGAGAGCGTTTGTTCGCGGCGTGGCTCTGACGGGGGTGAAGGAATGAGAGCTTCGCGACTGCTGATCCTCGGGCTGGCGTTGGCGACGATCATCGTCATCGCTCCGCCGCGGATCATCGGTCGCGACCCACTGTCGCTCTCGCAGAAGAAGCCGATCACGATGGTGGTGTGGGGGATGCCGTTCGAAGATCGGCTCTTCCTCGACGGCTACGCCCGCGGCTTTGAGCAGTTGGAGCCCGGCACTCGCGTGGACTATCAGCGTCACGCGGGCAACGAGCTGAACATGAAGTATGGGGCCTGGCACGCTGCGGGCCGCGGGGCGGAGGTGATGCGGATCCAGATCGTGGACTATCACCAGATGGTGGACCGGGGGATGCTTGAGCCGCTGGATGGATACATCGGGGCGTCTGGCGGGTTGTCGGCGGAGGAGATTGCGGACTTTCCGCCGCAACTGCTCGACGCGTTGCGCGTGAACGGAAAGCTGTATGCCTTGCCCGAGGACAACGCGTGCCTGGGCCTGTACTACAACCAGGACATCTTCGATGCCCACAACGCCGCGAATCCCCAAGATCGCGTGGAGTATCCCGATGGAACCTGGACATGGAAGGAACTGCGGGCCGCGGCCGCGAAACTCACGACCCGCGACCCCCAAGGCCGGTTCCAGACATACGGCATCGACATGGTCATCTGGCAGTGGCCGTTCATGAGCTTCTTTGCCCAGGCGGGCGGGAAGCTCTGGAGTGATGACGGTCTCGAAACGCTCATCGACAAACCGATTGCTGATGGAACCAGGCCGGGGATTGTCGCGCTGGAGTTGCTCAAGACGTTGGCGTTCGAGGACCGCTCGTGGGACCCGTACTTCGGACGCAACGAGGGTGCGGGTCCGGACGGCAGGTTCGCGGCGGGGCAGTCGGCGATGTATCTGGACGGGTCGTGGATGGCCCCGAGCTTTGAGGTGCGGAATCCCAAGCTGCGCTTCGGGATCGCGCCCGTGCCGCGGGGAAAGGTCGATGCGGTGCTTAGTGGCTCGTGCGTGTGGGGGATCTCCAGTCGCGCGGCCGACAAGGATGCGGGCTGGCGGATGATCCGCTGGCTGACCTCGCCGGAACAGGCGGGGCGATACTGGGACACGCTGCGGGTGGCGCCACCGGCGAGCCTAGGCGTAATTCGATCGGAGGCGTTTCGATCAACGCACGGGATTCCGCGAGCTTCCGGCGCCGGCTTTGAAGTCCCGCCGATGCCGCGATCACAGTTTGAAGACCGTGCAGCGTGGATTCTCCATACCTACGAAATTGATCCGCGGACTGGCCTTGCCCCCGGCTTTGTTCCCACTGGGCTTTACCAGCGCGTACTTGAAGATGAGATCGGCAGGATGCTGCAGGAGTTTGTGCGCACGCCCGGTGATGCCGAGAAGCAACTGTCGACCGCGGCGAAAAACGTGCGCCAAGCGATCGACAGAGATCGGACGGCCAAGGGATTGCCGCCGGTGGATCGCTCGGGGCGTTGAGCGGAGATCAGCCCGCATTCCTACGTCCATTGCTGCGCAGCATCGCGATAAACGTGCATCCTCCAGCGATCGCGGTGACGATACCCATCGGGATTCGGCCCTGGCTCAAGTCGATGAGCCGCACAAGCGTGTCGGAAACAATCACGATCGTGGCTCCCAGCAGGGCCGCGCCTGGGATAACGAACCGGTGTGAGGACCCCGCGGTCTGCCGGACAATGTGGGGTGCAATCAGCCCCACAAAGCCCACGGGTCCGGCGATCACGACCGCGGCCGCGGTCAAAGCTCCGGCGGCGAAGAAAAGCCCGATGCGGAGCGTGCGGATGGGGGTGCCCAGGCTGAGGGCCTCTTCGTCCGAGAGCGATGCAGCATCCAGTGAAGGTGCCAGCAGCACTCCGGCGGCACCCGCGATCAAGACGATCACCCCACCGGCGAACAGGGCCGAGCGCGGCGTCTCATCGCTGAGGGCACCGATGGTCCATCGCGTCATGCTCAGGCCGCGATCGGGCATGAGCTGCATGAGTAGGCTCGACCCTGCGCCGAAAAGCACGCTGACGATGATGCCAACCAAGACCAGTTGAACAGGCTCCACGGAGCCGCGGCGTTGGCTGAGCACATACACCAGCCCCAGCACGCCGACAGCACCGACGATCGCGGCCCCGGTGTTGATGGTGGTCGCGGCCGGACCGGAAAGCGGCGTGCCCGACGCACCGGCCAGCAGGGTCGCGAGCATGACGGCAAAGCCAGCGCCCGAAGTCGGACCGATGAGGTCGGGCGAAGCCAGCGGGTTCCTCAGGAGAGTTTGAACAAATGCCCCGGCCAGTGCGAGCGCGGCCCCGACGATCATCCCACCGACTACGCGATCAATCCGGAGGCGCCAGACTTCGCCACTCGTCGGTAGGTGAACGCCATCGGCACCGATGAACAAGCGCACGACAACAGCAGCGGCCAAGATCAGCAGCCCGCCAACGATGAACACTGATGATGGAAGCCGTGGTCTCACAGGCACAGGCTAGCGACTGCGAAGGATGAGGGCGGCGATCCACGACGCGATGTGCACGGCGATGATCGCCCACTGGATAATGCGGAATCGCAGCTTGGCGGACTTGTGCCGGAGCAGGTAAACCGCGAGCAGGGCGCCGGGCCAGCCCCCCAGCAGTTCCAGTGTGTGCAGAACCCGCTCGGGAGTGCGGCGGTCGCCCCTTCCTGCGGCCCGCTTATCGATCGCGAACACGACGAACGCGATGAAGCTCATCAGGATGTAGACCCCCAGCAAGTAAGCGATCATGCTTGGGTTGTAGGCCGGCTCGCGGGGCAAACCCGGACCAACTTATCCGCAGGAGCCCGGGGCCATGTAGCGGGATGGTCCGCCCGCCCAAGCCGAAAAACGGCCCACAACTGTGTGCCGGGAAGGGTCTTGTCGGGGTCAAAACCGGCCGGAATTGGGGGGTACAAATTGCGATTTCCTTGCTATACTTCCCCATGGCCGAACGCGGGACGTCCGCGGGTCGGCGCCGACCGACGCTTCATCTCGCCCGAGTATCAGCTGCGGTAGGGTTCCTGGGTTTGCTCGGGCAAGGTTCGAGTCATGATGAAGCTTTACGTCGGTAATCTCCCTTTCAGCACAACGGATGACGAGCTGCGCTCCATGTTCGAGGCGCACGGCGAGGTCTCCTCGGCCACGATCGTGATGGATCGTGAGACGGGCCGTCCCCGCGGGTTCGGGTTCGTCGAAATGACCAATGATGACCAGGCCAAGGCCGCGATCGAAGCCATGAACGGCAACTCGATCGGTGGACGGGCGATCGTCGTCAACGAGGCCAAGCCCCGCGAGCCGCGTGGCGGCGGGTTTGGTGGCGGCGGCGGTGGTGGCGGCCGCGGCGGGTTCGGTGGTGGCGGCGGCCGCGGGGGTGGCGGCGGTGGCCGTGGCGGATTCGGTGGCGGTGGCGGCGGTGGCGGCGGCCGCGGCGGCTGGTAATCACGTTCTCTAGTGATCAGTTCAGGCCCCCGTGTCACAGGGCACGGGGGCTTGTGTTTTTGTCAGGGGTGATGCGGGGCTAAAGTCGAATGGCCAGTGTGGAGCGATACGGATGCCCATTCGGTGGAAGCTGATTCTCGGCATCGGGTGCCCGCTGGTGTTGTTGCTTTTGAGCCTGCTCGTGTACGACTACGGGCGGCTCAAGCACGCCGCGCTTGAGAGCAACACGCGTCAAGTCACCGAGGTCGCGCTCCGGCACGCGGCGACGTATCAAGGCCGGTTTGACAAGGTTGCGCAGGTGGCCAGCACGGTCGCGGCGGTAGTGAGCGCGCACGAAGACATGACCGAGTCAGAGCTCTACGAGTTGTTGCGCCAGAATGTGGAGCGCAACGAACTGGTCTATGGGTCGTGCATCGGCTTTGAGCCGGGGGCGTTTCGAAAGAAGGGAGAGGGACCGGCGTCGTCGATCCCGGAGGCGCCGCGGACCAACCCGAGCCCCAGGCCGGAGTTGTTTGCTCCGTATGTGTGCCGCGCGGGTGAAGGGCTCCAGCGGCTGGATATCGCCGAGGTGTACGACTACACGGACGGTTCGTGGGAGTGGTACGCGACGCCGCGCTGGATTCAGGGTGAGTGGTGGACCGACCCGTACTTTGACAAGGATGCGGGAAACGTCCCGATGATCACGTTCTCTGCGCCCATGAAGCGGGCCGGCAAGTTCATCGGGGTGGTGACGGTGGATGTCCAGCTCGAGAAGCTGCGCCAGAAAAGCATGAACGAGCAGGTGCGTGATGTGCAGACCTACATCCTGGATCGCAAGGGACGGTTTTTGCTGGCGCCAGATGCGAACCTGATCATGAGCAAGACGATCCAGGAACTCGCCCAGGAAATGGGCGCCCCGGACCTGGCCGAGATCGGCGATCGCGCGATGCAGCGGCAGACCGGGGTGGGAACCTACTTTGATCCCGGCGAGCAGCGCAAGAAGATGATCTACTTCGCGGAGATCCCCGGCACTTCCTGGGTGCTTGGGTGTGTTTCTCCGGAGAGCCGGATTATTGGTGAGCAGCTTGGTGCACTGCGTGAGCGCGCGGGCATCGGAGTTGCAGTCGTTGGAATTATCCTCTTTATTGTGGCGATTATGGGCTCGTGGATCGTGCGGCCGGTGGGACGGCTCGCGCAATCCGTAAGAGAACTGGGAGAGGGCAACCTCACACCCACTCTCGTGCGAGCGCGCGGCAGCGACGAGATCGGGCAACTCGCCCGCGGGTTCAACACGATGGTTGCCGAACTGCGCCGGCACATCGAGGCACTGACCAAGGAAACGGCGGCGCGCCAGGCCGTGGAGAGCGAGCTCTCGATTGCGAGGGCTATTCAGGCTTCCATGCTGCCGCGGGAGTTTCCGCCGTTCCCGCTCCGGACAGAGTTTGACCTCCACGCCGTCAGCGTGCCGGCCCGCCACGTCGGAGGTGACTTCTTTGACTACTTCTTTGTCGACGAGCGCGTGCTGACCGTCGTGGTGGCAGATGTCTCAGGCAAGGGTGTTCCCGCGGCCATCTTTATGGCCGTTGCCAGAACTGTGATCCGCGACTTGGCCATGGCCGGCAAGCGGTCTCCCGGCGAAGTGCTCAACGAAGCGAACGCGCTGCTGGTGAAAGAGAACTCGCAGGGCATGTTCGTCACCATGTTTGTGGGGCAATACGACACGCTGACCGGTGAGTTGCGCTTCGCCAACGCGGGGCATCCCGCGGCATACGTCATCAATGGTTCGGGTGAAACGCGTCGGTGTGGTGAGTCCACCGGGACCGTGCTGGGCGTCATCCCCGATGAGCGTTTTGCGGACAAGTCTTCGCGGCTTCAGCCGGGTGAACGCGTCGTGTTCTTCACGGACGGGGTTTCCGAGGCCCGCGCGGCGGACGGTTCGTTCTACACCGAGCAACGGTTTGAGGTGCTTCTCACGACGTTGGGATCGGAAACCGTTCAGGGGGTGTGTGATCGGACGATCGCGGCTCTTGATGAGTTTCAGCACGATGACCAGCACGACGACATCACCGTGTTGGTGCTTGGTCGGAACCGGTGAGCTGTCATGACTCGGCCGGCAAGCCGCACTCCGGGCACCGCCCAGCATCGGGCGTTCCGCGCAGATCATAGCCGCAATGATCGCAGCGACCCTCACGCGGCGGCCGACATCGCCGAACGCCAACGGCCGCGGCGACCACCAGGGGGATGCACAACACCCAAATGGGTGTGATGACGTCGGTCCGGGATGAAGTGGGTCTGGCGGAGACGGTCGATGCCCACGACGGGAGGATCCACATCGCGCCGGGATTGCTGAAGGTGTACAGACCTTGTGGATAGTTTGGGTCGGGGGGATTGAGGCGGCAGAGGTTTACCGAACCGCCATAGAACGACACGCGAAACCCTGCGGGGAGAATCGCTGTGACTCCGCCGACGAGCGTGAGCGGCCAGATCATGAGCGCCGCGAGGAGACCCCAAAGGCCGATCCGCTTCGAAGCGACCGCGGTTCGAGACGGCTTCCAGGTTTCAGTCTCTGCGGACATACGACCTTTGCGTGCGGCCGTTCGCCACGAGCGTCGCACGGGCCGAATCCTCAGTCGTGCCGGAGAGCCACGATGGGGTCCTGGCCCGCGGCCTTGCGCGCCGGATAAATGCCAAAGACCAGCCCCGTGGCCGCGGCCACGGCAAAGGCGACGGCGATCGACCACGAGGTGACCTGAGTCGGCAGGGAAACGTCAGCCGGGAAGAGGTGCCCGATCAGCGGAACTTGGGGTAGAAGCGGCACACCCCAACCGATGAGCAGGCTTCCGCCCACGCCAATCCCCACGCCGATGAGCCCGCCCATCGCTGAGAGCACCCCGGTCTCGACCAGGAACTGCCAGACAATGTGCTTCTTGGTGGCCCCTAGTGCCCTGCGAATCCCGATCTCGCGGGTCCGCTCGGTGACGCTGGCGAGCATGATATTCATGATACCGATTCCGCCAACAAGCAGGGAAATGCCGGCGATGGCGGTGAGGATCGCGCGATAGGTGAGAAGCTGGCGACGCTTCTGCTCGAGCAACTCGAAGGGCACGATCATCGAAACGTCTTTGGCCTCGGTGCCGCTGCGCGGGTCCTTGTGCCGAACATCCACGATCCGCTTGAGAAGCGAGGCATCCGTCAGAACCCGTTCCGTCGCGGGGCTGGAAAAATAGATCTCTGAGATCTGTACTTCGTTGGCGCTGAACTGACCCGAAGACCGGCGGATGACCATGTCGCCGAACACGGCGCGGGATGCGGTCATGGGAATGTGGACATCGCGGTTCAGATCGCGCCCGATGAGGGCCGACCCGGCGCCGCCGGCGAGCCCGACCGGGGCGAGGATGCCCACGATCGTGAATGCCTGGTCGTCGATTCTCAACGTGTCGCCCAGCGGATCGTCAAAGGGGAAGAGCTGGCGGGCAACCTCCGAGCCGATGACGGCGATCATGGATTTTTCATCCATGTCCGCCTGGGTGAGATAGCGGCCGCGATCAATGCGGAGCTTGGCGACACGGATGAGATCGGGCGTCGTGCCGAAGGTCTGGCTGGGGATATTGCGGTCGGCCTTGATGAGCTGATTGCCGCACTCCTTGAGCGGCACGATGGCTTCGGCGTCGGGGAAGTTCTCCCGGATTACGGCGAGGGTCTCGCGGGTCAGGCCGTATTGGCTGACCCAGCTTCGTTGCTGGCCACCCTGCTGCTGGGTGGACTCGGGAGGCTTGACGGAACGGAGAATGATGTTTTTGGCGCCGAGTTGCTCGATTTGGAGGAGGGCGGCTCGTTTGCCGCCTTCACCGACGGCGACCATCGTGATGACCGCGCTGACACCGAGGATGATCCCCAACGCCGTCAAAAATGAGCGCAGCTTGTGCAGACGGAGATTGGCCAGGCCCAGGCGGATGGTTTCGAGAAGGAAGGTCAAGCGGGGAAGGCTCCAACTGGATGAGCGATCCAGCCGATCAAGAGTAAGGCCCATTGGGGTAAGAGTCGTACCGGGAGGTCTTCCGTCGGTGGCAAAGGTCGAAATAGAGACCGAGCAGGAGTCGGGGCGAGGGTGGGAATACCACGCCAAGGTGTCCCGTGGCCCCGGGGGGGCGGGCCAGACGTCCGAGCACACCGTAAAGCTTGCCTGGGTGGATCACGAGCACTGGAGCGGCGGGCGGGTGCCGCCCTCTAAGGTGATCGAGTCGCTGCTGGAGTTCCTGGTGGAGCGTGAAGAGAAGCACGCGATCCCGGCCAAGTTCGACGCCTCAACCGTGCGGCGGTGGTTTCCGGATGTGGACCGGGAACTGCCGGGGCGTTTCTAAATAAGACCTTTCCCTATCCGTTTTTGCTATCAGTTGTAGACTGCCCGCATGCCCGACTCCGCGGAAGACATCTTTGATCGCAGCCGGCACCTGGGCCCGTCCGAACGTGTTCTCTTTCTGGATGGAGCCTGCGGCCGCAACGCGGCGCTCCGGTCCGAGGTCGAGGCGATGTTCAAGATGGCGGCCGCGACCGAGACTCATATCGGATCGGGAGTGGCCACGGTCGTCAGCGGTGTGACGGACATGTCCGGCCAGACCATCGGGCCCTACAAGATCCTGCAACTGATCGGCGAGGGTGGGTTTGGGTCGGTGTACATGGCCCAGCAGACGGCGCCGATCAAGCGAAAGGTTGCGCTGAAGGTTGTCAAGGCCGGCATGGACACCAAGCAGGTGATCGGCCGGTTTGAGTCCGAACGCCAGGCCCTGGCGATGATGGACCATCCGAATATTGCCCGCGTGCTGGATGCCGGCGCGACCGATACGGGGCGTCCCTACTTCGTGATGGAACTGGTCCGCGGCGTGCCCATCACGGACTACTGCGACACGGCCAACCTGAGCACACGCGAGCGACTTGAGCTGTACCAATCCGTGTGTCACGCGGTCCTGCACGCGCACCAGAAGGGCATCATCCACCGCGACCTCAAGCCGTCCAACGTGATGGTGACCCTGCATGATGGCTCGCCGGTCGTGAAGGTCATCGACTTCGGTATCGCCAAGGCCACGAATCAGGAACTCACTGAGAAGACGTTCTTCACTGAGTTCCGACAGTTCGTCGGCACGCCGGAGTACATGTCTCCCGAGCAGGCGGCGATGTCGGGCTTGGATGTGGACACGCGGACGGACATCTACTCGATGGGGGTGCTCCTTTACGAGTTGCTCTCGGGCACGACTCCGTTTGACCCGACGCGGCTCAGGAGCGCGGGGTACGAGGAGATTCAGAGGATCATCCGCGAGGATGACCCGCCGCGGCCGTCAACTCGCGTGACCAAGGGGTCCGGGGCACAAACCAGCGGGGCCACCCCCGCAACGGGCGTGAAGGCCGGCACGCAAACCGCCGAGCAAATCGCCAAGCACCGACGGACAGATCCACATTCCCTGCGCAGACAGCTCGCGGGCGACCTGGACTGGATCGTGATGAAGGCGATGGAGAAGGACCGCTCGCGCCGGTACCAAACGGCGGGTGCGCTCTCCGAAGATATGCGGCGGTTCCTGTGCAACGAGCCGATCATGGCCCGCCCGCCCAGCGCTTCGTATCGACTGCGAAAGTTCGCGCGGCGCAATCGTGGAGCCCTTGCGGGTGTGACGATGGCGGTCGCCGCCACGCTGCTCGCGGTCGCGGCCTTGTCTTATGGATTGCTCCAGGCTCGGCAAGAACGCAACCTGACTGCGGAACGTGAGACCACGACACGAGCCCACATGCTCCTGTCCACCATGAACTCGGTTCGGAAGTACACGACCAACAACGTGCGCCCGGCGCTCACCGCCAAGTATGGCGGCGAGTTTGTGCGAGAGATGGTTCCGGGGTTCAGCGCCAAGACGGTCTTTGACGAGTTCCGCAAGGACCCGACATACAAGGACTTCGTCTACAAAGAGGCGGCTCCGAACCCGACGAACAAGGCCAACCTCGCGGACGAGTTCGAGCGGTCGCTTGTTGAGTCGTTTAAGAAGAACCCGGAGAGCAAAGAGCTGGTGGGTACCCGACAGATCGGCGGGGTTTCCCACTACTACATCGCCCGCCCGATGGTCGTCAAGGAACAGACCTGTCTGGACTGCCACACCACGCCCGAGATGGCCCCACCCAAACAACTGGAGCAGTATGGGCGTGAGGGAGGCTTTGGCTGGAAACTCAACGAGATCATCGCGACCCAGGTGGTGTATGTTCCCGAGTCCAGCGCGGTGAAAGGCGATTCCAGCGAAGGAAAGATGGTGCTGGTGGGCATCGTGGGGTTGTTTGTGGTCATCGCCGGGGTGGCGGTGGTGTGGTTGCGGCGGGGATAGTCAATAGGGCGGGAGCATTCGACGCAGGGCGTGCGTGAGAATGATCCCCGTGAACACCGCGTTTCGAGCCAGGACCGCTGGAAACGGCAGGCTTGGCGCCAGGCGGCCTTGTGGTTCACGCAGCGCATTAGCTGTCGAATCCGCCAAACTGGACATCCACTTCACGGTCCGCGGCCACTCCCAAATGCCCGCTATCAGACTGGCCGGGAGGCCTTGGACGCCAACCCCGCAGCCGATGAGCCCGCCCACGATCGCCGCGGTCGAGTCGGTGTCGCCACCGCACGAAATGACCGCGCTCAAACCCCCTTCAAGATCACGCGGGAACGAGAGCCAGGCGTGAAGCGCGACCGGCACCGTGTGGTACATGTACCCGGTGACGCCGTCTTGCAAGCCCAGTGTGCGTGCGAAGTAGTTGGTTGGTTCAGCACCCGCGATGCTGCTTGCCACCTTTCGAATCAGTGTGCCAAACTCGTCCTGAGGATCGGGGAATCTGGAGTTCAGGAGTATGCGCAGGTTGTCCGGATCTGGAACGAGCCCGCGCGTGGCAAGCTGCGCGGCCAGGGCGACTGCCGCAGCGCCGTGAAACGCCTTTGGGTCCGCGTGCGTAATCCTCGTTGATCGCTCGATGAGGTGAAGCAGCAGGTCGCGATCTTTGACAGCTGCGCCGAGGACAACGCTCCGCATTGCAGGCCCGTTGCCGGCAGAGAACACGCCGCTCCGCGACGGGCTGACGCCGAGCCACAGCCGCAAGCAGGAGCGGAGCGTGGCAAGGCCAATTCCCGCGGGCATCGCCGCGAACCAGAATCGCAGCCGCCGGGCCAGGTCACGTTCGAACCGGTCGGGGTCCGAACCTGAGGCTATGAGTGCCTGCGCGACCATGCACGCATGCTCGGTGTCGTCGGAAACCATGCCGCGGCCAAAGCAGAGCCGATGTCGAAGGGGCAAAGCCCGGAGACGTTGGATGCGGCGAGGTGAAAGACCCTCGAAGGGAAGGCCCAGAGCATCTCCCACTGCGGTTCCGAGCAGTGCCCCCGTCAAGGATGTAGCAAGGCGATCTTCGGTTCGTTCTGCGAGCACATGAACTTGTACCATGGCGGGCAGGAATCGGTTGCGTTCGCCCTTTAGCCGAGCACTTGCTTCAAGTAATGCCCCGTATAGCTCCCCGGGACCTTCGCCACCTGCTCCGGCGTCCCCGCGGCGATGATCTGACCACCGCGCTCGCCGCCTTCGGGACCCAAGTCGATGATCCAGTCCGCCCGCTTAATCACGTCCAGATTGTGCTCGATGACGACCAGCGTGTTCCCGCCGTTGGCGAGGCGATCAAAGACTTCGACCAGCTTTTTGATGTCCTCAAAGTGCAGTCCGGTGGTGGGCTCATCGAGGATGTAGAGCGTGTGGCCGTAAGGGGAGGAACGGATGGCCGCGGCGTGGCGCTTCGAGATTGGCTGGCCCTCCTCGCGTTCCGCCGATCCACGCATCCGCGTGGCGACCTTGGTGATCTCTTCCTGAGAAACGCCCTGCACGGGCATGTTCTTGGTCCCGCCGGACTTGCCAAGTTCAGTCGCCAGCTTGATCCGCTGCGCCTCACCACCCGAAAGCTGAGTGCTGGGCTGGCCGAGCTGGATGTAATCCAGCCCGACATCGTGCAGGCACTGCACAAACCGCCGAATGAGTGGGTGGTTGTCGAAGAAACCAAGGGCCTCTTCAACCGTCATCTTCAGGACATCGGCGATCGTCTTGCCGCGGTAGGTCACTTCCAGCGTCTCGCGGTTATACCGTGTCCCATCGCACACCTCGCACTGCACGTACACATCCGGCAGGAAGTGCATCTCGATCTTCTTCACCCCCTGCCCTTGGCAGGCCTCGCACCGACCACCCTTGACGTTGAAGCTGAAACGACCGGGTTCGTAGCCGCGGATCTTGGCCTCCTTGGTCTGGGCGAAAACCTTGCGGATGTCGTCAAAGAACCCTGTGTAGGTCGCGGGGTTGGATCTCGGCGTGCGCCCGATGGGCGACTGATCCACCTCGATCATGCGGTCAATCTTGTGGAGGCCGGTGATTTTGTCGTGAGCGCCGGGCGTTATGCGCCCACCCAGCAAGTGCTTCTGTGCCGCCTTGAACAGGATGTCGTTGACCAAGGTGGACTTGCCCGATCCCGAAACGCCGGTGATGCAGATAAACCCACCCAGCGGGAACGTCGCATCAACGTTCTTCAGGTTGTTCTGCCGCGCACCCTTGATGACGATCGCGTTCTTGTCCGAGACCGGCCGCCGTTGTGCCGGGACTTCGATCTTTCGCCGGCCCGATAGGTAGTCCCCCGTGATCGACTCCGGCACGCGGCAGATGTCCTTGACCGATCCCTGAGCAACGATCCGCCCACCATGAACACCCGGCCCCGGCCCCACATCCAGCACGTGATCCGCCGCCCGGATCATGTCTTCATCGTGTTCAACGACCAACACCGAGTTCCCAATCTCCGTCAGATGCCGCAGCGTCTTGATGAGCCGGTCATTGTCGCGCTGGTGGAGGCCGATCGTCGGCTCATCCAGCACATAGCACGCCCCAACCAGCCCCGATCCCACCTGAGTCGCAAGCCGAATCCGCTGTGCCTCGCCGCCCGAAAGCGTCGCCGTCCGTCGATCCAGGGACAGATACTCCAACCCGACTGACATCAAAAACCGCAGCCGGTTGTTGACCTCTTTCAGGATCGGCTCGGCAATCTGCGTCTGCTCTTTGGACAGCTTCAGCCCATTGGCAAACGCCACCGCATCGGTGATCGTCAGCCGCGAAAGCTCGGCGATGTTCAGGATCGTTCCGTCGTTCTTCTCGCGCCCGATGACCGCCTCCGAAGCCGCCTTCTTCATGTCCGCCTTATGCGAACTGGTCACCAGCACGTGCAGGGCCTCGATCCGCAACCGATCCCCCAGGCACGTCGGGCACACCCGGTCGGTCAGGAACTCGCCCAACCATTCCTTGACGGTCGCGTTGTCCGTCGACTGCCACCAATGGGTGAGCTCGGGCATCACGCCCTTCCAGGGCCGCTTCGCCGCCTTGGCTTGCTCCGGCGTCGCGCCGTACAGCAAGAGTTGTCGATGCTCCTTGGAGAACGTGCTGAGCGGCGCATCGTAACTGACCCCGTACGACTTGCAGAACTTCTTGAGCTGTCGCTGAAACCAGCCGCGCACCATTGAGTTCTTGCCGTACGCCTTGATCGCGTTGTTCGCAAGGGCCAGGGCGTTGTCCGGAATCACCGCCGACTCATCCAACTCGAGTAACGTCCCCAAACCATGACACTTCGGGCACGCGCCAAACGGCGAGTTAAACGAAAAAAGCCGCGGAGACAACTCTGGCAGCGAAAACTCTGGCCGCTCCGGATCCGCGAACTTGTCCGAAAACGCCGTATCCACCCACTCATCCGCGGCCTTCTCGCGGCTCACCAGCACCGACCCCTCCGCCAACTTCAGCGCCGCCTCCACACTCTCCGCCAGCCGTTGCCGCACATCCGCCTTCAGCTCAATGCGATCAATCACGGCATCGATCGTGTGCTTCACGTGCCGACCGAGCGAAAGCGGATTCTCTCCGGGGTTCTTCAATACCTCGCGAAGATCAACCAGCTTTCCATTGACCCGAGCCCGCTGCCAACCCTTGGCTTGGAAGTCCTCTAGTACCTCGCGATGGAATCCCTTCTTCCCGCGGATCACCGGCGCCAGCACCATCAGCCGCGATCCCGCCGCCCACGACATCACCGTGTCCACAATCTGAGAGCTGCTCGTCGCCGTGATCGGCGTTCCCGCGCGCTCCAGTACCGTCCCATCCTTCTTCAGCTTCGTCGGAGCCCAAGACACCGGCCGCCCGCACCGCGCAAACAGCAACCTCAGGTAGTCATATATCTCCGTCGTCGTCGCCACCGTCGATCGCGGGTTGCTGCTCGCCGACCGCTGCTCGATCGCGATGGTGGGGGGGATGCCCTCGATCTCTTCGACATCGGGCTTCTTGAGCTGCTCCAAAAACTGCCGCGCATACGCCGACAGCGACTCCATGTACTTCCGCTGCCCCTCGGCGAAGATCGTGTCGAACGCCAGCGAAGACTTCCCCGACCCCGAGAGCCCCGTGATCACCACCAACTGATCCCGAGGGATCGAGACGCTCACGTTCTTGAGATTGTGCTCTTTGGCCCCGCGGACGCGGATGAACTTGAGATCCGCGGCAGCAGGCCGCGGCCGCTTTGGAGAATCACCGTCAATCTCGGGTCGTGGCATCACTTCAATCGGGGTTGAGGGTGCTGGTTTTGTGCCGCTGGCAGGCCGGATCCGGGTCATCGTCTCCCTCCCTGGAAGGACGCAATGGTAGCCGGGAGGAAAGGGCAGGTTTAGGGAGTTGTTCGGATTTGGGTTCCCTACAGTTCGCCCGTGGAATCCAGGCACTTCCAAGTCATCATCATCGGCGGCGGCCACGCAGGCGTAGAAGCCGCATGGGCCGCGGCCAATCTCCTGGGCGCCCCCGCGTCCGTTGCCCTCATCACCATCGACCCCTCCAAAATCGGCGTCATGTCCTGCAACCCCGCGATCGGCGGCCTGGCCAAGGGCCAGCTCGTCCGCGAGATCGACGCCATGGGCGGGCTCATGGGCTTGGCCGCGGATGCCACCGGCATCCAGTTCAAAGTCCTCAACTCCAGCCGCGGCCCCGCCGTCCGCGGCCCCCGAGCCCAATGCGACAAGCACGCGTACGCGGAGGAGGTTCAACGGCTGATCGCGTCGCGCTCCGAAATCGAAGTCGTCGCGGGGACCGTCGAGAAGCTCGTCGTGGAGAATGGGCGAATCACTGGCGTGGTCATGGCGCAGACGATGCTCGCCGCCCCCTCCGTCGTCCTCACCACCGGCACCTTCATGCGCGGCCTCATGCACACCGGAGAATCCAAAACCTCCGGTGGCCGCTTCGGCGAGGCCGCGGCCGTGGGAATCTCTGGTGCCCTCAAGGACCTGGGCTTCGAACTCGGCCGCCTCAAAACCGGCACACCCCCGCGCCTCAAGCGCGGCACCATTGATTGGACCAACCTCAAAGAAGCCCGCGGCGACACAACGCCCACACCCTTCAGCGACCTCACGCATTGGTCGGGTGTGGGTGGCATGCCTGTGGCTATGCACAGGCATGAAGGGGCGTCCCACCAAGACATGCCTGTGCAGAGCCACAAGCATGCCACACAGTTTCCCGCCCTTCCTCAAATCGACTGCCGCGAAACCACCACCAACGCCGCCGTCAACGCCGTCATCCGCGCCAACCTTCACCGCGCGCCCATGTACTCCGGCCAGATCGAATCCGTCGGCCCACGCTACTGCCCCAGCATCGAAGACAAGGTCGTCCGTTTCGCCGAGCGAGAAGCGCACACCATCTTTCTCGAACCCGAATCCCTCCGCGACGATTGGATCTACTGCAACGGCATCTCGACATCTCTCCCCGCCGACGTCCAGGACCAGATCGTCCACTCCATGCCCGGCTGCGAAAAAGCGCACATCTACCGCTACGGCTACGCCGTCGAATACGACATGGTCCGCCCCCACCAGATCCACACCACCGGCATGACCAAGCTCGTCGATGGCCTCTTTCTCGCCGGCCAGATCAACGGCACCAGCGGCTACGAGGAGGCTGGCGCCCAAGGCCTCATCGCCGGCATCAACGCAGCCCGCTACTCGCAAAAACAACCCGAGTTCATCCTCCGCCGCGACCAGGCCTACATCGGCGTGCTCATGGATGATCTCGTCACCAAGACCCCTGTCGAGCCCTACCGCATGTTCACCAGCCGTGCTGAGCACCGCCTCCTCCTCCGTCCCGACAACGCACCCGACCGCCTCACGCCCATCGCCGAAGAACTCGGCCTCCTCTCCGGCGATGGCCTTGGCAAGTCCCGCCGCGACTACATGGCCGCCCGCATCGAGCAGCTCTCGCGCCTTAACCAAGCCGTCGATTCCGCCCGCGTAGACAACACCCCCCTCCCCGCCGTCCTCCGCCGTCCCGAGTTCTCCGTCGAAGACCTCAAGCGGACTCTCCCCGACCTCGCCAACATCCCCGACGCCATCTGGTCCACCGTCCACGCCAACCGCAAGTACGCGGCCTACGTCGAGCGCCAACACCACGAAGTCCGCCGCGCCGCCGAACTCGAATCCAAGCGCCTCCCCGACCGCGTGGACTACAACATCTTCACCGCCCTTCGCCCCGAAGCTCGCCAGGCCCTCACCCGCTTCCGCCCCGCAACCTTCGGCCAGGCAAGCCGCCTCGAAGGCATCACCCCCGCGGACTTGACGCTTCTGGCAGTTCTTGTGAAGAAGCACGCATAACAACGGCTGACTCCGCGCACGCATCGTCTAAGATGGGACCTTGCTGCTATTCGCCCTCCAACTCGCCTTCGCCGACGCCCACGGCGGCGACCACGGCCTGGCCGTTGACCTTCTGGCCATCCTTTCCGCCGCCGGCCTCGTCGCCCTCCTCGCCCGCAAAATCAACCTCGCCACCATCCCCTGCTACCTCATCGCCGGAGCCCTCATCGGCCCCCACGCCCTCGGCGCGGCCGGTACCGGCGAGGGTGGCGCCTCTTCCATCTCCTCCCTCGCCACCGTCATGCTGATGTTCACCATCGGCCTGCACCTGGATATCGGCAGTCTCCGCGGCGGCCTGGTCTCCATCGCCCTCGTCACTGTCATCAGCAGCCTTCTCTGCATTCTGATCGGCTGGCCCCTGGGCATGCTCTTTGGCATGTCCGCGCCCGCCGCGATCGCCGTCGCGATGGCCCTGACCATCTCCTCAACCGCCGTCGTTCTCCGCGTTATGGAGCAAAAGCGCGAGCTGCACCTGGTCCAAGGACGCACAACTCTCGCCGTCCTGGTTCTCCAAGACATGGTGGCCCTGCTCCTCATGGCCACGCTCCCCCTCCTGGCGCTCTGGGGCCGCAGCGGCCAAGGCGTCACCGGCCCATCGATCAGCACTATGTCAATGCTGAAAGATGCCGGCATCGCCATCGGTGGCATTGCGGCCCTGGTCATCGTCGGCCGACTCGCACTCCCCCGGCTCCTCAAGGCCGCCGCGTTCTCGCAGGAAGTCCTCCTCGTCGTCTCCGCGGCCGTCGCCCTCGCCTCCGCGGTCGCCACCGCCGCCCTCAAGTTCAGTCCCGAACTGGGGGCGTTCCTCGCCGGATTCCTCCTGGCTTCCACCCCCTTCCGCTACCAACTCGCCGGCATGCTCGCACCGCTCCGCGACTTGTTCCTCGCCATCTTTTTCACGGCCATCGGCCTGGATCTCTCCTGGCACACCATGCTCTCGGGCTGGTGGATCGTTTTGCTCGGCGTGATTCTGACGGTCGGCGTGAAGTCCGTCGTGACCAGCGCGACAGCCTGGGCCGCGGGGGCATCAGGTCCGGTCGCCGTGTTCCTGGGCCTATCGCTGGCCCAGGGGGGCGAGTTCTCCCTTGTGCTCCTCGCCCAAGGTAAGGCCGCGGGCATTCTGAATGAAAACCAGTCCGCCCTCGCCATCACCTGCGTCGTCCTCTCTCTGATCGTCACGCCCAACCTCATGGACCTGGGCCGCAAGCTCATGCCCCACGCCCGCAAGTTCCCCCCCGCGTGGTGGATCCGAAAGTCGATGCTGCGGGATGCCACCGCCCACCCACAGGTTGAGGCCGAGCCCGGCGAACCTGACGGCACCGCGGGCCCCGCGCTGGGGTCGCTCGCCATCGTCGCCGGCTTCGGACCCGTTGGCCGCGCAGTGGCCGACAACCTCGAAAAACGAGGCGTCATCGTCACCATCATCGAACTCAATCCTCGCACCGTCGAGAAGCAGCATGCCCTGGGCCGTTCGATTGTCTACGGCGATGCGTCCAACCCCGAAGTGCTCGAAAAGGCCGGCCTTCACCGTGCCGAAGCGGTCGTCCTGACCATGCCCGACGAAGAAGCCGTGCTCCGCGCCTGCCGAGTTGTTCGCCAGAGCAAGCCCGACGTCTTCATCGCCGCGCGGCTCAACGTGCTGAGTAAGGCCCTGCAGGCCATGCAGCAGGGCGCCGATCACACGGTCGTCGAAGAGCTCGCAACGGCCGAAGCGATGGCAGGCCAGGTGATTCTGAAGCTCGAAAAGAGGGCGGCGGGTGAGGATGATGGGCCGAAGCTGTACGAGTTATCGCGGCTGAATCTCTAGCTCGATCAACTGGAGGCTGACGTGCGCTGTGGCGTCCTTGCAAATCGAGTTCTCATTTGCCTAGCGATCGGTGCAGTTACCAATATCGGTGTGACCGGATGGATCTCGTCTCGTGATCGTGCGAAATATCCAGTGTGGCTCGGCGGGCGGAAAGACCCGCCCGGCTGGCCGAACGGCACGCCTCCGAACTGGGTCCCGCCGACCGCCCACGCGCGGAATGAGCTGCCGCGCATCGAGACAGAGATGTGGGAGTACAAAGGGCCGCGCCCCGACGATCTGTTCGAGGTTATTCCCACCTTCGTCGATCGCGATGGATCTCGAAGCGAGACCTTTGGAGGGTCACTTTCCTTCAGCGGACAGGCCGCTTCCGTTACCCCAAGCAATAGATCCACCTCAGCTGTGCTCACAGATCTGGCCTCTTCGGAGGACCGCACGGTCGTTCACACAAAGTTGGGTTGGCCCTACCGCTGCGCTTCAGGCACCTCCTGGCTCTCGCACAAGTTCGATGCAGCAAGCGGGACCTGGAACACTCAAATCGTGAAGAACAGCGGCATGCTCGCGTTCAAGCTCAATCCTCAGCAGCCGTGGACCAAACTACATCCATGGCATCCTTTGTGGATCGGCCTGCTTGGCAACATCGTCACATTCGCGATACCCCCGTTTGCTCTCTGGCTGACTTGGGCGTTCTGCATGCATCGATTCCGAAGCGAGTCGGGTCGCTGCCCGCAATGCGGGTATGCCGTTGGGTGGATGACGACCTGCTCCGAGTGCGGCCGCGTCGGCGCTGCGTGGACACAGCGTCGCATGGATCGATTCAAACGCAGAAGGGCCAGGCGGCACGAGGGCCGCGCGCTTGTCGTTTCTGCGGCCGGTCTTGTGGCGATCTGTTCCGTCGTCTGGGTGATGACTGGACTGCTGGTCGAGTACAAGTCACAGCGGTGTATCATTTCCACGTGGGCTGCTTCGCTGATGTTTGGAAGGGCGGACCAGCCATGGGCGTACCCCGGATGGGCGCTGCACTCAACCAAGCTCCACAATGAGTGGCTGCCACGCATCTATCAAAACCGACAGTTCACCCAACTGATAATCCCACTCTGGCCCATCTTCGTACCCCTGATATTCATGGTGATCAGACCGCTTTGGAATCGCGCGATTCTGCGCGCCGCGCGGGACACGGAGCACGCCCTGGCAACTCGGCAAGCCGACGCCAAAGGCGACGAATCCACCGTGCTCAATCCTTCAGCAACCTCAACTCATCCCTCAAAATCGCCGCCAGCTCATAGTTCTCCTGCTCCAGCGCCTTTGAAAGCCGCGCCTTAAGCTCGCTCTTCTGCGACACCGGCAGCTTGGGCACCAGCGCATCCCGCATCCCCTTGAGCATCTGCACCTCGCCCGACTGCTCAAACAGATCCGGCTCCCCCTGTTCAGAGAAGTACTGCTTCAGCGCCTCCAGCCCCTCATCAATCGCGTGAAGCGCGGCCTTGGGCTCATTGT
The DNA here is from genome assembly GCA_044222485.1 of Phycisphaerales bacterium. Lineage (GTDB taxonomy): Bacteria > Planctomycetota > Phycisphaerae > Phycisphaerales > UBA1924 > JAHBXE01. The sequence continues at coordinate 139,884 of JBGAND010000005.1, read as the reverse complement.
CCTTCAAAGCCTGGCTCGCCATCGCCCTCGCCCGCATCATGGTGATGTACGGCCGGAACTGCTCCATAGAGCTCCGGTCTCCCTCGGTCTCGGCGTGCTGGGCACACAGGTCGATAACCCGCAGGTTGCGGCTGGTGTCCCGGATCACGCCTTCGTAGTCCTCCAGCACCAGGAGCGCCATGTACCTGTGGTAGTACTGCACCGCCTCCGACCGGAGCTCCTCGCATTGGTCCGGAGTCAGGGAGAACTTGGTCGGGCCGCCGCCGGATGCCGGTGGGGGGGCCCCGCCCTCAGGTTCCGCAACCGACCCTGTTTCCTGCGTTGCGTCAGAGTCCGACGAAGGCGGTGGCGAGTTTGCAGACTCATCCAGCCTGTTCTCGTGGTATTCCAGCAGACTGTCAAATCCCTCCGGCCGAACGCCGTCCGGACGACCTTCCGTAAACATCTGCAGGATACCGAGATCCAGCCGAACCTGGAGGCGCGGCTCACCGTCCGAACCCTCCACAAGCCGAACATTCAGCTTACCGGGCTCAAAAGGCCATTCGTTCAAAATGCGAGTGAGATCGGCAGTCATTTTGGCGCGATTACCCCTTCCAATGTCTGCACAGCTCAGTATACTATGACTTGCACGTAGGGTCGGCTTGAGGTCCAAGTTACCGCACTCAAATGCGGTTATCACGGGCGTACAGGCCGAACATCCGGATTCTTCCGGTTGGTGTCTGGGCATGGATCGCTCGGATCTCTCGACGGCGTCAAGGATAAATATTGCGCGTCCGATGAAACCCCCTGTCCGGGTGGACCGAACGGGGAGAGTCAAGAGCTCGGGAACTCTTGATTCAAGTTAGATCAGGCAGATGGCTGCCGGAGGGTGGATAGAAATCATGGGTACTCCTTACAAGGCATCCGCTGCGCGCGGATCACAGGCAGGGCGCGAAGTCCAGTCTGATCTCCAGCTTTATTTGCGGGAGATCAATACGACTGCGCTGCTCACAGCAGAGGAAGAGAGAGACCTCGGCTGGGCCATCATTAACGACAACGATCCAGCGGCACGGGAACGAATGATCCGTGCCAACCTGCGCCTCGTCGTCGCCATCGCCAAAAACTACACGAACCGTGGCCTTCCGATCACTGACCTGATCGAGGAGGGCAATATCGGGCTCATGCGGGCGGTCGAAGGCTTCGACCCCGCCCAGGGTGCCCGGTTCAGCACGTACGCATCGTGGTGGATCAAGCAGGCCATCAAGCGGGCCCTGATCAACGCCACGCAGCCGATCCACGTGCCGGCCTACATGGTCGAGCTGATCGCCAAGTGGAAAGAAGCATCCCGCAAGCTGGAAGCTCAGCTGGGTGTGCCCCCGACCGCGCAGCAGTTGGCCGAGTACATGCAGCTGCCGGTCCGCAAGATCCGCATCATCCGCCGCGCGGTCAAGGCGTTCCAGACGCCGACGACCGGCACCGCGGATGCCGATGGCGAACTCGTCAGCATGGGCGAAATGATCGCCGACTCCAAGGGTCCGATGCCCGAGGAATCGACCTTTCGCGATGAAGAAGTCACCACGCTGAATCGCCTCCTCGATTCGATCGACGAGCGCGAAGCCCAGATTCTCCGGCTCCGCTTCGGCATGGACGGTCAGGAGCCCCTGACGCTCAAGGAAATCGCCGACAGCGTCGGCATCAGCCGCGAGCGCGTCCGCCAGATCGTGGATGAGTCCCTCACCAAGCTCAACGCCCAAATCACCGATGACCGCCCCAGCCGCTTCTTCCGCGAGAATCTCTCCCGCCAGGGTGAGGCCCTCCCCGTCGAGCGCGCCCGCGAGCGAGCCATCCGGCGCGCCCGTCGCCACAAGGCGATCGGCTGAGTCCCAAAGGCAGAGACCGTCCAACCAAGCTCGTGTTCCGAAACGCCCCGTGTAGGGCGTTTCTTTTTTTCATACCCAAGTCCCCGTGAGCCGGGGCGTGTTGCCCCGGTCGGATTGCCCGCGGCCTCTTACACTCCCCCATGCCCGCGACCATCCGCCCCGCAACCGCGGCCGACGTCCCAACTCTGCTGCGCATGGTCGCCGCAATCTGCGCTCTCCACGAGAAGTGGGACCCCGACAAGTACGGCTTCCTCCCCGACATCGTCGAACGCTACCGCTCCTGGTTTCCGCAGCGCGCAACCGACCCCCGCAGCGTCTTTCTCGTCGCCGAAGTCTCCGGCACTCTGGCCGGCTACCTCATCGCCACCATCGAAGATGAGATTCCCATCTACCGCCTCAAACAGTTCGGCTTCATCCACGACATGTGGGTAGAGCCCGCCCACCGCGGCCAAGGAAATGCCCGCCACCTCGTCGACGCCGCCGTCGCCCGCTTCGCCGAACTCGGCATCACCCAGGTCCGCCTAGACACCGCCGCGGCCAACGACATCGCCCGCCGACTCTTCGCCTCCTTGGGTTTCCGCGTGAGCACGACGGAAATGCTCCGGTTGATTGAATGAGTGGGATGGCCGACAATAGAAGCGTGATTATCCGGTTCCTGCTCATCCTGGGCCTGATCCTGCAACCGATTGCGGCGCGCGAAGCCCTGGCCCCTTGGCCCGGATCGTGCGATTGTGGGGGGTGCGCTACCGACCCTGAATGCTCGGATTGCGAGTGCGACACTCCCGAAAATGACGGCCGGGTCCCCGATCCGATTGAGGCGCCAGCACCCACCGTCAAGGCGGTTCCAATCACCTATGAGGACCGTGACGCGACTCCGATGATCAGGACCGCAGAGCCCCTCGCCGCGCCGTTCTCCGGGTCGATCTGTCGCAGCTCCTGGCCCGTTCCGCACGCGTCGTTCTGCGTGTGGCTTACCTAGCCGGCGGCGTGTCACTGCGCGCCCGGTGTTTTCCAGTCGTCATATACACACTCATCAGCCGCTCGACGGACCTCAATCCGCGAGCCGGAGTCTTTGCCATGAATCGTTCCATGATCGCCGTCCTGTGGGCTTGCACTGCGGGTTTCATCGGCTGTGCCAGCCAGGGCCCGGTGTACGAAGAAAAACCCATCACGCACCAGACCAGCCCGGAAGACCTGGCATTCATCAAAAGCGACACCCCCCTCGTCGGGACCAGCGCAACCCTTTGGGTGAACGGCCTGGGTTGCCCGCTGTGTGCATCGAATATCGATCTGCAACTCAAGCGGCTCCGCGGCGTCACGAGCGTCAATGTCGACCTTTCGGTGGGAAAGGTCGAGGTCGGCGTGGGTCCCAAGGGCGGCCCCTCTCCCGCGCAGTTCGCCCATGCGGTTGAGGATGCCGGTTTCACGCTTGTCAAAGTTGAGCCCCACTGATCAAACGCCCCCGCTCAACAAGGAACCGACCCATGCGCACTTTGCTCGTTCTGGCCGCGGCCTGCGCCGTGGTCCCCGCTGCGCTCGCCCAGGAAGCGATGTACACCGAAGCGGCCACGATGCCCTCGCCCCACACCTACGTGTTGCGTCAGCAGTTCACGGCCCGCCAGTTCGGGAGCGATCCCGGGGGACGAACCGGCAGCACAACGACCTATGAATCGATGACGACTCTCCAGTATGGACTGGCTCGTGCCTGGTCGATGACACTCGACCTGCCGGTGGAATACCGCTCGTATCTCGACCGAATCGGAACGGATTCAACCTCCGTCGGCGTGCCCGATCTGAGCCTGATGTTCAAGTATCGTTTCTATAAAGAGGATTCCGGCGGCGTGGACACCGTGCGTGCCGCGGCCCTGTTCGGCGCTGATATCGCAAGCGGAGACAGCCATGAGTTCTCCAGTGGAACGATCAACCCACATGGTGGGGCCGTCCTGACAGTGGTGCGCGGGCGGCACGGCTTCAACCAGGATCTGATCTTCCAACTCAACACCGGAGGAGAAGACGGCATCAACTTCGGCGGCGAAGGCCCCAGCGAGTGTTTGCGATTTGACACGTCGTATCTCTTCCGCATCGTGCCAGATCGCTACACGAGTGAGTCCGTCGGGGCGTGGTACCTCACGTCGGAAGTCAACGGCCTTCACGAGACCAACGGAGACACCGAACTCCGATGGTCCCCAGGCCTGATGTATGAGGGCCGGCGTTGGGGGTTCGAGGTGATGGCGCAGTTGCCGCTGTGGAACGACCTCGATAACCGGCCTGAGCTCGACTGGGGAATCGGAGTCGGCATTCGTTTCCTCTTTTGAACACACTGGCTCATTCAACGCCGCGGGAATAGGCTGAATGCATGTCATACGAGCTTCGGCGCGGCGAGTATCTTATTTCGACGGATGCAGCCCTCCTCGACCGCGACGCCATCTACGCCGAACTCTCCACCAGCTACTGGTCCCCCGGCATCCCCCGCGAACTGGTCAATCGCGGCCTCAACAACTCCATCCCCTTCGGCCTCTACGACACCTCCACCAACCCCCGCACCCAGGTCGGCCTGGCTCGCGTCATCACCGACAAGGCCACTTTCGCCTACCTCAGTGACGTCTACATCTCCAAGCCTTACCGCGGCCAAGGCCTCTCCAAGTGGCTCGTCGAAACCATCCTCGCTCATCCGGAACTCCAAGGCCTCCGCCGCTTCTGCCTTCTCACCCGCGACGCCCACGGCCTCTACGCCAAGTACGGCTTCAAGCCCATGCCCGACCCGACCCGCTACATGGAGCGCCGGGATGTGGAGAGCTACACGCAAGCCCCAAAGCCGCGATAATCTGTGCCTCAGGAGTTCCCATGTCCGTTGACACCAAAACCGTCCACAAGCGCCCGCTTCGCTTCAACACACTCAGCGACGTCATCGCCGAAGCCGATCGCCTGGCCGCGGCCGAAAAAGCCGGCAAACTCAAGCAACTAGGCAACTGGTCCCTCGATCAAATTCTCAACCATCTGGCCACTTGGGCCAACTTCCCCTATGACGGCTATCCCCCGGAACTCTCCAATCCGCCCTGGATCATCAAGCTCATCCTCAAGTTCAAGAAGAAGTCATTCATGCAGGGCAAGATGCCCCAAGGTGTCCGCATCCCCGGGATCAAAGCGGGCACGGTGGGCATGGATGCGATCGGCACCGAAAACGCGCTCAAGAAACTCCGGTCCGCGCTGAGCCGGCTGGATGAAACGCCGCCGAAACGTCCCAACCCGATCTTCGGCCCAATGAGCCACGACGATTGGAAGTGCATCAACATCCGGCACGCTGAACTGCACATGGGTTTCCTGCAACCGCTCTAACTGGAGATGAGTTCTTGAGCAGCGACTTTCAGTACGGCATCATGCGTGAAGAAGAAGTCCCGGCCGTCGCGCGGATCCTCGCGCTGGCTTTCGGCGGCACGCGCGAGGGTGTCACTGACTGGCTGACCAAAGCAGGCGTCGGGAACATTCGTGTGCTGCGGCCGGTGGTGGGGGGCGACCCCCAGTCCTGCCTACTCCGCATCCCCATGGGAGAGTTCTTCGGCGGCAAGAGCGTGCCCCTCATCGGCATCGCCGGTGTGGGTGTCGCCCCCGAGGCCCGCGGCCGCGGAATCGCCGCTCAGATGATGTCCGAACTCATCAAGGAAATGCAAACCGAAGGCGCTCCGGTCTCCGGCCTATACCCCGCCACACAGCCGCTCTACCGCCGCGTCGGCTACGAGCAATCCGGTCACCGCTTCGAGACACGTCTGCCCGTCCCGCTGATCGACAGCAGCGAACGGAAGATGACCGTCCGCCCCATCGAGGATGCCGACCAGGACCGCGTGCAGCAGTGCTACACCGCGTTCTCTCGCATGCACGACGGCCAGATGGACCGTGGCCCGTATCTCTGGGCTCGTGTCAAGTCCGCGCGAGAGATCAACTACACCGGCTTCGCGGCCACCAACGAATCCGGCGCCATCGAGGGATATCTGTACCTCACCCAAAACCGCAAGCCCTCGGGCAGGCAAGACCTGGCCCTCTCCGATCTGGTCTTCACGACCCCCCGCGCGGGCCGAAGGTTGCTCTCGTTCCTCGAAGACTTCTCCTCCATGGCTGATGAACTGGTGTTCTACGGCGGCCCATCGCATCCAGCACTCATGCTCATGAAAGAGCAACGCGCGACGGTCTCGCTCAAGCACTACTGGATGCTCCGCATCGTGGACGTGAAGCGTTCATTCGAAGCCCGCGGTTACCCTCTCACCATCCGCGGCGAAATGCACCTGGATATAAAGGATGACCTGGTCCCCTCGAACAACGGCAAGTGGATCGTCCGCGTCGAAGGGGGCCGCGCCACCGTCGAATCCGGTGGCCGCGGCGACCTCAAGCTCGGTATCGGTGCCCTGGCCCCGCTTTTCAGCGGCTACATGAGCGTCGAGCAACTGGTCGCCGCGGGCCTCGCCGAGGGCAACACCACCAGCGTCGTCCCCACCGGCACGCCCTGGATGTCCGACATGTATTGAGCCGGCCATGTGCCATCGGTTCCTCCGACTTCGATGTCGCCCCCTCGCCATCTTCGACGAGACGGTCTCAATCAGCCGATCATCTCCTGATGAAACCAGTCCTTTTCGCAATCCTCGCCGGCCTCTGCTGGGGTGTCGGCGAGATCTACACCAAGTCCGCCCTGAACTCCAAGCAGGTGGGCCCCATGGCCGCGTTCCTCGTGCGGGCGATGGTGACGCTGCCGATGACCATCGGCGCCTACCTCCTGGCCGCGAGATTCTGGGGCACCGAAGTCACCAACTGCTGGCGTGACATGAGCACCGGCGTCTGGCTCCGCCTCATCCTCGGCTCGGGGGTGCTCGCCGGCTTCGCGGGCGTGTTCTTCTTCTACAGCGGCCTCTCGATGCCCGGCGGCGACATCTCCAAGCTCCGCCCCATCGCCTTCTCCCTCGCCCCCGCCTCTGCTGTCCTCCTCGGCTGGCTCGTGCTCGGTGAGGACATGACGCCCAAAAAAGCCCTTGCCGTGATCCTCATCGTCATCGGCATCATCATGCTCAGCGGCCCATCCAAGGGCAAGGTTGAACCCTCCGGCTTCCACGGCGGCACAACGATCCAGTGAATCGGATCGCGTGAGGTGCATATTCGGATATCAGATCAGAGGCGATTGCAGAGCACCATGCGAGTTAACTCACAGGACCCGGGGGGGTCCGAGGTTGCGAAAGACGTGCCGCACAATTTCTAGTTGCTCTTCCAGTGATATCGCTGCCTGAAACACAAGTCGCTCACGCGTTTGGTACGCATGCGTTCGCTCTACTCTGAACAATTCGGCAAGAGGCTTTTCCGTCGTCCAGGACTCCAAGTCCTGACACCACTGCATGTCGCCTCGCAGCGACATTGCTTTGACTTCAGACCGGAAGCCGCACTGCTGCATCCATCCGAGCAGCGGCAGCACCGCCCCTCGGACGCGATCACTTCCCCAACGTTCGATGTAGCCCAGCCATTCCGGTTGCATCGGCAACGATGGCACGCTGAAAGTGAGCAACCCGTCGATGACAGAAAGGTGGCTCACTCGCTCAGCCTCAACACATCGTCAACCCACCATCCACACAAATCACCTGACCCGTCAAAAACCCCGCATCCTCACCCGTCACATAGCTCACGGCCGCGGCGATATCCTCGCCTGTTCCCAGTCGCTTCACCGCCATCATCTTCGTGACGCCATCTTTGATTTCCTGCGGCAGGTTCGCCGTCATGTCCGTCTCAATGAACCCCGGCGCGATGACGTTGCACGTGACACCCTTGCCGCCGATCTCGCGAGCGATGGTCTTGGACAACCCAATCAACCCCGCCTTGGCCGCGGCATAGTTCGCCTGGCCCGCATTGCCAACCACTCCGCTCGTCGAGCTGATATTGACAATGCGGCCCCATTTCTTCTTCATCATCTCGCGCCCCGCCGCGCGGATCGCGACGAACGCCGAAGTCAGGTTGGTCTGGATGACCACGTTCCAATCCTCATCCGACATCCGAAGGAAGAGGCCATCCTTGGTGATTCCGGCGTTGTTCACCAGGATGTCCAAGCGGCCAAACTCCGTGGCCACCTCTTCGATCGCCTTGGCAAACGCCGCGGAGTCCGCGATGTCCACGGCCTTGAACGAAGCCGATCCCCCGGCATCCTTGATCTGCGCCGTCACATCCGAGAGAGGCCCGGCCGTGCGGCTCAAAAGAACCACATGCCGACCCTCACGGGCCAGGCGTTGAGCGATAGAACGACCGATGCCCCGGCTGGCGCCGGTGACAAGGGCGATGCGCCGATCTGTCATTGCAAACCTCCCAGAGCTACCAAAGAAACCTCAACCGGGCCCGGACGGCGGCCGTCCCTTGGGAATGTTGATGGGACCGGCGGGCGTGTTCTTCTTGATCGTGTTGGGGTCCGCAGGCGGAGGCGTCGCGCCAGGGGCCGCGTTCTTGCCCGCGGCCGCGCCCGGAGCCAGATTCCTGAGCGCATCCATCTCATCCTGCATCGAGACGTTCGACGTCGAGAGCGCCACGCCGTCAAAGTCCGACGCCCGCGCCCGCGTGTCACCCTGGCAGGGCGAAGCCGAGAACACCCAGTGCTCTCCATCCTTCTTGCCGTTCCAAGCCAGCAAGTAAGCGCTTCCCGGCGACTGCACCGCGAACCCAACAGTGGAAATCGTGGCGGGTGAATCCGAAGTGCCGGTCAATGAAACGATGCGGACCTGCTCGATGGTCTTGGTGTCATCCCACCCGCCGCTGCTGACGAGTTGATCGACGATCGCCTTGGTCGGACCATCCACCTGAGACTTGAGCCCCGGCGCATCACCCTTCACCAGCGCGTTGGCCAGCTTGATCACACCCTCAGCCAACGTCCGGTCGGCCGGTGCCTTGGACTCCGGGAAGTTCACGCGCGAATCAGCCTTCGCTTCCTGCAACACCGCGGCGATATCCACCGGCTTGGGCAGTTCGACCACCTTCGCCGGCGGCGGCGGTGGCGGTGGCGGCGGCTTCTTCTTTTTTCCGCATCCGGCGACCCCGCCTGCAACAGCGAGGATGAGCACGAGGGTCGTCAGACGGTCACGGGTTTGGCTGATCATGGCTGTTCACCTTAATCGATCGGTCGATCCGACGCATCAGGCCTGCGAGCGTCACGCCCGGGGCCATTTCGTGGTACTCACCCTTCGCGTTCGCGGCCATCCACTGACACGACTGAGCCCATCGTACCGGACTGGTGAGTTGAGCCACCAACCCGGCCCGAATGCTCTCCCCAATGGTACGCCCCGCCCCCCCGGGGGTTGCCGAGTGGGGCACGGCGGTTACATTGGAAACCACCGGGCAACGCGGGTCTTTGATGGTCGTTTTGGCCAAAGCAGCCGAAAGCCGGGCCGCGGCCGGGGCCATCAGGGGGGAGTGAAAAGCCCCCGCAACCTGCAATGCCGTCGCCCGGAGGCCCTTTTCAGTAGCCACGGTCGCCGCCCGATCAATCGCGGCCTTGCTCCCCGAAAGCACCACCTGCCCTGGGGCGTTGAAGTTTGCACACACCAGCACATCCGACCCACGGGCCGCATCGCACACCGCCTGAGCCTGTGCCTCATCAGCCCCGATCAGTGCGAGCATCCCCGAAGGCTGAGCCTCCGCCGCATCCTGCATCGCGCGGCCGCGGAGCGTCACCAGCTCCAGCCCATCCAGAAACGAAACCGCCCCAGCAAGATGGAGCGCGGTGTACTCACCCAGCGAAAGTCCGGCCGCGGCCGCCAGCGGTGCCTCGCCATTGCCATGCCCGGACTTGGCGATCATCCCCTTCCAGCAAGCGACGGAAGTGACATAGATCGCAGGCTGCGAAACGTCTGTCTGATTCAGCCGCTCGGCCGGCCCGGCAAAGCAAAGCTGCGACAACGGCGCCCCGAGTCGGTCGCCCAGCGCCTTGTCAGCCTCTTCAAACACATGCCGAGCCTCAGGCGAAGCGTCAAACCAGGCTTTGCCCATGCCGACAGTCTGAGCGCCCTGGCCGGGACAGAGAAGAATGGTGGTCATGCGGAATAGTAGGAGGGCGCGATTTGCCAAGTGCTTTGGTGGCACTGGTCATGCTTCGCATGGCCAGTGTGGTTTTGGCATCGGCGCCACTCACACACACCGAGCCGACAACCGCCGCCGCCAGCGGACAATCGCGACCACGACCGCGGTCAGCACGATCCACCACATCACTCCCCCGATCGCGACCGCGATAATCCACGCGACGGTGTCGGAGAGGGATTCGAGGCCTCCGTGCCAGGCCCGGCTGATGCTCTTGACGAAGTAGTCGGCGATGGTCGAGGCAGGTGCAGGCTTCTCAATCAGCGGCTCAGCGCGGATCACAACCAGAATCGACGCAAGCGAAACCAACCGCCCCAGCCGATCCCGCTGCCCCACCAGCCGCTCAATGCTCTCCCGCACGCTCGACAGCGAGGAGCGAAGCTCCAAGATGTCCTTCAGCGGTGAATCATGCCGCTTCTCCAGCAGGTCCAGCAACTCCTTCTCAACCCGCTGCTCATTGCGGATGCGGGCCTCAACATCCACCACCTGCGTGGTGACATCCTCGCCGCTGGTGTTCTCGGATTTGACGGTGCCCAGCTCACGGAGCTTGTTCATGACCTCGCCGACACGCGCCGCCGCGACGCGAAGCGTCATGTTGCCCTGGGCTGTCTTGCCATCGCCCGTAAGTGAAGAGTTCTCGACAAACTCCCCACCAGCCTCGCTGACCAGGTGCGCGGCCTTCGCAAACGCCGCGCGGACGTCGTCGGTCTGCAAGTCCATCGTGGCCTTTTGCACAACGTAACGATGGGATGTTGCGGCCTGGAGCGACTTCCAAGACTCCGAGGAGTGATACACGCCATCCTGATCGGAAGGAGGAGGTGTGGGTGGAGGCGACGCGGCAACAGCCCTAGCCGCGGGAGAATCTAGCTCGTGTGCATCGGCAAGTCGAGCGATCCCACTGACTTCAGGGAATTGTGCCGAGAGCGCTTTGCCGTCTGTCGCAGGTGTCGCGCGCTTGTAACTCAGCTGTGCGGACACCCGAGCCCCCGACGTTCGTGTGCTCCCCAGCGAAGGCATCATGAGCCCGACGATGAACACCAGCGCAATGCACCCGATGCCCGCGATCATCAAGCGATTCGACAGCGGCTTGCTCAATAGAGTCTCGAAGCTCCAAGACGAACTCCTGGCCGGTGCAGCCTTCCCTGATTGAAGAGCATCCTTCCATAAATTCTGGTCCGCCGCGTTCCACACCGTCATCTCCGTCAACGCACGATCCAAGTCGTCAGGCTTCATCGGTGGGGGAGTGGGGGTATTCATCGCGCAACCTCCGACGCCATCGCCCCACGCAGCGTCGTCAACGCCGCGTGCAGGCGGGACTTGAGCGTTCCGATCGGCACTTCCAATATCTCCGCGGCCTGCGCGTGCGTCATTCCCTCGTGATAACACAGCAGAACAACCGTCCGTTTATCCGGCGAAAGCCGCCGCACTTGCTCCCGCAACCAACCCTTGTCATCCGCGTTGATCGTCGCTGTCTCAACCGCCTCCGAGGCATCCGCGGCCGCGACTACAGGCTTCACGCGTGCCTTCACCGTCCGACACTGATTGATCGCAATGCGATACAGCCAAGTCTTGAAACTCGACCGCCCATCAAATCGGTCCGCAAACCGGATCACGCGAACCCAGGTTTCCTGAACTGCATCGCAAGCCATGTTCGCATCCCCGCCGAGCAGACCGGTGGCCAAACCCAGCAAGAGCCGCTCATACCGGCGCGCAAGCTCCCCGAGAGCGGCATGCTCGCCGTCAGCAAACTCCTTCAACAGGGCTTCATCAGAGGCGTTTGGGTCCATTGTGCTGCTCGGGACAGTCATTAGACCAGCCACGCAGCCAGCCGGTTCGCGCCAAAACCAAATAGTCAGCCGGGGCGTCGCCGCCCCGGTCCGAATACCCGCAGCCTAAGAACCGGGGCGAGGACTTCCCGGCTCACTCAAATCAAAAAACCCCCGGCACTTGCCAGGGGTCTTGAACTTCGTGCCTATGTGCCTCAGTGCCTTCGTGCCTGCTCTTACGACGCCGCCATCTTGGTCGCCTTCGCCCGAGCATCTTCCAACGTACCGACGTACATGAAGCAGCCTTCCGGAAGGTCATCGCCCTCACCGTTGCACAGCCGCTCGAACGAATCGATGGTCTGCTCGAGCGGGCTATCCACACCCTTAAACCCAGTGAACTGCTCAGCAACGTGGAACGGCTGAGACAGGAACCGCTCGATCTTGCGGGCCCGGGCCACGGTGCGCTTGTCATCTTCCGACAACTCGTCAACACCCAGGATCGCGATGATGTCCTGCAGATCCTTGTACCGCTGCAGCGTCTTCTGCACGCGCTGGGCGATCGCATAGTGACGCTGGCCGATGATCGTCGGGTCCAGGATTCGAGACGACGACGCGAGCGGGTCCACCGCCGGGTAGATGCCCTTCTCAGCGATCGAACGGCTGAGCACGATGAACGCGTCAAGGTGTCCGAACGCCGTCGCGGGCGCGGGGTCCGTCAAGTCGTCGGCCGGCACGTAGATGGCCTGCACCGATGTAATAGCGCCCTTGGTCGTCGAGGTGATCCGCTCCTGGAGCGCACCCATCTCGGTAGACAGCGTCGGCTGGTAACCCACGGCCGAAGGCATACGACCCAGAAGCGCGGACACTTCCGAACCCGCCTGGGTAAAGCGGAAGATGTTGTCCACGAACATCAGGGTCTCTTTACCCGAGCTGTCGCGGAATTCTTCGGCCATGGTGAGGGCCGAGAGGGCGACGCGGAGACGCGAGCCCGGCGGCTCGTTCATCTGGCCGAACACCATCGCAACCTTGTCGAGCACGTGTGCCTTGTTTCCGGCCGCATCCGTGTACTCGGCTTCCTTCATTTCGCGCCAGAGGTCGTTACCTTCGCGGGTGCGCTCGCCGACGCCGGCGAACACCGAGTACCCACCGAAGTTCTTGGCGACGCGGGCGATCATCTCCTGGATCACGACGGTCTTACCGACGCCTGCACCACCGAAGAGGCCGATCTTTCCACCACGCACGAACGGGCAGAGCAGGTCGATGACCTTGATGCCCGTGGGCAGGATTTCCGTATTGGGGTTCAGCTCGCTGAACTCCGGAGGAGCCCGGTGGATCGGCATGCGCGACACGCCCGCCGGGGCCGGCAGCTTGTCGATCGGCTCACCCAGCAGGTTGAACACGCGGCCCAGAACCTTCTCACCCACCGGCACCGTCACCGGCGCACCGGTATCAACACACTTCATGCCGCGCTTCACACCGTCGGTCGAACCCAGCGACACCGCACGCACGCGCCCGCCGCCCAGGTGCTGCTGCACCTCGCCGGTCAGGTTGATATGGCCGACGCTCGTCTCAGCCTCAACCTTCACCGCGTTGTAAATCTCCGGGAGCTGGTCCTCGGGATACTGGATGTCGAAGGTGGATCCGATGACCTGGGTGATCGTGCCGGTGGTTGCCATGCGTTTTCTCAGCGGTTCGGGTCGTGAAAGGATGGCCTCTGGCCACGGTCTGGCCGAGGGGGGGAAAGGATAGCTCCGGCCCCCCGCATTGACCACCGGCACGGGTCGTCGAAGGCCCCGAACATGGACCAAACCCCAATTCAGCCCGCCTTCGCCCTGTCGCGGGTCACGGTGTCGCTCTTGGTAATGACCACGCCTGCCTGCGACATTTCTTCCACCGCCCGTTCAGTGTCGCCCGGCTTGAGATTCACGCCGCGGCAGCCATCGGCGATCAAGTACACGGTGTAACCCAGCATCCGCGCATCCATCGCGGTGAACTTCACGCAGTAGTCGGTGGCCAGCCCCATGATGTAGAGCGTGTCCACCGCCTTGTCGGCGAGCAGGTCGGTCATGCCGGTTTCTTTTTTCTGACCATTGTCGAACAAACCGCTGTAGCTGTCGATGGTCGGGTCGGTGCCCTTGTGGATGATGTGGTGGAAACCCGCCTTCCGAAGGCCAGGCGCAAACTCCGCCCCGCGCGTGTTCTGGATGCAGTGATCCGGCCACAGGATTTGCGTGAGCCCGTTGAGGGTGATCACATCACCCGGCTTCTTCCCGGGGTGCTGGCTCGCGAAAGATCCATGCTTGGCAGGGTGCCAATCCTGAGTCGCGATCACCAGCGGAAACCGCGGCATCAGCGCATTGGCGATGGCCACCACCTGATCGCCCTGCGGAACGGCCAGCGCGCCACCGGGGAGAAAGTCGTTCTGGATATCCACGAGTATCAGGGCGTCCATGAGCTATTCCTTGTGCCGCGCGGGCGCGATCAGATCTCAAAGTTGAATCCGTGCTCAACCAGTTCGGCGTACTTGGCCTTCGAAAAGCTGTAGAGCCGCGCAGCGCGATGGGCGACACCCTCCTGCGATTCAGCCAGCCGCTCCAGCACACCCATGGCGAGGATCTTCTTGCGGAAGTTCCGCTTGTCCAGGGGTCGATCCAGGATCGCCTCATACATCTTCTGGAGCTCCGTCAGCGAGAACTTCACCGGCAACAAGTTGAAGCCGATAGGTTGGTATCGAACCTTTCCCTGCAATCTCTTGTGGGCGGTTTCCAGAATCTTGTCGTGATCGAACGCCAGCGATGGCAGATCGTGCAGGCTGAACCACGCGGCCTCTCTGGCGTCCGATCCGCCCTGGATGCGGTGTTCCGTGCGGCGAATCAGGGCGTAGTACGCGACAGTGATCGTGCGGCCGCGGGGGTCCCGGCCAGGCTCTCCAAAGGTAAAGAGTTGCTCCAGATAGTCGCAGGAAAGGCCCGTTTCTTCCTTCAGCTCACGCCGCGCGGCCACATCCAGCGTCTCATCCATGTTGACAAAGCCACCCGGCAGAGCCCACCGGCCGGCAAATGGCTTGTCGGCACGTTGGATGAGCAGGACCTTGAGGTCGCCATCATCCAGCCCAAAGACAACGCAATCGACGGTGACGGCGGGGCGCGGATAGTCGTAGGTAAATGGCATCCTCTACAACTCCGCCAAAGCACCGCCCAGGGAGATGAGGCGATCCTGGTACTCGATGTCGGCCACCCAATCTGCGGGCCAGGCAGACTGGCCATGGGCCGCGCCGGCAAAGGCGCCCGTGAGACACGCAATCGAATCCGAGTCACCCTGCGTCGCCGACGCGTGCCGGATCGCGGCGACGGGGTCGTTGGGATAAAGAAGGAAGCAGAGAAGCCCTGTCGCAAACGCCTCTTCGGCGATCCAGCCCTGTCCGGTCGCGGCGCAAGGATCAGACGCCACGTCCCGGCGGCGCAAGGCAGCCTCAACGGCTTCCAACCGAAGTAGACACTCCTCGCGGCCGCGATCCAGAAACTGCTCGATGGTCGCGATCCCAGGTCGCTTCCAGACATCCGAAAGCCATCGTTGGTGATACTGACGGCCGTGCCGGTCCAAGTACTCTTGAAGTAGCGGGACAACCCGCTGCAGATCCGTGCCCACCGCGAATAAGTATGTCGCCTGGGCAGTCAGGTCCGCGGCCAAGATGCCGGTCGGATGTCCGTGCGTGATTGCCGCTTGGAACTGCGCGATTGCAGAGCGAGACTCTTCATCCAGGTGAGTAAGCAGCCCCACCGGCGTGACCCGCATATTGGCTCCGCACCCCTTGGAATCTCCGGCGGTTGCCTGCAGCCATGATCCGCCTCTGGCCAGGCGCCCGCACGCCGCCATGCACGCCATTCCCGGAGCGCGGGTGTTGTCGGGGCTCTGCGACCACTCGACAAACGCTCGTCGAAACTCTCGCTCAAGAGTCTCCGGGTCCAAGTGCCCCTGGGCCTTGATGATCGCTTCGCCGACCGCCAGCATCATCTGGGTGTCGTCGGTCACGCGCTTTCCCGGCGGGATCTCCGCGCGGCTCGGATAGCGAGCCATGATCTCTGGAAACCGAATGAACTCCAGTGGCGCTGCCATCGCGTCGCCAATTGCTGCACCAAACAGCGAGCCGAGGATGCGGTCTTTGCGGGACACACTTGAGGTCACGGCCTTGCCTCCTTCAACTCCTCCAGCTCGGTTGAATAGCCGCCCGAGAGGATCGGGAAGCGGCACCAGGTCTTGGGGTCCAGGTTGTGATCATCCAAATGGAACGACGGTGCATACCGCTCCCGCTTCCACTGATTGCGGCACCACAAGCGGAAGAAACGGTCGATCCAAGCTTTCAGATCCCCGGCGTCATGCCGCTCAAATCGCGGCGCGAGCGCCCGCAGCACCTCGACAGGCGTCATCTTCGATGTGATGGCCGCATCCTCGATCGCTTCGAGAACTTCATAAGGCATCAGGTCGCCCTCAGACGTCTGCTTCTGCTCCAGCGGGCGCAACTCAGGGCTTGGCGATTGCTTGATGACAGCATCCAGTTCGCTCAGCGGCCCCACCCCATCGGGTCCCCGCGACTGCATCCACTTCAGCCAATGCCGAAGAAATGCCTTGTCGATCCCGGCGATCGGTGAGAGTCCACCGCACGTGTCACCATCCATCGTCGCGTATCCCACCGCGGCCTCCGAGCGGTTCGAGGTTGAAAGCAGCAGCGCCCCCTTCAAGTTGGCGATCATCCACACCCCTGGGCCGCGGGCCCGAGCCTGGATGTTCTGAAGAGCCAGATCGTCAGCAGCCCAGTTCAACGGACGGCCCAGAGCCTTGGCCGCCAGCGCGGTGTACTGCTCGACCAGAGAATCGACTTCCCATTCGTGGTGATGCGCGCCGATGGCGGCAGCGACCTTCCGCGCGGCCATCCGTCCATCGTCCGAGCTATTGCGGGTGCCCTGATAAACGGTGGTGAGCAGCTCGCCCGTCAGGGACTTCCAATCACCGCCCGCCAGCGGCACGAACCCGAAGCGACGTTTGAAGCCGTCAACGCCGAACTGCGCCGTTGCAAGCCGGACCATCGTCGCGATCAGCGAAACCACCGCGGATGAGTCGGCGCCGCCGCTGAGAGAGACCACGTATCCACGCGACTTGCTCTTTCTCGCGTAGTCAAACAGGCCCAGTGCCTCGGCCCTCGTGAACTCTTCTTCTTTCAGGGCAGCGGCATCTTCCCAGGATGCGACTTCAGCAGTGGGGGCGGTGGCCTTTGTATCCGGCCAGGCAAAGGCCGTCCGAATGCACGCCGGGTCGGGAGAAAGATCCGGCTGGAAACTCGCCGTGCGCGACTGCGCGGTCCGCGTCGCATCCAGATCAACGGTCGCGCTGGTCAGTTCCATTTCCGCAAAGCTGAATCGCGCCCCACGCGCGACCATCACGCCCCCCGAAGCAATAAGCGCCCCGCCGTCATAGATGGCGCGCCCGGCCTCGTTCCCCAGCAGGTTGCTGTAGATATACGTCACCCCGAAGGCCCGCGATCCCTCCAGTACAAACCGCTTCCTCACTTCAAGCTTCCCGAACGCAAAGTGGCTGGCGCTGGGGTTGAGAATCAGGTCCACGCCGCGCCGCGAAAGCGACGCACCGGGCCGCTCCGCGACCCAGGCATCCTCGCAGATCTCAAAGCCCAGCTTCACACCCCCCACATCAAAGGAGAGATCCCCGATGGGATACCGCGCCCCATCAAGGTCAACTTCCTCGCGTGCCCCCCGCGGCCACGGCTTAAACCAACGCGGTTCATAGTGCAACCCTTCCCCAGCCAGGTGCTGCTTGGGTACGAACCCGACAATCCGCCCGTCCACCACCACGCACGCCGTGTTAAACAGTGCGTTGCGGAAAAGCACGGGAAGCCCGAAAGACACGACCATTCCGCGAGTCGCCGGTAGCAGGTCCGCCAGGATGCGACGCGCCATCCGCCGTAAACCCGATGAACCAAACGCGTCCTCGCAGCCATAGCCGGTGATGCACAACTCAGGCAGGCACAGCACAGAGACTCCCTGCGCCCGCGCCGCATCAAGCGCCGCGCGGATAACGCGGGTGTTGCCCTCCCAATCCAGCGGTGTGGTGTTGAGCGATGCCGCCGCAACTTTGATCAGTTTCACGATCGTCCCTCTCAGCCGTGCAGTTTCTTGGCGTTCAGCGCCATCTCGTAACGAAGGTCAAACAGGCCCATTTCCAGGCCCGCGGGATACGCGTGCGGGTTCAACAGGCGTTTGATGCCCGCATGCAAGGCCGCGACCTGCGACTTCGCCCGTGCGCGGCTTTCCGCAATCGACGGCGTCGCCCCGACGGGCCGTCCATTTCGCAGCACCGGCACCAGCACATCCTCGTGCTGAACTCCCTGCACAACCTTGCGACGAATCGGATCGACCGGATCCACAACGGTGACCGAGTTCGGGCATCCCAACAGCGTGTCGAACACGGCATCGGCGATCAGGCCCGACGAATCGCTGAATCGCCGCACCTGCAGCACGCCGGGGATCGAGACCTTCGCGGCCTGTTCAGAGAGCTTCAGCGTCCTGGTCCACGCATCGCTGCCCGGCTTGCGAATCGCCCCGAGCTTGTAGACGCCCCCGAGCGCCGATTGGTCTCCACCGGTAACCAGCTTGGTCCCGACACCCCACGTGTCGATCCGCGCGCCTTGCTTCTTCAGGTCCGCGATGATGTGCTCATCCAGGTCGTTGCTCGCGATGATCGATGCGTCCGTCAGCCCGGCCGCATCCAGGATCTTCCGAGCTTCGATGGAGAGGTACGCCAGGTCGCCGGAATCCAGGCGGATTCCCAGCATCTTCTGGCCCCGGGCCTTAAGCTTCTGCCCAACTGCCGCGGCGTGGCGCACACCCTCCAGCGTGTCGTAGGTGTCCACCAGAAACGAGCAGTTATTGGGAAAGACCTCTGCATAGCTCTCAAACGCGCGTGTTTCTGAGTCAAACGACATGACCCAGGAATGTGCGTGCGTCCCCCGGACCGGGATGTCGAAAAGCTTGCCTGCCAGCACGTTCGAGGTGGCCGAACACCCGCCGACATACGCCGCGCGGCTCGCCGAGAGCGAGCCGTCCACACCCTGCGCCCTTCGGAGCCCGAACTCGACAACGGAGTCCCCACCAGCCGCTTGGCACACCCGCGCGGCCTTGGTCGCAATCAACGTCTGAAAGTTGATGATGTTCAGAAGGGCCGTCTCAGCGAGTTGACATTCCCACAAGGGACCGGTCACGCGCAGCAGCGGCTCGTGCGGAAACGCGACCGTCCCTTCGGGCATCGCCTCGACATCAACGCTGAAGCGGAACGCAGGAAGGGAAGCAAGGAAATCAGCCGGAAAGAGCGCATTCCCATCGGAGCCGCGCAGCGAGCGGAGATACGCGATGTCGCCATCGTCAAACCGCGCCGAGGTCAACCAATCCACGGCATCCGCGAGCCCAGCCACCACGGCATACCCGCCCGCGAACGGGTTCTTGCGAAACGAAAGATGGAACACCGCCCGCTCGTTGGCGCGGCCCAACTTCCAAAAGCCGCACGCCATCGTGAGCTGGTACAAGTCGGTAAGCAGTGAGAGGGAGTGGCCGAAGCGTTCGTGCAGGGAGAGCATGTATCGCTCCTTACTTCGTGTAAACTATACACTATCAATATCGGCCTGTCAAGCCGTGGCCTTAAGAAACCCAGTCTGCTCCAACGGGATAGTCTTTTGACGTCCGCGAACCCAGGAAGCCGCCATGAACCATCGTCTGCTCCCCGCCGCGCTCCTTGCCGCTTCCCTCGCGCTGGGAGCATGCCAAAGCTCCGGCGGCTCAACCAACGACCCAGCGCGTGCCATGGCCCGGATGCCAGAACCCCTCCGCGCGGCCGCGGACGGCTATATCAGCGGCATCAGCGACCTCTCCCGCCAGCTCACCTCGGTGACCGACACCGCCAGCGCCCGCGCCGCGATGCCGCGAATCGAAGGGCCCATCGCCCGGGCCTCGCAGAGTTTCGATTCGTTACAAGCCGCAAACCCCCGGGCCAAGTCGGACATCAGCGAAGCCTTCGGCCAGCGCATCCGCAACGTGAACGACGACTTCGCGGCCCAGGTCAATCGAATTAAGGGCACACCCGGCATTGGCACCACACTTGGGCCGCTGCTGGACAAGGTACGCATCTACCGGTGATCTACCGCTTGTCGCGGGTCAGCTGCGCGTAGGCGTTGTGGTTGTGGATCGACTCGTAGTTTTCCGAGTTGATGGAGAACCATGTGATCCGGTCATCGCCTTCCAGCAGCAAAGCCAGATCTCGCACGATGTCCTCGACAAACTTGGGGTTCTCGTAGGCCGCCTCGGTCACATACTTCTCATCAGGCCGCTTGAGAACAGCGAAAACCTCGGTTGATGCCGCCTTCTCGAGGTACTTGACGAGTTCCTCGATCCAGACGCGCTCTTTGATGCGGATTGAGGCCTCGATCCGGCACCGCTGGTTGTGGGCGCCGTACTTGGAGATTTCTTTCGAACAGGGGCAGAGGCTGGTCGCCGGGGCCGCGACCGTCATGATGAAGTCCTCGGTCCCATTCGAAGTGCACTCGAACCGCACCTGGTAGTCCATCAGCCCCGGAGACTTGGTCACGGGCGCGAGCTTCTTGATGAAGTACGTGAACTCGCCGCTGAAGTGGGCCTCTTGGGCATTCAGCCTGCCACAGATTTCGCGGGCCACTTTCGGGAAGCAGTCCGGCGTCAAGGCGTTGGCCGCGTACTCGTTGAGCACCTCCAGAAAGCGGCTCATATGAGTGCCCTTCTGGTGGTGGGGGAGGGAGACGTACATATTGACCTTGGCCACCGTGGCCTGCTCGCCACCCTCGGGCGTGCGCAAGCGGATGGGGTAGGTCACATCCTTCACACCCACGCGGTCGATCGCGACGTGGCGCCGATCAGACTTGGCCTGAACGTCCGGCATCGCGGAGTTAGCCGCGGCCGTAGCGGTTCCATTGACGTGAGGTTTGGCCGGGCTCTTCGCGCCCTTTTTTGGCTGCTTGCTTTTCGCGGGGGTTTTCAACTGGGCCCTCCGGTCAAGGGTAGGTTCGGCTGTTGCCAGTTCGCTCAGGCCTTCAACTCAGATTTCCCGCCGAGATTTACGCGTCCTGTGTCCGCTTCTCGATCATGGAGCCCGCCCAACTGGTGCCCATTGGGATGCCGAGCAGGCCCCCGGCGATCCAGTCCAGGGGTGAAATATTGGCCAGCGGAAAGAGCGAGCCCTTGTACGCCGCGGCGACGACTCCGCCCGAGCCGGCCATGATCAAACCCGTCAACGGTGCGATCGCGGCCAGGATCAGGATCGGCAAGAACATCGCCGGGGCGGGCGCCTCAAAGTCCACCAGGCGCCCCGCGGCAGCCGCGAACGCGCCGGCCGCGATCGCCGCGAACACGGCTTGTCCTTTCAGCGGCGTCGCGGCAATCAACCACGCGGCCACGCCACCAGCGATCAACCCAACCGCAATCGAAGCCGGTCCGCCTTTGCCCCCGAAGATCTTCTTCAGCAATGACACCTGAATCTCTCCGGTCTTGGCTTGCCGCCGCTCAATCGTGTCTTGGCGCCCGCTGACTACCCAGCATCCGACGGCGATGGCCATTCCAAGCACACCGAGAATGAGCCCCTCCACGGCCAAAATCTTCAGCGGCTTGCCGGACTGCGCCGTCCGGATGAGTTGGTCCACCTCCGCCGTTCGCCAGGCCGCCCAGGCCACGACAAATCCGGAGGCGGTCATCGCGGGCCCCAGCCCCAAAAACTTCCCGGTGACCAGTCCAATGATCAGGGCCATCACCAGCGCCCCGACCGCCGATGCCAGGCCCAATCCGGGCGAGGCGCTCACCAGTGGGGAGGCCGGGCCGCCATCGACCGCGTGCACCGCGCCCACCAGCGCACCCGCGGCCGGGCCCGCTATAAACAGCGCGATCAGGTATATCGTCCAGCGAATGATTCCGTTGCGCATCGGGGACATGGTAAAGGACTCCGGCCCCGAATTCCCGGCCCACGACAACATTCCTCCGGTTATCCTGTCCCCTTGCTTCGCCTCCCTTTCAAGTGAGACCTGGTCATGAAGACCGAAAGCCGGCGTGACGGCACCATTCAACTCGCGGACTGGTGGGAAGACCTGTTGTGGCCCCGCGTGCTGGCCGCGGCCGCGTTGGGCCTCCGCCCCGGCCGGATCGGGCTGGCCTTTTTCGGCATGATCCTGGTCATGGGCATCGCCTGGTTGGGCGGGAAGATCGACGGCTGGATGGGCTTCACCAGCGGCGTCATGCCGCCCCTTTCCGCCAGCCCGGATGGGAACGCAACTCTCCTGTTCCATTGGTTCGTCGGCATCCCGATGGCCTGCATCAAAGGTTGGCCGGCGACCACCGTGCTTGGTGTTTTTGTCATCCTGCCGATGTGGCTGGTTGTCGTTGGCGCCATCAGCCGTATGACGGCCGTTGAGTTTTCCCGCGGTGAGTTCATCACGTGGACCGAGGCGCTGTCGTTCAGCCTCGCGCGGATGCGCTCGTTGGTCGGCGCGATCCTGGGGCCGGTGGTCATCATCTGGTTGATCGCGTTGATCCTCGCGGCAGCGGGGTGGTTGCTGTTGCATTGGCCGTGGGTGAACGTCCTTGGCGGTGCGCTGTACGGCATCGCGATCATTCTGGGGATCGCCGCATCGGTCATCGGCATCGCGTACATCGTCGGGCACGGGTTGCTTGTTCCGGCGGTCGCGTGCGAGGGGTCGGATGCGATCGATGCGATTCAGCGTGCGTATGCCTACACGCTGGACCGACCGGTACGCTTGATCGTCTATTCCGCGATTTCGTGTCTTGGTCTTGCGTTCGTCATGGTCATCGCCTCGGCGATTGTGGGAGGCGGTATCGGAATCGCTTACCTGAGTGCGGGAACCTGGGCCGGGCCGCGCGGGCAGGAAATGATCCTGAGCGGTACATCCGCGGCGTTTCCCATTCCAATGTTCGCCGGAGGCGCTCCAGAGACGCTGGAGGGCAGTTATGCCCGCGGCGCATGGCTGATTCGACTCTGGACCATGATCCCCGTTTACGGCCTGATTGCGTGCCTGGTGAGTTGCGGCATGTCGTGCACCACCGTTGTGTACCTGGCGGTACGGCGCGTCTGCGATGGCCAGGACACGGCTGAGCTTTGGGTTCCCGGGATGATCGAGGGTGTGATGCAGGAATCGCTCAAGGGCCGGGCGCAGGTGGCCGCGGCCGCGGGGATCCCGCCATCGGCCGCGGACCTTCCGACCGATGATGACGCCGCGGAAGAGCCGTGAATCCGGTGCCCGGAAAGACGCTGGCGGATCAGGCCTTGCGGATAGCGGGCGCACTGGCGGAACTCTCCATTACAGAGCTTGTTTTGGCTCCGAACTCGATCCTCCAAACCCGGATCACCGACCTCCCGAGTGTGCTCGTCAACGCGGCCATTGGCGTGCGAATCACGGCTCGCGCTCTTGAGTTAACCATAGAGAAACGAGCCCGAGGCCTAGTGTGGTGTTCTGACAATCCTGATCACGCCGCGGCCTTCGCCGCAGCACTTTTGTGAGCCTCAAATCACCGCGGGGCCGTCGCCCACGAAGGGCGCCGGGTCCATCAGGTCATCCTGTCCGAGTTGCGGGGGCAAGTCCGCGGGCAGCACGGCCTCGCCGATGACGAATGGCCCGACGGCTGTGCGGCGCAGTTCCGAGAGCATGCCGCCCACTCCGAGCAGCAAACCAATGTCGCGTGCGAGGCTTCTGATGTACGTTCCTTTTCCGCAGCGCACATCGACACTGAGCTTGGGCCATTCATAGCCGAGCACTTCGATGGCCTTGACATCCACGGGGCGCGAGGGCAGCTCGAAGGTGGGCCGTTTGCCCATTTCCGCGGCCCGCGCGAGTTTGTACGATCGCTTTCCATCGACCCAGATCGCCGAGTGCGAGGGTGGGCGCTGCTGAATCACGCCGACGAACTTGGTGCAGGCTTCGGTGACTTGCGCGAGTGTGGGCGGGGTTGCGACATTAACAGGAGAGATGATTCCCTCGCGATCATCCGTGCTGGAGAAACTGGAGAGGTCGATCTCGGCGACGTAGCGTTTTTCGCCGGCCATCAGCCGGTCGCACAGTTTGGTCGCGCGGCCCACCAGGATCACCATCACGCCTGTTGCGAGAGGATCAAGAGTTCCGGCGTGCCCGACTTTCACGCGCTTGGGTGCTCCGCCGCCGACCAGCTTTCCGCGGATGATGCGGCACACGTGCATGGATGTGATGCGCTCGGGCTTGTCGATGATCATGAGGCCAAAGGGGGCGACTTTGTTTTCGTGGGGGTTTTCCGGGGTGTTCACCGCGCGATCTCCTCGATCGCGACGCGTTGCATCCGACCTGTTGAATAGTTCAGTCCCGCCGCGGCCCCGAGTTCGCGCATCGTCGGACCACCTTGAAGCGTTTGTTGATGTTCGCGGACAAGCAGCCCATCGGGGTGGGCCGCCAGCCATGCGGGGACATCGGGCGAGTTCAATCGGTCGAGTCGGCCGCGCGTCAGGAAGACGAGGCTGTCTTCTCGATATCCGACGCTGGCGATGGGCCGGCCGGCTCCCGGGTCGATCCGCTGCAACTCTCCGCCGATCTGTCCGGAGAATCCAAGCACGCGCGGCAGAATGGCCGTTGGGACGATCCACCAGAACACGACTATGACCAGCACGGCCGCCACGGCCGCGCGGGCGAACTTCCCTGCGATGATCCCATTCCACGAGGCTTTGAGCAGGCGCAACATCGCCCCGCCGCCTACAACGACCACGATCGCGAGCCCGACGTTTCCCATCAGGGTTGAGGGCCAAACTGCCAAGCGCGTCACCAACCCACCGATCGCTGCGAACACCAGTCCCCCGCCGGCCAGCAGCCACAGCATGCCCCAGAGCTTGCCGAACTTGGAACCCACACCGTGCAGTGCTTTGACATCCGCGGCCAAGATGGCCCGCGCACCGAGGATGGCCAAGGCGGGATACATCGGCATCGAGGAGGATAGGAACTTGGCGATGCTTGCCTCAAAGAACAACCATCCGGGCACGATCCACGCGAGCAAGAACAGGTAGGAAGGATGGCCGTCGCGCCACGCCCCCGTCGCGCTGTTGCCTCGGGCAAGCTTCCATGCGACGAACAACCCGAGTCCTGTCAAGACGGAGCCCGGCCAGGACAAGAGCATTGCGAGAGCCGAGTGATACCCCGGAGGCGTCCACCCCTTGGAATCTGGACCGATCCCGATCACCGCGCGACCGATCGTTTCCAGGTACGTGGCGAAGTCCACCTGGCGCGATGCGGCGTAGGCCCATGGGCCGACTGCCAGTCCCAGGATTGGAAGCGCGAGCAGCGGCTTGAGATCAAGGAGCCAACGCCAACGCCGTCCGGTCACGCACAGCGCCACGGTGGTCATTCCGACGATTAGCGGCGTGATGAGTCCCTTGGTCATGAAACCGCCGGCAATCGCGATCCAGAAGAACGCGGCGCCTCGAAGTCCCGGTCTTTCCGCCGCGACCACCGTGCCGGCGCTGCCGACCCGCCCCCAGGCGTAGACCTTCCAGAGTTCCAGCATCGCCCAGGTGGTCCACGCGAGGAGCACCATATCGGCGGTGGCTTGGCGGGCTTGCCAGCCCATGATCGGGCAGACCGCCACCAGGACCGCGGCCAATCTTCCCGCGCCGGAATCGAACATCAGTGTGCCCAGGCGCCGCGTGAGGCAGACCACCGCGATCGCCGCGATGAGCGAGGGCAGGCGATACATCCAGATGTCGTCCCGATATGAGTTTCCGCGAGACATAACGGCCGCGGAGGCGGTTTGAGCCCAGTGGATCAGGGGTGGCACGTTCAGCCGCGGGCGATCCTGGATGGTGGGTACAACGAGCCGGCCGCCGTGCTTTTTCGCATCCCGCTGCCCCGGTGGCAGCGCGACGGATTCGTACATTTGGCGGCTGGCCTGGGCGACTCTTGCCTCTTCCCGATCCACGGTCGGGAGCGAGAAGAAGCCGGGCAGATAGACTACGAGGCAGAACAGCACGATCCCGCCGATGCCGGCGCGACCCAGTTTGGCCTTTGCCTCCCCGCTCAACCTGTCAAGCCTTTCCACTTGCATGCCATTCCCCGAGGTTCAAACCGCCCGCGACTATAACCGGGGTCTGCCTGCGCCGATCCGTTGGGTGCACATCGGGTGGGCGCTTACCTTGGCAATTTCCAAGCCCGTGCGAGCTTGGGCGACGGTCCCATCCCGCCGGCCATGGGCGGTACCGATTCTGTGGTTTGTTCCGTTGGCGTTTCTGGTCATGGGGTTGGACGGTGCGATCAGCATGTACTTCCGCACGCACCGGTTGGGCGGGGATATTCGGCGGGAGATCGAGGCCGCGCAGCAGTATGGGCAGATGGTGTCTTCGCTGTTGATCGCGCTGGTGATTTATCTTCAGGATCCGGCGCGGCGTCGGCGGTTGCTGGATTGGGCGGCGGCGTTCATTGTGGCGGGGATCGTGTGTAATGCCTTGAAGATGGGGATCGGTCGGCCGCGGCCGATGTTCAGTGATCCGATGATCTTTCTGGGTCCCTTTGGGCAGTACCCCATCAATATCAGTGTCAAGGGGGAGACTCAGGTGGTGCTTCGGCATGGGTGGGAGTTTTGGGGGAAGAACTCGGCGGATCTGTGGTCGATGCCGAGCAGTCACACGGTGTATGCGTGCATCATGGCCGCGGCGATTGGGAGTTTGTATCCGAGGCTGCGGTATCTTGCGGGTGGGTTGGCGGTGCTGGTGGGGTTTGCGAGGGTTGTGGTGGGTGCGCACTATCCGTCGGATGTGTTGATCGGCGCGGCGATTGGGCTGGCGATTGGGCGCACGGCGATGGCGCGGCGGTGGGGAGAACAGTTGATGCGAGGCCGATCGCGGGACGCATTGGGTGCGACGAGCATGCCTACGCGGACGTAGGCATGTCACGCGGGTTGACTCCTTTCTTTTTTGTCTTCCGCTCGTGCGTGGGGTGGTTGGCTGCCCGGTCGGCGATGGTGGTTAGACAGCGCCGGCAGGAGTTATGGGAATCCCACGTCGATGCGACCGAGGGCGGGGTGTCTTTCGACACCTCGCTTGCGGTAGAGGTTGGCTCAAGCTTGTCCGGGGTTCAGGAGTCGGAGCCAACCGGGGAGCCGTCTCCCCTCCCAATGGCCGCGGCCTGAACTTCCGGGGGTTGCTTGAGTGGCCCCTCTACCTATGGGTGAAAAGCACGTTTCGTGCGCAAAAAGCGTGTCGAAAAATGTTGTGGTTGTCTAGAAATGGCTTGAAATAGGGCTCGGATTTGAGTTGCAGATTTCGCAGAAAACGTGTCGTGGACGAGCACTTTCGTGCGAAAAAAGCGTGTCGAAACTGGTTCGTGCGACGGCCTGGGCCAGGACTACGCGGGAAGCAGGCCGAGGATTTCCTGCCACGCAGCGAGCGGCCGGCGGCTTTGGAACTCTTGGAATGCTCCTTCTGCGCCGCGGCGGGCGTCATCCCTGTGTGCCTGTCGGACGGTGGCGCCTCTGTCCAGGAGCGTGCGGCAGGCCTCCACCGCGCCGCTGACGATCGCCCAGCCGATCGGCTGGTTGCGGTGCATGGGGCCGGAGACGGCGTTGATGTCGGCGCCGGCGTCTAGGAGGGCGTTGATGGCGACGGGTCGGTTTCCCCAGGCCGCGGCGTGGAGAGGGGTGGCATCGTCGTAGCCGCCTCGGGCGTTGACATCGGCGCCGTGGGCGGTGAGCCAGAGGATTGCGTCGCGCTGTTCGGATTCGGCGGCGGCGTGCACGAGAGAGCAGCCCTCGCCGATGGTGTAGAGGTAGATGTGTCCGGCGGCGGGGGGTGGGGCGGGGAAGCGGCCCCGTGATACGCGGACTTGAACACCCTCGGGCTCGGCCTTGATGAGCCGTTCGAGGAGAGCACAATCGCCGATTCGTGCGGCCATGAAGGGATCGGCGGCCGCGCCGCGGGTGACCAAGTGGGCCGCGACGTTTGGGCGGGAGGCGCTGAGCCACTGGGCGGGGGTACTGGCGTGGTCGATGTCGAGCCCGTCGATTTCGGCTCCGTGTTGCAGGAGGAGGTCGGCGATTGGGATGGTGCGAGCGAAGTGAAGGGGGAACTGTCCGTCTCCGCCGCGGGCGTGAACGAGGGGGGGATCGGCCGAGATCAGGGCACGCAGGTCGTCGATCTTGCCCAGTCGAGCGGCGGCGTGCGGGGTGAGCTTGGCGCCGCGTTGGAGGAGATAGTCGGCCAGCTCATCGCTGCAATCATCAAGGACGCCGAAGCTGCCGGCCCACCAGTCACTCCGCTGGCTGACATCGGCGCCGAGCTCGAGCAACAGGTCGACCATCGCACGCTGGCCGGATTGAACGGCCCGGATGAGGGGTGTGGCTCCGAAGCAGTGGGGGTCGTGGGCGTGGATGAGGCGTGGGTGGGTGGCGGCGAGGGAGCGGACGAGGTTAAGGTCTCCGCCGAGCACTGCGTGGACGAACGCTTTGAGATCGGTTTCGTTCACGTGCGGTGTCCGCGTGTGCGGCCCCTAGGGCGAGGTCAACGGAAGCGGGTGCACCCGCGAGAAGGGACGTCCGCCGTGGCGACACGCCACGGCTCACCCTAGCGAACGCGACCTATGAGAAGCGGCGACCTCTTGAGAGATCGCCGCGAGAAACGGAGAGGGGGGGATTCGAACCCCCGATAGAGTTGCCCCTATACAGCATTTCCAGTGCTGCTCCTTCAGCCACTCGGACACCTCTCCAGGCGTCTGCTTTATTGCAGGGCGGGAGTTTAGCCGGGTGGGATGGGGGAGGCTCGGGTTGGTGGCAGAGAGCGCATCGGTGGGAAACTCGTAGGTGTGGGCCCGGCGACCTACGGGGGAGCCATTGGTTCGAGTTGAGGTGGTTGCGGCGGCCGCGGTATTGGCCGGTTCCGTGGCGGGATGCGGCCTGTTAGGGCCCTTGCGGCCGGACCCCAAGATCCCCCTTGGGGACCGGGTGGCCGCGGCTGGGTATTGGTCGTGGACGTAGGAGTGCTTGGCGCGGATTGTGTGAGGACGGGCGTCGCGGTGTTGCGGGGCGGATGTTGAACAGTTACGGCTGGTTTAGAGGGCGAGCGGTCCGGTGCTGTCGGCGAAGCTCTCTTGCGGGCAGCCGGCTTTGTCGAGCATCGACAAGTACAGATTGCAGAGGGGAGTCTCTTTGGGGGAACGGACGATGCGACCGGATTGGACGGTTCCACCGCCGCGGCCGGCGACGAGGATGGGGAGGTTCTCGTGGTTGTGGCTGTTGCCGTCGCTGATGCCGCCGCCGAGGAGGATGAGGGAGTTGTCGAGCAGGGTGCCTTCACCTTCGCGGGTGTCGGCAAGCTTCTGAACGAAGCGGCCGAAGCGTTCGACGTGGAAGCGGTCGATCTTCTGGATCTTGTCAATCATGTCCTGGTCGTTCTGGTGGTGGGAGAGATGGTGGTGCCCTTCTTTAATGCCGATTTCAGGGAAGGAGCGGTTGCTGCCATCCACCGCGAGCATGAGCGTGCTGACGCGGGTCGTGTCGGTTTGGAAGGCAAGCAGCAGCATGTCGTACATCAGGTCCATGTGCTCGCTGATCTTGTCGGGGATGCCCGCGGGAGCCGGAACGTCGGGTAGCTTGCGGGGCGTTGAGTCTTTGCGGGCCTGCTCGATGCGCATTTCGATTTCGCGCACGGCGGTCTGGAACTGGTCGAGCTTGCGCTGGTCGGACGTGCCGAGTTTGCCGGCCAGCGCGCGAGAGTCCTCCAGCACGAAGTCGAGGATGCTCTGGCGGCGGCTGAGGCGTTCCTGCTGGGCGGCCGCCTGGGTCGCATCGCCGAACAGCCGTTCGAACGCGGCCGCGGGGTCGATCAGTTTGGCCATGGGAGTTGTGTCATCGCGCCAAGAGATGTTGGAGGTGTAGGCGCAGGAGTACCCGGAGTCGCAACTGCCCGCGGCGGGTCCGTGCTCGCAGCCCAGTTCGATGGAGGGGAGCCGGGTTTTCCGCCCGATTTCTGCGGCCGCGACCTGGTCTACGCTGACTCCGTTGTGGATGTCGTTGCCGGCGGTCTTGCGCGCTTGGCGTCCGGTGAGGAAAGAGGCGGAGGAGCGGGCGTGGTCGCCGGGGCCGTCGCCGTTGGCTCGGGCCTTTTGGAGCGTGAGGCCGGTGAAGATGTTCAGGTGTTGACGCACCGGCCCGAGGGCCTCCAGCGTGGGCGAGAGCGCGAAATCGGCGCCTTCGCCAGCCGGCTCCCAGGCCTTGTAGTTGACACCATTGGGCATGAAGACGAAGGCGAGGCGCACGGGCGGTGCGGTGGTGTCGAGCACGGTGGATGCGAGTGCCCGGCCGGCGCGCGGGTTCATGATGTCCAGCCAGGGGAGAGCGATGGAAGCGCCCAGGCCGCGTAGCGCGGTGCGGCGGGAGATGCCCTTAGTCATGGCTGGGTGTCCTTCCTCGGCAGGTGCGGAACGTCTGGCTGAGCACGACCGATTCAATCAGGGCGGAGAGTTTGTCGCCCTCTGCGCGGGTGCGCCGGGCGATCTGGCGGACGGCGGGGCGGTCGAAGGGTTCCACGCCGCGGCCCAGGGCGTAGGTGAGAACCTTGGAACAGAGGGCTTCGACGAACTGGTCGGCGCGGCCGAGCAGAGTGCTTTTGAGGTCGGCAGCGCCGTTGAGGGCGATGCCGCCCGGCAGCGTGCCGGTCGCGTCGATGGGCTTGCCGTTTTCTGAATCGCGCCACTTTCCGATGGCGTCGAAGTGTTCAAAGGAGAGGCCCAGGGGGTCCAGGCGGTTGTGGCATGCGGCGCAGGTGGGGTTGCCCACGTGGGCGGCGAGGCGCTGGCGGACGGTGGCGTCGGGATCGGTCTTGGCGGCTTGTTCCAGAGGCGGGATGTCGGCCGGCGGCGGTGGGGGAGGTGCGCCGAGCATCTGATCCAGCACGAAGAGGCCGCGTTTGACGGGGCTGGTGCGTGTCGTATTGCTGGTGAGCGTGAGGATCGCGCCCATGGTGAGGACGCCGCCACGCGGCGAGCCGGAGGGCAGAGTGACGCGTCGGAATGCATCGCCTTTGACGTCGGACACGCCGTAGAACGCCGCGAGTTTGGCGTTGAGGAATGTGTCGCGGCTGTCGACGAACTCCAGCACGCTCCGCCCCGACCGCAGGACATCCCCGAAGAAGAGCGTGGCTTCCTGGGCCATGGCGGAGCGGAGTTGATCGTCGTATTCAGGGAAGCGGGTGCGGTCGATGGCAAGGGCGTTCAGGGCGCGGAGCTGGAGCCACTGGCCGGAGAAGTTCTCGATGAAGGCATCGCTTCGCGGGTCGGCGAGCATTCGGCGGACCTGGGCGGAGAGTGTTTCATCAGTGAGGAGCGAACCGTTGGCCGCGGCGTCCAGCAACGGCTGATCGGGCATGCTGCTCCAGAGGAAGTACGACAGGCGGCTGGCGAGTTCGTAGCCGTCGAGCGTGTAGCGGGCCTCGGGATTGGTGGCGTCGGGGTGGTTGACGGAACGGAAGAGGAAGTTGGGGGAGACCAGGGCCGCGGCCAAGGCGGTGCGGATGGCCGGCTCAAAGGCAGCGCCGGAATCGCGCTGCGATCGGTACACTCGCATGAGAGAGGATGCCTGTGCGGCGGTGGCGGGGCGGCGATAGGCACGCGATGCGAATGCGGTGAGCACGGCCCGGGCGTCGTCGTCAGAACGGCCCACTGCAGGGCTAAACACGGCCTTCCACCCGGCAGGGCGCTCCGCGCTCGACTCTTCAAGAGGACCAGCCACGCTGATGGATTCCACACCCAGGTTCCGGTCGGCGACATCCTTGACGTAATAGTCATTGGTGAAGAGCGCCGCGACTGGGTGCGGACCTTGCTTCAGGTGCAAGCGAACCTCGAAGTCCTGTGGCTCTTCACGGGTGCCGGACACGGAGAACTCTCTGATGTCACGCTTCCCGATTCGCAGGCTCAGGCGGGCGTTCTCATCGCCGCCGTGGGTTTCCCAGGCGCGGATGCGGATGACGTAGTCGCCGCCGAGGGGGGCCGTGAATGTGCCCGAAGCCGCTCCGTTGGCGTAGAGGTAGTAGCCCCCTTTGGGAAGGGCGTTCCCGTTGCTGCCTTCAAGCGGACGGATGAAGCGTGGGTGATCGCCGAACTCGACGATGGGACCTAGTGCCGCATCCACGGCCTTTTCGGCTGCGTCCAGATACTGCTCAACAGCTAGGGGTGAAGTCGAAAGCACATCGGCGACGTTGTCGAATCCGTAGCCGGTGTCATCGCGCGGGAGCTTTGCGGAGAGGTCGAGCTTGGTCGGATCGATCCCCAGCAGATCGCGAAGCGTGTTGCGGTACTCGCTTCGGTTCAGGCGGTGGATTGTGAACCAGCCGGGGTCGATGGGTGCATCGGTGGGCACGTAGTTGATCATCGCGTCGGCCCACTGCGTGAGGATGAGCCGTTGGTGCTCGCTGGGCTGGGCTTTGGCTTTGGGTGGCGGCATGGCCGCGGTGCTGACCATCTCGCGCATGAGGCGGGCGTCGAAGGTGCCGTTGAGGACATCCTTGGTGGTCTTGAGCTGGTCCAGGTGCACCTCACCCTTCACATCCTCTCCTGAGTGGCAGGAGAAGCAGTAGTTCGTGAGGAGAGGGATGACGTCCTGGGTGAGCCGCCGATCAAGCTCCGCGGCGAGTTCGTCGGGCCCTTGTGCGGTGCAGATCGTTGGTACCACAAGGCAGGACGCGAGAGTCGCGAGTGCACGCCGGGCGAAATGACCGGTGCAGTGGTTCATATGACGGAAGGATTGTACGTCCGGCTCACCGTTTCTCTTCGCTGGGCCGTGCCGCAGGCTCAGGTTTGGGTTCGACGAGTTGCCCCAGCGGCGACTGGGATCGCGTCGAGGACAGAATGCCGCGCGACAACCGAACCTCGCGGGGCGGGATGACTTCCGATGTGCCGCGGCTCGCTTGAACGTTTCGCGCCCTTTCGAGCCAATAGAGCGGGTGATGCTGCCCCTGCTCGAAAATGCGTCCGATGTACCCGCCGACGACGGCGATGGACATCAGGATGAGCCCGGTGAACACGGTCATCAGGAAGACCACGCTCGTCCAACCCGGGACTGTGTCGCGGGCGATGAAGTGGGCGTAGAGACTGTGGCCGAGGTAAATGAGGCTGAGCAGCCAGAGCATGAGAGAGCACCAGACGATCGCCTTGATAGGCGCGGACGAAAACCCAAAGGTCGCGTCGATCGCGAGCTTGAGCATCTTTTTGAAGGGGTACTTGGTTTCGCCGGCGAAGCGCTCATCGCGGTCGTATTGCAGGATGGTCTGTCGGAAGCCGATCGCGGCGAACGTGCCGCGGAGGAAGCGGTGGGGCTCGCGAAACTCTCTGGCCGCCAGCACGACGGGACGAGTTACCGCGCGGAAGTCGCCCGCGTTCTCGACGATCTGGACTCGGGATGCCCGTTTGAGGAGCCAGTAGAACAAGCGAGCCGTCGCCAGCTTGAACATCGTCTCGCCCTGGCGCGTGCGGCGCTGAGCATGAATGACGTCGAACCCCTCAGCCACCAAGTCGAGCATTTTCTCGATGACCTCTGGTGGGTCTTGAAGGTCGGCATCCATGATGACCACAACGTCGCCATCGGCAAAGTCCAGGCCCGCGGTGACGGCGATCTGGTGCCCACGGTTGCGGGCCAGGCGCAGGGCGCGGACACGTGGGTCGGTGTCGGCGAGGGCTTCGAGCATCGGCCAGGTTTGGTCGCGGCTGCAATCATCAACGAAGACCATGTCGGTCACGATGCCCCGAGGAGCGAGACGATCAGCCAGGGCCGCGGCCCGCTTGTGGAACTCGTGCAGCACCTCTTGCTCGTTAAAGCAGGGGACGACCAGGGTCAGCCGAGTTGTGGATTGGCCTGTAGAGCCGGGACTTCCCAAGTGCTTCTCCGCCGCGGGTGTCGCGGGACGTTCATTCTACACGAGATATCGCGGGGAAATTACGACTTTGGTGCCGGACCGGGGCTCGCGGCACTCGCTCGCCTAAGCACCATAACTTCGTCGATCCTGCCGCCGGCGGAATAGTTCCAGCCGCGGAAACTCCCGATAACCACGAAGCCGGACTGTGTCTTGCGATCTTCGGGCACCTTGTCCCAGATGCGTTTGGATACGGTCAGCCACGGCTTCCACTGCTCAGGCGGTGTGGTGAGCAGATACGAATCGTCGTTGCACTGTCGGATCGTGCCGCCCTGGTAGAAGGCCAGCGATGGCTCCTGATATCCGATCATGAACTGTTTGCCGGGCTCCGTAGCCTCGCCGCCCGCAGCCCGCATGAAACCGCCCACGCGCTTCGAGGTTTTCAAGAACGTCGCGTTGGGCAGGTACACACCTGCCAACACGATCGTGAGGCCGAGCATCGCGCCGCCGATGCAGGCCAGGCCGCGGGAATCTGCACGATTGGTGAGGAAGACTCGGATGACCACGCCGCCGGCGAGCAGGGCCGTCAGGCTCGTAACCACCAGCGCCCAGATTGGACCGGGTTCGAGGTTGGCCTTCGGCAACATGGGCACCCACGGAGCCGCGGCAAGTGCCGCCGTCCCCAGTCCCGCGGCAATGGCGCCGTAGCGCACGGTCCATAGTTTGAGGTCGGCGTACTGGCCGCGAAGGCACCGCACGATGAAGTCGGCGGTCAGGAACGCCAAAGCCGGATAGCACGGCAACATATATCCCGGCAGCTTGGTCCTCGCGATTTCAAACATGAGCCAGGGCCCAATGGCCGCGGCCAGGGCAAAGCGGATCGGCGGCAGGTGTCGATTCTGGAAAGACCGGTACATCACGCGCGGCAAGAGCGCCACCCAGGGAATGAACGAGATCAACGTCGCGACCAGGTAATACCCCGGCGGCCCGCCGTGTCCTTCAAGAGGCGTGGTGAAGCGTTTCCATACGTCGTGATAGATCGCCCGCTCGATCATCGCGCCCTTGCTCTGGTGGAGCAACTGGTACACCCAGGGCCCGACGATCAGGGCGACGATCGGGATGCCGATCCACGGATGCGTCCGCCACCACCACTTGGTGACATCCCACCAGGTCTTGGGCGAGAAGATGCTCTTTCCCGAAGCGAACGCGTCCATGACCGCCAGTACGACCGCCGTGATCCCCAGAACCGCGATGATCACCGGGAGTTTGGTCAATACACCCAAGCCGATCGCGACCCACATCGCCGCGAGCGTCCACTTGCTGGCACGCCCCGCGTACGCGGCGTACATGCACAACTGGGCGATTGTGACCCAGAGCACCAGCAGTGCATCGGTCAGGCAGGTCTTGCCTGCGACCATCACCAGAGTTGAGGATATGAATACCAGCCCTGTCCACAGCCCGCGCCGGTTGCCGACGGTCTTCCAGATGACTCCGGACAGAACGACCAGCGTTAGAAGAGTCGCAATCGCCGATGGCAACCGGGCCGCGGCAGCGTTTTCACCCAGTACAGCCATGCACGCGGCCTGGCACCAATAGAGCATCGGGGGTTTGTCGGGGAAGAGAGCGCCGAGGTAGGTCGGCACCGCCCAGTTCTTGGACTGAAGCATCTCGCGAGCCGAGACCGCGTACCGCGGCTCATCCCGATCCCACAGTTGCACCCCTTCGTTGCCCACCAGCAGCATGGCCGCGGCCAACCCCAGCAGCGCCAGCCACAGGAGGAGCGGAGAGAATCGGCGAGCGTTTTGGTGCATGCAGGGTTCAGGGACTGTCGAGCAATGTCGCGCCCAGGATCGCCATGGGCCGTTCGCGGGATTCTACAGCACCAAGGCCGCGGCCGGATGCCGAGGAAGCCACCAAGTGGTAGTGAGCCGGGGCGAGTCTCGGGAGCGAGGACGCTTCCTCTTATACTGCTCCCATGCTCCGCCCCGCCATAGTCTCTCTCTTGATCGCACTCGCGGGCGTTGAACATGACCCTGTTCCCACACCCCCCGACTTCAACCGCGAAGTCCGTCCGATTCTGTCGGACCGTTGCTTCCGCTGCCACGGCCCCGATGCGGGCGCCCGCAAGCGCGGCCTGAGACTGGACACCTCCGAAGGCGCCACCGCCCTCCTCAAGAGCGGGCTTCGCGCCATCGTGCCCGGCGATGTGAACGCCAGTGAGATGGCTCGGCGGATCACCTCCGATGAACCCGACGAGGTGATGCCTCCGCCTGAGATGAAGCACCCGCTGACGGAGGCAGAGAAACAGATCCTGCTCCGATGGATCCAGAGTGGGGCCGAGTACAAGCCGCACTGGGCATTCGTGCCACCCAAGGCCGCGGCCCTTCCCGAAGTGAAAGACAAGTCCTGGCCCCGCGACCCGATGGACCGATTCGTGCTCGCGAAACTCGAGGCCGAGTCTCTCACCCACGCAGCCGAGGCCGACCGCGCGACGTTGCTCCGCCGCGTGTCGTTCGCCTTGACGGGCCTCCCGCCGACTCCGGGAGAGACCGACGCATTCGTCGCCGACACATCCGCCGACGCGTACGAGAAACAGGTAGACCGACTGCTGGCGTCTCCGAGATTCGGCGAGCGCATGGCCGCGGATTGGCTCGATGTCGCCCGATACGCCGACACGTACGGGTACCAGTCCGACTGGGATTGTCGCGTGTGGCCGTGGCGGGATTGGCTTATCAACGCGTTCAACTCCAACCTCCCGTACGACCAGTTCATCCGCGACCAGATCGCCGGCGATCTCATTCCCAATGCCACGCCGCACCAGAGAGTCGCCACCGCCTTCAACCGTCTCCACCGCCAGACCAACGAAGGCGGTTCGATCGATGAAGAGTTCCGCCAGGAATACGCATCCGACCGAGTGCACACCTTTGGCACCGCTTTCCTCGGCCTCACCGTCGAGTGCGCCCGCTGCCACGACCACAAGTACGACCCGATCCCGCAATCCGAGTACTACAGTCTCACGTCGTTCTTCAGCGCGATCGATGAGGCGGGGACGTATCCCTACTCCACGCCAGCCACGCCGCGGCCTGCGATGCGGCTGCCGACTCCAGAACAATCCGCGAAACTCGCCGACTTGCAGCGGGCAGTCGGTGCCGCGGAAGCGAACATCAACACCACACTCGCGAACCGTCAAGCGGCGTTCCGCGAATGGCTCACCCACCCCGGCGACATCGCCGTCCCGGCCGCCATCAAGCGATACCCACTCGAAGGCGACATCGAAGGCCCCGCCGGCAAGGCCACCGCGCTTGATGGCGACACCGGCTCATCCTTCACTGATGTGCCCGCATTCCGGCGCTGCGATCCTCACAGCATGGTCTTCTGGATTCGCTGCCCGGACACCAAGGCCCGCGCCACCGTCATCCACACCAGCAAGTTCACCATCGAGTCCGACGAGCAGGGCTACCAGGTGATGCTCAGGGACGGGCGGCTCTGCTGGGAGATCATCCACTATTGGCCCGGCTCGGCCGCGGCCATTCAAACCACCGAGCCGTTCCCGCTCAATCAATGGGTGCAGGTCGCCGTTGCGTACGACGGCTCTTCTCGTGCCTCCGGGCTTCACATCTATCTGAACGGCAGGCCTGTGCCCACCGAGGTTGTTCACGACCACCTCGACGGCCCCGCGACCGTTCGTTCCTTCCAAGTTGGATTCCGAGATCGCGACTTGGGCTTCAAGGGCGGCGCGGTCGCCGACCTCCAGGTGGTTGATCGGGAGTTGTCCGAGATCGAGGCCGCGGAGCTTCATCATCCAGGCGACCTGGCCGAATCGCTGTCATACGCGACCAAGAACGAGGCGAAGCTGATCTCGTTCTTTCAACGCGCCATCGACCCCGACTGCCAGGCCGCGGCCAAGTCTCTCCGCGATGCCCGCGCCGCCCACCAAGACCTCCTCGAATCCATCCCCGAACTCATGGTCATGGAAGAATCCCGCCACCCCCGTCCCTCCTTCGTCCTC
The DNA here is from genome assembly GCA_044222485.1 of Phycisphaerales bacterium. Lineage (GTDB taxonomy): Bacteria > Planctomycetota > Phycisphaerae > Phycisphaerales > UBA1924 > JAHBXE01. The sequence goes on along the minus strand of JBGAND010000005.1, from coordinate 102,226 downwards.
TCCCGCGGCCAATACGACCAACCCGACAAGTCTCGTCCCGTTCGCGCTGATCGCGCGATCGAATCCGTGCTCAAGTTTGATCCGTCCTGGCCCCACAATCGCGCGGGCCTCGTGAACTGGACGACCGACCCGCAGAACCCTCTCACGGCCCGCGTAGCGGTGAACCGCCTCTGGTCCCTCTGCTTCGGCCGCGGCCTGGTCCCCACGCTCGAAAACCTCGGCCAACAAGGCGAGGCTTCCACGCACCCGGAAGTGTTCGACACACTCGCCGCCGACTTCGTCAAGAACGGCTGGGATGTCAAAGCGACTCTGAAACGCATCGTCCTCTCCGCCACATTCCGCCAGTCATCAGATCTGCCCAGTGACAGCGCGACTACCGATCCCCAAAACACCAAACTCTCCCGCGGCCCCTCCCTCCGCCTCTCCGCCGAAGCCCTCCGCGACCAAGCCCTCGCCGCTTCCGGTCTCCTGGTCGAAAAACTCGGCGGCCCCAGCGTCAAACCCTGGCAACCCCCGGGCCTCTACGAAGATGCCGGAGCCAGCGGCGGCTACACCCCCGACACCGGCGAAAGCGCCCACCGCCGCAGCCTCTACACCTTCCGCAAACGCACCTCCCCAACTCCCAACATGCAAGCCTTCGACGCCGGCAGTGGCGAGAAGTGCCTCGCCCGCCGCCTCCCGACCAACACGCCGCAACAAGCGCTTGTCCTGATGAACGACCCCGTCTTCGTCGAATGCGCCCGAGCCCTCGCCCTCCGCGCCTCCAAAGAAGCAGACAACCCCACCGCCCAAATCACCCGAGCCTTCCGCCTGCTTACCTCCCGCCCCCCGCGCCCCGGCGAACTCGCCCCCCTCCTCGCGCTCTACGAACAACAATCCGCCGACCTCTCAAAAGACGAAGCCGCCGCCAAGTCCATCAACGCCTCCGACAACTCCGACCCCCACACCGCAGCCCTCACCCTCGTCTGCTCCACCATCCTCGCCTCCGACGCCGCCATCACCAGCCGCTAAGCACCCCATGACGCCCGACTACAACCAACTCCTGGGCCTCACCCGCCGCCACTTCCTGGGCATGTCTGCCCTCGGCCTCGGCGGCCTCGCACTCAGTTCTCTGTTCGGATCCGGCGCGCGCGCGGCCCAACCCACCTCCGGCCTCCTCCCCTCACTCCACTTTCCCCCCAAAGCCAAACGCGTCATTTATCTCTTCCAGGCCGGCGGCCCCTCTCAGTTCGAAACCCTTGACCCCAAACCCCTCCTCCGTGAACAAAACGGCCAGCAACTCCCCGATTCCGTCCGCCAGGGCCAACGCCTCACCGGCATGAGCGGCAACCAGGCCAGCCTCCCCCTCGCCGCTTCCTTCACCGGCTTCAACACCCACGGCAACAGCGGCGCATCCGTCAGCGACCTCATGCCCCACACCGCCAAGATCGCCGACGACCTCTGCATCGTCCGCTCCATGTTCACCGAAGCGATCAACCACGATCCCGCCATCACCTTCTTCTGCACCGGCTACCAGCAAGCCGGCCGCCCCTCGATGGGCTCCTGGCTCTCCTACGGCCTGGGCAGCATGAACGCCAACCTCCCCGCCTTCATCGTCCTGGTCTCAAAAGATGCCAGCCGCGACCAACCCCTCTACTCCCGCCTCTGGGGCCCCGGCTTCCTCCCGAGCGAACACCAGGGTGTCCAGTTCCGCAGCGGCAAAGAGCCCGTCTTGTATCTCACCAACCCCGAAGGCATCTCACCTCACGCCCGCCGCTCCATGCTCGACGCGCTCGGCAAAATCAACGCCGACCAACTCGCCGCCACCCACGATCCCGAAGTCACCGCCCGCATCGCCCAGGCCGAGCTCGCCTTCCGAATGCAGACCAGCGTCCCCGACGCCACCGACCTCTCCTCCGAACCCGACGAGGTCTTCGAGCTCTACGGCCCCGACTCAAAAACCCCCGGCACCTACGCCGCCAACTGCATCCTCGCCCGCCGCCTCATAGAGCGCGGCGTCCGATTCATCCAACTCTTCCACCAAGGCTGGGACCAGCACGGTGACCTCCCCTCCGCCATCACCAAGCAGTGCAAACAAACCGACCAGCCCTCCGCCGCCCTCGTCACCGATCTCAAACGCCGCGGCCTCCTCGACGACACATTGGTCGTCTGGGGCGGCGAGTTCGGCCGCACCGCCTACTGCCAGGGCAAAATGACCGCCGACAACTACGGCCGCGACCACCACCCAAGATGCTTCTCCATCTGGATGGCCGGCGGCGGCGTCAAACCCGGCATCACCTACGGCAAAACCGACGACTACGGCTACAACATCATCGAAAACGGAGTCCACGTCCACGACCTGCACGCCACGATGCTGCGGCTCCTAGGCGTAGATCACGAGCGCCTCACCTATCGCTTCCAAGGCCGCGACTTCCGCCTCACCGATGTTTTCGGTAAGGTTGTCCATGGCCTGATGTCCTGACCAAAAGTCTTTTCTCTCTCCATCTCTGCGTTCTCTGCGTCTCTGCGGTGAGCTTTCTTCGGATCATTTTCACCGCAGAGGCGCAGAGAACGCAGAGAAGATCAAGAGAGAGAAATAGAGAAGCGCGGCCGCCGAAGATTCGGTTAAGCTATTTTGCGGAGACACCCATGTCACAACCCCTCTCACGCCGCCACTTCCTCCAACTCTCCACCGCCGCCGCGGCCGGTCTAGCCCTCAAACACCGCTCCTTCGCACGAATCACCCGCCCCGAAAAACTCCGCATCGCCGTCGTCGGCACCGCCAACCAAGCCGGCTGGAACCTCTCCCAAATCGCCGGCGAGCACATCGCCGCGATCTGCGACGTCGACGCCACCTACCTCGAGCAAGCCGGCGCCAAGTTCCCCGACGCCAAACGCTTCCGCGACTTCCGCGAAATGCTTGCCGCCCCCCTCGACATCGACGCGGTCCTCGTCGCAGCTCCCGACCACATCCACGCCCCCGCCGCGGCCATGGCCCTCCGGGCCGGCAAGCACGTCTACTGCGAAAAGCCCCTCGCCCACACCGTCGAAGAAGTCCGAGTCCTCTCCAAACTCGCCGCCGAGAAAAAGCTCGTCACCCAAATGGGCACCCAGATACACGCCGAGCCCAACTACCGCCGCGTCGTCGAACTGGTCCAGAGCGGCATCATCGGCAAGGTCAAAGAGGTCCACGTCTGGTGCGGCAAGAGCTGGTCCGCCGGCAAGTACAGCGACCCCAAGCCCACCCCCGCAAACCTCGACTGGAACCTCTGGCTCGGCCCCGCGCCCGACCACGCCTACAGCGACAACATCCACCCCGGCAACTGGCGCCGCTTCTGGGCCTACGGCACCGGCACGCTCGGCGACATGGCCTGCCACCACATGGACCTCGCGCACTGGGCCCTCGATCTCACACATCCCACATCAGTCAACTCCGAAGGCCCGCCTGTTGATGCCATCGGCACACCCGCCTGGCTCATCGTCCGCTACGAACACCCCGCCAAGGGAGACCGCCCCGCCGTCAAACTCACCTGGTGGGATGGCGGCAAGCGCCCCGAAGTCCTCTCCAAAATCAAGAACAGAGAGGGCCAGCCTCTCCAATGGGGCGACGGCAACCTCTTCGTCGGCGAATCCGGAATGATCATCGCCGACTACGGCGCCCACCACGTCATCCGCGACAACACCGTCTCCGACCACACACCCCCCAAGCCCACCATCCCCAACTCCATCGGCCACCACGCCGAGTGGATCGCGGCCTGCAAAAGCGGCTCTCCCACCACCTGCAACTTCCAATACTCCGGCGCCCTCAGCGAGTGCGTGCTGCTCGGCAACGTCTCGTACCGCGCTGGAAAAAAGCTGGAGTGGGATTCCGCCAACCTCCGCGCCACCAACGCACCGGAGGCCGCGGCGTTGATTCAGCACTCATATCGCGCGGGATGGAAGCTCTAAGAGGGGGGTTCAGACCAAGTGGGATAGGCCTCTTCCGGCCAGTGCCATCGCGTACTCGGGCGCAGACAGGAGCCAACATTGACGCATCGATGGTGGAAGTTGAGCAGCTTCTGGGATCCGCCCCCCGCCGCGCGGGACAGTCGCCATGAGGTCATCGAGACCGAAGCAATTCTGGATAGGTTCGCTTTCGCGATCCGGCCGCAACGCATTCGCAAGCCCATCGTTATTCAAAGCAGTCGCAAACTTCGGTTGGAGGACTTCCCCTTCTGCACCATCCCGATTTGGTCCGAACGCGCCGCCGAGCTCTTAGGAGACCTGGTGCGTGCCGACGGCGACCTGATTCCGATGGACCTGCGATGGCGGCGCTCTCAGATCGCACGGTACTTTCTGTTCAACTGCCGCCGCGCCTACGCCCGCGGCGGCAAGCCCGGCGCACGCCCAAAGGTCGAGTATCAAAAGGCTCCGACTAAGGTGAATGCGTTTCGCGACCGAGACTCACGGGAGCTGGTGAAACTGATGGTCTCAGAGTCGGTCGCCCAGCGCCTCATGTCCTCCGACCTGAGTGGCTGGTCCCTGGCAGATGTCAGCGGCGCCCCGCGCGACCCAAAGCACTCAGAACTGGACGCAATGGGAGAGCGCTTGATGAATCAGACCATTCGCCGTTGGAAGATCCGCCATCCATCCAAGTTGCCGTGGCTCAGCAAGACCGTCATTTCTCCCTTCCGACCCTAGCTCTCTCCGTCTCTCCTACACATTGAAATACTTCGCCTCCGGATGATGCACAATAATCGCCGAAGTGCTCTGTTCCGGGTCAATCTGCCAGTTCTCCGTCAGCTCACACCCAATCCGTCCCGGCTCCAGCAGTTTGAACAGCTTGTCCTGATCCGACATATCCGGGCAAGCCGGATACCCGAAGCTGTACCGACTCCCCCGATACTTCTGCGTAAACAGCTCCCGGATCCGCGGCGAATCATCCCCCGCAATCCCCAACTCCTGCCGCATCCGCTTGTGCCAGAACTCGGCCAGCGCTTCCGCCGTCTCTACACCCAACCCGTGCAGATACAGGTACTCGGTGTAGTCGTTCTTCGCAAAGAGCTTCTGAGCCTCTTCCGAAGCCCGCTTGCCCATGGTCACGCAGTGCAGCCCGATCACATCCGTCTCACCACTCTCCACATCCCGGAAGTAATCTGAAATGCAAAGCCGTTTCTTGTCCGCCTGCCGGGGGAAACTGAACCGCAAGACTTCCTTGCGATTCGAAATCCCCGCCGCACTCGGCTCCCAGATCACCAGGTCATTCCCATCCGAGTTGCAAGGCCAATACCCATACACCACCGCTGGCTGCAGGATCCTCTCCGCCTTGCACTTGGCCTTCCAACGCTCAAACACCGGAAGAATCTTGTCCTCCACCACCGCGTCGTACTCGGCATCCGACAGCGCACCCTTCTTCACCTGCCACTGCCCACGAAACAGCGCAACAGGATTGATGAACGGATAGATGTCCTCCAAGTCCAACCCCGTAACCACCCGCGACCCAAAGAACGGAGCCCGCGGCACCGCCACCGTAGTGGAGACCGCACTCCTGCTCCCCCTCCCGCCGCCGGCGGGAGGGGGCTGGGGGGAGGGTGTATTAGCCGCGGCGAGCTTTTCAGCCCGCGTCTTGACAATCAACTCCTCCGCCCGCGACCTCTTCCCCTGCCTCTCCTCAATCTCCCGCGTCAACTCATCAAACTTCCGAGCCATGATCAGGTCCATCGTCCGCAGCCCGTCAAACGCATCCTTCCCGTACAAGCACTGACCCTTGTACGTAGACCGCAGATGACTCTCGCAGTAATGCCGCGTCAGCGCCGCCCCACCCAAAAGCACCGGCGGATTCAACCCCTGCTCATTAAGCTCCTTGAGATTCTCCTCCATCACATTCACAGATTTCACGAGCAGCCCACTCATCCCAATCGCGTCCGCCTTGTGCTCTTTCCAAGCCTTCACAATGTCCGCGATCGGCTGCTTGATCCCGATGTTCACCACCGAGTACCCGTTGTTGGACAAAATAATGTCCACCAGGTTCTTCCCGATGTCATGCACATCGCCCTTCACCGTCGCCAGCACGATCTTGCCCTTGGTCTGACCCGCCACCTTCTCCATCAGCGGCTCAAGCGAAGCCACAGCCATCTTCATGACCTCAGCCGACTGCAACACAAACGGCAACTGCATCTGTCCCGAGCCAAACAGCTCACCCACCGTCTTCATCCCATCCAGCAGGTGGTCGTTGATGATCTCCAGCGGCTTGTACTTCTTAAGGGCCGCGCCGATCGTCTCCGCCAGCCCTTCCTTCTCGCCATCAATGATGTGCGAGCGAAGCTGCTCCTCAACAGTCTGGACCTTCTTCTCTTTCTTGACGGTACCCGACCCCTCAACATCCTTGAACAGCTCGATGAAAACCTGCAGAGGATCCGCGTTCTTCGTGGCACCGGACTTCTGCTCGGTGTTCTTCTCCGTCGCACCCCACCTGTTGTAAATCAAATCCAACGCCGCATTCCACTGATCATCCGGGATCTTGTTCCGCGGCAAAATCTTCGAGAAGTGCAGAATCGCGCTCGTCAATCCTGCCTCCTGCAACTCATGCAGGAACACGGAGTTCAAAACCACGCGAGCCGCGGGTTTCAAGCCGAACGAAACGTTCGACAACCCCACAGTCGTCTGACACTCCGGAAACCGCTTCATGATCCGCCGCACACCCTCGATCGTTTCCAGCCCCGACCGCCGGTCACTCTCCATCCCCGTCGAGATCGGCAGCACTAACGGATCAAACAGCAGGTCCTCAGGCGCCATCCCGTGCACCTTGGTCGCACGCTCAAACGCCCGCTCAGCAATCGCAAGCTTCCGCTCCGCCGTGCGGGCCATCGAGGCTTCCTTGTCCTCATCGATAGACCCGATCACCAGGGCCGCGCCATACTTCTTGGCCATCGCACAAATGTGATCGAACTTCTCCTCCCCATCCTCAAAATTCGCGGAGTTGATAATGCACTTGCCCGCGGCGTGCTTGAGCCCCGCCTCAATCGTCTTGGTCTGCGTCGAGTCCAGCATCAGCGGCGAGTTCACCTGCCGAACCACGCGCCGCACAACCTCCTCCATGTCCTTGGCGTTGTCCCGCCCGGCATAGTCCACGTTCACATCCAGAACGTGCGCGCCATCATGCCGCACCTGCTCGCGCGCCAGCGAAACGATCCCGTCAAAGTCTTCCGCTTCCAGCAGCTTCTTAAACGCCCGCGACCCCGAAGAGTTCATCCGCTCCCCAACGATCATGATCGAAGTATCCTGCCGATACTCCGCTACCGAATACAGCGAAGTCACCCCCGCCTTCGGCACCACCACATTCGCCTTTCGCCCTTCGCCTTTCGCCAAGCCTTCCACCGCCACCGCCAACTGCCGAATGTGCTCCGGCGTAGTCCCGCAGCACCCACCCACAATCCCCACCCCATCCTTATCGATGTACTTCACCAGCGCCTCAACAAACGGCCCTGGCTGCAGCGGATACTCCGTCCGCCCTTCCACCAACACCGGCAACCCCGCATTCGGGATCACCGAAATCTTCGGTTTGTTCCCCACCTGCATCGCCGGCCAGTGCTTCCCCAACCAGTGCACATGCTCAGCCATCTCCGTCGGCCCAGTCGCGCAGTTCAACCCCAACGAACAAATCGGATACTGAGCCAGCGCCGCCGCCGCGGCCGCAATCTCCGTCCCCAGCAGCATCGTCCCGGTCGTCTCAATCGTCACCGAAACCATGATCGGAACATCAACCGCCGTCTTCCCCCGTTCCTTCAGCGCCTCCAAAACCGCATTGATCGCCACCTTCACCTGCAAGAGATCCTGGCAAGTCTCAATGATGAACGCGTCAACCCCGCCATCCAGCAACCCCCGAGCCTGCTCCAGATAGCTGTCAAACATCACTTCCCAGGTCGTATTCCCGAGCGTGACCAGCTTGGTCCCCGGCCCCATAGACCCAATCGCAAACCGAGGCTTGTCCTTGGTCGAGTGCTTATCACAAGCCGCACGAGCCACCTCCGCCGCCATCTTGTTCAGCGCCCGGCACTCCCCCGTCAGATCGAACTCCCCCAGCACCAGCTTGCTCGCCCCAAAGCTATCCGTCTCAACGCAATCCGCGCCGACCTTCAGAAACGACTCATGAATGTCCTGAATCACATCCGGCCGCGTCTTAACCAGGATGTCCGTGCAGTTCTCGCACCCGCAGTAGTCCTTGTGGACATCCAGGTCGCGTGAATAGATCGAGGTCCCCATGGCCCCGTCAAACACCAATACCCGCTTGGACAGTTCGCTCAAAAATCTGCTTGCCATGGGCCAATGATACCCCAGAGTACGGGTTAAGATTCCATCTATCCGGATGAATGGATCGACTACCGGTTATAGGGCCGGTTCCGCCCGGCCATGCTGCCCCAATAAAGAACAAGGCCCAGCCGGGTTCGGCTGGGCCTCTTGATATCGACTGATTGAGCCTCGTTCAGGCCTTCTTCTTGTCCTTGGCGAAGTAGTTCCCCTGGAACTTCTTCTGGAACTTCTCCACGCGGCCCGCCGCGTCAATAAACGCCTGCTTTCCAGTGAAGAACGGGTGCGAACCCGACCACACTTCGACGTGCAGTTCGGGCACCGTGGCCCCAACCGTCATCACGACCTGGCCGTTGTGGAAGACCTTGCAGGAGGGGTAGTAGGTGGGGTGGATTTCGGCTTTGGGCATGGCTGGGACTCCGGGTCGAGATTCTAGGCACTAGGCAAGGGCCTGGGCCAGCAGGCGGTGGAAGTGGTGGACGCCTTGTTCGCGGGTGGGGGAGTACCGCCCCCGCGAATACGACCGCGACCGAACCCCGCGCTGAACAGCCTCCACAACCGCCTCATCCTCCCGCTCCACCCGATCCAGCCCCGCCCCTGCCCCGCGGTCCAGCTTCTCCGGCTTCCACACATACGCCAGAAACGACACCCGCGTCCGGTCCACAGCCAGCGGGTGCACCACGTTGATCGACACCCCCCACGGATAGAAGTTGAACATGGTGTTGGGGAACAGCCAGTAGTAGTACGCGGCGATGCGCTTGCCGTGGTCCGGGGATGTGGTGGGGAGGTCGAAGACCTCATCTCCACCCTTGGCGATACCGAGTTGGAGATTCGACCACCGATACAGCTCCGTCGTGTACGACCCGTAATCGATCGCCTCATTCAAACTCGCGTGCACAAACGGGATGTGAAACCCCTCGAGGTAGTTGTCGCAGTAGAGCGCCCAGTTGGCGTGGATCAGGTAGTCGCGCGACCGCGACGGATCGAACGTGAACTCGTGCAGCGGCAGCCACGCCAGGCGCGACTTCATGTCGCCGATCAGCTCATCCAGCGGCGTGCCGGGCTGAACGGTCGCGAAAATGAACTTCCCGAACGTCCCAAACGGAATCCTCGCCAGATCATCAGCCGCCGACGGAAAGTTCTTCGTCTCACCAAACTCCGGCATGTACCTGAACGCCCCATCCAGATCAAACCGCCGCCCGTGATACCGGCACACCAGGCTCTTCTCATGCCCCGGCCCGGAACACAGGATCGTCCCGCGGTGCGTGCAGACGTTGGACAGGCAGTGCAGCCGGTCATCGTGCGACCGCGTCAGCAGCACAGGCTCATCAATGATCCCCGGCACCAGAGCCGTCGGGTGCACCTGCCCGGGCACTTTCACTGAATCCGTATCCCCAATGAACTGCCAAGCCCGAGCAAAGATCCTCTCGCGGCACGCCGCGAAGATCGCCGGATCGGTGTAGAACGAGCCCGGAAGCGTCTGGGCTTCGCTGATGTCGGGGTGGATCTGCAAGAGGGGGAGGGAGGGCATCGGGGAAGGGTAGCGGAAAGTACTCTGCTCGTGCCGCCAGGCCGGCTGAATCAGCCTGAACTCAGGCATTTTGCATTATTTGGATATTGATGGCCGGTGCCGGAATCGGCACGCGCTGCAAGGGATGTGCCGTATTCCCTTGCCGCTCGTCCCCTTATCCGGAGCGTCGCCATGACCATGTCCCGCGCTGTTTTGAGCGTCCTGCTCTTGTGTGCCCATGTCCTCATTCCCTCACAGGCCGCGGCCCAGTGTGGGGCGAGCTTTGCGGGGCACTTCGGGGGTGAGACCTCGGCGGTGGCGCAGGTGAATGCGAACACGCTGATGGTGGCCCGGGGGACTGAGGTTGAGATGTTCAGTTTGGCAAATCCATCGGCGCCTGCGCCGTATTCGCCGCGGCGAACGATGGGGCTCAATGCGCCCGCGGTAAAGATTTCGATGACTCAGGGGTCATCGAAGGCGTTTGTGCTGCTTGCGAATGGGTATGTGCAGGCGTTGACGCTGGCGGGGTCGCAGTTTGTGAATACGGGGGTGCCGGCGACGTTTGGTCCGAACAGTGGGCAGGACATCGCGGCGGATGGGACGCGGGTGTATATCGCGGCCAGCGATGACGGCACTGTGAACGATCATCCCTACACACGGCTTAGCGAGTATGACTTGGGTAGCGGAGCGCCGGTGTTTGTCTGGGAGACGGAGGATCCGTTCTACAGCTACGCGTATAACCGGCTTGCGATTGTGAATGGAGTGTTGTGGGTGGGGTTCCATCAGCGGAACTCGCAGATCATTGGCGTGGAGGGGTGGAACCTGGCGAATCCTGCGAGTCCGGGGCGGCTGGCTACGGCGCTGACGAATGGGCCGCTGGGGGAGTACACGGCGCGGATCAGTGCGATGACGGCGGTGGGGACGAAGTTGTTGGTGAGTTACAAGCACGGCGGGCTCGAGGATTGGCTGCGGGCGGTGAATGTGAGCGTGCCGACCAGCCCCACCTGGGGGCCGGCGTTCGATCTGAATGGAGATGCGGGGACGATGTCGGGGATTGGCAATCAGCTTCGGATTGCGATTAAGAACTCGGGCGTGGGGACGTGGGATACGACCAATCAGGCATCGCTGTCGTGGCTCGGGGCATACTTCAGCACGTTTCTGAAGGTGGGGCAGATCGCTTCGGTGCCCAGCACGGACTACTGGGCCGCGGGACCGGCGGGGTTGATGACGATGAATACGGCGAACCCGGCATCGCCATCGCTGCGGTCGCAGCCGATTCTGCCATTGCCGACGATGCCGACGGTGGTGAGGCAGCGGGGGAACACCACGGTTGTGTTGGACTACACGCTCAACGCGCTGCGGCTGTTTGACTACACGCTGCCGGAGGGGCAGCAGCTGCGGGGGTCGCTGAATCTGCCGTTCTACTCGGAGATGATCGAACTGGGCGAACTCAATGGCGGGGCGGTCGGGCTGGCGTGTGTGGCTTCAAAGGGGAACCCCAGCGGAGACGTGATCGCGATCATTGATATCACCAACCCGACCGCGCCGGTGCTGCGGTCGACGATCACAGGGTTTAAGACGCACTTGTTGTCGGTGTCGGGATCGCGGCTGTATGCGTTCACCACCACCTCGCAGTTCCGGATTTATGAGCTGGCCCAGCCGCTGTCACCCCAACTGCGGAGCTCGACAACGTTTGGCGGTTCCTACGCGAGCTATACGTGCATGACGTCGTGGTCGAACAACGCGGCGGCTCTGGGAACCACTCCCTACGGGTTGTGGCTGATCAACACCACGGATGCGACCGCGCCGCTGGTGTCGGCGATCTGGAATCCGGCCGCGGGGTATCGGGTCCACTCTATGGCGAAGACGCCGAACTATCTGTATACGAGCGCATCGGTCGGAACGGGGCCTACGACGAACGACAGCAGGCTCGAGGTGCTGGTGGTGTCGAATATCGCGAGCCCTACGCAGCGGTTTGCGGTGACTTCGACGACGGGGTTTGGGAGACCCGGCGTGTATTCATCACTGACCTATGTGCCGCACGCGGTGTCGAACTTTTTGGTGGGGACGCGCGGGGATGCGCACGTGCCGGGTGTGTCAAATGATGACACGCAGTGGAACGCGGTGACGGTGTTTCAGCTGGCTTCGTTCTTCTTTACCGAGAATGTGCCCACACCCATCGCAGAGTTGGTGACGCCGCTTGGACACGGTAATGTCGCCGTCAATCCGGATGGCTCACGGATCCTGGTCGCCGGAGATACGGCCGGGCTTTATCAGATTGCGATGCCCGTGAACTGGGCGCCGGGATTTGGGCTGCGGTCGCCTGATCAGACGTTGTGCTACGGGAGCTCGGGCTCCATCTCGGCGTTCGCGTTTGCAAACCCGACCAACGTCACGTTTCAGTGGTATCGGGACGGTGTGGCACTGGTGGATGGGCCTACGCCCTGGGGTTCAACGATCGCAGGTACGACTACCTATGGCCTGGAGTTCAGCAACCTGCGCGAGGAGGATGCGTGGGGCGGACCGTTCGGCCCGCACGAGTATTACTGTGTCGCGACCAACTCTTGCGGCAGTTCGACCAGCCCGTGGATGAAGATCAGCGTCTGCTATGCCAACTGTGATTGTTCGACCGCTACACCGCTGCTGAACGTGAACGACTTCCAGTGCTTCCTCAACAAGTTTGCGACGGCAGATCCGTACGCCAACTGCGATGGGTCAACCGCAGCTCCAACCCTGACCGCCAACGACTTCCAGTGCTACTTGAACAAGTACGCGATGGGATGCAGGTGACCGAGCGTCGTGGCTAAAGGTCGCGGTTGGCCGAACATGCCGCATCCAGTCACGCTCCAACGCCCCCGGTTCATGCCTCTTGCTCCAAGACCCGCGAGTCGATCCCGGCCGGTCCGCACGCCACCGGATCCCAAAGGGGGGTGTCACACCTCGTGACACCCCCCTTTCCACGACAACAATTCTGCCGTTTCGACACGGTCCGCGCTGACGAATTGTGGTCATCGACCAATTCATGGATCGCGGCCCCATCCTGGGCGTATCACACACAGTCAAAGTCCCAATCACGTAGAGGACCAAAGGGGGGCCTTATGCATCATGGAGCAACATTGGGTTTCGGCGCGTTCTCGTACGCGCCATCTCTGGAGATCGGCGTCGTCTGCCTCTTCGGCGCGATGGCCGCGGAGCTGGGGTTCGTCATCGAATCCTTCAGTCCGCGCTTTCCGGATTGCTACGCCAAGCGCCGCATCATCCTGCCATCCGGCGAAACGCGCTGGCAATCCTGCCGCATCGAGTTCGAATACAAGAGCTCGAACTTTGCCCTTCACAAACACGACCCCGCCGGTGCAGACCTCATCGTCTGTTGGGAACACGATGACCCTGACCCAAAGGTCCGCGTGCTCGAACTCAAGTCCGCGATACAGGTCCGAAGCGATTCCCGAGTCGCCCCTTGGTCCCCCTCCGCGGCCTACCACGCCCCCGACCCGACACGCCACGCGACAACTCCTCGGGTTCAGCGCTCATCTCCTAACTCCCCCGCCCTGAGGGAGGGTCCGGGGGGGAGGGAGTGGGGGATGCCACCCGCGCGGCCGTCGCCTCACACTCAGTTACCCAATCGTCGCCTCCATCGCTGGAAACTCAGACCCTTCCACGAAAGGAGCGTGCCCAAAGACTGAACCGCAAACAACTCGTGAAGCAGGGAGAGTCAAACGGATACTCTGAAACACTCAAGGAGAGCAACCATGCAAATCATGATCAAGGCGGGGATGGTTGTATTGGCGGCCGCGGCGAGTTCGCTCGCGCAGCCCGTGATGCCGGATCGACTTCTCTACACGCCGACCAATCTGGCCGTGGATGACAACATCACGCGCCTCATTACGCTGATGGAGCGTGCCCACAAGGCCGGCTACACCGGAATCCTGCTTGCGGACTCCAAGTTCGCGCGGCTCCAGGATCTGCCCCGGCGCTACTTTGAGAACTGTGCGAAGGTGAAGGCCGCGGCCGAGCGGGAAGGGATGGAGATCATTCCGGCGGTGTTCCCGGTGGGGTATTCGAACGATCTGTTGTGGCACGATCCGAACCTGGCCGAGGCGCTGCCGGTTCGGGATGCGGTATTTGTGGTGGAGGGCGGTGTGGCCAAGTGTCGCCCCGATCAGAAGCTCGCGCTGCCGGGCGGAGACATGACCGACCTGAGGAAGTGGGGGTGGCATGATGAAGTCGTGACATCTGACGGCTCGTGTGCGACGGTCGTGGATCCCAAGGGCAAGAACGCGCGGATGTCGCAGAAACTGACGCTGACTCCTTACCGACAGTTTCACGTCAGTGTCCGAATCCGAACCAAGGACTTCCGCGGCACGCCCGAGATCAAGGCGTTGGCCGCGGATGCCAAGCCGGGTGAAGAGGCGGCATCCCTGGTGTTCTCGTCCTTGGGTGTGAAGCCGACACAGGATTGGACGGTGCATCACGCGGTGTTCAACTCGCTGGAGCACACCGCAGTGAGCTTGTACTTCGGGTGCTGGGATGGATCAACCGGAATCCTTTCGTGGGATGATGCCGCGATAGAAGAAGTGGGGCTGATGAACGTGGTGCGTCGCGCCGGGGCACCGCTATCGGTTCGTGCTGAAGCAAAGGAGGCCCCGCCTCTGGTTGAAGGCACGGAATACGAACCGATTGTCGATCCGCGCATGGGGCATCCGCCGGCCCTGTGGGCGGGGGAGTATGAAGTCTGGCATGAGCCCCCGGTGATCAAGATGAAGAAGCCGATGGCCGACGGAACCCGTCTGCGTGTTTCGTACCATCATGTGGTCACGGTGAACGACGGGCAGGTGATGATCTGCCCGTCAGAGCCCAAAGCGCTTGAGCTTCTACGCGATCAAGCGAGGCGGATGCACGAGTTGTGGCACGCGAAGGCCTACTTCATGTCGCACGATGAGATCCGGTGCCTGAATCAGGATGAATCGTGCCTGTCGCGGCACCTGTCACCCGGGCAGATCCTGGCTGACAATGCGCGGGCGTGCGTGAAGATCCTCAAGGAGCTCAACCCCACCGGCCGCATCTACGTGTGGAGCGACATGTTCGATCCGAATCACAACGCCAAGCCGGGCAACTACTACCTCGTCCGCGGCGACCTGACAGGCTCATGGGAGGGCCTGGACAAGGACGTGATCGTGGCCGCGTGGTACTTCGACAAGCGGAAGGAGTCCATGGAGTTCTTCACCAACCGCGGCAACCCCATCCTCATCGCGGGCTACTACGACGGCCCGGTTGAGCAGATTCAGCAGTGGATCCACACCGTGCCGCCAAAGGCCGCCTTCCGCGGCGTGATGTACACGACCTGGCAGCACAAGTACGGCGATCTCGAGATCTTTGCAGACCAAGCGTGGGGGAGGTGACGGCCTCAGCCGCGCCTGCGACGATGAACGATGAGGCCGCCGCATGCCAGAAGTGCAACGGTCGATGGCGCCGGCAGCGGGTAGCTCGTATTCGAGACCGACGAAATCGAGAAGCTCGCGACGGGAGTCATCAGAGAGTCAAAGACATGAACACCAGACATGTACGCGTAGAAGTCCGCGCCCGCTTCCTCAGTTTCACCAAGTCCAATGAACGCCGCGATGTTGATGGACAGACCATGATCAAACGGAGTGCCAAAAACGATGTTGTGAATCTCGCTGGTGTAGATGCCGCCCTCGGTGGCCTCTCCGGCCAGCTCTTCGGAAGGGTCGCCCTGATGATTGAGGAACAGGTGGGCGTCGGCCTCGCCTTCGGCGTGTCCGATCAGCGTGTATTCATATTGAACGAATCCCGCGCCCAAAGGACCGGAAATCGTGAGGGTGTCATGGAACGTGGCCTCGGCGAGGGCGCGGTTGGTTGGGTAGGAGGCGTCAACGGAGGAGATGCTGACCGTGCCGCCCACCAGGCCGTATTCACCGTGAGATGAGGATTCGCCGTTGAACAGCCCGGGCGAGGTATAGGAGAGCTGGGCAGCTGCGCTGGGGGTCGCGTACTGCTCGTTGGTGGTGAAAGAGATGTCACCAAATGCGACCAGGGAGTGGGCGACGATGTCGGCACACGCCGCGGGGGCGACGACAGCGAGAGTGAGTATGAACGGAACGATTCGCAAGGGAGCTCTCTTTCATGGAGGCCGCGGCGTGCATTGAACAATCTGCCACAGGTTTTCGGGCTTTGCCATTGATTTTGAAAACGAGCCGGTCGCATGGTCAATGTTGGCTCGGGGGCGGAATCTTGCAACGGGCGGGTTATGGGGGTCTGGGGAATCAGGTAGGATTCCGCCCGCCCGTGCCGGGTGAATGGAGTGAGAACTTGGCGAAGAAGAGCAAGATGGCGTATGCGGTTCCGGAACCGCCCAGGTTCAAGGCGGTGCCCAAGCGGACGGCCGTGATGATCGCATCCGGTGACCTTCGGGAGTCGGCCAATAGCGTCTGTTGGCCCGCGCAGCAGGCGATGGAGGGGGAGGCGGTTCGGGCGTTTGATGAGTTGGGGTGGAAGCTGGTGCGGGCGAACTCGTGTCGGTTGGAGTCAGGGGAGATTTCGCACGGGTTCATTTCGTCGCAGGCGCAGGGGCGGGAGGTGTTTGCTCACATTCATCCGGAGATGCCGCTGGTGGTGGCGGAGGCGGTGTGGCAGTACTCGCATCATGTGTTGATGGGGTTGTGTCGGCATCGGGGTCCGATTTTGATATTGGCGAACTGGTCGGGGCAGTGGCCGGGGCTGGTGGGGGCGCTGAACCTGCGGGCTTCGCTGACGAAGGCGGGGGTGGAGTATTCGTTCTTGTGGGGTGAGGACTTTGCGGAGAAGGGGTTTCGCGCGAAACTGAAGAAGTGGATGGAGAAGGGGCGGATCAAGCATGACTTGTCGCATGTGCAGAAGTTGGATGTTGACAAGCTGCCCTCGCGCGAGCGGAAGTTGGGGGAAGCGCTGGCCGCGGAGATGAAGTGGAGGCCGGCGATTCTGGGGGTGTTTGATGAGGGGTGCATGGGGATGTACAACGCGATCATCCCGGATGCGGCGCTGCATGAGGTGGGGGCGTTTAAGGAGAGGTTGAGTCAGTCGGGGTTGTACGCCGCGATGAAGCAGGTGCCGGATTCGGAGGCGGATGCGGCGCGGCGGTGGCTGGATGAGCGGGGGATGAAGTTCAAGACGGGGAAGGATGAGGCGACGGAGCTGACGGATCGGCAGATCCGCGAGCAACTCAAGATGTACATTGCGGCGGTGCGGATTGCGGATGAGTTTGGGTGTGATGCGGTCGGGATTCAGTACCAGCAGGGGTTGAAAGACACGTGCGCGGCCAGTGACCTGGCGGAAGGCCTGCTGAACTGTTCCGATCGTCCGCCGGTGGTCGGCGTCAACGGACCCAACGCGGGCAAGGTGTTGTTCGAGGGTCGTCCTCTCACGCATTTCAACGAAGTCGATGAGTGCGCGGGGTTGGATGGGGTGATCACGCAGCGCGTCTGGAGCGCGATGGGGATGCCCGGGGACAACTCCCTGCACGACCTGCGATGGGCGGATAAGGACGCGTCCGGAACGACGGATGAATATGTGTGGGTCTTGGAGATCTCTGGAGCGGTGCCGCCTAGCCACCTCGAGGGTGGATACGCCGGAACCGTGAGCGAACGCCAGCCCGCGATGTACTTCCGCCTGGGCGGGGGCACGGTTAAGGGAATGTCGCGCCCCGGCGAGGTTGTCTGGTCGCGGATCTACGTTCAACCGGGCAAGGATGGCCGGGACCGACTGCACATGGACCTGGGTCGGTGCAAGGCGATTGTGTTGCCGGCCGCGGAGATGGAGAGACGGTGGCAGGCGACGACGCCGCACTGGCCGATCATGAATGCGGTGTTCTATGGGGTAGATCGCGATCAGATGATGGCCAAGCACCAGGCGAATCACATACAGGTGGTGTATGCGACGGATGCTGCGACAGCGGACCGAGCGCTGGCGGCGAAGGCAGCGATGGCGGAGGGGTTGGGGATTCGGGTGAATTTGTGTGGAGAGGATGCGAAGGGGAGGCCGCTGGCGGAATCGCTGGCGAAGCTCTAGTTGCCAATCTTCTCGCCACCCTTGTCCACGTTCTCTTTGGTGTAGAGGCGGGTGCCGAGGATGATCTCTTTGGGGGGCTTTTTGCCGGCGAAGATGTCGAGGGCGGTTTGGATGGCTTCTTTGGCGCCGTTGGGGTATTCGAAGGTGGCGTCGAGGATGCCTTTGCGGACGGCTTCCATTCCTTCGTTGGGGAGGGCGTCGACGCCGACGAACTTCATTTCTTTTTCGCGGCCGGCATCTTTGGCGACTTCGTAGGCGGCGATGGCCGCGGGGTCGTTGGCTCCGTAGACGAGCTGGATGGAGTCTTTGGCGGGGTTGCGGGAGAGCGCGGCCTGCATTTTCTCGCGGGCTTTGGCTTTGAGCCATTCGACGTCGGCGTCGTAGACGATCTTGATGTCGGTGCCTTTGAGCTGTTCGCGGAAGGGCTCGGAGCGGTCTTTAGCGGGGGAACTACTCGCCAGGCCCTTGAGCTCGACGATGTTGCCCTTGCCGCCCAGTGCCTTCTTGGCCCACTTGCCGACCTCAGCGCCGATGACTTTGTTGTCGGCTCCGATGAAGATGGTGTACTTGTCGCCCAGGACCTTGCGGTCAAGGACGATGACGGGGATGTGGGCATCGAAGGCCTCGGCGACGGCGGGGGTGAGGCTGTCGTCGAGGGGCGAGATGATGATCGCGTCGACCTTGGCGGTCACGAACTCTTTGACGTGGGACATCTGGCGGGTGCGGTCGTTCTGGGCATCCTTGGAGATCAGTTTGATCTCGGAGTGTTCTTTGGCCGCGGCCTTGACGGAGGCGTCCATGTTGGCGCGCCAGGGTTCGGCGCTGTTGCATTGGGAGAAGCCGATGGTGTAGGTCTTCTTGGCTTCTTGCGCGAAGGTGGCGGTGGTGAGGAGGGCCGCGGCGAGGGTGGTGAGGAGTTTGAGCATGGGGGTATTGTAAGAGATTTTCACCACGGAGAACACGGAGGGCACAGAGGGAAAACGGAGCAAAGAACGGAGAAGGGGGGGAAGGACAAAAGGCAGGTACGCAGAGATCGCGGAGGTGGAGACGCAGAGGCGCGGAGAGGACAGGAGTGTCCAGGCGATGCCCGTTCGTTATGGCGTTGATCGCGACACCGGTGCTGGTTGAGCCTGGCTGCACTCAGGGCACGCGCCAGTTCCCAGCCCCGACATGTCGTAGCCGCACTTGATGCAGCATCCAATCTTGAGTCTGCGGCCGATCACCCAGAGCCTCACGGTCAAGAGCCCGAGGGCCAGCAAGGGAATCCAAGTCGGAATCGTCACAGTGCTATAGGTGCATCCGTCTCTGAGGCTTACATACCTTTCGTATGCCGGGAGCCACAGCATGGGCCCGTAGACATTCTGTACAAGGACCCCAACCAAATTCGGTTGGGTTGTCGTTTCTAGGGGTCCTCCAGCCCGCCAGTCGATATCCACCACGCCTCTTCCAATGGACACCCCGAACCCGCCGTGTCCATCCCATTCTGCTTCAAACCAGATTGATGCGATGGTTAAGATCAGTAGAGCAACCGCCGCGCTCGTCACGATCCACTTTGCTGTGCGTCGGCGACTTCGGACCATCGAGTCAATGGTATCGTGGACGTGATGGCAGGAGCCCAAGACGTCCCTTCCGTCCGCCGTCCAGCACTTCCGCGGGCTTGAATGACACGATTCGTGCTTTGTCGGAGCCCCCTCGCTCGCCCGCTCCAGCACGGGGCGGCGGCGGAATATTTGTATAGGTTGACGCAGGCCGGACGCACCGCGAGTTAACCGAGCACTCTCTGCATTCTCTGCGCCTCAGCGTCCTCTGCGTTCAACTCCTGAACCGTCGTCTGACGTTCCAAAAGCGTTCGATGACGGAGCGCCAGTGGCGTGTGACAGAGCGCCACGGCTCACACTCGATCTGGCTCCAATGAATCCCCGGCAGCTGAGGAGCACCCCTTCAGGGTGCACTGCAAAGAGATCGCGTTATCCGGGGGTGTCGCTCGTAGACTCGCTCCACGCCCCGGCTACTAACGCCCAGCCCTTCGGGCTGAATACCGGGAGCAGGGCCACTCGATCTACGTGGTCACTTCTTGTTGAGGGGTGGCCGCTTGATGTTCCAGCGTTCGCGGAGGCGGACGGAGTCGATGCCGAGTTTCCAGCCTTTGGAGGATTCGTTGCGGCCGGTGCATTCGAAGCGGATGGTGTGGGGGCCGGGGGTGAGGGAGACGTCGCCTAGGGAGAGTTCTTGCACGTCGACTTTGGGGGTGTAGAAGTCGATGGGGTCTTTGGCTTCGGCGATGGGTTTGCCGTCGAGGGTGATCGTGTAGATGCCGAAGTCGTAGGAATGGGTGATGGGGATCACGAGGCGGCGGGTTTCGAGTTTCTCGATGGGGAAGGAGAACTCGACGAAGCCACCCACACCCTTTTCGTTGTCGAAGAAGAGTTGGCCTTCGCCGGTCCAGAGGCCGCCGGGTTGGAGGGAGATGGTGCCGCCTTCGGACTTGGCTCGGGCGACCAGGTCTTTGCCTTCGGTGATTCTGTCGATGAGGGGGAGCTTGCGGTCTTTGGCGGAGGGGAGGGTGGTGAAGCGTTTTGGTTGGCCGCGCTGGTACCAGAAGGCGACGGTGGCGAAGTCGTCATCGCGCTCGACAAAGCCCTCGACTTTGCCGGTGGTGGTTTCGTCGGCGGACATCCAGCCGGCGTGTTCGATGACGAACTTGCAGGACTTCTTGAAGCGGACGGGGTCGGCCAGGTGCCAGCGGTACATGGTGCCTTTCTGGCCCAGGTCGCCGAGCCAGCCGTCGAGCATGGTGACGCCGAAGTAGGGGTAGCAGGCCTTTTCCATGCCCCAGGCGTTGCTGAAGTAGTCCTCGGTGCCGGTGCCCCACATGGAGGGGGTGGTTTCGCCGTCGATGTAGAACTTTTCGTCTCCCTCGCCGAACCATTGAGGGCTGCGGGAGCGGACGGACATGACGGTGCCGATGTAGTGGCCTCCTTGTGGAGCGTCGATGTCGGCGATGAGGTAATCGTGGCCGCGGACGGTGGGGAACTCCTGGCGATATTGGGCGCAGAAGTAGGCGGCGGATTCGGGGACCTTTTGCTCGTCGTAGTCGATTTGGTAGTAGAGGGCTGCGAAAGGTTTGTCGGATTGGTTGGTGACGGTGATTTTGGCGCCGGTTCGGAAGGGCATGGCCCAGTAGCAGTTGTACGCATCGCCCGTGGCGCCGCCGACGATGACGGGGATGGAGTTGACCTCGGCGCGTTTACCAAATCCCGCGGCGAAGAAGTCGCCGAAGGGGGATTCGACGGCGGGCTCGGCAGCGCCATCCCAGTACATGCGGAGGACGACTTCGGAGGGATCGGCGGCGCCCTCTTTGGAGAGCCAACTCGGGCCGGATTCGGCGAAGGTGACCCAGATGTGGCGGATGACGCCGGAGCCTTTGATGTCGGCGAGGGTGAAGGTGTCGCCGGGTTTGACGTAGCGGTTGTCGCCGTTGGAGTTGGGGTCGGTGGAGTTGGAGGCGATGCGGCGGGAGCGGGCATCTTGGATGGTGGTGAGGGAGTCGAGGAGGGTGGATTGGGCGAGGGCAGAGGAGGTGAGGAAGAGGGAGAGGAGGAAGAGCTTCATGGTGGGGCTCCGGGGTGGGATCAGATTACCACGTGGAGGGTGCGATGAAGGATCAGAGGGGAAGCAGGAAGAAGTAGAAGAGAGTAGAAGGAGGTAGCCCTCCCCTAACCCCTCCCGCCGGCGGCGGGAGGGGGAGCGGAACAGGACGGCGGAGGATTGCAAAAGGAAGCCGGAACCGAGAGGGACGCTGGTTAGCCGTCCGGTGTGTCGAGGAGGCCTTGCAGGCGGGAGGCCAAGGGAGCGGGGAGCGTCTTGGTCCACGACTGGTCGATGAGGCCGACGCCAATCAGATCGCGGAGATGGGTGCGATCTTTGTCGCGAAACGCTGTGAGTTTGATGCGCACGAGAGCCGCGAGGTTCAGGACGCGAAACCTGCCAGTGTCGGTCGATTCGGTTACGTCAGGATTGGCCGCGGGCTCTCCGGGTTTGACGACTTCGTTGGCGAACACGATGTGAACGGCCTGTCGTGGCTTGGCGGTTTCGTTGTCAAGAAACACGTCCATCGACGCAACGTGGCGATAGACAAATCCCACGGATTCAAGAGCTGCTCTAGCCGCGGGCAAGTCCGCGCGGCGGATGAGGATGTCTACATCCTGTGTGTTCCGGACGGCGGCTTCATCGACTGTTGCAACCCAAGCGGCGACTGCGTTGCCGCCGGCTACCGCATAGGCCACGCCTTTAGATGCAAGGGCCTTTGAAGCGAGTAGCAATCTCTGGCGGACCTGTTCCACGGCATTCACCATCCGTTGCAGAAGGTCGGTCGAGGTGTGGAGCGATGCGGTCACTGACAACTATAGAGGCGCTACTTCCTTCTGATTCCCTGGGCCAAGACGGCCAGCACAATGATTCCGCCGGTGATCATGAGTTGGGGGGCTGTGTCTACGGCGTTGATGTCGAGGATTTTGCGGAGGTAGCCGATGGTGAGCATGCCGAGGATGGTGAGGATGATGCCGCCGCGGCCGCCGGAGAGGGGGGTGCCGCCGACGACGACCATGGCGATGGCGGTGAGCTCGTAGCCGACGCCGCCGTCGGGGTTGCCTTGGCGCTCGAGGGCGCAGAAGAAGACTCCGGCGAGGCCGGCGAAGGCGCCGCACAGGGCGTAGGCGATGGTCTTGGTTAGGCGGACGGGCACGCCGGCGTATCTCGCGGCCTCTTCGTTGTCGCCGACCGCGTAGACGTTGAGGCCGTAGGTGGTTCGGCGGAGGAGAAGGAGTGTCAGCAGCGCGCAGAGGAGGAACGCGATGACGTGGATGGAGAGTTTGAAGCCTCCGATGTTGAAGCTGGCGTTGAGAGTTTCCATGAGGGCGGGATAGGGATACTTGGTGATCACCTGGCCTTGGGCGAGGTACTTGGCCAGACCACGGGCGAAGGCCATCATGGCGAGGGTGGCGATGAAGGGCTGGACTCTTACTTGAGAAATCAGAAGTCCGGAGATGGTGCCCGCGGCGGCGCCGGTGGCGATGGCGATGGGGATGGCGGCCCAGCCGGACCACTCCTGGTGGAGGACGAGCATTGCGAAGATGACGCCCGAGAGCGCGACGACGGAGCCGACGGCCAGGTCGATGCCGCCGCAGATGATGACGATGGTGAGGCCGCAGGCGAGGATGCCGTAGGCGCCGTTTTGCCAGAGCATGTCGGCGTGGGTGCCGGGGCGGAAGAAGATGTTGTTGGCGTTGAAGATGGAGCCGGTGATGATGACGAGGGTCACGCCGAGGAGGGCGAAGAGGACTTCGCGGTGGAGCCGGGAGCGTGGTTGGGCCGGTGGGGGCATGGAGGGGACAGGATACAAGATGGGAGTTTGGGGTCATCGAACTGGGGCGAGGACGCCCCGGCTTACTTTTTGTTTCGGTATGCTGGGGGGATGAACAGACGCGAGTTTTTGGCTGTGGGCGGGGCCGCGGGGTTGGCTGTGGGGTTGGGGGATTGGGCGCGGGCGGAGGTGGGTGTTGCGCCGCCGCTGATTCCGGAGGACAAGGGGATTACGCCGGAGATGATTGCGGCGTTGAAGAAGCGCGGCGAGCGGCGTGTGTATCGGGGGTTACAGCGATTTGGGATTGGGATGCCTTGCGGGGGGATTGCGGCGGGGCAGTTGTATGTTCTGGGGGATGGGACGTTGGGTGGGTGGCATGTTGATGGTCGGTTGAACAACACGGGGTGGGGGGCGGACAACTATCGGATTCGCAAGCAGGCGCGGGAGTTGGTGCAGGGGTTTACGCTGCTCATAGATGAGGGGGACGGAAAGTGGACCGGAGCGAGGCTCGCGGATGCGTCTGACGGCGGGTCGTTTGATGCGATTGAGTTTGTGGGTGAATATCCGGTGGGGGAGGTGCGGTACAAGGGTTCTGCGCCGACGCCGGTGGAGGTGACACTGCGCGCCGGGGCGCCGTTCATTCCGCTGAATGCGAAGGACTCGGCGCTGCCTTGCACGATGCTGCGGTTTACGTTGAAGAACACTTCTGCACAGGCGCAGAAGGGGCAGTTGGTTGGGTACCTGGAGAATGGGATTGACAAGGGGGAGCCGGGCGAGGTGCCGGTGATGCGGCGGAACCGCGTGGTGAAAGGCAAGGGGCATTCGTCGGTGGTGATGGAGATGCTGCCGCAGCCGGATCCGAAGGATCCACGGCCGGAGCGGGTGCTGTTTGATTTTGAGGGCGGGTATGACGGGTGGGAGGTGAAGGGGACGGCGTTTGGGGATGGTCCGGCGAAGGGGACTGCGCGGACTCAGCAGAAGGTGACCGGGTTTGAAGGGAAGGGCCTGGTCAACTCGTATAAGGAAAGTGATGACCTGGTGGGAGAGATGACCAGTGAGGCGTTCGCGATTGACCGGAACTTTTTGACGCTGCTGGTGGGAGGGGGATCGCACGGGAAGCGCACGTGTGTGAATCTACTGGTGGATGGGAAGGCGGTGCGGACGGCGAGTGGGCGGGATGATGAGAAACTGGAGCCGCGGGCCTGGGATGTGAGTGAGTTTGCGGGCAAGCAGGGGAAGATCCAGATTGTGGACTCGCAGAGGGGGCCGTGGGGGCACATCAATGTGGATAGCGTGCGGCTGGTGGACCGGTTGCCGGAAGGGGTGAAGCGGCCCGGGGCGAAGTCGGAGACGTTGGGGACGTTGGCGATTTCGGGGTTAGGGGAGGCGATTTGTGATTTCGACGAATGGGAGGTGGACGAGGGAACCGCAACGACAAGCGGACAGTTCAAATCGAGAATTGAGAAGGGCAACGGGGAGACGGCGGAGACAGTGGGGAAGGAGCCATTGGTTGGGGCGATCTCAGCGCCCTTCTCGATGGGCCCGGGGGAGTCGCGGGAGATGACATTTGTGGTTTCGTGGTGCTTCCCAAATCTGCACACGGACAATGGGCAGATGTACACGAATTGGTTCAAGGATGCCGCGGGAGTGGCTTCGTACGTGTTTGAGAATCGGGAGCGGCTCGTGAGCGAGACAGAGCTGTTTCGGAAGACTTGGTACGACGACACAACGTTGCCACATTGGCTGGCTTCCCGGTTGTTTATGCCGACGGCGAACCTGGCTTCGGGGATTGCGCAGTGGTGGAAGAACGGGCGGTTCTGGTGCTGGGAGGGTGTGGGGTCTTGCCATGGGACTTGCACGCACGTGTACAACTACGCGCATGCGGAGGCGCGGCTGTTTCCGGAGCTATCGCGGTCGACGCGCCAGATGCAGGACTTGGGGACGGGGATGGATGAGGAGACGGGGCGGGTGGCGTTTCGTGGCGAGGTGAAGGGCGGGTTTGATTACGCCGCGGATGGGCAGTCGGGGACGATATTGAAGTGCTATCGGGAGCACCTGTGCAGCCCGGATGATTCGTTTTTGAAGGCGAACTGGGAGAAGATCAAGAAGGTGATTGAGTATCAGATCGGGCGGGATGCGATGAAGCGGGGGGGCGGGACGGGTGAGCCGGATGGCATCATCGAGGTGACGCAGCACAACACGTTTGACATCAATTTTGAGGGGCCGAACACGTTTGTCGGTTCGCTCTACCTGGCGGCGCTGAAGGCGGGCGCGGCGATGGCGGATCGGATGGGGGATGCGGCGACCAGGGATCGGTATTGCGAGATTGCGTCCAGGGGCGCATCGTTCACGGAAGAGAAGCTTTTTGAAAACGGGTACTTCACGCAGATCATTCCGAAGGATTCATCAACGCGATTCCAATATGGCAAGGGGTGCATGGCGGATCAGTTGTTTGGGCAGAACTGGGCGCGGTGTCTGGACCTTGGCGGCATCTACGCTCAGGACAAGGTTGTGTCGGGGTTGAAGGCGATTTACAAGTACAACTGGACGCCGGCGGTGGGGCCGTATTCGGCGAAGTTCCCGCCGGAGCGGTGGTTTGCGGAGGGGCGTGAGGGGGGGATGTTTGTGTGTACGTGGCCGTTTGGGGGGAGGCCGGTGGAGCCGGTACGGTATCGCGATGAGGTGTGGACGGGGTGTGAATATCAGGCCGCGGGCGGGATGGCTTGGGAGGGGATGGTGGATGAGGCGCTGGTGGTTGTGAAGGCGATTGATGAGCGGTACGACGGGACGGTGCGGAACCCGTGGAATGAGGTGGAGTGCGGGGATCACTATGGGCGGGCGATGGCGTCGTATGGCGTGTATCAGGCACTGTGCGGGTTTGTGCTAGATGGGCCGGCGGGGGTGATTGGGATTTCGCCGCGGATGGGGAGGGAGGATTTCAAGGCGTTCTTCGCGGGGCCGGAGGGGTGGGGGTTGGCGAGTTTTGCGGAGGAGAAGGGGAAGAGGGTTTTGAAGTTTGAGGTGAGGTATGGGACGGTGAAGGTGGGGCGAGTGCGCGTTGATGGGGTGCCGATGAATGCGATGCCGAAGGTGGTTTGCGCGGGGAAGCCGGTGGCGGCGACGCACATTCGGGTTGGAGAGGGGGCGGAGGTGAGGTTGGGGCCGCCGGTGGTGGTGAAGGCGGGAGAGACGGTGGAGGTGGAGGTGAGGTGGTAGGAAAGTCGAAAATGGAAAGTGGAAAGAGAAGGGGGAGCGGGTCGGTGGAGCTTGTGTGCGCCGAGACTTCGAAGCCCACGAGCAGTCTTTCAGACTGCGAGGCGATCAACGGTGTTTTCCGGGGGTGACGCGAAGCGCGTCAACCCCCGGCTACTGACGGTCGAGCCCTTCGGGCTGTAGAACGGGGAGAGTTGCGAGAATTCGAGGACGGCTTGCGGCGAGTGGGTTACTTCACGGGTTCGAGGACGATGCAGTCGATGCCGAAGAAGGACTTGGGGGCTTCGCTCTTGGGGTTGGCACCGACGAGTTCGGCGCGGAGGATGAAGGCGCCATCTTTGGGTTCGAAGGTGCCCAGGTCGATGGGGCCGGTCGCGAGGACTTCTTTTTTGAGACTGCAAAGGTCGATGTCGCTGCCAGCTTTGGTGCCGTTGATGGTGAAGCGGACGATGCCGTAGTCCCAGGACTTGGTAGCGTAGAGGATCAGCTTGGACTTGGTGGTGGCGGGGCCTTTGAGTTCGACGAAGTCGCCGGGCTGGCGGCCTTGGATCCAGAGTTGTTGTTGGCCGCTCCAGAGGTCGGGGGGGAAGTCGCCTTGGGGGATGGCGATCAGACCGTCGCTCTTGTTGACGACTTTCAGGGTTTCGGCTTCGAGGGCGTTTTTGATTTTGAAGGGAGGAGGGAGGGGTGGGGGTTCGATGAGCTTTTTGGCCGCGGATTCGGGGGAGGGCTTGCGGTTGTGGGTGGCTCCGGGTGTGGCGTAGAAGTAGGCGGTGGTGGCGTACTCCTCATCGCAGGCTTTCCAGTGCCAGACTTCCATGTTCATGCTGAGGGCGGTGGTGAAGGGGATTGCGTCGAGGGAGCGGGAGCGGGTGACGGTGGTGCGGCCCCAGTTGTTTTGGAGGGATTCGCCATCGACGCGGGGTTGTGCGTGGAAGGGCTTGTTGAAGAAAGCGGGCCAGCACCAGGCGTAGCCGTAGTAGTCTTCGGTGCCGGTGCCGAAGTGGGAGGGAAACTTCTCGCCGTCGACGTAGATCTTTTCATCGCCTTCGCCCCACCACTCTTTGACAGGGTTCATGACGCTGAGGACATCCCCGACGTAGACGCCTTTGCCCTTGACATCGACGTAGTTGAAGTCTGACGTGCCGCGTCCGCCGAAGGCGTGGATGGGGTATTCATCGCGCCAGACGGCGTGGAAGTGCATGGAGCGGGAGTCCCAGGTCCAGGGCTTGATGCGAAGGCCGCCGTTGACGGTGATGGGGGTCTTGCCGAGGTTTTCGATGGTGATGCTGCCGGATTTTTCGTAGGGCATGATCCAGCGACAGCGCATCAGGCCCTCTTTGCTGATGGCGCGGTACCAGTCCTGATAAGAGTTGAAGCCGACGCCGGAGCCGAAGAAGTCGCCGATGGGGCACCAGATGGAGTCTTCACCGTCGAACGTGGCGCGGATGATGCAGGAGCGCGAGGTCTGGGCATCGTTGTCGCTTTTGACGGAGAGCATCAGGCCGGTGATGGCGTTTGAGCCTGCGGGGAGCGTGAGGGTGATCTTTTCGCCTGGCGCGGCCGTGCCTCCCAAGGGCACGGCTCTTTCGCCGGCGGAGAAGGTGGGCTGGCCTTCGGTGCGGTCGATCGACATTTCGTCGACAACACGTTTGATCTCTCCGGCTTTGTCTTTGAGGTCGGAGGTTTTGAAGGACTCAACGGCGGTGCCCGCGGCGTAGGTGCGGTAGTTGACCTGGTAGTAGAAGCCGTCCGCATCGCAAGTGATCTTGCAGTTCTTGGCATAGGGGATGGGCAGGTAGCAGTTCCAGCCCTTGCTGGCTTCGTATGAGAGTGGGGAAGCGGCTTCCCACTTGCCACCGAGCAGGTCGGACATTTTGCCTTCGATGGCGGGCTTGTCGGCGCTGTCGAGGTAGATGCGCATCGTGCCCTTGGGGTTGGCGGACCAGATGCGGACGACAGCGCCGGGGCCGGCGGTGTCCATCATGACCCATTCTTTGCGGTCGCCGTTGGTCTCGGTGCGGAGGTACTGGTTGGCATCGCCGTTGGCGAACCAGGTCTTTTCGTCGGCCGGATCCTTGGATGCCTGGTCGTAGCTGCTGAACTGTTTGCAGGTGTAGGCGGGGTCGGGGAAGCGGGCGAGGGTGTCGCGGTTGAGCATTTCGTCGAGGAGAGAGGTGAAGGTGACGGGTGGGGCGGCAAGGGCCGCGGAGGCGGTGGTGAGGAGGGTGAGGAGAGTTGAAAGGCTGCGGCGCATGGTGAGTCTCCCGTCGATGTTGGCTGGGGATCGACAGAATACCAAGGGCGGTCGCTTAGGACTGTGGCACGTCCCGGATGACGCGAGCGGGGTTGCCCGCGGCGATCGTCATGGGGGGGACTGACCGGGTGACCACACTGCCGGCGCCGATGATGGAGTGATCGCCGATGGTGATGCCCGGGAGGATGATGGCCCCGCCGCCGATCCAGACGTTGTTGCCGATGGTGATCGGTTTGGCATACTCGAGGCCGGAGCGACGGGGCTCGGGGTTAAGGGGGTGGGTGGCGGTGTAGAGCTGAACGGCGGGGGCCATTTGCAGGTCATCGCCGATGGTGATCTGAGCGCAATCGAGGAAGACGCAGTTGAAGTTCACGAAGCAGTTGCGGCCCATGCGGATGTTGGAGCCGTAGTCGCAGTGGAATGAGGGGCGGATGGTGCAGTTGTCGCCGATGGAGCCGAGGAGTTGGCGGAGGAGCTCGGTGCGGAGGCCGGATTCCTCGGCTTGTGTGGCGTTGTAGCGGTCCTGGAGTTGGGCGGAGCGAAGGAGGGCGGCGGAAAGCTCCGGGTCGGAGGCGCGGTAGAGGTCTCCGGAGAGCATTTTTTCGCGTTCAGAGCGCGGGGGCATGACAGAGCTTAGATGCTCTTGCTCGCTGGGGTGATGGCGGGCGCGGGAGTTTCAATCATCCTTGTCGCTGGAGCCTCTGCTCGACGGCGGGGTCACTGGGTTGGCTGACGTGCCTGACATGTTGGCACGCACGCCAACTTCGTGGACCAGTCGCCCGCCTTGGTGGGCTGCGTTGGCGACGACCAGTATTCCCGCGGCGTGTCCGATCAGGTAAACCGTGCCGATCCCGAAGATCATTCCACGCGGGATCTTCTGGCGCCAGATGCAAAGAGACCCGAATCCGACGACCAAGGCCGCGGCCAGAGCGATCGCGAAGATCTCCGCCGACTCTCCGAGCTCTTCGTGTTCATGCAGGATGGCCTTGGCTCCCGGGACCTTTTCGGCGAGGCTTTCGGCCGCGGAACCGGTGCTGGTTGCGATCAACGCGCTTCCCGCGGCCAGGAGCATGAGCAGGGCGCTCACGCCGATCAGTTCACGGATGCGCGACTTGATCAGAAGGGCCAGCACGACGAAGAGCGGTGCGACCATGATCAGGGCGATGGGGAAGTGGACGACCAAGGGGTGAAGTCCATTCCACGGCGGGAGTGGAGGAACTGAGAGCATGGATTGCTCCTTTGATTTGCGTACGTGCATTATTCGGAGTGGGATCTCCGCAATTGCTGATTGGGGCGAATTTGTCGCAACTGAGACACCGTCTCAGGCCCTTTGCCTGCTTCGGGACCGGTCGCGGCGAGTGAGTATGGAGATTCCCGTACCATGGGAACATGGTTTGCGCGGCATGGGCAACGTTCATCCTGGGACTACTGGCGGCGCGTGCACATGACCCGCCGCGGCGGATGGATTTTGACCGGGACATCCGGCCGATCCTGGCCGACGCCTGTTACACCTGTCACGGGCCGAACGCGGAGAAGCGGAAGGCCGGCTTGAGACTGGATGTGCGCGAGGGGTTGTTTGGTCTGACGCGGGATGCGGGGGATGCGGATGGAGCGTTGCCGAGCCGGGTGGTGGAACCGGGGCGACCCGAAGCCAGTGAGCTCGCGCGACGCGTGATGTCTTCGGACTTGACGGAGCGGATGCCTCCTGTGAATGCGGCGCGGCAACTTTCGAGCGAGGAACAGGCGAGGTTGCGTGATTGGATAGGGGCGGGTGCGGCGTGGTCGGGGCATTGGGCGTTTGAGCCGGTGAAGGCGGTTGAGCCGCCTGCGGTGCAACAAAGCGCCTGGTGTCGAAATGAGATTGACCGATTTGTGCTGGCGGAGCTGGAGCGACTGCCGCACGAGCGTGCGGTCGAGCCGTCGGTTGAGGCGGAGAGGCGGACGCTGATTCGGCGGTTGAGTTTGGACCTGAATGGACTGCCGCCGACGCGGGAGGAGGTTGCGGAGTTTCTGGCGGATGCCGCGCCGGAGGCGTATGAGCGGCTGGTGGATCGATTGCTGGCTTCGCCGCGGTTTGGCGAGCACTTTGCGGTGGGCTGGTTGGATGCGGCGCGGTATGCGGATTCGAACGGGTTTCAGTTGGATCTGGATAGGACGGCGTGGCCTTGGCGGGATTGGGTGGTGGAGGCGTTCAACAGCAACATGCCGTATGACCGGTTTGTGGTGGAACAGTTGGCGGGGGATTTGTTGCCAGATGCGACGCCGCGGCAGGTGTTGGCGACGGCGTTCAATCGGAACCATCCCATCAATGGGGAGGGCGGTCGGGAGATTGAGGAGTCGCGGATTGATTACGTGATGGATCGCGTGGATGCGACGAGCACGACGTTTTTGGGGTTGACGATGTCGTGCGCCCAGTGTCACGATCATAAGTACGACCCGATTCCGCAGAAGGACTACTACCGGTTCTTTGCGTACTTCAACAGCGTGGATGAGGATGGGGGCGCGGACAAAGGGGATGTGCCGCCGCTGCTGGATGTGAAGGACGGTGGTGAGGGGCGGATGCTCAAGGTGATGGTGATGCGGGATCGGAAGGAGCCGCGGGTTACGCACGAGCTGGAGCGAGGGGCTTGGGATCATCCGGGGGAGGTGGTTGAAGCGGGGACGCCTTCGGCGGTGCCGCGGCTGGCGGAAGCGCCCGCGAATCGGTTGGGCCTGGCGCGGTGGATTACGGACAAGTCCAATCCGCTGGCGGCGCGGGTGGCGGTGAATCGGTTGTGGCAGCAGGTGTTTGGGCAGGGGCTGGTGCGGACGCCGGACAACTTTGGGATTCAGGGTGAGCGGCCGACGCATCCGGAGCTTCTGGATTGGTTGGCACACCGGTTTGTGGAGAGTGGATGGGACACCAAGGCGATGCTGAGGCTGATGGTGACCAGCGCGACGTATCGGCAGTCTTCGGTGTGTTCGGCGCGGTTGGAGGAACTTGATCCCGAGAATCGCCTGCTTGCTCGCGCTCCCAGGTATCGGCTTGGCGCGGGCGAGATTCGGGACCAAGCGTTGCTGGCGTCGGGGTTGCTCGTCGAGAAGCGCGGCGGGCCGCCGGTGAAGCCATATCACCCGGCGGGGGTGTGGGAGGATGTGAGCTTCGGGAGGCTTGTTTATCAGCAGGGCACGGGGGAGGACCTGCATCGCCGGAGCCTGTACACGTTCTGGAGAAGAACCGCTCCGCCGGCGAATATGTTTGATGTGTCGCTGAGGCAGAAGTGCTCGGTTCGCGTTATTCGTACGAACACACCGCTGCAAGCGTTGGTCCTGCTGAACGATCCGACCTTTGCGGAGGCGAGTGCGGCGTTGGCGGAGCGGGCAATTTCCGAGGGTGGGGACGATGCGCTCGGGTGGGCATTTGAAACCGTGCTGGCGCGGCGGCCCCAGCCCAGCGAGCGGCGCGTGCTCAGTTCGCGTTTGGAAACGCTGAGGCGCTATTTTGTCGAGCGTCGGGATGAAGCCGAGGCGGTGGCGCTTGCAGGGATGAGGCCGCGGCGGGCAGTGGGGAGGGTGTACGACTTGGCCGCGTATGCCGGCGTGATGAGTGTGATCCTGAACCTGGATGAGACGCTTACGAGGGAATGAGATGGAGTCTCGATCGGGACATCTCGCGATGACACGCCGGCAGTTTCTGGGGCGGGCATCGGCCGGTGTGGGCTCAGCGGCTCTGGCGATGATGCTGGCGGACTCGGCTCGGGCGCAGCCGGAGGTGACGG
The DNA here is from genome assembly GCA_044222485.1 of Phycisphaerales bacterium. Taxonomy (GTDB): domain Bacteria; phylum Planctomycetota; class Phycisphaerae; order Phycisphaerales; family UBA1924; genus JAHBXE01. Next base: position 69,800 of record JBGAND010000005.1, on the reverse strand, counting down.
AGCGGGCGCTTAAGACGATCGCGCCACGGGCCAAGCGGGTCATCATGCTCACCCAGGCGGGGGCACCTTCGCAGATTGACATGTTTGACTACAAGCCCGGGCTGGCCGCGCGGCGTGGGGAGTTGATTCCGGACTCGATCCGGATGGGACAGCGGGTTACGACGATGACGTCCGGGCAGGCCCAGAAGCTGCTGCCCAGTCAGTTCAAGTTTGCGCAACATGGCCGCGGCGGAGCGTGGTTTTCAGAGCTTGTGCCGCACACGGCGAAGATTGCCGATGACATTGCGATCGTTAAAACGGTGTTTACAGAGCAGATCAATCACGCACCGGCGATGACGTTCTTTCAGACGGGGCACCAGATACCGGGGCGTCCGTGTCTTGGGGCGTGGACGGTGTACGGCCTTGGGTCGGACAACCGAGATCTGCCAGGCTTCATTGTCATGGTCTCGAAGGATGTGGAGCGCACGTGCGATCAGCCGCTCTATGAGCATCTCTGGAGCGCGGGGTTTCTGCCTGCAGAGCATCAGGGTGTCAAGCTACGCGCGGGGCGCGAGCCTGTGCTTTACCTTCCGAATCCGGACGGCGTTTCGCGTGAGGTCCGGCGCGGGCAGCTTGATGATCTGGCGACGCTGAACGCCGCGCACCATGAGCAGATAGGTGATCCGCAGATCTCGGCGCGGATCGCCCAGTATGAGTTGGCATTCCGGATGCAGATGTCTGTGCCCGATCTGGTTGGGCTGGCCAACGAGCCGGACGAAGTCTTCGACCTTTACGGACCGGCATCGCGCCGCCCCGGTTCGTACGCGTCCAACTGCATCCTCGCGCGGCGGATGGCCGAACGCGGCGTGCGGTTCATTCAGCTCTATCACGTGGGTTGGGATCAGCATCGGATGTTGCCGGAGCAGTTACCGATCCAGTGTGAGCACACGGACCAGGCCTCGGCGGCCTTGGTGACGGATCTCAAACGCCGCGGCCTGCTGGATGACACCTTGGTGGTGTGGGGTGGGGAGTTCGGGCGGTCACCCGTGGGGCAAGGAGATATTGACACGTCGGGATACGGGCGCGATCACCATCCGCGTTGCTTCACGATGTGGATGGCCGGAGGAGGCGTGAGGCCCGGTATCAGCTATGGTCAGACCGATGAGTTCGGTTTTAACGTGGTTGAGGGCGGGGTACATATCCACGACCTGCACGCCACGATACTGCACGCGATGGGGATCGATCACGAGCGGTTTACCTATATGTACCAGGGCAGGCGGTTTCGATTGACCGACGTTTCGGGATCGGTTGTGCCCGGGCTCCTGGCGTAAACGGGGAAGCATCCCCTATCTGAATGGCGCCACTGCAACGAGCAGGTGGGGGACACTACCGTCCTGAACCTCGCCGCGGTTCCCGCGAACAGTCTCTGCGGGCGATGGGCGGGGCCTACAGCAGGAAAGGGTGAGGCCATGACGACGACTCAGGCAGAGAGGGCCGCGGGGCATCGGCGTGGGCACGCGCTCTTGGACAATCCACTGCGCACACGTGGAACGGCGTTCTCGGAAGAAGACCGGGCGCGGTGTGGGTTGCTGGGGCTATTGCCGCCGCGGGTTGAAACGCTTGAAGAGCAGGCGGCGCGCGCGTATGAAGCGTTTCGCAGTCGTGCATCGGACTTGGACAAGCACATCTACCTGCGGGCGCTTCAGGACACCAACGAAGTCCTGTTCTATCGGCTGCTGAATGACCACATCGAGGAGATGATGCCGATTGTGTACACGCCGACGGTGGCGGCGGCGTGCGAGCAGTTCTCGCATATCTATCGGCGGCCGCGCGGGCTGTTTGTGTCGTATCCGTTGCGCCATCGCATTCGCGAGATTCTGGCGAATCGGTACGGGAAGGACATCGACATCATCGTGGTCACCGACGGCGGGCGGATATTGGGGATTGGAGATCAAGGCGTGGGCGGGCTGGGGATCCCCATCGGGAAGCTGTCGCTCTACACGCTCATCGGCGGGATCCATCCGGCCCGGACGTTGCCGATCGTGCTGGATGTCGGCACGAACAACGCGGCCTGCTTGCGAGACCCGTTCTACCTGGGATGGAACCACGAACGAATCAGCGGGCAGGAGTACTTTGACTTCATCGATCAGTTCGTGCGCGCGGTCAAAGAAGAACTGCCTGGGGCGTGCGTGCAGTGGGAGGACTTCCCGAACTCGATCGCGTACACGTTGCTCTCCCGATACCGCGAGGATCTTCTGAGCTTCAACGACGATATCCAGGGCACCGCGGCGGTCGCTCTTGGGGCAATCTTGGGAGCGATTGGCGTCACCGGGCGGCCGCTGCGCGAGCAGGAAGTGGTGATTCTCGGGGCCGGGTCGGCGGGGATAGGGGTCGCGGACTATCTCTGTCGGGCGATGATTCAAGATGGGCTCACGGAGGCGGAAGCCCGCGCGCGATTCTGGATCATCAACCGAGGTGGAGTTCTGCACTCTGCACGCACGGATCTTTCCACGGAACAGCGGGCATTTGCGCAGAGCACGGGTCGGCTGGCGGGGTTTGCGCGCTCGGCTGCCGGAGTCGTGGGCCTGGAAGAGGTCATCCAGGAGCGGTCCGCGACGATTCTGATCGGGTTGTCCACGCTGGGAGGTGCGTTCACCGAATCGATCGTCAAGGAGATGGGGCGAAAGACGCCGCGGCCGATCATCTTTCCGCTCTCGAACCCGACATCCAAGGCAGAAGCGACACCCGCGGACCTGGTCCGATGGACGCAAGGGCGGGCGTTGATCGCCACGGGGTCGCCGTTTGCGCCGGTCAACGACGGTGGGCGGGTCATACCGATCGCGCAGTGCAACAACGTGTTCATTTTCCCCGCAGTGGGGTTGGCCATTGCCGCATCCGGGGCCAGGCGGGTTACCGATGGGATGATGCTGGCCGCGGCCCGGGCACTTGCGGAGAAGTCGCCGGCATGGAAGGACCGCAACGGATCTTTGCTGCCTTCGCCCCGGGAGTTGCGCAGCGTGGCCAGGCACATCGCCGCGGCGGTGGCCATGCAGGCGCAGAAGGAGGGGTTGGCTCCGGCGATGAGCTCGGACGAGCTCGTGAGTCGCATCGCCGGCAATCAGTGGATGCCGGCGTACGAGTAGGAGTTTCGGTGAGCGTGGACGAATACCCGCGTACCGGAATCTAGGGCATTGAAGGCGACGATGGTCGGCTGCTCTCTCGGATGATGAGTCGGGTCGGCAATTTGCGAGAGACTACCGGTGCGTCGCGGTTTTCGATTCGATCGACCAGCGCGTCAACGGCCGCGGCACCTACCTCAAGCAAGGGCACACGCACGGTCGAGAGGCGCGGGCGGAGAAGCGAGGCCAGGCGGCTGTCATCGAATCCGACGATGCGGGCATGATCCGGGACGGAAACTCCTGCCTGTTGAAAGGCATCGAGAACGCCGTAAGCAATCTCGTCGTTGGCGGCCATAACGCCGATCGGGTTGGGCATGTGGGGACCGAGCATGCGCTGGGCCCAGGTGCGACCCCATTCCGGGAGATAGCTGCCATAGACGACCTGTTCGGGCCGCGGTGTGTGGCCGAGCCTCGTGAGGGCGGCTGTGAAAGCTCGGGCGCGTTGGATGGTGTCGAAGTTGTCGCGCGGGCCGCCGGCAAAGTAGCATTGCGCTGCGGGGACCGATCCCAAGAGGTGGGCTACAGCTTCGGCGGCTCCCGCGGCATTGTCGATCAGGATTGAGTCCACGCCGGGTTCGTGCGGGTCGGTGTCAAGCGAAACGACCGGAAGGCCAGTGCCTTTGGCGGCGCGCCACAATCGTTCGTTTGGTTCGGTGAGCATGATCGCCAGCCCGTCGATCAGGCCGAATGGGCCTGAGCTGATGGTTTTGGCTTCGTCGCCGCGGCCCTCGGAGGTGACGAGCAAGTGGTAGCCGCGACGGTGGGCCTCCGCGTCGGCGCCGCGGAGGAGTTCGGAGTAGAACTCCCCGTGAATGTCGGGTAGGACGATCCCGATCGTGAACGACCGTCGGGTCATAAGGCCCTGGGCGAAGCGGTTGGGTCGGTAGCCGAGTTCCTCGATAACGCGCATGACGCGCTCAGCGGTGGCAGGAGCAACCAGGTGCGGCGAGTTCAGGAAGCGGCTCACGGTCGCGGTCGAGACGCTGGCGCCCGAAGCGACATCCTCGATCGATGGCGGCTTGGCCAAGGGCCGGGTGACGGGCGGAGCTGGGCGCGCGGTGCGTGTCACTTTGGCCATGATACCACCAAAGCTCGGATATGAAATCGCTTTCATTTGAATCTGGGGAGTGATACGCTCAGGCCGTGAGAAGAGCTAGCGCGAACATCGCACTTTGGGCGGCCTTACTGAGTACGGGGGTGGCGGGCTTTGGTTGTTCTGGGACGGCATTGACCGCCCTGGATCGCCAGCCCGTCGAAGCCTCAAGCGTTGTGATCGAAGCACCTGCCGATGCGAGCCGTCCGCCCTACCACTTTGCGGCAGAAGATGAACGACTCCTGGATGCGGTCCAGCACGGGGCGTTCAACTACTTGTGGACGGCCGTCGCTCCTGAGACGGGAATGGTGCGGGATCGCACGAGCAAGCCGGTGGTCAGTGTTGCGGGAGTTGGGTTTCAGCTCTCGGCGCTGCCAATCGGGGTTGAGCGGGGCTGGGTCACCCGTGCGGCCGCGGAACAACGGGCGTTGTTGATCGTTCGGAGCCTGGCGGGCAATCCAAACAACCGCAAAGCAGGGTTGTTTTATCACTTTCTGGATGGCAAGGACGCGGGGCAGCCTCTAGAGGCGTATGAGCGGGTGGTGAGCACGATCGACTCGACACTCCTGTTCTGCGGGATCATCACGGCCGGCGAGTACTTTGGTGGTGAGGTCAAGGCCGTCGGCGGCGGGTTGGTGGATAATGCGGATTGGTCGTTCTTCGTCGCGGCGCCCGGCGTGCCGATGACGGGACCCGCCAAGGATTACGAGCAGGGGTTCATGTCCCTGGCGTGGAAGCCTAACTCAGACAGCGCCCCGACCGGCGAAGGAAAGCTGGTTCCGTACTTCTGGCTGGATGCGGGCGATGAGCAGAAACTCACTGTTTTTCTGGCTAATTCGTGCACAAAAGCGGAACATCGTGTCCCCGCGGAGATGTACTACAAGCTCCGCCGCCAGCTTGGCTCGCACGCGGACACGGGGCCCTTTGCATGGTTCCCGTACTCCGGTGCGCTCTTCACGCACTTCTTTGCGCATTGCTGGATCAACTACGCGGCCGTTGGGCCCGACGATCCCCAGCGATTTACGACTTGGCCCAGGGCGCGAGTTGACTGGTGGGAGAACTCGCGGCGTGCGATCCGCATGCATCAGATCAAGACCACTGCGAGGACCGATCTGTTCCCCGGACTGGGCGAGAGCGCCTGGGGATTGACGGCCTCGGATGCTCAAGGGTCGTACGCGGTCCCGGGGCTTTATCCCGCGCGAATCGTTTTCAAAGAGGAGTTGGAGGGACGCGACTTCTCATCATTCCGCCCGAAGGATGATTTTGGTGACGGGACGATCGCGCCTTATGGCGCGGGCTCGGCGATCATGTTCGATCCCGTGGCGGTGGTGAAAGCGATGCGCCGGTTCCGGGAGCTCAAGAACGCTGATGGATCGCCGCTGGTTTGGCGCGATCCGGTGGCGGGTGGGTTCGGTTTTAGGGATTCTTTCTCTATACGAACGGACTGGGCCGCGCCGGACTGCCTGGCCATTGATCAAGGGCCGCTGATCGTGGCCATTGAGAACGCCCGAACGGGCCTGATTTGGAACCTGTTCGCGTCCAATGCGGCAATTCGGGACGGATTTCGAAGGCTGGGATTGAAGCCTCCGGCGGCCGCGAAAACCCCCGGGCGCTGACCCGCCTTCACAGAAGTTTGATGATTTGCCTTGACAGAACGCCAAAAGTGGTAATTGTGTAAGCGGTTACATCAACCGGGCGATGTTTCGCTCCGGGATTGAGACTCTCAAAGGCCATGGTTTTCGAACCCGTTTCAGGAGGATTAGTGATGACAATGCAACGTGCGGCAGTTCTGACAGCGTGTGTGGGCTTGGCGGCGGTCGCCGTTGCCCAGCCCGCGATCAATGGGGCCCATCCAAACACACGAGTTTACGACAACTTCCCGGCCTCCACGCTGGTTGTCACCAACAGCTACCCGGCGCTGGTGCAGTTCAGCGACTCGAACCTGGTTGGTGCGGGATTCGCAAACCGGCACAACTTCCGGCTGTCTTCCGACGGTGGGGTGACCAACGCTCAGTTCCAGAACAACCACACGTTCTCGTTCTTCTCCGATCTGAAGCTGAGCGGCACACCGGGAGCCAGCGGCGAGATCGGCCTGCAGATTTCCCCGTGGTGGGACCCCAACGGCGACGGCGTCCTGTTCATGAACGGGGCCACGGGCGAGGTCGCGGCGTTCGGCGGCCGCCTGCCGTTCTACTCCTTTACGGGCAGCCAGGGTGCGAGCTATACCCTCGGCACGACCGTTCGGGTTGGCGTTGAGTACGCCGCGCACAGCAACACGGCCGGTGATCCGGGCCAGATCCGTTACTGGTACGGGGCGCTGAACAGCGGTTGGATCAACTTTGACCAGGGCAACCCGGGCGAGGATCCGCCACACGGTCTCTGGGGTATTCTGAACCCGGCTTATGTCGGCGGGTACATGCAGGCCCCGGGCGCCCAGGTCGGCGCCGGAACGCTTGTCGCCAGCTTCTCCAACAACACGTATGTTCCCACTCCGAGCTCGATGGCCCTGCTGGGCCTGGCCGGGGTGGTCGCGGGGCGGCGTCGCCGCGCGGTGTGAGTTGGTGATAGCAGCGCTTGAAACCGACGAGGGGCGGCCCAAACGGGCCGCCTCTTTCGATTGCTAGAAAATGAGGCCGGATCTGCCTCTTGACATCGTGCCGCTGTTCGTGCATGATGAAAGCGGTTACATCCCGGGGAACTTCGCTTGCTCAGCAATGCCTACGGGCACTTTGACGAATCGGGGCGGGTCTTTTCGATTACCGATCCCCAGACTCCCACGCCGTGGGTCAACGTCGTCAGTAACGGGCGATACGGGTTTGTCGTCAGCCAGAACGGCGGCGGGTTCTCTTGGCTGGACAACAGCCAACTGAACGTGCTGACGCGCTGGGAGATGGATTTGGCCCGCGACCAGCACGGCCGGTTTCTTTACCTCTCGGATCTGGACACCGAAGAAGTCTGGTCCGCCGCCCCTTCGCCATGCCGACCCAAGTTTGATAAGTACTTGTGCCAGCACACTCAGGGGAAGACGCGTTTTGTCACCGAGTGTCACGGCATCCGCGCGGCGTGGACGTTGAGTGTCGCTCCCGATGATGCGGTCGAACTCTGGACCGCCGAACTTACAAACTTGACGGCATGGAAGCGTCGGCTTCGCATCGCGTCATACCTTGAGTGGTGTTGCGGCGTCGCGCCGGATGCCAAGCGAGAGTTCCACCGGTTGTTCTTTCAGACCGCGCACGATACGGGTCGGCGCGCCATTATCGCGACCAAGAACATGTGGGATGTCCCGCCGCGGCACGAGGGGGAGCATTGGAACCGTCCCTGGCCCTACATCGCGGCTCATGCGGTTGGCGGCGTTCGGTTTGATCGGGAGTTGGCGCTGGCTGACAAGTCGGCGTTTCTCGGGCGATATGGCGATACGTCTCGCCCCGCCGCGATGATCGGCGACCCGGCCGTGGGCGAGAATGCTACTGCGTTTGGCCGGTTCGGAGACGCGGCCGCGGCCCTTGGCGGGGACCTGACGTTGGCTCCTGGAGCCACGGTCAAGCTGCACTTCACGCTGGCGATCGCGGCGAACGAGAAGGAACTGCTCCAACTCCTTGACCGGTACTCAAACACCAGTGCTGTCGAAGCTGCAACCACGCAGACCGTCGCCCGATGGGAAGAACTGCTTTCCCGCACGAGCATGCAATCTTTGATGCCGGACATGGACCTGATGTCGAACCACTGGCTGCCGTTCCAGGCGATCAGCGGCCGTCTCTGGGGCCGCACCGGTTATTACCAGCAGTCCGGCGCGTTTGGATTTCGAGATCAGTTGCAGGACAGCCAGGTGTGGCTCACTCTTGAACCCAAGCGCTGTCTGGAACAGATCCTGCTCCACGCGGCTCATCAGTTCGCGAACGGGAGCGTCTATCACTGGTGGCATCCGTTGACCGAGACCGGGCTAAGGACGGCGTGCAGCGATGACTATCTCTGGCTGCCGTTCATTGTGGCGGCGTACGTCAAAGAAACAGGTGATCTCAAAGCGCTTGACCTGAAGATCCCGTTTGTCGACGACGCGACACCTGCGACTCTACTGGATCACTGCCAACGCTCAATCGCGCGTTCGTTCGGACGCATGAGCCCGCGTGGGTTGCCGCACATCGGTTCCTGCGACTGGAACGACGGATTGTCCGCGGTAGGGATCAAGGAAAGAGGCGAGTCAGTCTGGCTCGCGATGTTCCTGATCTCATTACTCGAGGACTTCGGCGCATGCTGCGCAAACGCGGGTCAGGCGGAGCTTGCCCGTGGGTACGCCGAAAGGCGTCAGGCCCTGATTAAGTCGGTGAATGACCACGCGTGGGATGGTTCCTGGTTCCGCGGCGCCACGCTGGATAGTGGCGAGTGGATCGGATCGCACGAGAACAAAGAGGGTCAGATCTTCCTGAACTGTCAGACCTGGGCGGCGTTGACCAACTGCACGACACCCGATCGACTCCATACCTCCTGGGATTCGGTCAAGGTTCACCTCCTGTCGGAATGGGGCCCGCTCTTGATCGCGCCGGCCTACACCGAGCCGCGCCCCGACATCGGGTATATCACGCGGTACTCCCCGGGCTCGCGCGAGAACGGCGGTGTATACATGCACGCGGCGACGTGGGCGCTCGCCGCGGCGTGCAAGGTCCGTGATGTCGCATCTGTCGGCAAGATCTGGAAGTCGATTTCTCCACCGCTGCGGTGTGCGGATGCCGAGGGGTATCGCGCCGAGCCGTATGTGATGCCGGGCAACGTGGATGGCCCGCTTTCGGATACACCCGGGCGTGCGGGGTGGACGTGGTACACCGGTTCGGCCGCGTGGCTGCGGAAAGTGGTGATGGACTGGGTGCTGGGGATCCGGGCGACCTGGGATGGGCTGGAGATCGATCCGTGTCCGCCTGTGGGACTGGGAATTGTGGATGTCAAGCGGCTGTGGCGGGGCCGAAGCGTTCACATCCGGTTCGATTCGAGCGACTTTGACCCCAGCCATCGGCCCGTCCTGACGATCAACGGCGTTCAATCCGACCAGACGGTACTTATCGAGTCGGACTGGAAGGCCAGAGAATCTATCGAGGTCGAGGTGACATGGGGTCGTGAGAGAGCGGCATCGAAACCACCCGCAACCCGGAGTCTCAAAGTATGAACATCGGAACCAAGCCCATCTCGAAGGCGCGCGCGTTCACGCTGATCGAGCTCCTGGTGGTCATCGCCATCATCGCGCTGCTGATCGGCATCCTGCTGCCCTCATTGGCTCAGGCCAGGAACACGGCCCGAGATGTGGCGTGTAAGAGCAATCTGAGGCAGATCGGGCTCGCGATGCAGATGTACTTTGATCAGCAGAAGAATCCGGTGTGCATCGACCTCTATCCGCGCACGCCGCAGACGCTGGTGGCTCGAGACTACTGGAACGTGATCCCCACTCTCAACGACTTCCTGAGCAATAAGGGGAGCGAGGCGTTCGGTTGCCCAGCCGCGAAGGGGGCGGCTAGCGTGAGGGACCCACAATCCAGGCAGTACCTGCGAAACGGATTCCGCTATTACGACAACATCGGGATCACCGGCACGACGGATGAGTACGTCACCGAGTACTGGTTCAACGACTCGCCGTACTACCCCGCCTACGGCCAGCCCGCACCGGGCAACTACCAATCCGGTGTGAGCAAGCGCGAATACAACAAGATCAAGCACCCCGAAGAGCTGGTACTGGCGACGGATGCTCTCGATGAGTTCCCACGCCACGCCGGAGTGAAGGTCAAAGTCCTCACCACCGGCTACAGCGAGACGGACCTGCTGAAGGCCACGAATCAGAACAACTTCCTCCGCGGTGATCTGCGGATCGAGTCGCGGCCGATCCGGCTCTACCGTCCTCCGGAGGCGAAAGACAAGTTCGGCGCGCCGGGCCCGTTCTTCAACTGGGGCCACCTCTACGGACCCTGACCGTTTCATCGATGGAGGCATTACATGGGCATTCGAGACATCATGAAGTCCAAACCGTGGGCCGGGTGGGCGGTGGCGGGTGTGCTCATCGTGTTGTGCGGTTGGGTCTGGTACCGGTCCCTGGGTGGCGGTGGGGACCCCTACTCGCTCGGTCGCACGACCGAGGAGATCACGATCCGAGATCGTGAAACCGGCGACGAATGGACGATGCCTCGGGGGCGCTTTGAGATGGCGCTCTGGGAACGTCCGCTCCCGATCGACCCGAGTCAGGGTGTGGCCAACCCCAAAACTGGGAAGTTGACGGGCTTCCCCAAAAGCGAATGGGAATCCACCATCGACCGCATCAGCAGAGAGCGCCAGGCCACCGCGACCTCCGGCGGGCGGGGCGGCAAGCCCTCAACTACAGCCCCGGGCAAGTGACGATCGCGCGATTGTGCGTGCGAATCAGGTAGTCTCTCACCCATGGCCGGCGCGAACCCGACAGCATCTTCCATGACACGTCGTGCGGCGTTGGGAACCATCGCCGCGGCTGGCGCTGGCTTTGCCCTTTTTGGTCCGCGCGCCGGGAAAGAGCGAACCGACGGCAGGCTCGTCCTGGACTACTGGGAGAAATGGACCGGCCAGGAAGGCCGCGCGATGCAGAAAGTCGTAGGCGACTTCAATGCCTCGCAGGATCGGTTGTTCGTCCGCTACTTCGCGACGGCGGGGATCGATGAAAAGGCTCAGATCTCCATCGCGGGCGGAGCCCCCCCGGACATCCTGGGCCTGTGGAACTACAACGTGCCCGCGTTCGCCGAGACCGAGGCGATTCTGCCGCTGGATGACCTGGCCGCGAAAGTGGGGGTGAGGCTCGAAAGCTACGCCCAGGGTATGCGCCCGGTTATGACTCACCGTGGCAAGATGTGGGCGACGATCAACACCGGCGGCACGCTGGCGATGTACTGCAACCGAGCGATGTTCAGGGAAGCAGGGCTGGATCCTGACCGGCCGCCGCGGACGATCGGCGAGCTCGACGAGTGCAACCGCAGGATCACGCGTGTGGAGTCGGGTCGTATCACGAAGATGGGATTCCACCATCGCGAACCGGGCTGGTGGCCGTTTATATGGGGCTACCAGTTCGGAGGCAACCTTTACGATGAGACCTCGAATCGCTCGCTGGTCGCATCAACGGAAAACACCGCGGCCTATGCGTGGGTTCAGTCATACCCCAAAGAGTTCGGGCTTCAGGCCGTGAACCAGTTTCGATCCGGGTTTGGCAACTACGACTCAGCATTGAACCCATTTCTCGCGGGGCAGCTCGCGATGGTGATCCAAGGCCCATGGCTTGCCAATGTCATTAAGGCCTTTGCGCCCGGCCTCGATTACAGCGTCGTGCCGTTCCCCGTTGCCGACACCCTTTTCGACCCCGCGGCCCCGCTCGGGCTTGTGGATACCGACATCCTCGTGATCCCCCGCGGCGTTCGCCATCCCGAGGCATCCATGGAGTTCATCGCGTACACCCAGCGGCAAGACGTCGTTGAATACCTATCGACAGTTCACTGCAAGGGTTCACCGCTGGCCGTGAGCAGCGAGAGGTTCCTCGCTGAGCACCCCAACCGTGGTATCCGCGTGTTTGATGCGATCGCCAAGAGCCCTCGCGCGTATCGCTGTCCTGCGACCCGAACCTGGGCCCAGATGAAGGATGAGTTCAGCAAAGTTCTCGATCGGGCGTGGAACCTCGACGGCACACCCGCTGCGCTATTGCAGAGCGCCCAGAGCAGCACGCAGGCCATGCTTGATCAGGCCGCGGAAGCGAGCCGGCGGCGTGCGGGGAGTTCCGCGTGAGCCGACGAAGTGAGACGGCCGCCGGGTTCGCGTGGATCAGTCCTTGGCTGGTCGGTTGCGGCGCGTTCCTGCTGCTCCCGATGGTGATGAGCCTGTACTACAGCTGCACGGACTATCCGCTTCTTGAGAAGCCGTTGTGGACAGGGCTGAGCAACTACACGCGATTGCTGCACGATCACGACTTTCTGGTGGGTCTCAAGAACACGCTGATCTACATTGCCTTGCTTGTCCCGCTGAGCTCGGGGCTGTCCGTGGTTCTTGCGGCCCTCCTGAACGCCAAGGGGCTCAAGGGTGTCGGGTTCTTTCAGAGCGCCCTGTTTCTGCCCACGCTCACGCCGTTGGTCGCGTCGAGCATGGTCTGGATGTGGATGCTCAACGGGAAGTACGGCCTGATCAATCGCGGCCTGGCCGGACTGGGCGTCGAAGGACCGAACTGGCTCCTGGATCGCAACTGGGCGATGCCGGCGCTGATCCTGATCGCGCTGTGGTCGATCGGTCAGGCTGTCTTGCTCTGTTTCGCGGCGCTGAAAGAAGTACCCACGCAGTTGTACGAGGCCGCAGGAATCGACGGGATGGGCCCGGTCCGGCGCTTCTGGCATGTGACGGTGCCGATGATCTCGCCAGTTATTTTGTTCAACATGATCACGACGACGATCGGGGCGTTCCAGGTGTTTGTGATTCCGTACGTGATTTTCCAGAAGGACAAGGGCGGGCCGGGACAGTCTGGTTATTTCTACACGATGTGTCTGTACGACAACGCGTTCACATACCAGCGCATGGGGTACGCGTCGGCGATGGCGTGGGTGCAGTTGCTGATCGTGCTGGCGTTAACGGGGTTGATGTTCGCGACGAGCAAGAAGTTGGTGTATTACCGCGCGTAGTCCATGGCAGAATCAAAGCGACAACTCCGCCTCCTTCCCGCGTACATCGCCCTGGCGATCGCCGCGGCCATGTTTCTGGCCCCGCTGGTCTGGATGGTGGCGACATCCCTCAAGCCGGAGGTGCAAGTGGCGGGGGGGTCGCTGTCGGTGCTGCCCGATCCGATTGCGCTCACGCCGACTCAGGCTCGCGAAAACTACGCGGCGGTCTGGAACGACGAGTCGATCCACTTTCCGCTGTATCTCCGCAACACGCTCATCGTCGCCCTGCTTTCGGTGGTTGGCATGACGTTGTCCAGCGCGATGGTCGCGTACGGCTTTGCCCGCATCAAGTTCCGGGGCCGCGGGCTGCTCTTCGGCCTTACCCTGGCGACCATGATGATCCCGTTTCCGGTGCTGATGGGGCCGCTCTTTGTGATCTTTTCGAAGTTGGGCTGGATCGGCTCGCTCAAGCCGCTGTGGATCCCCGCGTGGTTCGGAGGTGCGTTTAACATCTTCCTGCTTCGCCAGTTTTACATGGGGATTCCCCGCGAACTGGATGAGGCGGCCCGGATCGACGGCTGTTCGCACTGGGGTATCTTCTGGAGGGTGATGGTGCCCTTGGCCAAGCCGGCCCTGGCCACGGTCGCATTGTTCCACTTCATGTACGTGTGGAACGATTTTCTGGCGCCCCTGATCTTCGTGACCCATCGCGATCAGTTCACCCTCGCCCTCGGACTCCAGTTGTACCAGTCCAAGGCGGGGAACACGCCCTGGAACCTGCTGATGGCGGCCAGCACCATGGTCGCCGCGCCCGTTCTTATTCTGTTCGTACTTGCCAGAAGGGCCTTTGTGCAGGGTATTTCCGGTGACGGCCTCAAGGAATAGTTCGCTACCGCATCGCTCCCAAAATGCTGGAAATGGACCAAAAAACCTTGACGGCAAGTCCTGCTTCTGTCACAATGTAACCGCTTACGTCGAACGCGCTGCCCGGCAGGATCAATCCCGATCGCCGTCCGGCACGCCCTCCGACACCTGTCTCAACGAAGGAACCTCTCCGATGAACGCAAAGATTCTTGCCACCGCATCCGCGATGCTGATTTTGGCTGGCCAGGCCGTCGCTCAGCCGCCCGTCGTGACCAATCCGAGCTTTGAGTTGGACGACCCCACGGGCAACACGGTCCCGTTGGGTTGGACCGAGTTCAACGGTGCGCTCACCGTGACCACCGGCATCTCTCACACCGGAAGCCGCTCGATCAAGCTCTCATTCGGCACTTCCAACTTCGGCGCCATCTGGACCAGTTGGCCCGATACAAACAACCCGACCAACCCGTTCCCCTACGACCCGCTCATCATTTATCGTGGCGCGCCGATCACCGTCTCGGGCTGGTACATGATCCCTGTTGCAAGCGAACTCCAGAACGGGGCGTTTACGACGCTGAAGCTTGAGGTTCGGCGCACTGTCAACGGCTCGACCTACATGCAGTTTGAGTGGCCGGTGTTTGGGCACACCAACGGGCAGTGGACCTACTTTGAACACACGATCACCGCCGGCGACTTCCTGGTGTATCCCCTGGAGCCGACCTCGGGCCAGCCGACGCGTTGCACCGTCATGGCACTCATCTTCGGTCCCAATGGGGTTGATCCGACCTCTGCGGTGTATTGGGATGATCTCAATCTGGTTCAGGCGGCCGCCACGTGCTATCCCAACTGCGATGGCAGCACCTCGACGCCGGTGCTTACCGCCAATGACTTCCAGTGCTTCCTGAACGCTTACGCCTCGGGCCTCCCCAGCGCCAACTGCGATGGAAGCACCACGACGCCGGTGCTTACCGCCAATGACTTCCAGTGCTTCCTGAATGCGTACGCAGGCGGCTGCCGCTAAGCGAGGCCGACTATCAGCACCCCTTTTGTGCAGCGGCGCACCCTCACCGGTGCGCCGCTGTTTTGCGCGCAAGGCAGCGGGAGTTGACTGCTCATGCACAGGGAGGGCATCGCCGTCTACGGACAACCCGCGGCGAACGCGTTCAGGAAGCACTGGAAGTCATTGGCGGTGAGCAGGGGAGGTGTGCCGGAGCCATCGCAGTTGGCGTACGGGTCGCCGCCCGAGAACTTGTTCAGGAAGCACTGGAAGTCATTGGCCGTCAACGCGGGCGAAGCGGTGCTCTTGTCGCAGTTCGCCCAGCAGCAGGGCGCAAAGGGCACCGCCAGCACCGCATCCAGAGAGCCCGGCTGAAGCAACTCGGCGAGTCCCAAAGCTCCGAGGGCGACGTCCGGCAGACCGGCATCCGGCGGGGTGTACGAACGGTCCACATCCGAGCGGCGATACAGGATGGATGCGCCGCTCAAGAATGTCTCGCGTGCTCCTCTGCGGTAGGCGTTGTACGCGCCGACCGAAGATGCGGTCGCCCCGGTCCCCGACATCGCCATGAGCGATGTGAAGGTCGAGATATTCCCCGGGTGGCCTCCCAATGAATCCGCGGAGTACCCGCCCCATTCCGGCTTGGTCGTCCCCGCCGAGAAAACCGTGTTGTACTTGGGCCCGTTGTCATCCGTCCACGCGGCGTTGGATTCGCGGATGTTATTGATCTGGGCCGCCCAGCCGCTACCCGGTGCGCGGAAGGCGGGCTGAACCAACTCCGAATACAAGCTCGTAAACGCCGACTGGAACGCGCCGTTTCCGTTTCCCGTGATGGGCCGCCCCGTCAGGTACGTCGCCGTGGGCCACAGCGAACGGTTCATCCAATGCGAGAACTTGGTCGCCGAAGTCGCCCCGCCGTAATAGCCCAGTTGCTCGGCCCAGAGGATGGCCTCGCTGAACGCGGTCGTGCGGCTGGACAGGTCCGGCCCCCCGCCGACCAGGCCCTTGAAGTACGTCGCATCCGATGTGCCGCTCTCGAAGTACGCATCCTGGTTCTTCACCTGGCAAATGATCTTGGTCGCCGCCTGTTGGATGATCTCGTCCGCCGGCCAATAGGCCCTCGCCCTCGACGCGGCCAGCACGATCTTCATCGTGGAAAGCGTGGCAAACTCGGGATCCCTCCCGGCTTTCACGCCCCCGGTCTGCGGCTCGATCCAATGTCGCATGATCCCGTCGGCGGTCTTGGATGGTCCGATCCCATCCGCGGCCAGTCCCGCGTACCTCGTCACAATCGATCGCACCTGCGGTAGTGCCTGCGGATCTCCATTGATGTGATCGTTCATGATCAGGAGCATCACGACCCAACCCGCACCGTCCGGCGTCGCGGGTTGCCACCGCGTTCCGCTTTGAACATCGCCATCCAGCACCCACCCCGGAGGCTCAGATCCCGGCGAAATCAAGGCCCTTCCAAACGCCACCACCTGCTGAAACTCATCGGCCAGCCAAGCCTGATACGACAGTCGCGTGTCCGCCGCATCGCCCAGAATCTGCGCATCTTCATCCGTCCCGACTAGCAACTTGCCGTCAGCGGTCGCGGCGATCGAGTGCCATTCCTGGCTTGCGGATGTGTATGTCGAGGGTGCGAACGTCTGAGCGCCGATCAGTTGCAACTGCGGAATGAACGACACCGTCGAAGCCGATGGAACCATGGTCGCACTGAGCGCGAAGAGGCCAAACTGTCCCGCTGCTCCATAGTTGTCGGAGTAGGCCAGGCCCCTGACGCTGGGCAGCGAACCCAGTGCAGTCCACGTGAGCGGAAGCGTGTTGGTGCTGGCTCGATAGATCGTGGAATCCGACGCCGAGTAGATCAGGTTATTGATCCGATCAACCGCCAGCCCGTGGACCGCAGTGCCCCCCGGCAGAGCGCCACTGCTCAGCAACGCTCCCGCCTGAACGTTGGCGCCGGCGTCGTAGATGCGCACGCTTCCGGCCCCTCCAAGCCCATCGGTCCCGACGTACAAGCGACCCTTGAAGTGAACCATCGCCAGGTGCGGCCACGCATCGTCGCGATCAAACAACTCCAGCCGCGCAAACACCGTCAACGCGCTGGTCGCCGTGTCGAAGCGCAGGACCGCATCGCTGGGCTGGCCACCCGGATCTGTGTTGGCATCGTGAACCAGAATGAACAAGAGCCTGCCCGAGTCGGAGAACGCCAAACCGCTTGGTCCGTCCGGTCCTCCACCCAAAGACATCCAGGGCACCAGCGCCGCGATGTCGGCACGCGTGATCGTGCGGATCAGAGTTTGCTTGATGTCCCGGATCTCGATCGAGTCCTCAAACGAGTCCGCGCACGCATACCAGCCCGATAACGTCGCCGCGGCTGTCGCCACCGTGTCATCCGGTCCGCCCACCGGCCACGGCTGCAACACCGGCTGAGCCACCGCGGCGCAACCCATCGCCAAGCCCGCCGTCAGCGCGAATCGAGCCGCCGCGTGTTGGATTCCAATAGTCTTCATTCTGAACAAGGAAACCCCGGACCTCCATACGCAACCCCCGCCTGGAAGCCTCACCATGAAAGCGATTACATCCTACTGTCCTGCCTCGGAATCACCAAGGGTTGCCTTGCAATTCCGCGGTAGGAGCTTGGCATGAGATTCCCGGACGGTTTCGTATGGGGTGCGGCCTCCTCGGCCTACCAAGTTGAAGGCGGGCACGATGCCGATGGCAAGGGCCCCTCCGTCTGGGACGAGTTCTGCCGCCGCCCGGGAGCGATCTGGTCCGGTCACACCGGCGACATCGCCTGCGACCACTACCGCAGGTACTCCGAAGACATCGCGCTCATGAAGCAGATAGGCCTGCAGGCCTATCGCCTGAGCATTTCCTGGGCGAGGGTCATCCCTGAAGGCACTGGTACGGTCAATCCCGCGGGTCTGGCGTTTTACGACCGCCTCATCGATGGCCTATTGGCCGCGGGTATCGAGCCGTGGGTCACGCTGTTCCACTGGGACTATCCGCACGCCCTCTTCTGTCGTGGCGGATGGCTGAACCGCGAGAGCCCCGATTGGTTCGCCGAGTACACCGGAGTGGTGGTCGATCGGCTCTCCGACCGCGTGAGCCGTTGGATGACCATCAATGAGCCGCAGATCTTCCTGGGTCCGGATCACGGTGATGCGATGGGCGCGCCCAGCCTGAGGCCGACCACCAGCGAACGATTGATTACGGCTCACCACACGCTGATGTCCCACGGACGCGCGGTTCAGGTGATTCGGGCCCGCGCCAAGAAGAAGCCTTCGATCGGCTGGGCCCCGATCGGTCGCACGAAGTACCCCGCGACGGATGCCAAGGCCGACATCGACGCGGCCCGCGCCCTCACGCTGGGCGTTGTGGCCAAAGACTTCTGGAACAACACGTGGTTCGCCGATCCGGTCGTGTTCGGGCGCTACCCCGAGGATGGGATCAAGACCTACGACGTCCCCATGACTTTCGTGAAACCCGGGGACATGGAGACCATCAAGCAGCCGATCGATTTTTACGGCGTGAATATTTACGACGGAGAGCCCGTCCTCGCCGGGCCTGATGGCAAGCCGAAGATCGTCCCCCACAAGCCGGGGCACCCGCAGACCGCCGTGCGGTGGTTCATCACGCCCGAGGCGCTCTATTGGGGGCCGCGGTTCCTGTACGAGCGATACAAACTGCCGATCGTCATCACCGAGAACGGCATGTCGGGAACAGACTCGGTGAGCCTGGATGGCAAGGTGCACGATCCCCTGCGGATCGACTACACGCAGCGGTACTTACGGTCTGTGGGCCGCGCCATTGCCGACGGCACCGACATCCGCGGCTACATGCACTGGTCGATCATGGACAACTTCGAATGGCAGAACGGCTACAAGGAACGGTTCGGCCTGATTCACATCGACTACGCGACCCAGGAACGCACGCTCAAGGACTCGGCCCATTGGTATTCCAAGGTCATCGCCAGCAATGGGCGGAGCCTTGATGAGGGCGTCGTCTAAAGCGCTCGTAGAGAGATCAATCATGCGAACCATCCTTCTGTGGATCGTCATCGTGTCCGCGGCCACCGCCTCGCGGGCGCAACCTCTTGTGCTCGATGGCTTTGAGACTTTGGACTCCTGGAAGGTCATGCCTTCCGACGGTGTCAAAGCGTCGATCTCTCTTGTGGATGGGGCGCACGGAAAGGCGCTTCATCTCGATTACAACTTTGAAGCGGGCGCTGGGTTTGTCGTCCTACGGCGCGAGGTGCGGCTGGGCGCCGAGATGCCGGCCAACTATCGATTCAGCTTCAAAGTGAAAGGCCGCGGCCCCAAAAACAACCTCGAGTTCAAGCTCGTCGATCCCAGCGGTGACAGCGTCTGGTGGCTGAACCAGCGAGCGTATGAATGGCCCACGGACTGGTTCGACGAGCGTATCCCGGCCCGGCGCATCGCCTTTGCCTGGGGACCGGCCGGATCGTCTACTTCGAATCCCAAACCCAAAGAAGTCGCGTACGTCGAGTTTGCCATCGCCGCCGCGGAAGGAGGAAAAGGTTGGGTCGATCTGGATTCCCTGACCTACGAGGCGCTCCCCGTGCCCGCTCCCGTCACCAACGCCCCCGAGATCAAGGTCGTTTCGCCGGACACGATCGACATCGATCTCCATCAAGCACGAGAGTTCGGCGGATTGATCCTGGATTGGGACCAGGCACGGTTCCCCGTGGACTACAACATTCTGGTATCGAGCGACGGCGAGCGATTCGAGCCCGCGGCCCGTGTCCGCAGCGCCCGAGGCGGGCTTCGCTTTGTTCCGATCCGCGACGGTGAAGGGAGCACCCTCCGCATCGTCATCATCAACGGGTCCGGCGAAGCACCTCTTCTCAAGTCAGTCGAAGTCCCCGGTGTTGAGTTTGGTTCGATTTCCAACGCGATGTTCGCCGACATCGGCAAGCGCATTCCCGCCGGATGGCTGCCGCGCTACTACCGGGGCGAGCAGACGTACTGGACTGTTGTCGGCGTGCCGGGTGATCGCGATGAGGCTCTGTTCAACACCGACGGCGCGATCGAGGTTGCCACAAGCGGATTCTCGATCGAGCCGTTCATCTGGCATCAGAACTCGAAGAGGCTCATTACCTGGGCCGACGTTCGGTCCACACAGACCCTCGCTGATGACTACCTGCCCATACCGACCGTTACCTGGGACGTCGGCGGCCTGAAGCTCGACATCACTGCATTCGCAGATGGCCAGGCGGGAAACTCAACCGTGGTGGGGCGGTACACGCTGACCAACACCGGATCGAACTCAGCCAGTGGATTCCTCATCGTTGCCATCCGACCGTTTCAAGTGCTCCCGCCATCGCAGGACCTGAACATCACCGGCGGCGTGTCCTATATCGATTCGATCGCGTGTGTCGATGGCCGCGTCAGCGTCAACGGTGCCCAGCGCGTGCGGGCGATCACCAGTCCCATTGGCTTTGGGGCATCGGTCTTCGCATCCGGCGATCTCCCCGAGCGTTGGGCTCAGGGCTCCGCCCCCATCGAGCAGGCCGTGACCGATCCGATGCGACTTGCCTCGGGAGCCTTCCGATTCAAGTTTGATCTCGCACCAGGCGCATCCGCATCGTTCGATGTCGAAGCTCTGTTGCGTCCCGGAATCAAGCCATGGGCGAGCAGTGCCAGGTCCATCGAGGATCGCTTCGCCGACGCACAAAGGCTCTGGACGGACCTTCTGAATCGCGTTCGCCTCACCCTGCCCCAGTCGGCCAAACGCGTCGTCGACACCTTTCGCACCACCCAAGCCTACATCCTGATCAATCAGGATGGCCCCGCCATCCAACCCGGATCACGCAACTACGAGCGATCATGGATGCGCGACGGCTCCATGACGGGCGCGGCCCTGCTCGAAACCGGGCATGCAGAAGTTACCAAGAACTTCATCGAGTGGTATGCATCGTTTCAATATCCCAGCGGCAAGGTCCCCTGCGTCGTTGATCGCCGCGGCCCGGATCCGGTGCCCGAACACGACAGCCACGGTGAGCTGATTTACGCGATCTGGAACTGCTATCAGTTCACGGGTGATCGGGAGTTCCTGCTGCGGATGTGGCCGCACATCGAAAGGGCCGTGGATTACATCGACGCGCTGCGACACGAAAGAATGAGCGACGAGTTTCGCCTCGGACCGCCCGAGAAGCGGGCGGTGTTTGGCTTGGTTCCCGAGTCCATCAGCCATGAGGGGTATTCGGCTAAGCCCATGCACTCGTATTGGGACGGTTTTTTCGTGGTCAAGGGGCTCAAGGATGCCGTATCCGCGGCGAACGCGCTTGGGAAGTCCCAGGACGCCCAGCGGTTTGCCGATATTCTCAGTGAGTATCAAGTCGCCCTGCACGCATCTATCAACCTGGTGATGAAGAACAAGGGAATTGACTACATTCCCGGGTGTGCCGAGCTCGGGGATTTCGATGCCACATCCACCGCAATTGGCGTCTACCCATGCGGCGAGCTTGGCAGCCTCCCTCGCGCGGCGGTGACGCGCACCTTTGACAAGTACTTTGAGTTCTTCGAATCACGACGTGATGGGAGACTCGATTGGAAGGAATATACGCCCTACGAACTGCGCGTGGCCAGCACGTTCATTCGACTTGGCCAACCGGAGAGAGGGCACGACCTCTTTGACTACTTCTTCAAGGATCAACGCCCCGCGGCGTGGAACCAGTGGGCCGAAGTGGTGTGCCGCGATCCCAAGACAGCTCGGTTCCTGGGCGACATGCCGCACACCTGGGTCGGGTCAGAGTTCCTGCACGCGACCCGAAGCATGTTGGTTTATGAAGACGGTCCGACGCTGGTGATCGGTGCGGGCGTGAAGCCGGAGTGGCCGTGGGAAGATGACGGAGTCCGCGTCGAGGCGTTCCCGACCGAGTTCGGGCCACTCAGCTACACGCTCCGTGGCCAGGGCCGTCGACTTACGCTGAATGTTGAGGAGGGCATCCGTCGCGGCGCCGGGCGGTGTCGCTTTGTCGTTCCTGGCGGAAGGGCAATAGGGTCCATCACGGTGAACGGCGAACGCCGCACGGCGGATGGAGGAGGCGCCTCGGGGACTCCGACCGTCTCTTGGAACGGAGGCGCCGCCAACGTCACCGTTGAGTTGAAAGACAGGTAGCCTCGCTTCGCAAAGTCGGAAACCCGTCGCAGCTTCGCCCCAAAAATAAATCGACCCACGCACTCGCGTGGGTCGTTTGAAACTCCCCGACTAGGATTCGAATCTAGCCGGGGTTTTGCGTTCTGTAGCGTAAAACAAGGCCTTTTCGCGCTACTCGGGAACATTGGGTGCCCAAAAGGTGCCAACTATTTGGCACAACTGTTTGCGTGCCAAGGTCTTAGCGCTCAAGTGGTCTGCCTAGGAGGGCCCGACGGTGCCCCGGATTGCCCAGAGAACCGCTTTTCGAACATTCGCTAGGATTTGCGGACACCGACATGGCTCGTCGCCGCCGAGGTGCCGCGTATTCCATGACCAAAGCCCTATTGATGCAACTTTTATCGCGCAGAACCCGCAGAACGCGCAATAGCCCCCACGGCCCGGCGTTGTCCAGCCGGGATGTTCTACTCATCGGCTGGTTGAGTTGCGCGCTGATGGCCTGTCAACCGGGGCCACGAACGATCGTACAAGACGTGAAACTCGACCACAGCAACCTGACCATCATCACCGGGGACATGGTCAAAGAGATGAACGCACTGAGCGAGAGACTTGCCGCGCAGCGCCGGGACCAATTGGGTGCAATATCCCAGGTCACTACTGTGGTTGGAGTGCAGGTGGATCGAACCTTGATGGACCCAGAGAGCCGAGCACACTTCGAACGATTGAACCAGCTCTTAGCTCAACTGGCGGACAGGGCTGACCTAGACGATCAGCAGAACCTGATTGTCCGATTGGCGAGGGCAACCCTGGCGAATGCCAAATCTGATTACGATCGCGCTGTCAACTTTGTGACCGATCAGGACCTCCACACAGGCCAAGAGGAACTCCAGGCCAAGTCAGAGAATCTCGCGCTCGCAGCCCGGACGAGGGCGGACGCGCTATTCGGGCTTCAAAAGTATCCCGATGCAGCGGCCTGCCTGGAAATCGCCAGTAAGCTGACTCCAAATGACTTCGGCTTGCACATGGACCTTGGATTGTGCTACTTCGCCACCGGGAACTGCAAAGACGCGCTTGTGCATCTCGACCAGTACCTTGTTGGCGCTGAGCCGTCGAGAGGTCTATCCGCAAAAGGCCTAGCACTGTACATTCGCGGCCTGTCCAATCGAGCTGTCATTCGGGAGGACTGTGCTTCCCTCGATGAGGCAAAAGCAGACTACGAACTAGGAGTGAAACTCGCGGTCGGCGACGAAGCCGTCGTCTATCGGGTGCGAGCCTCGCTACTCCAGAATCGCAGCGCGTGGTTTCTGCGCCAGGATCGAATTAAGGAGGCGATTGCCGACATTCAGACTGCAATCGCACTTCTCAAAAAGGCGCAGGCGAATAACGACGATGGGGGGCTCGTGTACGAGCTACTCAGTTGCCAACTGAACGAGGGGGCCTACTACCTCACGGACCACCAACCGATGCAAGCGATTGCGGTGCTAACTGGTGTTATCGATGAGGCGAGGGCACGCCAAGACACGCCCAACGGTAGTCTGTTTCGGCAGGTCAAGTCCCAGGCGCTTGTGAATCGAGCGGTCGCTGAAATGAGCTTGCACCAAGTCGAAGTGGGCATAGCCGACTTTAGAGCGGGCGTTGACGGACTCGACGAGATCTTCAAGTTGTCACCGACTGCGGACGCGGGTGGCAATCTCGCCGCTTCTTGGTGCAATTGTGGAGCAGCCATGATGTCGGTAGAGCGGATCGAAGAAGCTCAGCATGCGTTTGAGCGGGGTTTGACCGTGTTGGAGTCGCTGGGCGAGGCAGGCAAAGGAACTAACCTTCGCAACGCTCACATGGTCTGCTGGAACGGTCTTTGCGAAGTCATTCGACGCCAAGGTGACACGAACTCGCTGGACTCGACTGCCAGCAAGTACCTGGAACGACTGAAGGAATGGAGGAAATCTGACTCGGACGTGAATCTGCTGCTCACCCAGTTGCAGGTACTGGCACTTCGATGTGCAGCCAGGCTTGCAAACGGGCACAAGGCGCAAGCGGAGGCCGATCTCGCTGATGCGGAGACCGGAGTTGCTGAGTTGCAAAGGCTTGATCCACATTCAGACCAAACTAAGGCGATTGAAGGGTGGCTCGTCGATCTGAAGCGAAGTGTCCGCAGTCAAGAGGGTCGTTGACCTCAAATTCGAGGAAGGAAGGCGAATGTCACTTAAAAAGTTGGAACTCGGGACCTTGGCTTGCTTGTGCTTGGCACTCGCATCTTGCACTGGCACGAACACGAGTGCGACAAATGG
The DNA here is from genome assembly GCA_044222485.1 of Phycisphaerales bacterium. Classification (GTDB taxonomy): domain Bacteria; phylum Planctomycetota; class Phycisphaerae; order Phycisphaerales; family UBA1924; genus JAHBXE01. The sequence continues at coordinate 45,645 of JBGAND010000005.1, read as the reverse complement.
AACCAAGGCGAACGCGCAACTCAAGTGGATCAAGGCTGACAATTTCTCCGAGATCACGATCGAACAGGCGTTGGCCGGAGGGGATGTGGTCGAAGTGAACGACTTGACCGCGAGTTCGACTCCCGAAGGCGTAGACCTGTCCTTTCCGATCGAAGCCTTCGTGAAGGGGACGCCGCCCGCAAACACGGGCTCGCCCGTCAGCTTGCACCTACCGAGAAGCAGCATCGCCAATCAAAAGGTGAATGTTGACACGGTGGCCCAGGTATCCATGGAGCGAATTGAACTGACCGGCGGGTCCAAAATCACCGTACGTCAAACCGGAACGGGAGGAGGTGCCCAGCTCTCCGGAAAGGTGGTCGCTTTGGTGACGGGCTCTGTCGGCACTAGCCCGGTGTCGGCGCTGTTGGTCCCGGCGGAAAGCACGTTCTCATCTGCGGATGAAGCTAGGCACGCAGCTCGGGGTGAAGACGCTATTGTGAAAACAACGCTTGTGAAAGAACGAAAGCAGACTCCAGGGTTTTTGGTGATCAAACAGGGCGGGGCTTTCATGCGTCGCTGACCAGGTATTCCTGGTCCTGGCTCAAGAAGATTTGCCGTTAACGCGATCAACGGGCCGCAGGATGCGGGCACGGTCGTCGATGCCGCTCGGCAGCACAGAAGTGGAGGAGCAGGAATCAGGCCACATCGGATAAGCTGCCGGTGTGTTCTACAGCGTTGAGGTCGTCGATCGAAACACAGGCGCCACCCTGGCGGTGATCGTCGAGGCTGCCGATCCTGAGGCGGCGCGAGCCCGAGTTGTGCGCGAGGGCCGCGTCGTGGGCAAGGCTGCGCCTGCGATCTTGGAGATTGACAGCCAAGTGGGGTCACAACCGCGCCCCAGCGGTGACCTGGAGCGCCGGCCCGTGTGGACCATCGCACGCGGCATTTGGCTGGGCATGTGCATGACTGCTGCGACCGGGTTCGGTGTGTCGGTGCTGATCTGGATCGTGACCCTGCTGGGGTTGGGGGTCGTGGTGTCATCGTGCCTGCCGTCATCGCGCGGGTCCGGAGGCGGCTTTCGGTCTCCGTGAGTGTCGGGAATCGCGCGCACAACACGCACAACTCAGATTCTCAAAACTATTTGATCACTGTCCTGACGGGACCGACAGCGACCCATGCGGCCAGCAGTGATCTGCGCGTGCCATCGCCGCAGATCCCCGTGCGGAACAGCCGCGGGATCAGAGCGTACAACTGCACATCAAGCAGCGCCGCGCGACGGACCGCGCGGTTGTGATCGCTCTACGCGAAGCCGGGACAACAACCGGGCGCTTCGCAAAGTCCGGTTCAAGGTCTGTTGAAGTCCGCTGGGCAAGGTGACAACGTACGGCCCGGCGGCCGCCTGAACGGCGGGGCGGTGTCCGGGTGCAAACCAGCACGACCGCCCGCGGGTGACTACCGCGAACCAAAGCCAGCGCTGGTTGGTGTGACCGCGGCTCCGCCGGGCACAACGCATCCGACCCCTGCGCCGGGGTTGGTGCCCCCCGCTCACCACCGGACACGGCCAGGGGCTGTGGAACACGCATGACCGCTCCCTCCCAATCCCAATCCCACCCAACCCAATTCATTCAGCGCAGACTGCGCGCGCAAGGAACGCACTCATGAATGTCCGGACGGTTCCGCTCTCAGAACTCCACGCAGATCCCGCCAACGCGCGCAAGCACGATGACCGCAACCTCAACGCCATCTCCGACAGCCTCAAGAGCTTCGGGCAGGTGGAACCGCTGGTCGTGCAGAAGTCGTCGGGCAAAGTCATCGGCGGCAACGGCCGGCTCGAAGTGCTGAGGCGCAGCGGCGTAACCGAGTGCGCGGTGGTGGAAGTCGATGTGGATGACACCAAGGCCGCGGCCCTGGCCATCGCCCTGAATCGCACGGCCGAGTTGGCAGCGTGGGATGATGAGACGCTGGCTCGGCTGCTTGAGTCTTTGCCCGAGGACATGTTCGCCGCGACTGGCTTCAACGAGGATGACCTTGGCGAGCTGCTCGACAAGCTCGCGCCCGAGGCCGCGGAAGAAGATGAGGCGCCGGCTGTGCATGCCGAGGCCGTCTCGCAGAAGGGTGACCTCTGGCTCCTCGGCGAACACCGCCTGCTCTGCGGCGACAGCACGAAGGCGGCGGACGTTCTGCGGGTCATGAACGGCCAGAAGGCCGCCTTGGCCGCTTTCGACCCTCCGTACCTCGTGGACTACACCGGCGAGCGCCCCGACCACGACGGGGGCAACCAGGGCGGCAAGGACTGGTCCGCTACCTACAAGGAGGTCCAGATCACCGATGCCGACGGGTTCTTCCGGGCCGTGTTCACCAACGTCCTGACCGTCATCGCCCCCAACACCGCCATCTACTGCTGGCACGCCCACAAGCGACAAGCCCTAATCGCGCGGGTCTGGGAGGACCTCTCCATCTTGGACCACCAGCAGATCATCTGGGTGAAGCCCACGCCCGTGTTCGGCCGGGTGTTCTGGCACTTCCGGCACGAGCCGTGCATGATGGGCTGGGTGAAGGGCAGCCAGCCCGGCCACGACGGCGATCAATCCCTGAACTCGGTGTGGGAGATCGACTGGGGCGGCAAGGCCAGGGTCGTGGGCAACCAGCACCCCACCCAGAAGCCCGTCGAGATCTTCGCGCGGCCCATGCGCAAGCACACCAAGCGCGGCGACATCTGCTTCGAGCCCTTCAGCGGTTCGGGCAGCCAACTCATCGCGGCAGAGCAACTGGCACGCCGCTGCTACGCCATCGAGCTAGAGCCGGTGTTCGTGGATGTGGCGGTGCGGAGGTGGCAGGAGCAGGCGGGGAAGGCCGCGGTGCTCGACGGGGACGGCCGGACGTTTGAAGAGGTCGCGGCCGAGAGGCTGTCCGCAAGAGAGAAAGCCCCGGCGAATGCCGAGGCAGGGGGAACGGGGGCATGAGCCCGCTAGAGCGCCAAACGCATGATCACGTCGTCAATGCGGGCGTCCTCGGGCCGGGCGATGCTCAGCAGCCGTTGAACGACATCGGCACTGAGCAGCACAAGCGACTCACGCTCGTTGAGGGGCAGAGGGTCGGCCATGGGGTGCGTCGAATGCTCACGCAGGGCCGCGAGCGTCGAGTTCCTGACCAGGATCGCGAGTTCGACCATGGCTCAGGCTCCCTTCGCCGCGGCGAACTGCCCGCGGTCCACCTTGCGGAAGCGGGCGTCGCCACCCTTGGCGGCAATCTCTCGAATGATCGCGGCGTAGATGGTCGCCTCGGGCGTGGCCCCTTCCGAGCGCCACAGGTTCTTCGTGAACGCTGCCGCGACAAGTTCTTTGCAGGTCATCGGCTTCTTGGCCTCGGCCAGGATCTTGGCGGCGGCGTCGAGCCCGGAGAGCTTCGACGGTCCCCCTTCCTTCTTGGCCTTGGGCTCCTTCGCGACCTTGGACGGTTTGGCCTCCTTGGCGGCGGGCTTTGCCTTGGCCTCGACCTTGGGTTCCTTCGCGGGCTTGGCACCCTTGGCGGCCTTCTTCCCCGCCTTGGGCGGTACCGGGCTGCCGGCGGTCGCGACCGCTACCGGCGCGTCTTCCCCGCTCGGGGCAACCTCGCCGCTGTCGAGTTGCTTGATGCGGGCACCAATCTCGGCGAGCGCCTGCTCGCGGGCCTTGTCGGTGTTGGTCTTGGCGGGCTTCTTCGTGGTCAACATGTGAATCTCCAAACAGGTGTTGAGAACTCCCGCCGCACAGCGCGGCGGGTAAAGGCAGCCCTCGCGGTTCCCCGCGCGGGCGGCGGGTTAGGTGCGATAGACCAACTCAGCGAGCCCGGCGGCCAGCAGGTCGGTGATGCGCTTGGCCAGGTCGTTGGTGGGGCGGAGGTCCCAGCCGCGGTCGAAGGTCGCGACCACATTGCCCCGCTCGTCGGCGAGCCAGAACTTGGACATGTTCGAGTGGGGCAGTTCGTACTCGGGGTTGATCGCAGGCTCGGGGAAGACCAGGGCTTCGAACTTGTGTCCCGCGATTGTGCCGGTGACCCAGGAGCCCGGTACGGCCCGCTTGGCTACCTCGGTGATCTTGAGCGTGTCAAGCAGGTCGCTGTTGTCGGGGGCGTTGTTCGGCGTGGTCGTCATGGCGCTGGGCTCCGTTGCTCGCGTCGCGGGGCATTCCGCGGCGACACGCACATGAAGCCATGGAATCGCGCGAACAGCCAGTTGATTCCGGGTGGATTCGCCTTCTTAAAGATGTGTACGGATGGGACTAGGAAGCGCCGGGCGCAGAAGGCCAGACGTGGCCTGGAGGCGCACCGAGGCGCATGAAGGTGGGTGATATGAACCCGGAGCAATCCAACCCTGAGCAAGTGGCTCACAACACGCTAGGGAATGCGGCCAAAGCCGTGCCCCGTCACCCCCACGCCAGCCCGCAGTCGGGCACGGTGCCGCCCGTGGCGTCCCGTTGGAAGAAGGGCCAATCCGGCAACCCCAAGGGCCGCCCCCGCGGCACCGGGCTCACCGACGCGGTGCGCAAGCTCATCGCCTCCGAGCACAACGGCCGCCCGCTCGTGGACATCTTGGCGGAGCGCATCATCAAGGAGGCGCTCTCGGGCAAGTTCCCGTTCACCAAGGAGGTGTGGGACCGCCTGGAGGGCAAGGGCACCGAGAAGCTGGACGTGACGGTGAACCCGCCGCGGCACTACGTCGTCAAGCCGCCGCGCATGCTCAACGAGGGGGACGAGGAGTACCGCGAGCGTGTTGGGCGAGAGCGTGCCGGAGCGCGGCAAGAGGAAAGGCACGATCAATGACAGACAAGCCCGAAGGCGCAAGCCCCATCAGCGGCGTGCCTCCCCCGGCCGAGCACCGCTGGAAGCCCGGCCAGTCAGGTAACCCCGGCGGGCGACCCAAGGGCAAGAGCATCACGGCGCTCTTGCGCGAGCGGCTGGAAGATCAGCACAACGGCAAGGCGCTGGCGGCAATCCTGGTCGAGTCGCTGCTCAAGGGCGCGCTCAAGGGGAACCTGCCGCACATTAAGGAAGTTCTCGACCGGACCGAGGGAAGGTCGCCGTTGACCGGCGAGATCGAGGTGAAGGGAATGAACGACAGCATCTTTATCATCCACGTACCAGGGCCGGAGGTGATCGGGCGAGAGGCGTACGACCTGGCCATCAAAGAGGTGGAGGACAACGCCCCGTCCGGGGCGAAGATCGTGGTTGGCAAGTGGTGGATGCGGATCTAGGCGGCGGAGCTAGGCTGATCCCCAGCGTCAATCCGGTTGATCGGGAGGCTTTTGCTCTTCACCGGGCTTTGGCTCGGTGGAGTTGTCTTTAGGCGGCTCAGGTGCCTTCTGTGGAGACTTCTTCTTGGCCGCAAGCGCCTCAATCTCACGCGACAGCTTTTCCGCCTTCTCGGCGAGACGCTTGTCGATGTCGTCGTCCATAGAGCAAACGGTACCAAGTGGGCAGTTTTAGGTCACATGAATTTCAATTAATCTGGGGTCGCCGCCACCCAGTCAGCTATCGGCGCATTGCCAGTCTCTTCGGCCCCGGTTGTCCCCTAGCCATCCATTACTTGGTTACGAGAATGCAGATTCTCGTTGGTGACGCAGGTCATTCCGCTCAGAAAGCCCTCGATGGTGCAAGCACCGGGATCAAGGCGCGGCGACGAGTAGCGATGAGTGTGGAAACCCCGGCGTGAACGCGAATTGAGCAGTCTCTAAAGGCGAACGTGGTTCCGTGATTAGGTCAAATCACCAACGAAACCAGCCCCGTGCGCGATAGAAGCCTCGGATGGACAGAACGACGCAATGGCCGAAAACCGGATTGTCGCCGACGAGATCATCCTCGGGGTTTGAGCGGGTTTGGGCCTTCGCTTTCTGCTCTTGGGCATCTACGTCCGAATCATCGCGCTGTTCCGTGAGCCACAACGTTGGCGGCGACTTGTCGCCGGAAAATGTGATTACTCGGACCGGGGCGAATTGCCCGTCTTGAGTATCGGTTCATGTTCCGACGATTCCGGACCGACCCTCGGACATGGAGTCATAGCCACACCAGGGGGATGCCTTGATGCAAGCCGCTCAGTCGATTCAGAATGCCGGGGCAGAGTTCGTCCGACCCTCCTCGTCCGGTAACGGTCGCTCATCACTCCCAGCGCCTGTGTCGTACGCCTCCCGCCACGTCAAACAGCGCAGCCTCGGGCCTCCGAGATGAAGGACGCTATGTCGCACCTGATCCACAACTTGCGCGTACCGGTGGCCTGTGTGACCATACTCGGTCTTCTGGCCATCGCGCTGACCGTTCACGGAAACCCCGCAGACGGCAACTCTGGAGATCTTGTTCCCCTCATCGAGAGGATAGTCATTGCTGCAGCCGCGCTGCTCATCGCTTATCTCTCACTGTGGCCGACACGTTCGCAGGTACCGGAGGAGGCTCGACTGCTGCGCGCCGTCGCCGAGGGCATCAGAGAGGTCGTGTTTGTCAAGGACCTTCACGGCAAGTACCTGTTCATCAATCAAGCCGGCGCCAAGTTGGTGGGCAAAGCTCCAGGCGAGATCGTTGGTCACAGCGCCGCAGAGTTATTCTCGCCGGATTTCGCGCGGGCGCTCGATCTCGCAAGTGCGTCTGTCCTTGTCACCGGCCAGGCGAGCCGAGTCGAGCACGACCTGCCGACTGCATGTGGCGTGCGCTCTTTTTGTTCAACCAAGGTCCCGTACCGCAACGGCAAAGGTGAAGTTGTTGGCGTGATGGGTGTCGCCCACGACATCACCGAGCAAAAACAGATCGAGGCTGAGCTCCGCCGTTCCCACGAACAGCTGACGGACGTGCTGGAGAGCATCACGGATGGCATGTACACCTGCGATCATGAGTGGCGCTTCACCTACATCAACAGACGCGCCAAAGAACTTCTGCAGTTGTCCGAGGCGGATCTGGGGCAGGTGCTCTGGCAGGTGCGGCCGGAGGCGACCGGCTCGATCTTTGAGCGACAGTTTGACCAGGTCATGAAGAACCGGATCAGTACGGTGTTCGAGGCCGAGTACGATGCCCGACACTGGGAGGTCCATGCGTATCCGACAAAGGAAGGGATCGCGGTTTATTTCCAGGACGTTACCGCGAGCAAGAGAGAGCGTGCGGCGCTTGCCGAAAGCGAGCAGCGCTATCGGTTCGTGGCTAAGGCCACAAGTGACATCATCTGGGACTGGGACGTGCGCACAGGCCAGGTCTACTTCAATTCAGCCATTCAGACAGTGCTCGGCTATCGTGAAACAGACATCGAAACCAAGGAGCATTGGTGGTGGAGCCGTGTTCATCAAGACGATCGGGACCGGCTCCGCGCCAAGATGAAAGCTTCGTTCGCCGGAACCTCCGAAACATGGTCGGGCGAATATCGCTTCCGCCGCGGCGACGGGACATACGCAGATATCCTCGACCGCGCGTACGTGGTACGCGACGCCTCGGGCAGCGTGACGCGTGCGATCGGGGCGATGCAGGACCAAACCGAGCGGAAGCATGCGGCCAAGCTCCAACAGGAACACGAAGGACTCCGCGAGGCCGTGGCCGCCATGGAGCAGGTCCTCGGCGTGGTCGGTCACGAACTCCGCTCGCCGCTGGCGAGCATCCGGCTGCTCTCAGAGTTCCTTCTCATGGACGCCGAGTCCAACCCCGCGACCTGGCGCGACAGCGTCGACCGTATCCACGGGGTCACGATCAGCATGGCCGAGGCCGTGGACGGCCTGCTCGAAGCCGCGCGGCTGAACTCCGGCAAGGCCACCTGGAAGTGGGGGCGGGTCCATCTCGCCGATGTGTGTGCCGAGCTCGCCACCGTCATTCGCCCGCTCCTGGTCGACAAGCCCGTCTGCTTTGACGTGGACGTCGATCCCGCCACGGGAACCATGACCGGCGATGCGGGCGCGATCCGCCGCATGCTGGTCAACTTTGTCACGAACGCCTGCAAGCACACCCGCGACGGGCGGGTATCACTTTTGGTGCGCCGCACCGGCCCGGGCGAAATCACCTTCACCATCGAGGACACCGGGGCCGGCATGAACCCGCAGACCCTCAGCCGCCTCGGCATCCCGTTCGCTCTCAATGCGGGTGGGATCGGCGCGAATCACGCCACGGGATCGGGACTGGGCGTGTCGATCTGCCGCACCATTGTTGCCGCACACGGCGGGACCATCCGCGTTCGCTCGAGCGAGGGCCACGGAACCACGGTGACTGTCACTGTTCGCGCCGATCTGACCGACCCATGCCCTGCCGCCGTCACCGAGCACAGCACCGACCGCGTCATCACCGTTGAAGGACAGCGCCCGAACGGAACCGGCAGCGTCAAGGAGGCCGCATGAAGACCGTCCTCGTGGTAGACGACATGTCGATGTTCCGCGAGCCGATCGAAGCGATTCTCAAGCGCGAGGGGTACACCGTTCATTCCGCTGGCAACGGCGTCGAAGCTCTTGCCGTCGCGTCGCGCGAGAAACCCGACCTGGTTCTGCTCGACCTCGGAATGCCCGTCATGGACGGTCTCACCACGCTCGGTCATCTTCGTGCCAACCCCGAAACCGCCGACATCGCCGTCATCGTCCTCTCCGCGATCACGGACAAGGCCAAGATCGTCCAGGCGGCCAAACTCGGGATCCGCGGCTACATGCTTAAGTCTCAGTTTTCCCTCCGGGAGCTCCTTTCTCGTGTCCGCGAGGAGCTCACCAAGCCCCATGCCGATTTGGGGTCGCCGGGCGAGCGCGCGACGGTCCGAGAGGTGCCAATCGTGCCGGAGAATGCTCCGCCGCAGCCGGCACCGGGCGAACCGCTCCCGCTGAACGGGGCACCATCGCCCCACGTCGTCGTCGGCTTGAAGTCCCTCAAGCCCCTTCTTTCACGTTCTCAGATTGTCGAGCGCATCGAGTCCGTCAACCAACTGAAGGCTCTGTCTCCCACGGTTGCCGCCGTTCTGAAGCTGACCTCTAACCCGCGGTGCTCCACCGATGATATCGCCAAGGCGATTTCTCAGGACCAGGCGATCGCCCTCACAATCCTCCGCGTCGCCAACTCCAGCCTTTACACACGCGGCGATCCTGTCGATTCGGTTCACAAGGCCGTCGTCCGCATCGGCATGGCGTCGATCCGCGAGGCGGTTATGGGCATCGGCGTCGTGGACCGGTTCGGGTCCGTTGCTTTCGACCACGATCTCAGCAGTTCCCAGTTTTGGGAGCACTCCATCGCTGTCGCGACGATCGCCGCGGACCTTGCTCGCCGCGAGGACCCGAAGGCAGCCGACGCGAGCTTCACGATGGGGCTGCTGCACGACATCGGGCGCGTGATATACGCGGAACTCTTTCCCGACGAATACCTTCGGGTCCTCGTCGCCGCCCGCAGGCTTGAGCTTCCTCTCGAACAGGTTGAGACGCGCATGCTTTTGCTCAATCACGCCGACGTGATGGAGCGCGTTCTTCATGCATGGCACTTCCCAAAGGATCTCATCAACCCGATTGTGTTCCACCACCTCTCGCCGGGCAATGTGCGGTCCGTTGCTCCACACCAGGTTGCAGACACCGTGCGCCTGGGCCTCGCCAATCGTCTCGCTCACGCGCTCCTCCTTGGCTCGAGCGGCAATGAGACGATTTATCCGACGCACGAACTCTGCCAGACATTGCGCGTCGACGCTTCCACAATCAGCGAAGTCGAGCGGACAGCGCCCGGCCGCATCCAGGACATCAAGCTCGCGCTTCTTGCCAACTCCCATGGCGCCCTGTGGTCGAGTCGCCGCGAGCAGCTCCGTTCACAGCTCGGGGGCACGTTTGCGCCGCTGTTCCTGAGCTCCGAACCGGGCACCGACGCCTGCGGCATCTTCTGCCGTGCACTCGCGACGGCCAGCGACCGTCCGAACATCGCCATACTCCACATTACCCATGCGCGAGAGCGCGACGCACTCATTACCCAACTGCAAGCCGCGGAACAGGCTGCCGGAGTGCGAGGCTTGCCCTTGATCACCTTGGCAATCAGCGAGAAGCTCCAGCCTGAGGAACTTCGGAACCAACGACCCTGTGCCTTCGTTCAGACACCCTTCGCCATAAGTCGCTTCGCGAGCGAGGTCCGCTCGCTTGTAAAGGCGGCGCGCGCCGCAGCCTAGTTGATTGCACGAACCGTGCAGGCGCCAGCGCGCGTCGAGTCGCCAAGGCGGGCACCTCGGTCAACGGGAGCGGAAGATCGGTGCCATCGTGGTGAGGGATCAGGTGAGAACAGCGATGTCCGCGGTTCGCGGTGCCATGGTTACCGGAGATCGGCGGGCGATAGCTGCTGCATACGCGGGCGGGCCGGCCGTGATCTGGTTACGAGAAGCCTTCTTCTCGTTCGTGAGTCAGCGCCGTCGCGGGCGATCAACCCATTGTTGAGCGGGGAGACATCGCTCTTTGGTTGCGGAGCGCCACTTTGGCCACCAGACGCCTCATTGCACGCCGGATCTTCCAAGAAGCAATCGTGTGCAGCCTGGTAATCTGCTTGGGATGGAGTCGCACAACGGCACCCTGTATGTCCTTACACGGACCCAGGCCGGTTCTTTGCGATAATTCCTACGATAATAATTCCAAATCCCAATAGTCGTAGCAAATACACGGCCGGATAGCCTTCCTCAAGCGGTAATACGGCGAGTACGCCCCAGTTGACCCCGAAAAGCCAGAATGCGATCGCGAAGCTCAAGAAGAGCGACTCGTGTGTGCGCTTCCATGCCTGCACGAATTGAACGCCGATCACGGCGCACGCGGTAACCACCGTGCCTAAGAGAAAGGGTTGCAGAACTCCGTTCATATCACTGTCCTATTTGCGTTCGGTCATCAAGACCCAGAGCATCAGAAATAACCCTACCGCCGCAACCCCGAGCCTCAGTGATCGCAAGTCGGTGTGCGGCACCACCATGAGATCGAAAACGACCAATATGCTGTTGGCCGCAAGAGCCGTGAAACACATCGCGCTTCCCAGGAGCAGCCGCGAAGGTGCCCTCAGGTAAGCGCGCACAAGCAATCCGGCGCATGCGAGCCCCGCCAAGGCGCAAAGGATGTAGACGATTTCAGCCACTCGGAGGTTCCTTCCGGGCGTCAGGATCGAGATTCCGCCGAACGCGAAACGCGTCCGCAAAGCCGCGCAGGGTCGAGTCTTGACTCGCGTATATCGCTCCCACCACGGTGACGGGGAACGCCTGGTAGGCCCGCGCCAGGTCTACCACCGCTAGGTCGAGATCTCGGGATGCCGCGTAGCGGTAAAGTGTCTCCTTGCAGGCCAGAAGTCCCAGTTGAACAAGCCGCTCGAGTTGATCCCGCGTCCACTCCGCGCTGATCCGCAGTTCCGCCGACGCGTCGGCAGCGGTCCATTCGCGCTCGCGCCGATTGTGCATAAACAACAGCAGGTTCAGCTGCGCTACGGATTCGATGCGATGGCTGAGTAGATCTCGCACATGGGGTAAGAGTGGGTCGATAGTCATGCCCCGAGCCCGGCGGCGTTACACATCACACGCATGGAAAGCACCTTATCAGGGGCGATACCGGGTGAAATTGTGTCTCCGCGAAATCCGACAAGTTACCCCACTTGGGCTGGGAAAGGCCCAGCAGGTTCGGGTGAAACCGGCGCCCGCCACGTTTGCGGCAAGCTCTCTTCTGATTGGTGGGGCGTTAACGGGCTACCTGCGCGCCGTTGCTGCTTTCTTTCCCGCCACTGTCAGACTCAAATGCAACTCCCTCTGTTCGTACTCGTCTCGGACCAACCCATCGGTCAAGAGGGCAATGATTTCCTCTTGAACTTGCTTCTGGGTGATCGCGCCATCCAAAGAGAGGCAGGTCGTTATGACCCCGAAAAGTGTCATCTGACGGCCTGAGGCGAGGGTCGAGAGGATTGCATTGCGAGGAGAATGCACCATGAGTCATCCCCGGAAGACCGGCTCCCAAAATGCGAACAACCTAGGAAAAGGACCGGCATTCAATCCGCTCTGCAAGCGTCATGCGATGGAAAGCGGTTCTAGCCACTTGGCCTCCAGATCGGGGCGGAGGAGTCTGGATGGTTCGCTCGTGCTAGCCGTTGGATTTGGTGATGATCGCAAAAAAAAAACCAGCTCCGCCTGCAATCGCAACCCGAGGAGAGATTAGCCCAAATTCATGAAGCAACGGGCGCTCCTCTCCGGAACGTCTATTTGCCATGGATGACAAAGACATGGTCTGGGAGGTGATGTTCTCATGACCCAGCGTCGCCGGGGCGGGCACCTCGGTCAATGGGAGCGGAATATCGGTGCCATCGTGGTGAGGGATCAGGTGAGAAGAGCCCATCCCGATGCCGACACAATCACCTCCGCCGCTCCACCAGATAATGCACCACTTGCCCACGCCGCGAGAAAGAGCACGGCCAGTACCGCTCCCGTCCACTTCGCGGTCTTTCTGAGCCTGGGGCGCACACCCATCACGAGATCGTAGGGAAAAGCTGGTCAAAGCCGACGGCCCCCGGGCTGATCCGTGGCTGTTCCCCCGCGACCCCAAGCGAGCGCCCGAGCCGCACGCACGGCTGCGCATGACCCAGTCTACTCCGTTGCCGTGTATGGCCCTCCGCACTCCGGGCACGGCGAGCCGGGCGGGATTCCGGCCAGCGAGTAGCCGCACGCGGGGCACGCGCCGGGATCGACGCGGGCGCGGCGACGCCAAGCGAGAACGGTTGGCAACCCGACCAGAAGCGCGGGAACCCACAAAGGAATGCCAGCCCGGTAGAACGTGTTTCCGTTCCCTAGCCTGGTTTCGCTCCACTGGAACCACCAGTGAAATGTTCCCCTCCTGCGGTCCCATTCTTTGTAGATCGGAAAGTCTGGTCGGGTTGCCCAGACCGCCAAGACCCGACCATTGCCTACAACGACCGGTGATTGCGCAATCGAGTAGATGAAGGTCCACCACACGGTCCCGCCCCACACCGCGATCACCGCCGCGGTTGTAACGGTGCCCACCCATCGCGCCGCGGGCCGGAGGTGTTTGCGTCTGAGGGGCACGTGCGGAGTCTACGGGCTCAATGGCTGATCCGTGGCTGTTTCCCCGCGAGCCCAAGCGAGCGCCCGAACCGCCCCGCTGGCTGTTCCGTGCCTGATACCCGGCTGTTCCCGCCTCCGGCCGCCCGTACACCCCAACCCGCCCGTGGCTGTTTCGTGGCTGTTCCTGAGCCATCCATGACACGGTAACGAGAACAAGGGTTCTCGTTGGTGTTGCTCGTTGGCTAACCGGATAGCCTCTTCAGCGAATACTCGTCAGCCGCACCGAAAGGAACTGCCATGTCGGCCATCCCTGACCAACCCGATTCCACAACGTGCCAACCTCAGGGAGCAACTCGCGACCACCTGGCCAACGAGCGCACCTATCTGGCCTGGGTTCGAACGGCGATTACGGTGCTGGGCCTTGGTTTTGTTGTCGGCAAGTTCGGTGTATGGCTGAGATACATGTCCCTTGCGAGCCCCGTTCCCCATCCCCCCAGCACGGGGATATCAGTCCCGCTTGCAATAGGGATGATCTGCGTCGGCGCGCTCCTGGCACTGATTGCAACCTGGCGATATCGACAAGTGCGTCAGGCCATCGAGAGTGGTAGGCCCGCAACGGCAGGCGCGGCGGTAGTCGCGGTTACCGCGCTGGTAATGGGGTTTGCCGCACTCATGCTCGTCACCATCGTGCGAACACTGTGACCGAATCTGGTTGTGCCAAGTCTGCACGTTGTTTGACGCTATTGGCAACCTGCCGCGAAGCTATTCAAAAAGCACTGGAAGTCATTGGCGTTCAGGACAGGCGCCACCGTTGAGCCGTCGCAGTTGGCGTACGGATCTCCAGCGGCGTACCGATTCAGAAAGCACTGAAAGTCGTTCGCCGTTAGTACGGGCAATGCCGTTGACCCGTCGCAGTTGGAATAGCACCCGGCAACCAGGAGAAATGCGTGCGGCTGACCAAGATATTGGCCGGAACCAACGATGTGACCCGAATCGCTGATCGACCAAGCCCGCTCCAGCACCCACCCGGTGTTCGATCCGATCGTTGAGTTCAGGTCGATCGGGGTCACCGCGTTCCAGAGCACGGCCCGCGAAATCGAGGTGCCGACAACCTGAGACGATGCGTTAATCGCGTACGCCGCGCTCGTGCCCGCACCACCCAGGCTTCCTAGATCAGTGCGCGTGAGCACATTGCCGCTCGCGTCAAGGGTCACTAGCATCGCGCGAAACAACCCTGACGCGTTCTGGCTGAGCCCTACGACCTTGCCGGAAGCGTTGATCGCGTACGCCTGACTTCCCGCGCCTCCCAAGGTCCCCAAGTCATGTGCCACCCCGCCCTGCCACAGAACCGCGTGCACCTGCAGGTCGCGTGCCGTGAACGACCAACCAACGATCCGCCCCTGGTCGTTGACACCCGCGGCATAGCCGGATGAACCGCCCAGTCCGGGCAGGTCCGTCGCAATGCCGCCGCTCCAATACGCCGCGCGGTCAACCTGTCCGTAGACAGCATCTGGCACGCTACGCCACCCGACGATCGTCCCAAGACTGTTCAGCGCCCGAGGCGAAAGATCACCCAGACTCGTTGTCGTGCCGTTCTGCCAGAGCAATCCGTGGGGCACAAGCGCCCCGAGCGTGAACGACATGGCCGCGACCGCATCGCCGTTGCTCACGGCCATCGGCCAGCACTGCGTATCACCCGGCAGCGGCAAAAGCTCTTGTGCCGTACCTGAGAAGAACAAGCCGTGAAAGTTAGCATCCGCGCGAGCGGCGCTCGCGACCGAATGCCCCTGCTGATTCACGCCAAAGCCGAACGCCACCGGCCCGCCCAGCGTGCCCATATCTACCACCGCATACGTCTGCGCGCCGGCGGTCAAGGCTAGAGCCCCAACGCCCACCGCGGCCAGAAGTGCTTGAGTTGAACGGTTCATGTCAAAGTCTCCGATGTCGAGTGTCGAGGAATAATCTCAGTCACCAACGCGATGGAAGAACGCCTCACTGGGCTGCACGGTGTGACACACCGTGCACGTATCGATCTTGCCGGGATGCCCTTGCAGCAGGTTGGACTGAAGGTTGTCGAGCTGCGTTGTGGCGGGCGTGACGGCGTGTGTGCTGCTGTGGCAAGCCTGGCACTGAACACCGCCGTGTCCGACCGACTCCTTGTAGAGCTTCCCCGGCTGCTCGAACTGGAATCCGGCCCGAGAGTGGCACGAATCGCACCGCGGCAAGTCAATCCACGGGCGGCGTACCGGATTGCCCACGGCAACCATGTCGCCGTGACATCCGATGCAGGTCACGCCATTGGCCGAGTGCACATCCCGCTGGCATTGCGTTCGAACACCTGGATGGCAGGCATAACAGGAGTTGGGAAGATTGACCTGACCCATGCGGGAAGCGTGGGCTGAGTGCATTGCCGCGGACAGGCTGCTGACCCCCGCCTGACCCGGCAGTCCAAGGGCGTTATCCGAGTGGCATGTTGCACACAGCACCGGCATCTGGTTCACCAGCGTGGTTCCGTGCAGCCGATCGTGTGCCAGCAGGATGTCCTTCGCCGTCGAAATGCCTGGCGCAGTGTGGCAGAGATTGCAACTCATCTCCGTTGAAGTCGGCACCACCGCGCGCGTCTGTGCCACAATCTGGCCGTTCAGCTCGACCGTGATCAACGCCAGCGGAAATGAGTTCTCCCGCCCGCTGTCATCGATCGGAACCACCGGAATCCCCACGACTGACCAATCCCGACCCGCCGTGGCCGTCATCGTGCCGCTCAGGCGACTCCCGGTCACTCCGACATCTGGCGCCGGGTTGCCCAGAAGCGGCTGCGGATACTGCCAGAAGTTCGACTTGTCGGACGAGTGCGTATTGCTCGGCAAAGAATACCGGACCGTGACCCCGCTGGTGATGATGCTGGGCTCCTCCCCGCGCCGAAGCACCTGCGCGTGCAAGTTGTTGAACGGCGGCAGCACCTCCATCTCCGAATAGTCGGAGTTCATGCAGTGCATGCCCAGGTCGTTGTATCCCAGCACGACATACGGCGTCGTAACGTCGGTCCCGCCACCGGGGCGCTTGTTGAGGCCTACCGGCCAGAAGGCCGCGGCCGCAGCACCGATTCCCAGGCTCCCGATCCAAACCCAGAACGCGATCGACTTGGTGCGTCGGTTGATTCTCATTTGAAACTCCATTGAGAGGCAGTGCACACGCACTCGTTCGGTTGGAGGCGGCGACGGGACGCTCCGTTTCCGATAATTCCAGATATTTGCATCCGCAAATACGCGACCACAGGGAGAAGGCTGAAAACTGGCACAAATAGGGCCAGGAACAGCCTCTCTTGGTCAATGGGAGCCGCTACACGTGCGAAGGTCTGGCCAAGGTCATGAGAGTCCCGGCAATCCCGAAATCAACTCTTATCACTCGGCTTGGTCAAACACTTCTCGATGCGTGCCAGCATGGCCGCGCGCGGCGTGTACCCGGTCCAGGCATCCACCCGCCGTCCGTCCTTTACGATCATCAGGGCCGGGATGCTGTTGACCTGAAACCTGCTTGCAAGCGCGGGCTCCTCGTCCACGTTGACGAAGGCGACCTTTGCTCGGCCCTGGAGATCCGCAGCGAGGCGCTCCACCTCGGGCTTGAGAGCCAAACAGGGGGGGCACCAGGGCGCCCAGAAATCGACGAGGACCGGTTGTTCGGATTGAAGTACTTCTTGCGCAAAGGTCTCAGCCGTCGGATGGAGCAGAGCAGCGCTGGGTGCGCGGTTCATTCCGGTATCCCCTTTTCTAGGAAACTCAGGCGGTCAAACGTGATATTGAACAATCGCATCAACGGTGACAAGAGTCTCAGCAGCGTCCACCGCAACAGCCGCTAGAAGAACCCCGGAAGTCAGCCTCGGCGGCCTTGTTCCACGGCATGCGAGCGATCAGAGATGCCATCGGACACATGCCTGTCGCTCCGGCGAAGAGCAAGCCCGTCCCAATGATGATCGGCACCACTACCCACGCCATGCTGACAAAGTACGCCGCCGCGGCTCCCCCCAGAAGGACGGCGCCGATCAGTCCTTGAGTCTGGCGCATGACGGTCTTGCTGTGCGGCGAGCCCGCGTACACATCATTCGCCGGCACGGTGTTGCGGTTCATTGCTGCGGTGGTCATGGCGGTTCTCCCTGCAAGGTGAATGTGAGGCGATGCCCGACACATCCTTTGAGGCGAGATGTCCGCGTCGGGTTCCCCAAGAAAGCGACCGGCCCATCAGACTTGCTCGGTCGCGCCGACTCCGTGCCCCGGTACGTTCTTGTAGAGCATCCAATAAACCAACGGAATCACGAACAGTGTGAACACCGTGGACGCGATCAGTCCGAAAATCAACGCCCACGCGAGCCCGGAGAAGATCGGGTCGATGGTGATGGGAATCGCCGAAAGCATCGCCGCGGCCACCACGAGCATGATCGGACGCAGTCGCACCGCTCCGGCTTCGATGACAGCATCCATGAAGGGACGGCCCCGCTTGAGAGAGTGATGGATGAAGTCCACGAGAATGATGGACTGCCGCGTGACGATCCCCGAGAGGGCGATCATTCCGATCATCGCGGTGGCCGTAAAGAAGACCGGGTCCGAGTATCCCCCGACGGTCTTACCGGTAACCAGACCCAAGAGCCAGAATCCCGGCATGATGCCGACCATGGTGAGTGGGATAGCGAGCATCACCACCGCGGGGATCATGAAGGACTTCGTTTGGGCGACCAGCAGAACGTAGATCATCACCAGCGCTGCGCCGAAGGCGAGGCCCAGGTCGCGAAAGACATCCAGCGTGATCTTCCACTCTCCCTCACCGGACCAGACGACCCTTGTTCCGTCTGAAGTGCCCCAGGGGATGCCGCCGCCGCGGATCAGGTGCGAGCGCCCACCGAGCTTCCGAGGAGATGAGGCGTCGAGCCAGCCTCCGGGGGCGCGAGTGGTGGGGCTCGCCAAAGCGGGCAAGTCGCGTGCGTGGTCGGCCATCACATCGACGATCACATCTGCCGGAGGGCGGCCGGCAGTTTCCGCAAAGACGTAGGCCACTCGCTGCAGGTTCTTGTGATAGATCGTCTGCTCGGCGGGCCTCGCTTCCCACCGCCCCAGTTCGGCCAAGGGCACGAGTCTTCCGTCCGGGTTCGATTGGCCCCGGACTTGGATGCGTGAAAGATCGGCCGCGCTTGACCGCTCGGCCCGCGGCAGTCGCGCGATGATCGCCAGGGGCTGGCGTTCATTCGGTGCATGGGCTACCCCGACATCCGCCCCAGACAGCGCGGCGCGAACGGTCGCGGCGATCTCCGAAACGCTGATCCCGTTCAGGGCGGCTTTTTCCTGATCAGGCAGGAAGATCAGTTCCCGATGGGCTGCTTCCACGGTGTCGTCCGGCTCAACCACGCCCGGCTCGGCCGCGAGGCGGCGCTGAACCAGTTCGGCGGCATCGCAAATCCCCGCGTAGGTCAGGTCATCGCGCCCGTAGACCTCGGCTGCGATGGTGTCGATCACCGGCGGCCCTGGGGGCAGCTCGACGAACTTCAGCCGCATGCCCGCCTTCGACGCGATTGCCGTGAGCTTGTCCCGCTCCCGCAACCCGAGCGTGTGACTGGAATCCCGGCGCGACTTCTTGCCGACCAGATTGACGCGGATCTCGGCTTGGTGCGGCATCGTGCGGAGGTAGTAGTGCCTCACAAGCCCGTTGAAGTCGATGGGTGAGGGGATGCCGACGTATGACGTGAAGTCGGTCACCTCCGCAATGCTTGTGACGGCGATCTCCAGGTCGCGTACAACCGCGTCGGCTCGTTCGAGCGTGGTGCCTTCATCCGCGTTGAGCAGCAGCAGGACCTCCGCCTTATTGTCGAAGGGCAGCATCTTCAGCGGAACCTGACGGAAGGCGGCCAGCATCGCGGCGGCGCCTGTCAGCACGGCGACGGCGGCGAGAAAGGTCCACGCTCGCCTCCGCGACTTGAGCAGCGGCTGCAGCAGCGGCCTCAGTACGCGATATTGCAGACTGGCGCGAGCGGTCGTGAACTCGTCCTGGGTGTCAGCACCGTGACCACCGCCCGCGGCCCACGGGCGCTTCTTGAGCAGGTGGAACGCCAGCCAGGGCGTGATTGTGAAGGCCACCACCATCGACATGACCATGGTCACGGGCACGTTCAGCGCCATCGGACGCATGTAAGGGCCCATCATTCCAGTGATGAAGAACAAGGGGAGAAAGCTGGCGATGACCGCCAGCGTCGCGGCGATGAGGGGCGGCCGGATCTCGCTGACGGCTTCGAGCGTGATGGCGCGGGTGGCTTTCTTGCGAAGCCCAAAGTGGCGGGCGATGTTCTCCACATCCACAATGGGGTCATCCACGAGCAGGCCGAGCGACAGGATCAGCGCAAAGAGCGTGACGCGATTGATCGTGTAGCCCGCGAGCATGTTGACCGCCAGCGTGAGACCAAACACGACCGGCACCGCGACCGCAACCACCGCCGCTTCCCGCCATCCCAGCCCAATCGTCAGCAGGGCCACGACAATGAGGATGCCGACCCAGAGACCCTCGACCAGCTCAGAAACCTTCTCATCCGCCGTAAGCCCACTGTTGCGGGTCACAATCACGTCGATCCCATCGGGTATGACCTCGGCCTTGAGGCGTTGGGCCTCTTTGATCACCGCCTCAGCGAGGTGAACAGCATTGGTGCCCTTCTTCTTCGCGATCGCGATGGTGACGGCCGGAGCGCCGTTGTCCAGGGTGGACGCGTTGTCGGGTGGACCCTGCCCCGTCTGCCCAATCACAGTTCCCGCGGCGTGGGGATGCACCCCGAAGCCGCGCCCCGGGCCCCACCCGTGCCGCACGTAACTCGTGCGTTCCGCCGGTCCGTCCTCAATGCGGGCAACCTCGCGGAGAAAGACTGGGGTTCCATGTGACACGCCGACGACCAGGTTCCCCAGATCCATGCCGTCGCGCACCACCCAGCCCGCCCGAACGGCCATCGACCCATCGTTGCGTTCGATCGCGCCCGACGGCATGCTCATGTTCGAGGCCTGCACCGACCGCTGCACATCCAGAAGCGACAGGCCGCGGCCCGCGATGGCGTCGCGGTCCACGTACACCGTAAGGCTCCGTGGCAGTCCTCCCGAAAGCGTGACGCGAGAGGTGTCCTCGACGGTCGCCAGACGAGCCGCCGCTTCCTCCGCGACACGTCTCAACGTGTATTCATCCGCATCCGCGGCCTGCGCATCGTGCCCGGCGAGCGTCAGCGTGACCACGGGCACATCGTCAATCTCTACCGGCTTCATCACCCATCCGGCTACGCCCGGCGGCACCAGGTCCTTGCTCTCCTCAAGCTTTTTGAAGAGGCGGACCAGGGACCTCTCCCGGTCTTGGCCGACGTAAAACCGCACCGTGACGATCGCCGAATCGGTGTGAGACATCGAGTAGACGTACTCGACGCCGTCGATCTGGTACAAGACCCGTTCCAGCGGCGTCGTGACGAGCCGCTCGACCTCCTGAGCGGACAGGCCCGGCGCGTTCACGTAAATGTCGGCCAGCGGCACCACAATCTGCGGGTCTTCTTCCCGGGGCGTGATGAGAAGCGCTGCCGCGCCGACTGCTACCGAAATGACAAGCAGAATCAGGGAAAGGTTGGAGTGCAGAAAGATGTTGACGATGCCGTTGATCCAGCCGCCAGGTGCGTGCTCTGGCTCGGCCGACACCGGCTGGTTGGAGGCGGGGACCGAGGGGCGTTCGGTCATGAGTCACTTCCCTCCCGACGCCTGGGCATCGACGACGATTCTCTCCCCGGCAACGAGCCCGGCCAGTATCTCGACCTCACCCTCCATCTTCCGGCCCAGGCGCACAGATCGACGCTGTCGAACTCCGCTCGTGGCGACATCGACGCACTCGATCTGCCCAACGGTCCGTATGGCTTCACGCGGGATCAGGAGCACCGTCTCTTCGCCAACGGGGATCGACAGGCGGCCGAACATCCCCGCGTACACACCCTCGGGGCACGGGCCGGTGACCTTGACTTGAAAGGTCCGGCTTGAGGATTCGGCTTCGGGGACGATCTCGCTGACCGTGCCTGGACAGGCGTGCTCTACGGCATCGACCCTGACGGACACGGTCCCGCCGACCGTGAGAAACCGTGAAAGCGACTCCCGCACGCTCGCCACCAGTTGCATCCGCTTGGGGTCCAGCACCGTGACGACGACCTGGCCCGGCGACACCGTGTCGCCCGTGTTGACCCGCTTGTCAACCACCGCGCCGTCGATCGGACTCCGAATCGTCGCGTATTCCATGATCGTCTCGGCTTCGGTCAACGACTGCTTCGCGCGAGCCAGGTTCGCTTCAGCACCTTTGAGGGCGTTGGCGGCGCGATCCATCTCGATCGCCGATACTGCGTTCTTGTCAAAGGCGCCCCTCAATCGGGCCTCCTCGACATGAGCTTGGTCCACGGCCGCTTGAGCCTGAGCGACGGACGCCTCCGATTGCGCGCGGCGAGCCTTCAGATCGATGTCCTCCAACCGCACGAGGACCTCCCCCTTGGACACGTGCTGACCGGCGTTGACGTTGACTTCCAATACGCGGGCGAGCAAACGAGAAGCGAGTTCGACACGGTGCACCGGCTGGATCGCCCCGATCGCGGTTTCCTCCAGCGGCAAGGTGCGAACCGCGACCTCTACGATGCGCCCGGACCCGATGTTGCGCAACACCGGGGAAGTTGCCGCTGCACCTGAGAGCTTGGGCTGGAACGCGCCGACCAACCACAGCATCAGGACAAACACGCCGATGGCGAACGAGAACAGAATCATCACGGTCTTCAGCCATCGAGGAATCCTGCTGGGTTGAGCGGTTACCAAGGGCTTCTCCAGTGGCGAATCATCTGCACGCCTTGGAGGCAGCCGCGCAGGGAAAGGTTCCCGATTCCCCCGGGACGCGTTCAAACCAACATTCCTCGGAACCTCTCAGCGCTCAGAAGCCTCAAACTTAACTGAGGTTTATGAGAGTCGCGGCGAGTTCCGAA
Organism: Phycisphaerales bacterium; assembly: GCA_044222485.1. GTDB lineage: Bacteria > Planctomycetota > Phycisphaerae > Phycisphaerales > UBA1924 > JAHBXE01. The sequence continues at coordinate 23,683 of JBGAND010000005.1, read as the reverse complement.
TAACACCGGATCGCCAGAACGCCTAGGAGTACACGCCATGGCCTTGTGCAAGAACGTCGGTGGTGCTGATCGCGGCGTCCGAGCCATCGTCGGCATTGTCGCCCTCGTGCTCGCTTTCACCGTTCTTCATGTGATGGATGGCGGCGTCCCCGGCCTTATAGCGGCGGGGGTGGGTGCCATCATGCTCCTTACCGCCGCATTGGGTATGTGCCCGCTGTATGTGCCTCTAAGGCTCTCGACATGCAAAACGAAACGGTGAGCATTCGCTTCCCCACGCGATGGACGGTGCGATTGGCACAATGCCCGAACTCGTGTGTCACTCTGCGGCGCTGATTGCGCGCAGAATTGTCTTGCGGACCCGCTCGGGCATCTTGCCATCGGCAAGCCGGGCGCAGGTGTTCTGCGCAAGGTCCAGTTCCGCAAAGACAGCCTGGCATCGCTCGCACACGACCCCCTGGCCTATTGGAAACCCCCGCCCGCGGTCCATCGCATCCAGCTTGGCCCGGAGAAGGTCCAGGCAAACCTGCTTCTCGTAAGTCGGTGCTTTCGCCGCCCGCTTCGGCACGCCGCGGCGGTTCACGATGGCCTTTCGCAACAGCAGCCGGGCCCGGTGCACCCGAGTCTTGACCGTCTCAGGCTTGATGTGTAACGCTTCGGCCACATCCTGGATCGACAACTCGAGCATTTCCTTAAGTACCAAGGGCACCCGGAAACTCTCCGGCAGCGTCAGGATCGCGTCGTGCACCGCCCGGGCCGACTCCCGTTCGATGGCATGGGACACGGGGCCATCCGAAGAATCGCCATCGCCAAGGTCGGCGTTCTTGGTTTCGTTCCACGGCATGAGCTGCGACACCGCGGGCATCCGCCGATCGATGCCACCCTTCCGACGCATCCTCGCCTTGCATGAGTGGGCGGCAATCGCGTAGAGCCAGGTGCCCGGATCAGCATCACCCTTAAAGGTGGACCACTTGCGGTGAGCTTGCAGGAACACCTCCTGCACCATGTCCTCGGCGTCGGCGATGTTGCCGCATAAGCGAGACGCAAGGCTATAGAGGCGAGGTCCGTGAATGGTGACCAGCACGGGTATCGCGGCGGCCGCCGGAGTACCGGCGCTGGGCGATTGCGGAGGCGCGAGGGCGTTTGGAGACTTTGTCCGCGTCGGGGTTGCCACGAACCGATTGTAGAGAAAGACGACGCTCCATGATTAGAGCGGCGGATTAGTCCAGGTATTCCGCAGAAGTGCTACTCGAACCAAGGGAACAAGTCGCTCACTTCGCCGTGTACTCCCCCCGCCCGACCCGCTTGAACTTCCCGCTCTTGATCAGGGCGATGTTCACCTGCGTGCGGAAGTTGTTCGAGCTGGTGCGGTAACCCTGCTTCTGGACGGCCTCGGCCACGTCTGTCACGTTCATGGTCTTGCCCTTGAGCGCCGCCTCCAGCGCTTCAACCAGGGTCATCTCGTTCTTGGGCCGGGTCTTTCCGCCGCCCGTGCCGCCCACGCTCCCGCCGAGTTCCTCGATCTGGGCGCGGAGCCGGGCGGCTTTGGCCATCGTGCGCTCATAGCGGAGCTGCAAGGTCCCGGTGGACCGCTGGCGGCGGCGAAGTTCGGCGTTGAGTTCGGCGATCGAGAGGCGGTCGAGGGATCGGGCCATGCAGGACACTCCTGGTGCGTGCTCGGGTGGCCCTGAATATAGCACACAGGATTGTGTGGCTTCTCAACGTGAACAAGGGCAGGCCTGCGGGCCTGCCCTTGCTCACAACATCGGGTATTCGAACGTACTCAGGGCGGTGCCGGGACCACGCAGTCAGGGGTCCGCGGGAGCGTGATCACATCGGCACTTGGTACGTGATCAAACGCGGTGTCGCTTTAGCGAGTTCGAGAAATCGCGACGCAGCAGTCTTCGGTTGCGGTGCCTTGGTGGCCAAAGCGCGAGGACGGTGGCGGAAAGGCGGCTTGCCGACCCGGCAGCAGGTACACCTGCCCAAGCTGATACCCGGCAAGCGCGATCCCGAAGTTCAATAGCGCGAGCTTGTCGGCAAGCTTCTGATTCAGGTTGCCCGCCGCGGCAACCATCTTTGGGTGAAGTTGGCTGGATATCTGTCCAGAGAACACCCCGCTCTCGACCCAGGTGTGAGTCCAGGCAACCCAGGCATTGACCTGATTCCCGGTCAGCCCCAAGCGTATGTCAAAGCGGACTTGGGCCTCATAGTCCCACCAGCAGTCGAGTTCGACGGTCAGGTCCTGTTCGATGCGGACAAACGTTGCGCCGGGATCAAAGGACGGGAAATAGACGGCGTACACACGAGGATCACCCCGGCGGTGCACCTTCTGGCCCTTGGCCTGGGCGTCGAACTCCGCGGCAAAGTCTGGCGCAATCTGGTCCTTGAGCGCCATCACCACCTCGAGCTTGTTGCGGTTTATCAAGAGTGCCGACTCGATGTCGTCATTGAGCCCGCCCACATTGCTCCACCAGCAGGTCCAACCCTCGGCCATGTTGAGAGCGGCGTACTTCCCAAGGAAGTCTCTGGACGTAAAGCCGTACACATTGCCGTTGAAACCGCTGGAAGCGTTGGCTCTCAAAGAAGTGACTTCGTTGGCCAGCCCGCTTCCGAACTTGATCCACCAATAACGCCAACTGTTGCTCAGAGTGAACTGTTCACGGCGACCGCCAAAGTTCTGATGTTCAAAAAACTCGGCAAAGACTGCCATATGCGTGCTCCCTCGGATGGTCGTTACTTGATCTCGCCGGAAGAAGACTGCCCACCCCCCGGCAACCGACCCTGGTCCTTGAACTTGCCTTTGCCGAACACGGCATCGGCAACCCTTCCACGAAGCGTGGCGCTAGATCTGCGGCTGGGATCTGCGGCATCCAGCAACTCAAGGTACTCGCCGATCCGAGCCAAGCCCGCTTCGGTATTCCCGCTGGTGAGATGGCCGATATCTACCTCGATAGCACGCGCAAGGGCCTTGCGATCGAGTCCTTCCAACTTGGCGACCATCCCGCCCAGCCCTCTAGAGGGGGCACCCCAAGTGCCGCGTGCTGATTCATCCAGAGACAGGCACGCAAGATGGTTTGGTGCCCTCATTTGCGTTTGGTGCTGGGCAGGCACGCTCACGCCCGCCGCTTCACTAACGGTCACGGTCATGCCCTTGCTGCGAGCAAGACGCACCTCTTCGGCAACCCGGTCGGCGATGGGCAATGCCATCAATCTCTTCTTCATCTCGTTGAGTTCACGTCGTTCGTTCGCGGGCATCGGATCTTCCTCGCAATGTGATGGGGTGCAGGGATGTGCACGCGCGACTCGCGCTCCGCTCTATGTGCATAGTTCGAAAAGCGTCGCGTGCCTCCATCACGCAAACACCAAGTGCGATCGAAATAGGCCAAAATCCACATGGTTGTGTGTCCTCGTCGCGTTCTGCGGGGGGGTGCACTTGGAATGGCTGTGGTCGCCGCTCACTGCATCAGAATCCTCCTTGCCATTCCGGGCCGTTCCGGTACTGGTGTCCTTCCGAGAACCACCGTTCTCCAGAAGGAGGCCATGTGCCACGAGAATCTCTGCGCCGCGCCAGCCCCGTTCACGTATATCTATCTGAGCTTTCCCCCGGCTCCCGCCGCACGATGCGGTTCGGGCTAACCACCGCCTGCCGGTTCATGGGGGGCACCGATCCTGAGCGGTTTGGGTGGCACCGGGTCCGCGTGGACCAGCTTTGCGCCCTTCGTGCCGACCTCGCGGGGCGGCTGGCCCCCAACACCGCCAACAAGATCATGAGCGCCGTCAAGGGCACGCTGCGGGCCAGCTGGCGGATGGGGCTCATGTCCGCGGAGGACCTCTATCGATGCGCCGACGTTCGACCGGTAAAGGGCGGGCCACAGTCGCGTGGGCGGGCGTTGTCGCGGGACGAGCTGGGGGCCCTATTCCGGGCCGCGGCCGCCGACGGTTCGCCCCGTGGCCGCCGTGACGCCGCGATCCTGGCCATCCTCTACGGGTGCCGCCGTTCCGAGCCGGTTGGCCTCGACCTCGCGGACTACGACGCCGAGACGGGCGGCCTGCGCGTTCGCCAGGCCAAAGGCAATAAGAGCCGCGACGTGTACCTGACCAACGGGGCCAAACGCGCGATGGATGACTGGCTCATCGTTCGGGGCGACGAGCCTGGCCCGCTCCTGACCCGCCTGGATTCAACCGGCCGAGTGACGCTCAAGCCGCTGACGGACCAGAGCCTGTATCAGAGGTGCAAAGCGCTGGCCGCAGCCGCGGGTGTTGAGCGCTTCAGCCCGCACGACCTGCGGCGCACGTTCGCGGGCGACATGCTGGATGCGGGGGCAGATGTGGCGCTGGTTCAGAGGATTATGGGACACAGTTCCGTGGCAACAACGGTCGGATACGACCGGAGGCCCGAAGCGGCCACGCGCAAAGCGGCCCAGCTTGTCTGCATTCCTTATTGAAAGAAACAGAGGTCTCGTTAAACTGCGATCCTCCTTCTCGTGTCACCCGTTGCGTCGAAAGGTGCGACGGGAGTTTCGGCTTCATCCCTGGATCGGTTCGTCAGGAGGTGGCCCGGCCGTTGGAGGATGTGCCGGGCTATTCGAGTTGCACATTGACGGATTCCGTCACGTCGCGGTAGGTTGCTTCGTCCTCATCAGGGGTATTCCGAAGCTCTCGTTCTCGTGTAACCCGCTGCGCTTTCCGGTGCGGCGGGTTTTTCATTTGGAGCCGAAGCGGTGCCGACGCATCGCACCGCCGTCAAGAGGTCTTGTTGCGAGGTCTCCGCACTCTGGGCATGGGCTGCCCTGTGGGATGCCCCGTAAGTCATACTCGCATCGGAGGCAGTGTGGCCCTCCGCACGATTGTCCGCGAGTGGCTTCTCAAGTCTCCGCCGGAGTTGCTGAAGGACAAACTTCCCTTCCCCGGCACTGACAACCCAAAGAGCCCTTCGCGCGGAACGTCATCGAAACAAGATGGAATCTCAAGCCCCTCCATACCAAGTGACCGTCATTCCAGATAATTTCACGCAGCGGGACGGGGGCGTAGGAAGCAAAAACGTGAGACTTTGAGACTTCGGTCAGGAACCGCCCGCAGGTTGGGGCGGTTTTTTTTCGGACGGATAGACTCTCTGGATGAGCTTTCTCGATTTCAACTTAGGGCAATATGGAGGTCGCTTTGACTTGGCGACTCTTGATCCGCTGTTCGAGAAGTGGTTAGGCATGCTTGAAGCGATGGGTGCGAACATTGTCAACGGAACTCGCCCATTCATGAAGCCCGAGTTCAGATCCCGTCCGTTTGATGTAGTCTTCGCTAACTCGTCAGAGTTTCAGGCTTTGGCTATCGAGGACAAAGACCGGGACTACGTGCTCATCACCCGAGGGTGTATTGAACTCATTTTTGGTTGCATGAGCTTGCTCATGAGTGACCCTCGACTGCTGCCCGAAGTAGGCAATATCACAGAAGACGCCCGTCAACCTGTACCTCGGGTCACGGCCATCCCGCGAATGCCATTGCTGCGGCGTGATTGGAACAATGAGGATGATTCTGTCTACATGGTGGCTTCTTCGGACAGAAAAAGGCACGCCTTTTCAATGAATCTGGCGTGGTCTGCTCTGTACTTCCTCCTCTATCACGAAATTGGGCACCTAATCGCGGGCCATTCCAGACTCCCAAGCGGGAATCCGCCATTCTTTGCGGTGCATCGCGAGCGAACAATCCAAGTTCTGGAGTGCGATGCCGATACATTCGCCCTCTCGTTCGGAGCGTACCAACACACCGATATGACGTTGAAGTGGCCGGGAACAACGACGTGGAATGCCGAACCTGGGGAATGCTCATTCGTGGCTATGGCTGTCGCGGTTGCCGCTCTCTTTCGACTTGTGGAATTGGAGGACGGAAAAGGATTACCGCCCGATCCCATCGACTGTGAATCGCATCCACACCCGGCAGTTCGGACCAATGTCGCATTAATTCGTTTGATTGAACTGATGGTTCAGGCAGGGCAGATCAAACGGGAAGACGAGCGTCGGCTGATCGGAATGTCAGCCCAGAAAGTTTACGAGATATGGGATACCCGCCAGCTACCCGGAACACGAATAGGAAAAGAGAGCATCTGGAGTGAGCGAGTGCTTGCTCAATCGAAAGACCTGATTGAGCGCTACGAAAAAGCTCAGTCGTCACTCTCTCAGTTTGCACGGGTCAAACCGAGCTGGTACGGTCCGTGGCCCAGAGAGCCGTTCGCTCCAAAGACCCAGCCCTCTGAGTAGATGGTGATACTCTCCCGAAATTTACGCCCCTAAGGTGTGTCCAAACCGAGAGGGTTCGGCCTTGCTTTACGCTCTTTCTTTCTTGATGCCGCTTTCGCTGCGAGTGAGAAACTCGTCTGCGATTTGTCTGCCTTCGGAGGGCAGCGCTCAACCAGGCTTTTGATTGATTAGGTGTCGGAACGAGGTAGCCGGGCTGTAGGTACCTACTTTGACACCGAAACCCCGCATAAAGGATAATCGCATCTTTCGCGCGAAATTGTGTTTTTGCGGTGCGCGCGGTATGAAGTGGCCTCCGAGGGGTAACGCGGCCCATTGGGGCGCGTTAGGTCCGGTTTGGACTCGGCTCGCCATCTGCCCAACTTATCGTTGATGGCTCCCGCAACTGTCGAATGGAGAAACACCGCATGGAAGCGGAACAACGCCTCATCCGCCCGCCGCAGATCAGTCTGCACCGCGGCTACGACCGCGCCGAGCCCGGTTTTGCTCTGACCGGGTATCTCCACCATATTCGATTCGCCATTTGGACGTGTTACTGCGCCATCGAACGGTGGTCCGAGGTACCCATCGCCGCCGAGCACAACCGAGCGTTGCTCAACAACGCGTTTGTTCGGTGCCGAACGAAGTTCAGGCCTTACATCCTGCAATGGCACGCCGAAATGGTCAAGACCGCAAAGCGCGTCCGCGTGTTGCCCGCGGCTATGTCTGTCATGGAGAAGACGGAGTCGGCCCTTGGGGAACTATGGGACTCCACGGCCGGGCTGAAGATTGTCGAGCGCGAGTCCTTGGTCGCAGGTGACGAAGCAGTCACCCGATCGCTTCCGCGGAGTAATTCCGGAACTCTGTCACCCTCACTTCACCTTGATGCCAGCCCCATCCAGTTGAAGCTTGCGGCGGCGTGGGAAGCCGGGGAGCACCTGCTTCGGTTCTGGCCACAGTTCGACCCGGCCAAACAGCGCGTCGATTTGGCAGTGGACCCGTGGGAACAGTTCTATCGCATAGCGATCGACCTCAACGATCACATGAACGAGGGCATCTACAAATCCCGGCCCGAATCGCCAGAGCGATACCAAGTCATAAGCAAGGCAAGTGACATGATTCGGGCTCTGGAAGCCCAGTGGTCGATCGCGATCAAGCATGCGCTCACGGATGAGTTGGCATCGTTGATGAACGCCGGATGTCTGCGAGTTCGCGACGCCGCCAACGCGTGTCTGGCGAATTCGGTAATCCTACGACCCGGCCAGGCTTGGGCGGTGGTTTGGGGCGAGCACAATGACGCTGTGCTTGCGCTTCAGAACCTCACTCCTCTGTTGCAGCGAGCCGTGCGTGCCCGACGGGCAGGGACGCCTCCGATCTCCCAAGTTCCAAAGGCAAAGCAGCAAGCTCAAGCCTTGGCCTCCGTAGCGCTACCACCGCCCCCAACTCCTCCTCCCGGTTCCCTTCCCTTGCCGGACCCCTGGATGGATAAGACGCGAAGCGCAGGCTGGCGCCTCACGCAGTATCGGTTGCATCTCACGAGCCATGGCCGATCCACGCGTTTGACATCGCCTGAGTTGGCCGCGTTGTTGAACATTCCTGAGCAGACGATTCGGCGAAGCAGTGCCTGGAAGGCTTGGGGTGTAGTGGAGCCTGGCGGCGGCCTGGCCGATCAGCACCGGAAGGATCGCGGCCGCGATTCAGGTCGGGCGGAGCATGATCGGATCGAACAGGAGGGTGACGACGATGCCGATTGAGCGCTCAATCGGATTTGCAAGAATTATGTTTCGCGTTTCTGCGCATTGGAAACAGGGTTTTGACGCCAAAAACGACTTGACGCACATGCCGGAAAGTGAGCGCGACTGAGCGCCATTGCTGGTCCTTTGGGCATACCCCGGCGTTACCGGGGGTGATCCGCCAATAGGACTCAGCATCATGCAATCGAGGAACACCAAGGACAGTTCAGACGCCCCAACGCTCATCAAGGTCTCCGATACAGCCTCCAAGCTCGCCGTCTCGGCCAGGTCCGTCTGGCGCTTAATCGCCGAGGGCCATCTCGAAGCCGTTCGCATCGGCAAGTGCGTAAGGGTTCCTCTTGAATCCGTCGAGGCGTTTATCGCCAAAGGCGGCACCCGATGAGTGGGTCGGGCTCGGACCCGCCGGGTGTGGACCGAAAAAAGAAGGCGCTCACGGGGCCACTGCGATGGACGCGAGCAGTGGCCCGAGCGCCCCTTCGCTCCAGTCTCAAGCTCGTCCTGTACGCACTCGCTGACCACCTTAGCTTCAGCGACTGGCTAGTTTGGACGGGCAAGCCCGAACTCTTAGTCGCGACAGGCCTGCGTTCCCGCCGAACCCTAGACGCCGCGTTCTTTGACCTGGTCTCGTTGGGAGTCTTGGAGATCAGGCACGCATCGCGGGGAGGCATCGGGTCTAACGGGCGTGGGCTGACGAGCACATATTGGGCGAACATCGCCAAGCTCGAACAGATGAACCCGGCAACCAATGCCGGGTTAAACCCGGCAATCCACGACAACCAACCCCGCAAATCACGACTTCGAACCCGGCAACCATTGCCGGGGAACAGACCATCCATCCATAACACACCAGATGAACAGACCATCCATGCGAAAGGCGCAAGGCCGATGGAGGGCAATGCGCGGCAGGTGGGATGGATGGATGGTCAGAATCGGGAGGAAACGGACGTGCGCGGTTTGCTCTCGCGACTAGGCGTGCAAGGTCCGAACCTCGACGCGATTGTGACCGTGCCGGAGATTACCGTCGCGGTGGTCCGCGAAGTGTACGGATTGATCGCCAAAGACCCACGGGTTCGTAAGAAGGCGGCGGTGCTGGTCACCCGGTTGAACAAGCGGTTCGCCCTCGGGTTGCCCGGCCGCACATCCGCGCCCGCCGCTCACCTCAAGGCCGCCGACAACTTGAACCGTCTGCGGGCAAAGAACGCGGCTCGTGATGCGAAACCAGCGCCCCTAGCAAGCATGGTGTCGGGACTCATGGACAAGGTGGTCACATCAGAATCGTCGGCGCCATCGCCTTCCCTTCCCCCAACATCGAAGCGTTGATCGTGCCGCCGGATTCTAGTTGCCGGCGGAAAGGACTTGAGTCATGGGAAAGCTGTATCAGCGAGACGGGAAATATGGAATCGACTTTCGCGATGCTTACGGCCAGCGGGTGCGCAAGGTCGTCGCGGCCGACAAGGGTGTGGCGATGAAGTTGCTGGCCGACGCGATGTCCGCAGCCGAGAAGGTCAAGGCAGGCGTGGTCAACGCCGACCCGCGGGAGTCCAAGCGCCCAATCCAGGAACAGATTGACCGGTACCTGAGCGACTTGGGCCGCAAGGGCCGGGACCCGATGTACGCCTACATCGTCGGCAAGCGTCTGGAGGCCGCCGTTGCAGCTCGGGGTTGGGCCTGCCTGCGGGATTGCACGATGCAGAGCGTCTCGGCGTACCTGCGTGAGCTGTTCGACGACGGCAAGTCTGCCAGGACCGTTAATGCGCACAGGGCTGACCTCTCGGCCTTCTTCAACTGGTGCACGCGGAACGGTGCCATCGAGGGCAATCCTTGCGAGAACGTCGCCAAGAGCGCTGTGCCCCGCGACAAGCGGCGGCGGGCTTTGGCCTTGTCGGAATGCCAAGCCCTGATGAAGGCCGCCCCGGACGACAGACGGTTCTGCTACATAACTCTGCTCTACACGGGGCTGAGGCGGGCCGAGGCCGCCGCCCTCTGCTGGGGGCACCTGCATCTCGATGTGGCCAACCCCTTCGTTGAACTGCCAGGGTCGATCACCAAGTCGGGGCGGCCCGAGAGCGTGCCGTTGGTGCCCGAGGTCGCTGAAGCACTCAAGGAACGCCGCGGCAAAGTCCGCGACGCGGTCTTCGCGTCCATCCCCAGCATGGAGGAGTTCAGGAAGGACCTCGCTGCCGCCGAGATCGCCGAGGAGGATGAGCGCGGCCGGAAGGTAGTCCTGCACTCTCTACGTCACAGCCTCGCCACCCTGCTCGCCAAAAGCCAGGTGCCGCCCGCCATCGCGATGAAAATCCTGCGGCACCGCGACATCCGCCTCACCCTCGAGGCGTACACCGACGACTCGCTATTGCCGATCACCGCGGCCATGGCGGCGCTGCCGACCATCGGTGGCGTGCCAACAACCAAGCCAATGCAAATCGCCGCCAACTAGAAAACGTGGGCACCCATGGTGACCAAAACGTGCCAACTTGTAGTCCTTTGGGGGCACGCCGGGTCACAGGTCGCGCTGACTCGCGTTCGCGAACAGTCGGCGTAACGTCCCAACGTGGCAAGACTTGGCACGCCGGGGCACGATTACCCCGGCGAATCAAGAAACTCCCTGCACAAGACCGTCTCGGAGGGTTGGCGGACGACTCTCGGGGTGGCCCGATAGGTGTGCGATTGACACGGGTCGTTAACGGGGACGGGCGGAAGCCGCGTTTTCAGGGCCTCCAGCGGGGTACACCAAACTCCAGATCTACTCGAGGGCGTCGAAGAGGAAGCCTCGCGTAGCGCGCAGGGCCCGCAGGGGTGGGGCGGCGGCGCAACCACCGGTGGCGATCGGCACAGCCCGACGCCACAAGTCGAATATTGGCTTGCCCGTGAGCGGATGGTCTCACGCCGAGGGCGAACTGAAAAGCCAAGTCACCCAGATGTACCGCGAGCGCCCAGTCGCGGTCGCAGAGTCGCTGGTTCGAGTCGCCGCAGCGTACGATTCGCCAGACGCGGCGATGAAGACTCCTTCCCAGCAATCCGGCCTCCTCGAGCAAGAGCGTGCGGCGGTGGCCGAACTCGGGGAGCGGGTCAAGGAGCTCAAGTGCCTCTACGAGGTCGCGGCGGTCTTTGCCGACCGAAGAGAATCGCTGCGTGAGTGCCTGGCGCGGGTGGTCTCGGTCCTCCCGGCGGCGTGTCGCTTCCCTGATCGGGCTGTGGCGAGCCTGCGCCTCGACGGGCTCGTGGTCGCCTCGCCGGAGGCCCCGCTCGCCTCCGCCGCGCTCCGGATCAGTGCCCCCCTTCGAGTGGCGGGCCGGGAACGCGGCGAAGTGATGCTCGGCTACTCCGATCCACCGGCGGCCGATACGCTCCCACCCGGGGCAAGAGCTTCGGGGCACTTCCTCGCCGAGGAGCACGCCCTGCTTGAGGCCGTCGCCCGCCAGGTCGGCGTGTTCGTCGCCGGCGTTGAGGCGGACCAGCACCGCACCGATATGGAAGCCACCCTGCGGCATGCCGACCGGCTTGCGACGATCGGCCAGCTCGCCGCGGGCGTCGCACACGAGCTCAACGAGCCGCTCGGGAACGTGCTGGGCTTCGCCCAACTGGCTCTCAAGGCCGCCGACGTGCCGGCGCAGGTCCGCACCGATCTGGGGCGGATCGCGGAAGCGGCGCTCCGCGGGCGTGAGATCATCCGCAAGCTGCTGGTGTTTGCTCGCCAGGCGCCGGCCTCCAAGCAGCCGACGGCGATCAATGCGGTCGTTGAGGAGGCCATGTTCCTGCTCGAGGCCGGGTGCGAGAACCCCGGTGTCCGCTTCGTGCGCGATCTTGGCGCGGGGCTGCCGGATATTGCGGCCGACCCGGTGCAGGTCCGCCAGGTCGTGACCAACCTGGTCATCAACGCGATGCAGGCGATCTCCGGGGCGGGCACGATTACGGTGCGCACCGCCGTCGTGGACGGTGCCGTTGTTCTCAGCGTCGCCGACACCGGCTCGGGCATGACGCCGGAGGTTCTTCGCCGCGTGTTCGACCCGTTCTTCACCACGAAGGATGTGGGACAGGGGACCGGGCTGGGGCTCGCGGTCGTGCAGGGCATCGTCGCCGGGCACGGCGGGAGTATCGAAGTGGAATCGGAGCCCGCGCGCGGGAGCGTCTTCCGCGTGCGGCTGACCGTCCACGCGGCGGCATCCGCCCGAATACGCTGATGTGACGTGATGACCGACGCCGCCCGCATCCTCATCGTTGACGATTCGCCCGCGACGCGCGAGGTGCTGGAGCGCAACCTGCGTGCCGAGGGGCATGAGGTGGCTTCGGCCGCGAACGTTGCGGCGGCGATGGCGAACTTGCACCAGGGACCGGTTGACCTGGTCATCACCGACCTGCGGATGCCCGGCGCCGACGGCATGGAACTCGTCCGCCACATCCGCGACCACCACCGAGGCACCGGCGTCATCATGGTCACAGGGTTCGCCACCGTCGGCGGCGCGGTCTCTGCGATGCGGGGTGGGGTGGACGATTACCTCCCCAAGCCGTTCTCCGATGAGGAACTGCGGCACGCCGTCGCCGCCGCGCTCGACAAGGTGCGCCAAAGGCGGGAGATCGAGGCCCCCGGCCCGGTCGAGGCCCCCGACGGCCTCATCGGCGCTTCCACCACGATGCAGCGCGTCTACCGCCTCATCGCCCGGGCCGCGAGCGCGAGCGTCCCCGTGCTCATCACCGGCGAGAGCGGCACGGGCAAGGAGCTGGTGGCGCGGGCGATCCATTACCGCGGCCCCCGCGCCTCGGCCCCGTTCCTGGCCGTCAACTGCGCCGCGATCCCGGAAACGCTCATCGAGAGCGAACTGTTCGGGCACGCCAAGGGCTCGTTCACGGGCGCTACCGCGGCGCGGCAGGGCTTCTTTGTCGCCGCCGACGGCGGGACGCTGTTTCTGGATGAAGTCGCCGAACTCTCGCCGATCGCGCAGGCCAAGCTCCTGCGCGTGCTGCAAGAGCGGACGGTGCAGGCGGTGGGATCGGACCAGCCCCGCACCGTCGATGTCCGCGTGATCGCCGCGACGAACAAGGACCTTGAGGGGCTTGCCCGCGAGGGAGGGGGGGGGAAGTTCCGCGAGGACCTGTTCTTCCGGCTGCATGTGCTGCCGATCGAGATTCCGCCGCTGCGCGAGCGCGAGGGTGATGTGGTGCCGCTGCTCCGGCACTTCCTGGCGGCCGCGGCGGAGCAGAGTTCAACTCCCGTGCCCCACGTCACGGACGGCGCTGTGGAGGCGCTGCGGCGCTATTCCTGGCCCGGCAACGTGCGCGAACTCCAGAACCTCGCCCAGCGCCTGGTGATCTTCGCGGATGCGGGGGTGATCGACACGGTGGACTTGCCGACGGTGATGCGCTACGTCGCCCCGACGATGAACGCACAAAGCGAACCGTCGGGCAGAGGGCACCGCACGCTCCGCGAAGTGGAGCTGGCCCACATCCGCGCGGTGCTGGAGAGCGTGGGCGGGAACAAGACCAGGGCCGCGGCGATCCTCGGCATCGACCGCAAGTCGCTGCGGGAGAAACTCAACGCGGCGGAATCGGCGCGGGCCCATCGAGACGATGGGCAGTCCGGCGCGGGTGCTTGACCGGCCCCCCACACATCCGCCGCGCCCTGCGCGGAGGGCCGTGCTCATGCCAGCAGCGTCAGGATCACCCACACGCACGCGGCTTCGACGCCGAAGCGAGCGTCCACGAGGTCGCGAATCTTCGCGGGCCGCCACCAGCGCAGGGCGATCGTCCCCGCCGCCGAGAACCCCGCCCACGCCGCGCGTGCCGCGAAGGGGCCGACCGGCCAGAGCAGCAGCGAGGCAGCAAGCGCCAACCGCAGCCACATGGCGATATCCCACGCGCGGTCGCCGCCCAAGCGCGTCGGCAGCGTCCGCGTGCCGTGGGCGCGGTCGGAATCCTCATCGTCGATGTCGCACAGCACCGCATCGGCGTAGACACGGAGCGTGAGGTACACGAAGACCAGCACGAGCAGGAGCGGCGGGATCGGCGGCGATGCAAGCCGCGCGAGGAGGCCCGCCGCATCCGACGCCGCGATTCCTCCATCGCCCGCGCCCCCACGCCACGCCGCGGCCAACCACACGATCAGCACCGCGAAGCCCGCGATCCCCGCGCCCACGAAGAGGTTCTTGACGACGAAGCGGTCCTTCACGCGCGGGCGTGCGCCGTGCGTGCGAGGCCGCCCCGCGTAGAGCAGCACGCCCGCGATGGTCGCGACCGTCCCCGCCGTGGCGACCGGGGGGGTGGGGTGGAGCATCCAGCCCGACACGAGCGACACGACACCCGCGCCCGCCATGAGCAGACGGGCCGCGCGCCGGTGGGCGTACAGGAACGCGAAGCGGTCGGGGTGGGCCTCGCGGTCGGCGGGGTCGAGCCAGCCGTCGCGGAGTTTCACGCGGTCGAGCAGGTACGCGAGCAGGGCCGTGCTCCAGGCATAGAGCAGGACGCCGGGGGTGAGGGCGGCTTGCGCGCTTGTCAGTTGCGCTGCGCACACCACCGCCGCCGCGACGTACACGGCGGCGAAGAGCGCGAGGTGTGCCAGCGATCGGATCATGCGCGTGTCCACAAGGCGACGCGTGGCCTGTCGCGGAGGACCTGTGCAAACGACGCTCGCGCGGGCGGCCCTCCGCCGACGAAGCGTACGTCCAGCGCGGGGTGAAACACCCCACCGGTTCGTTCCTCCTCGCGCCCACAGAGGTGCGAACCGCGTTCCCGCTGCGCTGAACGCGGATCGGAGCTGGCACGCGGATTGCAATGTCTCCGGTGTCTTATCAACCCGGAGAAGCACCACCATGACCAGCGCCACCTTCGCCGCCCCGTCCAAGCCCCAGCAGTCCGTGCCCGTCACAAACGGCTCCGCGCCTGCGCACAACGGCGAGCACCCCAAACTCTTCCAGCGCGTGCGCGAGCAGATGGACCGCGCCGCCGAGGCCGCGGGCCTGGCCCCGGAGGTCCGCAAGATCCTGTCGTCGCCCGCGTGCGAAGTCGCCGTGAACTTCCCGGTGAAGATGGACGATGGGCGCGTCGAGATGTTCTCCGGCTACCGCGTGCAGCACAACAACGTGCTCGGGCCGTTCAAGGGCGGCATCCGGTACCACCCGGACGTGAGCCTCGACGAGGTGCGCGCCCTCGCGGCGTGGATGACGATCAAGTGCGCGTTGGTAGACATCCCGTTCGGCGGCGGCAAGGGCGGCGTGCAGGTCGATCCCGCCACGCTCAGCCGGCGCGAGGTCGAGCGGATGACGCGGCGGTTCGTGTACGCGTTGGGCGCGAACATCGGCCCGGGGTACGACGTGCCCGCGCCTGATGTCAACACCGATGCCCGCACGATGGCGTGGATCGTGGACACCTACGCCGCCACGCTGCCCCCGCAGGAGCGCTACCGCGCGCTCGCGGTGGTCACCGGCAAGCCGGTGAGCGCGGGCGGCTCGGTGGGGCGCGAGAAAGCCACCGGGCAGGGCGTGGTCGATCTCATCGGGATGTGGGCGGTGGATCACAACTGCAAACTCTCCGACCTCTCGTACACGGTGCAGGGGTTCGGCAAGGTCGGCTCGTGGGCGGCCCGCATCCTGAAGGACAAGGGCGCGAAGCTGATGGCCGCGCAGGATGTGACCGGGGCGATCAAGGCCCCCACCGCCGCGGGGCTGGACGCCGATGCGCTCGCCGAGCACGTCAAGAAGAAGGGCGGCGTCGCGGGCTTCCCCGGTGCGATGCCGATCACGATCGACGCGTTCTTCGGCGTGCCGGCGGATGTGTTCATCCCCGCGGCGCTGGAGAACCAGGTGACGGGGCAGTCGGCGCGGAAGCTGAGCGTGCGGCTGGTCGCCGAGGGCGCCAACGGTCCGACGACGCCCGAGGGCGACGCCATCCTTCGCGAGCGCGGCATCGACGTGCTGCCGGATGTGCTGTGCAACGCGGGCGGCGTGATCGTGTCGTACTTCGAGTGGCTCCAGAACCGCGGCGGCGCGGCGTGGAACGCCGCGGAGGTGGACGAGCGGCTGCGGGAGATCCTCGAGCGCGCGTACGCCCGCGTGAAGGGGATGGTGGACGAAAAGTCGCTCGACTGGCGCACGGCCGCGTACGCCGTGGCGCTGCGGCGGATCGAGCAGGTGTACGCCGAGCGCGGCATCTTCCCGTAAAGCGTGATGGGAGTGGACCGGAGTAGTAGCCCCATGCCGCTGGAGAACACCATGAACGATCGAACCATTCACGTCACATACCAGGATATGGAGCGATTGCGCGCCCTGATCGCGTCATCCAACGCCAGCGCGGGCGGCGACGACCGGGATCGGCCCTATCTGGTGACGCTCGCAGCGGAGTTGAACCGCGCGGTCGTCGTTGGGCCGGACGAGGTGCCGCCCGATGTGGTCACGATGAACTCGCGCATCCGCCTGCGGGACGGGCGGCGGACGTGGATCATGTCGCTGGTGTTCCCCGAGAACGCCGACCCGGAGGACGACCGCATCTCGGTGCTCGCACCCTTGGGCGCGGCGATCCTGGGGTGCCGCGTCGGGCAGAGCGTCAGGTTCCGGGTGCCGGGCGGCGCGGAACGCTCGTGCGACATCCTGAGCGTGCTCTACCAGCCGGAGGCCGCCGGCGACTTGCACCTGTAGCGATTCGCGATGGTGTGTTCCGACCTTGATCCCATCTCTTCTTTCGCGTGCCGCGCACGCAAGGAGTGCTTCATGACCGCGCAACCGATCATCAACTCCCTAGACTTCGCCCGGCTTCAGCCGCTGCTCACGGGCGCATTTATGGACGCTGCGGTGCTGCGTCTCCGCGCGTTCCTCGACCAGGCCCGGAAGGTCGCGCCGCGCCGGGTGCCGCCCGATGTGGTGACGATGAACTCGCGGGTGCTGGTGCGCCACCCCGGCGATGAAGAACCCGAAGCGTACGAACTGACCTACCCGGATTCTGACTCGGGTGGGCTGTCTGTTCTCTCGCCGCTCGGGGCGGCGCTGCTGGGCGCTCGCGAAGGCGCCAGCGTCGAGTGCGCGGGCGGCCGTGTGTCTCGGCGCGTGACCGTCGAGCGGATCGAGTACCAACCCGAGCGTGAGCATCACTTCGATCGGTGAACCCAGATCATCCCCACCAGAAGGCACGATATGCCCCCGAAAGCCTCCGACCTGCCCATCCACATCAAGCCCGGCAACCTCCAGACCAGCGCCGCGATCGAGGCGTGGGTTCGCCGCAAGCTCGTCGGCGTGTTCCGGCGGTACGGAGCCAAGATGACAGCCATCGAGGTCCACTTCGAGGATGTCAACGGGACCAAGCACGGCGACAACGATGCCCGCTGCGTGATGGAAGCCCGCGTCAACGGCCGCGAACCCGTTGCGGTCAAAGCCCGCGCCGACGATCTCTACGCCGCCATCGACGCGGCCGCTCGGAAGCTCGATGCGGCCATCTGCAGGGCCGTCGAGCGCATCGATACACGGGCACGTCGGCGGTTTCGGCAGGACCGGACGGGGGATGTGGGTCCCCGGCGATCCCAAGCGAAAGGCGCGTAAGCCGCCGAGTCCGTGCATCCGCTGTGTAGGCCTGACCTTGGAGCGAATCAGATGAGCAACCTCAAATCGATCCTCGTCGCCGTGGACTTCTCGCCCTGTTCCGTCGCGGCATTCAGAGTGGCGGCGCGTTTCGCGGACTGCAACCGGGCATCGTTGCGTGCCGTGCACGCCGTGGCACTCCCGTCCTTCGTGCCGGCGCCGCACCCTCTGTTCCCGTTCCCGCTGCCCACACAGGCGGACTTTGTCGCGGATGCGACGACCGCGTGGACTGTGTTCGCGGCGGCCGCGCCAACGCGCACGGATGTGAAGTGCGACATTGAGGTGGGCAATCCCAGCGAGCTCATTCTCCAATCTGCCGCCCGCGCGGGCGCGGACCTGCTCGTGCTCGGATCGCACAGCGTGCTCGATGCGCACAAGGGCATCGGTCCCACCGCCACGTCGTGCATGCAGCGAGCAAGAATGAACGTGTTGGTGGTCCGAGAGAACCACGCCGGTCCGTTCAAGAGCGTGGTGGCCTGCCTCGATTTCACCGAAACCTCCAAACTTGCGTTGCAGCAGGCGATCAGGGTCGCCGCGCAGGACGGCGCCGCCCTGCACGTCTTGCATGTGTACGACGACCCCTGGTACGGGCTTGGGCCGCCGTCGGGCGTCAAGGCGCACATGCCCGATTTCAAGGCGCAGTTCAGCCGAGGCGTTTTGGACCGCGTGCGAGAGTTCTGCGCACCCTTCTCGCACGAGCTCAACGCGCTGAGGGCGGCGTTTCATTGCCTTGAGTCCGAATGGCGCGGCGGTGGGTACGGCCACGCGATCGTTCGATTCGTCAAGGAACAGGGCTGCGACTTGGCGATCCTGGGGACGCGCGATCGGTGGAACATCCGAGACATGATCTTCGGCTCGACGGCCGAGCGTGTGGTGCGCGGGGCGCCGTGCTCCATCCTTGCCGTCAAACCCGATCTCGCGGCTTGACACCCCGCACGCGCGCCGACGACTCGGTGAACGGAGTGATTCACAGTCATGGCTTGGGACATCATCCTCGGCTGCGTCATCACCATATTCGCCCGCATCGGGGATGTGTCGCTGGGGACGATGCGGACCGTGGCGGTCGTCAGCGGGCATCGGGGCCTGGCGTGGCTCTTCGGGCTACTGGAGATGACCATTAGGGTCTTCGTCGTGTCTGCGGTCATCGCGCACATCCGGACGGAACCCGCGTACGGCCTTGCGTTCGCACTGGGGGCTGCCACCGGGAACTACGTCGGCGTCACCCTCCAGCCGTGGCTCCCCTTTGGCGATCAGGTTGTGCGCGTGTTTACCCGTGAGGGCACGCCGCTACCCGAGCCGTCGATCGGCACGCGGTGGGCACTCCCCGTCGTATCGACGCTCGCGGGGGCCGACTTCACGAGCGCGCGAAAAGTATGTGCGGAATCGCAAGAGCGTTGGAGCGCTCCGCATCCTCTATAGGCGGTCTGTCCGCTGATGCCAGAGAGGGCCGCCGCCCACTCCGGCACCGGGTCCGCTCGCGGGGCGTGTCTCCGCGCCACCGGCTCCATCCGGATCGGATGCGGTGGCCACGGACGACTAGCGTGCCCGAACTTGTCCGACCGCCGCGTCGATCACCGCGCGCGTTGCGAGTCGAAGCACCCCATCCTCCATCTCGTACACCGTGTCGAACACATCGAGCGCCCGGTGATCGTGGGTGACCACGATGACACCCGTCCCGTGCTCGTGGGCAACGTCTCGAAAGAGCGCCATCACCTGCCGCCCCCGCTTGCTATCGAGGGCCGCGGTGGGTTCGTCGGCGAGGATGAGGCTAGGCTGGTTCGCCAGGGCGCGGGCGACGGTGACGCGCTGCTGCTCGCCGCCGGAGAGTTGCGTGGGCATGTTGAGCGCGCGTGGGCCGACGCCCAGGGCGTGCAGCAACTCCATCGCGCGGCGGCGCGCCACTGAGGGGGGCCTGCCGACCAGCTCTCCCACGACCTGCACGTTTTCAACGGCGTTCAGGAACGGGATGAGGTTGGACTTCTGAAAGACAAGGCCGATGTGCTCACGGCGGAAGCGGCGCAGGTCGCCGAGGGAGCGAGGCCCGTCCTGCATGGGCCATCCGCCGATCGCGACCGTTCCGCGCGTGGGCGGGTTGATGAGCCCGACGCAGAGCAGGAACGTGGACTTGCCCGCGCCGCTGGGGCCGAGCAGGGCGACGGTCTCGCCGCGGCGGACGCGCATGGACGCGTCGCGCATCGCGACCACCTCGGTGTGCCCGCGCCCGTACACCTTGGTCAGTCCGCTTACTTCGAGTGCCAAGTGCTCACCCATGCCGTCCCGGTCCTCCGTTCTTTCGCCTCAGCCGATCGCCTCGTTGGGGGCGACGCGCATCGCCTTCCAGATTCCTAAGAGGCTCGCAACCACCGAGATCAGCAGCACGATCCCCGCGAGCCGGAGCAGGTCATCGTTCGTGACCAGAACACGCCGGGGGAACAGGGGAAACAGCCGCGTGCCCAGTGCAAAGCCCACGCCGTAGGCGATGGCGCCCATGATGAGGGATTGCTGCAGGATCAGGCCCACGATGGTGCGGTTGGGGGCACCGATGAGTTTCAGGAGGGCGATGGGGTGGAGCTTGTCAAGGGTGAGTGTGTAGATGATGAGGGCCATGATGACCGCGGAGATGATGGTGAGCAGCACGCGGAAGAGCAGGATCTGGCGGCGGGCACGGTCCACGCTCCCCTTCAGGAGCAGTTCTTCCTGCTCCGCGCCGGTGTAGGCCGTGACATCGCCCCACCCGCTCATAGCCCGCTGCGCAGCGCCCGCTTTGGCGCCGGGGAGAACGCGGGCGATGACGGCGCTGACCGCCGGGCCGGGGAGCGCGGCGACGGCGCCCGACGGGCCCGAGGCGCGCTCCAGCACGCCCGGCTGCGTGCGCCCGAAGTCGATCCCGCCCGCGCGGGCGCGTCTGGCCTGACGCTCCAGCCGGATCGACTCCCCCGGCTCGTCGAACTGGATCGCCTGGGCGTCGCGGCTGGTGAAGCACGCGATCCCGTCGCCCCCCGACGCGACCAGCCAGCGCGTCAGTCCGACGACGGTGTAGGTGTCCTTGCCCAGCCGGAGTCTCTCGCCCAGCGCCAGGCCCAGGGATTCGTCGGCGATCACCTCGAAGTGGTTCTGCGCGAGGGGGCGGCCCGCGACCAACGGCAGGCCCTCGCCCTTGTCGGTGGGCCAGCCCAGCCCCAGCACACCCATGCGCAGGGGCTTCCCGCGGTGCTCGCGCTGGATGGTGTGGAAGACGAACTCGCGGGCGTCGGTGACCCCCGGCACGGCGGCCACGCGATCGACGAGGCTCCGCGGGAGGCGCGAGACCTCGGCGAAGGGCCCGCGCGTGTCGCGCTGCACGACCCACAGGTCGGCCCCCACGCCGCGCGTGACGACCAGCGCATCATCGACCAGCCCGCGGTAAATCCCGCCCATGCCCATCACGACCATAAGCAGCATCCCCACGCCGATCGTGGTGAGGACGAAGCGCCCCAGGCTGTGGCGGATGTCGCGGACGGCGAGGTTCATTTGGGCGTGATCCTCCGCCCCTCGCGCAGCGCCCCCCCGCCCGCCGTCGCCGGGCTCACGACGACATCGCCCGGCGGTAGGCCGCTCGTGATTTCCACGACCTCGCGCCCGCGCAGGCCCGCGGCGACCTCGCGCCAGCGGGCCTTGCCGCCGTCATCCACCATGACGCCCGTCTTCCCGTCCCGCACGAGCAGGAGCGCGGCGGGGAGGACGGTCACGCCCTCGCGCCGGTCCACACGGATGTAAACCTCGGCCCGCTGCCCCACGGCCCAGGTTGCGGGCAACTTCTCGACGCGCACATCCACGATGACCTCGCGCGTCTCACGGTCCGCCTCGCGCCCGACGCGGGCCACCGCGCCGGGATACTCCACGCTCGGCTCGGATCGGAAGACCACTCGCGCGGGCTGCCCCTCGGCGAGCCGCGCCAGTTCGGTCTCATCCACCCACGCGGTGATCCACATCTCGGAGAGCGAGACCAGTTGCAGCACCGACGACCCCGCGGTGACGACATCGCCCTCGTCACGATCGCGCCTCACCACCAGCGCGTCGAAGGGCGCTTCGATCGTGGTGTCGTGCAGGCGGGCGCGTTGATAGTCGAGCGATCGCTCCGTCGCCACCAGACGCTTCTGACCCTCGACGATCGCCGCCGCGGCACGGGCCGACTCGGCCTCGGCGACGGCCAGAGCCTCGGCGGCCTTGTCCACTTCCTGCGCCGAGGTCGCGTTGCTCGCCGCCGCGCTCAGCAGCCGCTCGTGCGTCAGCCGCGCCTGCGCGAGCACCGCCTCGGCCCGCTGCTGGTCCGCGTGCAACCGCTCCACGCCCGCGGTCGCCGCGGCTACGTCCGCCTCCGCCACGCCCACCTGCTGCGTGACGTCGGTGTCTTCGAGAAAGATCAGCGTATCGCCCGCCTTGACACAGTCGCCTTGATCGGCGGTGATCCGTGTGATGAGCCCGGCCACCTTGGGCCCGACGATCGCGCTCACGCGGGCTTCCAGCGTGCCCGTGCCAAGCACCTCCGCCGTCACCTCGCCGCGCGCGACGGTGTGCGTGGTGACCAGCACGGGCGCGAGCAGGAACCACCAACCCACCCCCGCCGCCACCGCGAGCGCGGCAACGATCTTGACCGCGAGCCACACCCGCCGCGCATGCCGCTGCCACCACGTCGGCCCGATGGTGGGTGTGGTTGCCTCGGCGTCTGAAGGAGTGGTGACCATGCGCGAGATGGTAGTATGACCCGCCGCGCCCCACCAACGCGATCGCGCGAGAGAAGCGTCAGAGCATGGGCACCGCGGCTCTCCCTCCGCCGCCAACTCACCCTACGCCGCCACCGTCGCCGCGCACACCTCCGACCACGGCCCCTTTTCCCCGCGCGTGCTCACCCACCGCAGGGCGTAGTACGCCGTCTTGCCCGCTTCGGCGCTGGGGAAGTCGGTTTGCAGGTTGCCGCGTGAACTCACGGAGAGGAACTTGTACGAGTCGCCCGGCGGCGGCGCGGGCTGCCCGGTGGGAGTCAGCGCCAGCCACACCTCTGCGCCGATCGTGCCCGGCGGTTTGCCCCTTCTCGTCGGCGCTGCCGCATCGGTGAAGCGCAGGCGGTGCGTCAACCGCTGCCCGCTCTCGACCTGCACCACGGGCGCGCTCGTCGGCGTCGGCGCGGGCGTCTTGCTCGTGTCCCGCACCGTGATCCCGATCGTCGCGCGGTCGGCGTCGGTCGTCTTGGGGTACGTCTGGATGAACGCCGCGATGCGGCGGGCCTCGGCTTCGAGCGCGGGAATCACAGGCGGGACGCCTGTGCCACTGGTGGGGGGGCCAAATCGCGCCTGACGCTTGGCCGCGGCGGCGCCTTCGGCCTTCGCCTGCGCCGCGATGTGGGCCGCGTAGCCCTTGTTCCACAGATCCAGAGCGGCCTCCAGCGGCCCCAGCTCGCCCAGGTCCAGGCCGTGCGCGGCCCACCATTCCTTCACCGCGATGTAGTAATGGTTCGCCCACGCGGAGAAGTCGCCATCGGGCCGGGGGATGTAGTCGTGGGGCATGGGGAGACTCCAAATCCGTTTTCACCACGGAGAACACGGAGAGCACAGAGAAGAAAGAAGAGAGGGTGTGTTTCGATCCGTGCCGAACCCGATTCCCTGCCATCCTCCGTGTTCTCCGTGCCCTCCGTGGTGAGTGTCTTTCCTTCCGTGCGCCGCGGATTCGTGTCCGTGCGCCGCGGACTCCGGCCCGCAACGCGTTTGTACAAGCCCGCTGTGCGGGTGCGGGCTTCCACGCTTCATCGGCGGGATTCCGCGCCGACTTTGGGGCGTGCCGCACGAATCACGCGGGATTCCGCACGCGCATCGCGGCACCCCACGGGCGCGATGCGGCGTCCCCCACGCCGCGCGGGGCGTCCCCCCGGTCGGTTGGGGAGGCCCGCCGGTGCGCCGGGGAATGCCGGCGCAGCGCGGCGGGACGGCGGGGGCACGCCTTGATCGACATACTTCGGAGTCCATACTATCCGGGACCGTGCCGCCCAATACCCCGACACCTCCAGCCATTGACACGACCCCCGCGCAGCGCGTCGTCGCGGGGTTGTCCAAGGTCGCGCTGGTCTTCCGGCACGCGCAGTGGGCCGCATCGGGGGAGCGCGGGCTGACGC
>JBGAND010000060.1:0-5837 GCA_044222485.1 Phycisphaerales bacterium | reverse complement strand
GGTGCAGAATACCGTGCGGAATTAAAAACCGGGGCGAGGACGCCCCGGTTCACTCTTGAGCGACCGTCAGACTTTGAAGAACTCGTCGGGGTTGTCGAGGATGAACTTGGCGCAGACGTCGGTTGCGTTTGGGCGCTTGCGGTCGAAGAACTTGTCGGTAAGTTTGTCCCAGGCGTCGGTGGCGGACTTGGGGAGCTTGTCCATTTGGGCGAGGCGGGCCTTTCGGGCGGGGGATGGGCCGCGGGAGAACTTGGAGTTGGCGGAGTCGACCATCTTGGCGATGTCGCGGAGGCCGAGGAAGTTGAGAGCGTCGGGGGCGAGGTAGGCGCCATCGCCGGAGGAGTTCAGGAAGTATTGATCGAAGCCTCCGTTGTTGACCTCGGCTTCGAGCGTGTCGACAAGGAGGACGGCCCGGCGTGCGGGCGAGAGGAGTTCGTACCAGTCGTTGCGCTTGTCGAGCTTTTGGAGTTCGGCGCGGATGCTGTCCATCACGTCGATGTAGGCTTCGAAGCCGCGGGAAGATTTTTTGGAATCGCGGTGGCCGTACAGGCTGAGGTCTTCGAGTCGTGCGGCGGGGAGGCGCATGTCGAGGCGGGGAGAGCGTTTTGGCACCTTTCCGCGGGCGGCGGTGGGGTCGCCGGTTTTGAAGAAGTCTTGGCGGATTTCGGAGTAAGACTTGATGACGGCTTTGTTGAGGGCTTTGAGGGTCTTGGGTTTGAGGGGCATGGTGGGAAAGATGATACTGGAAGAGTGGGCCTCAGTGGTCTTCCGGCCGCTTGCTTCGAATCCAAGGTGCGCCGACTTTGGTGCGATTTGCTTCCCAGCCTGGGGGCAGGTCTGCGATTTCGGCGATCGTTGGATCATGCCGGAGCATTTCCCCCATTCCAACGATGGCGGCATCGGCGGAAGTCACGGCGTCGCCATCGAGAAACGTCCAGCTATGGTCGTCCGGCTCGTGAATGACGTACAGGATCGGGCGCGGTGAAGCTCCCTTGGCGGGCAAGACGATTCGTCGAAGCGTGATCGCTGCGACGTTGGGCGCCTGGTCGAATGGCCATGAATTCTTGCCTGATGGCTTGTTGCGGAAAAGGCCCATCGTTCCAGGATACAAGCACTTGTTCGCCAGAGCGGGGGCAAAGAAAAACCGGGGCGAAACGCCCCGGCTCACTGGTGTTACGTCGGATGTTCGGCCCGGCGCTGGCGCTTGGGCTTCTGTTCTAGCCCATGTGCTTGATGACGGCGTCGCCGAACTCGCTGCACTTGAGCTTGGTCGCGCCCTCCATCATGCGGTGGAAGTCGTAGGTGACGGTCTTGGCCGCGATCGCGCCGTCCATGCCCTTGATGATCAGGTCCGCGGCCTCGGTCCAGCCCATGTAGCGGAGCATCATTTCGCCGGAGAGGATGACCGAGCCGGGGTTGACCTGGTCGAGGTTGGCGTACTTGGGGGCGGTGCCGTGCGTGGCTTCGAAGATCGCGTGGCCGGTGATGTAGTTGATGTTGGCGCCGGGGGCGATGCCGATGCCGCCGACCTGGGCCGCGAGGGCGTCGGAGAGGTAGTCGCCGTTGAGGTTGAGGGTGGCGATGACGTCGAAGTCGCGCGGGCGGGTGAGGACCTGCTGGAGCGTGATGTCGGCGATGGAGTCCTTGACCATGAGCTTGGACTTCCACTTGCCATCGCCGTGCGTCGCCCAGATGCCCTTGAGAACGGCGTCGACTTCCTTGACGATCTTGGCCTTCTGGTCGGGCGTCATCATGTCGTAGCCGGGGTCGATCATCTTGGCGTTGGCTTCGGGTGTGAGGTCCTTGTTGGCTTCTTTGTTGCCCAGGATCCAGGACTCGCGCTCGGTGACAGTCTGGTCGCGGTAGAACTGCACGGCGACTTTGTAGCCCCAATCCTTGAACGCGCCCTCGGTGAACTTCATGATGTTGCCCTTGTGGACGAGCGTCAGAGACCGACGCTTGTTCTTCAGGGCGTAGCCGATGGCGGAGTGGACGAGGCGTTCGGTGCCGAGGTTGGAGACGGGCTTGATGCCGATGCCGACCTGGACGGCGGAAACATCCCGCTTGGGGCCGCCGATGGATTCGAGCTGCTTCTGCCAGCCGGTGGCCGCGGCCGATGTGCCGAAGCGGATCTTGGCGAAGTCCTTGGGGAACTCTTTGGCGATGAAGTCGAGCATCTTTTGCGATTCAGGCGAGCCCGCGGCGAACTCGATGCCGGCGTAGATGTCTTCGGTGTTCTCGCGGAAGATGACCATGTCGCAGTCGCCGGGGCGCTTCACGGGCGAAGGAACGCCCTGGAACCAGCGCACGGGGCGGAGACAGACGTAGAGGTCCAGGATCTGGCGGAGGGCGACGTTCAGTGAGCGGATGCCGCCGCCGACTGGAGTGGTGAGCGGGCCCTTGATGCCGACCAGGCACTCGCGGAATGCCGCGAGCGTTGCTTCGGGGAGCCAGTCACCGGTTTTGTTGAAGGCCTTCTCGCCGGCGAGGACTTCCTTCCAGTGGATCTTGCGTTTGCCCTTGGAGGACTTCTGAACCGCGGCGTCGAAGACGCGGACGGAGGAACGCCAGATGTCGGGGCCTGTGCCGTCTCCTTCGATGAAGGGGAGGATGGGTTCATCGGGGACGTTGAGGCCTTTGGGGGACATCGTGATGGCGGACGGCATGAGACTCTCCGTGATTTGAAGGCCGCGGGCTCGCGGCGGTGGGGAGGATGATAGCGACACGTCGGAAAGTGTCAGGCGGGAGCGGGGGGTGCGGAAGAAGCGCGCGCGTGAAGCTGGGAAAGTTGCGATAACTGGGGGCCGAGTTGTGTGGTGTATCGGTCCCAAACAGGGCACAAAAACGGGCAAAATCAAGGAATGCGAGATGATTTTCTTGACACGTGAGAGCGTATTTGTTAAGGTGTCTGCAGCAGGTGGCTAACGCGCTTGCGAGAGAGACAAGACGAGTTTTGCCACGGGAACGATCCCGTTGTCAGCAGGTCATAGGGGCGTCGTCCACACAGAGCTACGAGGATTCTTTTGACACGCCAACTCCGCGGTGTATGCCGCGGAGTTGTGTTTTTGGGCGAGCGATTCAGCGCCCCAGTGTCGCCAGGTCCCGCCAGAAGTTGGGGTAGGTCTTGGCCACGCACGCGGGGTTGGCGATCGTCGTGTTGGGACGGCGCGTGCCGATGAGGGCCAGGGACATGGCCATGCGGTGATCGTCGTAGGTGTCAAAGCGGACTGGGGGCGCATTGGGTGAGCAGTCGATGCCGCGCTCGGGGGGCGTGATCGTGATCGCGTCGGCATCGCCCAGGACGTTGGTCTCGACGCGGACTCCGATTTTGGCCAGCTCGGTCTGGAGCGCGGCGATGCGGTCGGACTCTTTGAGGCGCAGGGTTTTGAGGCCGCGGAGGATGCTGCGTCCGGAGGCGAAGCAGGACACCGCGGCCAGGGTCATCGCGGCATCGGGCATGAGAGACAAGTCGGCCATGACGGGGGTGAGGGAGGCCGGACCACGGATGCCGATCGCGGCGGGGGAGTCGGCGGTTGCATCATCGCGGATGATGGTGGCGCCCATGCGAGAGAGGGTTTCGGGGAACTGGACATCGGCTTGCAGAGAGCGGGCGTCGAGTCCCTCGACGCGGCAGGAGGCGCCCGGAAACAGGGCCGCGGCCGCCCAGAAGTAGGTGGCGCTGCTGGCATCGGGCTCGATGGTGTATTCGAATCCGGGGAGCATGGCGGTGTAGGTGCTGACGCGGTGGATGCGGAAGTTGTCTGAAGACTTGACGGTGACACCGAGTTGGTCGAGCAGGCCCAGCGTCATGGAGATGTAGGAACGGCTGGTGATCTTGCCCTCGAGGTGGAGCGTGAGACCGCCGGGGAGGAAGGGGGCGATCAGCAGGAGTGCGGATATGAACTGGCTGGAGAGGGTGGTGGGGAGCGTGAGGGAGGCGGCCGAAGGGCTTTGCGCCGGTGGTGTGAGTTGCACCGGCGGGCAGCCATGAGCTCCGTTGTAAAGCGGTTGAACACCCAGTTCCGCAAGGGCGTCGACCAGCTCACCGATGGGGCGCTGACGCATGCGGTCGTTGCCGTCAATGATGAGCGGGATGGGAGACAGGATGGCGGCCGCGGCCAGAAAACGCGTGGCGGTGCCGGCGTTGTGAAGGTTGAGCGTAATGGGCGCAGGGGCGGAGGGCTTCCACCTGCCGCCGGTGCCGGTGACTTCGATGTCGCCGGCGGGGTTCCGATAGATGCCGGCGCCGAGGGTTTGGAGCGCGGCCATCATCTGCTCGGTGTCATCGGCATCGAGCAAGGGTCGGTGCAGGGTGGAGCGGCCGGAGGCCAGGGCGGCGAGGAGGAGGGCGCGGTTGGTGAGGCTTTTGGAGCCGGGTGGGCGCAGACGCGACATGAAGATCGCCTTGCCGCGGCCGCCCAGGGCAGGGATCGGCAGCGGATCGGCGAGCTCGCTCAGGGCTTTAGAAAGGGCTTCGAAAGGCAGGGTCAACTCCACGACGTGATGGGGGAACGGTAGGGGCGCAGGGCACGAACGGATCGAGAAAGAAGGTGATACCCTTTAGCCATGGGAGTTGCTCTGCCCATCTTGGCAGTGTTGGGGTTCTCACTGCTGCTGTTCGCGGCGGCATTCGGTCCGGCCATCGCCGGGTGGTGGCGGCAACGAAGGGGTTAGTTCGAAGCGCTTGATCAGGACTCGGCTTGACCGTCTTTGCGGAAGACGGCGACGACATCTTCAACGGGGACGATGAAGAGCCGGTTGTCACTTTCGAGGTCGACCGGGATCACGTGCTTGGGGTTGAAGAGGACGCGGTCGTACTTTTTGAGGTTGTAGTCGGTGTCGTTCTGGACCTGAACGGAGACGGCGACGATGCGTCCGGTGATGGTGGGGATTTCGATTTTGTCGGGCAGGTGGATGCCAGACTTGGTTTGCTTCTTGTCTTCATCTTTGCGGATGAGGACGCGCGGGCCGATGGGCTCGACGACTTCGAGGGAACCGGCGGCGGGCTTGCGGGATGGGGTGGCCATGCGACGCTATTCTAGAGCGCCCGCGGGGCCGCCTTTGGGGTGGTGACGGGGGATTGGGAGCCACTGTTGGAACAGCTCAAGACGTTGATCCGGGATGTCGCGGACTTTCCCAAGCCGGGGATTGTGTTCAAGGACTTCACGCCGCTGCTGGCGGACCCGCGGGGGCTGGCACTGGGTGTTGAGTTGATGGCCAATCCGTATCGCGGGGCGGGGATTGAGCTGGTGGTGGGGGCCGAGTCGCGGGGGTTTATTTTCGGGATTGCGATTGCCCAGGCCTTGTCGGCGGGGTTTGTGCCCGTGCGAAAGCCCGGGAAGCTGCCGCGGAGCGTGCACGGGGTGGACTACTCGCTGGAATATGGCAAGGACCGGCTGGAGATCCACTCGGATGCCATCCGGCCGGGGCAGCGTGTGCTGATGGTTGATGACCTTCTGGCGACAGGCGGAACGCTGCGGGCGTGCTGCGATCTGCTCAAGCTGTGCAAAGCGAATATCGCGGGGATCACGGTGCTGATTGAGCTCGAGTTTCTGAAGGGGCGCGAGCGGGTGCGGGAGTATGGGGATGTGCATTCGGTGCTGAAGTATTGAGTCGGTCGGTGCGACGCCTGCCGCACCAGAGCATCGAGCCCAGAACCAAGCACGATCCCGGCGCGGGGACTATGGGGATATTGACGCCCCCGCCGAAGTCAGAATCGACCCACTTGCCGATGTAGCTCTCATTGAACGGCGGGTCGTTTTCGAAGCCGTAGCACACCAGAAATGAGTTTCGCCGATCCGGCACGGAGATGTTCGGCTGCGCGAGAAAGTTGACGG
>JBGAND010000004.1:0-177601 GCA_044222485.1 Phycisphaerales bacterium | reverse complement strand
GGCCACCTCGTAGCCATCAAGGCCCGGCAGGCCGATATCCAGCAGCACCACCGTCGGCAGCCATTGCTGAGCAATTCTCAGTCCCTCTTGACCCGTGTGTGCACTTTGTACGCTGTACCCTTTTTGCCGCAGGGCACTCGAGAGCATCATCACCAGGTCCGTGTTGTCATCCACCACCAGCACGCGCGCCCCACCATGGCCAATCCCGGCAACCTCGGGCGTAAGCGCTTCTGCCTTGGGTGACGGCTCTTGCGGCGCGGATGCGAGCGGCACCGAAATGAGCGGCAGACTCACAACAAACTCGCTCCCCTTGCCCGCACCCTCGCTGTGCGCCTCGATCGTCCCGCCGTGCAGTTCCACCAGCCGATGCGCCAGCGACAATCCGATCCCCAGCCCGCCCGCCGAACGGGCTAGTGAGCGATCCGCCTGCGTGAACAGGTCAAAGATGTGCGGCAGCAGCTCCTCGTCGATCCCCACGCCATTGTCGCGCACCCGAATCACCGCCTGCCCCCCCACCCCTCTATCAAGGCGACGCTCGCAGCTCACCAGGATTCGCCCGCCATCAGGCGTGTACTTCGCGGCGTTGTTGAGCAGATTCACCAATACCTCTTCCAGCCGCGCCGCATCTGCCACCGTCCCCAGCGGCTCAGGGCACACACCGATCGACACCGAGTGGCCGCGCTGCTCAAACAGCGTCGCGACCGTCTGAATCGCGTGCTCCACCACCTGCTTGAGGTCCACCGGATGCAAGTCCAGCCGGATGCGCCCACTCACGACCCGCGAGACCTCCATCAGGTCGTTGACCATCTTGGTGAGGTTGGCCACCTGCCGCTCGATAATCTCTCTGGCCTGCCTCTGTACCGCCGTCGCGCCCCCTTGCTCCTGCAGCTTCAACAGGTGCGCCGCCGAGCGAATCGGCGCCAGCGGATTCCGCAGCTCGTGGCTGAGCATCGCCAGGAACTCATCCTTGCGGCGAGACTGTTCCGCCAGCGCCGCGGCCTGCTGCTCGATCTCCCGCTCCATCGCGGCCCGCGCCGTGATGTCCCGCACGTTGCACTGCGCCAGCAGCCGCTCTCCCTCCGCATAGACATTGCTCACAAACTCGACGTGAGTCGTCTCCCCGGTGGGCTTCTGAACCGGCAAGTGGTCGTAACGGATGTAGCCGTTCTGCTGCAGCTCCGTAAACGCCGCTTTGTTGGCCGCCTCATCCTTGAACAAACCGATCTCGTAAAGTTCCTTACCAACCAGCGCGGGCAGTTCCTGGCCCAGCAGCCCGGACATGAACGCATTCGCGTCGATGATCTTGCCGGTTGTCGCGTCAAGGATGAGGATGCCGTCCTTGGAAGACTGAAACAGCCGTCGGTAGCGGACCTCCGAATCCCTCACCGCCGCCTCCGCCTTACGCGCTTGCTGGGCTAGCTCGTGCTGACGTACCGACGACACCAGCAACGCCTCGTTCACCGCCAGCAGAGTCTGCGAGGCCCCCTGGTTCTCGTGGGTCTGCTCCTTGAGCTTGTGCAGCTGCTCCACCGCCTGATACGCGGCCGAGGCAAACGTCCCCAGGCTCACGAGCATCCGCAGGTCTTCACTGTCAAACACGCGGGACCCAGAGCCCGGGGCCGCCGCCGGAACATCGTGCTGAATCGCCCAAATCGTTCCGACCGCCTTCCCCTCGACGTGGAACGGCACCACCATGCATTCCTCAATCGGCGGCGACACCGGGGCGATATAGGCATACCTCCGCTCTGGGTGCCTGAACAACAGCGGACAATCACGATCCAGCACATCACCGCAGGGGCCAAAGTCGCGCGGCGTTCCCCCGCCGATGTGCGGCTCCCACACCCCCGCGATCGCCGGCCAGTGCAACCTCTTTGCATCTTCCGTCATAAGGCTCACGCCCGCCGAGCCGCACCGCAAGACCTTCAGAATCGTGTCGGACAAGGCCTGCAGAATCGTGTCGGGCCTGTCGGCCAGCGACCGGGCCAGCGATACCAACGCCCCGCTCTCGGCCTCAAAGTCCGGCGGTCGCGATGGCCGGCGTTGCAACTCTCCCGTGCAGACAACCGACTCCAGCGACGGAATGTTCTTCCCCACCGGCGGCTGCTCCGGATTGGTCGCCGGGATGGTGGTCTTCATGGAACGCTACTTTCCGCGGCTCTTCTTGACCGTTGTTTTCTTCTTCTGTGGGTTCGACTTGCGGCCATTCCCCCTCGCCCCCTTTGAGAGCGATGGGCCGCTAAGTTGCAACTCAGGTAGCCCCTGACCTGAGTCCGCAGACCACGGGCCAGGAATGCCGCTGGTCAGGGCCCGATAGCCCCGCATCGGCTCCCCGATCGCCAGACCCTTGGAAGTGACCTCGTACGCGCACATGTCGATCGAGTGCTTGCTGCGCCGCATCTTCACAACCATCATTACTTTGCGCAGTTGCCCGTTGATGGATGCATAGCGCAACCGCACGATGTCGTCGGCCAGGAACGAAATCGTGAAGTTGGACAGGCCCATGGAGGTGAAGTTCTCTTCGACCTCAACGGTGCTCAAAATGGTCACACCCAGCCGCGTGAGCGCTCCGATCATCCGGTACAGCGACTCGCGAAAGTCAGCGCGGAAGTCCGGGGCCAGCGCCATCTCAAAGCCCACCAGCGAGTCGATGACCAGCCGCTTACAACCAATCTCTTTCACCGCGCTGACAATTTCGTTCACCGTCTCATCCACCGAAAGGTCCAGCGGCCTCAGGTAAATCAGCTTGAGCGTGCCGTTGTCCAGATACTGGGTCATGTCAAAGCCAAACGAGGCCGCTCGCTGGATGAACTCGTTGGGAAGCTCCTCGAACATGGCAACGATGCTCGGCTCACCCCGGCTCAGGCCCTCCGCAATGAACTCAATACCCAGCACCGTCTTGCCCGCTCCCGATGGCCCGGCCACCAGAAGGCTGTCACCCTCGGGAATGCCACCACCCATGAGCGTGTCTAGATCACGCACGCCCGTCGAAAGCCGCCGCTGGCCCTTGACGTATCCAGTCCTGTTACCACTAAGGCCAAATGTGCGAGGAAAGGTCTGCAGCCCCGCCTCGGTGATCCGGAACGTGTGCAGCCCCGGCACCGACTCCTGCCCGCGCAGCTTCATCACCTGCATCTTGCGCACAATCGAGTTCCGCTCCACGCTCTGGAAGAGCCAAAACAAACCGTCCGCCACCGTGAAAACCGGGTTGTCGCGCAGCTCACCCTCCACATACTCGCCGATCAGAAACGTCGTCGCCTGCCAGCTCGTCAGGTGCAGCGCCAACCGCTGAACAAAGCCCTGTAGCTCCATCTCGCTCGCCGCGGCCAGCGCCTTGCGGACCACCGTGCGGAAGGAGTCCACAATGACGATCTTGGCGTTCGAGGCCTCAACCTCCTTGATGATCTCATCCAGCACCGCCCCGAGGTCCTTCTCCAGAACCAGGGTGCTGAGATTGACAAACCGGATCGCGCCATCCAGCTTGGCAAGATCGAAGTACCCGAACTGCTGCTGGTAACGCAGCATCTTGATCGCCGGTTCTCCCAACACAGTGAAGTACAGCGCCGGCCGCTCCGGCGTCGCGTTGGCAAACATCAGCTGATGTACCAGCGTCGTCTTCCCGCACCCCGGAGCGCCCGCGATGATGTTGAACGAGTACTCGGGCAGGCCACCGCCCAATATCTCATCGAGCCCCGGCACGCCGGTGGGCAGCTTCCCGATGACCACGCGGCCCTGCCGCTTGCCCTGATCGTGGCCCTGATCCTTGCCTTTGGCGCTCATAGACCACCCTCACTTCTTGGATGCAAATCGCCTAGCGATGCGTCAGGCCAGGACTCGCGCACGAGCCTCAGCGTTATGGGTTCACCAACAAACGTGACCAACAGGCCCAGCAGGTGCGCCGTGATCGCGACCGCGGCCTCTTCCGCCTCCCGGTTTGCGCCGCCCCGTTCGGCCCCGGCGCCCGAACCGACCGCTTCCATCCCCAGTAGATGACCATCCGCGCCCACCGTGATGCCCTTCAGCGAGGGCACATCCACGCGAGCCAGCGCCAGCGCCCGCCGCAAGAGCGACGCGAATCCCTCTGCGCCCGCAAGCTTGGTCAACGAAACCCGCAGCCTCTCAATCACGATCCCCGCAATAGGGATGTGCGGATCCGAGCCGGTCTGGCTCGCAGCCAGCATTCGCCGGGCCAGATCGCGCAGTGGAGAAGGCAAGGTTTCCATACTTGTGTGGACAATACACCTTAGCAGGTTTCGTGAAGACTGAACAGTCCCTCAAGAGCACAAGAATAACGCAGCGCTTCCACCCAATGGCCCTTGGACGCCAACTGCGGCCACCCCGGGTCAGCTTCGTCCGACGAACCTCAAGCCTGGGCCAGCCCCTCGCGAATCGCAAACCGCATGAGATCCGCCCGTGCCTCAATACCCAGCTTCTTCATCATCCGCCCCTGGTGCGCATCGATGGTCTTGGCGCTGCGGCATAACTGGGCCGCGATCTGCGTCCTGGACATCCCCTTGCCGATGAGCCGAAGGATCTCCGCTTCGCGACCTGTCAAGGATTCCAGCAGCGTCGCGGGCGAGCCCGCCCGCATGACCGAGCTGCCGTTCCGGGCCTCCCCATCCCCCCCCCCTTTCTTCACAGGCACGGGCCGGCACCGCTCGCTCACCTTGGGCCCCAGCAGAAACGTACCGGTCCCATTGTGCGCCACCTGACGGATGCCGCGGACAATGTCGTCCAGTTCATCCGCCTTTGAGAAGTACGCGCACGCCCCGGACCGGAACGAAGCGGAAATATACGCGTCTCGGATATGGGCGCTGAGCACAATCACCCGAACGCCCGGGTGCTTGTGCCTCATCCGGTCGGTCATCTCAAAGACGTCCGGCCCCGGCATTTCGATGTCGATCATCACCACATCAGGGTGCAGCCGCTCGACCTCTTCCGCCAAGCGGGCCGCCGTCGACAGACGCCCGACAATCTCGATCTCCCCGTCGATGGCAAAGCGTGCCTTGAGCCCCTCGATCAGCACCGCGTGGTCATCCACGCACAACACCCGCACCGCGCCGGGCTTGTGCGCGCCCCCTTCCGCATCCGGCGCTCGCGCCACCTCGATCCGGCCCGCTCGCAGCGCCCGCGGCGCCGCCACTTCACCCTCATGGTTGCGACCATTCAGTTTGCTGCGATCCATGTTGCTCTCCTTACCTGCCAACCAGGGCCTCCGCCAGAGTGCGCCTGATCGCCAGAAAATCGTCCACCGGGTCGATGACCCATGCCCCCAACGCCTTCCACCGCTTCTGAGAACTCCCCGCCGGCCTTCCCAACAACACAATGCTCCTTGACACGCGACCCTTCCGCCACCGCACCGCCGCGGCCAGCGCCCGCGGAGACGGTTCTGTAATCCACAGATCTGACTTCCCCGGACCACCATTCTCCGCAGGTCTGAGCTTGAGTCCGGCCTTGAGTATGACGTGAGAAATCAGTGCCGCAGTCCGATGATCGCGAACCGAGATCATCGCAGAGCGTCCCTCCGTACCGCCCAGGCCCGCCCGAGCGTCGCCACGGCTCATCGCCGGCAAGCTCAGCGTGACCGTCGTGCCCTTGCCCGGTGCCGAGGTGATCTGGACATCCCCACCCGCGCGAACCGCAACTTTCCGGGCCAGCGGCAAGCCCAGCCCCGTGCCCATGCCGCGCGACTTGGTGGTAAAGAACAGATCGAACGCCCGGCGTTGGATCGCCTGCGACATACCCCGCCCGTTGTCGGTCACACCCAGCTCGACCATCCGGCCATCGTCAGACTTCTTAGCCCAGATCGTCACCTGCGCCGCCCGTCGCGCCTTGGGCATCGACTCGCCCGCGTTCACGATCAGGTTGAGCATCGCCTGTGTCAGCCAGTGCTGGGCAATCTTGACCGCCGGCAGCCGGTCGGGCAGCAACGCCCGCAGCTTCACGTGCTCGGGGATCGCCTTCTGCAGCAGCTTTCCAACCTGCCCCCACCAGCGCACCAGGTCGGTGGTGCCCTCCTCGCCAATCCTGCCGTCAGGACCATCCGGGTCGATCGCCAGAAAGTGCAGCCCGTCACTGAGGTGTTGCAAGTAACCGATCGACCGCCGGACCGCCGTCACATGATCGCGGGCAGCGCCG
This sequence comes from Phycisphaerales bacterium, assembly GCA_044222485.1. Classification (GTDB taxonomy): domain Bacteria; phylum Planctomycetota; class Phycisphaerae; order Phycisphaerales; family UBA1924; genus JAHBXE01. Next base: position 171,466 of record JBGAND010000004.1, on the reverse strand, counting down.
TTGATCCCCGCGTGTTCCAGCGCATCCAGTCTCGCGCGAACAGGCAGCAGCACGTTGTTCATATCATGCCCTAGACCCGCCACTAGCGTCCCCAGTGATGCCAGACGGTCCGCAAGCTGCAGCCGCAGGTTGGCCGTCGCCAGCGCCCGCGTCTGCTCGATGATCAGGCGCGTCAGCCGCTCCCGCTCTTCCGCGCTGTCGGGGCCGACGTCAATCTGCTGGTCCACATCACGGATGATCCCGATGAAAAACGGCTCCGCGCTCACCGGCAGATCGGCCCGCGATACCGACAGCTCGATCTGTAACCCTGTCCCATCCTTGCGCAGCGCATCAAACCGGCGCGACCGCTGCAACGTCTTGGCCTGATCCCCGTTCCGATAGCGATCCAGAAACCGATCCAGCGCCGATCGCCGCGGCTCGGGAATCAGCATCTTCACGTTCCGCCCGAACAACTCCGTCGGCGTCCACCCGAAAACGTGCTCGATCGAATCACTCGCCGATTGGATCATCCCACTCCCGTTCATCGTAATGATCGGGTCCAGAACTGCTTGCTGCCGCTTGCCGTCAACCACCGCCCGCGCCGCTGGTTTCGCGGCAGCGACTGGCTTCCGTGGACGGGCACGTTTGATCATGAAATCAGTGTACGACTCCCATGAGCCGTCTAAGCCATCCTTACACGCCACAAACCAGATAGAGGAAGTTTGCTCCTATCCACGCCGTACCCCCTTAAACGATGATCGCGTCCCTCTCCAAACCCGCAATCACGACGCGACCCCTCCCCCCTAGGACCCCCATCATGCAACTCGTCAACCAACTCCCCACCGACCGCGCCCGTGAAAGCGATGTAACGCACCGCCTGGTGCAGGCCATCGCCCTGGAGTTGTGGCGCCTCTACGGCAGAAACGGAACGCTCAACTGGTCCGGCGCCGAACGCCACCTCAGCCAAATCGTCAACCAGGCACGCAACGATGTCCGCGACTCACTCTCCGCGCTCATCTCAGTCGCCGCCGCCGCGCATCCCCCGATGCCCCGGACGGTGCGCAATGTTCGTGTCAATCGCAACCCGCTCTCGCGAACCAAGCGCACTCCCCTCCCACCCGCGTGATCCATATCTTCCAACTTCTTCAACTTCTCCAATGCCTCAGGTGTCTGCGAAGTCTCCGATGATGTGCAACATCTCCGCCTGACCCTGACGATCCCTCTTCGCCAGGGGGGCGCACGAAAGTTGCCCGGGTTCGCCAGTCGCTGCGAGCCCACCCTCATCTTCACCTCCGCGCACCGTCCCATAGCCTCCACCCGCGATGAGGGAGAGCTTCTCCATGGATGCACTCACCCCGTCTGCCATTGATGAATGTGCGTGAAGAAGACGTATTCGTAATCTCGTCCCGTTGCACGCAGGAGAGAGCCGCACCCATGGACACGGGCAACACCACACCGGCCGCCACAGATTCAAGCACCCCCGACCTTCAGGACAAACCGCAAACCGCCCCCCTCCCCGAACCCAAGCACCCCACCCGTCGTGAAGACGGCCGCACACCCAACCCGCGAGCAGCCGACAAAGCACTCGCCGCCGACCTGGACCTGCCCGTCGATTCCGTGATGCTGTTCGACTCACCCGACGCGCCAGACTCAAGAAAGTCCTGAAAGGAAAGCTGCCATGCTCGGCACAGTCTTACTCATCCTCTTGATTCTCATGCTCATCGGTGGCCTGCCCGTATTCCCCTACAGCCGCAAGTGGGGTTACGGACCCGGCGGCGTCCTGGGCGTCCTGGTCGTCATCCTCATCATCTTGATGGTCATGGGCCGCATCTAGCGGTCCTGGGTTCGGCCCGGGGGCCTCCGCGGCCTTGACCCCGGGCCCCGCATCAAGGCCAGCGGACGGAGCCACCTCATGTGGGACAAAGCCTGCAATTCCAACTTCCTCTTATTCGACGCCATCTCTGACGCGCCCCAGACGACCGCTCAGACTCCGCCCCCGCCTGTTGTCGCAACCACTTCCCAAGACACCCCACCGCCTCCCACCCCTCCAAAGACTGGATAACTCATGTCTCCCCCACGCCTCATCGGACTCGCGTTCCTCATCGGCGGCATCATCCTCCTCATCCTCGGCATCCGCGAAACCGAGTCCTTCGGCGACCAGTTCTCCAAGTTCTTCACCGGCTCATACTCCGATCACGCCGTTTGGATGATCATCGGCGGCGCTGCATGCATCTGCATCGGGATCGCATCCACCTCTATGTCCCTTCGCGGCCCCAAGACCACTTGACAACCACATGATTACAACAGCACCAACCCGCGCCACCCCCAGCGATCAACCCGCCGCTCTGGCCCCCGATGCCGAACTCCTCCTCCGGTCCGGCGGCGGCGACGCCGCGGCCTTCGAAGAACTCCACCGCCGCTTCAAGAACTTCGTCAAGAGCATCGTCTGCCGAACCACCGGCCACGGCGCGGATGTCGAAGATGTCTGCCAGAACGCCCTCCTGGCGATCTGGAAGCAAGCCTGGCGATTCGACCCCGCCCGCTCACGGCCCCCCAACTGGATCGCCCTGGTCACACGCTCCATCGCGCTGGACTCCTTCCGCTCCAAGCGCAGAAACCAACCCACAACCGATCTGGACAGCTCCGAAATCCCCGCGCACTCCGACCCGTTGATCCCTATGGAACGCGAGGAACTCCTCATGGAAGCCCGCGCATCTCTCAACCGCCTCCCCGCACGCCAACGCTCCGTCTTCCTCCTCGCCCGCGCCCGCGGCCTCTCGCGCCGCCAAATCGCCGACCTGGAAAGCCTCCCCGTCGGAACCGTCAAGTCCATGATCCGCCGCGGCACCGACCGCCTCTTCGCATCCTCCGACGCCTAGCGCAAACTTGCTTCGACCGACGCGTGCGCAAAAGCGAGCCGTGGCGTGTCGCCACGCAGGATCTGCCTGCTTGCTGGTGCATCCCAGACATCCCTCCTCCCCACTCCTTCCCGCCCCAACCCCCCCACGACACCCCGGGATATACTGCCCCCACTGCGGGCGTAGCTCAGTGGTAGAGCAACGCGTTCCCAACGCGTAGGTCGAGGGTTCAAGCCCCTTCGCCCGCTTTCTTGAAACCTCCAGCAATCCAAGCGACATCCCCGGCCCTCGCTGGGGATTTTTCGTGGGCCCCCGGCCTCTTCGCACGCACCGCCCTCCTCGCCGCCCTCATCACCACCTCCGCCGCCTCCCGGGCCTGCTCGCGCCAACCCCCCACCCACAAATCCCCAGCCCCAAGCCACTGCCCCATCAATCCCCCTCCACGCCGGCGGCTGGACCGACCTCACCCCCGCGCGCGATGCGCTGGTGCTCCACATCTCCAACTCCGGCTCCGACATCGCCCCCGGAACACCCGATGCCCCTCTCCGAACCCTCACCGCCGGATACGCCAAACTCCGCGACGGCCACCCCGACCAACTCCTCCTCAAGTGCGGCGACACTTTCGAAGAATCCATCAACTGGGCCAAGTCCGCCCGCGGCAACGGTCGCATGCTCGTCGCCAAGTACGGCACCGGGCCCCTCCCCAAAATCCGCAGCCGCGAAACCGCCTTCCACATCGGCACCTCCGCCCCCGACGGCCTGGGCTTCTTCCACCTCGACATCGCCCCCAAGCAACCGACCTCCGGCTCCTCCGCCTTCGTCATCTTCACGCCGGCCAACAACGTCCGGATCGAAGGCTGCCACTGCACCGGCTTCGCCTCCAACATCGTCGCCCAGGAGGTCAACACCACCGCCCGCGGCAAGGGCCTAGTCATCCACCGCTGCGTCATCGCCGATTCTCAAGAACCCGGCCCCGGCCACAGCCAGAACATCTTCTTGGGCGCCCAGGATGACTGGGAAGTCACCGAGTGCGTGCTCGACCGCTGCGGCATCGGCCAGAAGAACATGTTCAACCAGAACCTCTACGCCCACGAGAGCAACGGGCCCGGCAAGTTCATCGGCAACATCACCGCCCGCGCCTGCGCCTCGGGGTTCCAGCAACGCCCCGGCGGCACCGCCGATTGGAACCTCTGCCTCCAGAACCCAATCAACGGCTACCAGGGCAAGTCCGCCAGCGACCACCCCGCCGCCACCAACTACTTCCGAAACAACTGCGCCATCGACTCCCGCGATATCGCCCCTAAGCAAGGCCGCGGATTCGGGTTCCACCTCGGCGGTGCCGACACCACCATCATCACCGGCAACATCGTCGCCCACCAGGTCTCCGGCACCGACGCCATCTACGGCTACAACCTCGACGGCCTCAACGCCGCCACCTTCTCCCACAACGTCTGCTACGACTGGGGCCTGGCGTCCAACGATGCCGGCTGGCCCACCGCCGTCCAATGGGAGCCCCGCGGCGCCGGCCCCGTCACGTTCTCCAACAACATCCTCGGCTTTAAAGCCGGCCAGTTCGGCATCTGCATCCGCAACGAAGGCCGCGGCCTCGAAAACGTCACCTATTCCTCCAACCGCTACTTCACCGCGCAAGAGCCCAAAGGCAAAGGCGGCTATGGCTCCTTCCAAATCCGCCCAGGAGAGCCCGGCAACAAAGCCAAGTGGTTCGCCGCCGCCAAAGAAACCGACTCCACCTTCGGCCCGCTGCCCGTCGTCGACGTCTCAGTCTCCGCCTACCTCGCATCCATCAAAGTCGAGCCCGGAGCCAACCCATTGGAAACCTACATGAGCAAGGCCCGCTCCATGACCATCGACAACTACCGCCCCGAGTTCACCGCGGCCCCCTACATCCTCTGGGCCCAGCGCAAGTTCGGCATCGCCGCGCCCTGACTTGACGCGTCCAATTTCACACGTCCGGGGCCGATTTGTGAGTTGTGAATACGCCGCGCCGTGGTAACATGGCCAACCAGCGGGATCCATCCCCCCACCCCAACCGGAGTTCGCCATGACCTTACGCCCCGCCGCGCTTCTCGCCGTGTCCGCTGGACTGGTCACCTCCAGCTCCACCCTCGCCCAACTCCAAATAGACCCCGTGGACCCGGTCCTCCGTGCAGCGCTCCGACGCGTCTATCCCGGCGGCGGCACCGACACCGTCGGCCCCGACGTCATCGTCGGCGAAATCCAGAACTCCGGCGACTGCTGCCCGGACTCCGAAACCACCGGCATCTCCCCCTCGGCCACTCTGGGTTCCATCGTCGCCTACGGCTTGGGCACGAGCTCTTGCAACATCGGCAGCATGAACGTCACGTGGGTGAACCTCTCGCCCAACCACCCCATCATCCCCCAGAACATGTACCGGCTCGAGACCGTCAACGGCTCCACCCGCTTGGAAATGCTCGGCCAAAGTTGGAGCAAGTACGCCTTCACGGCCCTCACCTTCAACGTCTGCAACGTCGGCTGCAACGGTCAAGGCGGCCCCGTGCTCGGCGTCGGCTGCTCCGACCCCTACACCGCCGGCCGCAACGCCACCCAGTCCTCCGCCGGCCCGCGCTACGAGTGCAACCCCTTCACCGGCGTCTTCCCCGACAGCTCCGCCGTCCGCGCCGCCTGGCCCCCCGCCTCCACTTCCATCCACCGCCGCCTCCAGGTCAACACCAGCGACATCAGCACCGCCGCCCACCCCTCCGCCCTCTTCTTCGGCGAGTGCATCTACATCACCGGCGATGATGCCCGCTACGGCAACGGCAAAAACAACGCCTCCTACCGCCGTTTCACCGTCGGCACCGGCAACACGATCGCCCTTCAAGGCGCCATCGGCGGCAACGGCACTCAGCGCATGAAACCCGCCATCTACGCTTGGCAGGCCAACGGCCTGGGCATCGGCGTCGCCGACCCCAACGTCATGATCTCCGACGTCGCCCCGCCCCAGCTCTTCAGCCCACCCTCCGGCCTCCCCCAGGGTGACGGCTGGCTCTTCGTTGGCTCCAAGGCCACCAACATCGGCGGCGGCATCTGGCACTACGAGTTCGCCGTCGAAAATCTCAACTCCGACCGCGGCGTCGCCAGCTTCCGCGTCAACCTCCCCGCAGGCGCCATCGTCTCCAACGCCGAAATGAAGCAAGCCCTCTGCCACTCCGGCGTCGCTGCGGCCGACGCCAGCCGCAACGCCCCCTGGACTCAGTCCATCGAGGCCGACAACATCAACTGGACCTCCAGCAACTCGTGGAACGCCGCCCTCCCGCAGCAGGGCAGCTACATCCGCTGGGGCACCCTGTGCAACTTCCGGTTCGACTGCAATATCGCCCCCGTCAACACCGGCTCGGTCACCATGGCCTACTTCAAGCCCGACGCCAACGGCCCCGCCTCCATCAACGCCACCGCCTGGACTCCCAGCCTAGTTCCAGCCAACTGCTACGCCAACTGCGACGGCTCCGGGGCAGCGCCGGTCCTCAACGCCAACGACTTCCAGTGCTTCCTCAACAAGTTCGCGGCAGGAGACTCCTACGCCAACTGCGATGGCGTGTGCCAGCCCGGCTGCCTCACGCCCAACGACTTCCAGTGCTTCCTCAACGCGTTCTCCGTTGGTTGCAGCTAAGCGCTCCGACTTTGCCCATCAGCCCCCCGCCGCCGGGGGGCTTTTCATTGCGCCGTGCCGCGTGTGGTCGTCATCCCCTGCTCCGCCGCCCACACCCCAAGATCCCGCCCCTGAATCGCCGCGGCCATCATCTCCGGAAACTTGTCCGGCGTGCACGCAAAGCTCGGCACACCCATCCCCGCCAGCGCCGCCGCGTTCTTTGCGTCAAACCCCGGTGCCCCGTCATCCCCCAGCGCCAAGAGCGTCACCATCTTCACGCCCGAGCCAACAATCGCCGCGGCCCGCTTCAACATCTCCTTGTTGTCCCCACCCTCATACAGGTCCGTAATCAGCACAAAGATCGTGTCCCGCGGCTTGGTAATCAACCCCTGGCAATACGCCAGCGCCCGATTGATATCCGTCCCACCGCCCAGTTGCACCCCCATCAATACGTCCACCGGATCCGACATCTTTTCCGTCAGATCCACCACGCTGGTGTCAAAAGTAACCACGTGCGTCTTGAGCGCCGGAATCGACGCCAGCACCGCTCCGAACACCCCCGAGTACACCACCGACTGCCCCATCGACCCCGACTGATCAATGCACACCACGATCGTCCGAAGCTCATTCCGCTTCCGTCCATACCCAATCCGCGTTTCCGGCACGATCGTCTTGTACTCCGCCTGATAGTGCTTCAGATTCGCCTTGATGGTCCGGTTCCAATCAATCTCGCTATGCCGCGGTCGCCGGGTCCGCGTTGATCTCTTGAGCGCCCCGATCACCGCCTGCCGCATCGGCGCATCCAGCTTCCGCTTCAAGTCGTTCACTACACGCTGCACCACCATCCGCGCCGTCGCCTTGGCCTTCTGCGGGATCACACCCGACAGCGACATCAGCGTCGTCACCATGTTGATGTCCGGCTCCACAGCCTCCAGCATCTCCGGCTCGAGAAGCAGATTGTGCATCCCCAACCGGTCGATCGCATCCTTCTGCATCACCCGCACGACCGTCTGCGGGAAGTACTCGCGAATATCCCCCAGCCACCGCGCCGCGTTCGGCGCTGATGACCCCAGCCCGCCCCGCCGCTCCTCCTTGTCATAGAGTGCCGCCATCGCCTGATCCATCTGCAACAGCCGCCCCGACAGTTTCATGCCGATCCCATCCGCCTCATCCCCACCCAGCAGCAGCCGCCAGCGTTCCAACCGCTCTTTGGCCTCAATCGCCGTCATGGCATCCTCTCCCCGAGAATGAGCTTCAGCACCGGATCCACCAGCGCCCCGCGGGCCGCGTCGTAGTCGTCCGCTTCGGCCGCATCCGCCCCCACAGTCACCCCACGCTTAAGCTTCTCTCCGATCTGCCTCCGCTCGGGCTTCTCAAACTCCGCGAACGTCCGCCGCGCAATCGGGCACACCTGCTCGAAGTTCTCCCGCGAGAGCGAGCACACCCACTCATCCACGATCGCCAGCAGCTTGGCATCATGCACCAGCACCATCCCCGACCCGGCCAGGAATCCCTCCAGCCACGCCGACGCTTTGCCAGGATCGTTCCCGCGCGACAACGCGAGCAACATCCGCCCCGCGGCCTCCTCGCTCGTGGCCGCGCCCTTGTCCAGCAACAGTCTCCAACTCCGCCCCGCCACCAGCCCGTGAATATCCGCCTCCCCAAGTTTCCTCAACTCTTCCTTCCACGCATCCAGAAACTCCGCCCGGTCCAGATTCACCAGCGCCCCATGCAGCCCGTCAATCCGGTCCCGCATGATGGCCGCGGCGTCATCATCCAGCGACCCGCACGCCGGCAACAATCCCGCGCACACCCGCGCCACCAGCCCCGCCACCACCGGCTCCACCAGCGCCGCATCCGTCTTCCGCACGTTCCCATACCGCAGCACCCGCGCCAGCGGCGGCACGGCTTCCATCAGGTGCCCCACATCCGCAGATACCGCCGACACGTCCTGAATCCGCGCTATCAATCGCTCCACCGCCGTCGGCAAATCGGCCAGCATCACATCATCCAGCATCTCCGTCAGCGGAACCAGATTCGGCTCGTTCCTTGCCCGATCAACCACAAACGCCGCGGCCGCCAGTTCGACGGTATTCCCCCACCGCGCCGCCTCAATCACCTTAACCGCCAACTCCGGCTTCCACTGAAGTTTCCAGACTTCATGAAACGTACTGGTCTTCTGCCGCTGATCGCGCTCCAGCACTCCCCATTCAATCTTCAGGATCACCAGCCGATGCAGGAGCCGACTCCGAGCAAGGTCCATCTCCTTGCGCTGATCCAGGTCGAGCTCTTGATCATCCGCCGTCACTTTCATCCGCAGCGACTTCTGCAGCGCCGCCAGATCCCGCTGCAGCGGCACATTCGGAGCCTCCTCCGGAACCTCTCCCAGCTTCTGTCCGACAATCAGCTTTCGCTCAATCACCCGCATCGGCATCGGGTTGCCGTGACACAGGATCGAGAGCGTCGCCTCCTCAAGCTCCTCAAGCCCGGCGATCGCCCGCCCACGCAGTGCCGCGAGCGAATCCGCCAGCCGCACCGACTCAATCACGCTCGCGGGCGAGGCGTCCAAGTCCTCCGCCCGCATGAGCCGCGCCACCATCGTCAGCCACTTCTCCGATAGCTGCTCATGGTGCACCCACAGATGCTCGTACCACCCCGGGCTCGACACTCCGGCCCCATACCCCGAGTCCAGCGCCAGCCGGTCATACGTCCAGGGAATCCAGGTCGCCGCGGTCTTCCGCTTCGCCAGCCCCTTGAGCACCTCATCATCCGCCTTCGCAGGAATCGCCTTGATCGCCTCCGCCGTCAACACCGGCGCGTGCCAGGCTCCGCACACCACGACAATTCTCTCAAACCCTTCCTTCATCGCGGCCCGGATCATCTTCCGCATGTGAGCCTCGCGGGCCGGCTCCTGCGGATCATGCCTCTCCCCGAGTTCCTTTCGCGCCGACTCCATCGCCCCGCGGATCGCATCAAACACGCCGACCGGATCCTCCTCGCCGCGGCCCTCCTCAATCAACCTCCCCCACCACGCTTCACCATCCGTGAATCCCGCAGCAATGGCCAGCGCATCCAGCGGATCTCGCCGCGGATTCTCGATCTCTGCCTCATCCTCTGCCTCCGCATCGTCCGAATCCTCAGCCACAGGCGACTCGAGTTCTTCCTCAACCTTCGTCTCGTCCAATTCCCGCCGCGGACGCAACGATTGCGGCAGATCGATGAACCTCGCCTCCACCGAGCTCTCAAGCGCCCACCGAATCGCCTGCCACTCCGGCGAGAACTTCGCAAACGGGTAGTACGAAGCTTCGCTAGGCGACTCCGGTTCATATACCAGCAGCGCCACCGGCGGTTTCATGTCCTTGTGCGCTGCCAGCGCAAGCACCTCCGCCGCATCCGGCGGCCCCTCGATCAGCACCACATCCGGCTTCACCTTCTTAAGCGCGCGCACAACCATCCGCGCCGATCCCGGCCCATGGTGACGCACGCCGAGCACATGAATAGTGCCAAGTGCCGAGTGCCGAGTGCCGAGTTGGGAACCAGATGCACTCATATTGGCGCTTTCTCCCGCAGCGAAGTCCTCAGTGCCGCCAGAATCCGGGACACCTCATCGCACATCTCGGCCAGAGAGTCAAACGTCGTCTTGTCGATCAGCTCGTCGTCGAGCGCCGCATAGAGGTCCGACCTGATCTCGGCACACGATCCCTTCGCTATTCCAAGGAACCGGTGAAACTCCGGCCGACTGAACTTGTCAAACCCCTCAGCGACATTGGCCATCACTGATCGTGCTGACCTCCGCATTTGATTCACCAGAGACGGATCCGAACGAAACGTCTTGAGCCGAGTGGCGTCCGCAACCGCCTTCCGCAGCACACGAGCCTTCTGCCACGCCACTAAGTCCTCAAACTTCTCAACCTTCACCCGCAACCTCCCTTCTTCAACTCGGCACTTGGCACTTGGCACTCGGCACTTCTCTCTACAACACCTCTTTGCACGCCCGATACAAATCCTTCCACCCATCTCTCTCCTTGATCACCGTCTCCAAATACTCCTGCATCACAATCTTGTCCTGCACCGGGTCCTTCACAATCGCCCCCATCATGCCACTAGCGACATCACCCGCCTTCAGCGTCCCATCCCCAAAGTGCGCGGCCAGCGCAATCCCGCTGGTAATCACGCTGATCGCCTCCGCCGCGCTCAGCGTGCCCGAGGGCTGCTTGAGCTTGCTTTTCCCATCCGTCGTCTTGCCCTCGCGCAGCTCGCGGAACACCGTCACGACCCGCTTGATCTCCTCGATCACGGGCTTCTCCGTCGGCAGGTCCAGCGCACGCCCCATCTGAGTCACCCGTCGCTGCACGATCTCGACCTCTTCCTCCATCGTGTCCGGCACGGGCAGCACCACCGTGTTGAACCGCCGCTTGAGGGCGCTCGAGAGTTCGTTGACTCCCTTGTCCCGGTCGTTCGCCGTCGCGATGATGTTGAACCCGCGCACTGCCCGCACTTCTTCATTCAGTTCGGGCACGGGGAGCGTCTTCTCAGACAAGATCGTGATCAGAGTGTCCTGCACATCGCTGGGCACGCGCGTCAGTTCCTCGACGCGCACGATCTTGCCTTCCGTCATGCCGCGCATCACCGGGCTGTGCACCAATGCCTCGCGCGATGGGCCCTTGGCCAAGAGCAACGCGTAGTTCCAGCCATACCGAATCGCCTCCTCTGGCGTTCCCGCCGTCCCCTGCACCATCAGCGTGGAGTCCCCGCTTACGGCCGCGGCCAGATGCTCGCTCACCCAGCTCTTGGCCGTCCCGGGCACACCCAGCAGCAGCAGCGCCCGGTCCGTCACCAGCGTCGCCACCGCGATCTCCATCAACCGCTGGTTGCCCACATACTTGGGCGTGATGACCGTCCCATCCTTGAGCTTCCCGCCCATGAGGTATGTGACCACCGCCGCCGGTGACAGTTTCCACTTCGCCGGCCTGGGTCGATCATCCGCCTTCGCAAGCGCCGCGAGCTCGGCCGCGAACTGACTCTCCGCCGTACCCCTCAACGCCTCAGTAGCAGTCACTTTGCTCACGACGCGAACTCCTTGTGCATGTCCGCCCGCAGGCGGACGCGATCGATGCTTCGTTTGAAACTGTCCGTGGGCTGATCCGCGAACATCTCGTTGACGGTCTCTTCAAACTGATCCGCGGCCTCTACCGCCACTACGCGCGACACGCGTTCCACCGGCTCATAGAGCACATACGCCGCGCTGCCGTGCGCCCTGTTCTTGACCAGCAGCTTCAAAGCCTTCCTGGAAAACTCCGGCGACCAGCGGTCCTTCGACGATGCCATCAGCGACCAGCGGTCCGGACCCGTCAACTTCTTGTGGTCCGCGGCCTCAAGCAGCAGCTCCTCTCGCTGCGCCTGAGGCAAGTCCGCACACAAGCTCTGAATCACCACGGGGTCCAGCTTGGTGTTGTCGAGCAACTGCCGAACGATCGCCGCGGACCATTCCGGCAGACCCGCTCCATGGGCCGCCTCAGTCAGGGCGACCAGCGCATCCTTGAAGTAGTCGTCATCCTTGATCGCTTCGAGCACCGCGGCCGGCTCCAGGCCAGTAACTTCGGTCCACACGGAAAGATCCGCGGCCATCAGGATCTGCCGCATCCACCATGCCCGCTTGCCGGTTCCGCTTGCCGCCTGCTCCTCGATGCCGTCTCGCTCCCACGACTTGTCAAAGTCCGTCGGCGGCGCGAGCGCCACCTTCACACCCTTCTTCAGCAGCCCGCGCTTGGCCTCCACGGTAATGATCGCCTTGGCCCGCTCGTTCATGCGGGCGCGATAGCGCGACCCGGCAATCGCCGCGAGCACCGCGCACGCCTGCCGCCGCACGAGCTTGCTCTTGTCATCCAGCGTTGCCTCAAGAAACGGTTCATCCGCCATCGACCGACCCTGCATGAGCATTTCGACAAACCGCCGCCGCTCATCGGCCCCGTCGCTGGCCCAAGTAGACTGAACAATCGCTAAGCCGCGAGCCGGATCGTGCCGACGCAGGGTGAGCAGCAGGGCGACGCGCTCAGGCGTCTTGCCGGTCTGCCAGAGTTCATCCGCGTTCGTGGGCACTTCGCTGGCCGCCACGGGCTTGACCCAGGCTTCGTTCAGAGATGCGAGCCATTCGCCGCGCTTCCCGAGCACGGAGTAAACGACCTCCGACCGCCGCGGCTGTCGCGACCACCAGTCCATGACGACCGGCACCGTCGAATCGGCGACGCGGAACCCCGCGGCCTTCGCGAGTTCGGCCCACTCCTCGATCACGCCCGCATCCGGATTGCCCATCAACCGCAGCAACGTCGCCATCGCGGCCTCAGGCGCGACAGGCTTTGGATCAAGCGGGCATTCCGCGATCACCGCCGCGCAGGCCCGCGCCTTCCACCCCGCCCGCGCCCGCAGGCCCACCACCGCCGCCTGCGTCAGAACCGCTTCCGGCTTCGCGCCCGACCGGTCGGTGCCGATCACCGCGCCCGCGGCCATTTCCTTCATCACACTTACCGGCGAATCTTTCATGCCGCCCACCTCGGCGCCAGATCGTGATACAACTTGGCCGCGGCATCCCACGCGCTCACCGGCAGCGCATGCTCGCCGTCCCATTCCGTCAATACCGTCAACGGCCGCCCGCCACCGGCCGAGAGCAACCGCCACAACTGCAGCCCCGTGGCGAACGCGGGCTTGAGCGGAAGCCCGCCACCACTCCCATCCACCAGATACCAGTTCTCACCCTCTCGCACTGGTCGGGCACTTGCCAGCACCAGCGGCCACCGATATGTCCACGGATTCGCCGCAAGCGCCTCCGCATATCGCTTGAGCCCCGCCTCGATCGTCGCATCCGCCGCGGCCCCGAAGTCGCCTTCGATCCGCCGTCCATCCGCGCGGGTCTTCACCAGCGCGCGGAGCGGACTCCGACCGGGATAGAACGCGATCTCTCCCTCAAACTCCGCTCCAGCCGCGACGGTCTGTTCCAGCGGCGCCAAGCCCGCCGCGAAGTCGAGGATCAGGGCGCGCCGGCCCGTGTTGCGTCCGACCAGCCACGTCCGCCGTGCGCGCAGTCGATCCTCTTCTTCGATCACTTGCCCCAGCGCGACCCATCGATCTGCGACACCGGCACTGGCCAGCACCTCTTCCTTGGGCTGATTCCATCCGAGCGCGATCCGCACATCGCCGGCCAGGTCCTTGGGCAGTTGCGGCAGTTGCTCCGCCGCGCGGAGAAGCAAGTGAATCCGACCCATGAGGCTCAGCGTCCGCGCATCCCATCCCGCGCCTGAAGCGATCGCTGCGGGAATCCGCCGGACAAACCCCGCCAGCCCCGGCGCCTGCGCATCGACCATCCGCGCCGCCATCCGCTCCCAGTCCGCGGCATCTTCCATCTGTGCTGCGGCCAAGCCCTTCCTGATGAGATCCTCCAGCCACACGCGGCAACTCGCCACGCCGTCGCTGACGCGAGCTTCGCGCTGCGCCACCCGCTTGGCCTGAGCCTCTAGATCGACCGGCTTCTCGGCCGCGGCCTTGGCTTTTTCGACTTTCTTCTCCGCCTTCTCGGATCGCGTCGCGAGCCAATCGCTGACCCAGCCCGGCTCGGCCGCGGTCTTGAAGCTCTTGGCATCCTTCGCGAACAGGAGCAGAAGGCCAAGGCCGTGTTTGCACGGGAACTTGCGGCTGGGGCAACTGCACTTGAACGCGGGCTCGGAGAGATCGACGCGGGCCTGGTAGGGGTCCTTGCCTGAGCCTTGGCACAGGCCCCAGATTGCTCGATCACTCTGCCCGACGCTGACCCACTTCTTCGCGGAAGCCAGCGCCTGACCCGCGGACGCCGAGGCGCTGTCGGGGGCGAGGGCTACAACTCTGTCCGCGGTCCAGGATTGCATGGGGACACATATTACAAAGAAGTCGTAATGTCGGTTGCAAGGTGACTACTTCCAACGACGGCCATCCACCTGGCGGAACTCGGTGCCGTCAATGGCGATCACCGCGGCGCCGGTGCCGGCTTCGTCTCGGGCTTCGAGTGTGAAGGTCGCAGTCTCGCCGGTGTCGGCACGGCCGGTGAGTTGGTCGCCGTTGAGTTGCCAGGTGCCGCCGAGGTCGGTTTGTGAAGAGCCCGTGTGGAACAGACCGTGGCTGGTGCCTTCGGAGTGGTATTGGAATCGGCCGGATGGGTCGAAGGTGATGCGCTGTTCGTTGGCGTTGCCGATGAGGACTGAGCCGCTGCCGAAGGCGCGGACCCAGGTGTTGCAGAGTTGGGCGGGGGTGATGGCCGCGGCGGCGGGCTTGTGGACTGAGGCCAGGATGGATTCGATCTCGGGCATGCGGCGTTTGAGCGTCTCGGGCGTGGTGATGGCGACGAAGGAGCCGGCGTAGGAGCCGACGAAGGCCCACGAGCGCACTTCGGCCTGGCGGCCATCCATGAGTGTCGCGGTCCACTTCCAGGTTTTGCCTTCGAGGGCGCCGACTTTGACGGCTTCGCCGGGGCCCGAGCGTTGTGCGGGGACTTGGAGGAGCTGCATGACGGCGTTGTCTAAGTAAGGTTCGAGGCCGGGGGCGTCGAGGGTTTTGAGTGAGGGCTCGCCGACGAAGCCGTAGATCTCGTTCATCTGGTTGGCATCACCTGGCGCGACGAGCGTGGAGTTGCCGTTCGGGACCACGTTCCATGTGCCGGGGACGTTGGCTTCGACGCCAGCGAAGCGGATGTCTTTGCCGGACTTGATGGGTGTCCAGGCTTGCTTGGGCATGGGTGGCGCCTCGGGTTTGGCGAGCGGGTTTTTCGCGGGAGCGGCGGCCGCGGGTTTGGCGAGGGGGTTGGTGGGCGCGGCGGCGGAGGGAGGCGACTTTTTGTCGCAGCCGGTGACGAGCGCGGCGAGGCAGACGAGGACGAGCGCGGTCCGCATGTTTTGATCCCCTCGTGAGACGGGGAGAGTGTACCAAGAGCTAGGGCTTTTTGAGTTGATCTTGGAGACGGCGGAGTTCGTCGAAGGCTTGCATAGGGGTCATGGAGTCGAGCTTGACCTCTTTGAGGTGGTCGAGGGCGGGGTGTGGGAGGTATTCGGTGAAGAGGGAGAGTTGGCCGTTTTGGGGTTTGGGTTCGGGGGTTGCGTCGCCGACGGGATGAGCGTGGTGAACGGCGAGAGAGGCGAGGACTTCGCGGGCTCGGTCTACGACGGAGGATGGGATGCCGGCGAGTTTGGCGACGTGGACTCCGTAGCTCTGGCTGGTGCGGCCGGGGAGGATGCGATGGAGGAAGACGATTTCTTCCCCCCACTCTCGGACGGAGACGTGGAGGTTGCGGACGCGGCCGGGCATGCGCTCTTCGAGGTCGGTGAGTTCGTGGTAGTGCGTGGCGAAGAGGGTGCGCGGGCCTTTGTCGCCGAGGTATTCGGCGATGGCCCAGGCGAGGCTGAGGCCGTCGAGGGTCGAGGTGCCGCGGCCGATTTCGTCGAGGATGACCAGGGACTTGGCGGTGGCGTTGTTCAGGATCGTGGCGGTCTCGGACATCTCGATCATGAAGGTGGATTGGCCGGTGTGGAGGGCGTCATCGGCGCCGACTCGGGTGAAGATGCGGTCGGTGATTCCGACGGCCGCGGACTCTGCGGGAACGAATGAGCCGGCATGAGCGAGCAACACGATGAGCGCCGTCTGACGAATGAATGTTGATTTGCCCGCCATGTTTGGCCCCGTAATGAGCGCAAGTGGCGAAACGGCTTCGGCCTGATTGCCTCCGAGCTCGGCATCGTTGGGGACGAACTTTTCACCGAGGACATCTTCGAGGACGGGGTGGCGGCCTTGTTTGATGTTGAGCGTGGGAGATTCGGTCATGCTGGGACGGACCCAGGATTTGCGGAGGGCTTTGTTGGCGAAGCAGAGGAGAGCGTCGAGTTCGGCGACCTGCTGACCGAAGTAGGCGATGGGAGCGATGCAGGTGGCCGCGGCCTGACAGAGGGAGTCGAAGAGGATGCGTTCGCGTTCGAGGGCTCGGGCTTCGGCGGTGGTGACTTTGTCTTCGAAGTCTTTGAGCTCGGGGGTGATGTAGCGCTCAGCGTTTTTGAGGGTTTGCTTGCGGCTGAAGGCGGCGGGGGCGGACTTAGATTGGGATGCGGTCAGCTCGATGTAGTAGCCGAAGATCTTGTTGTAGCCGACTTTGATGCCAGGGAGCTTGTGCTCCTCGATGAGTTGTTCCTGGTACTTGACGAGCCAGGTGGAGGCGTCACGCTGGAGGAGCTTGGCTTCGTCAAGTTCGGCATCGACGCCGTCGCGGATGAGGCCACCCTCGCGGAGGTGCGCTGGGGGAGTGTCGATGCACTCGGCGGCGATGCGTTTGGCGATGGGTTCGAGTTGGCCGCGGACGGAGGCGAGGGCGGTGAGGGTGGGCGCGAAGGCGGGGGCGTTTTGGATGGTGGCGGTGATGAGGTCGAGGCGACGGAGGGAGGTGCCGAGGGCGACTAGGTCGCGCGGGGTGGCACGGCCGAGGGCGATCCGGCCGGCGATTCTTGTTACATCCTGAACGCCGTCGAGGGCGGCGGAGAGGGTTTTGGCGGTTTGGCGGTCTTCGACGAGGACGGCGACTCGGGCGTGACGGGATTCGATTTCGGTGAGGCGGCTGAGGGGACGGCAGAGCCATTCGCGGACGAGGCGCTTGCCCATAGGCGTGACGGGGGAGCCTTGGCCGGAGAGGAAGAGGCCGACGAGCGAGCCGTCGCTGCTGCCGTTTTTGGGGGCGGTGCCGCGGATGGTTCGTTCGACCTCGAGGGAGCGGAGGCTGACGGCGTCGAGGATGCAGTGGCCGCCGCGGTCTTCGCGGCGGGGTGGGGCGAGGTGGCTGAGCGCGGCGGCGCGTTTGGCGGCGACGCTTATCTGGGCGGTGTCTTCGCCGGGGGCCTGGGTTTCTTTGAGGTAGCGGAGGATGGCGCCGGCGGCGGAGATGCAGGGCTCATCATCGCGGAGGCCGAAGCCGGTGGTGGTGGCAACTTTGTAGTGCTTGAGGATTTCTTCGAGGGCTTCCTTTGGGCGGAAGTGCCAAGGGGGCCGCGGGGTGCAGGAGATGCCGAGGGCTTCGGCGGCGCGGGCGATGGCTGGAGGAGTTGTGGTTCCTTGTTCAGGGTGGATGAGTTCCTGGACGGAGCGGGCGGCGAGTTCGTCGGTGAGTTTGTTGACATCGCATTCGAGGACAGTGAAGGCGCCGGTGGAGATGTCTACGAGGGCGATGCCGACGCGAGTGGGATCGCGGAGGTCGGCGGGCGAGATGGCGGCGAGGCAGCTTGCGGCGGATTCGTCGAGGAGGGAATCTTCGACGAGTGTGCCGGGGGTGAGAACGCGGGTGACGGCGCGTTCGACGATGGGGCGGCCGGCTTTGGCGGCATCCTTGGGTTCTTCGACTTGTTCGCAGACGGCGACTCGGAAGCCCTGCTGGATGAGGCGGCGGAGGTAGACCTCGAGCTGGTGGTGCGGGACTCCGGCCATGGGGACACCCTCGGAACGCTTGGTGAGGGTGAGGCCCAGGGCCTTGCTGATGGTGACGGCGTCATCGTCGAAGGTTTCGTAGAAGTCGCCGATGCGGAAGAGGAGGACGCAGTCCGGGTGCCGCTGTTTGAAGCGGGTGAACTGGCGCATGGCGGGGGTGTCGCGGGGGTCGGACAGGGGGAGTACTCCGGGGAGGTGAGGATATCCGGAGAGGGGGGAAAGGGCCGAGTTTTCAATGAGACGACGGGGAAAGGGTTCCGAGATGGATCCTGAGGCGCGTGGAAAAGTGGAAGCACGCGCAGCCTTACAGGCTGCCCGGACTTGGGAGACTTTTCCGGGGGTGACGCGAGGCGCGTCTACCCCCGGCTACTGAGGTGCAGGCCTTCGGCCTGAGGAGACCGGCGGGTTGCCGGATGATTGGTTAGCTGCTGTCTTGGCGGTTGAGGTTGGTGATGAGCCAGGGGGTTGTGGGTTCGTCGCGCGCGAGGCGGAAGGTGTAGCGGTTGTGGTAGCCGCTGCTGTTGGTGAGGTCGAGTTTGTAGGTGGCTTCGGTGGGGGTTTCGGTGATTTGGGTCAGGGCGCGGGATTTGGAAGGGCCGCGGGGGGCTAGGTGGTAGAGGAGGATGTTGGCGAAGTCCACGAGGGTGGAGGGTTTGGCGTGACCGGCGAGGCGCGCGGTGGGCGCGAAGAAAGCGAAGGCTGTGCTGGCTTTGTGGGGGTTGAGGGCGTCGGCGAGGCAGTCGGTGGCGATTTCGGTGACGCGGTTGTTGGAGAGTTCCGGGGAGGGAGTTTGGGCGGGTGGGTCGGCTTCGAGGATGAAGTCTTCGGGTGGGCGTTTGTTTTTTCGGTTGTCCTCGTCGGAGGGTGGGGCGAGGTTTTGGGCGGCGTAGAAGCGCGGGGGTTCGGCAGCCTGGAAATCGGGGCGCTGGGGAGGTTGGTGGTCTTCTGAGAATTTCCGCATGACCTTGGGCTTGGCGCACGCCTCGGAGAGTCGTGCCACCAAAGACGTCGTCGCGCGGCGTTTTTCGTTGGGGTTGTTGGAAAATTGGGCGACTTCGTGGAGGAGTTCGAGGGCGGAAGCTCGGAGCTTGACGGCTCGGGCTTGGAAAGACTCTTCGGCGAAAGTGCGGTAGGCATCGAGGTGAAAACGGACGGCTGGGGACAGGGTGAAGGCGAGGAGTTCTTGCGGGGAGAGATGCTCGGATTCGGCGAGTTTGAAGAGGTCGAGGCGGAGGGAGAGGTAGGTAGCGAAGAGGTGGGATTCGCGGTCGGTGAGAGGGGGATGGTCGGGGGTGTGGATCACGATGTTTGGAATATACTTGGTATTGTTTTGGCTGTCAATACACAAAAGACGGTTTTTGTTCGGAATTCTCGATTTGGGAAGGTCTGGGGGGGCGATTTGGAAGGCGGAGGTCACCTGATTGACAAGGTACGACGGCTGTAGTAGGCTGCACCTACGACAGTTGTAGTATCAATTCGCTGAAAGGCCCGTACATGCTTGGAATCAGGGGGATGCTGTGGGTGTGTGTGATCGCAGCGACGTTGCCGGAGCCAGCGAAGGGGCAGGAGCCGCCGGCGGCGAAGGCCGCGGAGCCGTCGTTGAAGGCGGGGATGGCTGCGCCGGCATTTCAGGTTGAAGCGTTTTTGAAGGGTGCGCCGTTCAAGGGGTTTGAGAAGGGGCGCGTGTACGTGGTGGAGTTCTGGGCGACCTGGTGCGGGCCGTGTGTGATGGCGATGCCGCACTTGTCGGAGTTGCAGCGGGAGTATGCGGAGAAGAAAGTCACGATCTGCGGCGTGAATGTGTGGCAGGAGCACAAGTACACGGAGGGAACGCTCGGGAAGGTGAAGGCGTTTGTCGAGGCCAAGGGCGCGGTGATGGACTACACGGTGGCGTACGACGGCGCGGCGGGATTCATGGCGGATAAGTGGGTGAAGGCCGCGGGGCGGGATGGGATTCCGTGCTCGTTTGTGGTTGATCGCGAGGGGAAGATCGCGTGGATCGGGGCGCCGTCGCTGCTGGACATGGTGATCGATGAGGTGGTGCGGGGTGTGTGGGATGTTTCCGGCGGGAGCGAGCGGTTGGCCGCGGCCGTGAAGGCGTATCGGGATGCGGGTGAGAAGTACAAGGAGAGTGTGGCGGCAGGAGATGCGGCGTGGGAAGAGGCGGAGAAACGGTATCCGGCGTTGGGGCGGGCGCGAGCGCTGAAGCGAGTTGGGGCGATGCTGGGGGCGCAGCGGGTGGCGGAGGCGTGCGTGCTGGGTGGGAGGATGTTGGAGGAGGGGGTGAAGAGCAAGAACGTGGGGCTGATTCAGGGGGTGCTCGAAGCGCTGGATGCGCCGGGGGCGTTGAAGGAGCCTGCGGCGCGGGAGTTATTGCTGAAGGCGGCGAAGGCCAACTTTGATTTGGCTGATGCGGGGGAGCCGGGGCCGCATGTGGTGTTGGCGCGGGGGTACTTCTTTGCCGGGCAGGTGGAGAAGGGGCGGGCTGAGGCGAAGAGGGCGCTTGAGCTAGCGGCGCCGGAGTCGCGGGCGGGGATGGAGAAGTGGCTGAAGGAGATTGAGGAGGAGGCGGGGAAGTAGGCGAAGGGTTATACGGGCTCGGGCGGAACTCGTTCAACTGCAGCGGGCGCGAGAGGGCACCTCCGCCGTGGTGACACACCACGGCTCGCCTTGTCGAAAGCTACGCGAGAACCGAGTTTGTTCTAGCGGTTTGGCGGGGTTTCGGGGGAGCCCTTGATACTGAACTCGAAGCTCCGGGGCTGCACCGCGTAGCCGTTCTCACTGGCCAGGCCCGTGCCGAAACGGTTGATCCAGGCTCGCACGGATGCTCCGGGTTTGAAGCGGAGAGTCACGGTGTAGATGCGGCCGGTTTGGTCGAACTTGCTGGGGATCACGGCCTCGAACGCGCCATCCTTCTCGAACGAGAGGCCGCGGCTGGCGGGGTCCATGGGGCAGTCGAACTCGATGCGGAACTGGACTTCGGGGGCGAGTTCGCTCTTGTCGGTGGGGAGAATGGAAACGACCTGGGGGATGTTGGAGAGGATGGAATCGGCGCTTTGAGTTGCGGTTGCGAGGTCGGCGGCGAGGGTGTCCATGTAGGAAGCGAGCGTGGAGAAGCGATCTCGCTGCTTGGAGAACTTGGCGAGTGAGTCGGCGAGGGCGGGGGTCCACCAGAAGCCGTGCGAGGTTTCTGACTTAAGCTCGGCCGCGGCCGCCTGCGGACTTTCGTTGACGCTGAGGATTTGAACGACCGAGGCGCGGACGAGGGACTCGTAGAGGATGGTGGTCGGTGAGTCGTACGCCTGAGCGGCGAGGACTTGTTTTTGGTGATCGTGGAGCCACTGGCCGGCGGGGAGGAGCTTGTCGATGTGGCGGTTCACGAGCGGGTTCACGAAGGGGTGGCAGAACTCGTGAATGACGGTGGCGCGGATCTTGTCGCTGAAGACGGGGAGGCCATCCTTATCCCAATCCCAGACGCCGATGGTGGGGAATACGACCAGATGGCCATCGGGGTGGAGGACGCTGCTGCCGTAGTTGGCGCCGCCGTTGAGGAGGCCGATGCGCACGCGGGAGTCGGGCGGGATGGAGGCGCCGAAGAAGGACTCGATCCATTGCTTGATGGGGCGACGGGCGAGGTTTTCTCGCATGCGGGCTTCGGAGGATTCGCGGAAGGCTTTCTGTTCAGCCCAGAAGGTTTCGAAGTTTGAGTCGCGGACGAAGAGCTTGAGGGATGCGGCGAACTGGAGCGCGGACTCGGCGTTCCAGCGAGAATCGAACGTGGCGGGCCAGGGGTCGAGGGGGACGGAGAACTCGCAGGAGTCGATGTCTTTGAGGTGGGCGGCGAAGGAGGAGACGGCGTCGAAGCCGATGCTTCGCTCTTCGCGGAGCTTGGCGGCCAGGAGGGGTGTTTGGTGGTTGGCGAACTTGGCGAAGTGGGCGTCGACGGCTTTTGAGTAGGGGGAGTTGGCAGAAGGCTGGCTGTACTCGCCGGCTTCGATGAGGCGGAAGATGATGCTGAGCACTTCGACGCGCGGGTCGACGACGGCGGGGATGGTGTCGGGGGGCGGGGGTTGCTGAGCGAGTCCTGGCGCACAGGTGAGGACGGCAAGCACGAGCGTGACAAGCAGGGCAATGGAACGGACCATTCGTTGCGCTCCCGAGGGGATGCCGCACACGATACCCGCGGCGGCCCATACTTGGGGAGTCGTTGGGATGCGCTTGTCGTCAGTTTCTTGACCAGATGGTGCGTTTGTTGCCTTGCGTGGTGACGAGGTTGTTGTCTACCAGGCGGTACTTGTAGGTGAGGGGAGTGCCGCCTTCGGGGGTGAGGGTTAGTGTGCCATCCTTGGCGGTCCAGAGGCCGGAGGTTCGGGTGGCGCCGGAGTCGGCGCTGACGTCGGCGGTGCCGCCGGCGGTTTGGGATGAGTAGGTGTAGGTGCCGTCGGCGTTGAGTGTGCAGGTGCGCGAGGTGGCCATGGAGAAGTTGGTGCTGGAGTAGGAGGAGGAGTTGGTCCAGCGGCCGCGGATGGCGGGGTCGAGGGAGCGCGGGGCGGCGGTGATGGTGGTGAAGATTTCGGCGGCGATGGCATCGTGTTTGGTGATGGCGGGTTCGAGGCCGAGGGCGGCCATGACGATGAGGAGGTTGTCGCGGGTGGTGCCGCGGATAACGGCGGAGATGCGGGTGGGACTTTCGGCGGTGCGGTAGCGGAGGGTGGTGGTGCCGCGGTCGGTGGTGGCGGATTGGAGTTGGAGACCGGGGAGGGATTGGGCGATGTCGGCCTTGAGGTGTTCCTCGATGTTGGCGGGTTCGGGGAGGGCGGTGAGGGCGTAGAACTCGGTGGGGTTTTTGTCGAGGTCGGGGGCGCTCGGCGGGAGGAGGGCGGTGGTGCCGCTGGATTGCATGATGCGCCAGTCGGCGGGGTGGCGGAGGGAGAAGCCCAGGGGGTGGGTGAAGGTTTTGGGGAGGGTGGTGGGTTGCGCGGCGGGTGAGCCTTGGAGTACGGGGGTTTGGGGTTCAGTGGCGGTTTGGAAGCCGAAGGTTGAGGTTGCGAGCAGGAGGAGGGTTGCGGCGGAGGTGAGGGGGCGGTTCATGGGGGGCTCCTTTTGGGGTGGACAGGAGCGGATGTCTGTGGGCGGGGAGCCATTGCAGCGATTTCGAGTCGCGGCGGTACACTCAAAGCATGAGCGACTGGCCGGCATGGGTGTGGTGGATGCTGGCCGGGGTGGCGGGGGGTTTGGGATTGGGGTTGATGGGATGGTCGCTATTTTGGGATCGGGCTCGGGGACGGGCTCGGTGTCCGAAATGCTGGTATGACATGGCGGGGGCCGCGGCGGGGGCGGAAGGACGTTTTTGTCCGGAGTGTGGGAGGAAGGTGGCGAGCGACAGGGCACTCAGGAGAACTCGGCGGAGGTGGAGGTGGGTGCCAATTGCGATGGTGTTGATGGCGGGCGCCGGAGCCGCAGGGGTTTGGCCGAAGGTGGAGCGGGATGGGTGGTTGTCCATCGTGCCCACGCGCGTGCTGATCTGGGCCGCGTTCTCGGACAGCATTGGTGACAAGAAGGCCGTTCGCGACGAACTCAACTATCACAGGTTCGCGAGCTACTCATTGCCCCGTTGGCAGCGATCGTGGATTGTGTCGGGGCTGATTGAACGGCTCGCCACCGAAAGGGACCGAACCAATCGCGACTTCATCATGACTCTCTTGGCGTGGGTCGGGGGGCGCGACAGCAAGATCACCCCGACACTCTTGGCTCAGATTCACGATCCACATCCACGCCTTCGATGGCGGGCGGTGCACAATCTGGGGATGTACGACGCGGACCCGGTTCAGACGATCGGACCGCTCGTTGCGGTGTTGCAGGATCCCGGCGAGGACCCGGAGGTGAGGTCCGAGGTGTGCGGCGTGCTCATGGGCTATGGGGCGCGGGGCAAGGCCGCGGTACCGGCACTCTTGGTGGCAATCAAAGATGCCAACGGGGATGTTCGCGCGGCGGCGGTTGAAACGATCGGGCACTTGGGCGTTGATGCCAAGCTAGTGTTGCCCGAACTGGAGATGCCGACGACTCCACCACCGAGCTTTGCGTGGGATACTCAAACGGCGTTGTGGGGAGCGGTGGTGAACGCGCTTGGTCGATATCCGGAAGCCGCGAAGACCTCGGTCCCGATTCTGCTGGACCAACTGACCAAGACGAAGGATGCGACGCTGCGTAATGATCTGGTCACATCGCTGGGGCTGCTGGGCGTGGCCGCGGCGGGTGCGGCCTCGGTGCTTGAGACCATTGCGAACGACCCCAACGAGCATGAGACGACCGTTGAGTTATCGCGGGCGGCCCTGGCAGTCGTGCGAGGGCAAGAACCGCATCTCGGGATAGCTCTGGCTCACGAGTCTCAAGACCCGGATTCTCCGAGTCGCATCACCGCGGCAAATCAGCTGTGGCGACTGCGGACGGACGGTGCGCCGGCCCTGGAGATCGTCCTCAAGCAGCTCGACACCGAAATGGATCCAGACGTGCTTCGGTATCTCTGTATGGCGATATCTGAAATGCGGAGCTTGCCGGATGGATCACTGGCAGCGCTACGACGCCTGCGGGATCGGTGGCCGGATGGGCAAGCGGACTATGCCATCGGCGTGATCGAGCGGAG
Organism: Phycisphaerales bacterium; assembly: GCA_044222485.1. Taxonomy (GTDB): domain Bacteria; phylum Planctomycetota; class Phycisphaerae; order Phycisphaerales; family UBA1924; genus JAHBXE01. Next base: position 146,877 of record JBGAND010000004.1, on the reverse strand, counting down.
AGAGTTTGGTGGGCCGCGGCGGAGGTAGCTTTACACCTGACCTAGGAATCGCACATCGTTCTCAAACAGCATCCGGATATCAGGGATCCCGTGCTTGCCCATGGCGATTCGTTCGATGCCGAAGCCGAAGGCAAAGCCGGTCCATTCTTCGGGGTCGATGCCGCAGGCGGTGAAGACGGCGGGGTCGACCATGCCGCAGCCGCCGAGTTCGATCCAGCGGGCGGGCTCGTCGGGGCGGAGGCGGATCATCATGTCGAGCTCGGCGGAGGGCTCGGTGAAGGGGAAGAAGCTGGGGCGGAGGCGGATTTGGGCGTCGGCGCCGAAGTAGGCTTTGGCGAACTGAAGGATTGTCGTTTTGAGATCGGCCATGGTGAGGCCGCGGTCTACGGCGAGGCCTTCGATTTGATGGAACATGAAGCTGTGGGTGGCGTCGACGGTGTCGGGGCGATAGACGCGGCCGGGGGCGATGATGCGGATGGGGTCTTTGAGGGTTCCGCCGCCACGCTTGACGGCCGCTTCCATGGTGCGGACCTGGACGGTGCTGGTCTGTGAGCGGAGCATGCGGGGCTTGTCGGTTTTGGCGGGGTCATCGACGTAGAAGTTGTCGCCGGGTTCGCGGGCGGGGTGGTTGGGGGGGATGTTGAGCTTGATGAAGTTGTGGTCATCATCCTCGAGCTCGGGGCCTTCGGCGACTTCGAAGCCCATGCGGGCGAAGACTTCGACCAGGTCTTCGCGGACGCGGGTGAGGATGTGGCGGCGGCCGATGGCGGAGGAGGAGAGGAGGCCGGGTTCGGTCATGTCTAAGGCAGGAGTGCTGAGTGCCGAGTCCCGAGTGCCAAGTTGGGACCTGCGAGATTCGAAGGCGGATTCGAGGTTGGTTTTTATGGCGTTGAGGCGGGCGCCGGTGGCGGGTTTTTGGTCTTTGGGAACATCTTTGAGGCCCCCCATTGCTGCCTTGAGTTTGCCGCTGTTGCCCAGGTAGGCGAGGCGCCAGGATTCGAGGGCCGCGGCGTCGGGGAGGGAGGAGAGCTCGGCGAGGGCGGAGGATTCGAGTTGGTTCAGGAGATCGAGCATTTGGGAGGGAGTGTAAGCAGCACGCGGGGATTCGTGTGGCTGAAGCCGGGAGTTGGGGAAGCCCGTTGAAACGGGCTGAAATGCAACTGAAACACGGGCTTGTGGTGGACTTGGTTCACCATGGCTGAAGCCATGGCCTCATAGCGAGCAAGGCCGTTGAAACGGCCTAGAGAGGCGGCGGTGGTTGGAGTTGTAGGAGGTATGAAACTCGGCACTCGGAACTTGGGACTTGGCACTCTGGCCTGAGGCGTCTACGCTTGGGTTCGCCCAATCCCACACCCGGAGAGGTGGCCGAGCGGCTGAAGGCGACGGTTTGCTAAACCGTTATACGACCTTAAAGTTGTATCGCGGGTTCGAATCCCGCCCTCTCCGCTTTCTTGAGACCTGAAGACCCTGCGTGAGCGGGGTTTTTTTGTTGCGCGGACGGGCTTACCGCTTGGTCGTAAAGGGCAGCGCCGAGATGACGAGCTCGGCGGCCGTCGGGGTGTAGGCAACAGACTGGATGCGGCTGGGGCTGAGGGAGGTGGCCTGATTGGCGCTGAAGGTGCCGGTGACCACGGGGGACTTGATGATGGGGGTGCGGGTGCCGATGGGTGGGAGGTAGTTGGTCCAAGTGGCGTTGATCGTGCCGTCCAGGGCCGCGGAGGAGTTGGCGGTGAGGAAGGAATGGGCGGCGGCGGTGATGTGGACGCGGAGTGTTCCGAGTGCGGATTGATTGAAGCTGCCGTTGATGTTGAGGGTGCTGGTGGCGCCCAGGTCGAGGGTGCCGGTGTTGTTGAAGTTGCCGGTGACGGAGAGGTTGCGGCCGCTCGAGAGTTGGAGGGTGCCGGAGTTGGAGATCAGGGAGGAAAGAGCGGAGCAGGTGGACTTGGGGCCGTCGAGAATGAGGATGGCCTGGTTGGAGGTAATGGAGCCGGGGGAGAAGTCGAGGGTGGAGGTGCCGGAGATGCGCCACGTGCCGCCGGAGAGAGTGCCGGCAGAGTAGTTGGTGACGGCGCCCTGAATGTGGAGCGTTGCGCCGGCCGCGGCTTCGACGGTGCCGGCGTTGGTGAAGGCGGTGGGGTTGATCGTGAGGTTGCCGGAGATGGTGCCGCTATTGATGATGGAACCGGTGCCGCCGAAGAGGTAGCCGGAGCGGAGTTGTCCGCCGGGCGCCAGGCCGATGACCGTGATGGATGAACCGATGGTGAGGGTGGCGCCGGCGTCGGCGCTGAGTGATTGGCCCCCCCCACTTCCCGCGAGGATGATGGTGCCGGAGCCGGAAAGGGACTGAGTGCCGCCGTTGAAGGAGACGGCGGCGTCGGAGCCGCTGAGTGTGAGGGTGCCGGAGAGCGCTAGGCCGTTGAAGATCTGCAGGCGTGCATCTGTGGAGGACAGGGACCATGGGCCGGTGACGGTGACGCCGTCGAGCGTGTTGGCTGGGGAGTTGTCGACGATGAGGGAGGCGGCCTTGGAGAAGGCGAGGGTGCCGCCGGTGATTCTGGCGCCGCTGATGGTCCAAGAGCCGGAGGTGAGGTCTTGCGTCAGGGTAGCGCCGGCGTTGTCCACGGCGGACAAGAGCCGGACGGTGCCGCCGGAGGCGCGAAGGTCGCCGAGTTGGGCGGTGGTGGTCGGCGTTTGCACGATGATGAGACCGGTGCCGGTGGCCTTGATGATGCCGCCCACCGCGTTATTGAGGATGGGATTGGTGAGCGCGATCGGCGTGCCCAGCTGGAGCGTTGAAGCGCCAGCGGCTTCGATGACGCCGCCCGCCCCATTGTTGATGGTGATCTGGTTGAAGACGAGTTGATTGCCGACGTTGAGGCGGGCGTTGTTGTCGGTTTTGACCGAGCCGGAGTTGTTGAAGGTGATCGGGCCGGAGGTGGAAGTCGGGCCGATGGCGATGGTTGCGCTGCCGGTCGCGAGGATAGAGCCGTGATTGGTGAAGGCGCTTACGCCGGGGACGACATCGCCGATATCCAGGCGCGCGCCGGGCATAACGGAGATCGCTCCGTCATTCTGGAATGTGCCCATCGCGATGATGAGGGTGCCGCCGAAGGTGTCGCAGGTGATTGACGCCGCGCTGGTGATGAGACCGTAGATGTGGCCGTATCCATAGATGGATGTGGTGGCGGGAATCGTGAGGGGAGTGACGGCCCAGAAGAAGCTGTTGGCGTGGCGGAGGAGGACCGTGGCGGAGCCGGAGAGCGTCTGCGCGCCGCCGATCCACTGAACGACGGTGTCTTCGCCGTTGATCGAGAGGGTGCCGTTGAGCGTGAGGCTGTTTTTGACGGAGACGGTGCTCAGGCCCGAGACGGTGAGGGAGCCGTTGAGGGTGACCCCGTCGAGTTCCATGTCGAAGTTGCTGATGAGCCAGGAGAGATTGCCGGTGATGGTGGCCTGGGCGATGCGACCGGAGACCGCGGCGTAGGACGTGAGCGATGCGCCGCCGGTGAGGTTGACGTTTCCGCCGATGATCTGGCCGTTATTGAACTGCCAGGAACCGGTGGCCGCGGAGAGCGTGAGCGTGCCGCCGGCGTTCATGATCGTGCCGTCGATGGTGATGGCGCCGCCGGTGCGGTTGAAGGTGCCGATCCCGGCCGCGGCCTCGAGTGTCCCGCCCAGGCCGACGGTGCCGTTGTTGACGGAGATGGTTCCGGAGTTGGTCCAGTTGCCGGCGGAGATCCGGAGCTCACCGAAGGATGTGGCGCGGAGCGTGCCGACGTTTGTAAAGGTGCTGGGATTGACGCGGAGGGTGCCGAAGTCGGTGTTGGCCCAGATGAGGCCCTGGTTGATCACCGAACCGGAGCCCGCGACCAGGCCGCTGGTGATACGGCCGAGTTCGCCCATGAAACTGACGGTGGGGGCGAGGGTGAGCACGCAATCGTTGTCCGCGGAGAAGGAGCGGAGGCCGGTGAAGCCGGAGAACTCGACGTCGGCGTTGCCGGCGAGAGTCTGGTTACCACCATTGAAGGAGATGACGGCGCCATCACCCTGCATGGAGATCAAGCCGTTAACGGTAAGGCCATCGATGATGGAAATGAAGGCGTTGTTGGCGGACAGCGTGATATCGCCGTTGATGGTGGCGGCGGAGAGCATGTTGGCGGGATTGGCGGTGGCCACGAGGCTGGAAAGATCCCAACTGCCGCCCAGGGCGCCGCCGTTGAGTTGAACCTGAGCGCTAACGCTGGCCCCGTCGGTGACGGAGAGTGAACCGCCGGTGATGGCGAGAGGAACGGAACTGCTCAGCGAGTGGAGTGTCAGGGCGCCGATGGAGAACACGGTGGCGGCCCCAATGCCGATGGTGACATCGTCGTTGGTTGCGGGCAGGACATCCCCGACCCAGTTGACGGCGTCGTGCCAACTGGTGCCGGTGCCTGACGGGCCGCCATCCCAGGCAACGGTGGCGAGAAACGTGCGCGGTTCGAGCTGCTCGAAGGCGCGGTGATCGCCGGTCGGCTGTGTACGAAAAGTTGAACGCATTTCCCGCCCTCGCCGCGAACGGCGCTTCCTCGACTCATCCATGTTGCCACTCCCGCCACATCCATGTGCCGCTGGCCCGCCTGATGCTAGAGGTTACTAACAACGAGGCGTGTTGACAAGTATTTGTAGTCCTACAACGCAGAAATAGATGCACAATCGTGACAAATGATTGAGCGTCTCGAGGGAGACTGGTGCGCTATTTCTTGAACTTTTCCTTCTCGGCGCGGCGGCGCTGGAGCTCGGCATCGACGAAGTCCTGGATGTCGCCCCGGAGGACGGACTCATAATCGGTACGTTCGTGTCCGGTGCGGTGGTCCTTGACGCGGTTGTCGTAGAAAACGTAGCTGCGAATCTGGGTACCCCAGCCGCGATCGAGGGCTCCCCCTGCCGCGGCGGCGATTTCCTTGTCGCGTTTCTCTTCGGCCAAGGCCTCGAGCTTGGCTTGGAGGACGGCGAGGGCCTGGGCCTTGTTCTGGGGCTGGTCGCGATAGGTGCTGGCGACGACCATGATCCCGGTGGGCTTGTGGACAACTCGGATAGCGCTGGCCACTTTGTTGACGTTCTGGCCGCCGGGTCCGGAGGCGCGGACGAACGGGGTGACTTCCAGGTCGTTGGGCGGGATATCGACCGTGGCTTCCTCGAACTCGGGGATGACGTCAACGGTGGCGAAGCTGGTCTGGCGTTTTCCCTGAGCGTTGAAGGGACTGACGCGGGCGAGGCGGTGGGTGCCGCGCTCGCAGTTGAAGTAGCCGAACGCGTAGGGACCCTTGACGTGCAGGGTGACCGAGTCGATGCCGACCTCAGCGCCGAAGCCCTTGTCTACCTCTTCTATAGACCAGCCCATCTTCTCGCTGTAGAAGATGTACATGCGGAGGACCATTTCGGCCCAGTCGTTGGCCTCGGTGCCGCCGACGCCGGCGGAGATGGTGACAAAGCAGTTGCGGTGGTCGTGCTTGCCGGAGAGAAGGGATTGGAGCTCGACCTTGCCCATCTTGCCCTGGAGGGAGAAGAGCTGGGAGTCGGCCTCGGCGAGAAGGTCTTTGTCGCCAGCCTCTTTGGACATCTGGTAGCCCAGGCGGGCATCCTCAAAACGGGAAACGACATCGCGCAGGGGCTCGACTTGGGCCTTCAGGCTTTTGAGTTCGGCGAGGATCTTCTTGGCGTTGGCCTGGTTGTCCCAGAACGTCGGCTCACCCATCTGCGCTTCGAGTTCTTTGAGGCGGGCGATCTTTTTGTCGTAGTTAAAGCGAGTCGCGGATCGTTGAGATCCGCGCCTCGAGGTCATCGATCACGGGTTGGTGGGCGTCGTAGTTCATGGTCGGGCTCCGTCTGGGGAGGGGAGTGTAGCGCGGATTTTCCTGGTTTTGTGCGCCGACGGGGGTGGGTGGCGGCGTTGTACTACTACCTACATAGGAGATACTCATGAAGCGTTCAGCTTGGATGTCGGCGGCGGTACTTGGGATGGCGGCGGGCGCGGTGGCTCAGAATCAACCGAGCGCACCGACCATCGACCTGTCCGTACGCGATCGGACGATACAGGAGCAGACCAGAAAGCAAGAGGAAGCAGCGGCAGCGCGTCTGCTTACCGTGAACTTTCCGGGTGGAACGATCGGCCAGTATGTCGAAGCGCTGCGAAAGGCATCCACAGGCGGGTCCGCCAACATCGTTGTCTCAGATCGTTCATCCAAGGTTCCGATTTCGTCAATCAACCTGAAGGGGGTCGACATCGGCGTGGCGGTATCGGCTATACCGGCGGCGTATTCAGGGCCGCGCGGGGCGTGGCACATTGAACTGGTACTGCCTGCTGGTTCCCAGTACGTCGGGGTGGATTCGACAGCGCGGACGTACAGCGTGGACTTTGAAACGCTCTCCGAGTTTCGACGCGACGACTTGAAGGTGGAGTCGTTCTCTCTGGGCCGGCTGTTGAACCCGACCGGGTCGGCCAAGCCGGAAGCAGATCCGCGGGTCGTGCTGACGGCGATTGAGACGGGACTGCACCTCTTGATCGCGGAGGGAGACCCGCAACCTGATCTGAAGTTCCACCCTGATTCATCGTTGCTGTTTGTTCGTGGCTCGGGCGCCGAGGTGGACCTGGTGAAGTCGGTGATCTCGCGGATGAGCGAGGAAGCCGTGCGGCGGATGGCGATCACTCAGCGACGCACCCGCGCGGAACAGGCGCGCAACCTGCAGGTCAAGGAGGCAACGATCCGGAAGCAGATCAAGGAGATGGAGTTCCAGGCGGTGACCTCCGAGTTGGAGGCTATCAAGCAGCAGGTGCAGGCCGGGACTGCTTCGACGACGGAACTGGCACGCGTGCAACTTGAATACAACCGGGCCAAGATGAACATCGAGATGGCCAAGATTGAGTTTGAGCGGGCGCAGCTCGAGAGTGCGGATGACATCTCGGCGGTTTCTGACGTCGGGGGCCAACCCGCGGCCATGCCCGCGCAGCCCCCAATGCCCAATATACCGGGCAATGGCAGGGGTAAAAGGTAATATGGCCGCGGAGTATCTTGATTGCCCGAGCGACCCTTGGACAACGATTGGGTGCGGCGCACTACTTCAGCGGTGGCGAGGGGCGACCGCGCTGCCTTGGCGGTGCTGTATGAGGCGTGGTTTGACCGGTGCTATTCGATGGCCCGGACGATCACGCGACGGGATGAAGCGTTTTGCCTGGATGTTGTGCAGGATGCGTTCTTGCGGGTCATCCGGTCGCTGCGGGAGTTGGAGTCGCGCGAGCAGTTGGAGGCTTGGATGAGCCGGACGGTGCACACGGCGGCGCTGGACTTGTTGCGGAAGGACTCGCGGCGGTTGCGGCGTGAGGTGGCGCGAGGGCGGGAGGATGTCGCGGTGGATGTGGGCGCGACGGATGATGCGATTGCCTGGGTGATGGCGAAGCTGGCGGAGATGCCGGATCGTTCGCTGCTGGGATTGCGCGTGGGGCGGGGGCGGTCGCTAGATGCGATTGGCGCGGCCGCGGGGATAACGGGGGATGCGGCGCATGGGCGGATTCGTCGGGCGCTGGATCGGTTGAGGCGGCTGGGAAGGGAGGCGGGTCATGGACGGTGAGTCGCTTAGAGGTGTGGAAGGACTTTCGGCGCGCGGGACGGCGCGTCGGGATTCGATGCTCGCGGAGTTGGATGGCGCCATGCGGAGAAGGAATGCGCGGCGAGTGGCAATGCGCGTGGCGGTAGGTGTGGCGCCGTTGCTGCTGGTCGCAGCGGTGATTTGGGGTCGGGGGGTGGGTGCGCCGAACAAGCTAAAGCCGACTGGAGAGTTGCCGGTTGCACGCAGCCCGGAAGTGCTTAGCACGCCTGTGTCGTGGGTGCAGGTCGTTCAGTCGGATGCGGGGATTTTGAGCCGCATCTCGGTGGTGACGAGCGAGCCGCGAGTGACCATAATTTCGGATTCGGAGTTGCAGGTGCTGCTGGCATCGCAGGGGAAGCCGACGGGGTTTGTGCGGACGGGGGGGAAGATGATCTTGGTGAGTGATATGACGCCACGGGAGCCGGAAGCGAAACCTGAGCGGGGTGATCCGGGGGCGAGTAGTTGAAGCGTGAACTCCGGCGGCTACGCCGCGATCAGGAGCAGCCGGATGCGTAGCGGTTCAGGAAGCACTGGAAGTCATTAGCGGTGAGTGTGGGAGCGATGGTTGAGCCGTCGCAGTTGGCCGCGGCGTTGCCGGAGGCGAACTGATTCAGGAAGCACTGGAAGTCGTTGGCGGTGAGGATGGGGGTGGAGGTGGAGCCGTCGCAGTTGACGTAGCACGGTGTGGCCGCGGCGATGAAGAAGGCGAGCATGGAGCCGGCGGGATTAGGGCAGTGGTGTGAGTCGCTGTAGTTGGAGCACTCGTTCCACTCGAGGATGCCGTTGGCGTTGCGCCAGTCGTCCCATTGCATTTGAGTTTGGGAGCCGGGGCGGCCGTCGTTGGGAGTTTCGGCATCGCCGGTCCCCCACTGCATGGGCTGCGTGCCCCAGGTTGGGTCGAGTGTGAAGACGCCGGTGGCGGCGTTGTAGTCAGTACCGAGCATGATGGTGTACGTGCCGGAGCCGGTTGGGGGCATGATCCAAGAGATGCCGGTGCCGCGGAGGTCTATGTCGGAATACCAGTAGCCGCCTTCGCCGACGATGGGACCGTAGTCGAAGACTGTGCCGCCGAGCTCGCCGGAGGTTGGGGGGAGGCCGCTGGGGCAATCGTGGAAATCGATGCCGGTGAGGATGGCGACGTAGCAGTGCGTGGGCTGCGGGTGGGCCCACCACCAGGCGAACTGGGTGCGGATAGCGTGAGCGCCGGCGAACGCGGGGGCGATGATCATGTCGTTGGTAGAAAAAGGTGCGCGGTAGTTGGCGTTCCACCAGCGGTAGGATGGGGGTGATGACGGGCACCAACCGAACTGGTTGCAGCCGGAAGTGCAGAAGCCGGTGGGTGTGCCGAGGGAGTCGGATTCGAAAGCGTCGAAGATGGGGATGGTGGAGCCGTCGGGGGGATCGGGGATGGGGAGCCAGTTGCCGGTGGGGATGAGGCGGTTGTCGGGGAGCCGGCGGATGGGGATGACGGAGAGCGGGGTGAGGCGGCCGCGGGCGGGGAGGGGGTAGGTCTGGGCGAGGGCGGAATTGGCCAAGAGCGCCGCGGAGATCCCGGCGATCAGTCGCGGCGGGATGGTCGGGGATGATTTCGACGGTTGGGACATGAGGCCTCCTGCGGCCGCGGATGTGCGTCAATGACGGGCCGCGGGGGTGCGTGGGAGGCGTCCGTGCCCGGGGGGAGGCTATGGGAAATGCGGGTGGGGTGCGTTGGGGAGGGGGAGGGGGTTGTGGATGGGTGGTGGAGAACTTTGGAGCCACGGATCAGCATCGATTTCCGGCATGCGGCGGATGCCGTCTTAGCAGAAGCGGTCGATGCGGTTGAAGCCGCCCGCGGCCGCGGGGTTGGTCCACTTCGTAGCCGAAGTTGGTGGTGCCGGTAGGGGGTTAAGTCCGATCACCTTCGCGCATGTCACGGCGGCGTCCGATCGGGCGAATGGTCTCATCGTAAAGGTACTTCACAAACGCCTCGTCCCTGGGACCAACCCGCGCCTCAGATTGGATAACAAGGCTCGCCATGCAGAAGGGCATAAAGCAGATCGTCCGCTGGGCGACAACAAACATGGCGAGTTGAACGATTCAAGGCCGCTCTCTCGCGATTGCCGTTTCCACGTGAGCTTGGGCAATGCTTGACGAATGCACTCGCCGATATACGTGGCAACATCAATGACGAGCGCTTGGCCGTAGCCCGCGTCATCAAAGGCCCATCGTCGACTCAGCGCCGTCCGAAGGGCCGTCTTGCCTTCCTGAGACAGCCCCTTTCTCGAGGACACAGCCACTTCAATTTGTTCTGGCGTGTTTGGAATCATGATCAGCGACTTCGACACCCATCTGGGTAAGGGAGCCAAGGAGTCGCGAGTTCTGTCCGCTCGCCAGTCCCCAAACTCTGGAGTACCCCGAACGCTAGATTCGAGCAAGGCGACTCTATTCGCAATCGTGTCAACCCACTCGCGAGTGACCTGATCTGCCTCCTTCGGATCAAGTTCATAGAAGTCCTCCGGATCGAACGGATGCAATCGATCGGGACCCCAGGTTCTACCGTACTTCATCGTGACTTCACATCCTTTCAACCTTGATGCCCAGCGACTTGCAGAACTTTTCGAGTTCAGTCTCGCCAAGCCCCTTCGCGTTCGGGCTGGCCCTGAATATCCACTTCACTTCTACTACCCCCTGATTGGACCGCATGAAACTTGCATCCAGCAACGCTTGCTTCTTGGCTCTCCAAGACATCTCGCCTCTGCCGTACTTGACCTCCATGTACGTCGTGCCCCCACCACTATGACTGATTTCGCCATCGTACAGGCGTCTCCGGTCTCGGATATTCTTCATCTTCCCGACCTTTACCGCTCCGTACATCTCACGCGCCAACTGCTCGGTCTCTTTGCCCATATTCTGTTGGTGCTTGCTTGGCACTAGCTTACCCATCGGCAGATCAGTGATCATCCCCGGGAAAGCGGTGCCTGGCCTCCAATCCAGTTGATCCAGTTGAGGCTCTGGCGGCCTAGGAGACTGGAACCGCGGGGCTTCGGTATCTGGCGCAGCCCAGTCCATTGCCCACATGAGGTGTTCTTCCTCGTCGAAAGCGGGCTCCTGAACATTTTTGTGAACCAGATTGATGAGGAAGGCGAGTTCGCGATAGCCATCCAACAGCGCGTTCAGAGGACTGATCATGCTTACGGGGAGCATTCCGTCCGCGAAGTCCGCGAGGGGAAGAATGCAGTTCTCGTAGAAGTCCTCCCACTCCAGGCCCAGTGAATCCGATCGCGACCAAGGCTTGGAACCCAGGTATTGATACAGGCTCGCCCCATTCTTGTAGAGCAAGGTCAGATCCAAAGTTGGATCGATCGCGATTCCGTTGCGCATGGACATGGTCACGACCATCGAGCCAGACATGTTCGGATCCTGCTGCAAGAACCTCCCCAGCTTCGGCGAATACGTGCGGTTGCGGTTGTGGCAGAGCAGCGACGCGCCGGGCGTGATCCGTGCGTTCTCGACTCCGCCCGCCAGGACCACGCCCACATCCAGCCGATCCACAAACAAGCCCTTGTGCCCGCACCGCATGAGCGGGGTCGGGATTTGATTGCTCGGGAACAGGTTGTCGTAGGACAGTGGCGATCCGTACGCGTCGTAGGTGAACTGGGAGACGACGCGGCCGTCCGCGTTGGCCGCGCCCAGGTCGCAGAGGGCGGCGATGTCGCCGCCTTCATCCTGGATCACCCACCAGGGGCGTCTCTGGTTGTCGTATTGGACGAGCAGTTCATCGATGCCGCCGGGGCCATCGCCCGGGCCCCAGACGTATTCGCGGTCGAGCCATTGGGTGACCTGGGCGGGGCCGCTGGTGGTGAGTTGGCCGACTTCCAGACCGACGGGTGTCGTTTGTCATGGACAGGGTGTTCACAACCTTCACACATATTTGTGTTTTTTCAGTGTTCGCGCATTTGTTGCAACACATCGTTTGAACTCTTTGTATCCTGTTCCACCATGAGATCAGCCGTGCCTCCTGTTCGCAACGTGGCTTTGTGGTGCGCGCTCTTGCTTCTGACGTGCTTTCCAGTGATTTCCACGGGTCAGCCTGAGGCTCAGCCGGCCGCAGTGGCCCTCTCGGGTCAGATCGAGGTGGTTCGCCTGATCGACTTGGCCGCGCAGCGTTTGAGGGTAAACGTCGAGTTTGATGCCAACGCGCTCAAGGCCTTGGGGCAAGTGACGTTGCGACTCGCGTCCGACGTTTCCGATGAAGACTTGTGGCAACTTACCAACCGAATTCTCATTTCTCGCGGCTATGTCTCCGTGCGTGTACCGGGTCGGCTTGCTTATGCAATCGTGAAGGTAACCGACGCGGCACATGTCGGATCGGTGCCCGACCTGACCGAGGGTGAACCCATTCCGGGCTACCGCTCAGTCATTGTGCCCACACATCACAAGATCGCCAAGGACCTCGCTGAGGCCGCGGCCAAGGTGCTGTCCAAGCCGGGTGGGTCGGCGGTCGTCGTTAAGGAAGGGCCCGAGGATGGGGCCATTGCGATTGCTGACCTCTCGTCGCGAGTCCAGCAGGCCATTGAGTTGATCCGGCGGCTGGACATGCCCCTGCCGGTCAGTCGGACGGTCATCGAAGAGATCGGTGTTCGCAACTACACCGGGCAGCAAATGGCGGCCCTGGCGACGGAACTGAATACAAAGCGTGAGGTAATCTCCGGGCAACGAGTGGCGGGTGAAGTGACGGCCTCGCCCGGCGGAGAGTCGATATTGCTCGTGTGCGAGCCGGAACGTCAGGCATATTGGCGGGATCTGATTGCGACTCTGGACAAACATGATCATGTCGATTCGGTTTCTTACTCATGCAAGGGCAGTTCGGCTACGGACCTTGCCCGGCTGATCGGGCAGGCCGTGCCGGATGTTGACCATCGCCTCAAGCTGGTAGTTGATGATCGATCTGGATCTGTATTCGCGACCGGATCGCCCGTTCAGCATGAGCAGATCCGCAGCATCATTGAGCGGCTTGATGCGGCCGCGGCGTCGCATCGGCCTTTGCGATCGTTTGTGATCCGCAACCGACCCGTCCAAGAACTGCAGTCCATTTTAGAGCAACTCGTTCAAAAGGGTGTGCTGGGAGAGAGCGGAAGCTCAACATCAAGCACGCCGGTGAATGCGGGATCGCTCGGGCCGTGGCCTCCACACCGCGCATCGCCGCAGGATCAGCCGTTTGTTGCGGCCGGCAGTTCGTCACGCCTATCTGTGCCTTCCCCGGGGTCCGAGGCTCGCGATTCTGCCGGTCTTTACCTCTCGGCCGATGAGGGCACCAACACCCTGATCGCGATTGGGGAGCCGGCTTTGCTTTCGCAGGTTGAGGTGCTCTTGCAGTCACTCGACGTGCGACAGCCTCAGGTCATGCTGGAAGTCTTGATTGTCAGCCTGTCCGAGAGTCAGACTCTGGACCTGGGGCTTGAACTTGAGAAGCTCAGCGGGGGTGAGACCCGCACGCGGGTGAGTTCCCTGTTCGGTTTGTCCTCGCGAGACGCGGCGGGCAATGTGAATGCGGGCAATGGTCTGGGCTTTACCGGCGCGGTCCTGAACCCCGGCGATTTCTCGGTCGTCTTCCGGGCCCTCCAAACGCTCAACAAGGGACGCTCGCTTTCGATGCCGAAGTTGCTGGTGACGAACAACCAGCAGGCGACCCTAGATTCGGTCCTAGAGCAGCCGTTTGCGAGCACCAACGCTTCCAACACGGTGACGACGACGAGCTTCGGCGGAACAAAGCCTGCGGGTACGCAGATCACGCTCAAGCCCCAGATCAGCGGGGGCGGCGAGGGGGAGCACCTTCTCTTGGACTACAGCGTGTCGCTATCCGCGTTTGTCGGTGCCGCGGCGAGCGCCTCTCTGCCTCCCCCACGTCAGGAAAACAAGCTTCAGAGCATGGCCAGCCTTCCGGACGGGCACACGGTGGTCGTTGGCGGCATCGAGCTTACAAGCGACGGGAAGGCGACCAACCAGGTGCCCGGGCTTGGGGCGATACCGGTTCTCGGAGAGGCGTTCAAGAACCGGTCCAACAACGCGTCGCGGTCGCGGTTCTATGTGTTCATACGAGCCAACATTCTGCGTGCACGGGGGTACGACGACCTCAAGTACCTCAGCGAGTTAGTCGCGCCCCAGGTCGGGATCGATGACGGTTGGCCTGTGGTGGAACCGCGGGTGATTCGATAGGTAGTTACGGAATGAGGAGCAGATGTGATCGCGGTTGAGCCCAAACAAGTTACCGACTCACAAAGCGCCGCAGCGCGGTCGCTGACAACTGGCGGTCCGCGAGCACCCTCGGGGTTGTTTCTCTCCTCCGTAACCCACGAGTTTGCGAGGCGGCACCTGGTGCTGAGCGCGGGGTTTGATGGAGCTACCGAGCGCCTGCTCGTTGCAGTTCAGACCAAGCCGTGGATCATCCACAACGTCGGAGTGCTCCTTGGGCGACCGGTGAACGCCGAGATCGCCCCGGCGGAGGCGATCGCCGCGGCCATTGATACGGCGTATTCGGGAGCACAACATCCGAGCGACGCAGAGCAACTGAGCATTCGCGGCCCTGCAGATCTGGAAGCCGACCTTCAGCAGGCGGTTCGTGACGCCGAAAGCGATCTGCTGTCAACGCAAGGAAAGGCACCCTCGGTAAGGCTCGTTGACCTCATTTTGTTCGAAGCGCTCCTGAAGGGCGCCAGTGATGTCCACTTGCAGCCCGTGCGCGGCAGAACGCTGGTTCGCTACCGGCTCGACGGCGTCCTGCATACCGCGCGAGAGTTGCCCGGGACACTGGCTGCGTCAGTGACCTGCCGCGTAAAAATCATGGCCCGCTTGGATGTAGCTGAGCAAAGAGCGCCTCAAGATGGTCGGGCGACGGTGACCATCGGAGGCGGTGATTGCGCGGAAGGGCGACGGATCGACTTGCGTGTCAGTGCGTTGCCCAGCACGTATGGTGAACGTGTTGTGTTGCGACTGCTGGACCCTTCCCGCTCGCCGCATCTCAAGAGCTTTGCATCTCTGGGAATGTCACCCCAGATCGAACTCGCATATCTCGCCCAAGCCAATCGCACGAGCGGAATCGTCCTCTCCACCGGACCTACCGGGAGTGGCAAAACAACAACGCTGTACGCGACGCTGGCGTGGCTGAGTTCCAGCTACTCCGGCTCAAGGGGCGGCGGGTGTGAGTTGAACATGATGACCATTGAGGACCCCGTCGAGTACGACCTGGCAGGGGTCGGAGCCGCCGGTGACGGTGCGTCAAGTGCACGCCTGTCGATCTCTCAAACGCAGGTGGATCCCAAGAAGAACGTGACCTTTGCAGCGGGTCTGCGGCACATCCTGCGCCAGGACCCGGACGTGATCATGGTTGGAGAGATCAGGGATCAGGAAACGGCGAGGATCGCGGTGCAGGCCTCACTCACCGGGCATCTGGTGCTCTCCACGCTCCACACCAGTGATGCCGCCAGCGCCATCGCGAGATTGATCGACCTTTCCGTCGAGCCGTTTCTGGTCTCGTCGAGTTTGTCGGCAGTTTTGGCGCAGCGGCTTGTGCGAACTCTCCACTCGGAATGCTCAGGAAAGGGATGCGAGGCGTGTCTGGGCACCGGCTACAAGGGCCGCACGGGGGTATTTGAGCTTCTTGTGCTGGACAGCGGCATTCGAAATCTCGTCGGGCATCGGGCTTCGGCGGTGCAAATCAAAGAGCTCGCTCAAAGTTCAGGCATGGTCAGCCTTCGTGAAGCCGGAGAAGACCTGATCAGACGCGGTATTACCAGCATTGACGAGGTAGGTCGCGTGATCGAAGCAGTGGAGGAACAGGCGTGATCACGACGAGAAGATTTGGTCATTCGTCGCGACTCGCGGCATGGCTTTTTGTGCTACTGGGGTGCGCGGTGTTCGCGGCGTGGCCCCAATCGGCAACGCCCATTGCACTACCGAAGATCGAGCCGCTCGCACCAGAGAAGAAAGTGCCGCCGCGGTTGGACCTGACCGCTTTTCGGACCCCGCTATGGGTCGCCGATGCTGCGCCTCCCACGGCGCCCGTGCAGGCTGCGCCTACTCCGCCGCCTCCTCCTCTCAAACTGCAACTGCTCGCAATTATCCACGAAGGCGACGCCTATAAGGCCGCGTTATACGACCCAGATTCCGATCGACTTCTGATCGTCGCCGCGGGGGAGAGGATTGGAACCAGGAGCGTGGAGAGTATCGACAAAGCCAAGCTCACTTTGAATGATGGCGCGGCCCGGCGGGTGCTGGCCCTAAAGGAGCGGCAATGATCATCCCTTGCGAACGCCTGTTCTGGTGTGTCGTCGACGCCCCGAGTGTTCGGGGAGGTGCACTGACCGCCGGACTTTGGCCGCTGCTTGAGGATGAACTGCCGGTACCGATTGAGCACGTATGGGCGGTCAGCACGCCAATCGATGGCGCCAGGCTCCTTATTTGCGCGGCACTGAAGAGTGAACTGCGTGCGCTGTGCGCACAAGGCGGCACGCTCACTCCAGACAAGACCCCACCTTTTGCCGCGTCGGTTGATCCCTTGCTGCTCAATCTGCTGGTCGGCCCGTTCGAGCCCGCAGCGGAGCGAACGGCCAGGCGACAGCGCCGTTGGTTCAGCGCTGCCGCCGCATTGGTTACCGCCGCCTTGTTGGGAGTTGGTCTTGAACGCCGCACCGCCTTTTGGCTGGAGGAAGCGCGAGGCGCCGACGCCGCAGTTTCGTCCGCAATCTCCTCTCTCGCGACGAAGCCGGGGTGGAGCAAGGATGACCTGGCGATGGAACTCCTCGAACGGCGACAAGCCGCACCAATCGAAGTACCCACTCCCGGCGATGCGGCCCTCGCGGTCGCGGCCCTCATTGGCCGGTGGCCTGCCCAGATTCCGGGGCGGCCGCAGTCGATTTCGGCAAGCGGCGACACCGCCGCTGCAACCGTGCTGGTACCGGGCGATGCCGCTGCGTTCGTTGCCGGCTTGAAGCCCCCCGAAGGATGGCGGCTGGATGAGCCACATCTGGCGAGTGTTGACAAGGTAACGCGGGTTAGTCTTCAAATCAGGAGGGCAACGCCGTGAGGCACCTGGTGCTCTGGATCCTGGCAGCGGCAGTCTTAGTGGTCACAGGAGTTCGGGCTATCCGGGCCCAAGCGGTATGCAGCGCTTCACAATCTTCTGCTGCATTCGTTCAACAGCAAGCGGAGGAACTCGGTCGCTTGCGAGTCGCGGCCAGCGTATTAGCAGTTCCGTCGCGCTCTGACGGCGGTTTGCCCGGCAGGATCAACCAGTCCCTGACCCAATCAGGGCTCACAGCATCGGCGTTGCAGAGCTTGTCACCCGAGACTCAATCCAGCGATAAGGGGCTGGTTCGCCAGCACGCCGTGCTCACCCTTTCCGGCATCACGTTACCCCAAGTCGGCAAGTTTCTGAATACCTGGCGTACTCGCGAGCCGGCCTGGGTCATTTCCGGATTGGATCTTTCACCCTCCGGAACCGGCACGCCGGGAGCGGACCTGCCTTTGCGAGCCGTTATCACGCTGGATGCCATCTTTAAGGAACAGCCGCACTTGACTAGTGCCCCCGGCACCGGAGCCACTCGATGACTCGGACGTTTATCGGTATCGTCTCACCAATCCTCCTGCTCTTGCTCTGCGGATGCGTCGCCAGCACCGGTCCATATTCACCGCAAACCGAAGCCGCCCGCGACCCGCAGAAGGCTCAGGCTCTAACCCAGCGCGGCGCGGCCATAATGGACAAGGACCCCGCGAAAGCGGAATCCCTCTTTCGCGATGCCCTTTCCGCCGATCTCTTTTTCGGGCCCGCTCACAACAATCTGGGGGTGCTCTTCCTTCGCCGTGGCGAGCTTTTTTTGGCGGCCGGCGAGTTCGAGTGGGGCAAGAAACTCATGCCCGGTCATCCTGATCCGCGAATGAACTTGGCGATCACGCTCGAGCGGGCCGGGCGCGTTGATGAAGCGCTCACTGCCTATGCGTCGGCCCTTGAAGTGTATGAGGGGCACATGCCCACGCTCGAGGCCATGACGCGCTTGCGGGTTAAGGCAGGCCGCGTCGATGACAAGACCATGTCCATGTTGCGGGAGATTGCCTTGAAGGGTGACAGCCAACGGTGGCGTGAATGGGCTCACGCTCAGGTCGCCAAGCTAACCCCTTAAGCAACAGAGCCCACAGCTTCGGCTGGCCCATGATCGCTCTGCGACGCGCTCCCTCGACATCTGGGAACGACACCGGCCCGCCGCGGATGCTGTCGCGGCGGGCCGGATTGCGATGAACCTCAACCTTCAGGGCCGGAAGGACCGGACCCATTCAACATCACGGGCAACCCTGCGCGAACTTGTTCAAGAAGCACTGGAAGTCATTGGCGTTGAGCACAGGGGCCGTTCCGCTGCCGTCGCAGTTGGCGTAGGGGTCGCCTGCGGCGTACTTGATCAGGAAGCACTGGAAGTCGTTGGCATTTAGGACCGGGTTGCCAACGGAGTCGTCGCAGTTGACGTAGCACCAGGAACTGAGCTGGAACTCGTAGCAGCCGCGGTCGAGCGGGGGGAGGCCGATTCCGGCATTTGCCGAGGTTAGGATCTCAACCCGGCGCGGGTTGCCATCAAGGTCCACAGGCAAGGGTTCGTTGACAACGCCGTTGCCGTTCAGATCATCGATGTCTGACGGAAGCCGGTTGATGTCGGCGTAGTCCATCGCAAAGGAGCCCTGGCGGAGGCGGCAGTTGTCGTCGAAGTTGCCCGGGATTCCGTCCGGGCCCGCCGCGTTGATGAAGAGCGGGTCTGTCACCGAACCCTGCATTGAGTTGAAGCTACCTGAAACGGTCGACCCGGACACCGTGTTGGCACTGGCTCCCTGGTCGGCCACTGAGGCGCCGGTGCCACCGGTATTGCCCCAGACGATGGAGTTGTAGATGACGATGTCGGTCCCGCCGGAGGCGTAGGCCCCGCCGCACGAGCCGGAAGAAGAGTTCATGGACAGGGTGCAGTTGCGGAGCGTCGTGGTGCCGGATGCTCCCGCGGCCCGGATGGCCCCGGCCTGGAAGCTAGTCGAGTTGCCGGAGAACAGGCAGTTGGCGATATCGGAAGTCAGTGAACTCGTGTAGATGGCGCCACCTTCGCCGATGGCGCTATTGCCCAGGAAGCGGCAGTTCTGGACGGTGAGGGACCCGGTGGGGCCGGCTGCTTCGATCGCGCCGCCGACGCCGTTCCAGGCATTGCCGTTGTAAAAGGTACAGCCGATGATGCGGGGGTAGGAGCCGTGGGAGTAGATGGCCGCGCCGCCGGCGGAGGCGCCGTTGGTCGTGAAGTCGCAGTTGCGGATGACCGCGGCGAAGCCGCCATCGATGACCATGCCGCCGCCGTGGCCGGTGTCGTCGTTGTGGCCGCGGGCGATGTAGAAGCCGTCGACAATCGTCGAGTTGTCGGGGTTGGTGAGCGTGACGACGGTGTAACAATCGTCGGTGTTGCCGCTGGCACCGATGGAACCGGAGAGGTAGGTCGCGTTGTTCAACGGACTGGTGCGCTGCGTGAGTGAGGTTTCGTTGCCGATGAAGCCGCCGTAGAGGGTCAGGCCTGGGGCAACGTTGAAGGTGGATGCACGGGTGGTGCCGGGGTAGTAGAAGGAGTTGGCCACCCACACCTCAAAGTGCGACCCGCCGCCGAGGCGGGCGGCATCCAAGGCGCACTGCAGGTCGTTCATGGCGTTGGTCCACGATCCGCCGTCGTTCGCGCCTGCAGCGGTCTTGTCCACGTAGAGGCGCGTCTTGGGAGTCGGGCTGGGGAGTTGCACGATCTGGATGGCGCTGACGATTCCCCGGGTGAGGAAGCCGTCAGACACAGTAATCGTGAGCTGGCCGTCGGTCACATCCTTGAAGTGAACTGAGTGGGTGACCCCCGCATGGAACGTGTTGTTGGCCATCGTTCCGCCGATGTACTGCGTGGCCTGCGAGCTTGACTGGGCCCCGGTGACGGCGATCGAACTGAGGTTGTTGACCGATGCGGGGTCAGCGCCGCAAACGTAGATGGCGTAGGTACCGCTGTTGAGGTTGTTGAACGTGAAGGTCATCGGACCGTTGGTGGTTTGCTGGAAGTCATCGAGGATTTGCTCATACTCGCCGGTGGTAACACCGGAGTTGGCGGCGCTAAACGATCCGTTGGTGGCGCGGGCAAGCGTGACACTGCTCGGGTTGCCATTGAGGAACTTGAGGGGGACGACCGTGGGCGATGCGCCCATGACGGCGTTCCAGGTGCCGGGGTTGGCGGCGGGGCCTCCGAACGTGGCGCCGGGAAGCCCGGCGCCGATGCCGGAGAATGCCTCGAAGTCGATGTTGAACGACTGAGCGTGCGCTGCGCCGGCGGTGAGAACAAGGGCGAGGATGGAACGTTTCATGTGAATCTCCTTTCAAGAGAGGGTTACTGTTTGAACCTGCGTCCAATGAGAGAGAATCAGCCAACGAGCGAGTGAGAGTCAGACATCCGAACACCTTGAGAGGCATTCCGAAGCGATGCGCGCGCAGAATCTCTGTGGACTGCCGACCCTCTGTTGGTCGACAGCTCTGACGCGCCGGTGGCCTCGGCCGACCCCGGGATGTGTTCATAGGGACCTGCGTCATTTTCGTGTAGACTGGCTAATCGAGGTGTCAAGATGTCCGAGGCGATTGGACGGGCGCAGGTAACACAGCTTCTGGAGCTTGCCGGAACAGGGGATTCCCGCGCCTCTGAAGAGCTGCTGCCACTGGTTTACGACGAGCTCCGGCGGCTGGCGCGGTCCCAGCTCAAGGGTGAGCGGGACGGAGGGGCGGGGCAGACTCTGCAGGCCACCGCCCTCGTGCATGAGGCCTATGTACGGCTGGTCGGTGACCCAAATATGAAGTGGGAGAACCGGGCTTACTTCTTCGGGGCGGCGGCCCGGGCGATGCGTCGAATTCTCGTAGACCGGGCCCGGCTTCGGGGTCGCCAGAAGCGCGGGGGCGACCGGGCCAAGGTTGAACTCGCGGACTACGCCGCGGAGTCACCCGCTGGCGGCACCGACCTGGTTGAGCTCGATTCAGCCCTAGCGCGGCTGGAAGCAGATGAACCCCGCAAGGCCGAGGTCGTGATGCTGCGGTACTTCGCGGGGCTGTCGATCGAGGAGACGGCTTCCGCAATGGGGCTCTCGATCGCGACGGTCAAGAACGAGTGGATGTTCGCGCGAGCATGGCTTAAGCGGGAGCTTGAGCGGACCGCGGCGGAGGGGCATGCTTGAGTGCGGAGCATCGCAAACTCGTGGAGGCGGCGTTCATCGCGGCGGCTGAAGCGCCCGAAGCGGAGCGACTGGCCATCGTCGAGGAACGCTGCGCCGGCCATCCCGCGGCTCAGGCCGAAGTACTGTCCCTGCTGGCACATCATGATGAGGACGGCGATGAATCGGGCTTTCTGGATCACGCGGAGCTGACCGGGGTGGGCGGGCTTGGGCGAATGGAGGCGGAAGGACCCGCGCTCAAACCCGGGACTCGTGTGGCGGGATTCACTATCGGGACGATGCTCGGCTCGGGCGGCATGGGGGTGGTTTATCTGGCTGAGCAGGATCGGCCGCATCGCACGGTGGCTCTGAAGGTGATTCGCCTGGGTGCGCACGCGCTGCTTCGGCGCTTCGAGCACGAGGCGGAAGTGCTGGGCCGGTTGCAGCATCCGGGGATCGCGCAGGTGTACGAGGCGGGGACGGCGAACTTGCTGAGCGCGGGAGGTCCGGCCGCGCAGCCCTACATCGCGATGGAGTTTGTCAAAGGCCCGCCTTTGGATGATTACGTCTCCAAACACGGCCTGGACATGAGGGCCAAGCTCGAACTGGTCGCCAAGGTGTGCGATGCGGTACAGCACGCGCACCAACGCGGTGTCATCCACCGGGACCTCAAGCCACCCAACATCCTGGTTGAGGCCGCCAGCGGGGAACCCAAAGTGCTCGACTTCGGCGTCGCCCGGGCGACCGGAGCCGACTCTCGCGAAACCATGCAGACCGGCACTGGACAGTTGATCGGCACGCTCTCGTACATGAGCCCGGAGCAGGTGCTGGGTGATCCGTCCGAGGTTGACACCCGCGCGGATGTCTACGCGCTGGGTGTCATCCTGTACGAACTTCTCACCGGGCGACTCCCCCACCGTCTGGATGGAACGGCGCTGGCGGAGTCGGCCCGCATCATCCGCGAGGATGAGCCGGTGCGCCCCGGCACCGTGGTCCGATCGTTGCGCGGCGAGGTCGAAACGATCATCACCAAAGCCCTGGCCAAGGATCGTTCGCGTCGATACCAGTCGGCGGCCGATCTCGGCCTTGACCTGCGGCGATTCCTCGAGGGCAAGCCGATTGCCGCGAAGGATGACTCGGCCTTGTACATGCTCCGCAAGCAGCTCAAGCGTCACCGCATGCTGGTTGGCGCGGCCGTGGGCTTCGTGATCCTGCTCGGATGGTTCGCGGTGTATGCCTCGATCCAATCGAACCGTAACCAGAAGTCGGCGCTAAGCGAGGCAAAGGCCAAGGTGGAAGCTCTTGAATCGCTGAAAGCAGCCAAGGAGGCACGCGGTCTGGCCGACCAGACCTCCGAACGACTGAAGGTTGAGCTGGCCACCAGCACGGTCGAGCGCGGCCGGTTGCTGGGGCTTGCGGGAAATCTGGCCGCGGCGGAAGCGCTGCTTTGGCCGGCGCACCTGCGAAGTCCCGATTCCAAGCAGACGCACTGGGCTCTGTGGGAGTTGTATTCGCACCAGCCGTGCCTTGCGACCGTGCAGGCCCATCAGGGGGCGGTCAACGGTCTGGTCATGTCGCCGGATGAGAAAGTGATGTACTCGGCCGGCGCGGATGGCGCAGTTCGAGTGTGGGACCCCGTCGCCGCGCGCCCCATCGCGGTGCTCGCGGACCACCTTGCGGGAGTGCTGGATCTGGCGATGACCGCCGATGGAAACACGCTGGCCGCGGCGCTGACGGACGGACAGCTCGTGGTCTGGGACACCGCGGGGAGTCATGAGCGTGTGCGCATTCCCGCGCATGCAGGACAGGCACGAGGCTTGGCGTTCAGTCCGGACGGCTCGCGGATTGCCTCCGGCGGCGACGATCGGCGAGTACGTTTGTGGGATGCCCGCACCGGCGCCCATCTGGGCGACATTCCTCGCACCTTCCGTGGCCCAGTCAATCACGTGGCGTTCAGCCCCGATGGCGCTTGGATCGCGGCCAGCGCGGCGCAATCCGACGGGCGCGTTGTGCTCTGGGATGGTGCCGGGACGATCACAGACGTCACACGCCACCTGGGCGGCGCTGGAACCCTCTGCTTTTCGCCCGACGGCCGCGTACTTGCAACCGCGGGTTGGGATCGGGAAATCCGGCTTTGGGACATCAACCAGCGACAGACGATCGGAAAGCTCCTTTCGCCCAACGGCTATGTCCAATCGATGCACTTCAGAGATGGCGGCCAAACTCTGCTTTCAACCGGCTGGTGGACGGTCGATCTATGGGACACGCAGGCGATGGGGCGGGTGCGGTCATATTCACTGCGGGCCATTGGGCCATCGGCGGTTGCCTGGAAGGACGGTTCTCGCATCGCCGCGGGTCTCATCGATGGAGCTGTACAGTTCTGGGATTCGTCACCCTCGCCGGGCAAGGTCAGACTTGTGGGCCACGCCGGGCGAGTCGCGGGCTCTATCAACCCGGACGGCACGCTCGCGGCAACGGGAGATCAGGCGGGCCTGGTGCGGCTCTGGAGCGTCAAGGACGGGACGCTCCTGGCGACTATTCCCGCACACAAAGCGAGGCTCAAGTCCCTCCGCTTCAGCCCGAATGGTCAGTTGCTGGCCACGGGAGCTGAGGATGGGGCTGCGCATCTCTGGGACCTTCGCACCGGATCAAAGCTCGCATCCGTGGATCGGCACGTCAGTCTGAGCGATGATGCCCTGTGTTTCAGCCCGGATGGAACGCGACTGTCGGTGGTCCGGTCAGGCGCGAAAGTCTCGCTGATGAGCGTTCCGGAGTTGGCGGAGGAGTACGCCACTCCCGCTTCCCCGACGGAAGTGGTCGGAGCAAGGTTCACACCGGATGGCCAGTCGATCGCGACTATCACACGCGACCACACGATTCGTGTCTGGCCCGTGGCGGGAGGTCCGGCGCGCGAGCTCAAGTCCACAGGTGACCCGCTCCCCTGGTCTATGGCGTTTTCGTCGAACGGCAAGCACATGGCCATCGGCGACTGGGCCAAGGATGTACAGCTCTGGGACACATCCACCTGGAAGCAGGTCGATGCGTTCCACGGCCACGGCGCGCTCATCGCATCAGTGGAGTTCAACCCATCCGATCCCTCGATGGTCGCATCGTCCGCGCTGGAGGGGGTGGTCCGCTTGTGGGATGTGAGCACCGGCCTGACGCTGGCAACGCTCGACTCGTTCGACGGCTGGGATGCACTCTCGCTATCCCTCTCCCGCGACGGGCGTTGGGTCATGACCACGGGAGCTACCGGCGAAGCGGTGATCTGGGACCTGCATTACTTTGACCGCCACATCGCCTGGAACGCGGAGCACCAAATCCGACGGCTGACGGAAGAGGGTGCCGATCCAAGCAAAGCAGACACGATTCGTCGGTGGGCGGCTTCGATACTGAGTGGATCATCGGAGCAGCCGTCTGGTTCGACAGGCGCGACGGCAGAGACCGTTCAAAGATGGGGCCAGAAAACCCCGCCATAGAAAGAGGCGGGAACCGCTAGGACACAGTTCTGACAAAGCGGGCGAAGGGATTTGAACCCTCGACATTCAGCTTGGAAGACGGACGACATAGCACGGAAGCCACTGGAAACACAAGGACTTACAAATGGGAAGTTGTAGCCCCCAGCGATAGTGCCAGCAGTTCGGAGCCAGATCTTGCCCCGAACGCCGCGTCCACGGCTGACCTCTCAGCCGTCGTCGCGGCATGGCCGGATCTGCCTACCGCGGTCCGAGCGGGCATTCTGGCAATGGTACGCGCCACCTCGACGACATGATCGAACACAGGCTGGTTGCACCCGAGACGCCGATGTTCGATGCGCTCGGGTTTCCAAGACACTGTCCCTTGCAAACAACCTGTCGTGGGGGCACTCGGTCCCCATCTCATTTTTGCAACTTGTTTTCTCGGCATTTGATAACCCGATGCTCTTGCCGTTTCCAAGCATCAGCATCGCCAGCGGCTGGGGGAAACGTTCCCTCGTGGCAATTTGTGCGAGATTTGTTTGTCGCTGCTAACTCAGGGCCTTGTTGTCGACCACGCCTCAAGGTGCGCCAGCCTTGTTCACCGACGGACTATTCCAGCGCCACCGCACGCCCCGCAGGAGGTGTACTTGTTCTGGTGGACCCGCCCGGATCCGCCACAGGTCGCGCATTGGTTTCTGAGCGCATTGTTGCCAACCCCCTGACTACCCACTCCGGAGGATCCGCTCCCGGCGCACAACATACACAGCACTCGTTCAGATTCACTGTGCCCGCCGTCCCCACCACAGGAAGAACACACCTTCACGAGTGGTCGCAGCGCTTTCCATGCGTCTTCGTGGATCGGACTGTCTTGATTGACTGCCGCTTGAGCGTGCAGCAGGTCGTCGATCCCCGCATCGACTTGCTTGTGAGCCACCCGATACAGCCCGCGAGCGAGATTCGCTCTGGCCGAAGGCGACCACTGGATTGACTGATCCATGTCAACCAGGCCGCCCGCAACGTCTCCAGATTCCATTCGTGCCTTGCCGCGGCGGTACAGACTATCGGCATCCCACTCGATTGAAAGCGCGGTGGTTTCAATCTCGATGCACTTTGAATATTCACCTTCGAGAAGAGCAACCCACGCCTGCGCTCTGAGCATCGGGGCCCAGTTCGGATAAGCGCGGAATGCTGCGGCATAGGCTTCTTTCGCCCGTTCCCGCTCACCTGCATCCAACAAGGCCTTTCCGGCCCGAAGCCAAGCCACGGCGCATCGGGGCTCAGCCTTGGCGGCCCGCAAGAACCCCTCCATTGCTTCGACACTCTTTCCAAGTTCTTCTTCCTCACTGGCGAGACAGAAGAGCGCGGCAGCCCAATCGGGCCTAATCTCGGCTGCACGCTTGAAGTGTCGTGCCGCTTCGGCGTGGTCTTTCTGTACCAGAGCCGCGATGACACCTTGCTCGTAGCAGACAAACGGATTATTGGGTGAACTGTCAATCCACCTGGCAAGCATGGTCGCCGCTTCTTCAGGCGTTCTGCCGAGATGGAGATACGCAGCCCCGCCATGCGCGATGATCGCATCGGTGAAGGCTTGCATGGCGCCGTCCGTATCCCCGGACTCAAAGCGGGCGCATCCGAGACTCACGTTCCACTTGCGGGACGCCAGACGGTCGGGGCACCGACGAATCGCCTCAATGTAGTCACGGATTGCTCCTTTTGGATCGACAACTCGCGTGGCGTCGGCACGGCCTGCCCACGGCGTGGCGAACGTTGCGCCAGACTCGATACAGCGTGTGTGAATCGCGGCGGCATCGGACCTTCTGCCGTCGTTGGACAGTGCGATCGCCTGGCACTCAAGCGCGACGAGGAAGGTCGGATCGAGTTCGCATGCCCGCTGGAATGCGGAAGCGGCGCCTTTCCAGTTCGAAACCGAGTTCAATGCGCAGCCAAGGACATAGTGGGCGACCGCCTGTTGCGGGTTCGCTCTTGCCAACTTTGTCGCCGCGGCCACCCGGTCGGTTGGTTCCAGGTTCGGGTAGCTCGGTGCGTCACAAAGAATGGAGTTAGGATGATCGGTGGCATTTTGGGCAATCGCCAGCTTGGCCGCGGGCCAATCCTGCAGTCCAATCCGGCCGAACATGAGGCCGACGGCAACGGCGCGGTCCGCACACTGGAGCAATGATTGAGCCTTCTCAAACGCGGCGCTGGACGACTCCCATCGCTCTCTGGAGAGCAGGGCGTATCCCAGTGCGGTCCACGCTTGAGCGCACCTCGCGTCAAGCTCGATGGCTTCGTTGGCCAGTTTTGCAGACTGTTCGTACTTGCCCTCATTGAAGGCGAGCCATGCCTCCCGAGTGCGGTTTTGCGCCCGGGCGGTATCGAGCATGGCCACGACTTGGGCGCTCCCAACCCCTCTGGATCCGGTTGCCTCTTCGCGCCCACCGCACGAAAGCCCGCACACCGCTGAACACGCCAGCACGATTGATACAAGGGTCCTCATTCGTAACTCCTGAAGCTGGTCGATCGGGTCAACAGTGTTTGGCCTACAAACATTCTAAGTGCCCTAGCCAGGTCGCCGAAGCTCTTGATTCCCTTACAGATGGCGGAATGTGGCGGCAGAGCCTGCAGCAGAATTGCGGTTCCCTAACGGTTGTGCGCCACTTGATTGGGCAGTGAAGTGGTTTCCCGCCTTCCGCGTGACGGCCCGGTAATGCGATGGGGGTGGGGCGTTGAGCTTCACGTCTAGGGCTTGAGCGAAGGGGCGGGACCTGCCTCGATCACTGACTCGGCTTGACGAACGAACTCACGGGTGTCCTCAGCCTCAAGTAGTTCATGCTCGTGCACCGCGGCGGGCAGTTTCGCCACAGCCCTGCGAAGTTCGCTCAATGAAGACCTGGCTTCGGCGCGTTGGCCGAGCTTAAACTGAGACATTGCGATCACGGCGATGTTGACTGGATTCGCCTTGCCCTACGTCGCCTCAGGCGTCTGCAGCATCGCGATTGCTTCTTCGTACCTGCCGAGCCTGAACAGGCACACCCCAAGCGCCACGCAGTTCTCTTGGCGCTCCGGAAACACGGTCCGCGCTTGCCGCGCCTGATCCAAGGCGATGGCCAAGCCTGCCGGACCTGCTGCACTCGCCGATTGTTCTGAGCGAACCACTTGCCATGCGGTGGAAGTGAGTGTTTGCGACGACTGAGGATTCACCTCGGCTCGGCCTGTTACGCGCTGTTCCTCTTCACAGATGATGGCCATGGCTGCATGCCGTTCCGAGATCTGTAACTCGTGCAGACCGCAGTACTCCCGTCGAAGGTCAAAGGCCCTTTCTCCGGAACGTATGCGCTGCAAGATCCGCGGTTTCAACCGGCTTGTGGATGACCGAAACGCCTCGACGTATGCGAATCTCTCTCGGTAGGGAATGGCGTCAAAGACCCTTCCCGATTCTTCATGCGTCGCGAGGATCCGCATCGAATCCGGACTCCACTGCCAGTCGGAGGGGCCCTGCGAGGATACAAACACGTTCGCCATCTCGAGCATACTGCGCCCCCATTCGACATTCCACACCCTACCCTTTCCACTCCACGAGCCCGAAAGGAGTCGCTTGCCATCGGGGGTGAACACCGCTCGCCGTAATGGCTCGTTATTCACCTGCAGGGTGCACACCCTCGCGCCTGTATGAACGTCCCACATCCAAGCCGGTCCATCATTCGACATGGTGGCCATTCGTGTTCCGGTGGGGTCAACAGCAATTGCGAACACAGAGCCCGCATTTCCTCCCAGCTCCAGCAGGCGAGTTCCGGTGGCGGCATTCCACAACGATACTTGGCCTTTGACGTCGGCTGTTGCAATTCGCTGGCCATCGGGAGTAAATGCGATGCAGGAGATTGCGTCTTGGTGACCCTGAAGGTCGAACAGATGTGTTCCGGCGGCCGCATCCCATACTCGCGTGATACTCCCTGCTACGGTTGCAACTCGCTTGCAGTCCGGGCTAAATGCAAATGGAAGTGTGCACCGAACCTCAGCCACATTGCTCTCGAACGGACAGATCGGCTGCCACGTGTGTGAGTTCCACAGAGCCGATGTTCCATCCCACGATCCAATCGCGAGGCGGATGCTGTCGGGGCTGACAACGACGACAGGAGGACGGTAACCAGAAGTTGATTCGCCCCTGGCAACGCCGTTCATGACCATGATGCAATCTCCAGTGGTTGCATCCCACGCCCGCGCAGTGTTGTCAAACGAATTCGTGACGATCCACGCTCCGTCAGGGCTGAATGCCGCGGAGTCGACCTGCTCGGAATGTCCATGAAGTTCCAGAAGGAGGGCCCTCGTGGTGGAGTCCCAGACTCTTATGGTTCCGCTTGAGGTGCCGGTGACAACTCGCGATCCATCAGGGCTGAAAGCACCAAGCGTCACGGGTGCTGGAAAGTCGGGCGGTTTCAGAGAACCGGTGTTGTTCCACCCTCGAGGCCATCCAACGCGGGAGGGTGCCGCGGCATCCCACACTCGCGCAGTGCCATCCGAGGATGCCGTCACGACAGTGCGTCCATCGGGTGCGAAAGCGACGGAGGACACTCGGCCCGTGTGTCCGACGAACTCGGCCAGAGCTTCGCCGGTGGTCGAGTCCCAAAGCCTCGCCGTGCAATCCCCAGACCCGGTGACAAAGCGCTTGCCATCCAGGTTGAATGAGATTGCCTTGACCAAGGACGTATGTCCTTTCAGATCAAAACGTCGAGTTCCGGTTGCCGCATCCCACACCCAGACCTCTCCACTAAATGAGGAAGTGACGATGCAATGTCCATCGGGGCTGTAGGCGATGGCAGATACCGATTTAGAATGCCCCCCGAGTTCGTGAAGGCATGCTCCAGTGGCGACATTCCATACGCGAACTGCTCCACCGGCACCTGCTGTGATTACCTTTTTGCCGTCGGGGCTGAACATGACTTTGTCCGGTTGTCCCCGATGCCGCGCAAACTCCACCAGGAGCTTGCCCGTGGTTAAGTCCCAGACTTGTCCCGCGCTACCATCTGACGCAGTGGCGAGCCGTGTGCCATCGGGACTGAACGACATGGACTCGATCTTGCCTCTCTCTCCATCCCACTCCATCAAGAACTTTCCGGTCCCGGCCTGATAAACTTCTATCAACCCCTGGTACGTCCCCGCAACGATCCGAGTGCCGTCCGGACTGAACAGGGCGTGGTCGGCCATCCTTCCGGGGGAGTTAGGCGTGGGGAAGCGATCAAGCGTAACGGTGTTGACGCCTGTGACCGCGTCCCAGACGCGGGCCACGAAGTCGCCTGATACTGTGAGGACCCTCTTTCCATCCGGGCTGAATGAGGCAGACATCACGTCCTTGGGGCTCCCTGAAAGCACGATGCTGCGATGTGTGGTGGCATCCCAGACCCGCGCGGTACTGTCAGATGAAGCCGTGACGAACTGGGCTCCATTCGGGCTGAAGGCCACTGTTGAGACCGCAGCGGTGTGACCCTTCAGAATGGTGATACTGTTGTCAGACTTCGCGTTGAGCCAGTTCCATTCCCACCCGCGGAGCCGTTCTGGGCAGGCGTCGAGTCGCTGACGCACGAGATCCGGCTTTCGGAGGTCCATCAACGCCGACGCCATTTGCACGTTTGCCACGTAGGTATCGTATTCGATAGTCTCGCTACTCTTTTCCAACTTCGCGGTCGTTGCCTCTGCCTTCTGGCGTTACTCGGATTCCCTGCCCAAAGCCGCCAGCGTTTGCCGTCCCACCGCGATTGCTGCGACGAGCCCGATCGCGAGCGCCAGGATGACCACTGCCACGCCGACTACCTGCCCACGATTCCTTTTGATGAACTTCCTGAGTCTATATGTTGCGGAAGGTGGCCCGGCTTTGACCGTCTCTCCTCGAAGAATGCGGGTGAGTTCCTCGCCGAGGGCCGCAGGCGTTGCGTACCGGCGTGTCCGGTCTTTTTCTAGGCATCGCATCACCACCCAGTCCAAGTCACCTTGCAGTTGGCGGCTGAGAGTGCGGGTGTTTGGGATCGGGGAAGGCTGGGGTTGCGGCGCCGATTCACTGGACCCGGCGGGCGTTGCTAACTTCCGCCCAAAGTCACCGACTTCAATGACCCTGGTGCTGGGCTTGGAGGGCGCGACTTCCCGGATGATTCGCTGGACCTCTGCGAGGGCCGCCGACCGCAGCGTCTTTGAGTCGAATGGCAGCTTGCCGGTCAAGAGTTCGTAAAGCACCACACCCAACGCGTACACATCCGTCCGCGTGTCGATGTCCATGGCACCGCCGCTGGCCTGCTCCGGGCTCATGTATTCGGGAGTTCCGATCATTTGCCCGTGCTCGGTGAACATCGTTCCCAGACCTTGCGAAGTACCCACGGACTTGGCCACGCCAAAGTCGATCACCTTGGGAATGGCAACTTCGTGTTTCTCATCGATCAGGATGTTGTTGGGTTTGAGATCCCGGTGGATGATCCCCTTGGAGTGGGCGTGCTGAACCGCCTCACAAACCGGCCCAAACAGCTTCAGACGCTCGGCAACTCCCAGGCCTTTCCGATCGGCGTAACTGGTGATGGGCTGTCCCTCGACGTACTCCATGACGAAGTACGGTCGACCGTGCGCGGTCATCCCCCCGTCGATCACGCGAGCGACGTTTGGATGGTCCATGACGGCCAGCGACTGACGTTCCTGCTCGAACCTGGCGATCACCGCACGGCTGTCCATCCCCGGCTTGATGATCTTGAGGGCAACCGTCTGGATGAACGGTGTCAGCCGCTCGGCTTTCCAGACTGTGCCGAACGTGCCTTCTCCGACCACCCTCACCAGGCGGTAGGCTCCGATCAGGTCGCCTGGATGCTCCAGCCACGCCGGCTCTGCGGGGCTCGACTGTCCCAACGGTGTCGCGAGCTGCACGGCCGGCGACTCCAAGAATGGCGAGCCGTGAACATCGTGAGCCAGCAGCGACTCAACTTCCCGCCTGAGCTCTGAATCCCCGCTGCATCGCTCGTCCAACAGCAGCGATCTCTCAGGAGCCTGAAGGCCCAAAGCCTCCAGAAACACCGAACGGATCAGGTTGTTCCGCCCGGTATGCGAAGCTGTTCAGCACGCGCACTCCAAGGGGATTATCCATCGGGACCTCAAACCGGCGAACATCCTCGTCGATTCCAACGGTGCTCCCAGACTGCTTGATTTTGGCATTGCCCGAGCATTCGGCGAAGACTCGCCCGCGGCATCGCTCACGGGTCATCGCGCATGAGGGCCACATCCGCGGTTTCGAGGGCTGTGTCGGTGCCGGCGGCACCCATGGCAAAGCCAATGGTCGCCGCGGCCAGGGCAGGGGCATCGTTGACGCCATCCCCCACCATTCCGACAGACCCGTACTTGGTAAGCAAGTCATCGATCGCTTTGAGCTTGTCCTCGGGGAGCAATCCGCCGCGGGCATCATCAATTCCAACGGACCTGGCGATGACCTCGGCTGTGATCTGGTTGTCTCCACTGAGCATGACCGTGCGGATGTTGAGGGCGTGAAGCTCCGTGATGGCATCGATGCTCGTCTTCCGCGGGGTGTCGGCCACAGCGATAACCCCAAGAGCCTTCTGTTCATCCGTGAGAACAATCGCCGTCTGACCCTTCGCTTCAAATGCACTTAGCACCGCTTCGACTTGAGGTGAACACACGCCTCGCTCGTGGGCAAAGCGGTGGTTGCCAACGTAGTACGTTGTGCCGTTGACCACGCCTTTCACACCGCGCCCTGGAACTGACGTGAAGTCGGCAACCTGGAGCAGTGGGCCCGCTTTGGCCACCTTCTCAGCATCCCACGCCGAGGTGACCGCGCGGGCAACGGGATGGTCCGATCCGGCGTCAAGGCTGGCCGCCAGAAGGAGAACCTGGTCCGCAGGCAACGAACCCAGGGATTCGACGTTTGTGACCTTGGGCCTGCCTTCGGTGATGGTGCCAGTCTTATCAAGAGCGATGAGCTTGATCGACCTGCCCTGCTCCAGGTAGATGCCACCTTTGATCAGGATGCCACGTTTGGCCGCGGAGGCTAGGCCGGTCACAATCGTGACCGGGGTAGAGATGACCAGCGCGCAGGGGCATCCCACGACGAGAAGCACCAGCGCCTTGTAAATCCAGACGGTCCACTGCTGGCCAAAGAGCAGCGGCGGTAGAACGGCGACTAGGAGCGCCAGTCCGCACACGATCGGCGTGTAGACCCGTGCGAACGAATCGACAAATCGCTGCGTCGGCGCTCTCTGTCCTTGCGCCTCTTGCACGGTCTTGATGATCCGGGCCAAGGTGGTCTGGTCCTTGCCGCCCGACGTGATGAACTCAAGCAGGCCGTTTCCATTGATGGTGCCCGCGAAAACTTCATCGCCCACTGTCTTTTCGACCGGAATGCTCTCCCCTGTGATGGGAGCCTGGTCGACCGCCGAAGAACCCACAGAAATCGTGCCATCCAGGGGGATGCGCTCTCCAGGCCTGACGCGGACCGTTGTTCCTTTCGCAATCCGGTCAGCGTCAATCTCCTTCCACGAGCCATCTGGTTGTTTCACCGAAGCGGTCTCGGGCGTGAGGGTCATGAGTGAGCGAACCGCGTTTCGGGCCCGCTCAAGCGAGTACGACTCAATGAGTTCCGCCACGGCGAACAGGAAAATGACCATCGCCGCCTCCGGCCAAGATCCGATGGCCGCAGCGCCGATGACCGCAACGGTCATCAGGAAGTTGATGTTCAGCGTGAGGGTCCGGAGGGCGATGAACCCTTTGCGCAGCGTGGGCAGACCGCCCAGAAGGATGGAAACAACCGCCAGAAGGATGACGGGCCAGGACTTTTCGGCCTTGGTTACCCAAGCGGTGACTTCCGATGAAAGCGCGAACGCCCCCGAGGTTGCGAGCAGGGCGATTTGAAGTCTTGTCGCTACGGGCTGCGGCTTGACGCGGCTGGGTCCATTTTCGTTGTGGTCATGCCCTGTGTCGGCTTCCCCGGCAGGCCCTCCAGCTGGCTTTGTGGGGGTCATGCCGATGTCGGTGAGCGCGGCCACAATGCCATCATCCGATTCAAGCATGTGTTCAACGGTCAGCCGCCGATTGAACAGATCAAACGTCAGGCCCGTCACACCGGGCATCCTTCCCAGCCGGTTTCGGATCAGGGCCTCCTCAGCGGGACAGTCCATGGCACGGATGCTGAAAGTCGCCGTGGACATGGGCTAGTTGCCCCCAGACTTTCCATGCGGGCCGGCTTCAACCTTCACATGAACCACTGAACCCTTCGGTGGAAGCCCTGGAAAGCGCACAGAGTAGGTCGCATGGGAATCAGTTCGAGACGGCCGCACCATTCCTCGTGGGCCACTGGTCTGTGATTGTGGCTTACGAAAATCGACAGACGCTTGATACACCGTCGTGCCGTCGGGCCCCACGACCGAAACGTCAACATGGCCGCCCTTCAAAGCTTCGGCCGATTCGAGTCTGCCGCTGACGACCAATCCGCCCTCTTCTTCGAAGACCTCGGGTGGATGTGAGAGCGGCTCTGCGGTCGCGGGCTGTAGCGACACATAGCCCTGTTGCAGCAAGTCGGTCTTTGTCGATGCACACGCGCAGAGTACAGTGACCATGGCGCTACACAGCACGGCCAACGGAACCAGCTTCTGAACTCGCATTCGAGACATCATTGTTGCTCCTTGTTCGTACCCGCATTCTGCGAACGCGGTCTCATTCGTTTGTGTTTGCTCCGCATCTTCCACCAGCCATGCCACGTCATCACTGCGAAGACGGTGCACGCGGCACCCACAGCAGGCACCAAGACGTCAAGGTGAGCGCGGGTTCCTTGCGGAGGACGGTTGAGAAAGAACGCCAAGGTCGCCCAATCAGCGCAAATGGCAACCAGCGTAAGCAAAACCGCCAATACCAATAGCGGGCGAGGCGATTCCTGCCTCGCCCGCTGCTGGTCGGTACAACTCGACGGCCCTTTGGGCCGCGACTGCCCCCGTGACTTCTTACTTCTTGGGCGTGGGTTTGCCATGGTCGTGCCCATCACCTTCCTTGTGATCACCGTGGTCATGGCCCTTCTCAGCGCACTCCTTGCACGCCCCATGACCGACGACTCGGATAGAGGTACCTTCGCGCACCCAGAGATGAGCTTCATCGCCATCGGCGGTGACGAAGTACTGCGTCTCACTCTTGACGGGCTGGTTGGCGCCTTGGCCCATGAGGATGGCTGCAAACGCGGTGAGGGACACGCCGGAGATGAGGCCGACGACCAGACTCTTGGAACGGGACTGTGACATTCACGAACTCCTTGCAAAACGGGCTCAATGCGAGCCACTGGGTGGGGGAGGAACTGCTGACGATGTCGTGGGCGGCTCCGGCGGCAACGGCCGCTTGGGTGCCGGGGACGGCGCAGGTGGCGTGGTTGGTGATGGAGCGGTCAAGGTCGTTTCGACCCTGGCCGGCGCTGGTGTAGTGACGATGGACGCCTTTGCTAGATCTTCGGCGCTCACCTCAAGGGGCCCCGTCTCGGGCCGCTCCCATCCCTCGGCCACCGGCATCGGCCCACCGCTGGGGTCGCGACCGGTAATGATGCGATAGATAGCGGGTAGGACAATGAGTGTCAGCAGCGTGCTGGAGATCAGACCGCCGATGACGACTGTGGCGAGCGGCCGCTGCACCTCCGAGCCGGTGCCAGTGGCGATCGCCATGGGCACAAAGCCCAGGGAGGCCACCATCGCGGTCATGAGTACCGGACGCAACCGGGTGAGACAGCCGCGGAGGATCGCGACATCTCGGTGGAGGCCCTCGCGCCGCAGGTGGTTGATGAAGGACACCATGACCAGGCCGTTGAGTACCGCCACACCCGAGAGAGCAATAAAGCCGACGGCGGCGGATATTGAGAAGGGCATGCCACGAAGCCACAAGGCCACGATGCCGCCGGTGAGGCCAAGCGGAA
Organism: Phycisphaerales bacterium; assembly: GCA_044222485.1. Taxonomy (GTDB): domain Bacteria; phylum Planctomycetota; class Phycisphaerae; order Phycisphaerales; family UBA1924; genus JAHBXE01. Next base: position 111,657 of record JBGAND010000004.1, on the reverse strand, counting down.
CGGCCGTGAACACCAGCAGCGCGTACTTCACACTTCTAAACGTGCTGAACAGGAGCAAGAAGATGAGAAAGAAGCACACCGGCACGACGATCGTGAGCCGTTCCTTGGCCGCGACGAGATTTTCGTAGGTCCCGCCCCAGACAAGCCAACCGCCGGGGGGAAGGGTGACTGATGCGACCTTCGCCTGTGCCTCTCGAACAAATGACCCGAGATCCCGACCGCGAACATTGGCCTGCACCACGATGCGCCGCTTGCCGTTTTCTCGGCTGATCTGATTTGGGCCTTCGGCGACGTCAATCTTCGCCAGCTGACCCAGCGGGATGAACCCCACTTCCTTTGAAGGCGGCATAAGCCCGAGGCCACCGTCAGCGGAGGCGAGCCTGGTGGCAGACTTGTCTTCTGCATCGCTCGCGGGCAAGGGAATCGGCAGTCGCTCCAGCCCGTCGATTTGTGCGCGGATGGAGTCTGGGAGCCGAACGACCAGGTCGAACCGGCGGTCACCTTCAAAGACGATCCCCGCTTCCTTGCCACCCATTGCCACCGCCACGACATCCTGCACGTCGGCGATGGAGAGTCCGTAACGGGAGATCGCCTCACGGTCGATGTCCACGGTCATCATCGGAAGGCCCTCGGTCTGCTCCACTTTCGCGTCTGCCACGCCGGGGATGCCTTGCAGTACCGTGAGGATCTGCTGGGCGGTTGCCTGCATCTTCACGAAGTCGTCGCCGTAGACCTTGATGGCGACATCGCCACGCACCCCCGCGATGAGCTCGTTGAAGCGCATCTGAATGGGCTGCGTGAACTCGTAGTTGTTGCCGGGCACGGTCGCCACCGTCAATTGGATCAACTGGATGAGTTTGCCCTTGTGCCCCTCGATCTTGAGCTCGGCGTGCTCCTCTTCACCGCCGCCGTGTCCATGCCCCTCGTGTCCATGTTCGTCATGTCCGCCAAGCTTGGCGATCTCCGTTGTCTTCTCGGCGATGAGCTTGTCGAGTTCCGCTTCACTACGCCACTCGCTCTTGGGCTTGAGGACGATGAAGGTGTCGGACACGTTCGGGGGCATCGGGTCGGATGCGAGTTCCGCGGTGCCGGTCTTCGAATAAATGAACGCCACCTCCGGCAGCGTCGCCACGGTCCGCTCTACATCCTTCTGCATCAGCTGGGACTGGGTAAGCGAGGTCGCGGGGATGCGCATCGCGTGCATCGCGATGTCCTTTTCATCTAGCGTCGGCGCGAACTCCTGCCCGAGCGTTCCAAACAGGATGAGTGAGGCTGTAAAGGCGAGCACCGCGGCCCCGCTGACCGCCCAGCGCAGCCGCAGGGTCCAGCGCAGCACCGGCTCATACACCGACTTGGCCCAGCGCACGACAAATATGTCCTTCTCATTCACTTTCCCGCGAATAACGATGGCCACCATCGCCGGGATAAACGTGAGGGAGAGAACAAACGCCGCGATGAGCGCGAAGATGACGGTCATCGCCATCGGGTGGAACATCTTCCCTTCCACGCCCGAGAGCGCCAGGATGGGGAAGTAGACCGTGATGATGATCGCTTGTCCGTAAACCGACGGCTGGATCATCTCCTTGGCCGCGACCATAACCTCGTGCAGGCGCTCCTGCACGGTCAGCATGCGGCCCTCGTGGTGCTGCTTCTCGGCCAGACGCCGGAGGCAGTTCTCCACGATGATGACGGCACCATCCACGATCAGTCCGAAGTCGATCGCGCCAAGCGACATCAGGTTGCCGCTGACCTTGTTCTGCACCATTCCCGTCGCCGTCATGAGCATGGAGAGCGGGATGGCCAGCGCGCAGATGATCGCTGCCCGGATATTGCCCAAGAGCAGCAGCAGGACGACAATGACGAGGATCGCGCCCTCGAGCAGGTTCTTCTCGACAGTCGCGATGGTGGCATCGACGAGCTTGGTGCGGTTGAGCACCGTTTTGGCGTGGACCCCCGGCGGCAGAGACCTCTGCACTTCGACCATTTTGGCATCGACCGCCGCGGACACGGTGCGGCTATTGCCGCCCAGGAGCATGATCGCGGTGCCGACGACTACCTCGTCACCGTTCTCGCTTGCTGAACCCGTGCGCATCTCGCGCCCGACCCCGATCGCCGGGGTGCCGTCGGTGTTCCTGGCTGCGATGTCCCGCATCCGGATCGGAACGCCGTTACGAGTACCCACGACAATCGACTCGATCTCGCCGACCTTCTCGATGCGTCCCGTGGCCCGTACCACGTAGCTCTCGCCCTTGTGCTCGATGTAGCCGGCGCCTGTGGAGGCGTTGTTGCGCTCCAGGGCCTCGATGACATTGTGGAAGGTCAACCCGTACGAAACGAGTTTCATCGGGTCAGGCTGCACGTGGTACTGCTTGACGTACCCGCCGATGGCGTCCACGCCAACCACATCCTTTACACCCTTGAGCTGCGGCCGGATGATCCAATCCTGCACTTCGCGCAGGTAAGCGACCTGCTCGAGTTCAGTAGCGAGCACTCGACCCTCGGGCGTGAGGTACGCTCCGTTCCTTTGCCAGCCGGGCTTGCCGTCAGAGACCGGCGCACCCTTGCCGTGCGGATGCTCATATTCCACGGTGTACATGTAGATCTCGCCCAAGCCCGTGGCGATGGGCCCCATGAGCGGCTCGACGCCGGGAGGGAGTGACTCCTTGGCTTCGCCGAGCCGCTCGCTCACCTGCTGCCGGGCGAAGTAGACACTCACATCGTCGTTGAAAATGGCGGTGACCTGAGCAAAGCCGTTGCGAGAGAGAGAACGTGTCGACTGCAGGCCGGGGATGCCCGCAAGCGCGTTCTCCATGGTGAACGTGACCTGCTTCTCGACCTCGAAGGGTGAGAGCGAGGGCGCGACGGCGTTGATCTGCACCTGGTTGTTGGTGATGTCCGGCACCGCATCGATGGGAAGCCTCTTGAGTGAGTAGGCTCCGAACGCTGCCACCAGCGCGGTCAGGATGAGAACAAACCAGCGGTTCTTGACGGAAAAGTGGAGGATGGCTTCAAGCATGTGAGGGACCCTCCTTTCTTAGTGTTCATGAGCCGCGGAACCCTTGCCCAGGTCCGCTTTGAGAATGAATGTGCCCGCCGCAACGAACTGCTCCCCATCCACAAGGCCCGAGTAGATGGGAACCAGGCCGCCGACACTCTTGCCGATCGTCACGGCTCTCTTGGCGAACGTGTTGGGCTCGCCCGGAACCGGGACGAAGACAGCGGGGCCACCTTCGACCGTTTGCACGGCCACATCGGGAACGGCGACCACAGGGGTCGGGTCAGAACCCCCGGTGCTGGTCACAATCTCGACCTGCGCGAACATGCCAGGCTTGAGCGGAAGGTCTTTGGTGGCGACTTCGAGTCGCACTTGCGCGGTGCGGGTGGTCATGTCCACCATGGATGAGATGTACGCGACCTGTCCTTCAAGCGGCTTGGACTCTGACGAGCCCACGGTGATCCACGCCTTGGCGCCGACGGAGATTTCAACGAGCTTTGATTCGGGCACATCGGCGAGCACCCACACGTTGGCGAGATTGGCCAGGACCATGATGGCTTCGCGATCGGGGCTTACGAGCTCTCCAAGCGTGACCTCTCGTTGCACGACCTGACCATCAATGGCCGCGCGAATGGCGTACCGTGGAGCGACTTCTCCGGTCTTGAGGAACTCATTGACGGCTTCTTGTCCCATGCCCAGAAGGTGCAGCCTGTTTTCGGCCGCCGTAGCCGCTGCATCTGCCGACCTCTGCGCTGCCACGGCTGCCTTGTACTCAGCCTCTCGGCGCTGCACTTCCGTGAGCGTCGTCCCTTGGGTTTGGTCGTACAGGCCTTTGGCGCGGTCCCACGACGACTTCGCCAAATCCACGACGGGACCGGCGGTTTCCTTGGCCACTCGTTTCTGGAGCAAGTCTGCTTGTGCTTCCCCAAGCTCAGGGCTCTCAATGATGCAGAGTGCATCCCCACGTTTGACGTCTTGTCCGAGTCGCGCCTTGATATCAACGACGCGGCCCCGAAGAGGGGAGCCCACATGGGCCATCGCCTCAGTGTTGAATCCCACGCGGGCGGGCGTGACGATGGTGGGCCGGAGCGCCCACATCTGCGCTGCTTCCACCTTGATGCCGTACCTCTCGATGGCCTCCGCGGTGAGCTTCACCTCATCGGCGTGGGCCTCTTCACCCCCGTGTTTGTGCCCATCTCCTCCGCTTTCCTTGGAGGCTTCGCCAGCGTGTGCCTTGCCAGCAGCGGCGTCATCCTCCGCCTTCTGACAACCGTTCAGGGCTGCAGATACAAAGAGGCAGCACGCTGCCGCTATCGAATGCAGAGCAACTCCTGTTCTGCGCGTAGGAAGGATCAAATTTGCTGTCAGTTGGTTGGCCATAATCTGTGTTCTCGCTGTTGCGGTCCAAGGGGCCGTCGTACTTTTTTCGATGGTTTTCATGGGTCGATGCTCGCTGAGGGCCCCTGCTTCTGTGATGGTGCCGTCAGGGCTGTAGCGGGTCCGGGGCCGCCCACCGCGCGCTGCAATCGGATCGCGGCGATGGTGGTTTTCCGGTCCAGGTCGACCGCTTTCGCTTGCGCCGCCCGGAGATCCTGCTCCGCCAGGAACAGCGCCGTCACATCACTTTGCCCCGCCTTGAAAGACGCGTCCGCCAACGAGCGACGCTGTTCCTGTAAGGGGATGAGCTCATCGCGAACCCGCTTCACATTGTCGCGTGTCTGAGCGAGCGCCTCCCAAGAACGACGCACATCCTCTATGACCTGCCGCTTGGCGAGCACCAGTTCATGTCGCGCCTCGATCTGCTGGGCCTGAACCCTTTCTGAGCGAGCCTGCCCCATGTCGAAGACCGGAATAGGAATGCTCACTTCCGGCCCGACACTCCAGTTGTCATCCGCTCGCTCAGCGCTCACCCCGGCGCTGGTCCCTTCGAAGGGAAGGAGGCGCGTAAGGCTGAGTTCATCTCCGAGCGCTGCCAGGGCCCAGGAGCGTTCCTGGATTTCGGATCGAGAGCGAAGACCGGCGTCGATCCAAGCAGCCTCGGGCGTATCGGTCAGGGTCGGGGGGACCCATGCCTCAAGCTTCCAGGCGGCAGAACCCGAGGGCCGGCCAATGAGTCGTGCCAATCGCAACCGCTCATCCCTGAGTTCTTGGGTGGCCTCCGCGATCTCTACTTCCAGTTCCACGCGCTGCGTCTTGAGGACGGTGACATCCTCTCGGGTGCCCTCTCCCACAGAAAGCCTCGCGCTCGCAATGTCCAGGGCTTTTTGCCCGAGCAATCGGCGCTGCTCCAGCACCGGTAGAAGCTGTTCAAGGGCCTGCACGGAGACGTAACGTTCCTGTACTTCTGCGACGGCATCCACGGTGATGCTGATGGCCTCGGCAGATGCCTTTCGGAGGCGATGGTCGGCGGCACTCGACTGTTTGGGCATCTTGAGGATGGATATCAGATCCTGGGCAAGCGATGCCTCAATGACGGCTTGGCCGCCAGATTGCGGGAAGCGCAGGGCAAGATTGAGAACCGGATTGGGGAGCAGGCGGGCTTGCTTAGCGTCCGCCAATGCGATTCTGACCCTTGCCAGTGCGGCCTGAATTCCCGGGTCCGTGAGAACAGATTGCCGCACCGCTTCTGCGAACGTGAGGGTGCCGGGGTCGCCGGGTTCATCAACTGGCGCACCCTCAACGTGAAAGACGATGGACTCAGAAATGCCCGCCGCCCGGCTCGCTGCCGATTCTGTTTCGAGTGCCGGCGGACGCCATGACTGGCAGCCCGGAAGCGCGGTAGCCAATAGCACCATGAAGGCAAGGCGTCGCGAAGCAGGTTGGAGCGGCATCCAACGGGAAGCGATTGCCGGGGCTCCGTGACGGGCCCGGAAGACTCGAATGGACATAGTTTGGTTATCCAGCGCTTGATACTGAGTGAGACACCCAAACGCGCCGTCCCATGCCGTAACAGACAGGGGAAATGGGCCAATGCAGGCCCCAAGCGCGCACGAAGCGAGCGCCTCGCCATTGCTCATCAGGAGCAACGCGAGCGCGCAGCCGAAGCGCTAGACCAACATGACGATTGTGCGAAGACTTGCCGCCGCCGGAGGCGCAGCGGCTCGAACCTCGATCCGCATCGACTTGGCGATCGAGGGAAACGGAACAGATACCACCGATTCCGCTACGAACGTGGGCAGTTCCAGATTGAATAAGGCGGATACCGACGAAGAACGGGCCGTCGCGGTCCCGACTTCGGCTTTGACCGGCGTGTCCTCGCAAGGAGCGGGCTCTTCTTCCGAATCCTCTTGATCACACGGCTTCGTGCATCCGCCCAAGTCGTCCGGGTCACAACCACCCCACTCAAGATGAGTACCGCCGCCCGCATCTTTGCACTTGACGAGCAAGTTCCCCGCCACCGCCTGGAAGCCAAAGGCCACCAGGCAGAGGACCGTCAGGAAGTGGCGGAGAAAGTGGTTTCGCATAGGTGTCGCCCAAGGATAGCCCGTCGGTCGGCTCGAACTCCTTTGTGGGCACCTTATCGTCATTCCGGTCGTAGAACTGAGTCCTACCGAACTCGACCCTCCGACGCTACCGGGTGTGCCCAAAGTGGATTGGGTCCTTTGAGCTACACAATTACTGCGGTGGCCACCCAGTCTTGAGCCTTCAGTGCGATGTTTGAACTTGGGACTCCAAGAGCGTTTGCCGATATACTAAGACTGTGGTGTTCGTGAGCATGCTGAAACGACCCCTCTATATTGCCCTGGTTTTGCTCGGCGCTCTGGGCTTTTTGCTGCAGAGTTTGTGCATGGGCATTCCGGCGGGGCACAGCTTGTGCATCGGATGCAATCATGGCGGTTGGACTGTCAACGCTCCCTGCGAACAGGGTGGTGGGCCGAACTGCTGCGAGGGTGATGACGAGCCGGAATCCGCCGACAACTCCGGTCGGCCAATGGCGCACAGCGAGCGCCAGTGCGGCTGTATCGATGTGCCACTCATAAGCGGCACAGCCGTGACAGCCTCAGCACCTCGCTCTGATGTGACCGACACTCAGGTGTTCAAAGCGGCCGTGGTCGTGGCGATCCTGCCCCCCACCATGACCGTGCTTTCGCAGTTCACAGCAGTTCGCCCCAGAGCCGGACCTTCCTTACCGCCTCGACTCCTGACGCCGCAATCCCGCCGCACCGTGCTGGTGCTGTAGCTCCATCGGAGATTCCTCTGTCGCAACCGGACCTGTGTTCGGTGGCGATGTCGTTGTTTGGCGAGCCGTTCGCATCACCGCGAAGCGCCGGCAACTCAAGGACTCAGTTGGAGCACCATCATGTCGTACGGGATGCGCTCAGCGCGCACACTTTTCACAATCGCCCTGGTCTCTGGAGCAGCGGGCTTCGTCGGCTGCGCCGGCCCTCTTTCCGGCCGCGCCATACTCGATGACCTGAAGCGCTCACATGTGGCGCTGCCTGATGAAGCCGGGAAGGCTCAGACTCTCGAACCCCATCCTGAACTCCCGACCACCGGGCCGATCACCCTGGCGAACCTTCTGAGTGCCGCGGAAGCCCACAGCCCTGCCATCGCGTCCGCGCGGAGCGCCGTAGGTGTGGCCGCCGGGCAGTCGTGGCAGGCCTCGCTGTATCCCAATCCGCGCGGCGATGTCACGGTCGAGGACATTTCCTGGCGGGACGGAACTTCCGACAGCAAGACAACGGTCGGCATCACGCAACCGATCATCCTCGGCAACCGGCGACAAGCTGCGATGGATGCGGCGAGCGCCGAGCAGTCCGCTCGGTTAGCGGAGGTCGAGGCCAAGCGAAGGATCCTCTTTGGTCAAATCGCCACAGAACACGCCCGGCTGGTGGCGATCCGCGAGCAGCAGCGACTTTACGCTGAGTTGCGCGGGCTGACCGAGCAGACGGCCACGGCCGCCCAGACGCGCTTTGAGGCCAAGGCCGTGCCGGAGACGGACGTCATCCGGCCGCGCGTGGAAATGTACAGGATCGATGCGGCGCTGGGGCGGCTTGCACAGGAACGGATCGCCGCCAGCCGGCAGTTGGTTCTCCTGGTCGGCGGCATCGAGATTGATGTGTCGCGTCTGGAGGGCGAACTCCTGATAACGCCCGGACGCCTTGATGCGGACCAGCTGCAATCTGCAATCCGTGCGTCGCACCCCTCGCTGGTGGTCGCCGACCGCGAGATCGAGGCCGCCGCGGCCCGCCTTGAGCTCGTCAAGGCAGAGAACACGCCCGATCTGGATGTGCGGATAGGCGCGGGCTACAACCGCGGGATCGAAAGCGGCATCGTCGAGGTCGGAGCAGGCGTCACTATTCCGCTCTGGGACCGCCGCCAGGGTGATGCACTATCGGCTCGCTTCGAACTCATGCAGGCACGGCAGCAGCGTGCCGCGATTGAGAATGAAGTGCTCGGCGTCCTGGCTGGAGCCGTCGGAGAGTATGAATCGGCTCGGGCTCAGCTGGACACATTCCGCGACAAGATCGTGCCCGAGGCCCGAAGGGCTTTCGATCAGACCGGCGAGGGCTACCGGGCGGGTCGGGCTTCGTTCCTCGACCTGCTCGATACGCAACGCACACTCACTGAAGCGCGCGTCACGCTCACCGAACTCGCAAGCGCCGTCGCCGCGGCACGAGCCAAAGTCATTCAAGTTGTCGGCCCGGATGGGCTGAGTTCCAACGGAGTCACCCCGGCTGCAAAGCCGGAACCGCAAGTCCCCATTTTCAACGAGCGCCCACAGGGCGCGGAGGTCAAGCCATGAATGCGAAGCACTGGATCGTCGGAATCATGATCGCGTCGCTGTTGCTCATCGCCGCGTGCGACAAGAAGACAGCCCAGAACGACGGCAAGTCCGGCACCACCCAGACCGCGGGCAAAGCAGATGCGTCGGGCCGCTGTACGCACGAGATCAAACAGGAGAAGTGCCCGTTCTGCAACCCCAAGCTCGTGGAGTCCGAGGGCTTCTGCGGCGAGCACGGTGTGGCCGAGGCGCTCTGCGTCCAGTGCCGCCCATACCTCAAGGCTGCGTTCCGGGCCAAAGGTGACTGGTGCAAGGAACACGACTTTCCCGAGTCTCAGTGCGTGCAGTGTCACCCGGAGCTCAAGGACAAGATCAAGGCCGGTGAGCACGGCACGACGACCCCGGCATCGGCGACCAAGCCAAACGAGGCCGGCCAGTGCGAGCACAACATCGCCAAGGCCAAGTGCCCCTTCTGCACGCCATCTTTGATCGAGAGCGATGGATTCTGCAAGGAACACAACATTGCCGAAGCCCTCTGCGTCAAGTGCCGCTCCTACCTGGAGGTCGCGTTTAAGGCCAAGGGTGACTGGTGCAAAGAGCACAACACACCCGAGTCCCAATGCGCCGAGTGCAATCCCGACCTCAAGAACAAGCCCAAGGGCAATGGATAAGGACCATCCCATCATGAAGAACCAACTCACCATCCTCGTTCGCGCGGTCGTCGCGGGAATCGCCACAATGAACTTCCCGGTCGGCATGGCAAGCGCTCAGACGCCATCGGCTCAGACCCCGCAGACCGCTGCTCCGTGCCCGCACGGCATCGAGGCCGCCAAGTGCCCGTTCTGCGACCCATCGCGGATCGAACGGCTGGGCATGTGCAAGGAGCACGGTGTACCCGAAGCTGTGTGCGTCAAGTGCCGGCCGTTCCTCAAGTCGGCCTTCATCGCCGCCGGTGATTGGTGCAAGGAGCACGACACACCCGAATCGCAATGCACCATTTGCAACCCAAGCGATGCAAAGGCCGGTGCGGCCCGGGCGCAGTCGGCCGGGGCCGAGCTCCGCTGGCAGCACGACCCATCGATGACCTGCTCGACGTCGAGCACCGCGATCACCCTGGCCTCTCCCGAAGTCGTTCGGGCCGCGAGTTTCGAATTCGTTCAGGTGCAGGCAGCGCCGCTGGTCCGCACGGTCGAGCGCAACGCGGAGCTGGCGTACAACGCCAATCGCTACGCCCGGCTGTCGTCGCGGGCGGGCGGTGTGGTCGCGGAAATGAAGAAAGACCTCGGCGAGGTCGTCAAGAAGGGCGATGTGCTTGCGGTCGTCGATTCCACCGATCTTGGCACAGCCAAGAGTGACCTTCTCCAGGCTTTGGAAACCGCCAAGCTCTGGGAGACCAATGCAAAGCGTGAGCGTGCGCTGGTCGAGAAGGGTGTCGGCGTCGAACGCGAGGCGCTCGAGGCGGAGACCAAAGCGGCCGAGAGCCGGATCGCCGTCAACCGCGCCCGTCAGCGGCTCCGGAACCTAGGCCTCTCAAAAGAGATCGTCGCGAGTGTCGAGAAGGATAGTGACACCTCTTCCCTTCTCGAACTCGTTGCGCCTTTCGATGGCACGGTGGTCGAGCGCGGTGCCGTGATGGGAGAGGTGGTCGAGCCCGGTAAGCCCCTCCTGGCCGTCGCCGATACGGGCACCATGTGGGCGCTCGTGGACCTGACCGAGGCCGATTTGGCGGTGGTCAAGGCCGGCCAACAGGCCGCGGTCACTGTCGATGGGCTCCTGGGCAAGTCGTTCTCGGGCCGCGTCACCTGGATCAGCACGCAAGTTGATCCCAAGACGCGGACGCTCAAAGCACGGGTAGAGCTCGACAACGGGGCCGGACTCCTGCGGGCCAATATGTTCGGACGCGCCCGGATCAACGCGGGCGACAGCCGTCAGGCCATCACGGTTCCGAAGGAAGCCGTTCAGTGGGAAGGCTGCTGCAACGTCGCCTTTGTCAGGACAAACGACGCTGGCACAACGTTCAAGCCCGCACGGCTTGTATTGGCGTACGACGCGGGCGATCGTTACGAGGTGAGCGCGGGCCTCAACGCTGGCGACACCATCGTCACCCGCGGAAGCTACATCCTCAAAAACGAGATCCTCAAGAACTCGGTAGGCGCGGGCTGCTGCGAGGTTGACCACCTGAAGAAGTGACTCCGTGGTCACACCGTCTGGAACACACTCATGCTGAACTGGATCATCGGCTGGTCCCTGCGCAACCGCTTTCTCGTCCTGTTGGGGGCGCTCGCCTTCATCGCGTGGGGCATCCATTCACTCTCGCAGCTCCCCATTGACGCCTTCCCCGACACCACGCCCGTGCAGGTCCAGGTCAACACGGTCGCCCCCGCACTATCCCCCGAAGAGATCGAGCGGCAGATCACCCAGCCCGTGGAGGTGGCCATCTCGGGACTTCCGCGCCTCAGCGGCGTTCGTTCAGTGTCGAAGTTCGGGCTCTCGCAAGTGACCGTGACCTTCGAGGACGGAACGGACATCTACTTTGCGCGCCAGCTCATCAACGAGCGGCTTGGAACAGTTGAGTTGCCCGCAGGGATAGAGCACCCAGAAATGGGACCCGTGGCCACCGGGCTTGGAGAGGTGTTCCACTACCTCATCGTCGGTAAGGGCGAAAAACCGGCGACCCTGACCGAGCTCACCACCGCCCAGGACTGGATCATCGCGCCTCAGCTCAGGCAAGTGCGCGGCGTCGCGGAAGTCAACACCTGGGGTGGGATGGTCAAGCAGTTTGAGGTGATCGTCGAGCCCTCGCGGCTTATCAAGTATGCGCTGACCATCGACGAGCTTGCGGAGGCTCTGGCCAAGAACAATGCCAGCGTCGGCGGAGGTCAGGTCACACGCGGCGGGGAGTCCATGCTCGTGCACGGGGTGGCGCTGACCGCGACGATCGAGCAAGTCGCCAATGCCGTGATCAAGGCCGAGAACGGGACGCCGATCCGCGTGCGCGATGTTGCGGATGTACGTGAAGGCCACGCGATCCGCCGCGGGGCGGTGACGGCCGGAGGAAAGGGTGAAGCAGTGCTTGGCTTGGGCTTCATGCTCATGGGTGAGAACAGCCACGAGATCACGCGGCGCCTGGATGACCGTCTGAGGGAGGTGCGGTCATCGCTCCCGTCGAACGTGGATGTGCAGGTGGTCTACCGCCGCACCGACCTGGTGGATCACGTCATCCACACCGTGAAAGAGAATCTCCTGCTTGGTGCGCTCTTCGTGATCGCCGTTCTCTTTGTGTTTCTGGGCAATATCAGGGCCGGACTGATCGTGGCCCTTGCGATTCCGTTGGCGATGCTGTTCTCCTTCAGCCTCATGATGCAGTTTGGGATCGCCGCAAGCTTGCTGAGCCTCGGGGCCATCGACTTCGGGCTGGTCGTCGATAGCTCGGTCATCATCGTCGAGAACAGTGTGCGACGCATCGGCCACGACAACGAACACGGGGGCAGGACGCCGCTGCTCGACATCGTGCGCGATGCCGCGGTTGAGGTGCGCAAGCCGACCATGTTCGGCGAACTCATCATCATGATCGTGTTCCTGCCCATCCTCCTTCTAGAGGGTGTCGAAGGAAAACTGTTCCGCCCGATGGCGCTCACCGTGGTCTTTGCGCTCTTGAGCTCACTCATCTTCTCCCTCACCCTGACACCGGTGTTGTGCAGCTTCGTTCTGGGCCGCCGCATCAAGGAGAAGGAGAACCTGTTGGTGCGCGGCGTCCAGCGCGTGTACCGCCCCTTCGTGCACGGTGCGCTGCGCTTCCGCTGGCTCACGGTGGGATTCGGGCTCCTGCTCGTCGCGGCCGGGGTCATGCTGGGAACACGCCTGGGAACAGCGTTTATCCCACGTTTGTATGAGGAGGCGATCGTCAGCAACATCGTCCGGCTGTCCGGCGTGTCGATCGACCAGTCCGTCGACTACAACACCCGCATCGAGCGCTATCTCCTGGAGAAGTTCCCCAACGAGATCGAGCACCTCTGGACACGGTTCGGCACCGCCGCCGTGGCCACCGACCCGATGGGCATCGAACAGAACGATGTGTTCATCACCCTCAAACCTCGGAAAGGCTGGACACAAGCCAGGACTCAGGCGGAACTCTCGGAGCGCATCTCGGAGGCCTTGGGCGTGCTCCCGGGCGTCCGGTCCAGCATGATGCAGCCTATCGAAATGCGGATGAACGAGATGATCGCGGGCATCCGCTCGGATGTCGGCGTTCTGGTCTTCGGCGACAACCTCGACCAGTTGGCAACCTATGCGTCACAGGTCCAAGGAATCGTCGAGTCGATCCCCGGGGCTGAGGATGTGTCCGCCGAACAGGTCACCGGGGCACCGGTGCTCCAGATACGCGTGGACCAGGACGCTATCGCTCGGTACGGAATTCCCGCCCAGCACGTGCTTGAAATAGTGCAGGCGCTCGGTGAGATCAAGGTCGGACAGGTCCGCGAGGCGGGGGGAGAACGGCGATTTGACCTCACCATCGAACTTCCGGATCGTTACCGCAACGACCCCGATGCCGTGGGTGAGATTCTCGTGCCTACGGCGACGGGGGAGCGCATCCCTCTTTCCCGGCTCGCCCGGGTCTCCCCCACCGAGGGTCCAACGGTCGTGAACCGTGACTGGGGAAAACGGCGCGTGGTGGTGCAAGCGAATGTCAGGGGCCGCGACCTTGGCGGTTTTGTCGCCGAGGCCCGCAAACGCATCGCCCAAGACGTGAAGCTGCCGACGGGCTACTACGTGACCTTCGGGGGACAGTTCGAGCACTATGAGCGGGCCGCGAGGCGTCTGTATGTCATCGTTCCCATCGTCATCGTATCGATCGCCCTGCTGCTCTTCTTCAGCGTCGGGAGCTGGAGGGATGCCGCGATCGTGTTGACCGGTGTGCCATTTGCGGCCTTGGGTGGCGTGGCGGCCCTTCTACTCAGAGGGATGGACTTCACAGTTTCGGCCGCGGTCGGGTTCATCGCGGTCTCGGGCGTTTCCATGCTCACCGGCCTGGTGCTTGTCTCGACCATCCGGCAACGGATTGCCAGCGGTGTCCCCGTCAACGAAGCAATTGAGCAGACGCGCCTCATCCGCCTGCGACCGATCCTCATGACCGCACTTGTTGCGGCACTGGGATTTGTTCCCATGGCCCTCAACACTGGAGTCGGAGCCGAGGTGCAGCGCCCGTTGGCCACCGTCGTAATCGCCGGGATCATCACCGACAACCTCCTCACGCTCTTCGTGCTCCCGGCGCTGTATTCACTATGGGGAGGACGAGACCTGCGGAAAGCCGCGCCTAACACCAAGGATTCACTCACCACCGCAAGTGCCGTCGAAAAGTCACTCATAGCACCTCTTGACCGGTGAAACCCGTACTGTCAATCTCAAACCAAGGAGACTCCCATGAACAAGGTCTACGCCTCGATCGTTCTCGCTGCCGGCGCACTCGTCCTCGCTGGCGCCGCTCTTCAGCCAACCACGAATCGTGCAGACGATGGCAAGACCATTGCCGCGCGCCTCGACAAGGACAAGATGACTCTGGCCAAGGCGGTTGCGGCCGCTGAAGGTCATAGCAAGGGTCGCGCCATTGCCGCAGTTCCATCCACCGAAAGCCCCGACAACTTGTCGATCGAGGTTTACTGCATGAACGGCGACAAGCTCGTGCGCTGCAGCGTGAACGCTTCAACCGGCGCCGTTTCCGGCATGAAGGATGCCCGCGAGTTCCCGGTGCCGCCGCGTTCCGCTGATGCCAAGGCCGCGCAGTTCACCGACCAGCTTGCCGAGGCCGGCTGCGGAAGCTGCATCTACACCATGAAGGGTGTTGACGGCTGCAAGCTCGCCGTCAAGATCGACGGACAGTCTTACCTTGTTACGGGCGCCGATCATGTCGATGCGCACCAGTTCTGCGGCGCGGCCAAAAAGGTCAAAGTGACGGGCAAGATAGAGGGCGACAAGTTTGTCGCGTCGAAGTTCGATGTGCAGCCATGAGCGCAGCCGAGCGCGTGGAATTTGCGTAGTGCGGGTCCCCGCATGACCGGACAGAGAGGCCGCCGGGCGGGGTAGTGGTTCGATGCGCGGATAGCCGCGGGGGCAGCACGCTCGCCGCATGCCTGAGAACCCGTATGTTCCTCCGCCTACGACGTCGCCAACAATAGATGTGAATGAGAATGCGGCAGAGCAACATGCCCGACGAGGCGATGTGGTCGGGGTTCTTCTCCCCAGAGCAGACGCTGGCGCGGCTCGGGCTGGAAGCCACTTGCGGAGACGCCGCGGACTTCGGATGCGGGTATGGAACGTTCAGCATCCCCGCGGCCCGCATCGTACGGGGAACTGCTCACGCCTTTGACATCGAAGCGGACATGATCGCCACGACGGCCCGCAAGGCCGAAACGGCCGGGCTGGCGAACGTGCGAACCCTGCAGCGAGACTTCGTCGCCCTCGGCACGGGCCTCCCCGCCGAGAGCGTCGGCTACGCGATGCTCTTCAACATCCTGCACTGCGAGCGGCCGGAGATTCTGCTCCGCGAGGCGTGGCGCATCCTGCATCGGGGGGGACGGCTGGGGATCATGCATTGGAACTACGACCCGTCCACACCGCGCGGCCCCACAATGGACATCCGCCCGCGCCCCGAGCAGTGCCGCGACTGGGCTCTTGACGCCGGGTTCCGGCTCCATTCGCCGGAGCGGATCGACCTCCCGCCGCACCACTACGGCTGGGCGATAGAGAAGCCGTGAGCCCTCCCTCCACCCCTTCTCCCCCCGTCTCCGCCGCATTCCGGTTCGTTCTCACGATGGGGCTGGTCAACCTCTTCGCGGACATCACTTACGAGGGCGGGGCGGCGCTCAACGGGCCATTCCTCGGCTCGCTGGGGGCGACGGCCGCGGCCATCAGCATCATCGCGGGGCTGGGTGAGTGTCTGGGCTACGCCGTGCGCTCCCTCTCGGGGGCCATCGCCGACCGCACCGGGAAGCACTGGCTGGTAACGTTCGTCGGTTACGCGATCAATCTCCTGGCCGTGCCCGCGATGGCGCTTGCCCCCAACTGGCAGGTCGCCGCCGCGCTCGTACTCGCCGAACGCATCGGGCGCGGCATCCGCAAGCCCACCGTCGAGGCGATGCTCTCGTACACCACGGGAAAGGTCGGACGGGGATGGGTGTACGCCGTCAACACGGCGCTCGACGAGACCGGCGCGACCATCGGGCCTCTCTTGATGGCGATCGTTCTCTTCTTGAAGGGCAGCTACCAGTTTGGGTTCGGGCTGCTGATTGTCTCTTCCGTCGCTGCCCTAGCCACGCTCGCCGCCGCGCGGATCAAGTTCCCGCTGCCCGCCCAGCTTGAAGCGGGCGGAGCCAAGACCGCCCACGGCAAACGCTTCCGCGCAGCCTATTGGATCTACATGGGTGCCGGAGCGCTCTTCGCCGCGGGCCTCACGAGCTTTGAACTTATCTCGTTCCACCTCTCCGTAGGGCAGGGGGGCGGGCACATCGCCCCGGCGATGGTCCCGGTGCTGTTGGCGCTGGCGACAGCCGGCGGAGTCGTCGCAAGCCTCGTGGGCGGGAAGATGTACGACCGCTTCGGCATCGTCGTGATCGCGGGCGCGGTCTGCCTCTCCGCTCTTTTCTCGCCCCTGGTCTTTCTCGGGGGCTTCTGGGTCGTGCTCGCGGGAATGTTCCTGTGGGGGATTGGCTACGCCACGCAAGACACGCTCATCAAGGCCCTGATCGCCAGCGTGCTGCCCGAGGGGCGCCGCAATACCGCCTTCGGCGTGTTCTACCTCGGCTATGGCGGCGGGTGGCTCGCGGGAAGCATCGTCATGGGCCTGCTCTACGAGCACTCTCGCACGGGGCTCATCACCTTCGCCGTCGCGGCGCAGCTCGCCTCCGTGCCGCTCTTTCTACTCGGGTCGCGGGCGGACAGGAACGCGTCTTCCGGGTCCCCTCCGGCGCGATGACGGCCCGAAGGTGCTGCTCAAAAACGCCGCCGCCCCGCTTAGTTCCCCTGCCCCCAGTCGAAACCGCAATCGTTGGAGACAGCTCCCGCCGAGCCCCCTTGTCAGGGAACTAAGATTCGTTGTGGACCGCCGTGAGCACTGGGAATCCGTTTACGCCTCCAAGGGCGATGCCGAGTTGAGCTGGTTTCAGGCCCGGCCGGAGCTGTCGCTCCGGATCATCCGGGAACTCAAGCTCAAACCCGCGAGCGCGTTGGATGTTGGTGGAGGCCAGTCGATGCTCGCCGCCGATCTGGTGGCGATGGGTGTCCCCGACATCGTGGTGCTGGACATATCGGCCGCCGCCCTGGAGCGAGCAAAGAAGCGGCTCGGACCATCTGCGGAGAAGGTGCGGTGGATCGCCGGAGATGTCCTGGCTGCAATCGACCTGGGCCGCGTGGACCTGTGGCACGACCGGGCCGTGCTGCACTTCTTCACGGACCCCGACCAGCGAGCGCGGTACTTCGCACGGCTACGGGACACGCTGCGGCCGGGAGGCATCGCCGTCATCGCCGGATTTGCTCTGGACGGTCCGCCCCGGTGCAGCAACCTGGATGTCGTCCGCACCGACGCGACGCGACTCAGCAGCGAGATGGGCCCGGGGTTCCGCCTGTTGCGAGAGGACTTCGAGACGCACACGACGCCCTGGGGCGGGCAGCAGCGGTTCGTGTACGCCACGTTCCGAGCGGCGACATCTGCCCCTTGACCCACAGGAATGTCGGTCACACCCAGTATTCCTTCAGCAGGGCCCCGCAACAGTCGCACCATCCACCGGGCACCGGAGTAAAGCCGGCGGCTTGACCATTGTCGGCGACAACGTGCGTGTGAGGTTCGGCTGTTTTTGTCGCCACGCCCGCCTGACGGCAGCTCGATCACCGCCCGTAGGTGACCTGCCCAAGGCATTCCGTTATGTTGACGCGGCAACAGCTGAGTATATCCCCGATCGTTTGATCGACGTCTGTTGCCATCGCGTGGAGTGTTTGCCCGGCCATGAATGACATTCTCACAGCAGTCGGAATCGGTGTCGTGGTATTCGCGACGACCAATATTGACGACATATTGCTGCTCGCCGCGTTCTTCTCCGACCCGCGAATGGCCGCTCGGAACATCGTCGCGGGACAGTTCCTTGGGATTGGTGTGCTCATCCTTGGAAGCACGCTCGCGGCGCTCCTCGCGCTGGTGGTTCCCGAGGCCTGGATTGCATTGCTGGGAATTGTGCCTTTGAGCCTGGGCATTCGGAGGCTCATCCGATTGCACAAGGCGACGGACTCTGAGGAGCCGCCCGCATCTTCGGCCCACTCTCAGGTCGTCACTGTCGCCCTCGTCACCATGGCCAACGGCGGTGATAATCTCGGTATTTACATCCCGCTCTTCGCCAAGAACTTGGCCCTTGTCCCGACGTATGTCGCGGTTTTCGCGGTCATGACCGCCGCGTGGTGCGGCATGGGTTACTGGCTCACACGCCATCGGCTTATCGGCCGGCACATCCGCCGCTGGGGCCATGTGCTCCTGCCCTTTGTGCTCATGGGGCTAGGTCTATGGATTCTGTCGGGGGCCCTCACCCTCTTTCGTTGATGCGGGATGTTCTCCGAATCCGTGCTCCAGGTGATTGACGCGGGGATACTTGACGATATACTTGCATAATGACGCAAGTACGCAAGCGCCGACCGATGTCGCCGAAACAGGCCTCCACCTGCTGCGGTCCGATCGATAACCTGCTTAATCCCGACCTCTTCAAAGCCCTCTCTGATCCGACGCGAGCCAAACTCTTGGGGTGCCTGGTCAAGTGCGGACGGGCGTGTTCGGTCACCGAGGTCGCCGAGTGCTGCTCCGTCGACTTCTCGGTGGTATCCCGCCACCTACAGGTGCTTGAACGGGGGGGGATTGTCGAGTCCACAAAGGATGGGCGGACGGTTTCCTACGCCGTCAAGTACGGACATGTGTGCCAGACGCTGCGGAGTCTTGCCGAAGCGATAGAAGTGTGCTGCCCAGCCGATCAAGCCGGCGCATGCGCGGAAGGCTGCTGTGGCAAACGCTGACCGCAAACTCCGCGTCTTGTTCCTCTGTACCGGCAACTCTTGCCGCAGCCAGATGGCGGAAGGGTGGGCCCGAGCCCTCAAGTCCGACGGCATCGACGCCTACTCCGCGGGGACCAAACCCCACGGCCTGAATCCC
This sequence comes from Phycisphaerales bacterium, assembly GCA_044222485.1. Classification (GTDB taxonomy): domain Bacteria; phylum Planctomycetota; class Phycisphaerae; order Phycisphaerales; family UBA1924; genus JAHBXE01. Next base: position 92,757 of record JBGAND010000004.1, on the reverse strand, counting down.
CTTGCCGTTCGGGCAATGGCGGAAGTCGGCGTGGACATCTCGCAGCATGCGTCGAAGCGCCTCGAGGACATCGGCGTGTCCTTCGACGTGGTGATCACCGTTTGCGATTCGGCCCACGAGTCCTGCCCGGTCACGCCCGGAGTTCGGACTGTTCACGTCGGTTTTGACGATCCGCCCCGACTCGCGAAGGCAGTCAAGAGCGATGAGGAAGCGATGCCTCACTACCGCAGAGTCCGCGACGAGATTCGAGCATTCATTGAAACGTTGCCGGGGGCAATCGCTCCTATGGGCACACCGAACACCAATCTGGAGATCGCATCATGAGCAAGACCGATCAACCGTGCTGCGGCCCCGACTGCTGCGGCGGCACCAAGCCAGGAAGCGCCATCGCCACCGCGGACACTGTGAGAGAAAGGGTCCGGGAGGGCTACTCCAAGATCGCTTTGGGCGGCAGCGGCTGCTGCGGACCGACAAACTCAGGCGGGGGCTGTTGCGGGCCCGCGACATTCACGCCGGAGGAACTGGCCCAGGCGATCGGCTACGCCCATAGCGACCTGTCGGCCGTTCCCGACAGCGCCAACATGGGGCTGTCCTGCGGGAATCCGACGGCCTTGGCGTCGCTCAAGCGCAGCGAAGTGGTTCTCGACTTGGGCGCCGGCGGAGGGTTCGACTGCTTTGTGGCCGGTCCGAAGGTCGGCGCCACCGGACGGGTCATCGGCGTGGACATGACGCCCGAAATGGTCAGCAAAGCCCGCCGGAACCTCGCGTCGTACCGCGAGCAGACGGGCCTCGACAACGTCGAGTTCCGTTTCGGCGAGATCGAGCACCTGCCCGTTGCGGACCGGAGCGTGGACGTGGTGATCTCCAACTGCGTTCTGAATCTCTCGCCCGACAAGCCGCAAGTGTGGCGCGAGATCGCTCGTGTGCTCAAGCCCGGCGGCCGCGTGGCTGTTTCTGACCTGGCCCTGCTCCGCTCGCTTCCAGAGTCGGTTCGTGGCGACGTGGAAGCTCTTGTGGGGTGCATCGCTGGCGCTGTGCTCGTAGAGGAAACGCGCCAGATGGCAAAGGACGCCGGACTCTCGGACATTGCCCTCACGCCCAAGCCCAAGTACATCGATTCGATGGACGCATGGCAGGACCCGCTGTATCAACGGATCCTCGCGAGTCTGCCCGCGGGGACCAAGCCCAGTGACTTCATCACGAGTCTGGACATGTCGGCACGGAAGCCATCGACTATTGGGAATCGGCCGTGATCACATCACGTCTAATCGCGCTTGCCGCGCTCATGCTCACAGGGTGCACCGTCCAGCCCCGACCAGCCACCAAGGCGTCGGCGGCATGCTCGTTGAATGCATCAGAGCTCGACGAGCGCAAGGTTCTTCTCAGGGAGTTGACCAAGGGTGTCGTTGAACGTCGAGAGCTCTCCGATGGTCTGGCATTTCGCTTCGATCCAGGTTCCGGTGTGATTCAGCGGCTTGCCCGTTTGGTTGAACTTGAGAGCGACTGCTGCCAGTTCCTGACGTTCAAGATCGTCGCGGAGCGGGAACAGGGTCCGGTCTGGCTGGAGGTCACGGGACCCAAAGACGCACAACGCTCTATCCGCGAGTACTTCGACAGGAGCTAGTCGATGGGCATCGAGCCCCGCAGATCTGTCGTTCTCTTCCTGTGTACGGGGAACTCCGCCAGAAGCCAGATGGCGGAGGCCATCCTCCGTGCAAGAGCTAGCGATCGCTTCGACGCGGCGAGCGCCGGACTGGAGCCCAAGGGCGTACACCCGCTGACGATCCGCGTCTTGTCCGAAGTCGGCATCGACACCAGCGGGCTCTACTCCAAGAACTCGAGCGACTTCCTTGGCAAGGTCGCGGTTCGGTACGCCATCATCGTGTGCGAGAGGGCCAACCAACACTGCCCCCGAATCTACCCCTTTGCGGTCCAGACGCTTTACTGGCCGTTCGAGGATCCGGCCACGGCCGAGGGCACCGAGGAGCAGCGGCTAGAAAGGTTCCGCGAGGTCCGAGACCAGGTCACCGCACGAATCGACGAGTGGCTCGGCGACGTGGACCTCCGACCGCAGGCCCCCGGAACTAGGATCACATCATGAGAACCCAGCTATCGCTCATCTTGGTTGCGATCCTGACTGGCGGCTGTGCTTCGCGTCAATCCGCCGAGTGTTGTACGCCCGCAGCGACACCAGCCGGCGCTCCGCAAACGGTCACGGTCGTCGAGTCGCTCGAACCGATCCGGTCGGAGTTCAACGCTCACACCAACCAACCGCGGGTGGTGCTGCTTGTCTCGCCCGCCTGCTCCGAGTGTGTCTTCGGCGCCGAGGTCGTGCGGCAGTCAATCATGAATCGGTTCGGGGCTAGTGGAGTGCACGCGATCGTGGTGTGGGAACCGATGCTCAAGCCGGACAACGAAGTCGCGGCGCGGAAGTCGTCCGGCATCTTTGCGGGCGTGCCCGCGACACAGTTCTATGACCCGCAGCGTCACGCGGGCTGGGCGTACGAGCGCGAGCACTTCGCGGGGAAGTGGGACGAAGTAGCGGCGGCGCTCCCTCCGGAACATTGGATGCGCGACATGGTAGATGAGAAGCCGAAGGCCTCCCCCGAGTGGGATGTCTACATGCTGTTCAAGCCCGGCGTGCGATGGGAGGGACATTCCCCGAAACCCGACGCTTTCATTCGTCACTTCGGCCGTGACGAGCACGGGATCTCCCGTTACTGGCGCGACCGTTTCGACGCTCCGCCCACCACGGGCGACCTGCATCAAGCGATGGAGCGGATGGGAAGCGACGTGCTCGGCGGCCGGCAAGCCTTAAACATCGAGCTCCTCGGATTCCCAGAGTGTCCGAATACGCCAACTATGCGGGCGAATCTCCGTGCCGCCCTGGAAACTGTCGGCGGCGGATTGATGTTCAGCGACGTGAACCAGGAGGTGCTCCCCGCGTCCGACATTCGGCGGGGTTGGCCCACCCCAACCGTACTCGTCAACGGCAGCGACCTCTTCGGCATGCCGACACCCTCAGCGCCGTCGATGGGATGTCGGGTCTATCCGGACGGCTTCCCGGATTCTGTCGCCGTTGCTGCAAGAATCCGCGCCATGGCCGGAAAGTAACCGCAGGGCCGGATCAACGCGCGAACGTGGACCTGGGGCTTGCCCGCCTTGACGAGCAGCACCCGGTTGGAGAAGCTCAATGGCTCAGAGCATCACCGGTCTTAAGTTCTACGTGCCCGCCAGGGACTTCGAACTATCGAAGCGGTTCTATGCAGCGCTTGGGTTCGCGATGAGCCCGGGATGGGGCGGGACCGCCGACTTTGAGCTTAGTGGGCACCGGTTTCGCCTTCAGGACCACTACGTAAAGGACTGGGCAGACAACTGCATGATGGTCCTTGACGTGGATGATGTCGATGCTTGGTTTCGGCATGCGGAACGCACGGTCGGCCATGGTGCTTATTCCGGTGTCCGCCTCAAACCACCAGAGTCCGTCGATGGCGCGCTCGTCTTTCACGTCTGGGACCCATCCGGCGTCTTGCTGGTCTTCGTGCAGTGAATGGGAAGCGCGCCGTGCCTGTTGGCATCCGCGCTCCGTGAACGACTATTCTGTTCTGCAAGGTCTATCGAAGCGACTCCAGGTCCTGCAGAAGTTTTCGCTCCAGTTCTTCGCCAGACCCGGGCTTTGCGCGAACCGCGTCGAGTGCTCGGCGCAACTGATCGGACGCCTGCTCGGGCTTGGAGAGATCGCGATAGACGCGGGCGAGGGCTCGCCGCGCCCCGACGGTTTCGGAGCTTCCCGCTCCGAGCGCGCGATCAAACGACTGAATGGCTGCCAACAGGATGGGCTCGGCTTCGGTAGCCCGTCCCATCTTCTGCAGCGTAATTCCCAGCCGGACGCCGGTCATTGCGGTCATGACATGATCCGCGCCCAAAGTCACCGAGCTGGCGTCGTGGGCCTCGCGATGCATGGCGAGCGCCTCGTCCCTACGCTCGCGCTGCATGAGCAGCGTCCCCAAGTTTCCCAGAGTGGTAATTGTGTTCTTGTGCGCGGCGCCGTGGACACGCCTCTGCGTGTCCAGCGTCTGGCGCAATAGCCGTTCGGCTTCGTCCAGGCGACCGGTCGCGCGGCACAGGTCGGCCAGATTGTTCATCGTCACCAGCGTGAACGGGTCGTCGTCGCCCAGGACACGGCGGCGGCCGTCCAACGCGCGCCGATAGAGCGCCTCAGCCTCTTCCCCTCGACGCTGCCGGGCGCGGGACTGTCCGAGGTTGTTGACGGCCTTGAGCGTGTCGGGGTGCTCCGGTCCGAGCTGCGATTCCCAGAGGTCCAGCGCTCGCAAGAACTGCTCCGCCGCAGCATCCGCGTTTCCCAGGTTGTAGTAGATCGTGCCGATCTCGTTCCGGACGGCCGCCTCGTGAGTCGGCTGACCGGCGAACATTGTCTCAATCGAGTCGGCAGCTTTGTCCACCAAGTCAGCGATAGGCAATCTTGGCGCGCCACCGGGCGCATTTGCCGCGGCGAGCAGCTTCATCAAGAAGTCGTTGGTGATGAAGTTGTTGACGGCGGCGGCTTTGTCCGCTTCGTAACGGGCCTTGGCTGCCTCCTGCCGCGCCGCCCTCGCCTCCCGAGTCGAGAGCACGATGCCGGCAACCAATGCAAGCAGAGTTGCCGCCACACCGCCGACGAGCGCACGATGGCGGCGAGTGAACTTCCGCATCTGGTACAGGACGGTTGCAGGACGCGCCGAGATGGGCTCATCGCGCAGGTGACGCCGGAAGTCCGCCGAGAGCTCCGCGGCCGATTGATAGCGGCGGTCCGGCGACTTTTCGAGCGCCTTGGCGAGGATCACCTCCAGGTCGCCGCGCAACCCAGGGTCAAGGGTCCCGGCGAGTTTGGGTTCCTCAGTCGCGATGGTCCGGATCAACTCCGCGACGCTTGGTGAACCTGCGCCGTGCGGCAGGCGGCCGCAGAGCAACTCGTAGCCGATGACACCCAGGCAGAACACATCGCTGCGGACATCGACCCGGTCCGGATCACCCGCCAGTTGCTCGGGACTCATATAGGCAAGCGTGCCGATGAGCTCACCCGCGATAGTGTGCATGGACACCTTGGTCTCGACATCGATGAGCCTCGCGACGCCGAAGTCGAGAATCTTGGGCTGCCAAGCGCCGGCGGGATCATCGCGGGTCATGCGGACGTTGTCAGGCTTCAGGTCGCGGTGAATGACGCCGCGTTGATGTGCGTGCTGGACCGCATCACTCAGAGCAATCAAGAGATCCACTCGCTGCGAACGGGAAAGCGAAGTCTCGGCGAGCAGCTCCGGGAGCGTGGGGCCTTCAATTAGCTCCATGGCAAACCAGCGTTGCGTGCCACCAGCTATCTCGAATGTCCCCGCGGCAAGCACCTGTGCGATGCCCGGGTGGTGCAGCTTGGCAAGGATCTCAGACTCGAACTCGAAACGACGCTGAACGCGCGCCGACAATCGGCCCGGACGCAGAACCTTGACGGCCGCACGCCGGCGGGGCCGCTCCTGCATCGCCTCGTAGACGACGCCCATTCCCCCCAGCCCGATACGTCGCTCGATGCGGAATCCTCCCAGGTCGCGGCCGATCATCGGATCGCTGCCGTCCAATGAGGGGTCTGGCACGGACCCCATAGGTGGTTCGAGGAACTCCGAAGGCTCGGTGTGGAGCCGCAGAAGCCGCAGCGTCTGGTCTTTCACAGCGTCGTCCCGGCCCTCGCGGGCGACAAACGCCTCGCGTTCGCCCGGCGGGTGTTCGAGCGCCGCTTGGAACAGGTCCTTTGCGGATTGCCAACTTCCGCGATCCACGTCTTAGTCCCTCCCGATCTGATCGCGCAGCCACGCTCGTGCATGCGTCCACTCGTAATGGACCATTCGCACCGACAGGCCCAGCGTCGTGGCACAGTCTTCGAACGTCATCCCGCCAAAGAACCGCAGTTCGACAAGCCGCGCTTGGCGCGCATCCAAGACTGCGAGCCGCTCAAGGGCCTCTTCCAGCGCGATCAGGTCTATGGAACGCCGGGAGAACTCTGCCGCGATATCGTCAAGCGCAAGCACAGCTTGCGCGCCCCCGCGCTTCTCCGCGGCCTTGGCTTTGGCATGGTTGACGAGAATGCGGCGCATAGCAACGGCGGCGGTAGCCACGAAGTGGCGACGGCTCTCATACTGTGCGGTATCCTGCGGTGACCCTGCCAAACGCAGGAAGGCCTCGTGAACTAATGCCGTCGCCTGGAGCGTATGGTCCGGCCGCTCTCCACGCATGTACGCTGACGCGATCCGATGCAGTTCCTCATAGACGACCGGGAAAAGCCTCTCCGCGGCCGCGCCGTCACCCCGCGCCATGGCGCTCAGCAAGGCGGGCACATCAGGCGAGTCTGGGTCCATAAGAATCCCTGATTCTGGCAGATCCCGTTGCACACTGTATGGGCCATTCTTGCCTATCAGGGTGAGAGAGGCTCTGTTCACGAATGACGGCCGCTGGCAACCTGCCGGTTGGCTCGGTTGGCGCATTTAGGAGAGCGAGACATGAATCGGCGCAATGTGATAGCATCGATGCTCTTGGCCGCGCTCTGTTCTTCGCAGGGCCGCGCCGAGCTTCTTTGGATCAACACGGGGAGCGGGCTGTACTCGGTCGACAGCGCCGCGCCAGGCACGTTTGTCACCCCATTCACAGTCTACTCGGGCACTGTGGGCGGTGATGGCATTTCGGCCATCGACATCCACCCGACCACCGGTGTGATGTACGGCTATGCATACACCTCGGGGCGGTTCTACACGATCAGCAAGACAACCGGTGCCGCCACGCTGCTCGGCACGGCGGCTACGACTCCCAATGTCTATGTTGGCATGACGTTCGAGGGCACATCGCGGATTCGAGTGGTGCACTACAGCGGCAGCCAGTTCACCGTCGACCCGAGCACGGGCACGGTCCTCTCGTTCGATTCTCCAACTCTGGAAGACGGCCTCATCGGCGTCGGCCATAACAGCGCAACCGGCACTACGTACGGCCTGGAGGAGGGCACCGGCTTCCTCCACCGCATCGGCAGCCTCGGCGGCTCGCCGAACGCGCCGGGCACAGGTATCACCGAACTCGTCGGCCCGAGCGGGATCTTCTCGTCACGCGGCTACAACATGGATATCTCGGCCGCCTCCGGCATCGCGTATGTCGATGACATGGGTGGCGGCGGGGGGGGCACCTGCAACCTCTGGACGATCGACCTCGCGACCGGCCTTGGGACTTATCGAGGGGCGCTCGCGCTTCCCTTCACGGGGAGCAACGGTATTGCAGTCGATGTGGTGCCGGCACCGGGCACGCTCTGCGGCTTCGGCCTGTTGACGTTCGCGGCGTTACGCCGCTCAACTCGGAGGTCCAGGCAAAGTCCTACGTCGGCATGAGGATGAACGGCTTGGCGTTGGGATCGCCGGACTCGCCCCGGCAGGACCGGAGAGAGAACATGATCACCACACGCATCTCGACCTTCGTGCAATGCGCCCTCATCTGCTTGGCGGGAGCCGCGCCAGCCTCCGCTGACGAAATCTCCTCGATTTTCTCCGGGGGCATTCACGCCTCTGGAACAACATCGCCAGGTTTCTTCAACTACTACGTCGGGTACTCGGTCCCGTCGACGCCGGTCGAGCGCCGCAACTACTTCATCTTCGATATGGCCGGCGTGACCACGCCAGTAGCTAGCGCCAAACTCAAGCTCTTCCTGCCTGGCGGGCCTTCGATGGCGTTGGGCTTCATCAGCTCCGATCCCACCGAGGACTATCGCATCAGCGGCTCGGCATTCCCGTGGATGGCGTATGCAGACGCCTTCTCAGGCACCGCACCTCCCCCACTGCTTGGAGCCATGTTCGGGACCATGGGCGCCGGCCCAGCCTACGGACTCACGACGATTTCGGGCGCCGACGGCGGGACTGATGTCGTGATCGACCTCTCACTCGCCGCGATCATCGACATCAACGCCTCGCTCGGATCCAAGTTCCTGATCACTGGCCGGCTCCCCGACATTCACCCTGCCTCGCCCGGCACGCCGCCGTCGGAACTCGTCTTCGCGTACACCGACATCCCGGACCCCCTCATCCCCTTCCCGCGCCTGGAGCTCACGTTTGTTCCGTCGCCGGGGACGTGTGTCCCCCTCGCGGCTCTGGCCAGCATTGCATTTTCGAGGCGGCGCCGCCAACAGTGACAAACCACAACCGTTGCCGTGGCCAGTATGAGTGCTACCAGCCTCCTACTCGGAATGGGGGTCGTGCTGAGTCGTCGGCGGCGGTGGCCGATTTCCACAAAGTCTTGAATTCTGCGCGACGAAAACCTCCTTTGTCCGACGGATTCAACTTCCGGATCTGCCTGCGCCACGGGATGTTATGGAAGACGAAGTACGAGCCGTGCTGTGCCATCGCCCGTGCGCAGACCGGCTCGAACATGATGAGCGAGGTCATAACGACGATGCGGAACCTGTTCGATCAATACAGCCAACCAGAAAACCGGCTCAGCCATGCGCTGGCCGTGTGCCTGCACGAAGACCGCGCCCTTCTTCGCGCTTTTCTTTCTTGGATGGGTGTTCGAGCCCCGGTGAACGCGAAGGCTCTAGTCCTCGTCGAACAGAGCCTGCCTGGCGATCCTCCAGAGAGTGAGGCGGAGGCAGAGCGCCGAGGGCTTCCGGATATCGTCATCCATGATGAAGATTGCTGGTGCGTCCTGATTGAGAGCAAAGTGCAAGCCGCGCTGACCGAGGATCAGCTCGGACGCCATGAACGAACACTTCGGCGTCGCGGATTCGAGAGGATTCACCGCGTGGCGCTGACGAAGTCGGGCACGCGAGTGCCCAAGGACACTCTCTCTCTAACTTGGTCCGGGCTTTACGAGTGGCTCGGGTCGGCCGGACCGCGCTGCGAGTGGTCCAACCGCCTGCGTGCCTATCTCCGGGCCGCGGAGCTTCGCCTAGCACAAGAAGAGTACCTCACCGAAGGAACACTGACCATGTTCGACGGCTTTCCTTTCTCTCAAGACAACCCCTACACGTACGGCGAGGCCAAGCGTCTGTTGAAACTTGCCCTTACCGAACTGCGGAATGACCGTTCCGTCACCGACGCCGCTGAAGCCGTTCAGAAGGCGGGCTATCGCACGAACTCGAGCAACTTCCGCACACAAGTGAACCTCGCCCTCATCAAGGGTGGGAAGTTCAAACGAGTCGGTCGGGGTCTGTACACGGCGAAGTGAGCAGCCGATTCTTGGTCACCCTCTCGGGACCAACTACGCCAACTCATCAAAACTCATCCTGGGGCAGGGTCAGGGCCGCTCGCCCCGTCTGCTCGAAGGGTGGTTCGTTTGCTTCGGGCGGCTAATTTCGTGAAAGAAGATGGAAGTCCGATTCGGACATGTTGTAGGAAGTGGTTCTCATAGCGGTCTCGGTTGAGAATTGACACCGCTGCCATACGCGCATCTTCCGTCGGAATCCTGTGGACGAAGTTTCGTCCACTGTACAATCTCGTAGGATGGCACAGCCCCGCCCAACTTTTCGTGTCTTTATTAGCTCGACCTTCTCCGACTTCAAGGTGGAGAGAGACGCGCTCCAAGAGCAGGTCTTTCCACGTCTGCGCGAACTTTGCCATCGCCACGCGTGCGTATTTCAAGCAATCGACCTTCGATGGGGCGTGAGCCATGACGCGTATCTGGGCCAACAGGCCATGCGCATCTGCATCGAGGAAATACGTCGATGCCAGCATATGACGCCCCGACCAAACTTCCTCGTCTTGCTGGGTGACCGATACGGAGCGAGACCTCTGCCATTCGAGATCCCCCAGGCCGAGTTCGCGGTCATCGTGGATTGCGCCCAATCCGATCGACTCCGTGAGTTATTGAAGACCTGGTATCGCGAGGACCTCAATGGCATCCCACCGGTTCGAGTCCTTCAGCCGAGATCAGGCCGCTACCTCGACGAATCGCGTTGGCAAGAAGAGATCGTATTGCCTTTGCAGGAGACGATGGCGAAAGCAGCCGAGCACTTCCTTCCTTCCGCCCGCTGGAAGTACGAGTGTTCTGCCACCGAGCAAGAGGTGCAGCACGGGGCCTTGGCCGCAATCGCCGGTGGCGTTCACGGCCACGCTTGCGCCTTTTTTCGGTCCGTCCGCGGCATTCCCGAGAACGAAACAGGAAGACATTTTCGCGACTCCGAGCCTGACGCCGCGCAACGCCTGCTCGCCCTTAAGGGCCGAATGCGCGCTGCCTTCCCGACATCGCTTAGGGAGTACACGACGGGGTGGACGAGCGGAACACCCGACTACTCATTCGTAGGTTCGCTGCCGGCTTCTCTTGACGCGTGCTTGTCGCTTCCAACACCGCCTACGGGATCTTCCACCCTTTGTGCGGACGTCTGGCACTTGCTCAGCAATGTGATCTTGGACGAGGTGGCTCGGATCGAGGCGGCGCCGGCCGGACAACGCGATGCTGAGGTCCACATTCAATACGGGGCAGCGAAGTCGGAGCACTTCGTCGGCCGCAATGACCCACTCAAAGCGATTCAAGACTACATTCACGGGACGTCCGAGCGGCCTTTCGTGGCACTGGGTCAACCAGGCTCCGGCAAGTCCGCCCTGATCGCCGCCGCTGCACGCGAAGCTACTGTTCTCGGTACGCACCAAGTGGTCGTTCGATTCGTCGGGGCCACCCCAGCATCATCCAACACGGTCGGTTTGCTTCGCGATCTTAGTTCGGAGATCCTCCGCTCGCTTCACGCTGAGGATGTGATCCACAACACCCAGGTCCCCAGTGACGATATCGTACTTATCGAAGTTCTTCGCGACCTCCTCAGCGGACGCAGCCCCGATTCGCCTCTGCTCGTCTTCGTTGACGGAATCGATCGGCTAGCGGGCCCCACAGAGACCTTCCCCTTCCTTTGGGTACCACAGCGACTCCCTCCTCACGTCCGGCTGATTCTGTCCGCGAATCCGCGGTCCTCTACGGCACCGGCGCAACCCCCATCAGGACTTGAGCACGCTGAACGCATCGTCTTGGGCCCGCTCCACACTGATGAGATGCGCGATATATTGGCGCATCGCTTGCGCTCCCGCGAGCGCACCTTAACCGGCGATCAGCGAACCGCGATTCTCGGGTCAGCCTCCCACGAAACTAGCCCCTTGTGGGTCGCAATTGCCGCCGAGCACGTCGCTCGCCTGCGATCATGGGAGCCTCCTCCCAAGCTCGATACTACGACTCGTGGGCTCGTTCACCAGACGATTGATAGACTCTGCCGTGAAGATGAGCACGGCCGGGACATCGTTTGTAGTACCTTGAAATACGTGGCCTGCTCCCGACGCGGACTCGCGGAGGAGGAACTCCTCGATCTCTTGAGCGAAGATCGAGAAGTGATGTCGGCGCTCCGTCGGCGCGCGGTCTCGTCGTCCAATGTGAATCGCCTCCCGGCCGCTGTGTGGGCGAGACTTTTCGCGGACCTCGGCTGGATGTTTTCGGCGAGAGATGATTACGGTGGCGTCCTTCTCACGTTTGACAACCGGGCGGCGGGCGAAGCCGCCACTTCGAGAATCCTCGACCCTCAATCCCGTTGGCGGGTGCATCGCACCCTTTCGACCTACTTCCAGCGCCGAGCGGATGCGCGCGGCTCCCAACAGTGGGGCAACGCTCCTGTACGGGCTCTCTCTGAACTCCCATTCCAGCGACTCGGTGACGTCCGCGAACGTCGCGCGGAGCACCTCTTCGCCGACCCCAACTTTGTTGCCGCGTCGACGAGCCAGGGCCTACTCGACCAGCTCCTTGGCGACCTAGCTATGGCTGCCGAGAGATTTCCTGAGTCTGCCGGGCCGCTTTACGCGGCGATTCTTGAGTCTGCCGACGCGTCTCGCGAACGCCCCAGCGCATCGACCGTTTTATTGGTCAACCGGCTTATGGCTCGGTCTCTTTCCCCCATCGCAAGGGCTCGTCTCGCCCGTTCTATGCGGCAGCTCGACGCCTCCGGTCCCTGGCTCGCAGCTCTGACGCCACTTCCAAAGGGTCGTTCTATTCGCCGTGTGGTCACAGTCTCATCACGCCGACGATTGCTTCACACACTTAGCGAAGCCAGCGAACTGTGCGATTATTCCCTCGACTCCAGCAAAATCATCAGAATACGGCGACCACCTTCGAAGGTCCCGCCCGCGGACATCGCCGTGCATCCAGACTCAGGAGATGTCGCGTGGCTGGATCGCACGGGTGCGTTGTTCCTCACCAGCGCCCTCCTACCCACAAGGCTCAGAACGCGCTGCACCTGTCTTGCATTCTTTGGAAGTGGCTTGCTGGGAGCCGACTCGGACAATCGTCTGGTCTTCGTGCGCGGCGACCGTTCGTCAATTCCATTGCTGTCCCATGTCGACAGTATGTCCGCGGAAGTCTGCGTCTCGGGCGATCGTCGGACGGCACTTCTTGTTTCGGGCGACCGGCAGGGCGCTCAGCAACTCTTCAAGCTCATCGCGGGCCCAACAGAGCCAAGTGTCGAACGCTGGATGAGCCCTGACGCACCCGTTACAGCAGTGACAATCAACGAGTCTGGCACGTTCGCCGTGCTGGCCATGCTCTCCAGAACACTTCTGCTAGTCGATGTGCTAACAGCCAAGATCGTTACGCAATGCGATGCGAGAGTCGCGGACGGCTCTGCCATACGCGGCCCGGTTCAATGGTGCGCCCTCTCGGAGGGGGACGGCACGACCAATGTCCTGGGCCTCACGATGGACGGGGAAGTGTTGTTCTGGAACACCGCCTCGAAGACAATCCACCGCGCGGGGTCTTGGCGCGCCCCTCTGCAAGCCACCGACCTTCGCGCGGTGGCCGCGCTTTCCGCGTCGAAGGGCTTCTTAGTCGCGACGGATCAGCAATACCAGGTCGTCCATCCCGGCGCCGTGAGTGCCGAACCGTTCGCGTCTCCCATCACGCGGTGTTCCCTCTCGGAGGACGGCTGGTGTACCACGATATGCCGCGAAGGGAAGCGGGTTACCTGGTTGAAGCACCCCAATCCGCCGTTTGATCTTGTGCATGCTAACCGTTTTCGTATCGCTCTGGGAGGTCTCTCAATCGCTGGGAGGGGCGATCGCCCACTGCATGCAGGCCTGCGGCTTGATCGCCTCCAACGCACAAGCAAATCTCCGCCGGGACGCGAGCCGCGTCCTCATTTTTTCCACGCTCGCTCAACTCGAACCGGCAAGCATTCGAACTTGGTATCGCGCTGTGGTCATGAGCGCCGCTGCCGGCGCTGTGGAGCAATGCTCCTCCCTTGAGAGCCGAGTCCGAGAGGAACTACAGCGCTTTAACCCCGAACTCGTTCGCTTAATCGCAAACCAGCCCGCAATTAGTGCATCGGAAACTGATTGGTCGCCCGGACACCGGTCCAATCGCTCCTGGCTTTCGCGGACGATCCAACGACTTCGCAAACGCTTTCTTAATGGCTAGGCCAACCACACAACAAACGCGACGATTAGTGCCACGACAATGATTGTCACGACAAACACTACCGGTCCCGGCGTCGGACCCGCTTGCTCCCCCGTCCATGCAACTTTGCCACCACATGACGGGCACATCGTGATTCCGGATCGTCTCATTATGTCGCTCGTCAAGAATAGTGGATGACTGGGGCCGGAGCGAGTCATTTCGGCGAACACGCGGCCACACTTCCGGCAAGCTTGAGTTTCTTTCATTGAAACCTCCCGCCATTTCGCTGCCCCTGCCGTACGTTCCTGTCGTTGACCTTTCCGGTGGCGTGCGAACACTCAACGAATTGTCCTCGATGCAGGGCAGACGATCCTCTCAACCGAGCATACCACGAAGAGCCCTGCCGCGAACACATCGCCCGTTTCGTCGAAGGCGCCCTCCAATAGCTCGCCTACGCGCGAACGGCGCTCAATCACCCGACCTCAGTGGCTTAAGGAACGGCTAAACTAACTCGCTGACCGCGAGGCTTCAAAGAGGAGCACCGAATGGGACTTGTTCGATTCCTTTTGGGACTAATGCGTAACTCGTCAGGAGTTCAGCTGTGCGCAGGCTGTTCACGCTCGCTTGTTGTCCTTCCTTCTCAGGGCCCCTCGGGGCTTGGGGGCGTGATGTTGGATCGGCAACAGCTCAATGCCGGTTACGGTGCGGCCGAACAGTGTTGGGAGTGCAGTCGAGTCTACTGCGATGAGTGCTATCCCGCCCGGCCGCGAAACTCTTGTGATTGCGGGCGTGGAAGACAGCGGATCCGGAGCGTCCGAGGAACCGTTTACCGAGGGTCCCTTCGGCTCGTAAAGGTGCAATATGTGAGGTGAGTTGGGCCTACCAGTTGCGTGGTGACAAGTGCGGTCGTTGAGCGTCGGGCGCGTCTCTGCGCCGCGGAAGTTCGCTTGCTCCGGACAAGTACCTGACGGAAGGACCGCCCGAGACCAGACGCGCCGGGCTACCCCCATTTGACGTTGCGCGTCAGCGCGTCCCAATAAGTGACGGTATCCCGGAGTATTGCACGAGCAGGAGGATAGCTTGCCATCACCTGGAAGACTCAAGGTTGGAATGAGCTATGAGGCCGTGGTTGCGGCGCTAGGACATGCGGTGACCAAGGGCTCCGAGATAATCGTCGGCGTCGGCAACTTCACCGTCAGTACAGAAACCAGAGCGCATCTGTTTCACACTCTGTTCGCGCTCTGGAGACGCCCAGAAGGTGAGTACCGGCTGACTTTCGAGTACGATCGGCTTGCGGGCATTGACCATGCCCCCGCGGGAGTCGTGGATCTGGAAGACAAATCCGCGAAGCTGCGTAACACTTCGGCCATTCTCGTTGTTCTGGTGTTTGCGGAGCGGCCTCAGGACATGAACGAGGCTTGCACGCACTTCATGTCCGACGCGAAGATTGACCTCAACAAAGACGGCCGCGTGGAGATTCTGGTCAATCAACAGGTTGCGGTGGACTCCACCGAAGAGGCGTGCTGGGCCTTCTTGATTACTCGAGCGCTCGTTTTCGGGGACAAGACCGGTCAAAGAGCTCGTTACGACATGGACGAGGCGTCACTGATGCGATTTCGAACGAAAGAGGGCGCGACAAAATGGAACGCGGGCGTTGCGTTGATCGTGCCGGTCAAGTGAGCGCCGGCCAGTCCCCTTCCGCAGTCTGCGAATCGCACCCCGCTGAAGAACAACCTCCGTGCCATCGCGAGTGGACCAGCACTCGATCACGACTCCCCCTCGGCGCTCTGCCGTGTCCCCCACTGGTGCGGCTTTTCCACAATTGTAAGCCCCGTTCCTCGTCATCGAAGGCCTCCGGAGGCCATACACCGCGGGGCGGGGGACTGAAAGAGAGTAGAATTAGTCGATGAGCGATCTTTCATCATCCAGTTTGTCGAACTCGGTCCGGATGCCAGAGGACCCCCACACGTACAACGACGACCTCTTGGTGCTTCCCGAGAGCCGAACGAAGGCGAAGGCTGAGTTCCCAGGGGTGTACCACGTCCTCGACCATGAAGAGCTGCGCGCCGCATTCGACAAGCAGGACCTAGCGGCCAATGCAGCCAAGCGCCGGTCCCAGGCTTGGGGTTTCTGGGCACTGTTGTGCGCCCTCGCGGCGCTGATGGCCGGTGCCGCGGCCCCGGTGTGGGGGCGCAGTCAGGGCGTCTGGCCAGGAACTATCGCGGTGTTGTCCGCCGTCCTAGCGATCGTTTCAGCGGGGATCGCGTGGCTTGGACTTCTCCGTGGCACGAACAAGGGCGAATGGTTGCACCGGCGGCTCTTTACGGAGAGCTTGAGGCAGTTCCACTTTCAGACATTTATCTGGCGACTCGAGGACATCGCGGCATCGCTCGCCAGTCCCGACGGCAAAGAGCAATACCGCACGCGCCGATCGGCTTGGCTCGCCTCGTTTCAGGCACGATTCGGACCAGGACAAATTGGAGTGCGTCTGAGCCAAGTACTGGACCCCAACCTCGTGCCCCAATTATGGACCCACAACAACGCCGATCGGCGCGAACCAGTGATCCCCGCCGGCTTGAGCCTTGTGGAGCTGTTTCGGGCCTACAAGGCTCTCCGCCTGGAAGAGCAGTTCGGCTACGCCGCGCACGTTCTGCGTCAAGCCAACGCGCCCTCGGACAAGCCCGTGGCTCCACACCGGCGACTCCAGTTTCCTTTCGCTGGAGTGCCCCTCGTGGTGCAGCACGCCATCTTGCGCAACACTTGGGTTGTTGCGTTCGTCGCCTTGCTCGCGCTTGAGCTGATCGCTGTTGCGAACCATTTCTCGCACGCCGAATCTCCGTTCGGAACCTGGCTGCACGTCGTCGCTCTCTGGGCCGCGCTCATTGCGATCGCCGCGAAAACCCTCTCCGAAGGACTTGCCCATTCAAGGGATCTCGAACGGTACGGGCGCACACATGATGCCCAGGTTCTCGATGCCGATACGGGGAAGCAAAAACTGTGCCTAGCGGGGCACTCGGATATCGTTGAGGCCGCCGGGTACAACCTTAGCGGTTGGAAAAAAGGTTGGAGGATCGTGACCGGAAGCCGGGATCGCACGGCAAGAGTATGGAATGACGAGACCGGACACCTTGAAGCAACATTGCTCGGACATACACAAGCTGTCACGGCAGTCGCCTTCAGCCCGACTTCGTTGCGGATCGTGACGGGCGGGGCGGATGGCGTCGTTAAGATGTGGGATCCGGATGCCATCCCGAGGAAGGCCAGCCACATTTTTGGCTCCACGGGCGCATTCGGACCACATGCCGAAGGAATCAGCCCAGACGGAACCCGCGTGCTCATTGGCGGCGGCTTGCTTAGCAGCCCATGCATTTGCGATGCATTGACCGGGAAGAAGCTACTTGAGTTGAACGAGGCCCTCCCCAGTTTGAGCCGGCACTCGTTCAGTGGCGACTCCGCCAGCATCGCGGTTTCGAACGATGATCACTCGATCGGGATCATTTCCGCGCGCAGCGGTACGCCGTCATGTCGCCTTCGAGGGCATACTGGAAGGGTGCTTTGGGTTCAAATGTCACCGGACGGTAGCCGGCTAATCTCTGGAGCTGAAGACAACTCGATCAGATTGTGGAATACTTACGCCGGAAACGAGCTCGTCTCGCTTCGCGACCAGTCCGATTGGACATCGCGATCTGTGTTTTCTTCTGATGGAAAGCGAGCCTTCGTGGGTACCACGGACGGTCGGGTGGTAGTGTTGGACGCCCTAACTGGATTAGAACTAGCAGTCATTGTGGGCTGTGGGTCACAAGTATCCCCGATTTGGGTATCGCCGGAAGGTACTGAAGCCATAGCGGTGAACGCGGAAGGACAAATCGCTGTGATAGACACCTTGCATTTTCGAATCCGAAACAGCTGGCAGATCAAGAATCACTCACACGGGCCCATGGTGGTGAGCCCGGATGGAACGCGACTTGCCACCACCATCGACCGGATGATTGAAATCCTCGACGCGCGAACGGGCGTAACACTCGCAACCTGTATCGGCCATGGCGATTCGATCAATTGTCTTGCTTTTGCCCCGGACGGATCTCGCCTTGCGAGTGGAAGCGAGGATCGCACAATTCGAATGTGGGACGTCGAGTTCGGGCAGGATGCGCTGGTACTGCGCGGACACTCTGGCGGCGTCTCGAAACTAGTGTTCGGAAGAGACGGAACTTGGCTTGTCTCTGAAAGCAATACCTTGGGGAACAGCGATGACCAAGCCATCGTTTGGGAATCCCCCGCCACAAAAGAGATGCAAGAGGGGATGACCAATTGATTTGCCATCGGGAATACCGGATTGGGGGTCCGAGATTCCGGACTGGCACGGGACTCAGCCCCCACTCACAGCAGACTGGGGCCACCTTCTCGACAGCACGAAAGTGACGACGAGATACCCCTTCACACGTAGCGGCAACGCAGTTTGTGTGGGTTGCCGCCCCCAGTCCTGTCTGGCTCTAGTGCAGTTCCGGTCCCAGTCAGGACGCAATCGGCGAACACCGGATTGTCGCTAGCGCGAATGCCAACAGGCACGGGCGCGATGCGCCACGGCCGACACCTGCTCGGATTCGGCACGATCGTGCAGACTGCGCGTGGGCGGTTGTCCCACGAGCCGGCGTTCCGCTGTCGGAATTCATCAATCTCGTCAACAACCGCGGCTCGTAGTAGCCTCGCATGAAGATCTCCGGCGGTAGTGGACGGAAAGAGCCCATTCCGGCCTGGGGTATTGAGTGCTCGTTTCTAGCACGGATTGGTCATCGACACCCATACACTTGGTCACGGAAAGCACCGGAGCACTCTGATGGGATGCAATCGTGAAGTAACCGAGCAGGAGGCGCAAGAAATTCATGACGCGGCCATGCGAGTCGCGTCCGAAGCGGGTGGAACAGACGTAGCGAAGGCCGAGCGGTATGTGCAGATGTACGGCGAAGCTGGGGCTCGCGCCATACTGCGAGCGGAGGAGTCTATGGCCCGTGCTGTTGCGGGGGGCGTGCCTTCATCCTATGGCTCGACGGTTGAGCTCTCTTCACGAGCATCGGCACTTTCGACGACCGCGTCTGCTTCGTACGCATTTGAGCGACCCAACTGCCTCACGGCGAATCAGTGGTCTCAACCCGCCCCCGTGGTTCACGCCACGCCGTCAACCCATGGAGCAGAGTTGGCTCCGCAGTCCCCGCTCGCAGCTCCATCGACAGATTCCTATCGATGGTCGGCGCACAATGCGAACTTCAATACGGACATGTCGCATGTGCCCGTGGGAACGAAGGTTGATATCAGTGTGCGCGACGCGAACGGCACAATCGTACGACGAGGCTGGGCACTTCGAACCGCCAACGGCCATGTAATCCATGAGGGCGAAGTCGGTCCCCCGGCCTCTCGGCAGGATTTGGAGCGGAGGGTCGGACTTCCCGACAT
Organism: Phycisphaerales bacterium; assembly: GCA_044222485.1. Lineage (GTDB taxonomy): Bacteria > Planctomycetota > Phycisphaerae > Phycisphaerales > UBA1924 > JAHBXE01. The sequence continues at coordinate 73,875 of JBGAND010000004.1, read as the reverse complement.
CGCTGGACGGGACAAGGCCCACAGCTTTCCTGCCCGGTTGGGAATGGAATCCGAATTCGGAATCAGTCACGCCACCAGACCAACAAACCGGTCTTACCAATCGGACGTCGAAGCATTCATTCAGGGTTTTCAAAGGGAACTCCCAAGGGGTGCAAGACTCGTGTTGCGAACTGACACCTCGTTCAAACCCGGCACAACACACTTTCAAGAGCAGGTGTACACGCTCTTTGACGGGGTGTCGCGATCGCGCCTCTTCGAAGTAACTATTCAAGATCGTGCGGGAAAGCCCGAGCCAATCGTCGACCACATTGATGGACGTTTTGTACACCTTGCCGAGGGTCTGCGAGGGGCTTGGCGTTGGAAGAAGGGGTGACCGCATGGGAGCCCCATCCGATCCAGCGGCTATTTCGCTCTCAACACGCCCCGTCGGCGTGCGGGGGTTGCACCCGCAAGACGCAAAGCGGGGCATCCAGAGGTTTTTGGAGCTCGTCAAGGCACGCAAGCACTCACGCAAACCCGGAGAGTCACGACTCTCGCGAGCTACAGAGATGCGGCCGTACCGCTTCTGTGTTCAGGACGTCGTATTGGCGATCTGGGCAATGGCACACCGGAAAGACAGCCACTGCGTGGAGGTGGATGTGTTCCTCACTAGTGAGGTATACGAAAAGGAGTCGCGGTGCGGCGGGTACTATGACCCGTTGGCCGGTGCCACGGCCGCTACGCTGACAATTCTGTCGGAGGCATATCGGGTCGGCTGCCCGCTTCGAGTTCAATTCACAGACAACGTCGAAGGCGGGTGGGTGCCAAGAGATATTGAGCTACTTGCTGAACGCCACGACGTTCAAATCGCGGGCGTGAGCAACGGCATCATCGAACCCCATGAGGGACGGGACTTGTATTTAGCGCTGACCGGATTTCGGCCCGCGCTACGCCGGACGATCGCTTTGCTCAGCACACAGCAGCTGCTAACGCCTGAGCGCGCGGCGTACATCGTGCATCATGGAGTCTGGACCATGCCCGAAGTCGAGGGTGTCATCATGTGCAGCGCCTACCCGGACATCGTACTGTCCGGCGACGCCGCCCCAGAGCATCGTCATCTCTACAAGCACGTGCTGACACACTCGCGTCTGGCGCTCATGGGAGGGCTGCTTGACCGTACGCTCATGGCCCGCGACGATGCCGAGGTCCAGCGCGGCGTCAAGACACCCGGCTTGGACGTTGAAGACGACGAGCGCAACCTCGACATCCGCACCAACGCTCGCCTGCACGGGCGCGAGTATGTGCTCGTCCCGGGCCCGATCCCGGACCAGTTACCCCTCCCTGACTGGGATTGCGCGCGGAGCCGCCTGGACTCCGGTGAGCGCCTCTCAGTTCTGTTGCGCCCGCGGGCCGACGCTTCGCTCGACGCATATCTGAGCAGCGACATCGAACAGGCGGCGCGCCGCGCTCAGGAGGATCCCCGACCGAAGATGGTGGCTGTCGCCGTGCCGTTCGACTTTCATGACCTTTCTCTAATGCGCCAGGCGGAGTTCCTCAGCGAAGCCCAGAAGAAAGATGTGGTCCTGATGGTGTGCCCGGAGTCGACGAAGTCGCTCGACCAGATGGCCCAGAAAAAGATGGCTGCCAGCCGCATCAGGAAGGATTGACCGGCCCTGTACTGGAGTAGCAATGTGGCGACGCTTGTGATGTATGTTCTGCCCGGAAAGTACTGGAGCACTGAGGCCGCGCACCCCGATCAGGCCGATGGGGGCATGGTGCGCCGGCTCATCCGCGAGCTGGGCGATCTGCGCCGCCGAGTCGCCAAGGGCGCCAATCTCGAGGCAGAGCGGATGCGCTATTCGGCCTGCCTGACCGATCTTGAAGGACGCCTGACACGTCTTGGGGCGCGGTCCGGCACCGTGAACCCGGAGGCGATCGAACGTTCCGTCCAGTCCGGCCGGATCGCCGGGTTCGATCTTCCGGCGCTGTATTTCGATTTGCTCGCTCGCGCGCACATGGAGCGGGTCGAACGACAGGCCATGCTACAGCCCGACACCACGACCCAGGCAGGGTCCGAACTAGGGGCCTCAGTCTTTCCTCCGGGCGCGCTCGGCGCTCACGCGGCGGAGTTGGACCGGTTCGCTGCCAGCCGTTTGCTCGCCGACCAACCCGCCCTCCAGCAAGTCGCCCGCGCCCGGGCGGGACTGGTCCGGGCGGTCCAACGGCTCGGCTCGGGCCTGGTTGAGATCGCGGAGGAGCTGGACAACGGCGATGTTCTCCCGCCCCCGCCCAGACCAGAGGCGGCAGAGCGTCCTTGGACGCCACCCGCGCCCATCGAACCACCGCAGCCGACTGGAGCCAAAGGCCGGCGCAAGATGGCCGAGCGCCTCGCCAATTCGATCGATGCTGCGCTCCCAGTGGGCGGCAAGATCAACATGCAGGACCAGCCGCACGACATCAACACGGAGGTGCTAGCACGCTTTCTCTTCGCGCAGCCGGGCCAGGCCGCCGGACGCATCCGGATCGTCTACGCGGATGGGTCGGAAGCCAAACCGTTCCCGCTGCGCACGCTTGCGCCGCCGGCGGCGCCGGCGCAAGACGGGGTAGAGCTCTCCCTGGCGCTCATGAGCATGCGCCACTTGGAGTTGGATCCCTTCGTCGAGCGTGCGTGGTATCGGAACAAAGAAGTGTCGCAGACGCGTCCGCTCGCGGAGTCCGATGAGTTCTGCTTCCGGTACTCGCTCGCAGAGCTCGAAGAGCTCCGCCGGGTGTACGAGGGACGCCCAGTGCTACTCCGGATGTACCACACAGGTTTTGAGCCGGCGTCGGTGGGGTTCTACCGCGCCGTCGTGACCGAGCTCCAGTCGCGGCGCGGATGGCTGCGGGTGCTGCCGCACTATTACCAGGGCGGGACTCGTTTTCAGACCGGAGAAGTGACCTGGGAGTGAGGAGACCGCATGGGGCTGGAATGGACATGCCGGTGTAAGGACTGCGACACGCCGTTCGCGTACAGCAACACGAAGTACGAGGCCGGGCGCGTGCGCGGATGGTCTCGCCCGGAACGGTGCGACGAGTGCCGCGCGCAGCATGCGCGCGAGATCCAGTCCGTTGGCCAGGCGTACTACAAGGTGAAGTCGCTTAAGGCCGTCGGCGACCCGAAGCGTCTGACAAGCGACCTGGGCCGGTTCAACCGCGAGGACCGACCACACGAGGAGGAGGAGATCCGCCCGGCCCCGATCGACCCCGGCAAGTTCGGGATTAAGGACGACCGGCTGGTGGAGATGTTCCACTTCTTCAAGCAGGACCCCGGCCTGCAGGTGGCTGTGGTGGTCGGGCCGACCGGGTCGGGGAAGAGCACTTACTTCCCGTACCGGCTCGTCGAGCTCCCGAAGAGCTATGTGGATGGGAAGGGGAACACCACCGATACCTATTGGACGGCACCCATCGAAACCGACGCGGACCTGGAGGCGGCGCGCGGCGCGGTGAAGCACACGGTGCTGAGCAAGGGCCACCACCGACACTACATGGCGCGGCCGGAGGACCCGCGCGCCGTCGCGCACAAGGTGACGGACCTGGACCCGAGGATGTTCCACCGGTATGGCCAGATCGTCGTCACGCAGCCTCGCATCCAGGCCACCCGCAACATCCCCGAGTTCATCGCCAAGGCGATGATGGGGTGCCGCCTCGGCGCCGGGCACGACGTCGGGTTCCGGCACTCCGGGTCGCCGAACTCGGATTGGAGCACCAAGCTCGCGTTCGTCACCGACGGGACACTGATCACCTGGCTCGCCAAGGGGGAGCTGGACAAGATCAACACGGTCATGATCGACGAGGCGCACGAGCGGAGCCTCAACATCGACATCATCATCGGGATGCTCACGCAGCTCCTGCCGCGCCACCCGAGGCTGCGTCTCATCATCGCCAGCGCGACCATCGCTGCGGACAAGTTTATCGACCACTTCAACAAGCACCTGCCGCAGCGGCGTGACGCCGCCGGGAACGTCCTCCCCAACTGCCGGCTGATGGAGTTCGAGGGAAAGAGTTTCAGGGTCACGCCACACTTTCGGCGCCCCGATGAAGCGCCGCTGGGGTACTACCGCGAGAGTCTCCCGGCGCGGCGCGACGGAAAGGTCCCCTGGGAGGGCCGGTACCGCGAGCCGCGCGAGGCGCACCAGCATGTCGCGGAACAGGCAGCCGAGCTTCTCAAGGCCATGTACGACACCGACCCGAACGGCGGGTACCTCACCGACCACGCCGGGCAAAAGATCGATATGACCGAGCGGCAGGGGGACATCCTGGGCTTCCTCCACGGCGAGGCCCCGATCCAGAAATGCTGCCGGGACGTGGAGCGCCTGGCGGGCGAAGCACTCGGTGAGCGCGTGAGAGTCCGGGCTCTCCCGCTGTACACCACGCTCAAACAGAGCGAGCAGGACGAGGCGCTGAAAGAGCGCGAGCAGCCGCACGGCGTACTGTTCAAGCGGTTGGTCGAGCGTCTGGAGGAGGTCGCTACGGGGCGCCGGCAGCCGGGTGACATCCTGGCGATTCTGAACAACGCCGGGCAGATCCACAACCTGTGCGCCGACCTGGAGCGCCGCGTTGCTGCGCCGACGATCACCATCAAACGCGACGGCAAGGACCTGGACATCCCGAACCCTCTCGCGGCGCTCCAGGGCAAGGTGGTTTTCGCGCCCTGGTTCACGCCGGAGACCGGGCGTCAGCTCTTCGAGACCATGCCCGAGCGCGCCAACCTCCAGGTCCCAGCCCCGCGGGCCGGGGTGATGAGGGTGGTCATCTCCACGTCGCGCCACCGCGCGAGCCTGAACGCGGGCGAGTTCAAGGATGGCGTGGAGCTCCCGCCAGAGGAGCGGCGTGTCGTCGTCTCGACCAACGTCGCGGAAACCTCGCTCACCATCCACGGCATCCTGCACGTCGTGGACAGCGGGCTGATCAACCAGAACAAATGGGACGCGCCGACACAGACCAGCGCGGTCGCGCCCATCCTCCAGAGTCGCGCCGGGTGCAAGCAGCGCTGGGGGCGCGCGGGGCGGCTCCAGGCCGGAGACGCCTGGCTGCTTTACACCGAAGCCCAGTTCGGCAACGAACAGGAGGAGGCCGACGAGAGCTCCAATCGGTGCTTCGACTTTTACTCGCGCCCGGAGATCTCGCGCTCGCCGCTGGAGCAGGTGCTCCTCACCGCCAAGAAGGCCGGCGTCGAGAGCCTCGACCCCGCGCAGTTCCCGTGGCTCGACGCCCCGGACTCCGACGAGCTTGCTCGGTCCGAGCGCAGCCTGGTGACGAAAGGGGCGCTGGACGACGACGGCGACCTCACCGAGCACGGGGTCGAGCTGAGCAACATGCGCAGCGACCCGCGCGTCGGAAACATGCTCATCGTCGCCGACCGGTTCGCCTGCGCGCTGGAGATGGCCACGGCCATCTCTGTTGCAGCCGAGGGGCTCAAGGGGCTCCTCGCCTTCGACAAGCAGTGGGACGACCAGACGATCCTCGAGGTGCGCCACCGCCAGTCCGCGCTCCTCTCCGGGAGCGCGGATGATCTGGACGCGGCGCTCAGGCTTGTTGCCTGCTGGGAGGAAGTCTTCTCCGCTGGGAGAGCGTTTGTTCAGCTGGTTCGCCTGTTCACGCACGGCGATGAACTGCAGCGTCTCTTCGACAACGCTCCGCAGGGAGAGGAAGGGGAGCGGATCAGGCGGCTCGTGCGTGCCCTTCGACGGACCACCGATGAACGCGAAACAAGCCAGTTAACCATGGAGCTGACCCGGCTGGTACGCCGCCGGCAGGCGGAGCTGCGGACCGCTGCGGAGTCCTCGCTTGCGATTCGCCGCGAGTACACCCGCCTTGGGAGCGCATGGCAAGCGGTCGTGAGCGGTTGGGCATTTGCGCGGATCTGGGACGAGGCTGTCGCCGCGCCGATCCTCGCTGAGTGCGTCCTCAAGCCGGGGAACCCGCCCGCGGAACGCGAGGAAGCGGTCGCCATCATCGCGGACTTCCTTGCGGAGCTGCGCGAGGCTCTCGCGTCCGGCGACGACTCGGTTCGGGCCTGCTGCGGCCGGCTCGCGCGGACTCTGGGTTCGCGCGTCGTCCCCGAGCGCCCGAGCATCAACCTCCTGGTTGCGCTGGCGCGGATCGCCGATCCACGTTTTGCCCAGGACCCCGACGCTGTCGCACGGGCGCTCGAGGATCTTCAGCGATCGGATCGGGAACTGCTCGCGCGGGCGCTCGCGCGGCTGCCGGAGGCTGCCGCCCGCGCCTGGGCAAGGGCTTCCTATCTGATGCCGGATGCGCTGGCGGAGGTCGTAGCGGCCCGTGCAGAGCTGCTCGAGCCGCTGGAAGCGCACAAGAAGGGCGCGGAGTCGCGCCCACTGGATCTCACCCGTAACGACCGACTGCGCGCTCTCTTCGCGCATAGCCTACCCGACAACGCTTTCCTCAAGGATGCTGCCGGCGCCTACCGCCCCGCGGCACAGAACTGCCCGGCCGAGAAGCTGGACGTTGAACCGGCTGCGGACTCGGTGTGCGCCGCGGTGCCGCCGGACCTGTTCGTCTGCGTCGAGCGGCGTGCCGGCCCTATTGCCGAAGGAAAGGACCGCAAGCTTTTCGCGTCGTTCATCGTCCGCCTCCCGGTGGCGTGGGCCAGGGCGATGGGCGACACGGATCAACCGTTGCACAAGATGTCGAGCGTCCGCCTCGGGCGTTTCATCGCGGAGTCATGCCGGCGCGACCCGCTCTTCGGGAGCAACCTCCTGATGGACATGGTCTTCCCGCGTGGCGCTCGGTGCCGGGTGAAGACGGTGCGTGAGCTCGGCCCCGGGGTGTGGGAAGCGGAAACGGAGCCGCCGCACTCCTGGCCCGCGCCCGTGGTGCCGCGCTTCAAGCGCGCCTCCGTCGAGGAGAGCGCGGAGACCGAGACGGAGGAGGTGATCCGTTCGCCGCGCGCCGCGCCGAAGGATCTGGCGTTGACAAACCATCAGCGTGCGCTCACCGCGAACGAGGCGACGGAAGACTCAGACAAGGGCCGGATCGACGCGAACGAGTGGGAATCGCTCTTCCAGACCAATGTGCTGAACGCCCACGCCGACGCGAACCCGCCCGCCGAAGCGAGTGAGGTCGTCGTTTCCGAACGAGCGCCGCGCCCGGCGTGGGCGGAACCCAAAACGCCCGCGGTGCTCTCCGCCGGAGGCCGGATTCAGCCGGGCGCGACTGTTGACGCGGAGGTCGCGCAGCTCGCCCCGTCGTCCAGCGGGGCGCTCGTTCCCCACCTGAGTCACCCCGTACGCGCCGGCCAGTTCGAGGCGTTCACGCGCGCGATTGGTCCGGCCGACATCGGGCGCGAGTTCACGCTCACGGTCGTCCGCGTAGAGCGTCTGCTCCTAGACGCGGGGTCCGTCCTCGTGGCGCGCGAACGCACGACCGGGTGCGAAGTCACGTTCGGGCCGCGCGACGTCTCGTTCAGCGCCTGCGGGGCGATCCCTGAGCTGATTGCGCGCCGCCTGCCTATCGGTTCCCAGTTCAGCGCCCGTCTCGTCCAGATCGATCCGGAATCCGGCCGGGTGCGGATGACCACCCACCATGTGTACGCTCGCGACTTCGCCGACCCGCAGGCCGTCACCGGGCGGCAGACTGTCGAGGTGATCCAGACCGGATCGGGCAACCCCTTTGTGCGACTTGTCCGTCCTGAAGAATCCGAGAGGCACGGGTTCACCATGGTCGCGCGCCTGGACGAGGACCAACTCCGCGGCGCGACGATCGGCACCAGTCACACCGTCCACCTCTCACTCCCCAACCGAACGCGCGAGTCCTGGCCCCAGGGAGTCGCGGCGCCCGCCGACCTTCAGAACGACGGGCCGCCGATCCCGGAGGCCGTCATCGCCCGCGGCCTGGTGACCGAGGAGCAAGTCGCGCGCTGGCTGAAGGAGGTGGGCGACAATCGTCCCGCCCGCGCCGCGATCTACAGCCTCTACGAACGCACCCACCAGCTCAGCGCCATGGACGAGGCCGAGTATCGGCGCTGGGAGAGCTGCATCGGCAAGACGGTCAAGGCCCGGGTGACGGAGTGCAACGCGAACGGGCTGCAGCTCGACCTCGCGGGGCTCCACGGCGTGCCCGTGTGGCTCCAGCGCGATGAATACTCGTGGCATTGCGACGAGACGCACGCCGACGCCAAGGTCGGGACGGAGCTGACCGTCACCGGAATGGAGATCGAACTGGCGCGCCGCCGCATCCTCGCGTCACGCCGCCGGCTGACCGCGAACCCGTACCTGAACTACAATCCCGGCGAGACCGTCTCGTGCTCTGTAACGATGACAACCGATAAGGGCGCGGAGCTCGACATCGACCGGCTGCAAGGATGGATCTTCAACGACCGGCTCGTTCATTTGCCGCAGGAGCGGCTCAACGGTTCGGAGGGCGGCCGCTTTGATGCAACTGTGGTTCGGGTGGCCACCGAAGATGGGAAGATCACGGTCAGCCGCTGGCCGCAGGTGCAGCAGCTTCTCCGCACGGCCGCAGAAGCGATGGTGCTCATCGGTGAGGTCAGCCGGATCGAGGCGACCGGCGTCGGCGTCATGCTCGCCCCCGGCATCGAAGGGTGGATGCCCGGCGAAGAGGCCACGTGGACCCAGGGCCGCGCGGAACTGGCGCGGGTGTTCCATCCGGGCCAGAGGCTCGAAGCCGTCTTGCTTCCCCGCGGCCCCATGGATCGGGAAGATAACATCCGCGTCAGCCGAAAGCGGGCGTGGTCGTGCGAATACCTTGTGGGCGGCAAGCCGGGGCTGTTCTTCGGCAAGCAATGGGCCAATGTCCGCGCGGTGCTTGACAGGCACCGGCGCAGTGGGCCCGCGGCGGTGGACAAGGCAGGTGAAGTGCCGGGCGCCGCGCGCGTGCTGGTCGGCGCCGATGACCGGAGAACATTCGAGGCGCTGATATCGGACCTGGCTGCTCTGGCGCGGTCCACGGGGTGTTCGTTCACACAGACCGGCACGAAGCGTGCCGGCCCGGCGGAGCTGAAGGATCTCGTGCTCCCAAGCACGCATCGGAATCGGCGTGTCGGATCCAAACCAACTGTTGCCACGACCACGGTCGCGCCAAGGAAGCCCCCCGGGCACATCCTTGCTCGCGTCGGATCCTTCTTCCGCAGGCTTTTCGGCAGCAAATAGAAAGAACGCGGCTTTGGTCAGGCGAATGTGCGTCCGCCGCAGGCGGAGTAATTCCTCCGGAGACCGGACAGGGTCCTCCTCGATGCGGATTTGTGCAGCGCGGATCCGGCCGTCACGTTGCGGGTTCGCCAATGGGGTCGTCCTGGAATACATCCCGTCACACCGAGCTTCGACGTGCTGGCCGATCTCGTCAGGGGTTAGCTGTCGAACCGAGTAGAGCTCGGGATGACGGAGCCCTGATGGGAACCCCCGACGATGTCGGCAATGAAGAAGATGTTCCTCGCGGCTCGATTGCTTTGGCCCTTTTTTGTAGTGGTCGTTGAGGCTGTTTGGCCGTTCTTCGATATGCCCGCGGTCCCTTTCTTTGCTGAGAGTCTCTCAACTATGTGGATGTGAAACCCCGTGATTATGGCATCGCCAGCCTCCAAAATGCCTCGTTTGCTTACTGTTGGGGCCTACTCGGGCCAAAGAGTGCGAATCAAGCCTCCGCCTAGTTCCGCCACGACTTCTGCGGGCGGAAGGTGCCTTGATCCCCCACCGGGATACTCCTGCCGGCGGATCGCCGAAAGGCTATTCCGGCTTTGGCTCGGTCTCCGGAGTTGAGGACGTTATGTCTTTCGGCACGGTCGAGTATGTGGCAAGAGATCGAGGCGACAGGAGCGGGCGAGGTCGGGTATCCTGAGGCAACGGCTGCCTACGGGTGTGAAGCCAGTGCCCATAGCCACCCGTTTGACGCTAGAAAGGCGACTGGGAAGGTACTCCGATGGGTTTCTACTACCGCAAATCGATCTCCGCGGGCCCCTTCCGAATAAACTTGAGCCGTTCTGGGCTGGGCTACTCGATCGGAGGGCGGGGCTTCCGAACTGGGGTGTCCTCTCGCGGGAGATCGTACACCAATTTGTCCATCCCGGGCACTGGGATTGGATACCGCGCGAGCCGCACCGGTTGCCTGGTCGCGTTGGCCATGCCAACCGTCTTAGGCGTGCTTGTCTTTCTGGCGAGGGAGGTTCTCACGTGATAGCTTGGAAGCGCTTGCTTCGCACTTTGACCTCGGAGCGGTTTCTTGCGACACGCGGCGGTAACGATATCGCGGCCGTCGACCTCCATTATCTCTCTTCCGGCCACGTAACGGGCACGGTGTTCTTGTTCCAGTCCGCCGGGTGGAAAGAGACTCAGGTCTCGGAGGTCCTGACGAGCCTTGACGAGAGCATGCTTCCTGATGTGGATCTTGATTCAGGTTCGCTTACCTACACGGTGGTGCACGGTGAGGTATGGGGGACTTTTGAGGCATCGCAGTCTCCTAAGGCGACCTGAGTCTTCATGCCGTTCAAGGATGCTGGCGTGCACTCTGAGAATATCCGACGCTCACTGTTCTCCGTCTTGCAGAAACTTGATCCCGTGGAAGCGGGGCGCGCAGGCCCCGATGCGAGCCTTTCACGACTCTTGGAACTGGTCCGCGGATGCGTGCGCCTTCCCGACTCGGTCATGCAGATTGCAGTTGAGCGTGGCAGGGATGAGGCGGAGCCTGGCCCTCTCTGCATAGAGGCGCTCGACGCATGGAACGCTTGGCTCACGGCAAATGGTTTCGCGCAGATCGAACGGACTGCACAAACTTCCCCGTTGACCGTTACCACGCCTCAGTTCCTTAAGATCCAGGTGGCAGAATCGTGTCCGTTTCCTAGGGATTGGCGCCCCTTGGTGCGGGACGTGCGAGCACGCCTTCTGGAAGGTATCCCGCAGCCCCCATTCGCCCATTGGATACTTCCGCAACCCTTGTATCGGGCAGCAGCGTGGACTGAAGCCTTCGCCGTCATTTCGTCCGAGCAGCAGACCAATGCGACGGCCACCGTGCTGCTGCCGTCCGAAGCCGCCGCAGATTCAGAAGAGGCTTCCGAAGCGTGGCGAGCTCGCGTGCTGGCTGCCGCCCGCTTGAACGCGCACCCTGTCCGCGTTCGAACCGCTTTGATATCCAGAGTCATTGACTGCGCGGCCGCCGCGTCTCCTGCCTATGTCATTCTCGAACCGGCTCAGCGAGAAGTATGGACACTCGCAAAGCGAATCCGCGTCGCCGATCCGCCGACTCCACCGCAACTTCTGGAGCTTGCCATTGCTCTGTGTGAGGTGCTTGGTACGCTCAACGCGGCGAGTGTCAGGGTAATGGACCTGCGCCCCGACGTAGTAGCGTTCCAGCACGCGCCAAGCCTGCGAATAACAGAGTTGCTCGATCCCACCGCCGTCTGGCCCATTGGGGGCTTGGTTCCCGAACTTCGACTTGACGGGGTATCGCTCGCCACAGCCCTTTCGGCGCCCGAGGCTGCCGAACGTGCCCAAGTGTTTCTCATCGCCGCATTGGTTCTCGGTGTGCTTCGCAACACGACTCAAGCCCTCAGCGCTCCCGTGCCTCCCCACGGCAAGAGTTCGTCCTTTGCTATGCTGGCTGCGGCCCCACAAATGGTCGACGCGGAGCCCGATCGTATCGCCGAGCCGCTCATCGAAGACCTTCGCCGAATATACCCAAACAGGGATCATCATCGCGCCATCGAACACCTGGTCGCGACCTTGAGATGGGCGCTTAGTGAGGAGCCCGACGAACGGTATCAGTCACTGCCAGCCTTCTCCGAGGCGTTGCGCGGAGTGTCCGGTTCTTGAACGCCCGACAGAATGCGTTTGGCTTTCCAGCGACCCGCCGTCTCGAGCCAATAGACCCCATCTCCAAAGACTACCCACAGCCTCTCGGCGACCACAAAACTCTGCGGGACCACCGGCGCCAGTGTCTCAGCGTCTGGAGCAGCCGTCGGTTGTTCGCGGCGGAGCTTCAGCACCACATCTCCAGTAGAGCACCGCCATGTCTCCGGGCCCTCGACCGATTCCCGGATGACAGCGCCGGCGGCTCGCGGCGAAACTATACCTCTTCTTTCTCCGCCCGCGGCCAATGTTCCGCGCGGGTGGGCCAACTCCACGAAATTGAGAGACACTCCATCTTCGCTAGTGCTCAGCGCTTCTCGCGCCCGCAAGGTCTGCACCATCACCTTTCCTGAGCCCGACGTATCGAACCAGATGTCCTCTACATGATCGAAGGCGAACTGCCCGTGACTGAACAGTTCCGCTCCTCGAAGCAGATCGACGACGCGGACTCCGCCGACGCGAGCGTTCCGTTGCAGCTCGATATCCACAACGTCGCGACTGACCCTCCAATCGTCCCCCTCCCCGAAATACATGAAGGTCTTCAAATTTCCTGCGTCCACAACTCGACCGGACGCAGGATCTACTGCTTTGGTTGTGGAAGCAACTCCGGCGTACCGACCACCGTCTTCGGACCGTAGCACGCCGAGATCTTCCTGTGAGGCGACCAAGCGGGCGACCTCGCTGAACGGGATCAATGGCCCTGGATTTCCGGAAACCCAACTGCCCATCGGGGTCACCGCTCGCACAACTCCGCGCCCTTCGTCCACGAGGCAGGTGCACCGATCAATCAGCAATGACCTTCGTCTCCGAGCAGCCTCGTCGTCGCCCCCGCCAAGCATTACATGCTCAACTTCCCCTTCTATCATCGCTTCCACGGCGACGACTGTTCCCGGCGCCTTTTGGCGGAACTCCCATCGGCCGGCTACTTGCCGACCAAGGTTGTCCCCTGACCGCTCCATTCGGATTCCATATCCGCTCCCCTCAACGGCGAGCGTTGACGGCCTCGCCGAATTCAACCCCATGACCAACACCCCCATGAATCGCTGGAGGGATGGCTCCTCCAAACCGAGAGTCGATTTGCCCACTAGAGGCCAGACCTGGTGTTCATCCTCCCCGACGCGCTCAATCCCGTACTTGTCCTGAAATACCAGATCTTCGCGACTGCACCAGCACGCCCGGTCAATTCTGCAACCAGGCAGCTCCCTCCATGGGTCGAGGATGGGCCGCAGTTCTCCCTGCGCGGTGAAAAACGTCGTAATTGTACCGTCCGCCGGTTGACGGCGGAAAGCGAAAGACCCAGAGGCCGCATCGAACAGGCGCTCTGCAACTGTGGTTACTGATCCGCATACCGGCCAGTGACCGTCCCGCACATCGAGTATCCGCGGCGATCCCGGACGCCCGAATCCCACCACGACCCGGTCGCCCTCTCGCCAAATTGAGACTCCGGATTCATCAGCGAAGGGTCCCGCGCCCGCCCACGCCCAAACCCTATCTGGCTGTCGCACCCATCTTGACGCTGTTCGTCCATCGTCCCCCAACAAGCACACACTGTCCTTGCTGTCGAAAGCAATCGCTTTCGCGTACTCGCCGGGAAACCGCCATCCGGATCCGCCACGTTCCACCGTGATTTCGAACGGTGTCCCACCAAATCCCTGCAAACCGAGTTTGTCTGCGGACCCTGGTGCGAGCGTCGCGCGGACGGAATGTTCCCCATCCCACTTCCCATCGTCCAAAAATCGACCGAGAACTAGAGGCGCCAGATCGCTCGCGGTGCTCGGAGTGTCACGCAGCATCAGACCGCCGCTGTCGCCATCCACATCGAGCACCGCATGGATGTCCGGCACCCCAGAGCTCGGCCTCGGTGCGCAACTCGACACTCCCCCACCGGGAGACATGGACCACATTTGATCTGCATACACGAACCCGAGACGGCCATTCCGCAGGCCCACTGGCCTCACGTTCGCTGGGTCATCAATCGGATTACCGAGTGTCCCCAGCATCCCTATCGCCGAGGACGCAATGCCTGCAGATGCCGTTTCGGATGCATCGAGCTTCAAGGCGAAAGTCTGATCTTGCTTCTGCCAGCTCAGCCTAGAACCGATTGCAAGTGAGACGCCCGTGTGAACAGTGAGATCTTGCGATGGTGATGGTTCGGGCACCAAGTCGATGCTCACTGTTGGCCACGCGCTCTCTCGGGCCAGTCCTTCGAACTGGCGGTATCCGAGCGAATCGACTAAGCCTGCTTCGACGCCGTCGCCTGTCCACCTCCTGACGTTCTTGACAACGTTGTGCGGGAGACGGCCTTCCATCAGCCGCCAGGGAAGCTGGACGGACGCTCCGGCAGTACCGACCAATGCGTAAGACCCACCCGCAGATGAGCGCTTTGGTACGCTCGCCTTTGCCGCGGCAAGCACCACTTCATGACCCTCCAATTCAGGTGGTTTCTGCAGGCGCTGAGCGATTGTCATGTCGAGGCGTGCGAGATACCAGGCTCCACTGGAGGATTCGAACGCCACGCCATTTGCGTTTGCACGGATACGCGCACTTCCGTCCATGTCCAGGTTTCGCGTGAGGACGTCTGCGGCAACAGCCGCTCCTCCGGCGGTCTCCAGCAGGTCTACCGCTTCCTCCGCGTAAGACAATTGCCCCGTCGCGGCAGAGTACCTCCACTTGGTTGGAGCGCCCTCGTTGAACGTCCAATCGGGTTGCGAACGCTCCCAGCCACCCTCCACCCGTCTTAGCCAACCCATGTCCGTTACATTGACAAACAGAAGTCCGGCTTTGGTCCGGAGATCGTTCACTTGAACATTTGCTGGCAGTGGCACTAATTCTGGCGGGCCAAGTTTGTTGCCCCACGATTGTCGTACAACGAAGCCATTCAAATCGGTCGAAACCCACAGTTCGAGAACATCCTGGCGTTGAAGGGTTGCGGCCCGATTGGGACGATCTATTGCGAATCTTCCTCCGAGGATCGGAATCGCCGTACCCTCAATGTCCACCCGCCATGCATCCGTAATAGGCATGAAATGCAGACTTCCAACGGAAAACTCGTTAGCAGCTGGTGCCGGCAGCAGCTTCGCAACCGTCCGCGCCTTGCCTAAGCGAGAACCGGGATTTTGGTCTGCTGGACAAACGACGGCCCTGCCTGACGCGGTGCTCCCCAGCTCGAACCAAATGCCTGAATCCTGCGGAATCTGGCACAACCCCAGCGGGTGATCCGTATCGAGGCCGTCGAGGCTCATCCCGAGAATGAAGTCCAGTGGCCTCGATTCCTCATCCTTCAGGCGCACGAACAGCTCCATCGCGGACTTAGATCTACGCCATTGGAGAGGTCCCAAAGCACCGTCGCGGCGAGCGGGTCCTTCCACATAGCCATCGTTCTGCGCCTCTCCAACCAATTTCCCGTCCGCAACAACTCCCAGAAATACACCGCCCTTTCCAAGCACCACAAGCTCGTTCGGCTGTCCCGAAGCTCGAAGGGCAAGAGACTCTGCGACGCCTGGGGCAGGTAACCCTACGGCAATCCGTTTCGTCGCGCCCGGCTCGCTCCACCACCACAACTGGCCGACCGCGTCGATCGAGTAGAACCTTCCATGGTCGACAGGCATTGCGCTCTGCCATAGATCCGCTGGCATTGGTTTGCCTGAAGAAGGCGTGCCAAACACCACGGGACTATTGCGCCATCCCAACTGTCCCTCGCGCAGCTGGAAATCGCCCGAAGAGGGCGTTGGCACCCCTGCGACCGCCACTTTCATTCCCACATTAAGCGTGCTCCCGTCTCGCATTGTCAACGCGATCGCTTGGTCTCGGTCCGACCGACTTACTCTGACCGGACATCGATCGCTGAACCACCCGTCCTCTTCCAATGTACGGCCAAGCAGCCGAAGCGCCTTAGTCGCCGCAGTGCCGAGGGTCTTGAGCGGCTGTTCCTGACCGGGACGGAGTGAAGCTTGGATTGTGACTCCAAATCGGCCTTCATTCATCCCAACGGCCAAATACTCGGCCGCCGCCGCTCCTTCTCCGTCACTCGTCTGCAGCACTAGAACGTTTTGCCCGTCGATCAGCCTGAACGCGCCGTCTGACCTGGAAGTCAATCGAGGCAGCTCGCTTAGTCCAACCTGGGACTCCAGCGCAGCCCCGTCGCGGACGCGGAGCACGCGCAGCGTGCCGGCTTCGTCTCGGCCAATAGTCCACGCATCGGATCCAATCACACCGCAATCCGAAGCCACGCGGACAACTTGTCCTGTTTCTGCGCGTATGACCGCGACTCCGGCCGGTCCGCCCCAAATCACCACCGAGTCTCCGAAGCACGCCGCGGAAACGACGCGTGTCGCGAGATCTGCGGGAATTCCGTGAATCGGCTGCGCCCGGTCATCGGGCGCACGCGCCAGCAGCCATCTGTCGCGGGGCTGGCCTTCCGCTGCCGCAAGCCCAACCAGCGACATCTCTCTATCTGTCAGATCGATTGCCACCGAACCCGCAGCGCTGAAAGGCTCCGTGAACCGCGTGAAGACCGCAGCCTCCTCGAACGCACCGTTGTAGGAGACGAATCCCGCTGCAGCGGTGGCTGCGTTCACCATCCGCAACTCCACATATCGCTCCCCGGCGAAAAGGGCATCCCCTTTTAGGACTGCGCTGCGCCTGACTGAGACGTCGCCCGATTCAAAGAAGTCGAGAACACTGCCATCCTTCGACTCACGCAACCCGACCACTGCTGCCCCGACCCTGCCGAGTGCCGTCCATGGACCACCCGTTACCGACCGCCACTCGCCCGTTGTCGCGTCGTACAACTCAATGCCGCCGCTCTTAGATCGGAAGTACACGAAGCGTCCATCGATCGCGACCCAGGCGCCTTGCGAGCTCAAGTCAAGGAGCGGTGCCTTGGCGACCACTTGCCGAGACACCTGAAACGGAGCATCTCCTAAGTGCTCGGCGAGGATGCTGTCACCGCTGAGTGACCAACCCAAAACGGCGCTTTCACCAAGCGCAACTTGCCTGTGACGTGCCCGGTTGAGTTTTTCACGATCGGACAGCGCAACGATATCGTGAAAACCGGTCCCTGCATCGACCACTCCAATGGCCTTTCCCCGAACGATGCCTAGTCCTCTTGCGGCTTGAGCCGGCCCAACCATGCGACCTGTAGCGCCGCTGTAGCCCGCCACGACTCCGTCCGCCGACCACCACAGGATGCCCTTGGAGTCGCTGATGAGGGCGTCGAGCGCACGCGGAAGCACAGGCCTTGCCATCGCTACCGTACTGAGTGTCTTGGCGTCACCGTGCTCTTCAAGCGTCATCACCGCGCCATCCTCTTGAATCCATGACACACCTTTCGGGGTCTGAAGAACCGAGCGGGCCCCACGCCCCACTTTGCGAATGCCGCGCCCGTCCTCGACAATCGATATGTCACCGCGTAGCTGCGATTGAGAGGGCACAATGCACACTCGCGTCCCCGCCACTTTCAGTTCCCAAAACGTTGGAAGATCGGTGCTCCGCGCCAACAACGAGAGTGAGCGCGACCCCAAGTCGTATGAAAGAAGCGCTCCGTTTGCTCCTTTCAATACCGCGGTGGTGCTTCCAAGCGGCGCCGCAGTCTCAATCTTGTCGCTTAGCTTCGCGTCGCCGACAAAAAGCCGCTCATCGGCCGGCCTGGGTTGCATAAACCCTCTTAGCGCCGGGCCGTCGGCCGTAGCCGAAAGCCCCACCAGGCCGCCTCCCGGAGCTGCCAGTACCGATGAAACCGGGAACGGCGGGGCCACAGAAACAAAGCCGTTCTCGCTGCTGCGAACAACTCGGGGTCCTGAAGCACACCAGGCAATGATGGAGTCGCCGACTCGCTCGATATAGCGCACTCCGACAGCATCTCTGACTGGGACGAGCATGCGACGATCGGGGTCTCTGCCCACCATTCCAGCGGTCCCCGAAGCCCACAGCCAATCACCATCCCCTAGAACCCCGGATAGCTGCCCAAGTCTCGCGTCACCCGTCATCCCTCCAGCGGCGATCCAGTCTCCCGTTTTCCCTACCACCGTGAGGCGCCCGGCCAAAGGAGACGCGGCGGCGATAGTTCCGCCAACGGTTTGAATAAGCTCCGTCCCTTGGAGCATTGGCACCGATTCGAGCTGAGGAGTTGAAGGAAGCCACCGGTGCACCCTCTTGGTATCCGTAAGAATCACGAGCTCACCGTTCTCTGTGCAAGCGATGTCCCGTATTACGCTGTTCAGTCCAGGAACCGTCACGAGCTCAGCCGACATCAGTGGACCATGTAGTCTCAGCAATCGCCCACGGTCGTCCACGGCCCATAGGTTGCCGTCGGGTCCGACGCACGTCCGAGTGATGTTTGTGTTGCCAATCTCTTTGGATAAGGGACCGGTAATCGACCGCGCTTCTCCTGAGGGTGTCAGGAAGAGAAGTTCACCATCTTGCCGTACCACAGCCAGGCCGTCTCCGGCCGTCGCCGCAGAGGTGAAAGCACCATCGACCCGGCGAATTGCCGACCCTGGACGGACCAGAACCACGTCGCTCAGACCATTCTGCCCCTGACGCACCGCCCACAGATGAGCACATGTTCCATCGCTACCTTCCTTGCCATGGAGTTCCCAAGCTCCGTTTACTTCGGGTTCTGCTGCACCGCCTCCATCGATGATTTTGGCCCACGTCCGAGTTGCGGGGTCGTACCCCGCAATGCCACCCCTGTGCCCCACCACCAGCGTCGCGACATTCCCGTCTCGGCGCAGGGCGGCTACCGCAGAAATGGGCAATTGAACCACCTCGTTTTGGCGAGTCCATAGAAGCGACGACACGGCCGGTTGTCCCGCACTACCTTCCACGAGTGCGATACCCGCCTCGCCCTGCACAAACGTGCCGCCCACCGCGGCAAGCGTCCGTGACCATCCTGTCGCAATACCGCGCACAGGCCGCCAGACCCCTGAAGAGCGGAAGACCAACGTTCCCGAATCGTCAATCGCGATCAGCGGACCAATCCTCCCCTCTAGCTGTAACCTTGTCAGACTCTCCACGTTTATGGGCCGGTTTGTCTCCACGCGTTCCTGTTTCCAACCCACCACCGCCCCGGTGATGCCGGCGCCAAAGCAGAATGACCACGGCTGGGCGGTCACGGCTCCGGTGCCTCGGCCCATGAACAGCACAACCCCATCAGGTTCGGTTGCCACCCTCACTGGCTCTTCTGTTGCCGATGGACTCGCAGCGGTCGGGCGGTGTATCAGGAGCATCGGCAGCGAAGCCGATTCTGCGGCGCGGGTCGATCGCGACGATTGGAATACTCGTCCGTCAGTTGCCACGACAACGAGCTGATCTTGCGTCAAATCGGCGCTGGCGAGTTGTCCGATGGGCTTGCCGTCGGGATCCTGAAGCTCGACGCCCCGGGAACTGATCCAACCTCGGAGGGCCTGGTCGTAGGTCATGATTCTGCCGCGATCGGTAACGACTTCGACGCGCCTCTCCGCACTTGCCACACGAAGCGATAGCATCTTGGCATCGCCGATCAGGGCATTGTCCGGCGTCGAGGATTGCTGCACCGTGTGGACGTCTGAAAGGCCCTGTGCCGACAGCCCCTCAACAAGACGCCATACCACTCGCTTGCGGTCTCCATTGGTTGATTCCAGAACCAACAGGAGGCGTCCTTCGAACGAGTCAAGCCAAACCACGCGCTCGCCATCTGTCGGGATGATGTCCGCAACCACGAGTGCATCGGCGACACTTGTCGGCGTGGAAGTTGTCGTTCTAAAGCAAACCAAACCCGTTTGCGTACCGGCCGCGAGCAGTACGTGCTCGCCTTTGGACGCATCCCACCAAGCCGCCACCGCAGATCCGGTCATTCCGAGCGCCACCTCGTTCGAATGCAAGAGTGTACCTGACGACGTCCGAATACCCGCTTGGAGATCACCGTGAAACCAGGGGCCGTCAGGCACAGCGCTGCCTGCTCGCAGCAAGCGGAAGCGCAGTCCTCTTACATCACCCGCCGGGTCCACCTCCGTCATCCAAACTCCCGGCCGCTGACCTTCTACTAACGCAACATTTCCGATGCGGCTCAAGTCAAGGTCACTGTCGGCGTCCAGGAGCAATCTCCAACCCTGTTGCGTTTTCTCGTACAGCCTTTGCGCCGCGGTGCGAACTAGCAGGCTGTTCCCTTGCACGGCAATCTGGACCACACCCTCATCTTGAAGAGGCGCATGCATTTCCTTGACTGCGGAATACGTTGCACCCGACTGGATCTGCACCTCCCAGAGCGACCCCAAAGTCCCGTTGTCGCGCCCGTGCTTCGACGCGATCCAAAAACGGCCGTTGGCGTCCTGTGCGGAAGAAGCCGCCGTGAAGGACTCTCCCGAATCAAGCGCTACGCCCGGCGAAGCCGGCCGCAGTTCCACCAGGCCCCGCGTTCCGCTGCTATACAGCACAAGACGCGACCCGAGGATCAGTACCTTGTCGGCGCCAACGCCGATGATCGCCGTCAGATCCCTACCGTCGAGCCCTTCGACCTGGTTCGCCGCAATAAGTGTTTTCCAGCGACCGTTTGCAAGGCGCACGTCGAGTCCTGCGCTCCGGTCCCCGGAGTTACTCGCTGCTTGCGCAAGCGTTTGCGCCGCAATCGCGCCCGACGAGTCCACGGAGACTCCCGACACCCAGTTGCTCGACAGGCCTCCCGTAGCCGCGCGTTCCGTTTGAACGCGAAAACTCTTGGTACTAATCAGATGGACACCGCCCCCTTTGGATCCAAGCACCAAAGTCCCGGTTTTTGGATCCAAGTCTGCTGAAGTTAGTGGCGATGTCGCGAGGTGAGGAGTGCGGTAAAGGTCGTTGAGCCTCTTCGCTGGATTGCCGAGAGGATGAAACCCAGTCACGACCCACGCCGTGCTCGCAACAGTTACACCTAGTCCCAGGATTGTCATGGCACGTCCCGGACCATTGTCCGGGCCGGGTCGTTTGGCTCCAGAGAACTGTCGGGTACCGCGCCGCACTGCAGGCACTCGCACACGGCGCAATGAAGCCGGTAATCCCTCACTCCCGCCAGCGCGGGCCAACTCCGGCGCGTCCGCCGCCACTGCGGCGAGCGCACGTCGCACTCGCCGCGCCGCGGCGCCGGGGGGCTCTATCCACCGTTCGTGTCGAAGTATCATGGACTCTGCCGTCAATCGCAGCCTTGCCAACGAAGGTCTTCCCCATGAGGGCACACCCCTGCGCCCAACCGCATCGATCAGACCGACCGCCCAGCCCGCGAGCTCAACATCCAGAAGGGCATCTCCTGTAACGATTGCCGCCAGACACTCAAGCCCACCGAATGCCGGTCCCGTGGTCGACGCGAACCTGTCGATCTGGCGCGTGTTGACCTCCGAACGATTGCAAGACCTCGCCGCTTCCGCCAAGGGTGATGCCCTTTCGGCGGTTTGCTCCAGTGCTTTCAGAATGATGTCCTGAGAAAGGCTTATCTCCTCGCCCGAACGGCGGCTCGCATGCCGGAGCAGGTCCCAGGCAACCGCAACGCGTGGAATCCAGCGGTCATTGTCGGAAGGAGACCGCTTCTGCAACTCGTTGAGGACCCGATGAAGGTCAAGCTCCGCTGCTACGGCGTATGCCATCCGACGCGACCTCGTCCCCACGCCCCGACCTCGTTCGGAAGCCCGACGCAGTTTCGCTGCGGCTGCGTTGAGTGAGTCCTCGATCGCGCGCTCAATTGCGTGCGACCGCCACGATACCAGGCCGAGGACCCTGCGACCAACACGCACCGCATTGCCGCAGAGCCGCCACATTGCCACACGCCGACTCTCAGTTGCATCACGCGCCCTGGCGGGGGCCAGAAACATCGCGCGGATACACTCCAAGGGGCCATTTCCTCTCGGATTGCGGAGGAGGCTCCACCGCGCGCAGCCATATACCAAAGCCGTCCCGCACGACAACTTGGCCGCAATCACAATCAAGCAACAGCTCAGCCATGCCACAAATAGGCGGTCATGTCTCGAATAGAGATCCGCACCGAGGACTGCCAGGCCCACCCACCACCACGCAACGCCGCAGGCAGCTCCGTGCGCCGCAGCCCAGACTCGACCGCGTGCGCGCAGAGGCGAAGCCACTGTCAGTACGAAGGTGGTGCCCACAAGCACACCAAGACCGGCACCAACGATGACAGAGGTCGACGCCCACGCCAGCAGTCCCAGCTCCCATGCCAACAGTTGCATTCCGCCGGCGCCCACCAGTACACCCGCAAGACTGCAGCACTGCACCCACCGAGATGCTTGGGGTTTACGGGCACTCATACTGTCCCCTGGTGCCTCACTAATGCGCGCAGTCGATCTACTGAAGCGGCCACCCTGTCCTCGGCCTCAATCACCCTGTCGTGGAGTGATTCTGCCGTAGACGCCATATTGTTGAGCGACGCAGACACTTGCTGCGCCCGGTGACCGCTGCTCCTCCCCACCTCTACCACGCCTTGATCTTGAGATGCCTGGCGGCGAGCCTGAGCCGTCGACTGGTCCACTTCCTTGCACAAGCGAAGCACGGTCGGTTGTTGCGCGTGCTCCTCCTCCCGATGCGACCGGGCAAATGCCTTCGTCAGAGCCACGGCCGCTGAGTTGCGGCTCAGTCCCTCGCTCATTGTTCGCAGATCCGATGCGCCTTCAGAGGCCTGTCGCCGAAGCTCCGCTCCAAGCACCTCGGCGTTCACCATCCCGCCGACCACGGGATCAAGGAGCCTTCCGCAAGCCTCTCGGAACGGCTGCACCACTGTCTCTACACTCGCGACTTCGAACCGGCTCATGGACGGCCCCCTCCAAGCCAACGAGCTAACCAACGAACTCTCGAATTCTTCGCACGACGGCGCAGGTCTTTCACCTGCCGTTCGACTTTTGCCAGCCGATCGCTAGTCCCACTTGGGTCCACGCCGCTCGCGTCGCGATCGTATTCCATTTCTAGTGATCCCGCAGTCGCCTCGAGCTCGGCGAGGTCTTTCGCGAGCTCTTCCGTCCCTCGCGCACGTAGGATACTGCTGTGGGCACTGCGGGCCTCATCCAGTGCACTCCGCGCCGCACGAAGCATTCTTCCCATTGTTTCCAGAGCTACCGCATCTGAAGACAACTCGGACACCTCCTGCGAAGTTGCCTCGATCGCCGGCTCTAGCCGTTGCTTAATCAATCGGTCCACGGAAACTCGCAACTCAGTAACCTCTGCTTCCAATCGGGCGAGTTCGGACTGCTTCCTTTCCAGATGGTCGTGTTGGTCTTTCAACTGCGACCGCTTTCGGTCAAGCACAGCAATCTCGGATTCAGCCTGCCGTAAGCTCTCATCCAATCGCTTCGAACGCCACCGCCTCAAATCCTGTTCCGCTTCCTCATGGCGCCGCTTAGCCGCAGGCAAGTCCTCAGCCTCGATCTTCCGCAAACGAGATTCTTCAGCGCGAGCGTCTCGCTCAGCCTGCTGTGCCGTGGTCTGCCGGGCCTCCAGCGAGGCCCTGCGCGCCTCCAGCGCTCTAGCTTGCCGGGAAAGTTCCTCCTCTCGCGTTTGAACGGCTTGCTGAAATCGGTCCACCTCCTCGGACCGCTCTCGCAGCGAGCGTTCCCGAGCCTCGAGTCCAGACTGCAGAACTATCAATCGCGCTTGCCGCCCCTGGATTTCGCTCGCCAATTGTTGCGAGATCGCCTCGGCGGACGCCACGTGCGGTTCGAGTTCCGCCATGCTATTTGCAAGTGTCGCTCGCGCCCGGCTCACCCGGTCACCTGCAGCGGTCAGCTCTTGTCGCCCGTCGGTCACGATCCTATTTGTGTGATCGACTTCCTCTTGTACGCTGCGCTGAAAGTCCCTCGCAGCCTGCAATAGGGCTTCTAGAGCTCGCCGCTGCGATTCCGCATCCAACAACCACGCCCGTCGAGGCGCCGCCACAGATTCCACTAAGTCAACAATCCCTTGCACAAATGACCCGATTTGTCGGGGCGCCATGGTCACGAGCTCCTGCCCGCCTACGGATACCTCACGGAGTGCGGTGACTCTGTCACGGAGCTCAGAGAGCTGCTGATCGACCGACCGTACTGATTCTGCCAAGCTTTCCGCTAGTCGCCGCGTAATGTCCGCGATCTGCGCAGACTCTCGCTGTCCGACGGCGAGCCATCGTTCCTCGTATCGCTGACGCTCTTGCGTGAGGTCAATGCGCTCAACATCGATCAGACGGCGAATCGGCTCGCGGTGCACCTCTTCTAACACCGCCGAAATGAAAGATTCAAGGGGTCGCCCCTGCTCGAGCGTCGTGATCCGCCATGAACCACCGTTCACTGACGGTTCGACGATCGCGAGGCGATCGCTAGGAGCGTCACCGAGCCCCGTCATGATCCGTAGGGCGTTGAGGAACGGGTCGTCCGCGTCGAGGCCGTTGATCACACCCGCGAGATCGGGCGTGAAGTCCGCGTCGGCCGGCAGGAACAATGGCAAACCCACCTCTGCCAGGGTTCGAGGCAGATCGTACCGCCGGAGTTCTGGCCACATGTCGTCATCCGCGATTCGCGCTTCCGCGAGCAGGAAGTGCTGCACAACCGCGTTCGGGCCGGCCCCCATGAGCTTGTTGTAGTACGTGAACTGCTCAATACCGGCGTCGGTGTGATCAAACAATCGCAGCAATGCCGCTCCCAGTTCGCCTCCCCTGGATTCAACCACATACAGAACCTGGGCAGATCCACGGAGCCGCCGCTTTGCATGTATGGGTCGCAATCGGAGAGGCAACGCGACCCGACCCGGCGCCCCCGTGACAGCAGCGACCCGCTCTACGTCGCCCGGCAGCATCACCAAGCGAGCCATAGGAGCCGCACCAGCACCCACAGTGGTCAGTTCAAGGTAGGACGGCGTCCCCTTGTCCCCGATCACCCACGCATGCAATCGCCCGTCGCCACTGGGGGGAATCAGAAAGCGGTGGGCCGGGAGAAGCGGGCACTCCATACCGGCGGGAACAAATACGTTTTCATCAATCGCAACCAGTACGTGGGGTGCTCCCGGTAGGCCAGCGGGGGTCGCTATCGGCGTTTCGCCCTCAACTCTGAGTTCGAACACTGTGAAGGGCTTGTCTAGACCGGACTCGAGCACTTCACGCACCCATACGGAGCAGCCATCTACCTCAGAAATCCAATCTATTAGTTGCGCGAGCCCGTCTACTCCGTTTCCCTGAGGTATCACCAGAAAGTGCCTGCCGTGCTCAGTGCGACTGCTAGCTTCCAAGCGAACCCGCCGGAACAGAGTCTGCATCGACACCCGCTCTTTCCACTGCTCTCGTGCGCCCTCATCACCTACTGGCTGGCCTCCACATCGAATCGCGCGCTCTATGCCCGCCTTGTCCAAGCATCCCTCAGCTACTTCGACGCCCACGGCTGAACCGTGGCCGCTCCGAAGGAGGTGCATTTGCCCAAGCATCGCCCACGCCTCGTCCTGAGACGCCGGAGATTCTCGTTGAAGAAAAACCAAGGCCGACGGGAGGGTGGGAAAGACGAGAATCATCGCTGTCATGCGCGGCTCTCTTCTTCAGACTCGTCCAGGAGCGCTGACACGATATCGTTTGCGGCGGAAGATGGTGAAGTTCCACGTCGATTCAAGTCAATATGCAATTGATGAGTTTCCAAACATCCTCGGCTTGCTGCAAACCCATAGTCTCCGTTCCGGACCCGCTCGACGCGCACTCCGCGTTGGTAAGCTGCGCGCGGCGGCTGTCCAAGTGAAGTGGCCCCTCCATCTCGATGGCGTTCTCCCAGCACGATGCGAACCCAAAGGTCGACATCAGATGGGTCGGTCTGATCAGTATCCGGCGCGTCCCGGCGCACCCCGCGCCTCGAAGCAAATGCTTCGGGAAGCCCGGCTACTAGGACTTCGAGTGCTCGCTGCCTCGACGCACCAAGTTCGGCGATAGCCGAAGACGCAAACACTGTCTGTCTCGCGCCGACACCATCAGAACAAAGCAGGCGAAAGGTCATCGCCCAACGGAACGATTTCGAAAGTCGAGCCAACGTATGTACGAGCTCGACCGCAACCGCCCGGTACCACGAGATAATTGGGGGGTGTGGCGGGTCTGACAGGCGGTGCGCCTCGGGCGTGTCCAACAGGTCAATTTGCACATGAACGATGGGCTCCATCTCGTCAGGCTTTACGCTCTGGGAATACCGCTGTAGGAGATGACCTTGGGTCGCGCGGTAAAGAAATAGCGTCCGGAATGCCACGCTCCGAGACCCCAGCTTGCCTCCTCTGGGTTTGGCGCCGGCCTCTCGCAGCATTACCAACTCAGTCGGCGCGAGCCGCCCGAGTTCGCTTGGGATTCCTCCCAAGTCTCTTTTGGCGAACTCCCCCGTTGGGGTGAGCATCATGCGAGAATTGTCGGCTCTCGGATTCGTCCCGCGGATCGGGGGTTCCATCCAATCCGTTTTGCTTGATCCCAGCTCAAGGAGCCTTGGCACGAAAGTGTCCAAGTCATCATCTTTCCGTCCCTGAAATGGCAAGCACTCGGCGATCGACACCAAGTCATAGAACCTTCCGGACGCCACAACCCCTTCAACGTGCGACCACATCTTCTGCAACGCTCCATCCGCTTTTCCGCTCCCGGAGATGCGCTTGCCTTCAAGGTCCAGCAGGCGCTTCGGATCCAGGACGCCACCCCTTCCTCGCAGGCCTGAGATGTCTATTTGATCGATCAGCGACGCTGATATCAGTTGAGCGACCCTTTGCATCGCCTCCGTTCGGCGATCCGTCCGCAAGGACTGCGAATTCGAGAGATTGCCGATTCCCAGCGCGTGGGCCCAGGCCATGAAGGCATCCCAGGACGCCGCGTGCTTCCGTCGTCCAGCCGCGACGCCGCGTCTGCGGTCTCCCCGTTCCGCTGCCGACCGCAGGTCGTATGCGAACAGCGGAGGAAGTGGGAACCCAGCGGATACCAGCGGAGTGAAGAACCCCGTGAACCAAGATCGAGTCCATTCCGCGTCCCGAGTCCACCACGCGTGACTCGATAACGACCGCAGCAACGTTTCGACTCCGTCAGCCATGTTCAAGCGGTCCCTATGTGCTGGACGCCACGCTTCTGCTGCTCCACGCGATCTCTCAAGAAGGGCACGTCGTGCAAGGACCGCGCGACATAGCGGAACGCAATGACGTGACCATCCGAATCTGGGTACTGCTGCCGGAGGTCCTTCCCCCGTATGTAATCCAATGCTGCCCCGAACAACCAAAGGAAACCAAGGCTTCGGTCCGACAGTTTGCATCGCTCTCGAACGGACCTGAACAATCGTTCGAATTGTTCGAAGCGGGCCGACCCCTCTGCATTTCCTCCGATCTGCCGCAGAAGGAATGACCTTGCGAACCTGAAGTCATTGGTGCATGCGACCTGCTCCGCGCGTCGAAGCGTCGCCGCTGTTGAGGAATTCCACGCCGATGCCAACCGAGTAACTTCACCTGCAACTGCGAACTTCGCGAGACGAGCCGGTGCTCCCTTGTCGGCCTGTTCAAACTTGGTGCGCGGCTCCAACACCGACTGAAGCCAAACCCGCACGGGGAACCGATCGAAGATTGCCTCAAGATCATGTTCTAGGGGCGCGGCGTTTGCCGCCGCGATGACCCCGAGAAGTGGGACGTGCTCTAGTCCCGAACCTGCGTCGAACTTTTTTTCGTTCAAGATGGTCAGCAAAGTGTTGAGTATGTGACCACCGCCGCGAAAGAGTTCATCAAGAAAGGCGATCTCGGCACGGGGAAGCTTGCCCTCTACCGCCCGTACAACTTTGCCTTTCACTAGGTCGTCGAGCTTTGGCCCACCGAAAATCTCCTCGGGCATTGTATGGTTCGTCAAGAGATACTCGAAATACCTCCCGTCTCCTCCAAGCCCGCACAATGACGCCACCCTGCGCGCGATAGCGCTCTTTGCGGTACCAGGCGGACCTAAGAGCAACACGGACACCCCGCTCGCGAGACCTGCGACCGCCGCCTCGACCTCCAGCGATCGCCCTTCGAACGACGCTGACGCGCGCGTCACCACTTCCTGCAGCCGCTTTGCAACGGTCGCCGAAACGTGTTCGAGCCTGGCCCCGCCTGCCGAGTCAGTCAAAAGACCGGCTAGCTCCTGTTCGACTTCAGAGCTAGGCACTTCGGAGAATTTCTCCAGACTCGACACTTTGTGCAGCACGCTCATTTGTACCCCGGTTCTGTGGCAGACGTTCGATACGGTCGGTGACCATGCACGGTGCGCCCCACATCTTGCGCTGTAGTTAGAGCTCGCAGCGATCCTTCGAGCCAATCGAGCAGTTCCTGTGCGCGGGGAGTCCCGTTGATGTGTGCCGCCACAGTTGATCTCAGTGCCTCACTTCGAGTTTGTAGTGCTGGATCAGCGGCACTCAGAAGCACTGCTCGATTGGGCCAAGCGCGGACCGCCGCGAGCACCCACTCAATCATGACTACGCACTGCCCTTCGGAAGCCAGCGGGCCACGTGCTTCGATGTGGGGAATCACCCAATGCTCAAGATCGCCACAATCACGTCGGCCCGCCGCGGCGCCTCGCTGCCTAGCTAGATGGCGTCTTGGTCCGCGAAACCCTCGGCACGCAAACCACTCGCTGGCCAGAGCATTTGGAGGAGCACTACCCGGATCTTCGCCATGCTCAACGGCCTGAAGCCACAATGCGAACTCCACCAGATGCTGGAGATTGTCGCCGCGGCATAGTTCCTTCACCCACTCGAGGTCCCGTGCATTGACGGTCCAAGACAATATCGCCGCGTCCGCAGCATTTATCCGGCTCGACAACTCATCTGCAATCCAACGTGACGCGTGCCGAAGCACTACCGAGTCGAGGTCTCCACGCTTGCGGACGGCCACGGCGAGGCGAACTCCTGCTGAAGCTGCGCCGGGAGCCGGGAGATCGGTGAGGTCTCGGTGAATGCCACGACGAACGGTGTGTTGGATCAAGGAGAGCCATTGCTGTCGCTTGAGTAACGGTGACTCGAGCAGCATTACGCCTATCCACGCCGAAGCGTTTGGAAGCGTGTTAACAATCGAAGCAATTCGTGCCCTCGCATGCTGCGCGCCGTCAGACAACGCATCTCCCGGCGTGCTCGTAAGAGCCTTCCCCAGTTCAAGGCTGACGTCTGCCAAGCGGGGCGCCACAGACGATACCCACGCGGCTCGTTCGGCGAGGGTTGATCCCATTTCAGAACGTTTGCTCTTTGGATGACCGGTCGGTTCACCCAATGTTGGTCCCCCGCGGGACAGCATCCGGTGGCAGCAATCGCCACACTTCTTGCACTCGGCGACTCAACTCGCGATCCGGCGATTTTTCGAGCTCGACAATGAGTGCGCGAGTCCGAACCACACGTTCGCCCAACTCTGCACTCTCCCGCTCAAGCACCTTCAAACGATTCTCCAGCTCGTCACTCTCGGCCTTCTCTTTTCGTGTCACCTCCTCCATCTCGACTACTCGTTTCAAGAGTGTTTCTCGCTCGGCCGTAGTGGCTCGCGCCAACCGAAGTCGCTCCTGCAAAGATGCCACTCGCTCGGCCGCACGCAAGCGTTCCGTGCCAAGGCCCCGTATTGCCTCTTCGAGATCCGCACCACGGTCCAAATCCTCCTGTAACCTTCCGCGTTCATGTTGAACCGATCTTTCCAGTGAGCCGACGTTGCTCGCCCTGCGCACAAGCTCGGCCCCCTCTGACCGCAATGCTGCTCCGATGCGGCCAAGAGCCTCATTGACAGATCTTGACTGAACTACCAATCGCTCTGCCACGAATGGCAATCCGTCACCCGGCACTGGAACACCGCTCCCCTTCCAACATGACTCTGCTCCCACCAGCGACCGAGACATCGCCGCCAGAACTTCGCCGCAGCTGTCCGACCAGGCGGCGAAGGTCGATTGGAGGTCCACACCATCTGTGCTCGGCTGCCGACTGCCGAACATTCGATACCACGGTGCTTCCTCTGTCGACTCCGCCGCTTCCCACAATGAAGCCGCCAACTCAAGCATGCCGGCACTTGCGGAGTTGCCCTGTGCTCGACGGCGGCTGGCCAACGTACGCAGGCCAT
Source organism: Phycisphaerales bacterium (assembly GCA_044222485.1). GTDB lineage: Bacteria > Planctomycetota > Phycisphaerae > Phycisphaerales > UBA1924 > JAHBXE01. The sequence goes on along the minus strand of JBGAND010000004.1, from coordinate 44,014 downwards.
CCGGTGACATGGGCCGCTTCATAGCTGCCTCCGTGCCACCCAAGTCCTAACACCCTCCACCACGTCCTCGGGAGTGATTCGCCACTCACCTTCCTTGCGTGTTCCCACCGCACACCTGAGGTTTCGAGCGTCGAGAAGGCATCGACCGAGCGTCTCCATGTCACCCGCGTTCCCGAACTCTCCCTGTTCCTTCGCTGCATCTACCGCCTGCCCGATCAACACCGCCGAATTCGTGTCGATCACTCCTTCCTGGACGGACTCTTCACGTGTCAACCAACTGCGCAAGATGTCCACGCACTGCGGCGTGCTGTAGTCGGCGAACACCACGACCTCTGGGAAACGCCTCTTCAGCCCGGGGTTCGACTTCAGAAACCGTCGCATGGGGTCTACATAACCAGCCAGAATCACTGCGGTGTGAAGGTTTTCGGGCAGTTGAGATTGTCCGACCAACGCGTCAATCGCCTCGGCAGCGAACGAGTCTCCGGATTGATGATCCGGCACCTGAAGCGAGTACGCCTCGTCAATAAAGAGCATCCCTCCGCGCGCATTTTGGAATGCACTCAATACCTTGTCCTTTGTTTGGCCCACGAAGGACCCTTTCAGCTCGACGCCAGGTATTTCCACGTACCGGTCGCTGAGAGAACATCCAATCGCTCGAAGAATCCCGCCAATTTCGCGGGCCGCCATTGTCTTGCCCGTCCCAGGATTTCCCAGGAACAGCATACGCGGTGCCAGCGGGGCCGCTGCTCCGCGTGACCGACTCATACTGGCGCTCACCGTCAGCTGCCGCAGGCGCAACTTCAGCTCTTCCATCCCCACAAACCTGTCGCTAAATCTCTCCAAAAGTTGGTCGATTCGTCCTGTCTCTTCGATTGCTTTGGCGACATCGTCTGGAACGATCCTAAATCGCTGCGGCGATTCGGATTGCTCGATGCGCTGCAATTGCCGATCCACCACGTCCTGAACCATTCCCTGCAAAGTTCTCGCGCTCGCGAAGTTCGGCTTGCTCCGGAGTTCGGAAAGCACCTGTGTTAGCCGCCGGTCAACCTCCGATGTATCGGCCGCGTGCACGATAAGGTCCTGACTCTTGAGCGACCGATAGAAGAGCTCAATTAGCTCTCCATCCGTCAGTTCGTCAAACACCACTTCATGCGGGATTCGACTCTCTAGTCCGGGGTTTGCCTGCATGACGCCGTTCATTTCCTCTTGATATCCGGCAAGTACAACGATGGTGTCGGCAAAGGTTGACAAGGTCAGCGTCTGCACAATTTCGTCAAGGACCTTTCGACCCTGCTCCTGATCATTTAGCCGGTATGCTTCATCGATAAACAACACACCGCCCCGCGCCGATTCAAAGGCTTTGGCAACACAATTGGCATACTCACTAACGTACGCTGACATTAAGTCTCTGACAGGATTGACTACGTGCACGTGCCCTTGGCTCAGTAGTCCCATTGCCTTGAACACTGCCCCCATTTTTCGCGCGGCGGTAGTTTTGCCGGTACCCGGGGGTCCAACGAATCGGCAATGGTGCGGCCCTTCGATGGGCTTTCCCAGCTGCTCGGCGCGCCGCGATTTTCGGGCAACAGTTTCAAGGTGACGATGAAGATCCTCCAAGCCCACGAATTCTGATCGCAGCGATTTCAGCAGCTTGTCCACGGCTGCGGAGTCGTGTGTGACGACGGGCGGGAAAAAACTCGCCGACACGACGCGCGTGCTCTGTAGCGCGCATTGCAGGACATGACCATCCACGAGGTTGCGAACACCCCGAGCATTGTCGAATCGCCCTCGCGGCACGGCTGCCTTGATGTGTCGGGCCGCCGCCGGCCGAGCGTCAGGGGAGAGCGTCAGATGCCGGCTCGCACACATCCGACTCCAGATCTCCGTCAGCTCTTCTACCGAGTAATCTGGAAACCGAAACCAGTTCTGCTCTGGTAAGCGTGACCGAAATCCTTCATTGACTTTCCAAAGCGCCTGCATCCGATTTTCGTAGCCAGCAAAGATTACCGTCAAGCTTCCCCGACGGTCCTCCATGTCCTTCATCAGGGTTTGCAGAGCTTGCTGCATCCATTCGTCCTCGGCCATGTCGTACGCCTCGTCAACGAACAACACCCCGCCCATGGCTTTATCGATAGCCTCACGCATGTTGCGAATGCATTCGCCAGGGTTGAGTGGACTCGCGATATCCTTTTGCCCAATCTCTAGCACTTCACCAGAAGCCCGGAGCCCGATTGCTCGTAAGTACCGCGCCACCAGCCTGGCCACCTCGGTCTTGCCGGTTCCCGGATTCCCGAGAAACAGCATATGGGTATTCAGAACTTGCACCGCACGCCCCTGTTGCACATCCTCCTGCTGCTGACGTGCAACGGCCGCGAAGAGCTTCAGTTGTTCTTTGATTGGCGCCAACCCTACAAGCTGATCCATTTCCGCCATCACGGCGTCCGGTAGTTCGGTTTTCTCTCCAGTATCAAGCGCTCGTTCGACATTGCGTTTTTCAGCAGGCAGCAGCAGAACGCCGCGAAGCGCTTCGTGAAGGTGAAATAGGAGCCACCCTCTACCCACTGCCTCTGACACCACTTGCGCCTTGGAGCCGGGCAAGCTCTCGCGAAGCATGAAGCGACTCAGGAACTTTTCCACCTCGTCGCGTCCAGGCGGTAGGAGGTTGATCGATCGGCGAAACTGCTCGGTTGCCCTAACCTGGTCGAGAACGCCGAGAAACTCCTCCAGCCTTTCTGGTTTCACCAACAGCGCCAATGTCGACTCGGGGTGTCCTGCGGTAGATACCGCTGCACGTCCAATCACTCTCAACGTTTCGATGGCGCGAGCGCTAGGCGTACCCACCCACAGGTCTTCCGGATACTCCATAATGGCCTGGATTCGAAGGGGCGACGCGAGCGCACGCTCCACGCGAGCGAGTTGATTGCGCAGCGGGTCAGCACCATGTTGCTCCACCTGGGCCACCTGAGCGGTCCCGTTCGCCTCTTTTGGCTCTCGGGGCTGAGGCCGAAAGGGTTCTCGGGCAGCTTCACCGGGACGAGCCTGTGTAGGAGCGCTCGTGAGCTTGTCGAATACCGATTGCATTTCTGGTTTCTGAAAGCGAAGCGTGCCCTCCGCTCCAACCGACAAGGCCACGTCGAACTTTGCGTTGACCGCCAGTTCACCGAGCGCTTCCGTCACTCGCTGAGCGCCAAGAGTGTCGCTCAGGTAGAACAGATCGTGCAGGGCCTTGCCGGACAAGACGCATAACCGCCTTCCCTGCGCCGGCCGACTTATCGCGGCTAACCGCTCGTTATTCACGATCCGACCTCGCGACTATTAGGGCGTTCCTTCGGGCGGTATCGCATTTGTTCCGCGATCTGGACGGGCTTAACAGGCTTCTGTACTTCGTGCTGTTCCGCTGGGGTGGCTCTCCCCCAGTCCGTCATTTCCAGCGTCATGCCCTCCGCAGCCACGGCTTCCGCCAATCTCCCAATGACTGCTCTACACACTTCCTCTTCTCCGGTCGGAACGTTCTCAACCTCGAAGTCTGCTCGCCCGTCGGCGTGGAGTTCAATGCGAATGTTTCCTCGCCCATCGGGGCTCGGAACATCTGCCCGAATTTGAATCGCCGAAAGCGGGTCCCCATCGCGAACCGCGCCGTACACCGGAGTGTTGTAATGCCGATCGCAGAGCGCTTGCATGACTGCGTCCGCAATCGATCGAAGTCGCGCTGCGGACTGTCGGTTGGCAGCCGCCAGTTGCTCGACCTCGTGTCGACGCGTCAAGGCCTGTGCTAGTGCCGACTCGGTCGCCTCTACGTCACCTCGTGCGAGAGCGGCTTCGGCGTGGGCCAGCATTTGACGCAACTCTTGCGTCGGGAGCGCGCCGGCCCATTTCCCCAGCTCGTCCCAGACGGACGCCGGTGCGATCGCGATCTCACTTAACTGTTGGCGCAGAGTCGCTTGCGCGGCCTCTCGGATGGCAGCGTCGATCGAGCTCTTTGTGTTCAGCGTCGTGCCGCGAACATCTCCCGTCCGCTGGGGTGAGAACCGAGATGCTTGGCGTGTGTACAGCGAGTCCAGTTCAGCCCGATGGCGGTCAATCCGACGCCGCGAGTGTTCGTCGAGTCCCCCCGTGCGAACGATCTCGGCTGCCGCGTTTCGCAACGCTGACTCCAACGACGCGCATTGGGCAGGACTGGCCCTGTCATCTTTCAATAGCCGTTCGGCGGCTGCGTCGAGAGATCGCGCAACATCTATAGACCTACCGTGCAGCACATCGCCCTTTATTTCGTTGGAGAGCAAGAGTGCCAGATCCTCTCGCTTCCTTTCGAACGCCGCAAACGACGTGTCGTCAGCGGGCGTAGACGCACCTGCGGCGCCCGCTTTGCGCCACGCCGCCACCTCTCGGCGCACCACGGACATCCACTTTTCAGTCTCCCGAATGAGGTCCTGGAGCCCAACCTGTTGCTCTTTTGTACTTACTAGTAACAAACGGCGTAGTTCCGTTCGAGCTTCGACGACCCGACTCTTCGGCGTCGGTCTCACGTGAGCGCACTTCGGGCCGCTCATCGTGCCACCTCAGTTGCCTGTTCACTCATCGTGAGCCCTCTGATATGGAGTTCGTCCGCTAGACGGCCCATAAAGCCTTTTGGTGGTATTCCGGTGATGGTCAACTTTGCATTCTTGTCCAGCACCACTTCTACGTCGCGATTTCTGGAGTCCATGATGGTGGGCTTCAAGTGGGCATACCGGTCTGTCAAAAAGTGAATCGCCTGATTGGAGGAGCCTCTCCAGGCGCTGCCATCGTTCAATGCATCGACATAGAGCCCATCGATGAGCACGTCAATCGCCGCCAGCACCCGCTGATGCACCCCCGCCTTTGCGCCCGTGCGAAGCTGTTCAAGGGTCCGGCCTGTGTAGCACATCACGCTCAGGCCTCCCGCCCTAATCCCTTCCACAAGGAACGTCAACGCACTCAGGTCTTGATCGAATGGGTCCCCTCCAGACAAGGTCACACCTTCGATCCCAGAAACAGCGAGCACAGTGTTCAGGAGCGACTCGGCCTCTACTCTGGCAAAATCCGTGGACGCGTTCATTTCCGCCGCGATGCATCCTGGGCAATTGAACGAGCAGCCATGGAACCAGATAACCGCCCGGCTGCCGGGTCCGAGCGCGCTCGTGCGCGTTTGAAACCTTGCCACGGTCAGGATTTTGCATGATTCCCGCATCGGCGTATGCCGTCCTCATCCGTCTCAAGAACTCGTTAGACCTCATTGTACTGAAATTGTCTACTGTGGCCCACATATTCGGCAGAAGTTAGGCTTCGGCCTTTGGTGCCCAATGGCGTACGATCGCGGCGAATCACGCCAGTCCGGGTGCCCACGTTTCAGCGAGATTCCTTACGCCTCTTCAATTGGTCACGAACAATCTCGCTTTAGCCGTTGCCGGATTTGGTGCCAAATTCGACTTGGCCCGCTGTCTCCAACGTCAGCGCGAGGGTGACGCGGCGCTCGAGGTTTTGGGAGGCACGCCTCTCGGCCCAATCCAACGTCTCTCCCACCAACAGGTCCTGCTGGAGCGAGAAAGCGGGTGGGCTCAATTTGAGTGATGCGGGTTTCAAGGTTTAGGGGGCGCGGCAGGTGACCCGGTTCCTCGCCGGTTTTGTTTGGGCGAAGGGCTCTGGACGGATCGATCCGGGGAACGACCCCAATCCTCCCAATATCCAATATCCCGCGGCTGCGGATCAGACGGGTGCCGCTTTTGGCGTCAACATTGATCCGCGCGCAGGACACCTCATTGGAAACGAGTGAGGTGAGAATGCGGGCTGGATGTCTCTTGGCGGCGATACATCCGCGAGGCCGTCTCGGGCGACTTTGAACGGCGGAGTCCTGACCGGGTACGCCTGGGGCGAGAACATCGGGTGGGTCAACCCGTTGTTGGCGACGCCAGGACAGTTCGTCGCGTTTTGCTACGCCAAATGCGACGGTTCGACCGGGACCCACTCCTCAACGCCGATGACTTTCAGTGCTTTCTGATCAAGTTTGCGGCGGGCGATCCGTATGTCAACCGCGATAGTTCGACTACGGCGCCACCCTTGAGCGCGAACGACTTTCTGTGCTTCCTCAACCAGCTCGCTGCGGGGTGACCGTGACCGGAAGGGTCCGCGGGATTGTGTCCTGGTACCATCGGCCCAGTACACCCATGCGGAACCTGTTCGACCAATACATGCAACCAGAAAACCGGCTCAGCCATGCGCTAGCTGTGTGCCTGCACGAAGATCGCTCGCTTCTTCGAGCTTTTCTCTCTTGGATGGGTGTTCGAGCGCCGGCGAACGCAAAGGCTCTAACAATCGTCGAACAGAGCCTGCCTGGCGATCCTCCAGAGACTGAGGCGGAAGCGGAGCGCCAGGGGCTTCCGGATATTGTCATCCATGATGAAGATCGCTGGTGCGTCCTGATTGAGAGCAAGGTGCAGGCTGCGCTGACCGAGGACCAGCTCAAACGCCACGAACGAACACTTCGTCGGCGCGGATTCGAGAGGATACACCGTGTAGCGCTGACCAAGTCGGGCACGCGCGTACCCAAGGGCACTCACGCTCTTACTTGGTCTGGGCTCTACGAATGGCTCGGGTCGACCGGCCAGCGCTGCGAATGGTCCAACCGACTGCGTGCCTATCTCCGGGCCGCCGAGCTTCGCCTAGCACAGGAAGAGTACCTCGCCGAAGGAACACTGACCATGTTCGACGGCTTTCCATTCTCTCAAGAGAACCCCTACACGTACGGAGAGGGCAAACGTCTGCTGAAACTTGCCCTTGCCGACCTGCGGAAAGACCGTTCCCTGAGGGCTCTGGGCATGGACCCAAAGGCACCGGGCCGCACTGCGATCACGGGTCGTAGCGGAAGCGCCGTGTGGGACTTCCTGCCTTTGCAGGACCGTCCGAAACGCGGCGCATTTACCGGCTACCCGCACTTGACACTCGCGGTGCATGCCGACCACCTAGAAGTGGCGGTCACCATTCCAAACAGTGTGATACGCCCGATTCGCCAGCGGCTCATCAACCTCGGCTCCGACCGCCTGATTGTGATTAACGGTGAGATCCTGCGCCGCGCGCGTCGCCTCATCGCCAGAGGCGCTTGGGTGCAGGCGTACGCTCTCCAGCGCCACTACCTGAGTCAGCGGTCCTCGGCGATCACGGATGCCATGCTCACGTTCCGGTTGGAAACCTCTCAACCGCGAAGGATGGGGCGCGTCAAGCGACAGCCCGAATGGATCGAACTCTTCGCTGCTCTTCCTCGTCGCAAGCGATCCAACATGCAGTTCCAATACCGAGTCCACTTGCCGTGGGGCACAAAGGGCTTGGATACCCGGGACTCACTCAGGCTGATCGCCGAAAGCTGGCGGGCCATGACGCCGCTGCTCGACGCATTGCGGGCATGAAATCAAGCGGCGTGCTTGGACCAGTTGGTCTTTACCGCGACCTGCGGCTGAGCCGCTGTCAGTAGAATCTCGACTTGCCGGCGCAGCTCCTCGATATCGCGGTGGGCGCGCACCAGGTCACTCTTGAGCATCATCCCTTCTTCGTGGCCGGGCGGCACAAGTGCTCGCGCTTCGCGTTGCAGGACCCGGGCATTCGCCTCGGCAAGACGCCGCTTTGGCCCGTTGCGATCTAGGGACAGGAAGTTGATGTAAGCGTCGAGAGTGTCCGAGCTGGGAGTGTGGCCCAGACGCGCATTGACTTCGTCACGCGACCAGCCGTTCTTGAGAAGATGACAGGCCATACCCGAGCGCAGGTCCTTCCAGCGCACCGTCTCTTGCAAGGGCATCGTTCTGGCGCCGCTGCGTCGAACGACGGACCTGAAGAGCTTCAGCGCCTGGCGGTAGCCGAAGGCAAACACGCGCTCATCGGATCCGATGTCCGTCAGTACCCGATCAATGGCGCGGACGGTTTCGGCGTAAAGCGTGACCTCGCTGCGAGCTTGGCGGCTCCGCTTGAGCTTGGCGGCTGGGAGCTGCACCAGGTATTCCCGCTCGCCGGTGTCACGGTTGATCTGGAGAATGAACTCGCGCTTGGTGAGCTGCAGGAGGGTGCTGATGTTCTCGCCGATGTCCCATGCAAGCCATAACAACAGGAGGTGCTTGGGCTGGCCGACCACCTCCACGAGTGACCGGAATGCCTCCTCGGTGATGTACCGGACCGGCTGCTTGGGCCTGGTTGAGAACTCGATCACCTCTCGGACCAGGTCGTCCTTACCGGCCAACCGAAAGGGTTTGCTCTTGAAGATCTTGTTGTAGTAGCTGTGACGGTCTTGGAACGGAACACCTCGCCGCGTCCGGATAGCGCCATCCTCAAGGGCGTCGTAAACGCGTTTGATGTCTTCCCGGGTCAGGTCTACCCAGGGCTTGTTCTCGAACCACGTGTTCACGTTGCGCAGCCGCATGATGTAACCGTAAAGGGTGATGCAGCAGCCTTCGTCCAGGTCGGGCAAGCCGTTAGAGCGTTTGAGCTTGTACTCCTCGAAGGCAAAGAATTCGGCAAACAACGCGCGGTTGGCGGCGCAGATCGCGCTGTCACTGAGCAGCTTGGGTTTGGCCTTCTCGTACTGGATTTTCCACGTCATGTTTTGTGCAACTCTCGGATTGTTTATTAGCCTTGAACCGATGTGCCCTCGGAAGCTGGACGGGGCGATTCGCTGGGTCCCCGCGCAGCCCGGATAGTTCATAGCCCCTGCCGGGCGTGGATCCATTTGGTTCACGACCGGGCAGAGGACTGGACCCATCGGGCCCAGGTCCTGGGCAGTCACGCGGGCACATCGATTCTGAAGCTCATTGTGCAAGGACCCAAGGGTTTATAAGGATTGCTGTGGTCGAGCCGCCATGTCGTTCATGGCGTTCGTCTCGGAAGAGTGGTTACACCCTCCTCAAAGTGCTCTCGCAGGCAGGCCTCGGAGCAGAAGGGCAGCGGATCGGCCAGCGGGACGATCCCGCGGGTGCCAATCACGCCCTCCTGCACGTTCAGCACGTCGACCCCGATGTGGAGCTCCTTGCGGCAGTTGTTGCAGTTCATGGTTGTTCACCTCCTGGGGGCTTCACGCCGGGAGCCTTATATATGGATTGACCCGAGACGGCGGTCCTCCCCCATTGTCCCGCGCGTCGGTTCAACGGCTAATAACCTGGGTGGGCAGCCCCAGCCCATGAACACACGCGAGATCTGCCGCTGGATCGAAGAGAGCCCCCATCGTCTTCGGATCATCACGACGCTAAACCAGCCGGTCACCGCGCGTCAACTAGCCCACCGTGACTCGATCGACCTGGACCGAGCAGGATTTGCGTTCTGGGAACTGCGCATCAGGCACTTGGTCGAGTGCCTCAACCGCTCGGCGCGGAACAACCGGCTGTACTGGCTCACCGCGGCAGGGCGCCGCTGCCAGGCCCGGCTCCGTCGGCGATTACTCCTCCATCCTCTTGAGCACGATGTACCCGGCGTGGACTGGGATCTGTACGGCTGGGTGTGCTTTAGGCACCGGTCCGCGATCATTCGAGCGCTTGAGGGGACGCTCCAGCCTGCGGTGATCAAACGCCGAGCGCGACAACGCGATCACACATTGCGCATGTCCGCCAACAACGTCCGGGATGTGATCAAGCTCTTTCTACAACGCGGCGTTGTGCGGAAGGTTGTCATACCGCGCGAGCGTCATCCGCGCTACGAGCTTACCGAGACAGGCCGGGCATTCCGCCGGCTGATCATCGGCGCGGAGGTCGCGGGATGATCTTGAAGCTGAAACCGTTGATGGAACACCCATTCTTCACTGAGATGTGCCCCCGGGGTGCACCCAGACCTGCATGATGGAACTGGACCGTATCCACATGATGGATGCGCTCGAAGGGTTGAAGCGGCTGCCAGATGAATCGGTCGATTTGATTGTCACCGATCCCCCATACAACATCGCTTCCAAGGGCAAGCTCACCGTTCAACGCGGCCGGCTGATGTCGACGAAGGAAGCCTGGGGACAGTGGGACACTTTTCACCCCTTCGACTTCGACTTATTCATCCAACAAGTGCTCAGTGCATGCTATCGAGTGCTCAAGCCGGGCGGCGCCATCTACATGTTCACGGCGCGCGAGGATTCAGGTTTTTTTGTCCGCAAGGCCGAAGAGCGGGGATTCACATTCCACAACCAGCTCGCCATGGTCCGCAAGAGCCCGTTGCCCAGTTTCGGGAAGCGGAATTTCCGTAGCGGCTTCGAGCTCTGTTTCTACTGCACGAAATCCAAGCCCAAGACCTTCAACTTCCTTTCACAGGCTGAGTGCAACAACGTGTACCACTACGCGTCCAACTTCAAACGGACCGAACACCCGACGGAGAAGCCTCTCGAGTTCATCCGCCGACTGGTCCTGATAAGTTCCAACCCCGGCGAGCTGGTGCTGGACCCGTTCATGGGCTCAGGCACCACAGCCGTGGCGGCCCAAGAGACCGGGCGTCGGTTCATTGGCTTCGACACTAGCGCCGAATACATTCGCATGGCTGAGAATCGTCTCGCGGCAGCGCGGAGCCCGAGCGACGGGGCCGCGTGAGCCCGCGCGATGTTTTTCAAGAACCGGCGGGGTTCGACTTGGCTCTGGAGCGTGCGGCCCGAACTCTGGCAGCCCCGCATATCCGGAGTGGGGACCGGGACTACATCCGGTCGAGCGTCGAGCACGAGATGGGGCTGGTGCTGGCCCAGCTTGACCGCCTCGGTGCCCAACGCGAGGAGGCCCGCGTCAGACTCGTGAACTCCGAGTGCGATCTCGGGTCCGAACTGCTTCAAATGGAAGCGGCGCGCTGGTGGTACATGGATAACCGCATGGAAATTTGGCGTGACAGGCAGCATCTCAAGGCCCGGCTGGCGTCGACCCAGGCTGAGCGAACACGGACCGAGGCCGCGTTTGAGCAGCAACGCAGGGCGCTTGAGGACCGGCTCTTGATGCTCGTTCACAGGCTGGGTGCTGTCGGAGACAGACCGTGACAGACATAGAGACCCTCGCGTCCAAGCTCAGGCCGCTAGCGCCCTCCGATGTTGCCCGATGGATGCGCATCCGTGAATCCGCCGATCCCGAGACCGCCCGTCTGATCGAGGAGCAGCTTCGGGCCACCGCCCGGCGGCTCCTGGGCGATCCCGACAACCAGATCTTGCTTTCCCTGCCCCCAGCGAAGCTGATTGCCGGGCCGATCAAACTGGGCACGGTCGAATACGCCGGGGACCGCGGCCACGCCGGGCTTTCCACGGGCGATATCCTCCAGAACGTGGCAGTGTTCGGGCGGTCGGGCGCTGGCAAAACCAACGCTGTCTTCCACATCCTGATGCAGCTTGCCGACCAGGGCGTGCCCTTTCTCTTTCTTGATTGGAAGAGAACAGCGCGACACTGGGCGCCTCACCTCAAGACGCGCCCCAACATCTATACACCGGGCAGGCCACTCTCCCCACTGGTCTTCAATCCCTTTACACCCCCGCCGGCGCTGGAGCCGTCCACGTACATCGGGCTGCTGGTGGATGTGCTCGCCGATGCCTATGACCTCGGGGATGGCGCGATCAGCATCCTGCAGGAAGCCATCCACGCGTGTTACACCAGCGGCAACCTCGCCCCGACCGCGGGTCAGATCCTGGACAGGATCCGCGGCACCGCCCACAAGGGACGGGCTCAGGGCTGGACCGCCTCGGCAACCCGGGCGCTCCAATCGATCGACTTCGCGGGGATCGCATCTTCGGACGCACACTCTCAAAACGAACTCGTCCAGCGGCTACTTCATCAGAGCACCATCATCGAGCTGGATGGGCTCAGCGCCGCGTCGCGAAGATTTCTGGTCCCAATGCTCTGTCTTTGGTTGTTTTATCAACGCTTAGCGTCAGAGCATCGCGAGACTCTGAGCCTGGTGATTGTCGTGGAAGAGGCTCACCACGTTCTATTGCGAGAGAAACAACGCGGGGCCGAATCGGTGATGAGCAGGCTTCTGCGCGAATGCAGAGAACTGGGAATTGGCATCATCGTTGTCGACCAGACGCCACACCTGATCTCCAGCGCCGCACTGGGTAACGCCGCGGTAACCCTGGTGATGAACCTGAAAGACCCCGCCGATGTGGCTAAGGCGGCCGGCCTGTGCGCAGTGGGTGAGACGGACAAGCAGTGCTTCACGATGCTCCCAATTGGGCATGCAGTGCTAAAACTTCAGGACCGATGGCGTAGACCATGCCTGGTCCGATTCCCCCTGATTCCGATAGAAAAGGGACGAGTAACGGATGCTGAACTGAGACGCTTTCTTGACTCCGAACGGCGGCTAGAGCCGCATTCGGCGCGGTCGGGGACACCTGTTGCGGGTTCGGGCGATATGGGCCGGGTTCGGTCGTCAGCTGAACCACTGGACGGAGAGGCTCTGCGTGTTCTTGAGGACGTCATGGAGCATCCGGATGACGGCGTGCGCGAGCGCTACCGCAGGCTGGGCCTGAGCGGGGACCGGGGCAACGGGCTCAAGCGGTCGCTGCTCTCGGGCGGCTGGGTCGAGCAGCAGCTGGTCCGCATGGGCAACACGCGCAAGGCGCTCCTGCGGCCGATGCCTGCGGCGCGGAGCCTGCTCGGGCCGGGCAGATCAGCGGCAGGAGATGGATCGATCGCCCACGCCTACTGGCAGCGCTGGTATGCACGCGTGCTGGTGCAGGCGGGGTACCACGTGCAAATGGAAGCGCCGCGGGCGGGCGGACGTGTCGACTTGCTGGCGCGAAAGGGCGATGAGCTTCTGGGCGTTGAGATCGAGACCGGCAAGTCGGATGTGGTTGCGAACGTCCAACGCTGCGTCCGCACCGGACTCGGACGCGTGCTGGTCGTGGCCACGGACCCTCCCGCCCTCACGATCATCGAGCGGCGGCTGGGCGCGGCGGGTTTGCTGGTACCGGGGCGCGTCGTGGTCGTGTGCGCGCCTGAGACGTTGCCTTGGTCAACGCCGGCCGATTCGGCTGAGTAGCGATCCCGCCACGACCGAGTGATTCGCGGGATATTTCGCGGCAGACGCAGGTGCCTAATCTCATTGGGCAGGCTGCTGGACCCTATCCCGCATGCGCGATCGATCTCTTTCATGGCAACGTCGACCCGATGTGAAAGGGCGTCCCGGAAAACAGTGCAAGCCCTATAAGGGTCGCTAGCCATCCCACACGCATATGACCAATGAGAACAGTGGGTTTGAAGAGGACGGATTGCGCTGGGAGGGCACGCGCGACGAGCTCGAAACCTGGAAGAAATACAAGAAGACCAAGGCGCTGGCGTTTGTTGAACGCGGATACTCGGTGAGCTGGTTCCCCGACGGGGACAACTGGATGAGCGTTTACCTTCCCGAACGTCATCACGCGCGAGCTCCAGAGATTCTCGCCGAGGTCAAGTTCTACGGTCACCCCTCCAAGCACGGCATCGACGGGGGTATGGTCTCCAAACTCTCAATCACGTCGACTCGGACCGACCTGATAGGCATGGTGATGGCACGGCCATCTGAACCATCCCGCGTCCTGTATAGCTACGACCGGGGTCTGGATGTCAACCATCTGCAGACATCCGCATCAGCGTTCCGGCTCTACGGCGCGATCTTGGAGGAACTGAACTAGACACGATGACACGCAAAGCTCGGATCGGATCGATCAGCTCTGGAACCTTGAGAAGCGAAGACTTACTCAGTGCCTTCGCCGGCGAACTGGAACAGTTGGATGCCGCGGGCACCTACACCGACCTGATCGCCGAGTCGAGATCCGTCGACGGTCCATCCGATGATGCACGCGAAGTGGTCGGGGACTTAGAGCATGCTCTTGGCGAACTGGCGCCCCCTTACTGCTACTTCGGTGCTCACCGTGGTGACGGCGCGGACTTCGGCTACTGGCCCGATTGGGACGCGATCGAGGCTGACCGGCGCGACGGTACGCTCCCAAGTGGCGACGAGTTGCCCGCGAGTGGCGCGGCAAGCCCTCACTACCTGCACGTTTCAGATCACGGGAACGCCGAGCTCTATGCGTGGGATGCCTCGGGCCGTCGGTGGCGATCCGTCTGGGGTGTGGTTTGATGATCTCCAACCGGGCAGGCTCATGAGCAGCCTGCATCTGTACGACGTCCGCAACCATCTGTTTCTGACCGGGTTCTACCTTCCATTGAGGTCGTCGTGGGCATCTGAGATCGCCGGCGATGGCGGGTTTGACCAGCAGGCGGCCCCTGACGATGAGAGTGTGGGCCAGATGCTCATGGTCACGGCCAAACAGCGGACCGAGCCCCGCCTGCGGCCCGTCGGGCGCGATGCCGATGATGCCGGGCTGCAGACTTGGGTCCTGGGCCCCTCTCCACGAGGCATGGGGCGTCTACAGGACTGGTTCCGGAGTGCGCAACGGGACAGCCGCTACCGGATCGCGATCCACCGCACCCCGCGCCGCTACGCGGGGTGCGCACTCCCCCTAGTCTGGGATGAGGTCTATGACGTTCTCAGTATCAAGGGCGCATCGGCGCTGCGAAGCGTCGCCGTTGCTCCCACCGCCCTTCGTTCGGGAGTGACCGCGTTGGGGGAGGGCTTGAGCGCCTACCCACGGGGTGCCGAGGCGGTGGTGACGTGGGCGGACAGTCTCGGCCATCCGTACACCTTGATCGTGTAGGCCGCGCTGGCCCGGCAAGGACTTCCCAAGCGAACCGCACACCACATCCAGGAACTCCCCCCCGCGCGCGGCGGCACACCCACGTCCACGGCAGGCGTTGTGGTTGAAGGGAGGAAAGAGCGCCGCGTATCCAGTCAGAAAGAAAGCCCCGGAGAGTCCGGGGCAGGGGAGGTCGCAAACGATCCTCAGGCTTTGTGGATCTTCCGGGCGGCTGCGAAAAGCCCACGTTCCTTCTTGATGAAACGGCTGTCGGCACCCTTGGCGCTGATCTCCCGGATCATGGCGGCAAAGATCGTGGCCGCGGGGGTCTTGCCTTTGCTGGCCCAGAGCCCTTTCTTCTGGATCACCTCCATGACCTCGCCGATGCGCATCGGCTTGCCAGCATCAGCCAGAACGTTGGCTGCGGCATCCAAGCCGCTCATCGGCCGGTCGACCTTGGGAACCATGGCCTTCTTCCCCGATGTTGCCCTCGGAATCTTCGGCGCCTTGCCCGGCTTGTCCTTACCCGCCTTCCTGTGCTTGGTTGCGGGTTTGGTTGGCACGGGGCTGCCGGTCCGGAACTGTTCCTTCTTCATGTGCATCTCCATTGCGGCTGCGAGCGGAAGTGCTGCGGCGGCGAGCCCATGAAGGGGCAAAGCCGGTAGAACAGCAAGGCCATCTGGTGAGGAATTCGCAAGAACCCCCGCGCATTAACGAACTGTGCGGTTTCCGGTAGGCGCTTCTGGCGAGCCACCCCCTTGGAATGGGTGAACTGGTGTCAATACCATTAATGAGCGACGGGAGGGCAAAGTGGCGAGGGGCAGCGGTCCATTTCATGGACGTCGTCAAGAACTTCGCGAGTTGCCCCAGCTACTTGCGCGGCACCGAGTCGTCACGATCACGGGACCTCCAGGATGCGGGAAGTCTCGACTGGCCTCTGAGTTGATGAGCCGGCCATCTCAGACTGGGGCTCGGATTGTCGAAGTCGACCTCAGCGATGTGCGTCATGAGGACAATGTCCTCCCCACGATTGCGACCGCCATATCACCGCTGGCATCTTGCGATCTCAGTAACGCGGCAAGCGTTGCTCGTGTACTCTCAAGTGATCCGACGTTGCTCTTACTTGACGATTGTGACAGGTTCACACCTCAATGCCGCGAGTTCGTCCGGGCCGTCATGGCAGAACGACCTCTCGCACGCATTCTTGTTACGGGAGCTGCTCCACTCTCCATCGATGGAGAGCGGGTCTCGCAGCTTGAGCCCCTCGCCTCTCCCGATGATCGCGCAGGTCCGCGGACCCAGAATGCATCCAATTCCTACCTCGAACAGTTTCCTGCGGTCGCCATGTTCGCTGAGCGGGCGCACAGCGTCCGGCCCACATTTCAGCTGACGCCAGAGTCCGTGCCCATGGTCGTGGACATCTGTCGCGCTCTCGACGGCCTCCCACTCGCGCTGGAACTCGCTTCCTCCTTAATGAGGGCGGTGGCACTCGACGAACTCTACACGCGCCTCAGCCAGAAGCTGCTTCTCCTCAGGGACGCACTTCCCGCCGACAAACCCCGCCATCAGAGCATGACCGCGTGCATTGATGTCGCCTACGAGCTTCTCTCCTCGGACGCCCAACGCCTGTTCGCGCGGGTGTCTGTATTTTCCGGGGGCTGGACGCTTCTCGCTGCGGAACGCATATGCGGCGGCACACCGTTGTCGTCGGGCTCGGTCCTTCCCCTTCTGGCGGAGCTAGTCGGCAGGTCGTTGGTGCAGAAAAGACAGACCGCTCAGGGTAGTCGCTTTGGCCTTCTTAACACTCTTCAGGCCTACGCATGGTCCCGATTCAAAGAGTCGTCCGACTTCGATAGCGTCGTAGACTTCCACTTCTCGTTCTTCTTGGAGGTGGCTGAACAGGCCAAGGCCGCCGGGCATTCAGGCGCGGGAAGTGTTGGCCTCGACGCGATCGCAGCCGATTACCCCAATATGCGCGACGCGATGGAGGGCGAGCTCGACAGAACTCGCCCGGCAGATGGTGTTCTCCGGTTTGCGGCCGCGCTCGACAGATTCTGGGAGAGTCATGGCCGACTCGCTGAGGGCATGCATGTCGTGCGCCGGGCCTTGGCAACTGATACGGCCCTCAAGCAGACCCACAATGGTGGCAAGGCGATGAAGACGGCGGGGAATCTCGCATTCAAGGGTGGATTGCTCGACGATGCGGAGCGTTGGTACCAAGCGGCTGGTGTTGTATTTGGAAATTTGCACGACGAGGAGGGCGAGGTATCGATTCTCCATAATCTGGGCAACCTTCGATTTATGCGGGGCAGCCCGCGGGATGCCCGACGCATGTACTACAAAGCGTACCGGTTGAACCGGCACACCCGGCCCGAACTCGCAGCGCGGAATGCAAACTGCATCGCGGACATCGCGAATCACAACGAGCAGTATCAGCGCGCGGCGTGGTTGTACGGCCGAGCAATCCAAATGGCGGGCACTGCTGGGGAAGCGATCCCGGAACTGCAGTGCGTGGCGGGAATGAATCGCGGCGTTGCCTTGGCTCGATTGCACCAGGATGAGGATGCGCGACTCTCCTTTGGCAACGCCCTGGCCGTGGCGCGAAGGTACACCTTCGTGGAGGGCTATTGCGCTGCGACGGAGGGAAGCGCGACGTTGTCCATCTCCAAGCGCCAGTGGCGGGCCGCGGCGGGGTTGCATGCAATGGCGGCGGAGCTGCGAAAACTCCTCGGCCTGCCTGTTCCGGACGCAGAGAAGAAAGAGATCGAGAGCGAGGTCGAGCTTGTATGTCGCGAGGGCGGACAGAAATCGTGGGACGAAGCGGTTCAGCGGGCGCATTCGATGTCGGAGCAAGCCATCCTGGATACGGTGGCGGCCGTGCTCTCAGGCGAACCACTTCCCGAGCACGACCCTGCGGAGATTGGCGCGGGAAATCCTACCGCTCAGACTCCAGTGCCCCCGATATCAGGCGTCCTCGATACAGATTTGGTTCGGGTCGACTGGTTTGATCGAAATGCTAGCGAACATGACGAAGTCAAACCAGCGACAGATCTCTTCATGCGGAAGGACGCCCACAAACAATTCGAAGCCCAACAAAACAAATACCAGCTCTACGTCGATGAGGCCCGGGAGTTCATCTACGCTGGAGCAAAGCCCGTACGCTGGCACGAACTCAATCAACAGCAGCGCTCTCTCTTTCTGCTCTTTCTTGAGCATTTTCAGAGTCGCGAACCCTTGTCATACAAAACAGTTGCGGAGAAGGCCCTGGATTACCACGGCGCGAAGCTGAAGCGCGGCACGGACCCGTTGAGGCAGCTCAAGCTTGAGCTGGATCTTGCGCTCGGCAGGGTCCTCAGCCCGTATGTGAAGGCGAGTCGCACTCAGTACGCATTCCACGGTCAATGCACCTATTGCTGGATTCGTTCCGCATTCGGCCCCTCTCGACTTGACCGCCACAAACCCGGATAGCGGAGTTCCTGGCATCGCGGAGTTCCTGTTGGTCATATCGGTGAGCTTGCCCCGATGTGCCTCCGGAATAAGGGTGCGGTGACGGGAGCACTACAGACTGGTCGTGCCGACCCGTAGGGTTTCTCACCAGATCCTGCTCTTCACAACGCAGCCAGCTCGGCTTGAGGTCGTGGAGCGTCGTGCATCGCAAGCCCTCGGCGGCCGCGCAACGACCATTTGGCACAAGCGATGGGTGATGCCACCAGCCATCGCCCGAGTCTCCCGCGACGGAGTGCAACGGATTAGCAACGGACTGTCAACGAACCGGGACCTCGGTGCGCTCGCAATTGCCTGTGTGAATCCTCGACACGCCGAGAGGACGACCCGAGCATCTCGATGACCGTGAAGCAGCCAACAGCCCAGCAGCTCGCATCCGCTCTCGCCGAACTGCGCGCGATCTGGTCATACTACGAGCGAGTCTGCGAGCTGGTCCGGTTCCTGATGGGTCCTTCACCAGAGACGGTGATGGGGAGCCTCTTGGGACAATTTGAGGCCGCGCCGCTGCCGATTTCCCAGCCACACGAAACTATGGCCACGCCTGGGCTCCAGGATGCTGCTTGGTCGAAGGCCAGCCGTCAACAGGACGGACGGCCGCACTATGCATTGATTCTCGCACAATACGAGCTCTTCCCGGATGAGTTTAGCGATGATGCGTGGGCTGCAATCCGGCTGAGGTATCAGTTCGGCCTCAGCGTCGAGCAGATCGCTGCGCAACACGACCGGGCTCCAGGATCGGTGTACCGGGCACTCGCCAAGGCCAAACAGCGGAAGGACAGTCTGGTAGAGCGACTTCGCGTTAAGTGCGGACGCGCTGTCGTTCCCCCGCGCGAATCCGAGTGAATCAGCGCGAAAACGCGCAGCGCACTCTGGGTCTTACGGGGCGGCTTGTAAACGAGTCGCCGGGAAAGCTGAAGGAGAATCGACCATGTCACCAGCCATCTGTGGAATCGTCGGGCCTGCTGAGACCGTCCCGCGGGCCGATTCAACTACCTGGCCGTGTCTTCGGCCTCGGAGCAACGTCTGGCTGGGCGGCGTGCCGGGAAAGGTCGTGAGGCGCGAACACGGGCTCTGCCAGATCGAGCGTGCGGACGGCAGGCACGCGATGGTGATCTTGGTGGAGCATCAAGACGATCCCACGCCGCACATTCCAAAGGTGCAGAGCATCGAATTCCTGGGCGAGGCCGTGTCGTCGTCTTGAACCAGGTGGAGACTCTTTGCGATAGGAGCAAATCATGGAGAACAACGAGAAGCATCTTGCGGTGATCAGCGGAGATCAGGTATTGGACGTCCTGGTCCAACCGGGCACGACCACGGCGGATGTACGTAGACGGCTCGGTCTCCCCAACGAGTTCATGCTGTCCCGGCGGGACGGTCTGCCCTTCGGAGACAACGAAGATTTGTTTGGGCAGGTTCGCGGCGGGGAAAAGTTGTACGCCTCAGCGCCAGCCACGGTCGGCACCATCGGGGGCCAGAGCTGATGTCCATCTTTGACCTTCTGCTTGGGATCTGCGGGGGCACGGGCGCACGGATGCGCGCCCCCGTGGAACCGCCCACGCCAATAGTTAACGGCCGCCGGGCCGTCCGTGTGCCCCGCAATACTCAGCCACTTTGGCAGGAACGCGGCTGGACCCAGCAGGGTGATGACCTGCTCGGTCACTTCCGCACCAAGCGAGGCTCATTCGAAGCGCGCATCAAGGGCGCGTTTGGACGCAATCCGGAGTTCTTCATTTACGATCCCCCAGCGGCTCTCCTGCGCGGCTCACACGGCCAGTGCTTCCAGCAGCGCGACAAGCACATTTTTTTCGTCCACTGGAGCAAACGCCCCGCGGACGTGAACACAGGCATCCTCCGCGTCGAGCATTGCCTAATCGAGGCCCTGTCATGAGCAAACCCAACTCCATCGTCCGTGCGCTGACCTCAACGTTCGTGCCCACGTCCAAACGGGACCGCGATCGGAACACCCGCCGACTGGTCCGGCGACTCGACCGCAAGCTCCGGGACCTCCACGAATCCGAAAAGCTCCTCAGGCGACGTTTGTTGATCTGCGCCGCACGCGGCGATCACCTCGGTGTCCGCGGGCACGCGGATCAGCTTGTCAACGTGGTCCACGAGCGCAAACTACTCGAGAACCTGGCCCCCCAACGCTCGCGCGTCGAAGAGGTACTGGTCCTCTCTAGCCTGATGCTCGCCAATTCCTTCCGCGTCTGCAACGAGACGCAGGATGAGGGGATGCACTTCATCGCCGGCATCGAGTACGACGGGCTTTGCATCGGCACGCACATCATTCCATTCCCGTATGCCCAGCGCTCCATCGCTGGGGCAGCGGGTGACCCGAAAGCCACCCACAAGATTGTCATCGAGACGCACGAGGCCCGGCACCGGATCTTGGCTCTCTTGCACTCCCACCCGGGGTCGGGCCCTGATGCCAATTTTCCCTCCTCCATCGACGACCGCACCCAGCGCCTTTGGGAGCGTACCTCGCGCCTCGTTGGAGGGATCTGGTCCAGGGATGGGTACTTGCGTTGGTACTCGGTCAACGTGGCATTCAGGATCGAGGTCGTCGGAAACTACATGGAGAAGATCGATGATCACCAGTTTCACCTGGTTCCGGAGGAGGCGTGAATGGCGATGCGCCAACCCTTTGACGGGCGTACGTGTGTCGGACCGCCAGGAGCGTGTCCCCGGGTGGGACCAGGCACGGCTGGCCCGCGCCAAGGTGCTTCTGGTCGGCGCTGGCGGTCTGGGCGGGGAGCTAGGCGCGGGAATGGTCCGCAAAGGAATTGGGATCCTGCTGATTGCCGATCCTGGCGTAGTGGATCCGCCCGATCTCAACCGCCAGCTCTTCGAGCTCCGCAGCCTGTTCCGGAACAAAGCCGTCGAAGGATGTCGGCTCCTAAGTCGGCGCGGGTTCCTCGGCACCAAGCTCATCGCCTACCCCCTCACTGTTCAGGATTTGGACCTGACACAGTTAAGGCCGGACGTGGTGGTTTGCGCCGTGGACAACCTGATCCCATCCACTCGCAAGGAGCTGTCCGCCACCTGCCACCGCCTGAAGATTCTCTGCGTGTTTACGGCCGTCAGCACCGACGCCGATCACGGGTATGTCTTTATTCAGGTGCCCGATGGGGCCTGCTGGGCCTGCGCCTTCCGCCCGGAGGCGGTCACACAACCGGCGACGGTCGGCTGTCCCGGCGTCCCCGCCACCATCGACATTCTCAAGCTGATCTCCGGGATCGGTCTGTACGCGGTAGACACGTTGTTAATGGATCGCCAACGGGACTGGAACTACCGGTCCGTCTCGCTTGGCCGTGGCGGCTTCGGGGCCGGCTTAATCGTCGCGCGGCGAATCGATTGTCCAGTGTGTGGCGGATGAGGAGGACCACGATGAACCCCTGGGAACAAAAGGCCCTGGACCGGTGCCGCAGCGTGATGCGGTTCACCCTGTGGTGCTGCGGCACGATCATCGGCCTGATGGTCGCCACCTTCGCGATCGCTTTTACGTTCGACTTCCTCCGGCACCTTTGGTCCTGGTGTCGCCGAGTCCTGTTCCGCGAGCCTTGGTAGCAACATCCGGAGATTCCCATGCGCCCCATCCGATCTGAGCACGAACGTGGCTTGGTCCTCGACCCCTGGACGGGGCGACCGTACCTCTCTTCCGGGAGCAGCGCCGTCCACATCCTCACCGACCAGGGCGCTGTGGAAACTCGGCGCACGCTTCGGCAAATCGCTTGCGGATGCGGATGCGTGGGACCGGTGGGTGGATTCTGCTTCTGCGGGGCGGCCGTGTGTGCCCGGTGTTTTTCACACTGCCCGTGCGGTCGTCCTCTGTGCCGGCGGCACGGGGTGCTTGTCTCCGCCTCCGGCGGTCAGATCATCCGCCTCTGCCAATCCTGCCACGAGTCCACGGCGCGCAAGCAGGTTCTGCGGAGAGTCGCCCGGGCTCTCCTGTCCCCCTTCGTGGAGTTCAACCCCGATGCGCGGCGATGAGCTACCCAAGTCCGTACGGGAGCGGATGTACGCCGAGCGGCACCGGCTCCTCGATGACGACCTGGGGCAATCGGTCCGGAGGATCTTGGATGCGGGCATCAACGACGCCTTCAGCAGCGAGCTGCTGAGCCATCGCGTTATCAAGCATCGCATCGCACGCGCGTTCCAGGGTGAGTTCGCGATCCCGGATCTTGATGGCGGCGACCTCGTCCTGGGCCTGGACCAACGCGGGCAGTCCCTGTGCTGCCCCATGCAAATGCTCAACGCCCACGTGCTCACGCTGGGTGGAAGCGGGTCCGGAAAGACCACCAAGTCTCGGTTCATGGCACTGCAAATGATCCCCAGGCTCCCCGGGGCCTGGCTGTTCGATCTTCGCAAGCGCGAGTTCGCGGTCCTGCGTTCCTTCCTGTTGCGCGTCGGTGTCGATCTCATCGTCGTGCCGGCGAGGCTCCTGCGACTTAATCCCTTCCAGGTGCCGCTCGGCGTGGTGCCAATGGACTGGGCCGCGTGCGTCGCAGATATGTTGGTGACGGCCTTGGGGCTGCCTCCCCGCGCCTCCAAACTCCTCCTCGTCGCAATCGTGCGGCTCTATGAGCGCCGCGGGGTGCTGCGGGGATCCCGGGACTACCCGACACTCTTCGATCTCCGCGAGGATGTAGCGGGCGACCGGGACGCCAATGTGCCCGCCAAGCAAGCCATCGTGGACAGCCTCGATCCGCTTATGCTGTCCCTCGGTGCCGTATTCCGGTACCGCATCGGGTGGAGTCCTCACGACCTGGCCCGACGCCGCATCGTCTTCGAGCTGGGCGGGGTCCCCGAGGCCGCCAAGAACCTCATCCTCAACACCCTCCTTCTGTCCGAGTTCCTCTCGCGCGTCGCCCGCGGCGTCTCGAACCCCGCGATGGATCTTTGGATCTGTTGCGATGAGGCGGCACGACTCGTATCCGCGTCAAACCCGTCTGGAGGAATATCCGACCTCATCGGCCTCATCCGGGGCACAGGCGCCGGGCTCGATCTGAGCGTGCAGGGCGCGGATATCGCCCCGGCGATCTTGAGCAACACGGCCACGAAGATCATCGGCCGCTGCGGCAGCGCCACCGACTACGACACGATGTCGGCGGCGATGGGATTAACCGACGCCCAAAGAGCATGGTTGCGCGCCCACCTGGTCCCGGGCCTTTTCGTGGGCCAGCTCGGCGAGGGATCCTGGCGCGAGCCCTTCGTGTTCCAGATTCCACCCATGCGGCTGGTTCCCCAGGGAGAGACTCCGAACATGGGCGACTTGCTGCGACTGCCATCGGAGCCATCCTCGGGACCGTAACAGGACTTCTCCTCATGACCATCGGACCGACATCGCAGAACAACACGGGGCTCGAGGCACTCCTGGCGCTCCCCACCGTGGCCGCGGAGGAGTACGCGGCTTGGCAGCCGGGGTCTTCTTCGCGCAAGGCCCGACCTAGGGATGGCATTTCCGCGGATCGACCGCCCGCGCTTCCCGAGGCAGAACGCCGCCTCCTCCGCACCATTGTCGAAAACCCCGGCGGGACAGCCACCAGCTACGCAAAGCTAGCGCACATGAGTCCTTCGCGTGCGGCGGCCGCACGCTCGCTCCTGGTGGAGAAGGGGTACATCCGCGAGCACCGCGTCGCCACCGGCGGTCGCGGCCGCTGCGCCATCATCCTGGAGCCCCTTGCCCCCGGTCGTGACCTCATTAAGGGAGGTGCCGATTGAGGAACGGGTTCCTCCATGACGCCGTGCTGCTGGCTCCCATTGAGGCCCTCCTGCGGCAGAGGGGAGCGCGGGTCCACCGGGAGCACCGTGTCGCCGTCGGCCACTCGGTCGGCTTCATCGACTTATTCGCGGTCCTCGGCGCCTGCACCCTGGCCTGCGAGGCAGAGCTGACCCCGCGCCGGGTGCCGGCGGACTTGGCCAAGGCCCGGGCAGCGGCGTCAAGCCAACTCCTGATCGTGACCCCCACTGGCAAGGTTGCCAAGTCAATCCGCAAGCGGCTCGCCGATCACGGGAACCCCTTCGAGATTGTTGTTCTGCCTCAGGGCCCCGCGGTGCAGTGGATCGGGCATTGTTTTCCCTTGTTTTCCGGGTCGATCGCTCCCGCGATAACAAATCAGAAAGGCCATTCGTGAAGATCCGGTGGGGCAACATCCTCGGCGTGCTTGTTGTCGTTGGTGCGGCCGGCCTGCTGTGGCGGCACTGGGAGGAGGTCTTGGGTTTCTTCAGGTCCATCGCATCGATCGGACCCCACCATAGCCCCGACGAGCGGATGAAAGGTCTCCTCGCCCTGACCGTGGTGGCGGTGGCGATTGGGGTCCTGGCTCGGAGGATCACCGGGAGTGCCAGGCGATGAGCAATGCCAAGGGCCAGTCCGCCGGCCTAAACACGGAAAGGGGAACGCGTGCCATCGAAGTGCGACGAGGCGGAGGGCATTCCGAGAACCCCGGAGCTCACCTCAACCATCTTGCCGTCGTTCCCGGTTCTGTGCCACGTCAGCCACTATCCGCGGCGGGAACTTGGCGCGCGGAAGTGGCCTCGGCGGACCGCCTCCTCCGCGCCCGGGAAGTCGCTGACATGCTCGCGGTCTCCCTTCGCGGCGTTTGGCGTTTGGCCTCCGAGGGGCACATCCCGGCACCCATCAAGCTGGGTGGGGCAACGCGGTGGCGGGAAAGCGACCTCCGCCGACTTCTTAACGAAGCGGACGGCCAGCGCCCCGCAAAGGCCTGACGGGCTGAGAAAAGAGCTCAATTTTCGGGATTGGGGCGGGAATGGACTGGAGCTTCTGCCGGGGTTGAGGTAATGGAAGGGTCCGAAGGAACGGGGACCAACGATGGGCCGCGCGCGACTGGGCACAATCTACCGCAAGGCCAACGCCAAGAAATGGTCCGGGGCATTCACTCATCCCGTTACCGGGAAACGTGTGCTGTGTACGTTGTACTCGGACAAACAAGCCAGCCGGGCTGCCCTGGACCGGATGATCAAAGAGACTGAGCGGTGTGCCGAGGGTCTTGAGGATTCGTGCGCTGCCCAACGCCGCCGACCTATCGCCGAGCACATCGCGGACTACCTGGAGCACGGCCGGCGCCAGCAGCAGGCCCCACGGCACATTAAGTGCAAGGAGATCCAACTGCGCCGGTTCGCAGGACGCGCACGCACGCTGGATGACCTGACCCTGAAAGCGGCGGAGAGTGTGCTTCAGGATCTGCTTAACACCGGAAGGAGCGCCCGTACCCACAACCAACACCGGGCCACGCTGGTCGCATTCATGAACTGGGCGGTTGAGACTGGTCGGTTGGGGTCGCACCCGTTCAAGAAGCTGCCGACCCGTGACGAGCGTCAGGACCGGCGGCGTCGCCGTCGGGCATTGACCGAGGACGAGATTCAGAGGTTACTGCGCGTTGCGCAACTGCGGCCCGTGGCCGAATACGGCCGGACGGTCCTGAAGCGCCCTGGCAAGGATGCCCGGGGCCGTCGTACGTGGACCCGTGCCCGACTTACTCCAGTCGAATTCGACGCCGCAGTGGAGCGCGGACGTCTCGCACTGGGCAAACGATCGGCGGTGCTTGCACGGTTCGAGCGCTTGGGACGTCAACGCGCCCTTATCTACAAGACCCTTGTGCTCACCGGGCTGCGCAAGGGGGAGCTGGCGTCCCTCACAGTCGGCGACCTGAACCTCGATCAACGGCCC
This sequence comes from Phycisphaerales bacterium, assembly GCA_044222485.1. GTDB lineage: Bacteria > Planctomycetota > Phycisphaerae > Phycisphaerales > UBA1924 > JAHBXE01. The sequence continues at coordinate 18,212 of JBGAND010000004.1, read as the reverse complement.
CCGTTCGTAACCCTGCATCCCTGGGCCGACAAGAGCCGGCGGGGGGCGGATGTTCCGCTCCGCCCCGACGTGGCTGATGACATCCGCTCCTGGCTGGTCGCCCGGCTCGCCGTGCTTCGGGAGGCCGCCGTTCGGGGCGGCGAGACCGCTCCGTCGCGCCTTCCGCAGCGCTTGCGCGTGTTCGATGTGCCGTCGACCTTGGCGCACGTGCTGGATCTTGACCTGGCCGCGGCGGGAATCCCCAAACGCGACGAGCGAGGCTACACGATCGACGTACACGCATTGCGGCACAGCTTCGGTTCGCACCTGAGCAAGGCGGGCGTGTACCCACGGACCGCGCAGGCCGCGATGCGACACAGCTCCCTGCACCTAACCATGAATCTCTACACCGATCCAAAGCTTCTGGAGGTCGCGGCGGCACTGGATGCGCTGCCACGGCTCGACGCGTTAGCCACTCCTGTGTCGAGCGGATTCTAAGTCCGCCGCATCTTCCGTTCTGCCTGGAGCCCGCGCTCGATTGTACCGCTCCTTGCGCCTCACTTGATCGCTCAGAATCGCCTGGACTTCCAGCACCGGAAGTGCGCTCTGCTTGATGCCGTTTCGTTACGGAACGTTGGTCGATGGGAGTGCCCAATCGAATAGGTCGCTGCTCTGCACATGCTGCGAGGAGCAGCGCTCTGGACCGGGCAGCCGGCAATGCGCGGTATGATGTTGACTGAACTCTTCTCCGCCGGGAAACCAGAATGAGAGTACCAGCCACAACCACGCTGCCGTCGAAGTACTCAGACAGGAGACGAGTTTGGCCGATTCGAGCATTGCCAGAGAGCGTGGTGATCTTGCCGGGTCCTTCGCTGCCCTTCTCACGGGCTCGCGACCGTGCCGCCGCGATCGTGTCACAAGGTCTTTACTACGCGAGAACGAACGGAGAATGCACCATTTGTGATCGGCGCTATGGTGAGCTGCCGGCCGCGTGTCCGCGGTCTGGCGTCGCCCCAACCGGTGCCGCAAGGCTAACGCGACAGCATATCTGGCCAGTATCCTGCGACTGGGAACCGCTCGGTCCGCCTCCGGGGCTTGACCCTTGGATGGAACACGCCGCTTGGACTGCACGAACCGCTCAGTCGATGCTTAACGCGGGATGGAAACAGGTTGGCACCATGCCCGCGGCTTGGAGCGGGCGTCTCGCAGAGGTCGCGGGTGCTTCTCCGTCCACCGTGCTATTGAACGTTGACCTTCCTGCCAATCTCGTACTTCTCTGCGATGAGTGCCGAACCTCGAAGTCAGACCCACTCGCAAACGACTCTGACTTCATCGGCGGGCGCTGGGACCCGGAAGACTCGGCCTATTTGGCAAAGCTGGCGCCGTCGTGGGATGCCCGCATGCAGAGTCTGAATGCTCACCTCGCGCGAAGGGTCAAGAACGAAGACGGGAGCCGCTATTGCGCCCAAGTGCCCCTGTCCGAGGTTTCTCAGGTAGACTGTGCTACCTTTGTGAGATTGATACAAGTTTGCGAGGCGATGCTGAGCGTCGCCGAAGTTCTGCGGTACTGCGACAGCACCGAGGCGATCCGAGCAATTCCATTTGGTATTTTCTCCGGGAATCCGAGCGAAGCGCGAATGCTCAAGCTCGCGTCACGCGCTGCATTGCATTTCGATCTCTATCGCACGCTGACTACGAGGGCTGAGAACATCTTGCAAACTGTGCATGCTCCGGTCTCAGCTGATTTGGTCGTTCGGCCGCTGCTCGCAGATTTCCGGGATAGACTGCAGATCCATGCCGTCATCGAGAATGTGTGCGACACCATCTCACTGTTTGCCACCGAGGAAGCCGTGTTCACGAATCCAAAGCGCCGCTTCGATCGCGACACATGGAGAGGGGACGATTCAGAATACTGGAAGGGTTTGCTGCACTTGGTGATCGACGTGGTTCGAAAGTCAAACTGGAACCAGGTGCATCCCCGCGACCGGAACGGGCGCACCCTCACCGCTTCCGAGGTTGCAGATCTCCTTGGACCAGAGCAAACGATTCAGGATGGCGTGGACCGGTTGATGAGGGAGATTTTTTCGAGTTGGGGTTTCAAACTTGCATGGGGTTGCGCGCGTCTCCGACCAAGTCGCAAGCCTGGCGGCATTCGGCAGTGGCTCATGTTACAGATTGCGAAGGAAGCCTTGAAAAGCAGCTGCGAAACGGTTGATCGCTTGTTCGGAGAACAAAGCCCAGTCGTGGCTGCGGCTCGTGAGATCACGCTCAACCCCTAGAAGGAAGCCGGGGAGTGGCGTCTCTGAGTCCCTTGTGATGCAAACTTCTCAATCGTCTTGGCGGTGGCCGTGCTTGGCCTGCCGCTGCTCGTGAATCCAAGTGTGCGCCAGGTCCCACGTCTTGCGGGCCGGCAAAAGGTCGTCGGTCCCGATGTTCATACCCTCGATAGGGCCCTGAGTGGTAGTAACCACGGCAGATTGATCGCTTCGCCGCGGCGGCATCGGAGCGTGGATTGACAATGTCGCGTCTGTAGTCTTGCCCCGTCATCAACCGACGGGGTGCTCGATAGACTAATGACGGGTTGCGGCAAAGGATCTGTTCATGTCAGTCGAGATCGGCGGACGAGCAGGGAAACTGGGGGACACATATGAACGCCGGTGGGCTATCAAGTTCGCCCTCATGCTGCTTGTCGGCACCGTCAAGAGCTTACGCTGGGAACCGCTTGGCGAAGGGGCAGAGGGAGTAGATCTCGAACTGGTGTTCAAGGACGATCATCGAGAAGGGCATCAGCTCAAAAGACAAAACGGTTCGGACGGCAAGTGGACGATCGCGGATCTGGATCGGGAGGGGGTGCTCCGGTCTGCTTTCGCTCTGCTTCAACTTGACTCAACTTCGCGATTCGTGTTTGTCTCTTCCGATCCGGCCGTTCACCTAAAGGACTTGACCGACCGAGCACCAAGGGACCCTGCTTCGTTGGAGGTATTTCTCTCTGAACATGTCGGATCGAAGTTGGACCGAAAGAAGGCATACGAGGACCTGGTTCGCAGATGGGGGCTAGATCCAGCGACATCTGACGACAACGGGACGGCCTTTGGTCTCATCAAGCGCATGGCGTGCCGAGTCGTCGATAGGTCGGATGACTTCAAGCAGGACCTACTGCTCTTGGCGGGGAATCAGTTGACTGGCGATCCCGAAGCAGCCGTCGCTGTAATAGGCCAATACCTGGACGATCATGTTGGGAAGCCGATATTTGCCGACGCTCTGCTCAAGCACCTTCTAGACAAGGCACATTCTCCTCGCGATCTCGCGAGCGTGCCCAGCCTTGCTTCGGCCTGTCGATCGGCCGCCGATCGCTTTCAATCTTCATTGCAGAGTCGTCTTATCGGCGGCGTGATGCTCTCTCGGCCAGAAGTCGGAAGCCTTGTGCGCCGCATTGACGGCCCGACGCCACCCAAGGTGGTGTTCGTCCACGGCAGAGCTGGCTGCGGAAAGAGCGCCTTTCTACTGGATCTTGTCCGGCAGCTTCCCGGCACCATTCCTTGTCTTCCCGTACAACTCCACGCATACACACCTGAACACAGCCCATTCCACTACGGAACAACGGTGTTGGAACTTCCGGGTTCGCCGACGCATTCCTTGCTCGCCCTCGCAGCGGGACGCCAATCGGTGTTGATCCTCGATCAACTGGATGCTCTTCGATTGACTTCCACGCATTCTCACGCCGCGTGGGAGGCGTGCATCCGAATCATTGAGGAGGCGCTTGCCTGCCCAAACATCACCGTCTTGTTGGCGTGCCGAACGTTCGATTTAGAAAATGACCCCAATATCCACAAGTGGCAGGAAGCGATTCGACAGCGGTTTGCGACGGGAGCGGAAACCGTCCAACTTGGCAATCTGAGCGAGGAAACGGCTGGGCTAGTCACGAAAGCCGTTGGTGTGGAACTCGGGTCTCTTTCAGGTCGAGTCCGGAACATGCTGTGCCATCCCAACACGCTCGGATTGTGGCGTGGATTGGCCACTGGGGGACAAGTCTTCCGAGAGTTTGCGACCGCAACTGAACTAATGCGGCAGTTCATTCGCGCGCGAAGGGCGGAGGCTGTCGCGGAGCGTGGCACCACAGAATCGGATGTGCAGACGGTCATGGATGCTCTCATCGAACGCATGGATTCCACAGGTCGCTTGACCGTCCCGGAAGCAGTGGTTGGGACGTATAGCCAGTCCATTGCCGCCCTTTGCTCCGTGGGCCTGCTCGTCAGGGAACACAATGCAATCAGCTTTGTCCATCAGAGTTACTTTGATCATCTCGTCGCGGAAAGGGTGATTCGGCAGGCGGGAGCCACGGTTGCGTCCTTGATCGCGTGGGTCAAGCTCAATCAATCGCTCTTTAGACGCGACCAACTGCGTCATCTCCTTTTCTTGCTCCGCGACTCAGATTCCGTGACATACACCGGGCTCTTGCGCGGGCTCTTGACTGACCCTGACGTTCGCTTTCATCTGAAACACCTTGCACTAGGGATCTTGCGCGAAGCCGATAGCCCGTCAGACGCAGAGATTGCTTTCGTTATTGAACTCGCCCGATCAGACCATTGGTGGGAGCAACTGTGGTCAAGGGTGTTCTGGATGCGCACACCGTGGTTTGACGCGCTGGCAAAGCGAGGCACCTGGCGCGAATGGCTCTCGTCCTTCGATAAGGCTCGCATCGGGCAATGTTTGCGGCTGCTGGGGACCTATGCCGCGGAGCGCGGCAAGGAAGTGGACGCCGCGATTGGCGACTATTGGGATGCTGGTGGCGAGTGGGAGACTCATCTTGAGCAAGTTGTCGCCTGGGATCCTGGCGATGATTCCCCGAGGATGGCAGAACTACGAAGGCGCAACATTGCCTCCGGCAAATGGCAAATGCACGATGTCTACCTAGATCACGTTGCGGCACGTCACCCAGAGCGAGTAGTGTCGTTGCTCGAAGCCATGATTCGGAGAGCTTTGCACCGAGTGCTGGCTTCTCCATCAGAACCGGGACCCTTGTGGCAAATCCGAGATGAAGTCTTGGAGAAGAGCGTATTCGCCGCGGTAAGGCAGCATGGCGAGCAAGGCTGGAACACGTTCGGCCGACTTCTGACCACATTGATCCGCATGGATCGTTGGCAGCAGTCGCGGATTCGGTCGCACGAAGACCTAGACCAGTCCTACTTTCGTATCCATAGTGTCGTACACCACTCTACGTCAATGCTCGAATCCTTGATCCGCGAGTCCGTTGCGGGTATCGCCAACAGCGCCCCCGATCTTGTGCCTCCCATCTTGACGCATTGCGATCGGATCGCCGCAAGGGCGCTCAATCGAGCAGTCGCGTCAGGTCTTATTGACGCTCCGCAAACGCTCTCTAGTGAAATCATTCGGTGGATATGCCGCGATCCCAGTCGGCTTTCGCTCGGCGATGGACACGACGTTGTGGAATGGACACCGGCCCGTGAGTTGATTCAGTCGCATTCGTTGAAATGTGACGACACCGCATTTCTGGCGTTGGAGGAAACGATCCTCGCGTATTTCCCCGACCGTGAACGAAGGAGTTTTGAGTACCAGAAAGAACGACTCGAACGGGGGTCCTTTGACTATACAAACGGTTGGGGCCGATCACAGAATGTACTCCTAAGCGCTCTTGCACCAAGTCGAATGCGCCCCAAAGCCAAAGATCGCGCGGCAACTTGGCGAGCGAAGTTTGGAGATCCGGCAACGGAGCGTCCTCTCTCGGAAGAAGGCTCTGGCGGATGGGTACGTTCAACGATTCCTGTCGATCGACTTCGGTTTGTCAGCGACGCTCAATGGGTGCAAATCGTGAACCGCGAATGGAGTCCTCGTGGGTCGGGTAGATGGACACAACTTGATGCCGACACTGTGGGTGAGCGCAGCCATGAACACTTCGCTTCTGATTTGGGAGAGGTGGCAAAGCGCACTCCACGACGATTTGCAGCGCTAGGACTGCGCTTCCCTCCGAATGCGCATGCGGACTACTACTCCAGACTGCTGGAGGCGCTTAGCTCCGCTACTCGTCCAGACGGAGGGGCAGAATGGGAACCTGCCTCTACAGATGCACTCGCGGCCCTGATACTTCATGTCACCTCCAACGACGACACCGAGTTTGCTCGTACGGTCTGCCGTGTGATTGAACGCCGTGCCAGCGATCCTTGGCCCGAAGGAATCATGGATCTCCTGGCTCGCTTTGCGAAACACAGTGACCCACAACCCGACACCTTTTCGTGCCTTTCTAACGACTCATCCGCTGACGGAGGCATGCGACCGGACATAGCCATGACAGCGATCAACTGTGTACGAGGCTGCACGGCCGGGGTCATACGGACGTTGCTGTTCCATCATTGGCACTTGTGGGAACGGCTCCGACCAATGGCGCTGGCGTTGTTGTCCGACTCTCATGCGGCTGTACGCCACGAAGCATTGGGCATCGCACTACCTGTCTTGAATCACGATCGGGACAAGGCGCTCGCACTGTTCACTGCCGCTTGCGATCATCCCGATCCCCGCGTGTTGGAAAGCCAGTGGGTAAACCGAATGCTGAGGTATGCACGCTCAACACATCTTGAGGCATTGGAGCCTTTGGTCCGTCGCATGGTCTCATCGGAAGCCAATGCGGTCGCGCAAAACGGCGCTGCTTGGGCCACCGCATTGCATTTGTCGCACAAGCGTCTCAGCGAAGTAACCACCCAATGTAGAAATGGCTCTCGGCATCACCGGCTTGGGGTCGCCAACGCGGCTCAGCAACTCTTTCAGGTTGACAAGTCTTGGGCCGAGGCGTCCGATTTCCTGGCCGACTTGTTTGACGATGATGATGAAGAGGTACGTGGAATGGCTGCACGGGTATTTCGACACGACGGCGCCTTGGCGTTTGGTGGCACTCCGGCGCTTGCTCTGCGTCTGGTCAACTCAAGGGCGTTCGCCGCAAACGCAGATGACCTCATCCTCCCCCTATCCGAGTACACAGGCGATATCCGGCCTCTTGCCGACGTTGTGCTGGGCGCGGCTAGTCGGCTCTCAGGCGATCTCGCGGAAGAAACCAGAAGCCTACAGCGAACCTTGGGGTTGGCGGGTCGGGAAATGTCCGCGTTATTGCTGCGGCTCTATGAGACCGGACACAACTCCAACAATCGCTCGCTTGTTGAGTCGTGCCTCGATCGTTGGGACGCCATGCTCGCGTCCCGCGTGGGTGAGACGGAGCGGCACTTAGAATCGCTTGACAGCTAGAGTGTCTCCCATCTTGGCCAGTCGGAAAGGTAACTCATCGCTGACGCGGTTTTGTTCGCGGAGGTGGCAAGCCAAGAGCGTGCGAATCGTCGCTACGTCCCCAACGTACTTTCGGGCTGCGTGCGCCATCGTTGCCGCTTCGGCAGCCAGTTCCGGCGTTACACCCCGAAGCCCCCGCCGCCCATCGGCTCGAACTTGATCCGGCGAACGCGATATGTGACTAGTTCCCGAACGGGCTGTTGGGTAGAGGTGCGGCACGTACGCAAACCAACTGCTGATTTGCCCGACAAACGTGTTGTTGGGTGAATCTGTTTTTGGGGAACTCCGTAAGGCAGCGGGGGTCTCACTAGTGCCCACTTACTCACACAAAGAGGAGACCCGCCGATGTCCGTCACCGTGTCTACCGACCTGTTCATCGCCGCCAAGAAATCTCCCAGTTTCCCGAAGGATTGGGATGACGACATGATCCGTCGCGAGCTTGCCCGCTACGGCAAGTTCTTGCTTCTCGCTCAGCGATACCCAGGTCATCCACTCGCGCCGACGATGCAGATCGACCAGATATGGCACCTGCACATGACGCATCCGCGGGCGTATCACGAGGATTGCATGCGGTTGTTCGGCGAGATCCTGGATCACGACGGCGGTTTCGGAGCAGACCCCGCCGAGCTTCCCGAGTTGAAGGCGACGTTCAACCGCACGGCCGAGCTTTGGGAAAGAGAGTTCGGTGAAAAGTACGTCGAGCGCGAGTTTGACCCCAACATGACCAACTGCTGGCACGATTGTTCCGGCCGGTGTTGGCACGCTTGCAACTCGCGCGCAAAGCAAGCCGAACTCGTCACCATCTGAGCCGCCACCATGATCACGAATACGTCGGCGATCTTTGGCGCGGTGAGCCGCTCGGGATGGTGTCGGCTTGGGCCTATGACGGACTCGGAGTATCGCGAACTCGTCGGGCGCTTGGGGCATCCATGGTGCGAAACTGCAGTTGAGATGCGTAAGGATGTCCGAAGCTACTTGTGCAAGCCGGAAGCGGTGCCCTTCCATACTGACCATCCCGATGCTGACTTGATGTCGTGGCGCTGTGAGATTCAGGACGATTCAGACGGCACGCAGCAGATGGTTGACGGGAAGCCAGCGCTGGAGGCGTGTGGCGCTCGTGTCCGCGACGTTCTAACTCAGGTTTATGCGGAAGTGCGGGTACGCGGCGATTCGCCTCCTTCGCGGGTGCCCATTGTCCGGGCCACGCCGAACGGGGATCGCCTGTTCTTCGCATCATGGATCACTCCCGCGGAGGCCGATGCACACTCACTGGCAGCGTTTGGTGCGCTCCGCGCGGAGATCGAGAGGCGGACGGAAACGCAAGTCCAGGAGGTTCGCTTGGCTGAGGGCGAAGTGCTCGTGATCGACAACGGTCGGATGCTCCATGGTCGCCGGGCGTTGCCTCCCGCCAGTCGTCGTCGCCTGCGCCGGTTTTGGATCACTGTCGGAGATGACGCGGTCGAGCGACTTTCCAAGCTCAAGTGACGCAGTTCTCTCCGCGTCAGAGGCGCCGTCTCGCTGGGGGCACCCCTATCCGCGACCTCTCGGGAGTTTCCGCATGACGATTCGAGCCGGCAACAAGAATGCGCAAGACCTGATCGACGCGTTGGTCCGCGGCAGGGTACGCGCCGTTTGTCCACACTGTGCTGACATCATTCCGCTTAGCAAAGCGGGGTTATTTCAACAGGAGCACTTCACCGAGGCGGCCGCAGCCTGGCTCGAACAAAAGAAACTGGAGATTCGCGAACGTCGGGAGGAACTCAGCAACCGCCCCAGATCAGTCTCCGACCGCTCCCATTCTCAAGCGGCCGCGGTCAATCTTGGGAACATTTTGGAGCGCATTGCCCCGGCGCTCCCGACCTTTCCACTGCGGCCGACGGAGTGCCGGTCTCTTTTTGATCCTATTGACTACATCGCCTTTCCTGGTGCCGACGCTGGCAAAGTCACTATGGTTGAATTTGTGGAACTCAAATCGGGAGGCTCGCGGTTGAACAAGCGCCAGAGACAGGTCCGGGATGCGGTCGAGCGCGGACGCGTGTCTTTGGCGACGTATAACGTGGAGAACGCACGATGAACGGTTCAGCGCTCTCCCTCTTCACGCTCCAGGAACAAGTGTTCGGCGTTTGCCCCTGCTGTGGCGAGGCATTCCGCCTCAGCGATTGCACATTGTTCTCGGGTGCTGCCCCAAAGCGCTCCTGGCTTGACAGAATCGAGAGCGACACAGACGCTTTGGACGCTCTTGAGGAAGAGATTAACCTTCACCTTGAAAGCCTGAGACAGGCCGCCCGCCGAAAGGGCCGCAGACGAGCCCAGACTCTCATCAAGAAAGTTGATCGAGTGTTCGCCCCCAAGCGCCTCCATGCCGACGACGCTAAGCCGATCTGTCATCCTGTGGATTACGTGGTTTTCGATGGGCTGAACGCTCGCGATGAGATGGAGCGGATTGTGTTTCTCGACCGAGAACCGGACAACTTGGGGCGAGCCAAAATGCAGTCGTCCATTCGCCGTGCCATCGAGAAGGGCAATGTCCGGTGGCGGGAGCTTCACGTTTCTGATGCGGCGGTCGTGACGCCACGATGATCATGGTAACGGATTGGAGCGGCTCGCGGTTCCGCATTCAGGGCAAGTTGGCAATCCCGCTAACGAGTATCCGCAACGAACGCATCGGTCTTGGTTCATCCGTGCTTTGACTCTTCGTCCCTCTAAGAGAGCAAACAGGCCAAACTAAGGCAACGCATAGAAAAGAGCATTGAGAGCAAAGCCACCCCAAGCGGGCCTGAGCCCCAACGCTCGCGGAGTCTCGTGGATGCCTTGAAGACCCGAAACCTTGATTCCAGTTTCTACGGTCCAAGCGGCATGTGAGTGCCAAACGTGTATCAGGGTGGCCCTTCTGTCACCAAATCGGCAATCTTTTTCGAACACTTGGAGTAAATCGTTTTGTCAAGATGCTTCATGATGATGTCCAGCGCTTCGTCAAGCTCGCACTCATTGACCGGCGGGTGACCAGTTTGATGAGTGGGGTGCCCACTGCCTTGAGTGCTTCCTTTCCAAAACCTGGCGAGCTTGCCTGCCTCCGCTGAATTCAAGTCAATCGCCACGCCATCGGGTAGGTCGTCTATACCAAAATCGTTCGGCTTTGTCTTTGGTCTTCGAATCGGATTCCCATTCTTGTCTTCGGTAAGCCCGACGAATTCCGTCAGCCATCTCATGGAGACGAGGCGTCCTTCCCAAATTGCATCCGTCTCGCAACGGCGTGCGATTCTCTCGTTTTTCGACTTCACGGGCCATTGCGGAAGCGATGTCAGAAGCGTTTCCAGACGCTTGGTGATGGCCAGACTCGCTCGAACTCGATGTGGAACGTTTTTCAGAAGCCATTCTTTGACCTCTGCATCATTCAACTTGAAGATTGGAGGGTTCGCCTGCGCATTGCCTGTCGGTAATTGGCTCATTCTGCCAATCTACATGGGCACCAATAGTGCCGCAAGGGCTATTAGTGTGGGTTCGCGTCTGGCGGTTGCCGACCGTTCGCTCCCCTTACGGGAAGTCTCGGTCTTCGACCCTTCCGAGCCATGTTGTATACCGGCCCCGGAAGCCCAAGCCAGCAAGCACAATCCGCCGAAGCAACTCCTCGGCTTCCGCCACACGCTGGCAAAGCGCCGTGCCGTCAACGTATGCGAGAAGTTGAGCCAATGAAGCGGTGGTTTGTGCGGCGCCGATCCTTGGCTGCTGCCAAGAAAATCGATGCGTGCCAACTTCTTGCCCCTGTAGACCTCCCTAGCGGTGGGCCGCATGAAGTGCCCGTCGGCGAACGACACAACGTCAAGAATGCGTGCCACCTCTGCATCCACCGATTCAAGCCAAAGATCCAGAGACTTGCCCTTGGTGGAGCAACGGATGGCGACGTCTCCCGAAACCACCGAATAGTCATCAGATTTCACATTTCCTGAAATTGCGACATCACCTGCCGCGGTGGCGAACATGCCGCCGCCAAACCACCGCAGTCCTGCAATCCAATACTCCGCCTGATACTCGGCTACCCGTCGTTGCCGCCATCACCATCACGACCATGTGGAACGATGGGCACGAACTCAGGAAGGTGGTGTCCAAAAATGCTCTAGGCGATGGACTGGAACTCGGATCCGGTTCTGACCCGCAGTCCCTGCTGAATAGCGGTTGTCGGCTGAATCTGAGCGACTGGTTCGGCCATCATCTCCATTGATCTCCGCAATCTGAAGGTCGCGTGGAAAGCCGCATCCTCCCGCACGAGTCCGAACAACGACGCCGACTACAGGGGAAACTAACCCCAAGACCCCGGTTTTCGTGATCCATCGAATCTTGTTTCAACGAGGGAGCGCCAGTAGGAGCGCTAAAACCGCGTTTGGAGGCGTAGGGCGGCACGAGGTGGCACAAGCCGGGGCCGGATCGAACGAACGGACGTCCGGGCAGAAACGCCGTAACCCGCGGCCCCTGCGCGGTTTGACGCGGCTTGGCACCGGCCGTCAAGAAAGCGGGCGAAGGGATTTGAACCCTCGACATTCAGCTTGGAAGGCTGACGCTCTACCACTGAGCTACACCCGCAACTACCTGCTAAGTGTCGCATCCGGAGAGCGCGAGTCAAGGGGCCGCGAGGGCTGATTGGGCGGCCGCTTGCGGTTTCCGGAGCGGTTTGGGATGCTGCCACCTCGAACGGACAACTTAGAGGACTTCCTCGGCGGTGCCACCATCCAGGTCCTTGGTATCCCGTTTCACCGCTCCGAACCAGATCATGCAGAACAGCGGCCAGGCGAACGTCATCAATAAAACCGCCGCGAGGATGATCAGGCCGAAGGGTGAACCGACGCCGCCCTGGGTCACCCACTTGTCTTGTGGGTTGTCTTTGGCCCACTCCATGATCGCCATTTGCTGGCGGATTCCGATCGCCGCGCCCGCCGCGCCGAGGATGATCGCGACCAGGGCGTAGGCGAGGTGAAGGACCCGCCCCGCGGGTCGTCTCCTCAGGGTGGCGATTCCCGCGATCAAGAGGAGGATCGGTGAAACCATACCGATTGCTCCGACGATGATCTGCGCAGAGCTTGGCTTGACAACGTCCGGCGCGGGTCCGAACTGCTGTTCAGCGCCGGCCAGTATTTTGCCCATGAACATCATGTATCCAACGCCGCAGAAGCCGCACATCAGGCCAAGTCCGGCCCAGATCGTGCTGATCAAGCCCACCGCTTTGGGCCACTTTGCCCGCTCCGCAGGTATGCCGACAAGTGATTCTGACATGGGTCAATCTCCTGGTTCAGCCAGGTACTTCGGACTTCTTGCCTCACGGTTGCGGTGGAACCGCCCATTCAACTATTCCGTCGTTCCTTGATGTCCGCAACCACCACCGCCAGCTTCCGCAGAATCGATTCTGGCTCGCTCATGCGACCCGTGCCGACGTGCCGGCAGGCCTGCCAACCTTCGCCAGGACCGATGATCTGAAAGCCGTCTTGGATGAGAGTTTCCAGGTTCCGCCGGGTACTGGGCTGGTTCCACATGACGCTGTTCATGGAGGGGGCCAGCAGCACCGGCGTCTTGGAACGATCCACAGCGCTCAAGATCAGCGTGACCACGTCGTCGGTTCGACCGGTTGCAAGCTTGGCCATGCAGTCCATCGTGCACGGAGCGACCACCGCGGCATCAGCCGCATCGGCGAGGTTGATGTGCTGGGGGTCGTGCGATTCGATGTGCTGCCAGGCACTCGTGTAGACAGGTCGCGCCGACAATGCCTGGAACGTCAGCGGCGTCACGAACTTGGTCGCGGCCTCGGTCATCACGACCGACACTTCAGCGCCCGCTTGGGCGAGTCGACTGACGATCATTGCGGTCTTGTAGGCCGCGATGCCGCCGGTGATGCCGACAATGATGCGCTTGCCTCTGACGGCATCCAGCGAAAACGCGCCACCGCCCGCGATCGGGGCCGACGGTTTGCTTGGACGTTTGGCCATGTGAAAGGCCCGGGCTTACTCGGGCAGCGCGGCGGGCTCGGCGACTTCTTCGGCGAGCTTGGGAGCCTCGGCGATATACTCAACCTCGATCTTCTTCTGCATGATCTCTTCGATCACCAGTTCCAGATCTGAACGCCCCTGCCGCTCAACGAGCGGGCGGGCCCCTTCCATGAGTTGGATCAGCCGACGCTGAATGAGGGCGCACAGCTTGAACCGGCCACCGGCGCGTTCCACAATAGTGTCGCTTTTGAGCGCTTCGATCATCGTTAGTCCTGCATCTGTCGGGTAGACCCCGGGTGACTCTGCAACTGCCCGACGCCCTGTTGCGTACCAGTGTCTATACTAGGCCTCGAAAGCACCCGGGACGAACCGCGGCTCGGCGGGGGTCCCGGATATTCGGCCTGGTGAAGGGCTGAACCCCACATCCCGATCGAATCCGGCCATGAAGATGTAGCCATCGGCCGGCCCTCATTTCAGGGACTCTGCCCCCCCCACTCCCGGCTCGACGCCTTGGACCCTCCGACATGACCACACGCGACTGGAAGATGGGAGACCGACTGATGCACGCGGGACGCCCCGAATGGGGGATCGGTGAAGTTCGGAGCGCCGAGCATGTCGTCCAGGCGGGGGTCAAGTCCCAAAGGCTGACGATCCGGTTCGAGCGGGCTGGCGTGAAGACGCTTGCGACGGCGTTCGCGGACCTTCGCCCGCCCGAGGAGATGCCCCAGGTTCCCGTCCATAACGGGCAAGATGAGCCGGAAGGCAACTGGCTCCAACAGGCCGAGGCGGGGTCCATCAACGAGATGATGATCCGGGTTCCCGAGGCGGCTTCAGATCCCTTCAAGTCTCGCAAAGGCCGCTTGGAATCCACGCTCGCTCTTTACCGCTTTACCGGAGCCGGGTCCTCCCTGCTCGATTGGTCGGCGATGCAGAGCGGCCTCAAGGATCCCCTGTCCCGCTTCAACCGGCACGAGCTCGAGCGGTTCTTTGAGCAGTTCAAGCTCGCGTTGGATACCCACCTGAAGCGGCTGGTCCAAGAACTCAAGAAGGCCGACCCCCAAGCCCTGGCCGAGGTGGCCGCGGCCGCCGAGCCCGCGGGCAAACAGGCGTTGCGCCGTGCCGACGGAATGCGTTGAGTTTCAGCAACAACCCGCACCGCCCCACCACTGACACCTTTGAGCCCTGAGCACCGGTAATCCGCGGAGTCGCGTCAGCCGACTTCGCACGGCCGTTATTTGCGGACGTTTATCGATTGGCACGCCGGATCAGCGGCGGCGGCCCCGGCGTTGTTCTTCTTCTCTCCACCGACGACGGCATGACGCCGCCGCGGAGTCCGTACATCGCCAAGAGAGAGGGAGACGAATGAACGAGCAAGAGTTTCAAGCGAAGCTTGGAGATCTCATCAAGCAAATCGACACCGTTCCGGAGAACGAGCGAACGGACCTGTTGAAGCTGGCTGAAGAGACCAAGTCTCGCCACGAGAAAATGAAGAAGACGATGGGCGATCTCCAGGAGTCCCTGGACTATCTGCGCCTGTCGGTGAAGTACCTGGTGTTCGACCTGGAGGCCACCCGCCGGGAGAACACGTACCTCCGCAAGCTGCTTGACCGCCAGAGCGGCCCGAGCAATGACATGCCGGAGCAGAACGACTAATCGAGTAACCCCACGCGGCCGAAAGGTCGCACCACAAGAGCTTCGTCTCCTTGGGGGCCGGCGCGAAGTAACGGACGCGCCGGCTCTTTCCATTCCGGTTCTACTTCTCGATCAGAGAGATGTGGCCGGCTGACTGCAGAACGCGGGACTCAAGAACGCCACGACTGTCGCAGATGTAGTCGCGGATCACGTATTGTGCGCCAGACCCCTTCCGCTGCAAAACGGAAAGCTGCGCCTCTACTTCCTTGAGTTGTGTCGTCAGCGCTTGGATCTTCTGGTCCTCTGACAGCGGTTGGGGTACGTTGACACCCGCGACTTGCTTTCGGAACTCGTCGAGCTCGCCCCTGATCGGCGTGACCGGCTGGACAGCACCGCCGCTCCAGAGCGTTGCGCCTTCCCTGATCATGGGTTCGCCGGGCAAGGCGCAGAGGATGACGCCGGTTGCGACATCGGGACTCGGACCTCTCAGCCTCGTTGCCGGATAGTCATCGAAACGAATCTCGGGCATTTTGGAAACGAAACCCTTCGGCTCAGCTTGGACGGTTTGGTACTGTTGCCCCAGAAGACTCCCGGGTTCACCAGACGGGGAGAGGGGCTGTTCTGCAACGAGCGACGCGACAGTTGAGGCCTGAGGGGGGCTCTGCACTGTTGAGGTAGACGAGCGGCCGCAACCAACTGCGAGAAAGGCCAGGGCTGCTGTCAAGGCGAATGGTTTCATCGCGGGCTTCCGTGTGGTCCTAGTCTAACTTCGGCAGCCCACGGCTCCAACCACGATTCGCCCCCAAATGAAAAACCGCGGCCCTGGGGCCGCGGTTTGATGCGAACAGAGTGCGATCGGATCAGCTGGCCGCGGGGGCTGCCGGCTTTTCCTTGCGGACCTTGGCCGCGAAGGCCGTCCGCTTGTCGGCGTTGCGACGGCGGGTGCTGGGCTTACCGCCGATTTCGGGGCCTTCTTCGGCTCCGACGAACTGGATGACGCAGAGCTCGGTGCCGTCACCGACGCGGTTGCGTCCCAGCTTCACGATGCGGGTGTAGCCACCCGCGCGGTCACGAAAGCGCGGAGCAACGTGCTCGAAGATGTGCTTCACGAGCTTGGGCGCCTTGCGGAGCTCACCGTAGCGGTTGCGCTCGACGGCCGAGGATTCGGGCACGTCGAAGAACTGCGCGGCGTGGTCACGCTGCTTGTTGACCTTGTCCTTCTCGGCATCGCTGGCATCCTTGGCAAGGAAGAGCCAGTCGAACGCGGCGCGGTCGCCGCCGAGCTTGGCGATGACCATTCGGCGCGATGCGACATCGCCCCGCTTGGCCATGGTGATGATCTTCTCGACCATCGGCCGGACGGCCTTGGCCTTGGGGACCGTGGTCACCACCTGGCCGTGCTCAAACAGCCCGTAGGCGATGTGGCGAAGGGTGGACGCGCGGTGCGCCGTCGTCCGTCCCAACCTGTATCCAGCTCTGCCGTGACGCATGACTCTACCTGCCTTCCGAAATCCGCCGGGATATCCCGGCGACAAAACACTTACTCAGTTACGGGTGGCGCCGCCGCCACACCCTCGGGCAGGTCCATGCCCAGTTCCAGGCCCAGATCCTGCAGCTTCCTCTTCACTTCACGCAGCGAGGTGCGACCGAACGAACGCAGCTTGAGCAGCTCCGAATCGTTCTGCGACACGAGTTGTGCCACCGTCTCGATCCGTGCCGACTCCAGGCAGTTGCTCGCACGCACCGAGAGCTCCAGCTCGCCGATGGGCATATTGAGCTTGCGAACGAGTTCCTCGTCCACTCCCGCTGCTGCCGCCGCCTCGTCCGTCACGCGGTCCGAGCCGAGCTCGAAGTACTGAACGAAGGGGTTGAGGTGCTTGCGGAAGATCTTGGCGGCCTCGACCATCGCCATCTCGGGCGTGACGGTGCCGTTGGTCCAGATCTCGAGGGTGAGCTTGTCGAAGTTGGTCCGCTGACCGACGCGGGTGTCCTCAACCTTGTAGCGCACGCGCTGCACGGGGCTGAAGATCGCATCGACCGGGATCAGCCCGATTTCCTGCTCTTCTTTGGTGTTGAACTGCTCGCTGCCGGGGACGTAGCCGCGGCCCTTGACGACCTTGAACTCCATTTCGAACTCGCGCTTGTCAGTCAGCGTCGCCAGGACCAGATCCTTGTTCAGGATCGTGACGGACGGGTCACCCTCGATCAGGTCGGCGGTGACTTCGCCGGGCCCGATGGCCGCAAGCTTCAGAGTCTTGGGCTCATCACCATCCATGCGGACGATGAGGTTTTTAACGTTGAGGATGATGTCGGTGACATCTTCCATGACGCCGGGCAACGAGCTGAACTCGTGCTGGGCGCCCTTGATTTTGATGGCGGTAATGGCCGCGCCCTCCAGGGAGGAAAGCAGCACGCGCCGAAGGCCGTTGCCCACAGTGGTGCCGAAGCCGCGCTCGAACGGTTCAACGGAGAAGCGGCCGAAGGTATCGCTTCTGAACTTGGGGTCGGTAACGACCCGGGACGGCAACTCTAAACCACGCCAGCGAAGTCTCATGGGAACGTTCCAATCTCAGCAGGCGTTTTCGAACACGCAATTCCGCCGAATCCGGTTCACGGGTAAGGTGCGAGCTGCTGAGCCTCACACCACCCTTCTTTCCGGGGGCGGGACAGTTCTTTACACGCGGCGACGCTTGGTGGGGCGACAACCGTTGTGTGGTACAGGGGTGTGGTCTTCGATCGCCGTGACACGCAGACCAGAGGAGACCAGACCGTTGACGGCCGACTCGCGGCCCGAGCCGGCGCCGCGGATCCGCACTTCGATCTCGGACATGCCGAGCTTGCGGGCCTTCTGGCCGGCGCTCTCACCCGCGCGGGTCGCGGCGAATGGTGTGCTCTTGCGAGCGCCCTTGAAGCCCATCGTGCCCGCCGAGTCCCAGGCGATGGTCTCGCCGTTCATGTCGGTGATCGTGACCATGGTGTTGTTCTGGGTCGCCCGAACGTGGACGATCCCGCGGACAACGTTCTTACGGATTTTCTTGACCTTCTTAGACATTCGTTCCTCCGCGGATCATCAGGACTAGGCCCTACCCGCGATTGTTTGAGTTCGGATCTTCCTACGTGCCTTCGTGCCTCTGTGCCTAAGTGCCTTTCACTTAGCCCTTGGCCTTGACGCCCTTCTTGCCGGCGACCGTCTTCTTCTTGCCCTTGCGCGTGCGGGCGTTGGACTTGGTGCGCTGGCCGCGGACCGGCAGGCCGCGCTTGTGCCGCTCGCCGCGGTAGCTGCGGATGTCCTTGAGCCGCTGGATGTTCTGCGACACCTGGCGGCGCAGAGCACCCTCG
>JBGAND010000041.1:0-41342 GCA_044222485.1 Phycisphaerales bacterium | reverse complement strand
GCCCGCCTTCGCAGGCGCCGCGCCAGCCGCCGGCTCCTGCTTATTCACAAAGTACAACTTCCCCTTCCGCGTCTGCTGATCCCCCTGGATCTCAAACGTCTTCTCGTACACCACCTTTGCCGTCAGCGTCACCATCCCCTCATCCGCTTTCTCAAGCGCCGTCAGCAACGCGTCCGCATCCGCGAACTCCCCCTTCGTCTCCTGCTTCACCGGCTCCTGCGCAACGCAAGACCCCGCGGCCAATGGCAACGCCACAACCGCCCACGCGCCAACCAAAGCTGTGAACGACCTTTTCATCATGGTCCCTTCAAATATCGGCCCAGCCCCCCACAAATCTGCCCTACCCCCGCCCCAACCCCCGACAATCAAGGTTATGACCCCGCCCTAGGTGCCACTGCTCGCCGCCAATCACCCCTCGTCACCAGCCTCCCAAATCCAGGCGCAGCAGTGCCCCACCACCCCTCACTCCCCCTTCTTCTCCCCTTCCCCCCGCCGCGCTTCGAGAAACTCCCTCAAAATGGCCGCCGCCGCCAACGCATCCCTCTTGTCTTTCTTCTGCCCCCGAGTCAACCCCGACCCATTCAGCTGCCACTCCGCCGCGGCACTCGACAACCGCTCATCCATAAACCGCACATCCCGCCCCGTCCGCGCCGCGATCCGCGCCCCAAACTCCCGAGCCTTTTTCGCACCCGCACCCTCCGTCCCATCCATATTCAGCGGCAACCCCACAATGATCTCCCCCCGCGGCCCGCCTTTGCCCACCGGCCGCGCCCCCAGGTGCTCCACGCTCGCCGCCTCAATCGCCGCCAGCAACCGCTCCCCCCCATCATCACTCACCGCAACCTGCAACACCTCGATCGGCGTGACAATCCCAGTGATGTGATCCCCCACCGCAATGCCGGTCCGCTTGTCACCAAGATCAACAGCCATATACCTCATACGACTCCCACAGAATAGGAGTGCGGAAACCCCCTCCCCCGTTCACGCCTTTTGCTTGAGGGGGGCGGGTTTCCAACCCGCCAACGCTTCTAGCGCTTCGGAACTCTCTTCATCGCCAACCTTCCCAACTTCCCAACACCCACTCTCTCCACCAAAAATCTCACACTTGAACGATCGTTCGGTGACAACGTCATGTCACCGGCGCCCTCCATTTTCCGTTAGGGTCCCTTGTATCACACCAAAATCCCGCTACGTTGACCTCATGCTCACCACCACCTCCCACCCGTCCTTCCAAACCCCCATCGACAACCAAATCGACGGCATCACCGTCAACGCCGATCAGCTCATCATCGACCTCCTCGCCGCCGACCGACCCCTCCTCCAAATCGCGCAGACTCACAAACTCACCCTCTCCCAACTCACAGTCTGGTACGCCCAGCCCGCCGTCCGAGCCCTCCTCGACGCCCTGGATGAACTCGCCAAACGCCGCGCCGAGTCCACCGCCATCCACGCCCGCCACGCGGCCATCGTCGTCCTCAAAGAACAAGCCGTCTCCCTCTGCGAAACCCCCCGAGCCCTCGAACTCGCCGGCAAAGCCGCCCGAACCCTCGTCCGCTTGAGCAAGGCGCCCGCACAAACCGCCCCGCGGCCATCCGAGCCCGCCAACCAACCACCGCCCGTCAACGGCCCACCCGATCCCACCAACACCGCACGCCAATCTCCCGAGCGTCGCAAGCAACGCGATCCCGTCAATCACACACCCCACAGAATCCCCGTCTACCCCTTCAAACCCGCAGCCGCTCAACCCAAAAACTCATCCTGATTCTTTAGTTCTTCTCAGCGATCTCTGCGCCTCTGCGGTGAAAACTCAAAACCATTCGCACATCCCAACCGCCACAATCACACCCAAATCCACCTCCAAAAACCCTCTCCCCAGCACCCCAAATTCACCCCCGAATTCCGGGCCGCAAACGCGCCGCGCGCCTATACTTCCCAGCTAGGCCAAAAGACCCGAATTTCCTCGGTTTTTCGCAGTGTTTTCAGCCCAAAAGGACAGGGAGAAAGAGGGCCCCCAAAAGGCCCCCAAAACCGGGCCCCGCCCCGCTCCCCAAGACCAGCCCCATCGCCTCCCCCTCACAAGGATGTCAACAGGTGCCCACGGACGCGAAAAAGGTTGCCAATCCCCCCGTCGTTGTTCCCCAGCCGCCCCCGGACCCCATGAACGCTGAACCCACCAAAGTCGGCGGCGACTACGGCGCGGACCAGATCAAAGTCCTCGAAGGTCTCGAAGCCGTCCGCAAGCGCCCCGGCATGTACATCGGCGGCACCGGCCTCAACGCTCTTCACCACCTCGTGTACGAAGTCGTTGACAACTCCATCGATGAGGCGATGGCCGGCCACGCCAAGTCGATCTCCGTAACCATCCACGCCGACGGCTCTTGCTCCGTCGTCGATGACGGCCGCGGCATCCCCACCGGCCCGATCAAGGATGAGAACCCCGCGATCAACGGCAAGCCCGCCGTCGAGATCGTTCTGACCATCCTCCACTCCGGTGGCAAGTTCGGCGAAGAAGACTCCGCCTACAAGGTCTCCGGCGGCCTCCACGGCGTCGGCGTCTCGTGCGTCAACGCCCTCTCCCACTACCTCGAGGCCGAGATTTACCGCGATGACAAGGTCTACGCCATCGCCTTCGAGCGCGGCCGCGTCGCCAAGCCCCTCACCGTCGTCGGCCCCATCCCCAAGGACAGCGTCCGCAAGACCGGCACCCGCATCACGTTCACGCCCGATGCGACCATCTTCCCCGACTGCACCTTCAACTACCAGACCCTCGCAACCCGCCTCCGCGAACTGGCCTACCTCAACCCTGGCGCCACCATCCGCCTTCACGATGAACGCGTCGGCCCCGACGGCAAGGTCAAGACCGACACCTTCAAGGCCACCAACGGCCTCCTTGAATACGTCGAGCACCTCATGCACGGCAAGGTGCCCGTCTCCTCCCCCGTCTACGTCCGCAAGGATGAGCCTGCGGCCAACTTGGTCTGCGAAGTCGCTCTCCAATACCACGACGGCTACAACGAACTGTTGATGACCTTCGCCAACAACATCAACAACGTGGATGGCGGCACGCACGCCCAGGGCTTCAAGGTCGCCCTCACCCGCTCCATCAACAACTACGCCCGCAAAGCCGGCATTATCAAAGACAAAGACCCTGTCCCCACGGGTGAAGACCTCCGCGAAGGCATCATTGCGGTGATCTCCGTCAAGCTTCCCAATCCCACCTTCAACAACCAGCCCAAAGAAAAGCTCCTCAACCCCGAGATCGAAGAGTTCGTTTCTTCGGCCGTGGGCGAAGCCCTTAAGAACTGGATGGAGGAGCACCCGACCGAGGCCAAGCGTCTGTGCCTCAAAGGCATCGTCGCCGCCCAGGCCCGTGAGGCCGCCCGCAAGGCCCGCGAGCTCACGCGCCGCAAGACCGCCCTCGACTCGGGCTCCATGCCCCACAAGCTCCGCGACTGCAAGACTAAAGACTTCGACCGCTCCGAAATGTTCATCGTGGAAGGTGACTCCGCAGGTGGGTCCGCGACCCAGGGCCGCGATGTCGAAACCCAGGCCATCCTCCCCCTCCGCGGCAAGCTCCTCAACGTCGAAAAAGCCCGCATCGACAAGGTGCTGGGCTTC
Source organism: Phycisphaerales bacterium (assembly GCA_044222485.1). Classification (GTDB taxonomy): domain Bacteria; phylum Planctomycetota; class Phycisphaerae; order Phycisphaerales; family UBA1924; genus JAHBXE01. The sequence continues at coordinate 37,724 of JBGAND010000041.1, read as the reverse complement.
GAGGAAATCCGCACCCTCATCGCCGCGATGCGCTGCGGCATCGGTGAAGAGTTCGATTACAGCAAGCTCCGCTACGGCAAGATCATCATCATGACCGACGCCGACGTGGACGGATCGCACATCCGGACTCTCCTCCTCACCTTCTTCTTCCGCCAGATGCCCGAGCTCCTCAAGCGCGGCCGCATTTTCATCGCCCAGCCGCCTCTCTACCAAATCACCCGCGGCAAAACCAGCCGCTACGTCCTCAACGAAAAAGTCCGCGACGACATGCTCACCGAGCTGGGCCTCGAAGACTCGACGCTCATCGTCCGCGACCTGACCAACATCAATCCCAAGACCGGCGCTGCCGCGGAGTCCGCCCGCCTGCAAGGCGCTGAAGCCCGCCGCGCGGTGCGCTCTCTCCGCCGCCTGGCCGACCTGGTCGAAATCGCCGAACGCCGCGGCGTCCGATTCCCAGACCTGCTCTCCGCTCGAAGCCACGATCCCGAGGGCAAGGGCCGACTCCCCACGCACCGGGTCGTCTGGCAGGGTGGCGAAGAGTGGACCTGGTCCGAGCGTCAGGCCCACGACCTCATCGCCAAGAAGGGCCTGCGACTGACCGACGAATCCGCCGAACCGACCGTCGCCGTGGAAGGCCAGCCCGCTCCTGTTCCCGCTCCCGTCTCCACCAAGCCACTCGCATCGCTCCGCGAGCTCCACGAAAACCGCGAGCTCGAAAAGGTCTTCGCCGACCTCACTTCCGCCGGCCTGAACGTGGATGACTACGCCCTCGTTCAAGAAGAGTCGGTCACCGGCGAACGCATGCCCGCCCGCTACGCCTGGGTCATGGGCAACTCCGCGGCCCGCGAAGAAGCCACCGCCGCCCTAGAAGCCAAAGAGGATGAGGGTGACACGGATGCCGAAGCCGAGACCAAGGCCGCCAAGCCCGCCGCACCCAAAAGCAAGGTTGTGGATGCCCCCAACCTCGCCGCCGTTCTCGACGCCCTCCACGAAATCGGCCGCCGCGGCATGGAAATCAAGCGGTTCAAGGGTCTGGGCGAGATGGATGCCCTCCAACTCTGGGACACCACCATGGACCCCTCGCGCCGGGTCATGGTCCGCGTCACCTGGGACATGGCCAGCGATGCGGATTCGCTCTTCTCGATCCTGATGGGTGAGGAAGTCGAACCCCGCCGCAAGTACATCGAGGACCACGCCCTCGAGGTCAAGAACCTGGACGTCTGACTCCCGTTCGGATTGTGCCGCCGGATATGGGACGTTCGCGTTGCTGGGCCACGCGACGACATGATCCGCCTCCGCCTCTCGGCCGATAGCCAGAATCGAGGATGGTCACCGTGCGCCATCCCCACGATTGAGAACGGGAGATCGAGATGGCGTTACCTGGCAAGCCCGCGAGCAAAACCGGAAAGCCGCTTCCCGCGGGCGGGCGGCCCAACACGCTCGGCCTGGGTCAACGCGAGTTGGCCGACCTCTTGGACCGTATGGAAGACCCCGACCATGTCGGCGCCAATCCCAAGCGGGACTTCGTCCGCTGGCCGTTCCGCCAGACGTCGGTAAAGGTCCAGATCTTCCACACCGGGGGCACCACCGCGACCATCACCGTCGCCTGCCGCAACATTTCCCGCGCGGGCATGTCCCTCCTTCACAGCTCCTACCTCCACACCGGCACCAAGTGCCGGGTGCTCCTGCCCCACCCCGAAAGGGGCGAGATGCCCATGGACGGGTGGATCACCCGATGCAACCACCGCGTGGGCGTGGTGCACGAAATCGGGATCCGATTTGACCAACACCTTGATGTCCAGGAGTTCCTCCGCCCCAACCCGTTCACCGACTGGTTCAGCCTGGAACGCGTCAAGCCCGAAGACCTGACCGGCAACGTCGTGTGCGTCGACGATTCGGAAATCGACCGCCGCATCATCAAGCACCTGCTGCGCAATACGGCGTTGAACTGCGTTATGGCCTGTAGCGGAGCCGAAGGGCTAACGACCGTGGATGAGTCCACAGACCTGGTGCTGGTGGACTACCACCTGGGTGACATGTCCGGCGCCGAGTTCACCAACAAACTGCGCGATGCGGGCCTGCAGGTGCCCGTGATCATCCTGACCTGCGACACGCAGACGGCGACGGCCGAAATCCTTGGTTCGATTCAAGCCAGCGCGTTCCTCGCTAAGCCTGTAAGTCAGGACCTGCTGCTGCGTGCTCTTGGCGAGTTCCTCATCGTCCGCAAAGCCAACGCCGAAATGCAGCCCAAAGTCGGAGACGACACCTTCAACTCGTCGCTGACCGAGGGCCTCGTCACGGCGCTGGGGCAATACGCCAAGCGGCTGGAAGACTGCATCGAACGCCAGGATGCCACCACCGCTCGGACTCTCTGCCTTCAGATCGCCGGAACCGCCGGGACCGTCGGGTTCAAGGATGTGAGCCAAGTCGCAACCAAGGCCTCCGAAGCCCTGTCCCGGAGCATGAGCACGACCGAGTCCATTTCGCCCATCCGGACGTTGATCGCCGTGTGCCAGAGAGCCAGCTCCAAGACCACCAAGCGTGCGGGCTAGGGATGGGCTCGGCCGCGAAACTGGCTTCTGAATCGACCTGAAAGGGTGGCCAACGGGACTCGAACCCGCGACCCCCAGGATCACAACCCGGTGCTCTAACCAACTGAGCTATGGCCACCAACTGGGGCCAAGTGTAGGCACGGGGCTTGCAGGGGTGGTAGTCTGGTTTTGCCGGTTCAAGCCGCGTGCCCGAAGATGTCGAAGGGACTTGGCCGCCATTCCGGCGCGGCGTAGGCTTCCCTCCCACTTTTCCATTTGAGCCCATTCGAACGGAGTGCGTTACATGCCCGCAGCAATTCAGGACACTCTTGACCTTTCAGCCCACCGTTACTCCGTGAACCTGCCGCCGGCGGAGCTGATTGAACGGGCGATCGCCGCGGGCGAGGGGAAGTTGGCGGCCAACGGAGCGACGGTGTGCCTGACGGGTGACCGCACGGGCCGGAGTCCCAATGACAAGTTTCTGGAAGAGGTCCCGTCGATCAAGTCCAAGATCTGGTGGGGCAAGAACAACCAGCCTCTGACCACGGCCGGATTTGATCTGGCGCTCAAAATCGCGGTGGAGCACCTGAACCAGCGGCCGAAGCTCTATGGGTTTGAGGGCTTCGCGGGCGCGGACCCCAAGTACCGCTGCTCGGTACGCGTGGTGACGGAGCAGGCTTGGCACTCGTTGTTTGCGAGCACTCTCTTCATTAAGCAGGGCTCGGCCAGCGCGGGCGGGCCTAAAGATGGTTCGGGGACGCTGTTCAATAAGTCGGATCCGAGTTTCAAACACGACTGGCTGATCATCAACGCCGGGCGGCGGCGGCTGACGGCGGATGAGGCCAAGCAGATCGGGGTCAAGGGCCCGGTGTTGATCGCCCAGTCGATTTCGCGGAAGATTGTGGTGATCCTGGGTTCTGAGTACGCCGGTGAGATGAAGAAGAGCATTTTCTATGCTCTTAACTACGACCTCCCGGAAGTCGGCGTGTTCCCGATGCACTGCTCGGCAAACGTGGACAAGAAGGATGCGGCCAACGTTGCCCTGTTCTTCGGGCTTTCGGGCACGGGCAAGACAACGCTTTCGGCTGATCCGAACCGCTCCCTGATCGGCGATGATGAGCACGGGTGGTCCGACAACGGCGTCTTCAACTTCGAGGGCGGGTGCTACGCCAAGTGCATCAAGCTTTCTAAGGAAGGTGAGCCGGAGATCTGGAACGCGATCCGGTTTGGATCGGTGCTTGAGAACACGGTGATTGATCCCGTGACGCGCATCCCGGACTACGACTCGGCCAAGTTGACCGAGAACACCCGCGTCACCTATCCGGTGGACTTCATCGAGGGGGCCAAGATCCCGTCGATGGGTGGGCATCCGAAGAACGTGGTGTTCCTGACTGCGGACGCCTATGGAGTGATTCCGCCGGTGTCGAAGCTGACGCCTGAGCAGGCGATGTACTACTTCATCAACGGGTATACGTCGAAGCTGGCCGGAACCGAGGCCGGTGTGACGGAGCCGCAGCCGAACTTCTCGGCGTGCTTTGGCGGGGTTTTCCTGCCGCGGCCTCCGATTGAGTATGCCAAGATGCTGGCGGACAAGATCAAGAAGCACGGGACGCAGGTGTGGCTACTTAATACGGGCTGGTCAGGCGGCGCGTACGGCGTTGGAAAGCGTTTCAGCCTGAAGTACACGCGTGCGATGGTGACGGCGATCTTGAACGGCTCGCTGGCCAAGGCTTCGTACTCGCCGGACCCGGTCTTCGGCCTGCCGCTTCCCGCGGCGGTGCCCGATGTTCCGTCTGAGGTTCTCAATCCTCGCAACACGTGGAAAGATGGCGCGGCGTACGACACGCAGGCCAAGAAGCTGGCCAAGCTGTTCCGCGAGAATGATGCGAAGTTTGAGATGCCGGAGGCGGTTCGCGGGGCGGGGCCGAAGGGCTAACGCCGAAATACCCCGTCGGCGACTTCAGCGTACCGCGCCCGCACTTTATTTGTTACATTTGCGGGAATGGCTTTACCCGGAAAGAACCAGCAACCTGACGGATGGCTGTCTCCGCCGCAAGGCTGGCCGCGCCGGCAGGCGACTCGGTTCATCCGTCTTTCTGCGGTCTTTGGCTCGAACGGCGACTTGCCGTGGCGCTCCATCGTGCCGTTGCTCGGTCGGCTCCAAGTCATACTCGGCGATCACGAGGCGATGGTCACGGCGCTGAACTTGAAAGGGTCGGCATGGGAATCTGAGTTTCCATGGCACAAGTCACAGTTCGCATACGTGAAGCTCCCGCTATCGGTCATCGCCGACGAGTCGCGTTGGTCGCGGCTGCTTGAGGGCATCGTTGACCCGCGGTACTCGACCATTCGGGCGCACCGAGGCGGCAGAGCGCACCGGCACTTGGTTTGGTCGTTGAACTCCGAACAAGTCAGCCATGGCGGGACCGCGATACAGTTGACGCTGGCAACCCGCCACATCCACGAGCGATCCGCGGCGGCGCTGACCGACCTGATCAAAGCGTTCTTTGAGATCTCAACAGCTGCGTCTGGACTCGTCGGTGGCTATGGAGAGATCGCCCATCTGGACCCACTCGATAGCGGATGGGGCATGTCGAGAGCGGATACCGGAACTGACGGTTGGATCGCGGCCGGGTTCATATCTTGCGACTTGGAACTTGGGCTCCCGGTCGCCTGCGGACCGCGGTGGCTAACGTTGCTCACTGGCAACCATGTGCGGCGACTCGGCGGAATTGAAGCGCTGCGGTCGCGGGCCCGGGCCGCGGAACTCCGCGCATTCGGTCCCGGCAAGAAATTCTTAGGTCCCCTCGACGCGGGCATACGGATCGAGCCGTTGGGGGAGTGTGCGTTGATCCCGTTGCATGGTGGCGAGGATTTGCTGACGGGCGGAAGTTTTCGTTCGCCCAGAGATTCGCTTCCCCTCCCCGGAATCTGGCTGTACCACGAGCTTTCACACGCGGGGCTGCTGGCACATTCGAACCCTGACCGACTTGAGTTGTACCTGTCGGCGCAGGAAAGGGCACGCCGCCCTGACGCCGCGGATCGCGACACGCGCCGCCGGACACAGGCCGGTGCAGAACGAAAGAGGCTGGATTCGGAAGCCATCCGATCGCTCTTCGCGGAACATCCGCCGCGATGTATTCGAGGAAGGAGCGTTCGCGAGGACAAGCCGCCCAAGTTTGAGTTGCACGAGAACTGCGCCTGCCTGCGTGTGGTCGCCAAGTCGTCTGAAGAAGGTCTGACGGTCTACACCCGACGAGCGGGCGATGAAGAGGGGGGTTTCAGTCTGGCGCTCGTCGGCTCGCTGAAGCCGGAGAGGGCCGCGCTTTACTTCGATTCCAGGATCCACGGCTATGACGGAGAGCAGTCGGACCCGGTTCCGGAGCGGGCGCGGCCGATGGGTCGGGTCAAACAACTGACTTGTCCGAAGTGCAAGGGGCGGCACTTTCACGTCTACGCGGTGTTTGAATGCTCGGATGATGAGGATACGGCGCAGGAGGAGGCACGGCGACAGGACTCTTATTCGTGGTTTTGGCTTGTTTCTAAGTGTTTGTACTGTCGGTGGGCAGGCACCGTCTGCGATGTTGAGTGCGCCTGAGCCAGCCAAAACTCCTGAGTTCGCCGTTAGGTGCAAACCGCCTTTGTGGATTCCCAAGGAGGTCTTATGCGGCAACTGCTACCGCATCCGCTGTTTGTTGGTCATCGTGGAGACACGCGGGATCTTATCTCGCTGTGGCGCGGCGGGATTGCGGCAATCGTCGATCTGGCGGTGAATGAGCTGCCACTAACGCCGCCGCGGGAGATGGTGTATTGCCGGTTTCCGACGGTGGATGGGGAGGGGAATACGCGGGCGTTGATTCGGGGCGCGATCGAGGTGACGGCGTCGTTGATTCGCTCGCGGGTGATGACGCTGGTGATGTGCAGCGCGGGGATGAGTCGGAGCCCGGCGATCGCGGCGGGGGCGATCGCGGTGGTTGGGTTGCGGCCGCCGGGGGAGTGTCTGGTGGAAGTTACGCAAGGGGCCGCGGCGGATGTTTCGCCGGGCTTTTGGGGAGACGTGGTGGCGGTGGTGGCGGAGATAAGGCGGGTGGGGTTTTGAGAACAGAAGCGACATTTATTTCTTCGGCGAATGAGCACGAGTGCGCGGTTCGTGTCGCCCCTCCGGGGCTTGGAAGCCTGTCGTGTCGGTTCCAGGGGCTTCCGCCCCTGGCTATGAACGATCGCCGCTCCGCAGCTGAAGAACAGCGCGACGGAAGTTAACACGGGTGCGGGGCGAGCGCGGAATGAGATCAACTTGTTGTGTCAGAGCCGGTCATTCTTTGGTAAAGCCAGGCTCTTGCGACGGCCCATTCGCGTTTGGCGTGGCGGGCGCTGATGTTTAGGACTTCGGCGGTTTTTTCGAAGGAGAGGCCGGCGAAGAAACGGAGCATGACGAGTTCGGCCATTTTCGGGTCGTGTTTTTCGAGGTCGGAGAGGGCGGCATCCAGACCGATCCAGTCGGTGGGGTCGGCGCCGGTGCCGGTTGCGGGGTCGGCGTGTTCGGCCTCGTCGAGGTCGACCCGGGCTTTGCCGCCGCCGCGTTTGGGGCCGGCGTGGGCTCGGGCGCGTTCGACGAGGATCCTGCGCATGGCGATGGCCGCGGCGGCGAAGAAGTGGTTGCGGCCGTTCCATTCGGCTTCGTTGTCGTGGACGAGGCGGATGTAGGCCTCGTGGACGAGAGCCGTGGGTTGGAGGGTGAGGCCGGCGCCGCCGCCTTTCTCTTTGGCCATGCGCTGTTGGGCGAGGAGTCGGAGCTCGTCGTAGACCATGGGGAGGAGGGCGGAGGCGGCGCGGGAGTCGCCTTTGCCCGCGAGGTTGAGGAGAACGGTGACGTTGTGGGGATCGTTGTGTGGAGTATCAGGCAAGGAGGCCTCCCTGAGTTAAGGAAGCGCGATCAACTTGTAGAGGTTCGTCCACCCTCCGGGTGGGAAAATACAAAAACGCTAACCAGGGGTGCGCTCGCAGAGCCTCGCGACCCCTGGCAACGATCGTGCGCCCTCCGGGCGAATACAAGGAAAAGGGGATCGTATGAATGCGATAGACGGTGAGACAAATGGAGTGATGTTTTGGAAACTCAGGCACGGGACTTTCTCGCCTTGACGAGTTGTTCGCAGCGGTCGGGGTCGACGGGGTTGGTCCAGGCGCCATCCTTTTTGATCCAGCTTCCGACGATGAGGGCGTTGGCGCCGAAGTCGAAGAGGGGTTGGACTTGGTCGGGGGTGACGCCGGAGCCGATGAGGATGGGGAGCTTGGTGGTCTTTCGCGCGGCGGAGAGGTCGGATTTGGCCGCGGGCTTGCCGGTGGCGGTGCCGGTGATGATGATGCCTTCAGCGCCAAAGAACTCGGCGGCTTCGACGGATTCGGAGATGGAGATATCGGCGGTGATGGAGTGGGAGGCGTGTTTCTTTTTGATGTCGCAGAAGACTTTGACGCTTTCGGCGCCGATGGTTTTTCGGTAGCGGAGGAGGGGACCGGCTTCGGCGGTGGGTTGGAGGCCTTCATCGCCGACGTGGGCGAAGACGAAGTTTTCGCAGCGGATGAAGCTGAGGCTGGTGGTTTGGGCGATGGCGAGGGCTTCGTGGTTTCCGCCGGAGAGGACCTGGATACCGACGGTTTGGGCGTTGGCTCGGACGGCGAGAGCGGCGCGAGTCATGGCGGCGACGATTTCGGGGGGCTTGCGGCCGTGGACGTAGGGACGGTCGTGCATGTTTTCGACGATGACGGCGTCGAAGCCGGTGTTGATGAGCACGCGGGCTTCGGCTGCGGCAAGGTCGGCGATTTGATCGACGCTGAGCTGCGCGCTGGGGGTGCCGGGGAGGGCGGCGAGATGGACCATGCCGATGAGGGCGCGGGGGGGTAGGGGCATGGGGGGCATGATAACTGGCCGCGGATGAACGCGGATGGACACGGAGAAGAAGCCACAGATTGCACAGATGGACACAGATGGGGAGGGGATAGGTTGATGGTGAAGAAGGCAAAGGGCCATGTGCAAGAGGCATGAAGCGTAGCGGGGAGAAGTGGTTAGACTGCCGGAATGGACTCGGAACAGGCTCGGAAGTTGATGCATGAGTGGGTGGCGTCGGAGGCGTTGCGTGTGCACATGGAGGCCGCGGGGCTTTGCATGCGGGCGTATGCGATGAAGCTGGATGTGGGGCAGGTGGAGCGCTGGCAGGCCGCGGGGATTCTGCATGACTTTGACTATGAGAAGCATCCGACGGGGGAGGAGCACCCGAAGGTTGGGGTGGCACACTTGCGGGGGTTGGGAGTTGATGAGGAGATTTTGAACGCGATCTTGGGGCACGCGTCTGAAAGAACGGGGGTTGCTCGGGTGACGCCGATGGCCAAGGTGCTGTTTGCGGTGGATGAACTGGCGGGGTTCATCGTGGCGTGCGCAAAGGTGCGGCCGAATGGGATTTCGGATTTGGAACCCAAGAGTGTGAAGAAGAAGTTGAAGGATCGGGGGTTTGCGGCCGCGGTGAGTCGGGAGGATATTGGGCAGGGGGTTTTGGAGGTTGCGGAGGTGATGGGGGAGGTTGCGGAGGTGATGGGGGCGGATGCGGGGGCATTTGAGACTCAGCACATTCAGACATGCATTGACGCAATCCGCGGCGATGCGGTGAGGTTGAAGTTGTGAAGAACTTTGAGGCAGGACGTTGCTTTTTCAGAGATCGTCGCGGAACAACGCCACATTCCTCCGCCCCTGCCGGGGCGGCGGATTGGAGGCGACGACTACCACGGGTTCCGCGAGCCGCAGAGCCGGCACTGCTCCACCCGTGGCTACATCCCGCGCGCCCCTCCGGGGCTCAAGAGGGTGGCAATGCGTGGATGGGCGATGGTTCGGCGTTTGGACACGCAGTTCGTTATGTCGTCATTCTGATCATGTCCATACTTGCGCCGATGGCGATAGCCCGTCAGGGGCCAGCGGGCCAGGCGGCCGCCGGCGCGCCGCAGGTTGAGTATTTGGTTTCGATACCGGAGCCGCAGACGCAGACGTTGACCGTTGCAATGACGTTGCGGGGGTTGAGTGAGCCGTCGATTGAGGTGTGCCTGCCCGTGTGGCGGCCGGGGAAGTATGCGGTGCTGGATCAGGCGGGGTCGATCCGGTCGATCTCGGCCAAGTCGGGGTCGGGCAAGCCGATGGCGGTGGTGAAGATCGAGAAGAGTTCGTGGATCGTGAACACGGGGGTGCCGCAGGGTGACCGGACGGTGACGGTGGAGTACACGCTTTATGCGAACTCGTTGGGAGACCGGACGCGGCACGTGGATGAGACACATGCGTTCATCAGCCCGGCCGCGGTGATGATGTATTCGCCGCCAATGCGGGATAAGCCGCTGCGGGTGAAGTTGGATGTGCCCAAGGCGTGGCATGTGGCGACGGGGCTTGAGACTGAAGGGAAGGATGAGAGGGCTCTGCTGGCCGCGGACTATGACGTGCTCGTGGATTCACCGATCGAAGCGGGGTTGCAGGAGAAGACCGCGTTTGATGTGGACGGGACGCCGCACGAGATCGTGTTCTGGACGGCGGGCGCGCCGATGCCGGAACTGGATCGCGGAAAGCTGACCAAAGACCTGACGTCGATCATCCGGCGACAGAGGGATATGTTCGGCGGGTTTCCGTACAAGCGGTATGTGTTCCTGGTGCATTGCTATCCGGGCGGGAGCGGCGGGACGGAGCATCTGAACTCGACGGTGATGCAGTGCGGGCCGACGCGGTTCTCGACTCCGGAAGGCATGCGGAGTTTTTGCGGGCTGGCATCGCACGAGTACTTTCACACGTACAACATCAAGCAGCTTCGGCCGGCGGGGTTGAAGCCGTACGACTACATGCATGAGAACTACACGGAGTTGTTGTGGGTCGCGGAGGGAATCACGAGTTACTACGACGACTTGACGCTGGCACGCGTGGGAATCAAGAAGCCGGATCAGTACCTGAAGACGGTTGGTGATGGGATCGATGCGTATCGACGGCGGCCCGGGGCGCTGGTCCAGAGCGTGGAGGATTCGAGCTTTGACGCGTGGATCAAGTTCAACAAGGCGAGCCCGGATGGGGTGAACTCGACGGTTTCGTTTTATGACAAGGGGGCGATGGCGGGGATGATGCTGGACTTTGAGCTGCGGCGGGTGTCGGGAAACAAGGTGACGCTCGATCATGTGATGGCGGATATGTACAAGGCGTTTCCGCTGGATGGGCCGGGGTATACGACGGAGGACGTGATCAAAACGTGCGAGCGGCTGGCCGCGGGGAACTTCCGCGGGTTCTTTGACGCGGTGGTGAAGGGGACCGGGCCGCTGGACTTTGAAGGGGCGCTGGCCCTGGCCGGGCTTGAGGTTGTCATGGATGCGAAGAAGGATGGGGAGGTTCTCAAGCAGCGGCCGTTCATTGGGCTGAATGCAGAGGCCAAGGATGGGGCGGCGGTGGTGACGGCGGCGCTGTCGGATGGGCCGGCGTACAAGGCTGGAGTGATCGCGGGTGATGCGATCGTGGCGTTCAACGGGCAGCGGGTGCGCGGGGACTTCGATGCTCTCGTGAAGCTGATCAAGCCGGGGGACTCGGTGCGTTTGACGCTGTTCCGGTATGACCAATTGAAGGAAGTGGAGTTCAAGGCGGATGGGCGGGCCGATGGCAAGTGGATCGTGCGGCGGATGAAGTCGGCAACGCCGGAGCAGATCGCGGTGTATGAGTCGTGGATGGAGGCCAAGTGGCCGGCGAAGGGTGGGAAGGACGAAGCGGATGACAAAGATGGCAAGGACGGGAAAGACAAGGAGTGACCATGCGGACGATGCTTGCGACGTGTGTCTTGTTCTTTGCCGGGGTGCTTGCGGGGTGTGCGGGGCAGCCCATGAGTGAGACGCATGACATTGGAACGGCGGCGATCACTCCGGTGAATGAGATTCTGGAGGGGTTTCATGCCGCGGCGGCGAAGTCGGACTTTGAGAAGTACTTTGCGCACTGGGATGAGCAGTCGGTGTTTCTGGGTACGGATGCGAAGGAGCGGTGGACGGGGAAGGAGTTCAAGGACTTTGCGAAGCCGTATTTTGCGAAAGGGCAGGGGTGGACGTACAAATCTCGCGAGCGGCATATTTCGATTTCGCCGGATGGGCGGGTGGCGTGGTTTGATGAGCTGCTCGACAACGCGAAGTACGGGGAGTGCCGGGGGTCGGGGGTGGTGATCAAGCAGGGGGCGGATTGGAAGCTGGTGCAGTACAACCTCAGTATTCCGATGCCCAATGACCTGGCGGGGGAGTTTGCGGATCGGATTCGGAGGTGGAAGAAGCCGCATCAGGAGTAGGTTTTTTGAGGGTGGGTGTGGGTATTCGCATCGAAGTCCGAGGAACCGACTTCGATGGCACGGGATCGGGGTATCCACTTACCGTCCGGCGCGGTATGCTGTTTTCCAATCTCAAGGAGCGGCCAATGGAACGAGTTCTTCGTGATCCGGAGTCGCTGGGTGGTTCGGGCAGTCCAAAGCCGATGATCAGCCCGCCCAAGCCGGCCGTGTTTCAGCCAGGGTCTTTGACGACGCCGACGGCGGCGCCGCCGCGGCCGGTGGACAGCGACGCGATTGCGGTGGATGCGCCGCCGAAGATTCGCGCGTTTGATCAGAAGCTGTCGGGAAGCAAGCACGAGGACAGTTGGTCGCGGTCGCCGAACGTGACGGGGACGGGGGCGATCCACGTGAAGAGCTTTCACTGCAAGTTGACGGGTGAGAGTCTGGAGTTCCTGGACAAGCAGGTCAACGAGTGGCTGGATGCTCATCCGCAGTATGAAGTGAAGATGGTGACCAGCACCGTGGGTGAGTGGATGGGCAAGTTGAAGGAGCCCAACCTGATCATCCAGGTCTGGGTGTGAGTTTCCAGTGTCGGGAACGGGGTGGCTGGCCAGGCGCAGCCAATTGGCGGATTGAGCCAGCGTCCGAATCAACGTAAAGGTTGCAATTCGGTGTCAATTTGGGAGAATGCTGATGCTGGTGCTTTCCCTGCATCACTCGGGTCAGGCAAGTCATTGATCTGGAGGTTTGCGAATGAAACTGGCGAAACTACTGACGGGTCTGGCGGCGTTGCTTTGTGCCGCGGCCGCGAATGCTCAGCCGACAGGCGCTTGTTGTGTTTCATCCCCCGCGGGTGTGACATGTCACGTGGTGACGCAGGCTCAGTGCGCGGCACTGGGCGGCGTGTATCGCGGTGACAACGTGCCGTGTGGACTGGCGACGTGCGCGAATACGACGCCGACGGGTGCGTGCTGCACGCCCAGCGGGGGCGTCCTGGTGTGCGCGATCAAGACTCAGGCGGAGTGCCTGGCGGGCGGGGGCGTGTGGCATGGGGCCGGGACCACGTGCGCGGCGAACGTGTGCGGGATCACACCGCCGACCGGGGCCTGCTGCCGGAGCGATCCGGCGGGTGGGATGGTTTGCGCGGTGAATACGCAGGCGGAATGCACGGCGGGCGGGGGCATCTGGAAGGGCGCGGGGACGACTTGCAATAGCACGATTTGCACGCCGCCGGTGACGGGTGCATGCTGCCTGCCCGGCCCGGCCGGGATCGTGTGTGTGATCCGGACTCAGGCGGAGTGCACCGCTGCGGGCGGCACGTGGCATGGTGCGGGCACCGTGTGTGCCGCGACGACGTGCCCGCCACCCCCGCCGATCGGGGCCTGCTGCTTGGCGAACGGCGGAGTGATCACGTGTGTGAGCCGGACGCAGGCTGAGTGTGTGGCGGCGGGCGGGACATGGCATGGTGCGAACTCGATTTGCACGAACAACCTGTGTACGCCTCCGCAGACGGGCGCGTGCTGCATACCGACGAGCAATCCGACTTCTCCGGGCTGCATTATCACGACCGAGGCACAGTGCGCAGCGGCGCATGGCGTGTATCGCGGGAACGGAACGGCGTGCGGTCCTGCGACCTGTCCTGCCAACACCCCCACGGGCGCGTGCTGCATTCAGGCCGCGGCGGGAATCGTGTGCCAGGTGATGACTCAGGCCAACTGCACAGCCCACAACGGCGTGTGGCGGGGCCCGGGGACCACGTGCACTGCGACAACCTGCACGGCGACCAATCCGAGCGGGGCCTGCTGCCTGAACGATGGCAGTTGCGTGATTTCGACGGCCGCGGCGTGCGTGGCGCAGGGTGGCCTGTTCCGCGGGCCGGGCTCGGTGTGCGGGAACACGACTTGCCCGCCGGCGACGGGGGCGTGCTGCCTGCCGGGCAATCCGACGACTCCGGCTGGGTGCATCCAGACGACCGAACAGCAGTGCGTGAATGCGGGCGGCACGTATCGCGGAAATGGTTCGAACTGTGCGACGGCGAACTGCCCGGCTCCGACTGGGGCGTGCTGCCTGCCCAACGGAAACTGCATTGCGACGACGGCCACGGTTTGCGCCAGCGAGAATGGCGTATGGCGTGGGCCGGGGACGGCCTGTCCGGCGGTGACCTGCACGGTTCCGACCGGGGCGTGCTGCCTGCCGGGCGCGATCTGCCAGATCAAGACGGCCAATGACTGTCTGCAGGCCGGCGGAATCTTCCGCGGGCCGGGAACTCAATGCGGGGCAAACACCTGCCCGGCGACGGGACCGACGGGTCGGTGCTGCCTGCCCGGTGGACACTGCGCGATCCTGACCGAGGCCGCGTGCACCCAGTTGGGAGGCACCTACGGCGGTAACGGCTCACTGTGTTCTTCGACTTCCTGCCCGCGCCCGACGGGAGCGTGCTGCCTGCCGAATGGCACTTGCGAAGTGAGAACTCAAGTGGACTGCTCAGCGGCCGGGGGCATCTATCGCGGTAATGGGACGGCGTGCAGCCCGACCAGTTGCCCGGTAACCCAGCCGACGGGTCGCTGCTGCCTGCCCACGGGGGCGTGCATGGTGACCACGCAGGCCCAGTGTGCTCAGCTTGGCGGGGTCTATGCAGGAAACGGAACGGCGTGCACGGGCACGACATGCCAGAGCGTTCCGACGGGCGCTTGCTGCTTGCCGAACAGCACGCCGGCGGGCGGATCGTGCGTGATCACGACCGAGACGTTCTGTACTTCGCATGGCGGCACGTACCGTGGCAACGGAACGGCGTGCACCACGGCACAGTGCCCGGTTCCGACGGGCGCGTGCTGCCTGCCGGATTCGACCTGCGTTGTCGTGACGCCTGTGGCGTGCGCCATGCAGCAGGGCATCTATCGCGGGAACAACGTGCCGTGCTCGGCCGCGGCATGCGGGTCGTTCACGGGCGGGGTGTTCAGCCTCATCCCCGGCGATTGGAACGCTGACGGACAGGTGAATGTGCTGGACATGGTGGAGTACATGAACTCCGCGGCCGCGGGATTGGGTGATCTCAACGGAGACGGGTTGTCTGACTCTCGCGACTTTGCCCGGTTCATGGGCCTGTTCTACGGGAACGCTGGCGCCGGCCGGCGCTGATTGAACTGCAAGAGTCCTTTCAAGGCCCGCGCCCCCGGCGCGGGCCTTTTTCGTGGAAGGATCGCGGTTGGGCGGGTGCGGGGATCGGGCAATTGCCGATAGCAGTGACCGTGTGTGGGATCATGGGCATCCTGACGGTTCGGTCGGTGTCGCTGAGCGACGGAGATGTTGCGTCGATGCGGGATCGGATGGCGCACCGGGGCCCGGATGGGGCGGGGATGTGGAGGGGCGGGAAGGTGGTGCTGGGGCACCGGCGGTTGGCGGTGGTGGATACGTCGGAGGCCGCGGGTCAGCCGATGGGGGATGGGCGGTATGCGCTGGTGTACAACGGGGAGTTGTACAACGATGCGGAGTTGAGGGCGGAGCTGGGCGGGACGTTTCGGACGGCGTCGGACACGGAGACGGTGCTGCGGGTGTTGGCTCGGTGGGGTCCGGCGGGGCTGTCGCGGCTGCGCGGGATGTACGCGTTGGGGTTGTATGACACGGTCGAAGGGACGCTGCTCTTGGCGCGGGATCCGATGGGGATCAAGCCGCTGTATTACTGGGTGGGCGGAACACGCGATGGGATGACGCTCGTGTTTGCCAGTGAGCCGACGGCGATCTTGGCGCACCCGGATGTGAAGGCGGAGCCGGATCTGGTTGCGATGAGCGCGTACTTGACGACGATTCGGACGGTGATGGGTGAGCGGACGCTGTTTGAAGGGATCAGGACACTGCGGCCGGGGCAGGCGGTTGTGGTTGAGGCGAACGGGGAGGACATCGCGGTTCGCGCGGCGGGGACGGGGCGGGCTGCGGCCGAGTTCGTCGTTGATCCGAGGGTGGTCGGGCTGTGTATTCGAGATTCGGTCGAGCGGCACCTGCGGAGCGATGTGCCGCTGTGCTGCCTGCTGAGCGGGGGGTTGGATAGCTCGATTGTGGCTTCGGTGGCGATGCGGAAGCTGGGGTCGCTGAGCACGTACTGCTCGGGGAGCGCGGGTGGGGATGATTTTCGGTTTGCGCGGGTTGTGGCGGATCAGTTGAAGACGCGGCACACCGATGCGCCGGTGTCGCGGGAGATGTTTGCGGCGCGGTGGCCGGAGATGGTGCGGGAGATGGGGACCCCGCTATCGACACCCAATGAGGTGGCGATCAATCACATCGCGCGGGAGTTGCGGCGGGATGGGAACATCGTGACGCTGAGCGGTGAGGGGGCGGATGAGCTCTTTGCGGGGTATGACATTCCGATGATGGATGCGGCGCGATTTGAAGGGCTCTTGCCGCGGGATGCGAGGCGGGATTCGGCGTGGGCGGGGGCCACTCATGGCGGCGAGTTTCAGTTGCTGGCGAACGCGTGGGTGTCGCCGGCCATTAAGCCCGCGATTCTGACTGAGGATGTGTGGAAGGCGGTTGAGCGGGATCACTCGCTCTTGGAGTTCTACCGAACGGAGTTTGATGCGGTGCGCGATGAGCGGGATGACGATTCGCCGGTTCAGGCTCATTTGCGGTTTCATCGGCGGATCAATCTGGCGGGGTTGTTACAGCGGCTAGATACGGCGACGATGCTGGCTTCGGTGGAAGGACGAACTCCGTTTGCGGATCGGGTGGTGTGCGAGTTGGCAGAGAGTTTGGGGATGGATGAGAAGTTTGGGGTGAACGCCGCGGGCGGCGCGGAGACCAAGCGGGTTCTTCGAAGCGCGTTTGCGGGTGAGCTTCCGGCGGAGATTGTCGCGCGGCCCAAGGCGAGCTTTCCGCTGCCGTTTCAGGAGTGGGCGGCGGATCAGGCGGCGGTGTTGCGGGGCTCGCCATTTGCGGCGGCGGTGTTCACTGCCGCGGCGGTGGAGTCGGTGGCTGCGGACCCGGCGCGGGCGTGGCAGTTTGCCTGGCCGATGATGAATCTGGCGATGTGGGGGGATCGGTGGTGGGGATGAAAGGATGTCACGCGGAGACGCGGAGGGCGCAGAGCTGTGCGCCGTGCCGACACGGCACGGCTCGCCCTCGCCAACGCTTCGCTTGACAACGAGTTCGCTCTAGCGCGAATGGGCGGCGTGACGCAACGCATCGCCGGTGAGGCGGAAGGTGGTCCATTCATCCATGGGTTTGGCGCCGAGGCTTTTGTAGAAGCCGATGGCGGGAGAGTTCCAGTCCAAGACGGCCCATTCCATGCGGCCGCAGCCGCGTTCGACTGCGATTTTGGCCAGGTGGAGGAGGAGGGCTTTGCCCAGGCCGTGGCCGCGGAAGGCGGGACGGACGAAGAGGTCTTCGAGGTAGAGACCGGGGCGGCCGAGCCAGGTTGAGAAGTTGAAGAAGTAGAGTGCGAAGCCTTGGGGTTTGTGGTCGATTTCGCCTATGACGCAGTGGGCGATGGCGGGTTGGTCGGGGGCGTCGAAGAGGTTTTGTTCGAGGAGTTGTTCGGTGGCGACGACGGCGCCGGGGTCGCGCTCGTATTCGGCGAGGTCCTTGATGAGTGAGAGGATGAGGGGAAGGTCGGCGCGCGTGGCGGGGCGGATGGAGAGCATGGGGGATTGTGTGCGCGGGGATGGCAAAGTCCAGCGCGGAGCGGTCGCACAGCTGCGCTCGAGGACTCGCGAGCAGCGGCACCAAAAGCGGTCAAGGTGGGAGTTGCTTTTTCCACTCTTGGGCTTGTTCGTCGTGGTGCTGGTTGGGGTCGGCGGTGTGCCAGCGGGTGTAGAGGTCGACGACGAGTTGGATGTTGCGGGTGGCTTTGGGGGCAGATGCGGCCTGCGCTTGCGAGGCCTTGGCGGCGAGGATGGCGGGTTGCTCGGCCTGGGCGAACTTGGACTGTTCCATGAGAGTTTTGGCGTAAAGGTAGCGGGTATCGGCGACCAATGGATGCTGCTCCTTGAGCACGGTGATGCGGCCGTCGAGGGCTTCTTTAAGCAGCGTTTCGGCCTCAGGAAGGTCTCCTTTGGCGAGCAGGAGCGAGCCCAAGCCTTGCATGGACGTCAGCGTGCGCGGGTTTGAGGGGCCCAGAGACTTGCGGCGCTTTTCCAGAACTTCGCGGAAGAGGGGCTCGGCCTCATCGAAGCGATGCAGACGCTGGAGTATGTACGCGAGGTTGTTTTCGGAGACGAGGGTCTCGGGGTTGTCGGGGCCGAAGAGGCGGCGGCGACTTTCGTAGGCCCTGCGAGAAATAGACTCGGACTCGTCGAGCTGGTTCAGGTCTGCGAGGATGGAGCCCATGTTGGACATGGACTTGAGCGTCTCGGGATTGTCGGGCCCCAACTTCTTGAACCGTCGCTCGTAGGCCTCGCGATAGAACGGGAGTGCATCATCAGGCTTGCCCGTGGCGGCGAGGGCGACGCCGAGGTTTGATAGGGCGATGATGGTGTCGCCATGATCCGCGCCGAACACGCGTTGATGGGCTTCGAGCGCTTTGCGAAAGGTGGCTTCGGCCTCAACGTACTTGCCTTGGGCCCGAAGCGATGAACCGATGTTGTTGAGCGTCCGCAGGGTGGCGGGGTGGTCATCGCCAAAGGCGGTTCGGCGGCCGTCATAGGCATCGCGAAAGAGCTTTTCGGCCTCCGCGGCTTGGCCGTGTTCCTGGAGCATAAAGCCCAGGTTGTTCACGGACTCCAGCGTGTCTTCATGAAGTTCGCCGCGGGACTTGCGCCGGATGGCCAGGGCCTCTCTCATAAGTTCCACGGCGCGTTCTACTTGATTCTGGGACGCGAGCGTGAAGGCGAGGTTGCTCAGGGAGCCGGCGGTGTCGGGATGATCGGGCCCCAGGATCGCCTTGCTCATTTCGACAGCCTTGAGCTGGAGTTCTTCGGCTTGGGCGAGCTTTCCCTTCCAACCCAGCAGAGCGCCCATGTTGTTGACAGCGGAGAGCGTGACCCTGTGATTGTCCCCGAGCACGCGGTGAGCCACATCGAAGGCCTCGGTAAAGAGCGGCTCGGCCTGGTCCATCTTTCCCAATTGGCGGTACAACTCGGCCGCGGCACCCACCGAGCTGAGCGTATCGGGATGCTCGTTTCCGAGCTCGCGGCGGCGAATAGCCAGAGCCTCGGACTGCGGAGGTAGCGCCCTATCGAGGATCCCGAGTTGGGTCATGGTGGCCGAAAGGGTCTGCAGCAAGCGTGCGCGGACCAACGGCTGGTCTTTGAACTGTTCGTGCACGGCCTTGATGGAGCGATCGAACAGGCCGGTGTCGAGCATCTTGAGCGTGACGTTGGTCAGGTTAGGGCGGGCCAGGAGGGATTCGAGCTGGTGCAGTTGGGAGTCGATTTCGGACTCAGAGACTTTGGCCGCGGCCATCGAGGTGCGGGCTTCGGCGAGGATGTCGTTGCGGAGGGCGATGGCGAGGGTGGCGGGGTCGATGTCGCGGAGCTGGGTGTCCTGAAACTGGGCGACGGCTTCGAGTTCGGTGGCCCGCTGACGCGAGCTGGCTTCGGCGATCTCGGCGCGGGCTCGGGCTCGGGATTCCAGAACGGCGTACACGGATGTGGCGATCGCACCCGCGAAGAGGGCGATGAGAATGAAGGCGGCGGCGATGGCCTTGCCGCGATGGCGGGCGAAGAACTTCCGGGCCTGATAGGCGAGGCTCGGGGGCGCGGCGGAAACCGGCTGGCCGTCGAGATGGCGGCGAAGATCAAGGGCCATGGCGCTGGCGGTGTCGTATCGCCGGGCGCGGTCCTTATCGAGGGCCTTCATCACGATCCAGTCGAGGTCACCTTTGACCAAGGTGCCCAGACGGCGGGGCTCGATTTTGCGGTGGGCGGCGATGGCGGCGAGCGTGTCGCGAGAGCCGGTGATGCGGGTGCTGGGCTTTGGGGGCTCGACTTCGCGGATGATGCGTTGGATTTCTCCGAAGGCGGCGGAGCGGAGGTCTTTGCCTTGGAACGGTGTAGTGCCGGTGAGAAGCTCGTACATCAGAACGCCCAGGGCGTAGATGTCGGTGCGGGTGTCGATGTCCGCACCGCCCTCGGCTTGCTCGGGGCTCATGTATTCGGGCGTGCCGATCATCGCGCGGTGCTCGGTGAAGAGCGTTTTTTCGGTGAGACGGGAAGCGGTAGCCTTGGCGATGCCGAAGTCGATGACCTTGGCGAAAGGGCGGCCATCTTGGGTGCTCACCAGGATGTTGGTGGGCTTGAGATCGCGGTGGATGATGCCCTTGACGTGGGCGTGCTGGATGGCTTCGCAGACTTGGAGAAGGAGGGTGAGGCGGGCCTCGATGGGGAGATTGTGGCGGTCGCAGTACTTGGTGATGGGGTCGCCGGCGACCAGGTCCATGACGAAGTAGGGACGACCATGCTGCGTCGCGCCACCGTCGAGGACTTTGGCGATGTGGGGGTGGTCCATCATCGCCAGGGCTTGCCGCTCAGCTTCGAAGCGGGCGACGACCTGGCGGGTGTCCATGCCGAGCTTGATGATCTTCAGGGCAACGCGGCGGTGGACGGGCTCGGTTTGCTCGGCCATGAAGACGCTGCCGAAACCGCCTTCGCCGATGAGCTGGAGGATCTTGTAAGGGCCGATGCGGGTGCCGGGCTTTTCGGTCAGGGCCCAGTCGAGGCTTTGGCTGACGAGAGTGGGGTCTTGCAGAAACGCGTCGGGGCGTTCGGCGGACTCGAGGAGTTTGAGGATGCGGTCGCGAAGCGCCTCGTTCCCGGAGCAGGCTTGGTCGAGGTATTCGAGACGGGCCAGTCCGGACATGTTCAACGCCTCGCCGAACACCTCTTTGGCCTTGACTGCGTCCGTGCTGCTCATGGGTTGCCTTTGGGTGTGACCGAACGCAAGAATTGGCGCAGAAAGTGGAACGGGGCGGCCAGGAAAATGCAGAGTATCGTGCGAGCTCGACGGGCATGCGCGAGGCTGAAGCCGTAATGACGGCAAGCCCGTTGAAACGGGCTGTGAGAAAGCGGGCGAAATCCGGAGACTTGGCGGCCCGTCACCCATGGCTGAAGCCATGGCGTACTAGCGAGCAAGACCGCTGAAGCGGCCTGTAAGATCGGGCGGCGGATGAGCGGAGATGCGTCTGGCACGTTGCTCTATGGAGCATCCGGGCTGAGCTCGAACCAGCCTTTATCGTTGGCTTTGGCCCGGCAGCAAGGGTTACCGGGCTCGTGGTCAAGGACCAGGAGCCAGTTGTTGCGGGCGGCTTCGTCGAGGAACCAGCGGCGGCTAACCATGCTGGTGTAGGGCTCTACGTCGTAGCCGAGGCTGTAGGCAGCGCCTAGGTGGTTGACGGTGGGCATGACGTCGGGGGTGAAGACGACGGTGCGGCCCTTGGTGTCGGTGAACATCATGGCCTGTTGGCCCCAGGTGTGGCCGGGGACCAGGAACAGGTGGAGGCCGGGGAGGACTTCGGTGGCGCGGAGGGAAACTGGCGCGATCGGAGCTTCATCGCGATCGGGGATGAGGCCGGGGGCAAAGGGGCGGGGGGAGTCGATGAGTTGGATTTGGTTGCGGATGGGGTCGAGGTGGTCGCGGAAGTAGGTGCGGGTCATGACGCTGCGGTTGGCGAGGGCATCGCTCCATTCGCGTTGTTGGGCGAAGACTCTGGCGTGGGGGAAGGTGAGCTTGACGCCGCCCTCGGGGCTCGCAGATTTGACGTCGGGTTTCCAGTCGGGGGATTCACCGGAGCGGCAGAGGCGAGTGAGGCCGCCGGCGTGGTCGAAGTGCAAATGGGTGACGGCGACGGCTTGGATGTCTTCGGGTCGGCAGTTCACCTCTTGCAGGGCATCGGTGATGGAACGGTTCTGGAGCGCGAAGATGTCGCGGCTCTTGGGGTCCATTTTGTCGCCCGAGCCGGTTTCGAGCAGGATGAGTTTGGGACCTTCGCCGGGGCCGGAGCGCTCGAGGAGGAGGCAGTTGTGTTGGACGGTGATTCGGCCGCGGTCATCGACGGGGACGGTCTTGGACCAGACGGCGCGCGGGACCAGGCCGAACATGGAACCGGCATCGAGGCGGAACTCTCCGGCGCGGAGGAGTTTCCAGGAGTAGCGGGTTTCGGGGGGGGTTGGCGGGGTGGTCACGAGGGGATACTAACGCGGCTCATGGGCTCCGTCAGGAGTGGCCAGACGGCCGAGGTCTTTGACGAACTTCATTCCCATGCCGCCGTCGAGTGTTGGGCCTTTGCGGGTGAAGACCTGGGCACCGCCGGCACCCTTGATGACGACGTGGTCGCCGTCGAGTTCGTAGGAGGAGACGAAGGTCGTTCCGAGGACGGTCGTGATGTAGACCTTGGTGCCGCGGAACTCCATGCTCCCGGGGCCTTCGAGGGCGTTGTAGGTGCCTGAGAGGGTGGGGCCGCGGGAGAGGTAGATCGCGGCGACGATGACGATGGCCACGAAAGTGGAGATGCCGATGATGAGGGGGAGGGCACGCGGGCGTTTGGAACGGGGGCCGGGCGGAGTGAGCGGGCGGACGTGTCGAGCTGCGGTCGGTCCCGGGGAAAGCTGGGCTGCGGTCATGGCGAAATCTCCGGGTTGGACCTCGGGCGGGGTGTGGTACACTGCTGCTGGAAGGTGATGCGGGAGATGAGCGGGGGTCCGCAAGGGAATTTTGGGTAAGCCTGGAAGTTTGGACCATGACGTCATCCGAGGGCTCAAACCAGCCGGAAGCGCACCCCCCCACCACCCCCGTCGTGCCGGGGGCCTCCAAGGCAATAACTGAGACGCTGTATTCGGAACTTCGGGCGATCGCGGGCCGGGTGTTCGCGTCGGAGCGAACGGGGCACACGCTTCAACCGACGGCGGTGGTGAACGAGGCGTGCATGCGGATCCTGGCGTCGGGGTTGCCGGATGTGCCGCGGGAGCAGCAGCTTGCACTGGCGGGGCGGGTGTTAAAGCAGGTGCTGATTGACCATGCACGGGCCCACAATGCGGACAAACGCGGGGCGGGGGCGGCGCGGGTGGAACTTAACGAAGACCTCATGACGGGGAACGTCACGATGTCGGACTTCGAGAGTTTGAACGCGGCACTGGAGAAGTTGAGGGCGTTGAGTGAACGGCAGGCGGAGGTGGTTTCGCTTCGGGTGTTTTCGGGGATGACGATGGACCAGATCGCGACGCTGTTGGGGGTTTCCAAAAGGGCGGCGGAGGGGGATTGGACGGTGGCTCGGGCATGGCTGCGGAGGGAACTGACCAAAGGTGCCAAGCCATGACGATGCGGGATCTTCATGAGCGGGCTTCGGAGTTGTTTTTGAAGCTGCGGGATATGGAACCCGGAGCGCGGGGGGCGGCGCTTTCTCAGGCCGCGGCGGGCGATGAGGCGTTGCTGGCGGAGGTGAACTCGTTGCTTTCGCATGATGCGGAGATGACGGGGGCGACGGGGGGAAGGGGTCGGCAGGCTGGCCCACCTCAGACTTCGCTGCCGGGAAAGATCGGGCCCTATTCCGTGATTCGGCGGATCGGGCATGGCGGAAGCGGGTATGTGTTGCTGGCGGAACAGTCTGAGCCGGTGCATCGGCGGGTAGCGATCAAGATCGTGCCGCACGCGGCGGTGAGCCCGGAGCTAGCGGCACGGTTTGAGTTTGAGCAGCGGGCTCTGGAGCGGACGGACCATCCGAATATCGCTCGCATTCTGGATGCGGGGCGGACGCCGGATGGGTTGCCGTACCTGGTGATGGATTACGTTGAGGGAGTGCCGCTGGTCGACTACTGCCGAACGCATGGGTTTGGCGTGCGGGATTGCGTGCTGTTGATGCTGGATGTGGCGGATGCCGTGCAACATGCTCACCAGCGCGGCGTGATTCATCGGGACTTGAAGCCGGCGAACATACTGGTGAGCGAGGTGAGCGGGAGGCCGACGCCGCGGGTGCTGGATTTTGGGATTGCCAAGCCGATCGCGGATGCGTTTGGGGCGGAGTCGCCGGCGACGAGTGGATTGCCGATGGGCACGCCGGCGTATATGGCACCCGAGCAGACCGGTGGGCAGCCGATCGACACGCGGGCGGATGTGTATGCGCTGGGGGCGGTGCTGTATCACCTGGTGTCGGGGCGGCCGCCGATTGACACGACTGGCGACATTCTTGATGCCCTCAAGAAGATCAAGAATCAGGTGCCGCGGCCGGCGAGCGAGGTTGCCGGTGACCAGCCGACGCGGGATACGGCGTCGGGGGCGATGTGGACGGACTTGGACTGCGTGCTGGCCAAGGCGCTGGAGAAGGAGCCGGGGCGGCGGTATTCGACGGCCGCGGCGTTTGGGGAGGACTTGAAACGGCTGCTGCGGTCCGAGCCGATTGAGGCGCATCCGCCGACGATGCGGTATCGGGCGGCGCGGTTTGCGCGGCGAAATCGGACGCTGGTGGCTTCGCTGACCGTGGTGACACTGGCGCTGGTGTTGGGAGTCGTCGGGTTGACCGCGGGGCTGATTGAGGCGCGTCGGCAGCGGATCGAAGCCGCAAACCAGGGGGATGCACAGCGGGAGATCAACCGGTTTTTGACGGATGACCTGTTGGCCGCGGCCTCGCCGGAACAACAGGGTGGGAAGGTCACGGCGGAGGATTTGCTGGACCGAGCGAGCAAGAAGATTGATCAGCGGTTTCCGGATCGGCCGGTGATCGCCGCGGCCGTGCATCATGTGTTGGGCACGGCGTACACGGAGCTTGGGGCGTTTGAGAAGGCGCAGCGGCACTTAGATCGGGCGGTCTCGCTGCGGCGGGCTGCATCGGGAGAGGATTCGGCGGATACGGTGCACTCGGAGATCGCCGCGGCGACGTTGCTGGCTCGACTGGAGAAGTTCCCGGAGGCTGAGGTAGCGCTGAAGTCGGCGGTGAATCGGGCGCGGTTGATCCTGGGACCGGATGATCCGGCGTTGTACTCGGCGCTCAACGACCTAGGGACAACCTACGAGGGCTTGGATAAGGGCAAGGAAGCGGTGGCGCTGTTGCAGGAGGCGCTGGCGGGGAGGATTCGCCTGCTGGGGCCCAAGCACCCGCATGTGCTGATGACGACGAGCAATCTGGCGCAGGGGTATGACAGGCTCGGTCAGACGGATAAAGCGCTGCAACTGAGCATTGATGCGCTTCATATCGCCGAGTCGCTGGATGACCCGCCGCAACTGATCTTGATCGGGCTCAACAACAACATCGGGGCGACGTACCAGGACTTGAACAAACACCGGGAAGCCGAACCGTATCTTTTGAAGGCCGCGGAACTGGCGGGAAAGTGGCTGGGCCCGGAGAATCCCGACACGCTGACGCTTCAGGGAAATCTGGCGGGGCTGGAGACCAAGCTGGGGGACCCTCTGAAGGGCGCGGCCCTTTATGAGGAGGTGCTCAAAGCGCGAATCAAGGTGATGGGGCCGGATTCGATGGACACGCTGGTGGCGCGGTATGGGTATTGGGACAGCGTGTGGCACGCCAAGAAGTTTGCGGAAGCGGCGGAGGGGTTGAAGGCGATGGCTCCGGATATTGACCGGGCTTTGGGGGAGAAGCACTGGCTGGCGATTCAGACACATGCCTTGTTGGCGCACGCGCTGCACGATGCGGGACGGTCGGAGGAGGCGCGGCCGGAGGCGGAGATGGCGACGCGGAAGTTCACGGCGCTGTATGGGGCGGATCACCCGCGGACGAAGAACATCGCGGCGTTGCTGGCGACGCTCACGCGGTCGCCGAGTGGTCAACCACGCCAGCCCACTCCAGACCCGGCGCCAGCGAGCCCGTCGCAAACTCCAGGTGGATGACGCGGCGGGGTTGGGGAGACCAGCCCACAAGCCACTCAAAGCGTTGACCAGAGCCTCCAAAGCAAGAACTGGCCCGGGTTGTCCAACGTCCCCCTGCCCTTCGGGCCGATAAACTGTCCTTACCCCGGAGTTCTCCATGACCGTCCAGCCTACGTGTGATATTGGCCTTGTCGGACTCGCCGTAATGGGCCAGAACCTCTGCCTGAACATGGCGGACCACGGCTTCAAGGTCGCGGTGTATAACCGAACGACCACGACGATGACCGACTTCATCGCCCAGCACCAACCGGGATCGTTTGGCGCGAAGGGCGGCGGGCTGTTTGGGCAGGCGGCGCTGGCGGACTTTGTGAGCTCGATTCGGCGGCCGCGGAAGATCGTGATATTGGTAAAGGCGGGGGCGGGAACCGATGCGGTGATTGACGGACTGGTGCCGTTGCTGTCGTCGGGAGACATCATCATCGACGGGGGCAACGCCTTTTGGGAAGACACGATCCGGCGCGAGAAGGCGCTGAAGGCCAAGGGGCTGCGGTTTGTTGGCTCGGGTGTATCGGGTGGTGAGGAAGGGGCGCGATATGGCCCTTCGCTCATGCCCGGCGGTGATCGCGAGTCTTGGGAAGAGTTGCGGCCGGTCTGGACGGCGATTTCGGCGAAGGTTGATCCCAAGACGGGCAAGCCCATTGAGGGTGGCTCACCGGGCAAGCCGGTTGAGGCGCCGGGGGCGGAGCCGTGCACCGCGTACATCGGGCCGGATGGCGCTGGGCACTACGTCAAGATGGTGCATAACGGGATCGAGTACGGCGACATGCAGATGATCTGCGAGGGGTATCACCTGTTGCGCGATGTGGTGGGCTTGTCAGCGCCGCAAATGTCGGACATCTTTGCCAAGTGGAACCTGGGGCAACTGGACAGCTTCCTGATTCAGATCACCGCGGATGTGCTCAAGCAGAAAGACCCGATTTCGGGCAAGGCGTTTGTGGATGTGGTGCTGGATGCAGCGGGTCAGAAGGGGACGGGGAAGTGGACGAGCACCAGCGCGCTGGACATGGGAGTTCCCGCGGCCACAATCGCCGAGGCCGTATTCGCCCGCAACATGAGCGCGGTGAAGGAAGAGCGTGTCGCGGCGTCGAAGATTCTGGCCGGGCCTGCGAAGTTCGCGTTCAAGGATGATGGGGAGAAGAAGCGGTTCATTGACGCGGTGGAACAGGCCTTGTTCTGCTCGAAGATCTGTTCTTATGCCCAGGGCTTCCAGTTGATGGCCGCGGCAGGGAAACAGTACAACTGGACGTTTGACAACGGGGCGATTTCGATGATCTGGCGCGGCGGGTGCATCATCCGTGCGCGGTTCCTGCAGAAGATCAAAGAGGCGTACGACAAGAACCCCAAGCTGGCGAACCTGCTGCTGGACCCGTTCTTTGCGGGGACAATCAACAAGGCTCAGGCGGAGTGGCGCTGGGCGATCGCGACGGCGGCGCAGGCGGGCGTGCCGGTGCCGACGTTGAGTTCGGCGTTGTCGTATTACGACTCGTATCGGACGGCGAACTTGCCGGCGAACCTGCTGCAGGCGCAACGGGATTACTTCGGGGCGCACACGTATGAGCGTGTGGACCAGCCGCGGGGTAAGTTCTTTCACCTGGATTGGCCGGATCCGAAGCGGCCCCAGCTCAACATCTGACCTGCGGCCTATTGACCCTTGGCGGGCTCGGCCTGCGCCGGGATTGGTTGCATTCCCGGGAGCGGCTGGAACGTGCCATCTTTAGCCACGCGTAGCTGCCCGGAATCCCGCAGGTATTGCAGGATCGTGTTGCGAAGGGCTGTCTTCGCGGCGTCGCGCTGGTTCTGTGACTGCTGCAACTGAGTCGCGGCATCCACGCGGGTCTGGGTCGTCACTTCGTCGGCCTTGAGCTCGGTTTCCTTGATGCGGCGCTGGTTGATCTCGACGGCTTTTTCGGCGAGGGTCAACTGGAACCTCTTGAGGTCGATATTGCGGACATCCTGCCGGACGCCGACGGCCAGTTCATCGCGGAATCGTTCGTAGTCGCGTTGGCGTGTCTGAAGTGCGATGGTCGCGGCCCGGACGCCGAGGCGCTCGGCCTCACGATCCAGAGGTAAGCCTAGAGTGACTCCAGCCTGGTAGTTGGTGTCGTTGGGGCTGAAACTCAGGCCGCCTTGGTTGCGCCGAGGGTCGGTCGGCACGCCCACGCTGGCGGTGGCGGTCAGGTCCGGAAGCGTCTGGTTCTTGGCATTCGCGACGGCGCGCTTGGCGTCATCCAACTGATCGCGCTGGTTCTGAAGGTCCAAACGATACATCAGGGCGAACTCGACGGCCTTCTCCAGCGTCACCTCGGGCTCGGGGATGTCCAAAACGGCGGGGTCCAGTTCAATCGCCTGCTGCGAGTTCATCCCCAGGCGGATCTTGAATCGCTCAAGCTGCAGGATGTAGGCCTCTTTCTGCCCGGCGAGTGTGGCGATGCTCGTCAGAACCTGGTTGGAGGCGTTGTTCTTCTCGTATTCGGACACGCGGCCGGCCTCGAAGAGGGCCGCCTTCTCGCGTTCGATGTTCTTGAGGTTCTTGAATGCCTCTTCCTGGTTGGCGATTTCCGCACGCGACTGGAGCAGGCCGAAGTAGTCCGCGGCGATTGCGATCAGGAAGTCGCGTCGAAATGCCTCAAACGATCGCGCCTGATAGATGAGATTCCGCTCCGCCTGGATGAGGCCTTCCTGAGCAACATCGCCCGCGCCTCGCAGGAGCGGGATGTTCCCGGAGAGCGCGAGCTGCGAAGACTGGACATATCCACCGGTCGCCTGATCTTGCAGTTGTTGAGTTGCCTGGGTAAGCCAACTAGCCTCGATCGCTCCGCCGAAGGGAAGCTGCTTCGCCACGCGGAGGTTGTTGACGACCTTTAGGGCGTTCTGAAAGCTGCCATCAGTACCCTGGCCGGACACGGTAAAACTGGTGTCATTAAAGAGCCGCGGCGACCATTGGTGACGGGTGGTCAGGAGCGATATGGCCGCGAGGATGTAGGCCTCTTCGGCGGCGAGATACTCGCTGGCGGATTGCTGCCCGACGCGAAGGGCTTCGGTCAGGGACAGGTGGCGGGCGGTTTCGCCGGGCCTGAGTTGAGCTTCCTTTGCCTGGTAGCCTTCGAGCCGCGCGGCGACGTCGCGGCTCTCGCTGGCGATGTCGTAGGAGAGATCAGAGCCGTCAGGGTTGGTCGTGGGAACGGTCTTGGCGGCCAAGGAGGGGTTCTTGCGGCCAATGTCGCCATCTGGCCGTGGTTCCGGCGCGACGGCCCCGCCGCCTATGGCAGCGGAGCGCTGGGCCATCAGCTTTTGCGTTTCCAGATCGATGCGGGACATCCCACTGTTGCAGGCGGTGAGACACAGGCATCCGGCGGTCAGCAACACCGGCCATGCACAGGCATGACCAGTGCCACCAAAGCCAAAAGGCGAAGTTCGATGCCATCCTAACATTTTGCGATCATCCTTGCCCGAGTGGGGCGGCGAACCGTCAAATTCCTGACCCAAATGGTACCAGATTTCGTCCGAATCGTTGCAATTCCAAAGTGCCTTCCTATCCTTTGAGTTCCCCTTGAAAGGCCGTTTCTGCGACAGGAACCGCTCTTTCAGATGAGGGTTTGCACGGCTCCCGGCACCCCAAACTCGGATTTCTTGCCTAGAGCCGACCCCCACGTCCCCCCTTCCGTCCCCTACATGGATGTGAGTATTAGGGAGATATTAGCCCAATGCCTTCAATGACTTATGACGGCCGCAGCTTCATGCTTGATGGTCGGCGGATCTGGCTCGTCAGCGGGTCCATCCCCTACGCCCGGATCCCCCACGAGTCCTGGGCCGACCGCATACACGCGGCCAAGCTCGCCGGGCTGAACACGGTCGAGACGTCGGTCTTCTGGAACCGCCACGAGCCCCGCCCTAATCACTTCGACTTCAAGGGTGACAACGACCTTCGTCGGTTTGTCCAGCTTTGCGGACAGGCGGGGATGTACTGCATCCTGCGTATCGGGCCCTTCATCGGGCAGGATTGGGACTTTGGGGGGTTGCCGGCATGGCTCATGTCCGTCAAGAACGTCAAGTTCCGGGCGATGAGCGGGCCGTTCCTTGAGGCTTGCTCGCGGTACATCTCCGCGGTGGCCGATCAGGTTCGCGATCTTCAGATCACCTCACCCATTAAAGGCAACGCTCCGGGCTTTCACGGCGGCGGCGGGCCCCTGGTCCTGATGCAGGCCGAGTCTCAGTGGACTTGCGGCGATGACACGACGGGGCACACCTACCTGGGCGAACTGGGCCGCTATCTCCGCGAGTCGGGGTTCAATGTCCCGGTTGTGAACTCCAACAACCTGTGGGCCGGCGTTGAAGCCGAACTGGATGGCTGGACGGGCGGCGGGGACATGCTGGGGATCGTTCGCCAGCTTGGTGCTGTGAAGCCCAACCAGCCGCGGATGGTGATCGAGTTTGCCTCCGGCACTCCGAGCACCTGGGGCGCGGCGGATGAGGAACCGATTACTCCGACGGCGATCGAGCAGCGATTGGCTCAGATTCTGGCGGCGGGCGGGCAGTTCAACATCCACCCGTTCTGCGGGGGCACGAACTTTGGGTTCTGGGGCGGGCGTCGGGCGGAGGCTCCGCTGACTTCTGCCGGCTATGTCGCGGCGTCGGCGGACTCTGGCGCACCGCTCATGGAGACCGGCGAGCCGGGCGGGAACTTCCAGGCGGTCCGTCGGATCTGCACGTTCGCGTCGCGGTTCTCTCGCGTGTTTGCGAACCTGGAGCCGACGTACCAACCGGTGGTGGTGAATCCATCCTCGAACGCTCCTGAAGCCGGCAAGGCCAAGGGCAACGCGCACGGGCCGGTGGTGGTTCACACGACGGGAACCCAGGGCGGCGTGGCATTCATCTTCAACGATGGCGCGGCGACCGAACCAATCACGCTGCTCTTGCCCGATGGCACGACGCTGCCGGTAGAGGTGAAGGATGAGCCGCTGCTGTGGTGCGTCTTTAACGCGAATCTGGCGGGTCGTTCGCGGCTGGATTACTGCGGACTTGCGGTCTTCGGGCTCGTTGGAAAGGTGCTGGTGGTGTTCGGGCCGGCGGGCGCTGATGGCCGGCTCTCGATCAACGGCACGCCGCTGGTCACGACGGTCCCCAAGGGCAAGCCGCCGGCGATCATCGAGCACGAGGGAATGACAGTCGTCGTGTGCGCTCGCGATCAGGTGGACCAGGTTTATCTGACCGACGATGCGGTGTTCGTGGGCGTTTCCGGCCTCACGCAGGGCGGGCACCCGCTGTCACTTGCGGGGGCCAAGCAGTGCACGCGGATCTCTTCTGAAGGTGAAGTGAAGCAGGTGCACGCGGTTCACCCGATGGCGACCAAGCGCGGCGAGCGCATCCCGGTTTCGGAATGGAAAGCCGCGGCGACTTCTGACTACGCCGACGGCAGCAGTGCGCGGTTTGCCGCGATCGACGGCCCGACGGAGCTCACCGCTCTGGGGTCACCGTTTGGTTACGGCTGGTATCGCGTCAAGCTCAAGTCTCCGGGCGGCGGCAAAACGCGGATCGCGATGCCGCACAGTTCGGATCGGCTCCACGTGTACCTCGATGGCGAACCTGTCGGCGTCATTGGCCAAGGGCCGGGCTCAACGCCGGACCTGACGATCACCCTGAAGAAGGGCACTCAGACGATGGTAGTGCTCGCGGACAACCTCGGGCGCCTGGCGGGCGGCTCTGATCTGGGTGAGTCCAAGGGCCTCTTCGGCGACATCCTCGAGGTCAAACCGATCCGCACGGGCAAGGGCGTGATCAAGCCCGGTGATCCGCTGGATTGCCTGGCATTCCGCACGCCGCTCTGGGAGATCCAGCCCGGCGACATGACGCTGTCGGATCGGATCACCTGGACGATCGCGCACCCGAAAAAGGCGCAGCCGATCATCGTGTCGATTCCGCCGTTCAATGGGCGCGGCCTGCTGCTTGTGAATAGCAAGCCGGTCGCGTACCTCGATCGCGGCCTCAAGTCTCACATCGTGCTGACCGCAGAGCACCTCAAGGGTGGAGCGAACCTGATTCAAATCACCCTGTTGCCGGATGATCCGAGCGAGGGTGGCGAGACGCAGAAGGCCATGGGCGTACTGGCCGAGGGGGTTGAGTTCCTTGACGGCGTCGCGGCCCTGTCTAACAAGGCTGACTGGGCATTCGCCAAGTGGGAGCAACCCAAGGCGACGGCTTACAAGGCGCCCAAGCCCGGGCAGCATTCCCCGACGTGGTGGCACGCCTCGTTCAAACTCACCGACACCAACAGTCCGGTGTTCTTCGATGCAACCGGCCTGACCAAGGGCCAGCTCTACATCAACGGCAAGCACGTGTGTCGGTACTTCGTCGCGACGGCGACGGGCAAGTCGGTGCCCCCGCAGTCGATGTACTTTGTGCCCGGGTCCTGGCTCAAGGCCGGCGAGGACAACGACATCCTGATCTTTGACGAGCACGGGGCGTCTCCCGCCAAGTGCCGCGTCACGCACGGAGGTTGAACTTCGATGAAGCCCCATCTGTGGCAGCGGGCCGCGGCCTTTGCGGCGCGGGCTCACGAGCACCAGCGCCGCAAGGATGGGCTGACCCCTTACTTCTCGCACTGCGCCCGCGTGGCCATCACGCTCACAACCGTGTTCGGGTGTGACGATGAGGCTGCGATCGCCGCGGCGTTGCTGCACGACACGATCGAGGACACGACGGTTGACTACGACGACATCGAACAGGAGTTCGGAGCAATGGTCGCGCGGTGCGTGGCGGCGTTGACCAAGAACATGATCCTGCCCGAGGCCGCGCGGGAGAAGGACTACGACCGGCGGCTCCGCGTTGCGGACTGGCGGGCGCGGTTGATCAAGCTCGCCGACGCCTACGACAACTTCATGGATGCCGGGGCTCGCGGTCCGGACAAGGTACGCAAGGCGCGGAAGACCTGCCAGCGTGCCATCGCTCTTGCCAAGCCGGACAGCGCGGCGCATCCCGAGACTCGTCAAGCCATCAAGGCCCTGAACGCCGCGTTAAAGCCTCGCTAGTTAGGGTTTTACGATCCGCGGCTGGGGCGCGGGCTGCACGGCCAATCGCTCCAGTTCGTCGATTTCCTGCTGCAGCAACGCATTCTGCTGGATCAACGGGGCACGCTGCGCATCGGGCAGCGTCCTCATCATGTTGATATTACGGGACATGATGCTGCGCAGCGTTTCCTGCCTCAGGCGAATCTGAGCGAGCTCCGCCTGCCGATCGGCCGGTCGGCCCGCATCGTTGAGCTGGATCCTGGGGCCCAGCAGAACCTGGCCGTCCCCGGGCACCAACCGGAAGTTGCCGCCTCCCACGCCCGGCTGGCCGGTCAATCTCACGACGATCCCGTTGCCGCCTCGGGCCTCTCCCGCGGCGACGCATTCGCTGTCCTTGGGGTCTAGCTCGGCCAGCCTGCGACGAGCAGCACCCCACTGGCGGGGGTCCGTGCCATCCGCATCATCGATCAGGTCCACGCCGGCCTGCGGGTTCCTGTCCGCGGCCGAAATCCCGGACTCAATGGGCTTGGCGTCGCTCGCTCCAGCCTTTTGGTAAGTCATCGCCCGAAACTCCCAGGCGCCCTCGAGCATGTCTGGAGTCATCGCCTGGGAACCGCCGCGGGCGTCACGAGACAGGTCGCTGTACTTGCCGAGCTTGACCTTCAGAGTCACGTTCGCGCCGTCCCGGATGAGCACAACGGGAACCTCATCTCCGGGATCGTGAGCGATGACGACCGGGCGCATGAGACTGATGTCGGTGATCGCCTGCCCGTCAACCACCAGGATTCGGTCGCCCGGACGGAGCGTCTCGCTCGCCGGGAAACCGGGCATGACCATGCTGAGCAGTACGCCGCGCTGGCCCAAGTCCTGGAAGCTGGACTGCACTCCGAGGGCCGCGCGAGGCTCGTTGCAGAACCGCCTGTACGCGACGACCTCCAGCCTCAGCCGCTGTTCGGGGGTCAGTTTGCCTGACTTCAAAACTGTTTCAACGTCACGGAGCCTGAAGGAGACTCCCTCGGAAACCCGGCGCTGCGCATCCATTCTGAGCACCACATCATCCGAGGCCATGTCCTTGACGGCCTGTTCCAGAACCTCTGGGGTCGGGGGCTGAACAACAGGCTGGCGGGCCGCGGCCAAGGGCACCGACGCGCCGATCAAGCAGTACGCCAAGGGCCAGATTCTGCCGCGAACGGCCATCGAATACTCCTGCTCCGCGAACAGAACAAGGGTAGCCGCCCCGGGCCCTAGTCGCTCACCATGCCCGTCAGGCGGGCGGCGTGCTGCTGGAGCCAGGCAGTTTTGGCATCCACCATTCGCAGGAAGGCCGCCCCGCTGAGGCCGGCAAAGCTGCCGGTGGCAGCGATCGGGACGATGGCCTCGACAATCAGCGCCTCGATCATGAGCCAAGGCAGGGCCTCGAGCTCAGCCGTGGAAATCACGCAGTCTTTGACCGTTTCGTAGCCGCGGCAGAAGCGCTTGAAGCGACCTTTATCCAGGCCCGATGGCCACTGATCGGGGTTCTGACCCTGCATCGTGATCGAGAACTGGAGGACTCCGTTGGCGATATCAATGATGCGGGGGCAAATGCGGGCCGTGTCGTAGTCGATCACGGCGCTCACACGCGAGCCGTTAAAGAGCATGTTGCCGGGGTGCCAATCGCCGTGGACGATTTGCTTGGGCCATTCCGGGAAGCCCAGGGTTTCGACGCGTTTGGCGGCATCCTGATAGCTGACTTTCAAACGGCTCAGGATGGCCGCGGCCCCCCCACCCCCCACGCCCCCCCCGGCTTCGGGCTCTGGGAGCTTTTGCTCGACCATGCCCATGTGTTCTTCCACACCTCGGGCGTTGTGATAGCTCGCGGAGGTCGGGCTGAACACTTTGCTCCTAAAGCCCGCCAGAAGCCTGTGAAAAAGGCCCAAGGCGCGGCCCGCGTCGAAGGTCGCATCGAGCGATGAGTCGTAGTTGTCGCCTGGGATGTACTCGAAGAGTTCGTAGATGAAGTCGTTCAGAACGAGGATCGTACTGCCCTCGGTCCTGGAGGAGATGAGCTTGGGCAACGGGAAACGCCGCGCCGCAAGATGCAGTTGAATCTCGTGGCAGAAGCGCACCCGAGCAACACCGTCTCGCCCGATGACACGACGCTTGAGCAGGTAGCGCCCGCGATCGGTGCCGATGAGCACCTTGGGTGCGCGGCCGGAACCTCGACGAAACTCCTTGACCGATTCGATGACACCGATGTCGTAACGCGAAACGACCACCGCGAGTTCGCCACCCTCAAACGTCGCCCTGGTACTAGTCGCTGGAACGGGCGAAGCCGGTTGAGACGGAACCGCTTCGTGCAGCGGGGGCGCGGCACTGGGCGCCAATGCTGGCCAGGAGCCCGACGCGTTCATGGGGCTGGCCGTTGCCGCCTTAGAACCAAGGGGATTGGGCGAACCTGGGCTGTGCTCCGCAGCGTCGCTCATTGACCTTCTATTCGTCCGATTTCACCCGGGCGTTCCCGGGTTTCTCCCTCGGTTGCGTGTTATTCGACGTTCTGGACCTGCTCTTTGATCCGGTCGATGGCGCCCTTGATCTCCACGGTTGCCCGGGAGATCTCGGAGTCGGGTGACTTGCTGGCGATCGTGTTGGCCTCGCGGAGCATTTCCTGGGAGAGGAAGTCGAGCGTGCGGCCGACCGGGCGGTCACTGGTCACCGAAATCAACTCGCTGAACTGCTCGATGTGGCCCGACAGACGCATGACCTCTTCCGCGATGTCTGTCTTCTCGGCGTAGACCGCGATTTCACGAATGAGCTCGACGGGTTCCAAACGCAGCTCGGCTTGCTGAAGCATCATCTCGATACGCGACTTGAGCCGGGCTTCGTATTCACGCACCACCACGGGGCCGCGGCCGCCGATTTTCTTGAGCAGCTCCGCGATCAGGTCGCGGTGGGATGCCAGTTCCTGCGTCAGCGCCTTGCCTTCAACCTCGCGCATCTGGATAAGCCCGTCGCAGGCTTTCTCCAGCAGCGGGAAGAACGCCGTGCGTGCCCGCTTCATCCGGGCCTCTTCATCCGTTGGCTGCTGGAGCACGCCGGGAAGCGACAAGAGCGAGGCGACATCAATCGTCATGTCGCCCCGGGCCACGGCGGGCGCCTTGCGCATTTGCTCGATGTACCGCTCCAGGGCGCGGTGGTTGATTTCCATCGCCGCGGCCTCGCTCACGTCGGTGCACGTGGCGGTTAGCGTCACGGTCCCGCGGGCAAGACGGCGGCGGATCGCGGCCTCCATCTCGGCCTCAAGCCCCTGCAGCGCATCCGGCAAGCGGATGACCGCCTTGAGGTACTTGCTGTTCAGCGAGCGCACTTCGACGAAGTAGTGAACCCCAGAGATCTGGGCCGATGCCTCGCCAAAGCCGGTCATGCTGCGGATCAAATGGATGCCCTGTCAAAACGGTGATTCGGCCGCGGGATGAAGTCTCGCAGATTAGCAGACAACGTGTGAGGCGTGATGGGGTCAGCCCCCGGTCTTCGGTGCTTCCGCCGGGGGTGTCACTGGGGGAGTCACGGGAGGTGTCGCAGCGGGTGTAGCGGGAGGGGTCGTTGAACCCGTTGGTGCGGGCGGAGTCGTCGAGGGGGTACCAGTCGCGGGCGAGGTTGCGGCGGGCGGTGTCTGGCCCGTGGGAGCCGTCGTACCCGATGCCCCAGTCGCTCCGGTGCTGCCGGTCGCGCCGGTTGCGCCCGTCGCGCCCGTGCCCGCGGCCGCGCCCGCTGCGCCTGTGCCGCCCCCGCCACTGCTGATTGCACTGGGCCGCGTCGCGTAGTTCAGCACCACGGCGAAGATGACATACACCGCGAAAATCGCGATGGTGGCATAGGTCAGGGCGTCACCCGTCTTTGTGCCGAACGCGGTCTGCCCGGAGCCGGCCCCGGAGCCGAAAGCTCCGCTCAGACCACCGCCGGACGGCCGCTGCACCAGCACCACGAGCATCATCATCAAGCAGATGAAGAGGAACAGGACGACCAGCAAGGCGGTCGCCCAAAGTTGAAGGCCCAAGATCATCATCCGGGAAAGCTCCTAAATCAGTCCGCCAAGTGTAGGAATGGCAAAGTCGCTGGACCGGTTTCACCGGCCCGCTTTTGAGGTCTTAGAACCGGGCTTCGTGCATGCCCACCTGGGCCGCGGCACGGACAATGGTCACGAACTCGGACGCCTTCAGGGAGGCTCCGCCGATCAGCCCGCCATCCACATCCTGTTGGACAAACAACTCCCGGGCGTTGGTGCCTTTGACCGACCCGCCGTACATGATCCGGATCCGGGCCGCGACCTCGCGGCCATACAGGTCCGCGAGCACCTTGCGAATCTTGAGGTGGGCATCCTGGGCATCCGCCGGGCTTGCGGTCCGGCCGGTGCCGATGGCCCAGACGGGCTCGTAGGCGATCGTGAGGCGGTCTACCTGCTCCGGCGGGACTTCCCGCAGGCCAAGCCGCACCTGTTCCTCATTAACCATGTCGGTCCGGCCCTCTTCACGCTCATCCAGCCGCTCACCGACGCACAAAATGCACTCCAGGCCGGCGGCCAGCACCGCCTTGGTCTTGGAGTGGACGATCGTTTCGGACTCTCCCAACACGTGCCGACGCTCGGAGTGGCCGGTCAGGACAACCGACACTCCGCAATCGCGGAGCATGGCCAGGGAGACCTCGCCCGTGAAGGCTCCGTCCCCCTCGAAGTAAGCGTCCTGAGCGCCCAAGCGGACGGCCGAACCCCGCTCGCGAAGGATTGCCCCGACGGTTAATAAATATGGGAACGGCGGGAAGACGGCGACGTCCACCCCTTGCAGGCCGACCAGCCCATCGACCACCCCCCGGATCAGCCCTGAGGCCGCCGCCCGGTCGGTGTTCATTTTCCAGTTGCCGCCGATGAATGGACGCCGCGTAATCATGGGTGGCG
This sequence comes from Phycisphaerales bacterium, assembly GCA_044222485.1. GTDB lineage: Bacteria > Planctomycetota > Phycisphaerae > Phycisphaerales > UBA1924 > JAHBXE01. The sequence continues at coordinate 151 of JBGAND010000041.1, read as the reverse complement.
AGTGTAGGAGCGGAACTGGGGGGCGGACTTGGGGGGTATCATCGTGAGGCGCAAGGAACGCTCGATGACGCAAGTGGTCGTAGACCCAATTCCGCCCAATCCCCCCAGTCCGCCGCCACCCGCCCCGGACCCCGAGCTTGTTGCTGCGCAG
>JBGAND010000040.1:0-42637 GCA_044222485.1 Phycisphaerales bacterium | reverse complement strand
CTGCGCAGCCCAAGCAGAGGCGTCGGCTGATGGACCGGATTGACACGTTTCTGAGCCGGCTTTCGACGCGAAACAACTTCTGGCACCGTCTGACGTCCATGGTCTGGCTGCCGTACGCGTTCAAGAGCGGCATCAAGATGAAGCAGGTGGATAAGAGCACCTTTTCGGCGGTGCTGCCCTTCCGACGCTTCAATCGCAACTGGTACAACGCCATGGCCGGCGCGGCCCTTTTGGCTAACAGCGAAGTCGCCGGCGGGATGTACATCTTCGGCCTCTGCGGCGGCCACTTTACGGTGGTCTGTAAGAACCTTGAGTACAAATTCCTCCGCCCGTGTTACGGGCCTGCCCTCTACAAGATCAACCCTCGCGAAAACCTGCCCGAACTGGTGAAGGCGGGCAAAGAGTTCAACGTCACGCTCGACCTGGACATCGTCCAGTGGATCGGCAAACGGACCGACAAGGACCGCCGGATCGGCAAGTGCGTCGCGGTGTTTCATGTGACGCCCAAGTCGCACCAGCAGAGGAAGGGCCGGAAGATTCGGTAGACTTCGGCCTGTGCCCGACCCGCTCCCCAAACAATCCTGGATGACCACACTCGGCTGGGCCGCGTACTTGGCGTGCTCGTGGACATGGTGCATCGGGATGTTTTTGCCGGTGCTGTTGGTGCGGGACTTTGGGATCTGGGGGTTTGTGGTTTTTGCGGTGCCGAATGTGATTGGGGCGGGGGGGATGGGGTGGGTGCTGAAGAACCCGGACTCGGCGGAGAAGTTGACCCGCGGACACGTTCAAGCGATACGGATGTTCAGCTTTGTAACCGTGCAGTTTCAGTACTTCTTTCTTTGCTGGCTGATGTTCAGCAACAAGACGAGCACAATGGCGATCGCCGCCGTAGCTCTGGTCGTGGCAGTGTTTCTGGGAGTGTCCACGCTCAGTGCTGGGCTTCGGCGACGAGTGCCCGGGTCCATTTTGATGTGGGCAGTTTCCGTGACATTGTTGGTCGCGAGCGGCGTTGCCGGCGGCCTGAGCATTTCGCCTCGACCTGGCGCCTCCGGATCCAATGACGTACTCTGGCTTGCGCCCGTTTGCGCGTTCGGCTTCCTGCTTTGTCCGTACCTTGACGCAACATTTCTCAAAGCACGATTGAGTCAATCGCTTCGGCAATCAAAGCAGTCATTCTCGGTGGGATTCGGGGTGCTGTTTGCCACGATGATCACCTTCACGCTCCTGTACGCGGGACTGTTTGCAACCACTCACAATCCGGTCCAGTTTGAAGTCCCTGTGAGCATCGCGGCCGTTCTGGTCTTCCTGCACATTGGCTGGCAGATTATCTTCACGACGGACGTCCATGGACAAGCTTGCGCCGAGTTGTGCGGTCAGTTCAAATGGCTGGGAAGCCACAAAGATCACCCGTTTATTTCGTTCGTCCCAGCGATTTTCGTCGGGAGTTTCGCAAACGCCTTTGAATACCACGGATTGAACGGAGGCGAGATCGTCTACCGCGCCTTTATGTCCTTCTACGGCCTGAGTTTCCCCGCCTACGTCTGGCTGTGCATGATCGCTCTCCGCGGCGAGCAAGGCACGCAGAAGCCGACAGGCATGAAGCTCACGGTGCTGGCTGTCGCCATCGCGCTCGCCACACCGTGTTTCTGGATGGGGTTCATCGAACGGCAGACCTGGTGGCTTGGGCCCGGACTGGGAATCGTGCTGCTCGCGCGGCCGGTGCTGGCGGTCCTGTCTCGTCGCAGGTCGCTTCGAACGATGGCGTGAGGCAGGTCTGAGTGTGCGCCGCCGCGGAGCGGCAGGCCACCCAAAGGCGACCAAAGCAAGCTCACTTCAATCGTCGCGTGAGGCCACAACTGCGACGCCACACCAACCAGGACCAAAGGTTGCACCGGGTTTTCAGGCTGAAAGCCTGCTCGTGAGTAGCCGGGGGTGCGGCCGGCTCTGCGGATGCACCCCCGGATCAGGTTCACAAGAATTCGCACCCCGAAGGGTGTGCTCGTGGCGTCGGACATCGCGGGTAGCACGGGCTGGCACGAGCAGCCCGTCGGGCTGCAAAGCAAATACCTGGCTCTCCGGGGGTATCGCTTCGCGATCACCCCCGGCTACTCACGATTAGGCCTTCGGCCTATCGGCATCGCTTCGTCTGCACGACAAACGCCACAGACATTGCATGCTCCGTTTGCATTGGAGATGCTCTAGTTCTTCGGCGTTTCCTTCGCCGCCGGCACCTGCTCGGCATACCGCTTGAACACCCGCTTGATCAGCCCGCTGTACTTCCCCGGCACCGTCTGCTGCTCCACCGCCCGATCCGCGGCATCCGCGGCCCGCTGCATTTCCTCGGCCGCGGGGGCTTGAGAGACCCCGTTGCGATCGATGGGCTTGTCGCTGTACCACTCCGCAATCACGCGCTCCTGCTTCTTCTCGTCGCCGGGCTTGGTCGGGCGGGCATCGGCGGGCTTGGTATTCGCATCCCGCGGCGTTGAAGGCGTGCCGGGCGTGTTTGGCTTTGAGGCAGTGCCGGGCTGAATGCCGCGCCCGGGCGGCTGCTTCTTCGCAAGGTCGCGGGCCATTTGCTCCAACTTCTGCCTCTGCTCCGGAGTTGCTTTTTCGAGCATCTGCCGGGCCATCTCTTCCATCTTGCGAGCCTGTTCCTGAGATTGCTGCGACTTCTGGGCCTGCTGGGCCGCATCGCGAAGCCTCTGCGCAAACTTCTCGAGCGACGGGGCTTTGCCCGTCTCTGGCGCATCGCTCCGCGGCGGTCCCTCTCCCGGCTGCTGATCCGCACCCGTCGGCCCGCCCGCTCCAGTCGAACCTGTTGCGCCTGAAGCTCCTTGCGGACCCGTGGCACCGCTCGCGCCCGTCGCTGCTCCTGTGCCCGGCCGAGCTCCGGTGGAACCCGACTGCCCCGATGCACCTGTCGCGCTCTGGCCGGACGGTCCGGTCTCACCGCTCGGACCCGCACCGGGCGTTGGCCGCGGCGTGGTTCCGGTTGATCCGGGTTGAGTTTGCGGTTTCTCTCCCGCGCCCGTCGCGCCGGGTTGCTGGGAACTTCCGGTCGGCCCAGTTGGTCCTTGTGGTTTCTCGGCCTGACCTGTTGCGCCTGGTTGACCCTGCGGTTTCTCGCCTTGGCCGCTCGCACCTGACGGGCCATCCGGCTTCTCACCAGTCGCTCCAGGCTGCGGTGACTGGCCCGTCGCGCCCCGCTGAGCCTGCGGCTTCTGGCCGGGGCCGGTCGCACCCGTTTGCCCCGACGCCCCTGAAGGGCCTTCAGCGCCGGTCGCCCCGCTCGACCCAGACGCACCCGAGGCTCCAGTTCCACCACTCGCCCCCGTGCTCGACTGCCCACCGGTCGCGCCCGACCGGCCGGAAGAGCCCGTCGCACCTGAAGGTTGGCGTTCAGCACCCGAAGGCCCCGAACTGCCTGAGGTTCCTGAGGCACCCGACGAGCCCTGCTGCCCCGTCGATCCAGAAGTGCCGCTCGCGCCTGTCGGACCTTGCCGCTCGCCGGTCGCGCCGGTGCTCCCTTGCTGGTTCTGGTTGTCGCGCGGCCGCTCTCCGCTGGGCGGTTTTTCGCCGCGCAGCTCACGGGCCGCATCTCTGGCCGACCGAGCGACTTCGTCGGCCTTCTTCTGGCCCTCTTCCTTGGCGCGCTCCTGCTGAGACTTCTGCTCCTGCTTTTCGGAAGTGACCGGGTCCGCAGGTTTGGCGCTCTCCGGTTTAGGTGGTTGCGGACCATCGGGCGGCTTGTCGGCCGGAGGCTTGTCTCCCGGCGGTTTGCCGTTCTCACCTTCACGCGGCTTAGGAGACTGACCGTTTTCCGGCGGCTTCTGAGCCGCGGCCTGCTGCCGCTCCTTCGCCGCCGCTTCCGCGGCCGCGACATCCCGCTTGGCATCCTCGATCGCTTGAGCCAGGTCATCCAGTTCCCGGGCAAGCTCCTTCCGCTCCGACTCACTCATGCGATCGAGTTGATCCGCCATTTCCTTGGCCGCATCGCCCGCGGCCGCCAGGTCGCCGCGCTTGAGCGCATCATCTATTGCCGATCCGGGCTTGTCCTTGGGAGAGTCCGCCTTCTGTGCCGCGGCTTTCGCGAGTTCCTCGCGCATCATCTCCGCAGCGGCCTGATCAACTCTGGACTTATCCTCGGTCGCCTTCGCCAGATCGTTCAGCTTGGCAGCCGCCTGCTCGCGTGCCTTCTGCGCGTCAATCGTTCCCGACGCGAGTTCCTGTTCCAGCTTTTCAAGCTCTCGGAGCTGGTCGGGCTTGGCCTCGTTCTGTGGGACAGCCTGCCGCAGGGCCTCGTTAATCTTCGCGACCTGATTAGCCGCATCACGCTTCTCCGCGACCGTCACGGCGGGCGAAGCCCTTGGCCGACTCCAGTTCATCGCAGGCAGATAGACCCCGCCCAACAACGCCGCGGCAATCAACACGGGCCAAGCCCCCCACGTCCACTCCGCGCGAAGCGGGACGGCTCGCCCGAGTTGAACCCCCGCCGCGGCGGCCTCAGCCTCCTGAATGGACCACTGCGAAAATGGGCCCGGCTGGCCGCGAAGCGCCATCGCCGTCGAGAGCCGATCTTTGAGTCCCAGCCTCAGGTCCAGTTGTCTGGCAGCGTGCATCGCAGGCCATCGACGAACCCAAGCGAGACCCAACCCGCAGGCCCAGCCCACAGTCGGCGGCCCGCCAACAAGCCACGGCCAGAGTGCCTTGTCACCCGCGATCCGGCTCACCCCCACCGCTGCCGCCGACACGGCGGCCCCCCACAGGAGGCCCCACCCTCCGAGCCTGACCACATCGGCGACTAGAGCCCTTCGGGCTCCCTGGCGTGCGATGCGATCGGTCTGTCCGGTATTGCCCGACATCGGCAAATCGTAGATGCCACGCACCCCCGCGACCTATCGTCGCCCCAATGACGCCCCAGCAAGTCCTCGCACATCTCCTTCGCGGGGAGCGGCTCTCCGAATCGCAATCGGAGGCGATGTTCGAGGAGATGCTCTCGGGACGCTGCGATGAAGCGCAGATCGCATCCTTTTTGAGCCTTGTCCAGTCGCGCGGGGTGTCAGCATCGGAGCTTATCGGTGCCGCCCGAGTGATGCGAAGGCATGTCACGCCGGTGCCCAAGCCGGACTTCGGCGACCAGAAGCCGACGGTGATTCTCGATACGTGCGGCACCGGCGGCGGGACCAAGACCTTTAACGTTTCGACCGCGGCGGCGTTTGTCGTTGCCGCGGCTTCGCCGCACCATTCGGGAGGTCCGCTGCGCGTGCTTGTGGCCAAGCACGGGAATCGCTCTCGCACCGGCCGAGGATCGGCAGAAGTGCTGGCATCGCTGGGTGTGAACGTGGCTGCGACTCCGGAAGTTCAGTCGCTGTGCTTGGCGAAGGCTGGTGTGTGCTTCTGCTTTGCGATCCATCACCACCCGGCAACCAAGCACGCGGCCTCCGTTCGCAAGTCCCTGGGCTTTCCAACAATGTTCAACCTTTTGGGGCCACTGGCAAATCCCGCGGGCGCGGACCGACAGGTCATCGGGACGTACCGGCCTGAGTATGTGGACCTGCTCGCGCACACGCTGGCGGGGCTGGGCACGCGGAGCACCCTCGTGGTCCACGGGCACTCGGGCATGGACGAAATCAGCACGACGGGCCCCACACGGATCGGCCGAGTCACCGACGGACGCGTCGTTATCGAAGAGTTTGATCCCAGGAGCATTGGGGTCCCTGGGGCGGAGTTGTCTGAGCTCACGGCGACGACCGTCGAACATTCCGCGGTCATGATCCGCGATGTGCTTGCCGGCAAGCCCGGACCCGCGCGGGACATTGTCCTGGTGAACGCGGCCGCAGCGCTCACGGTGGCTGGAGCGGCGCGGGACTGGTCGGAAGGCCTGGCCCAGGCCGCGGCGGCGGTGGATTCGGGCGGAGCCAACCGAGCCCTGCACGTGCTGGTGGACGTGTCGCGGGGTGTGCCTGCTTAGTGCCCGCTGATCAAGTCTTTGGCATCAGAGATATTGCCCTCTCGCATCGCTATGTCGTCGGGGCTTGCATCTTTATTGAGCTTGGGCGCGAACACGCACACCCGTTGACCGCCGTCGGCATCCGCTGTGCCGAACCAAACCAGGAGGCTCAGTTCCTCGTGGCGGGCGAGCCACGCGGAGAGGCCGGCAGAGACATCCGGGGCCTCAAGCTGGCCCAAGGCGCGGACCATTTTCGCATCCTTCTCCAGTTCCATCTCAAACTCTTGCTCTTGCTTGTCAACCGTAGAACCCGGGAGATTCCCCAGCAGCGTGAATCCACCGCCGCGGAGCCGTTCGGCCACGCTCAGAACCGCCGGCGTCGGCGGCTGCGAATCACTGATCACCAGAACCCGACGGGGGCCCTGCCAACCCTTGCTTGGATGAGCCGGCGGGCGCGGCGGCCGAGGAGTGGTCGGGCTCACCGAGTTGCCATTCACCACGATCCGGGGCCCGTTTTGCAGCACGACGCCCGAGGATTCATCTGATGCCTGGATGAACTCCGGCCCGAAGCTCGGCAGCTCAATAGAGACGAACTCACCGTTCGGGGACAAGGATGTAGCCATAGCCCGCCCGCGGCTACGAGCATTGAACGTGAACACCGTGACGAACGCGGCCGCCGCGAGGACAAACACCCCGACCGCGCCGACCACACCGGGATTGAACACTCGGAAGTCGGACCCCGAAGACTTGCGCCGACCCGACATACGGGCGCGGGCCCGCTCCTGGGCGGCGCGAGCGCGAGACTGCGCGGCCTCGACCTGCTCGCGGGCGGAGGCGCGGGGGCCGTTATGGCGAGCCGGACGCCCTCCGACGTTGCCGACGGCAGCGGCGGCGGCATAGCCGGCGACAGGAGACTCGACAGGCGCTGCGCCATCTGCCAGATATCCACCGGTCCACCAGCGGTTGACCTTGATATTCGGACGCGAGCGACCGGGTGAAGGAGGGAGCGGCGGCGGAACGGGCGACCCAGCGCGGGCTTCCATCGGCGGCAAAGGCTGAGCAAACTCATTGGGTCCGTCCGAACCGGCGCCAACGGAGACGGGCATCGGCATCGGGCGGATCGGGGCGTTGTCGGCGTAGGCCGCGGCCTCGACCTCAACGCCGCGCATGCTCGGCAGGTCGGCAGGGCGGACGCCAAAGGGATCCGCGGCGGCGCGAACGACTTCCAGGTCGGCCAACATGGCCGCGGAAGAGGCGTAACGCCGGTCGTATTCGGTCATCGCACGGCGGACGATCCAGCGAACCGCCTCGGGGCAACGCTTGGTGATCTGCGAGAGCCCGCCATGGGCCGGGAAAGAGTTCTCCACCATCGAGAACAGGACCGCGCCCGCGGCAAACACGTCAAACTTCGCGCCGTCAACCTGGTGGACCTTCACACCCTTCAAGGCCATGCGGACCATCTCGGGATCGCGGAAGTACTCAGTACCGTGGGTGGTCAGCGTCATGCCCGAACGCAGGGGCGTGACCAGGCCGAAGTCCACCAGGTGCGCGGAACGCCCATCGACGATGATGTTGTCGGGCTTGACATCTTTGTGCCAAAGACCGCCGCGGTGGTATTGATCGAGCGTGTGGAGCAGGTCCGCCGTGTAGCCCAGGGCCTGGCGGAGCTGGCTGTTCTCCAGCCCCCCACCGCCGGCGAGTGCGTGCAATCGCTGCGTGACCAGTCCGAGCGACTCGCCCGGGACATACTTCATGACGTAAAAGAACCGCTCATCGGTCAGCTCGTGGTCGAGTACCAAACCCAACTTCTTGGCGGCCTCAAGAGCGCGGCTCTCACGCACGATCTGCGGAAGGCTCGAACCGTCATTCAACGAGAAGGTCTTAATCACAACTTGGCGGACATCGGTCTGGCCCTGACGAGCGAAACCCGCCAGACGGATCGCGTCGGGGTTTGCGATGTAGAGCTTGCCACCCGAGCCACCTCCGGGGAGTGACCCGACAATCGTGTACCCATCAAACTGACCAGCCCGAGACTTGCTGGGCCGATCTGCACCAGGGGCCGCGGCCATAGCTTGCGGGATTCGCTGCTCAATGCCATCTACAAGCGGCGTCAGGCAGAGCAGCTTGGCGGGGTGCCCGATTCCCATGCGATACAGAGACTTGAACGCGGTCTTGAATTCAGAACCAATAGCGCGGCCGTAATGAGCAGAGGCCGACCAACGGCCAATGAGGACGTTACCGATGACAAGGGGAATCAAGAAGATCTGCGAGATGATCGCGCCGGTGAACCGCAGCAAATCACCGATCTCGCCAAACACAAAGCGGAAGACCTGACGGAACAGCCACCCGATGGCCTTGAAGAGCGGGATGATCAGGTAGATCACGGCCACGATCCCCAGCGGGATCGCGATCAAGGCTCCAAGAACAATCAGGACTGGGGTTGGCGATATGGACATTGGGCAATCCCTGGCTTGGTCTGGGAGGGGCGGGGCTCAGTCCTTCATCAAGGTCTGTTCCTGCCGCCGGAGCTCCGTCTGCCGGTGGAAGATCTCCGCGATGCTCTCATCAAAGAGCACATCGTCTGTCTTGCTGGGATTAAGTCCGAGTCCATTTCGTTCCGGCTCATCTTCTTCTTCGGACGTGAAGCTGTAGGTGGTGATGACCTGGCGCAATCGGAGCCGCAGCATGTCGCGGACCTTGGCCAGCCGGCGGCTGACGGTGGGCTCGCTAATTCCCAGGGCCGCGGCCACTCCCTTACCGGGCTGGCCATCCAATACCCGCATGCGATAGATGGAAAAGTCCATGAACTCGCACTCTTTTTCAACCAGGCGGATTGCGGCCTCGACCTTGGCCCGGAAGACGGCCGCTTCGTAGTTGCTATCTACAGATGCGCCGGAGGAGGCCATCCAGGCATCGTCAAAGTCGGTGCCCTTCCGGCCGGAGCCTCGCTTTTGCGCATTTCTTTTGTCCATCTCATCTCCCAGGACGTGCTTGGCAATCGCCAGCAGCCAGGTCGAGAACCGGGCCCCCCGCGAGGGGTCGTACCGGTCGATGGAATCAGACAAGGCGGACATGGTCTCCTGAGACAGGTCCTGGACCGTCTGGGAGCCGATGCGGCCCTTGCCCCACTTCATGAGTTGAGCCCGAATCACAGGCCCGAACGTCTGCCATAGCTCAAACCACGCACCTTCATCGTTGCGTTTGAGCCGCGCGACGAAGTTTGTCGTCAGGGTGTTCACCGTGCCGCTCCGCATGCCCGCAACTGGTTGTACGGGGTCCCCATTGTTCTGCTACGCCCCCCCTGAGTTTCGGTCCCCGCGGGATTTACCCCAACAGCATACCAACGCGGGGGCAGGGGGCAATGGTCTGGAATGGGTTATTAGGGCTTTGGTGGTGGCTCTGGTCACTGCTTTGCATGGCCTGTGGTTGGACGCCCGTCCACAGGCCGCCAAAGCCCCATGTCACCGCCCCTTTTTTGATTCGCGCGAAATCGACCGGTCCCCGCTCCCAACAACCTCCGCGTAAGCACGTACCCCGCCCCGCACGGCCGGTCGCCGCGAACGGGACAGGATAGTTAGGAGTTTCACAATGGGTTGCATCGGAAAGACAGTCGTACGGGCAGGAGTCATCACGGCGATCGTCGGCGGCGTCGCGGTTGCGGTTGCGGGTCCGGATCACGTCCGGGCTCTGCTCCACCAGGCCCGCACTAACGTTCGCGGCGCGATCGACTGCAATATCAGCGATCCGGTCGCGATTCGCTCTCAGCTCAAGGATCTTGAGAGCCAGTACCCCAAGCGCATCAGCGATGTACGTGGCGATCTGGCCGAGCTCAACGAGCAGTACGCTCAGCTCGAGCGTGAACTGGCCGTGAGCAAGAAGGTTGTCGCAATGGCAGATACCGACCTCGAAGCAATGCAGGGCGTCCTGGCCAAGGCTGAAGAGGCCAAGACCTCCGGCGTCGCTCAGATCGTCAAGGTTCGCTTCGATTCGGGTTCGGCCATGAACCTGGATGATGCGTACGGCAAGGCCAATCGCGTCAGCCAGCTCCGCACGGCGTACAGCCAGCGGGCCAGCGACATCGATCGCGACCTTGGTTATCTCGGCCAGCAGAAGGAGCGGCTCTCGGCCCTCCTCGAGCAGCTCGAGACCGAGCGTGCCGAGTTCCAGACGCAGCTTTGGGCCCTGGACCGCCAAGTGGACACCATCTCTCGCAACGACCGCATGATCGACCTCATGGCCAAGCGCCAGGAGACGATCGAGAACCACAGCCGCTACCGGGCTGACAGCCTGGACCAGATCACGGCCCACCTGGCCGACATCCGGGCCAAGCAGGAGTCCAAGCTCCAGATGTTCACGCAGACCAGTGACATCAAGAGCTACGAGAACGCGGCCAAGTACCTCCTGGATAACGAGCAGGGCAAGACGGCCAAGGGCTACAAGGCTCTCAAGCCCAAGACGATCGAGATCAGCCCCTCGGTGATCGAGATCGGGCCGGACACCAAGTCTGCTCCCAAGCAGGACTCGGGCCCGTTGGCTTCCCGGTAAACGAAGCAATGCCCAGTGGCTGAGATCGTTCAGCCCTGGGATCAAGACTCCGCAGCCGCCGGATCCTGTGAAGAACGGGGTCCGGCGGTCCTTTTTGGGCTTCGGGGAAGTCTCCCTTATTCGCGCGAATCGGCTCGTTCATCGCTTAACACAGAGGTCATTAAGGATATCAATATCCTGTTATTCCAACAGGGGTTGAAGCCATGGCCAAGCGTTCCTGGGCAGAGCCGTTCAAGATCAAGATGGTTGAGCCACTGCGGATGACGACCCGCGCGGAGCGCGAAGCAGCCCTCATGGAGGCAGGGTTCAACACCTTCCTACTCAAGAGCGCGGACGTCTATATCGATCTGTTGACGGACTCGGGCACCAGCGCGATGTCGGACCGGCAATGGGCGGGTCTGATGCTCGGCGATGAGGCGTACGCGGGGTCGGCCAACTACTACCGCTTTGAGAGCGCCGTGCAAAAGTACTACGGGTACAAGCACGTGGTCCCCACGCATCAAGGCCGCGGGGCTGAGAACATTCTGAGCAAGCTGCTCATCAAGCCGGGGGACTTTGTTCCCGGCAACATGTACTTCACGACGACGCGGGCCCACCAGGAGCTCGCGGGCGGACGGTTTGTGGATGTCATTTGCGATGCGGCCCACGATCCGACCAACGAGGCACCCTTCAAGGGCAACGTGGACTTGAAGAAGCTGTCTGACCTCATCGCCCGCGTCGGTGCGTCCAAGATTCCGTATCTCTGCCTCCAGTGCAACGTGAACATGGCGGGCGGCCAGCCTGTGAGCATGGCGAACATCAAGGCCGTGTCGGCTCTGTGCAAGCAGCACGGGATCAAGATCATGCTGGATGCGACGCGGGCGGTGGAGAACGCGTACTTCATCCGCCAGCGCGAGCCGGGGTACGGGGACAAGTCCATCGAAGAGATCCTCCGCGAGATCTGCTCGTACAGCGATGGGTGCACGAACTCGGCAAAGAAGGACTGCCTGGTCAACATCGGCGGGTTCTTGTGCGTCAACGATGACGGACTGGCCGCCAAGGCCCGGAACATGGTGGTCCTCTATGAAGGCCTGCATACCTACGGCGGCCTGGCTGGCCGCGACATGGAGGCCATGGCGATCGGCATCGAGGAGTCCGTTCAATACGACCACATCCGGGCGAGGATCGGGCAGGTCGAATATCTCGGCAATCTGCTGATCCAGGCCGGTGTCCCGATCGTGCGGCCGATTGGCGGGCACGGAATCTTCATTGACGCGCAGGCGTTTCTGCCACACATCCCGCGTGAACTGTTCCCGGCACAGGCACTGGCCTGTGCCCTCTACGTCGAGTCCGGCGTCCGCGCGATGGAGCGAGGCGCCGTCTCCGCGGGACGCAACCCCGACACGGGCCAGAACATCTTCCCCAAGCTCGAACTGATCCGCCTGACCATCCCGCGGCGGGTCTACACCCAAGCCCACATGGATGTGACCGCGGAATCGGTGATCGATCTCTTCGCCCGGGCCAAAGACATCGTCGGTCTTCGGTTCACCTACGAGCCCGAGCACCTGCGATTCTTCCAGGCGCGGTTCGAGCCTGTGGAAGGCAACACCGTCCTGCGAAGCTGAGTCACACGCCCGTGACCATGTCGCTGTACCCGACCGACACCGGCTCACCCAGGGCGGGTTGCAGCTTCTGACGCAGGTCCGCCACAATCTCCTGGCATGTCGCCACGTTCTGCTGCGGCGTCACCAAGGCCTCAAACTCCAGAAACGACCCCAGGCCATCCACCACATCCAGGTGGATCCGCACATTTCCCAGCATCCAAAGTTCTCGAACCTTCTTCACCACCAGCCACACCGGCAGCTCCGTTGCCCCGAACTTGGTCATCGCCTCGTTCTGCGAGTAGATCGTGAACTGGCTCACCTTGGGCTGCATCTTGTCGGGCCTCTGGTAGAAGATGTACTCCGTCGGCTCGCCGGGCATCTCGCGCTTCTTAAGGCGCCCGTGCGGCAGCTTGTAGTACGAGTCCTTCTGCTGCATCGTCGCGATCATCGTCGCACCCAGTGCGCGGCAGATCGTGCGAGCCAGCGGCAGGTCCATGAGTTCGGCCTTGAACTCGACGTTTTGCATGGTGCCTCAGTGTAGCGGTCAGGTGATGCCGGCCGCCTTGAGTTCCTTCAGGAGTCTTGCCTCATCCCAGACCTCAATTCCCAACTCCCGGGCCTTGTCGAGCTTCGATCCCGCCTCCTTGCCCGCGATGACCAGCGTGGTCTTGCTGGACACCGATCCTGAAACCTTGGCTCCCTGCGCTTCGAGGATCGCCTTGAGAGCGTCTCTTTCGTAGTTGTCCAGGCTGCCGGTCAAAACGATCGTCTTTCCCGCAAACGGGCCCGCAGCCTTCACAGCGCCCGGTGCGCGATAGTCCTGTGAAGTGAGGTTCACACCCTCCTTCCGCAGATCTTCAAACGTGTGGTGCGCCGCCTTGGAATGCAGGTAGGCGTGCACGGCCGGAGCCGTGTCCTTTCCCAATCCGGTTTCCTGGCCGCCGGAACCCTCGGCCGCGACTCCGAGTTGTTTGGCTTCCTCCGAGGTCAACTTGGCATTGGGCATCAGGTCGCGAACGGAAGCCGCGAGCAGTGCATCAAGGTCGGGGTATCGCCTCGCGAGGAACTTGGACGTCGTTTCTCCGACGTGCCGGATGCCCATTCCGGCCAGCACGTGCCGCAGGCCTCGCTTCTTGGCGTTTTCGATGCCTTCGAGCAGGTTGTCGACCTTCTTCTCGCCCATGCGCTCGAGGCCGATGAGTTCATCGCGGTGCTTGGCGAGTCTGAAGATGTCGCCGAACGTGTTCAGAGGGACCTTCGATTCGGCGCGAATCTGGTCGACCGTTTTCTCACCCAACCCCTCTATGTCCATCTGCCGCCGTCCCGCGAACCAGATCAACTTCTCGCGAATTTGCGCCCGACACTCCGGGTTGATGCACCACCGACCCGTCTCATCGTCGGGCGCTGCCTCGGGCGGGTCGATCTCGACCGGCCCACCGCATTCCGGACAGACCTCCGGCGCCACGATCTTCTTCGCCCCGCTGGGTCGCTTCTCCTGCACCACCCCCACCACATACGGGATGATCTCCCCGGCCTTCTCGATCTCGACCGTGTCGCCGATCCGGATGTCCTTCTTGCGGATCTGCCCGTAGTTGTGCAACGTCGCGTGCTGGACGGTCGTCCCCGCCACCACCACCGGCTCCATGAACGCCCGCGGCGTGATCTTGCCCGTTTTCCCGACCTGGTGCTCGACCTTGAGCAGCCTGGTCTGCTTCCGTTCCGCCGGGTACTTGTACGCGATCACCCACCGCGGCGACTTGCTGGTCATACCCAGCTTGGCTTGCTGGGCGAACGAATCGACGCGGATCACCATGCCGTCGGTCTGGAAGCTGAGTTTCGCACGCTGTTTCCCGAACTCTTCAATGGCCGCGAGCACCTGCTCAACCGTTGTGCAGTGCCAGATGTTGCGGGTCACTGGCATGCCCAGTGCCTTGATCTTGTCGAGAAACTCAGAGTGAGAAGAAGCGAATCCCGCATCGCTGCTCTCGCCGCGGCCGTACGCAGAGAACGCCAATCGCCGTTTGGCGACGATGTTGGGATCGAGCTGCTTGAGCGTCCCCGCGGTCGAGTTCCGGGGGTTCATGAACAGTTCTTCCCCGGCCGCTTCCCGTTCCTTGTTGGTCCGCTCAAACTCGGCCGCGGGCATGTAGACCTCGCCGCGGATCTCCAGAACGTCGGGAACGGCCGCTTTGCCGCCCTCCAGTTTCAATGGAACCGATTGGATCATCCGCACATTCGCGGTGACGTCATCCCCCACCGCCCCATCGCCGCGGGTGGCCGCGGTTTTCAACCTCCCCTTCTCATACCGCAGCGACATCGCAACGCCATCCACCTTGGGGTCGCAGACACAGATCAACGGCTCGCTCGCGCCCGCGTCAAACAGCGACCCACCCTTCCCCTTCAAGGCTGACTCCATCCGCGTGTACCACTCGCGCACATCCGCTTCGTTGTACGTGTTGTCGATGCTGAGCATCGGCACCGCGTGCTTGACCTGCTCGAAACCCTCGATCGGCTCGCCCCCCACCCGGTGCGTCGGGCTGTCCGGATCATCCAGCTCCGGGTGCTGCTTCTCGAGCGCCCCCAGCTCCGCAAGCAGCTTGTCGAACTCAGGGTCCGACATGATCGGCTTGGCATCGACGTAGTACGCCCGGTTCGCCTTATCCAGGAGCGACCGGAGTTCCATGACACGCTGTTCGGGCTTTGAGCTTGGCACGGGGACATTCTACAAAATGAGAATGACCGGCGAGATGCCAAGTCACGCAAACGCCGCACGCACCACGTATAGTGTGCGCATGCCCCCCGCCACCATCATCGACGGCAAAGCCCTCGCCGAGCAATACCGGCGGGATATCGCCGCGCGGGTCAAGGCCATCCGGGCCCGCGGCGGAGAAGTGCGCCTGGACGCCCTGCTGGCCGATGAGGGTGACAACGCCGCCCGCGTCTACGCAGAGAATCAGGGCAAGACCTGCGCGGACCTGGGCATCGAGTATCGCCTCCACGACTTCCGCGAGGATGCCGACTACGACGAAGTCGCCGGGCGTGTGCTCCTGCTGAACACCAAAGATGAGGTCACCGCCATCATGGTGCACCTGCCGCTGCCCCCCGGGGTTGAACCCTACCGGATCCAGCGGCTCATCGCCCCGGAAAAAGATGTCGAGGGTGTCAACCCCGCCAACATCGGCAACGTCGTCTACGGCCAGTCTTCGCTGGTCCCCTGTACCGCCTTGGCCGTCCTGAAGATGATCCAATCCACCGGCACCGACATCCGCGGCAAGCGGGCCGTGGTCATCGGCGCCGGCGATGTGGTCGGTAAGCCCATCGCGGTCCTCCTGATGCGTCAGGATGCGACCGTAATCTCCTGCAATAAGTGGACTTGGGGCCTGCCCGAGTTGGCCCGATCCGCCGACATCCTCGTGGCCGCGGCCGGGGTTCCCAAGCTCGTCACCGCCGAAATGGTCAAACCCGGGGCGATCGTGATCGATGTGGGCGTGAACCGTGTCCACGGCCCGGACGGCAAGACCCGCACGGTCGGCGATGTGGAGTTCGACTCGGTCAAGTCCGTCGCAGGCCATATCAGCCCAGTTCCCGGGGGTGTAGGCCCCATGACAGTCGCCATGCTGCTCCTGAACGTCGTCGAGGCGACCGAGCGAAACAGTGGTTTTGCCCGATAAGCCGCGAATCAGCCCCTTGAAAGCCCCGCAATCCAATTCCGAGCCCCGCGTTGACTCTGGTATCTCCCGCCCCTTGAATTGAGCGATTCAAACCCCTCGAGGGATTCATGCACACGACCACCCTGGCTCTGTTCAACAACTTGTTTCAGGGCCCCGACCTCATCATCCTCATGGTCATCGGCCTTCTGATTTTCGGCAAGCGTTTGCCGGAGGTCGGCCGCGGCCTTGGAAAGGGGATCGTTGAGTTCCGCAAGGGGCTCAAGGGTGTCGAAGATGAAGTCGAGGCAGAGTCAAACAAGCCCAGTCCGCAGCGGCTCCCCGCTCGCGATCCTGAAATCCGCACACCGATGTCCCAGACGGGCGAGGATGTCCGCGTAAGCCGCGCCCCCGCAGGCGGCCAAGAGCCCGCAGCGTCCTAATCAGAGCCGAGCGGCGCAAGCCGCCGGAGCAATCCCCAATCCATATCCATCAAAGCAGGGACGGGCATCCCGCGCGGCCGTTACCATGCGCCCATGCTGCACCTCATCGCCATAGCCGCGCTCTGCCAAACTCAAGTTTCCCCACCCACCCCCACCATCGACCTCCAATCCGACGATCTCTCCATCACCCAATCCTGCATCGTCCGGATCGCCCCGGAAACGGTCGTCAAAGATGCCAACGCTAACGGCGTGATCCACATTGATGCGGACGGCATTACCGTCGAGTTCGCCACGGGTTCATCATTGTGCGGCTCCTCTCCCACTACTCCCGGCGACCAACTCACGGGGATCGGCATCCGCCTGCACGGCCACAAGGATGTCACGCTCAAAAACCTGAAGGTGTCCGGATTCAAGGTCGCGGTTCAAGCCGACGACTGCCCCGGACTCACCGTCGAGACCTCCGACCTCTCCGGCAACTACCGCCAGCGCCTGAAGTCCACCGCCGTCGCCGAGGATGGCTCCGACTGGCTCTTCCCCCACAACAACGACAAAGATGAGTGGATGACCCAACACGGCGCGGCCCTCGCCGTGAAGAACGCCTCCAAGGTCACGCTCCGCAACATCAAAGTCCGCGCCGGCCAGAACGGCATCATCCTGGATCGCGTTACCGACTCGGTCATCTACGACAACGACTGCTCCTTCCTGTCCGGCTGGGGCCTGGCCATGTGGCGCAGCAGCCGCAACCTCATTTGCCGCAACGCTCTGGACTTCTGCATCCGCGGCTATTCGCACGAGGTCTACAACCGTGGCCAAGATTCCGCGGGCCTGCTCATGTTCGAGCAGTGCTCAAACAACGTGATCGCCGAGAACTCGATCACGCATGGTGGCGACGGGATTTTCGGGTTTGCTGGCCGGGAGGCCCTTGGCGAGTCGCCGGCACCAACGCCCGAGTTCTCTTACAAAGACACCGGCTGCAACCACAATCGATTCGTGGGCAATGACCTGTCGTACGCTGCGGCCCACGGCTTAGAAATGACATTCTCTCAAGGCAACCGCATCTTTAACAACCGCTTTGTTTCCAACGCCATCTGCGGGATATGGGGCGGCTACTCCAACGAAACGATCATCTTCGAGAATACCTTCGAGGACAACGGAGGCATGGCCTATGGCCTGGAGCGCGGGGCGATCAACATCGAACACGGCTCGCAGAACTTTGTCGTAGACAACACCTTCCGCAGCAACAAGTGCGGTGTGCACCTCTGGTGGGATGATGACGGCAAGTTGTTGTCCATGCCCGGCGTCACTGGGGCGCACGGTGGAGATGTTGTTGACAACCTGATCACTGGGAACACCTTCACGGGCGACTTGATCGGCTATCAACTCCGCGATTCCAGCCCAGGCAAGGACAAGGTGCGTGGCACAATCATCGACAGCAACAAGATAAACGATGTCCAGCAGCCTGCTGCGATCACTGAAGGAATCAAGGTCTTAGAATTCGCCCACAGAAAGCCGGAGCACGGCGACGACGACAAAGAAGCGACGTCGTCCCTCAAACTCGTTGGCGAATCTCGTCCCGTCGGCGCCCGCAAATCCCTCTCCGGACGCCAGAACATCATCATGACGGATTGGGGCCCGTGGGACCACGAGTCCCCTCTCATGGTCGCCACCTCCACCAGCGAAGCCACCCACCACTACAAGCTCTACAACTTTCCCAAGGATGTGAAAATCAGCGTGGTGATGGCCGATGGCCGCGCACCGGTGGATGTAGTGGCAACTCACTGGAGCCCCAACACCAGCCCGCAGGAGTACGACATCGCGCTCAAGAAAGCGGGTGTCGCGTCGTACACGCTGACCGCCGAGGCGGGCGCTGCCCGCCAGCAACTCAAGGCGACTTTCGTCAAGACCGACTGGCAGATATCTCTCTTCACCTGGAAGGGTGAAACCAATCCGCCTTCTCCACCGCCCAACCTCGAGGCATGGCGAGACTGCGCCAAAGACCCCAAGGCCATCCAGACGCGCTACGAGAATCTGAACTTCCCCTTCGGCGGCAAGGGACCAACCTCCATCAAGAGAGTCCCCGCTTTCGCGAACTCCGGTTTCGGCGGCAGCCTCTACGGCCTCATCGCCACCACGACCCTCCCTCTCACTCCCGGCGCCTGGACCATCTCCACCCTGAGCGATGACGGCATCCGCGTCATCGTCGATGGCAAAACCATCCTCGAAAACTGGACCCACCACGGCCCGACCAAGGACACCGGCACGTTCGAGCTCAAGGAGGCCAAGTCGGTCCCCATCACCGTCGAGTACTTCCAGATCGGAGGGCACGCCGTGCTGGATTGGGGCATTGAGAAAACAAAGTGATGGATTCGTCGAACAGCCGCAAAGCTCTCTTGACCTGCGCGGCCGTGTGCGGCATTGCAACGGCCATCCTCATTCCCGTCGACGCCTGGATGCTCCGAGGCGTCATCGCCGAATCCGGGATCAACGACCGTTCAGACCACAATCTTGATTCTGGCGGGGTCATGATGGTCTTCTCTGCCACCGCCGCCCTTACATTGCTCTTCGCCGGGATCGGAATCGCCTGTGTCGTCCGGGTGATCCGCGGGCGGACCGATTCCCAATAGCCCCGCCGAGGTCTTGCCCTTTGCACCCACCGGGATACGATTGCCGACCTTAGCCGAGGTAGCTCAGCTGGTTTAGAGCGCTGGATTCATAACCCGGAGGTCGGCGGTTCGAGTCCGCCCCTCGGCACTTTTGCTCAACATCCGATGTCGCCCTCGGACAGTTCAGCCCGTCACGGGCACCCAGCCGAGAATCGGTTGAGGAAACACTGAAAGTCATTGGCGTTAAGCACCGGAGCGACGGTCGATCCGTCGCAGTTGGCGTACGACTGGCCGGCGCTGAACGCGTTGATGAAGCACTGGAAGTCATTGCCCGATAGCACTGGGGCGACCGTGCTGGCATCGCAGTTGGCGTAGCACGCTTGCGGCACCGAGCCGATGCCGAACTTGCCGCGCACCCAGTTGTTAACGACATCCGTGGTGAACTGATCCCGCCAGTTAGCGCGGCTCTGCAGGCGCGCTTGCGCCATGAACTCGGCTACCGAGCCGTTCATGCCGATGGACTGAAGGTACGCGCCGATCGACGCGTCGATCGGCCCGGGGTTGGCAAATATAGAGCCCGGCTCCGCCGCCCTGGTCTTCCACCAGTTCCAGTTGCCTCCGGTCCCGGACGATGACGCAAACGCCTCATATCCGCCCGCCGGGTTGGTGCTGAAGTAGCTGTTGTTTCCGTAGGTAAACGAGCTGCTCAACGGCCGGCTCTCATGCCGGATGCACATGCCGTGGTTCGGCTGGTACACCTTGTTGTTCTCAACGAGAACCGCCCCGCTGCCGCCCTCCCACTGAAAGCCTGTGCCCCACCCCGCCCCGTTATACGTCCAGTCATAGACCACGTTGTAGCGTACCGTCGCCGCGTTCACGTTCGCAAAGTCGAACGCCACCACGTTTTCCGTTCCGCTGCGCTGGTGCGCCGCCACGTTGTACTCGACAACCGTGTTGCTCGCATCGCCCATGACAAACCCGGTTCCCCGCGGCAGTGAAGTGTTGATGTTCCTGCTGTCCAGGGCGACGTTGTACCGGAAGTAGTTCGTGGCCGCGGGATGGTCCGTGTCGCTCTTACTTTGATAGGCGTTGATGGGGTTCTCTAGGAACAGGTTGTTTTCCATCGTGCCGCCGGGCCGCTGCTGCACTCCGTGCGAGCATGCTCGGGCCGAGATGTTGTCCTTGAAAATGCCGGGGCCGTTGGACTGGTGGGCATAGGCGTTGTGGCAGTAGAGATCGGCCTTGTTCCTGGCGTTGCTGTCTAGAACGCACCCTTCAATCAGCCAGTCATCGCACGCCCCCAGGAAGATCCCCTGAGAGTGCGGGGTACCGGTCTCAAACGAATCCACAATAACGCAGCGGCGGATCTGCATGTCTGGCAACCGCCCCGACCCCGTTTCCTGGATCACGATGTTGACGGGGAACCCGGAGATCAGGCACCCTTCGATCAGCACGTGCCCCCAGGACTCAAGGAACGTGATGCCGTTAAATCCCGAGCCAGGCGCTGAGGGCGCAAGATCAAGGTCCGTAATCGCAAGTCCCCGCCTGGGCGTGGATCCAGTCCCGATGATCGCGTGCGAGGACACACGGATCTTTGGTCGCGCCCCTGTCCCATAAGCACCGATGACCATGTACTGCGTCATCGAGTTGGCCGACTTGCCCATCGTCGGAAAGGCCTCGTTCCAGGTATCGCCGGACTTAAGAAGCAGAAAATCCGGGCTGCCGTCGCGCAAGAGCGAGTAACCGCGCGACAGGCTTTGCACGGGCGATGTGGAGCTCAATCCGCTGTTCGAGTCAAGTCCGGAAGAACTCGAAACGTACACCACGCGAGAAGCAGCGCTTGGGGTCAGCACCGTCCAGCCCTGAGCATCCAACGGGCCCCCGTCGGCCACCGCAACGGATCCTGCCGCCATCGCCAAGGTCGCCGCGCATGCCCATGCCATCACTGCGTTCGCATGATTCTTCATTGGATCCTCCGTGAGCTAGATTGCCACGCTTTGTCGCACAGGGGCCGGGTTCGGCCACGCTCTCGCGCCGCTCAGCACACTTGCGCCAAGCAGCTCACGGACGGCCCAGAACACTTCCCTACCCGATCATCGAGCTTAGATGCCGCCGCCCAAGGTACGTCGGTTTGGGCATGACGGTCTAAATGCAACAATCATTTACTGGGAAAGTGGGAGTATTCCCTAGGGCGGCAAAGCTATCAAGATTGTTTAGTCTTGCTTGCGGCCTTCATCCGCCACCCGATACCTGTAATACACCTCAAGGCTCAGCGTGCACACCGCCGTCTGATACACCCGCCCTCCCAGCCGCGACCATTGATCCTGTGGGTCCCAGCTCCCCTTGAGCCCATCTTCCTGGTGCTGATTCGCCATCAACTCCTTGGCGAGCGCCGAGTTCCACTGCTTCCACGACTCTCCCTGCTGCTGAAACATCGCGAGCGTTGCATAGTACCAATAGTGCGTCGCGGCCTCACGTTTCCACGCCGGCGGCGTGTTCAGGATGAACCGTGCCGACTCGACCATCCTTCCCTCATCGCGTGTGTGTCCAAGCAGCTGCTGCACAAACATCGCCTCGGCAGTCGCGGCCGCGCTGGGGGCCTCACCGGGCCGGTATCCATACCGCCCCGAGGCCCCGCGCTGAGCCGTCTGATCCAGCCACCGTCGCGCGGCATCAAACGCCGTCGTTGGCACGCTGAACCCCGCCCTCTGGGCGCTCTTGATCGCCATGATCTGCCAGCCAAGGACGGACGTGTCGGACGCGGAGGCCCGGCCGTCGCGTTGCGACGGTCCCCGCGCCACAAACTCCACCGCCCGCCGCGCCGGCCCCTCCAGCGATGCATCCCGCGTCATCGCATACGCCTCGCACAGCGCCACCGCCGCGATCGTCTGGCTGTACATCGTCTCCCCACGCCGCAGGTCGCCGTTCGAATCCTCCCGCTGGATCAGCCAGTTGATCGCCCGCGAAACCGTCTGCCGATACGGCCCATCTGCCGCCTGAGTGTGCCCAGCCCCCAGGAAACAAAGCAGCGCCATCCCGGTCATCGACGCATCCGAATCAATCTCCGCCTCTCCCGAGCACTTACCGCAACGATCGTCAAAGTGCACACCGCTCCAGCGTCCATCGCCGCTCTGGTGGGCCTTGAACCACTCCAACGCCAACGTCACCGCCCGCTCGGTGTCCTTGGATCCACCCGTCTTCTCCAGCACCTTCTCGCGAATCTCAGGCGCTCGCTGCGCAAACGTCTCCGCCGGTTGCTTCGGCGGGTCCTTCTCCATCGCGGGCAGTCGCGCACCGGGAAGTCCAAGCCGCGGCATTCCCTGCGTAAGAGACGGCTTGGGTGGAGCCGAGGAAGACGAATCGTCAATGGTTCCTAGGCCAAGAGACGTGTTCATTCCGACGCCTGTCGGCGACTTCACCTCACTGGCACCAGGGGTGATGCTCACGGACCCGGCGCCTGAACCCGACGCTGCGATCACCGGCCGCGCCGCCGCCGCCGCACCGAGGGCGGGTGCTGTTTGTGACGCGCCCGCCTCGGCCACGGCCGCCTCGCGCTTCGGGACCCCATCGCCCGTGCCCGGCATACGAGCCGCCGCCATCGGAGGTGCCTTGAGATCAACAACTCCAATAGCCGGCCGCGAGCTCACATCACCCGACGCCTCTCCGACCGGTATCTCTACGTTCGTCTTTCCCAGGGACGGCGTCCCTCCCGCCGCTGGAGCAATCGCCACCGTGCCCGAACTGGACGAAGTTCCTGCGACGGGAGCCGGCGCTCCACCGGCCACGGGCGCATCGGCCGCGCCCGACGCCTCCGACGCGGCAACCCCCGTCCCGGCATTCGGCAACCGCGATGCCGACGGCTTGACCAAAGCCCCGGCCGCCACCGCCGTCGGCGACGGTGTCGAAGCACCCTCGCTCGCATCGCCCTCGATCCTCATCGCAAGCGGCGCGACCGACGGGCTGCCTCCAGCATCCGGCGTGATCGACACACTCCCCGAACCCGCGGCCACACCTGCCACGGACGCACGCGCGCCTCCCGCCACTAATGGCGCATCTGTCGAAGCCCTGGCCTCCGATCCCGACGCCCCCGCCGCCACGCCAGGAATCCGCATTGCGGAACCGGAGTTGACTGGAGTTACAGCGATCGTCTGGGCCGCCGGTGCGGACCCGCCCCCCAACCCCGCATCCGATTCGATCTTCAGCGACAACGGCGCCAGGGACGGTTTGCCCGCCCCATCCGGCGCAACCTGCACCGATCCGCTCCCCACGACTGTCCCGTGAATTTCAGCAGGCGCGGCCGCGGCCACCTGGCCCAATGCCCCCGCATCATGCCGAGATTCCGAAACCGCATCAGCGGGCGCATCCGCCCGAGGCGTTCGCATCGCAGGTGAGACGCTCGCAACCTCCGCGGCCTTGGCCTCAGGAACCTGCGGAGAGCTCGCCGCCTCCTCCGCCATTAACCGCGCCGAAGGCGGCAAGATCGACAACGAAGCGGGCGACGTCGTGATCATCACCGTAGCGCTCGCGATCTCCTGCACCGACATGGCGGGCGCAGCCGTCGAAAGCGTCGGCGCGTTCACCTCCATCGTCGCCGCCGCGCCTCGGACCTGAGCGGATAGCCCACCATCGCTCCCCGAATCCCCGGACGAACCGATGATCGCTCGCGTCCCACCCCCCGAACTCAACGCATCGCCAATCGCCGATCCCACCTTCCACACCACCAACCCCGACAGAATCAACGCATGAATCAAGAGCGACACCAGCAAGCACTTGGCCATCAAGCTCAACTGCCGCAATCGCTGCCGCATGGTCGCGTCACGCATCGCCATGATGAACCCGAGTGCGAGCAACGTCGCCATCAGCAGCGCGAGCAACCAAGGCCAAGCCGCGGCCCAGAGCCGCGCCAGTGCCTCCCCCGCCTTCAATGGCTCCGCTTCAACAAACACCTCGCGAGATGCCGACGACCACAGGGCGTACCGCACCGGCTTCGCAGAATCCGCGCCATCGGCCGGCACATCAGCCCCATTGGTCCGATCCGCCCTATCCGAGCTGAAGTACAACCGGAATCCATCCGTGCTCGGCGCGGGATCCAGGTCGTTCGCCGCCGAGTTGATCGCCGGCCCAAGCCCCTCCGGAGCCTGCAACACCCCGCGAAGCAGCCGCGACCGATACACGTCAAACCCACCCAGGCCTCCGCGACGATCCGACGCAAAGTACAAGAAGTCTCCCGCTGGGCTCATCGCCGGCGCACCTTCATCAAACTCCGTGTTCAACTCGGTCAGCGCCACCGCGGCGGCATCTGCTCCCAAACCCGCGCGATACAGGTCGTAGTCGTGCCGCGTCCGCTGCTCCCGCAACGTCGCCGTCCAGCCTTCTGCTTGCGGAGCCACCTCTCCCGGCCGCGGCCGATTCGACGAGAAATACAGCGTCATCCCATCCAGGCCTAACGCCGGCCCATAGTCATTGAAAGGCGAGTTCACCCCCGGCCCCAGGTTTACAGGCTCAGCCCAGCCATCGCTCCCGAGTCGCGAAACCCAGATGTCATACCCGCCCTGCCCGCCCGCGCGATCCGAATAGAAGTACAGCGCCTTCCCATCCCCCGACAGCTCCGGCCCAAGCTCATCGCTCGCCGTGTTGATCGCCGCAATCGCTTCGGGTGCCTTCCATCCTCCCGCGCCATCCGCGGCCCGGCGCCGCTGATACAGGTCCGCGTTGGCACCCGCCCGGCCGCGCACGAACACCATCAGATTCCCATCCGCGCTGACCCTCGGCTCATATTGGTCCGCATCCGCATCCGCTGCAATCCGCTCGGCCGGCTGCCACAGAATGCTCCGAAGTGGCGCACCTGCCACCGCTGTCCGGATCTTGCCCGCATCCGTGTACACGGACCTGGCCCGCAGATTCAGCCGCCACCCCAGCACTGCGCCGCCCAGCAGCGCGATCCCCACAACAACCGCGATGGTCCGAGTCTTCATACCTCACCTCACCGCCGCTGCGCCAATCGGCACCGTATCCAAGTACGGCATCGGCACACCCGCCGCCTTACACACATCCAGGGCCGCGGCGATATTCGCGTACGCCGTCGTCCGATCCCCACGCACGGAGACCTTCTGTTGCGGGTTGGTCTTCACCGCCGACTCAATCTGCTCACGCAGCTGCGCCGGCTCAATCGGCCGCCCTCCCACCGTCAGCCTTCCCTCTTTGTCCACATTGATGATGATCTCACTGAGTTGCTGGCTGATCGGTGCTGCCGCGCTCGCCGTGGGCAGCGCCACACTCATCTCCCGCTCCACCTGCGCGATCGTGGTGGCCAATAGGAAGAAAATCAGCAGGTTGAACAGGACATCCGCCATCGGCACAAAGTCGATATGGATGCTGTGCTCCTGGTCTTCATCGTGAAACAGCATGCCGCTCTCCTTCAGGTTGCCGCCAGCACCGGCTGAGCGCCATTGACATGCACGACGGGAGACGCGGGACGAACCTCCACTCTCGCCGGGATGCTCGAGGCGTTCTCTTCAATCCACTCCGACGCAATGCGATCCAGCTCCGCCGCCCGCGCATCAATCCGCCCCAGGAGCGCGTGGTACGCAACCAACACCGGGATCGCCACCAGCAACCCCGCGGCCGTATTCGCCCATGCCTCAAAGATCCCGCGAGCCAATAGTTCGGTCTTTCCCAGCGACTGCCCTGAGGTGGCAATCGCCTGAAACGTTTTGATCATGCCCAGGATTGTTCCGAGCAGACCCAGCATCGTGCACACCTGCGGGAGCGCTCCCAGCAACCTCATCCGATGCTTGAGCCGGGTGAGCTCACGCCGCCCCACTTCCGTTACGGACTTCTTGATCGATTCCACGCTTTGATCGCGATGCCGAAGAGCCGGCGTCAGAATGCGACCCAGCGGGCTGGCATTGGCCTTCGCCAGTTCAAGCGCCTTCGCCGGATCGCTCTCCGCCTTCAACGAAGGCACCAGCGTCCCCGGCGCAACTGCCGACCGCCTGGTAAGCAGCAGCCGCTCCACAATCACCGCCAGCGCCACCAGCGAGCACAACGCGATCACGATGATCGTCGGCCCGCCCTTGACGGCAAAGTCCCACACCGACATCGTCGATGCCCCCGCCGGCGTCGGATCCGCCGCGAACGCACCTACCACCCCCGCTATTCCTGCGATACTCATTCAGCACCTCCTTCAACGATCAGCCGAAGCCCGACCCGGCAACGTCGGCGGCGCGGCCACTTTCACCTGATCCGCCGCCAACTTCGCCCATTGCGTGTCCTTGAACCGGTCCATCACCTGCTTGAACTGCGCCTGCGCTTCCGCGTTCTTGTTCAGTTGCATCAGGCACCGCCCCGCCTCATAGATCGCGGCCGCGGACCACTCCGGATACGCGTACAAGATGTCCACCTTCAGCAACTCCCGCGCCGCCTCGTCATACTGCTTCATCGCAAACAGGCACTCCCCCACCTGAAACTGCGCTCGCGCCGCCGTCGGCCCGTTGTGCTTTCCCACAACCTCCCGATAAGCAGAGATCGCTTCCGCATGCCGCCCCTGGTTCTCCAGCGCCCATCCAATCCCAAACTGCGCCTGGAACCAGACCTCTTCCTTCGTCCCTCGCTTCAGGTACTTCTCAAACGCGGCCCGACTGCCCTCCCACTGGTGCGCTCCTGCCAACGCATCCCCCAGGCACAAAAGCGCCGCTCCCTCCGACTCTGTGGGGACTCCCTTTTCGATCGCCCTCTGCAAGTGGCCCGCCGCAACTTCGGACTTGCCCGCCTTCAGCGCCGCCTGCCCCGCAAGCATCTCCACCGCGGCCTGCACATCCGAATCCCCGTACTCCTTCAGTAACGCCTCACACGTCGCCAAAGCCTCGGCCGCACGGTCCAACTTCAGTTCACTCACCGCCCGCACATACATCGCGCGAGCAGAAACTCCCGCTTCCTTCGACCCCCCCGCCGCCTTGAACGCCCGCCCCGCCAACTCCCCGGCCACCGCAAACTGCCCCGCGTTCACTTCCAGTTGGGCCAGGTCCAGCGCCCCGTGCGCTTCAATCGTCGCCGGCAGCGATTGCCCGAGCAACGCCCGATACGCCGCGCGAGCCTCCTCAACCTTGCCAAGTTCCTTGAGGTCCCAGGCCCGCTCATACCGCAACGCAACCAGCACATCCGGCCGAACCGAAGCTCCCTCAGCCTCCTTCATGAGCGCAAGGGCATCCTCCAGCCTCCCCAGCCGCGACATCGCGATCGCCCGCTGAGCCACCGCATCCGCAACCCGCGGATGCGCGGGTGACCCTTCAATGAACTTGGCAAACGCGTCCTCCGCTTCCCCATACTTCCCTGCCGACAACAGGGCCGCGGCCAAGTCATACCGGGCATCCTCCCCGCCGGCGCCGCCCGCCACCTTGGCAAGCAACCTGGCCGCCTCATCGCTCTTGCCTTCCTTGGATGCGATCGAAGCCAAATGCCTCAAACAATGCGTCCCGAACTTCGCGGCACCGGCTTTCTCCTCCAAAGCCACCACCGCCTCAAAGTCCCTCCGCGCCACATCGAGTTTCCCACGCTCCAGCAGAATCTGCCCGCGCTCAAACCGAGCCTGCACGGACGCGGGATCAGACCCAAATCCTGCGATCACCTTGTCAAACTGGGCCGCGGCGTCATCTGCCTGGCCCTGCCGCGCCATGCACACGCCCAGCTTCAACACGGCATCGCCCGTTTGCCCCTCCTGCATCGCGACCACTTCACGCAGCCACTTCTCTCCTCCGGCCCAATCCGAAGCGGCGATCGCCGCATCTGCCAACACCATCGCTCCAGCCCGCCGCAGTGTTGGGTCTACTTTCACGCCACTCCCCAGAGCCTCCCCGAGCGCAACCCGCGCCTCCTCACTCTTCCCCGCCTGCGCCAGCAGCAACCCCCGCCGAACCGCCGCCTCCCCTGCACGCGGGTCATCGCGATTCTCCGCCAGGAACAACTTCAATTCGTCCGCGGCCCGCGCTGGATCCCCCGCCTGCCCCTCCGCCTCCGCCACGATCAACCGCACCGACCCCGCCTTCTCATGCGCCGGATACGCCTTCAAAAACCCGCGGCCCAGCAACGCCGCCCTCGACGCATCCCCTTCCGCCAAGCTCAACGAAGTCTGCGCCGCCATGGCCTCCGCCGCCAGAGCATGCTTCGGGAACTTCTCCCGCACCGCCGCATACGCCCCTTCCGCGTCCTTCCCCTTCCCCGCCCGCGACAACGCCGCGGCCCGATCAAACATCATCTGCGGTAGCAACCCCGACTCTGCCCCCTTCTCAATCGCCCTCTCCAATCTCGCCGCCGCGCTCTCAAACTTCGACAGCCGCATCTCCGCCTTCGCGGCCCAATACATCGCCTCGACATTCCCCTTCGCCGCGGGCTCTACCACCGCCAACGCCCGATCCGCCTTCCCCTCATCCAGGTACGCCCGCGCCCTCTCCACCAGCACCGCCTCCGACACTCCGGGCTTCGCCATCAACTCATCCAGAATCGCCCCGGCCTTCTTCGCATCCCCCGATGCCCGCGTCAACTGCGCCAGCCCCAGCATCGCATCCGCACGAATTCCCTCATCCCCCGCGGCCGCGCGATACAACCGCACCGCCCGCTCCGATTCCGCCGCATCCGGCTTAGCCCCAGCCAGCGCCAGCCGATGCCGACTCTGAGCCTCACTCAACGCCGCCCGCGAAGCCAGTTCACTCTTGGGAAACTCCTTCCGCATCCCCGCCAATCGCTCCGCAGCCTCTGCATCCCTCCCTTGCCCCGCATCAATCGCCGCCAGAAAGAACTCAGCCCGCGGGCGCGACTCACTCGTCGGCCACTCCGCGGCGATCCTGCCCAGCACACGCTTTGCCTCATCCAGCTTCTTGTCCTGATACAGCAACTCACCCAGCATCCCCGCAGCGCTGGCCCCCTGCTCAAACTTCGGAAACCCCTCCAGCAACCGCCGCAGCGACCCCTGCGCCCCCGCCGAGTCCCCATCCTGAACGGCGCACTGCGCCCGGAGCAACAACGCATCCGGCGCAAACTCGAACCCCGCTGGTTCCCCCAGCGCCTCGAGTTCAACCACTGCTTCCTTCCACTTGCTTAACCGCGACAACGCCACCGCCAGTCCATACCGGGCACTCGCGGCCTTCGCGTGCCCCGGATGCTCCTTCAGAAACGCCCGGTACTCCGCCACCGCCTGCTCCGGCAGATCGCGATGCAGAAGCCCGGTCGCAGCTCGATACCCCGCATCGTCTTGGGTCTGTGCCAGGCAACTGCCACCCGCCGCCATCACCAACGCCACCATCCACCGTGCGCGAACCATGAGCAGGCTCCGTTTTCGAAGTGATCAATCCAACACATCTCGTTGTAGCAAGCTGCGCCGGCGTAACCGCCGACAACTCACCCGAAAAACCGCCCGGGCGCGGCACGATGGCCACGCCGCGCCTCGGGCAGAGTCAGGTAACTCACCGTGCCGCGGACAATGAGCTCGGCGAAGCGGACGATGCGGGTGTAGCAGGCGGGGCCGGCGGAACCGGCGCAACCGGAGCCGTCGGAGCCGCGCTGGGCACCGGCGTGGCCGGAGCGGCGGGTGCAGCAGGTGCAGTCGCGGACGCAGCCGCCCGAGCCGGCATGGCCGCGGCCCGCGGCGTCATCGGCGCTACGGGGGCCGTCGGCGCCAAAGCCGCTTCCGGCTCCGCCTCAGGCGTAGGCGTTGCGTTCTCGCACGGCTCTGCCTGTTCCTCAGCCTGCTCCTTCATGCACTCGATCGTGCACTCCAGTTCCTCAAGCTGCGCATCAATCCGCTCCGAGAGCCCATCCAACTGCTCGAGCCGGGCTTCCATGCCGTCCAGTTGGATGATCAGCGGATCACTCGATTCTTCAACACCGTCTTCTTCGTGCTCGTGACGCGCGTTCTCGTGCTGTTCGCGCATCCGCTGGGCCTGCTCACGCGTCCGCTCCAACTGCCGTTGCAACTGCTGATACTGACGCTGCGAGTCCTTCTTCTGAGCTTCCATCGCCTTGGCCGCGGCCTTCAGTTCGTCGGCGTACTTCTTGGACGCCTCCTGGTACACCGTGGCTGCAAACGGGTCGGACCCGCTCCCCGGACGAGCGCTGTGCCCATCCGGGTTGATGATCTGGATGAACGCCCCGATGACCTCATGCTGCCGCGGCGTCGCATGGATCGTGATCTTCCCGTTATCACGCGACACCAGGATCGGAACGTCATCCCGGATCATCAGGTCAATGAGAGCTTCAAGCTTGCCTTCCGGAAGCGCGTACGAATGCGCAGTGGTTTCTCCGTCCGTGGTCACGATCGCCACGCCCGGCACCCGCGCCAAGGGCGCGCCGCCCACAGCAACTCCCCCACGCGGCAGCGTCATGACCGTCGTACCAGGGCCTTGGGCCACTCCGCCGCGAGGAGCGCCTAACCGACCCGCAAGGCCGTTGGCCACCCGCGCCGGCTGCGGCGGTTGCGGGGGCTGAGCCGCCCGCGGGGCTACCGGCATGCCCGCGACCACCCGCGGCTGAGACGGAACCGTGATCGCCCCACGCGGACCCCGTTGCCCTTGCTGCTGCAACTGCTCCAGCTTGGCCTCCATCTCCCTCAAACGCTTCTCCATGTCCTGAAGAGCCCGCTCCTTATCCTTCAGGACCTTGACCTTCTCCTGAAGATTGTCAGACCCCGCCCTCTGCTTGAGTTGAACACCCTCGGCTCGCCGCATCGCCTCAAGCGCTGGCGCCTCACCCAGGAACAGAACGCCCTCCTTCGCTTCCGCCTTGTGTTTGGCCGCCTTCTCGGCCTGCCGGGCATCCATCGCGGCCGCCGCCCGCACCTTCGCCGCCTCTTCCTTCGCCTTCGCCTCCTCAGGCGGGCAAGCCAATCCCGGCATCACAAACATCCCGGTCGCCGCGATCGCAATCGCGAAAGCCAACCCACACACCGAAGCCCTCGGGGCCACTCTCTGCGTCATCACCATGGTAACTCTCCTTGCAAGCTGCCTGGTCCGTCCAGAAACACCTAAACCCGGGGCCCCGCTACGGCCCGGAACGCTAAGAAACGACTTGGTTGCAACCAACGCTTCGGCGTACGCCCGCCGCCCACCCGGCAGCAGCGTCGTCACCCACGCATCACAGCACGATTCCGCCTCATCACGCAACCGCCGCCGCGCCCACCACGACACCGGATGCCACCAATACGCCAGCCCGATCAGCGACTCCACCCAGCACATCCGGTGGTCCCGCCGCCGCAGGTGGCAAAGCTCATGCACAATCACCGCACACTGGCACTTGGTATCGAGCTCGCTCCACAACGCCCTCGGAATGATCAGCCGCGGCCGCAACCCACACCAAATCATCGGCGACACCCGATCGTCCACCACCAACGTCTCCGGTACGCGCTTCACACCCGCCACCTGGGCCAGCCGCTTCACCAGCGCCACCATCGATGCCGGTGCCGGATCCGCCCGCGCGATCAACCGGCGTATCAACACGTACCTCGCCACCCAGAAACTCACCAGGAGTGATGCCCCCGCCAGCCAAACCACCGGCGGAATCGAAGGCACCGCCGCCAACGCGTCCCGTGCCGCCAGCAACTGCGTCACCCATTCCCGCGTCGTGTTACTCGTCTTGATCACCGGCACCGGTGCCGTTCGCACCGGACGATCCACCTCCGCGATCGGCTCCGGCTTCGGAGCCGGCGTGAGCAGCGCCTTCTCCAGCCCAACCAAGGCTGGCTTGGTTTCAACTGGCTGGGACTTGAGTCTGGGCAACTCGACCATCGCAGGGAGCGGCCCGACAAACTCATCTTTCGATAGGGCAGCGTGGCTCGTCGTCACCCCCAACGTCGTCGCATCCTTCGCCAGCGAGAAAAGCGAGGCATCCACCTGGCGCGGCGCGGCCTCTTCAATCGGCCGTTCATCCGTCACAATCGCCGCAGTGTCCACCGGCTCTTGCCTGGCCATGACTTCGGGCGTCAGCGAATCCACCACAGACATCACCCGATCCGACCGAAACCACGCCGGCCGCCAAACCCCCGCCATCAGCACCGGGCTCAGCAGCGTAAACAACACCGCAAACCACATCGCGTGCCGCGTCGCCGGCCGAAAGCTCTTGATCCGGCAGCACACCGAGGCCACGATCGCCAGCGGAATGGCCGCCAGCCCCGCTCCCCACATCAGTTCTGCGATCCGCGTTGCCCAGTCCATGCCGATCTCCCGAATCGCTCACTGGTCCAAGTCTTTGATCAACTTCCGCAACTGCGAAATCTCATCCGCGCTGAACTTCCCATCCTCGATCAACTGCAACACCATCGGCCCCGCGGCCCCGTCATACAGCTGATCCAGCAGCGACTTCACCCGCGACTTCACCACGCTGTCCCGCGACACCTTCGTCCGGTACACATACGCCAGCTCCGCCTTGTCGCTCACCACAAAGCCCTTCTGCTCCAGCCGCGACAAGAACGTCAGCACCGTCGTATACGCCACCTTCCGCCCGCGCTCGTGCAGATGGTCCATGACATCCCGAACCGTCAGCGGCCCGTGATCCCACAGCACCCGCAGCACCGCGAGTTCAGCCTCTCCAAGTTCATATTCGCGCCGTGTCATCGAGAGCCTTCCGTCCGTTCTCCGCCGGACTACTACCGCTGTCGTAGACCAGCCTACTACATCGGTCGTACCTTGTCAAGATGTTTACTGTCCACAATCCCGTCACAAGAATCGTACAGGATTTTCAGATCGGTTCATACCGCAGAAAGCGGCCCCACCGTGCCATCGAAGTCGGTCCCCCGACTTCGATGCCCAATCACCCCAATCGCCCCTTATTACGCTGAGGCTTCTCCCACTCAGCACTGAGTCCTCAGCACTCAGCACTCCCCTCAAGCCCCCACCAACGCCTTCCCCAACCGCGGCAAAACCGCCTCCTCCACCGCCCCCGTCCACGCCACCTCCACCTTCACCCCAAACAAATCCATCAAACTCTTCAAGTGCCTCTCAATACTCCGCCGCGCCTCGCTCAAATACCGGACATCGTTCGCCTGATACAACTCCGCGGCCTGCTGCTGAGCCTTCCGCATCATGTCCCGCTGCCGATCCGCCGTCATCGGAATCACATCCAGCAATCCAAGAATCCGCGCGTTCTGAATGTCGTACGGCACCAAGTCCAAAAGCCGCAGATGCCCCTCCACCGGCGGCAGCACAATCCGATACCGCCCCTCCCCCAACTCCGACACATCCTCCGCCCGCACCCGCGACAGATCGATGGTGTACTGCTTCTCAAAATTGAAAATCATCGCCAACCGAGCCTGACTCAAAAGCAGCGGCGGCAACCAGGCCCATCCACTGGTTGCCGTCGCGATCTCCTTAGCACAAACCTCCAGCCCCACCAACTTCCCCACCGCCCGCACCCGCTCCGCGATGGTGTGCACGGCCACCACATCCTGCCGCGTCCGCCGGGCAAACCCCCGGACCTTTGAGGTCACCACCCAGAGCACTCCCGCCCCAAGCACAAACCCCAATACGGCAATAACAAACGATGTGGATCCGATGAAGGGCATTCCCTGTCATTGGGAATGCCCCCCCACCGGTTTCGATCGATATCCCAGGTCCTACGCCGCGGCCTCCATCGCATTGCGAATGCGCTCCGCCCCCCGGCGCAGAACCGACTTCACCGTCCCCACGGGCAATCCTTGAATTCCTGCGATCTGGCGCCGCGTCATCCCACGCAGGCAGGCGAGCACCACAACCGATTGCTGCCTGCCCGGCAACGCATCCAGTGCCTGCTTGACCAGTTGAATCCCTTCATTCCGCTCCAGCGGACACTCCCGACCGGACTCACCGCCAATCTCGAAGTCCTCCACCGCTCCGCACCGCGGCGAGCGCATCCTGGCCCGGTACGCGTCCCGCGCAATCGAACGCGTCACCAGCGAAATCCACGTTGTCGGTTTCGAGCGCGACGGGTCGAATCTCCACGCCTGCTTCCATATCGCCAGAAACGCATTCTGGCACACGTCATCAACGTCCGCGCTACACCCTACGGTCCGATGAACGACGCTTCTCACCAAGCCCTTGAACCGTTGATGAACCTCTTCAAACGCCGCCGCATCCCCGGCACCCACTCGCCGGATCAGCTCGGAATCAAAACGGATCACATCGACTTGAGTTGCAGAGTTCATGGTGATGCTCCCTTTCTGCTCAGTAGCAATCGAGTACGTGGAAGAAGGAGTTCCTCTTTCCACGTCCGTATCTTCCCGCCACCCCATGACATCACCGTGATTGCCGAATGAGTTTGGCTTTAATGTCCGCTCATCACTTTCCTGGCAGCTTGGGTTTCCCCCCATGCTCCGGGTCCGGCGGGGAACCTCGCACGCGAACTCCTCGCGACGGCTTGTCGCCCGAGTGCATCGTCGCCGCGGCCAGCGTCATCAGGAACCGGATGAACACCACCAGCAAGCTCGCCGCAAGGGCCAGGAACACCACATCCCATATCGCGCCCCCATTCGCGTAGAGGGCCGCGTATCCGGAACCCACGGTGACCAACGCCAGCACGATGACCAAGACGACCAGCACAAGCGAGCTTTCACAAGTTGTCATCACTGGGCGCGCACGTCTCGCGCCGGCATCTTCGGAAGTATGCGCGAAGCATGTGAAAGAAACACAAAGCCCGCATGAACTCTCTTTAATGATCCTTGAGTCGAGGCAGACGCACGGTGAACTCGCACCCCCGGTCCGCGTTGTTCTGGACCGCAATGCGACCGCCATGAAGCTCCGCAATCCCCTGCGCGATAGACAGCCCCAGCCCGTGCCCACGCCCACGAACGCTCTCACCGGGTCCCTGCACGAACCGATCAAACAGCGTGTCCATCAACTCAGCCGGAACACCCGGACCCGCATCTCGCACGGTGATCTCGCATTCGGCATCTCCCCCCGACACACGAACGACAATCGCTTCACCCTTGGGGCTGAACCTCACCGCATTGCGCACCAAATTGTCAACCATTGACGTCAGCAACGGGAACTCGCCCGCCACCCTCGGGTCACTCTCCGCAAGCTCCGGCGAAAGCAGCACCCCAAACTGCCTTGCCATGATGCGGCAACTCTCAACCGACGCCATCACCACCTCGTTCATGCTGCAGGGCTCCGGATGCGCAAGAGCCTGACCGCCCCGCACCCTCGTGAGCGTCAAAAAGCTCTCCACCATCCGCCCCAGCCGCTCCATCTCCTCCGCCGCGCTCTTCACAACCCGCTCAGCCGCCGGAAGATTGTTCTTCGGCAGCGTCTCAGCCTCCGTCAACAACACCGCAATCGGCGTCTTGAGCTCATGCGCAACGTTCGAAATAAATCGCTCCTGCGCATGAAACGCCTGCCGCAACTTGGACCGCGTCTCCTGCAAGTCCCGCTCCAACGCCGCGATCTCCGGCGGCGCCCGCGGCGGGTCAAAGTCCGGCTCCTCGCTGTCAGGCGCCAGCGAGTTGGCCACTCGCGCTAGTTGCCGCAGCGGCGCCACCGCAAGGCCCCCGATCAGCCACCCCGCAATCCCCGTCGCCAACACTCCCGTCGGTATCGCGATCCAAACCGCCGTCATGCTCAGATCCATCATCGCCTCATACCGCGTGTCCGTCGCCGCAAACATCAGTACGTACTGGTTGCCATCCCCGGCCCGCAGACGCTGCGCGACGATCCGCCCCCACCCGCCCGCGTTGTCCTCTGATACCAGCGCCGGAACCGTCGCCCGGCCCACGTATCGACCCGCTGGGCTCAACTTCCCGATCAGCGTCGTCCCATCCGTCGTGCTCGCCCGCGGCACGCTCGATGCCAGCACCTCCCCATCCTTCGTATATAAAGACACCACAAACCGCTCAAACCCCACGAACTGCGGGCTCTTCTCCGCCAGCACCGCCATATCGGAATCCGTAAGGCGATCCCCCGATTCAACCACCGCCGCGGCCGCCCGCTGAGATCGCATGGAAATGCGATCGTCGAAAAACTCCTGCAGCGCGTTCTTCTGATAAATCAGCAGCAGCGTCGCCACCATCGTCTGGATCACCACCGAAATCGCCAGCATCCAAAGCGTGAGCTTCAGCCGAAGCGAGATCCCCCGCCTTGCACCGTGGACCCCGGCAGCGCTGATCATCCCGCTTCATCCATCACGCCAAACCGATACCCCGCCCCTTTCACGGTGTGAATCAACTCGCGCGCATGTCCCCGATCCATCTTCTTCCGCAACAGCGAGATGTACACATCCACCACGTTGCTACCCGGGTCAAAGTTCATATCCCAAACCTTCTCCCCGATCTGCACCCGCGACAGCACGCGGTTAGGAGTCCGCATCAAAAACTCCAGCAGCGAGAACTCCTTGTGCGAAAGCTCGATGTTCTCCCCGCCGCGCTTGGCGCTGTGCGTGTACAGATCCAGCTCCAAGTCATCGCATCTCAGCGTCCGCGACTCGGTCGCATCGCCCCTCCGCAACAGCGCCCGAATCCGCGCCACCAGCTCCTCAAACTTGAACGGCTTGGCGACATAGTCATCCGCCCCCGCATCAAGCCCCGCCACCGTCTCCTCCGTCGAACTCAGCGCCGTCAACATCAATATCTTCGACGGCACCCCACGCCGCCGCAGGTTCCGACAAACCTCCACACCATCCCGATCCGGCAGCAGCAAATCCAGCACCACAACGTCATACACACCCGTCGCCGCCAGATCCTCTCCCTCAAATCCCAGGTGCGTCACATCCACCGCGAACCCGTGTTCGCGCAGACCGTTCTGCAGCGCGCTCGCCATCTTGGGATTGTCCTCGATCACCAGGAGTCGCATAGCAAGACCTCCTTTTGATGGACCACATTCGTGCCCAGTATATCAGAACATCTCCACTTGCCACAAGACTTCATCCGCGGCTCATCTCAGATGCGGCTTTGCAGCATCCTCATATCAAAGCGACTCACGCACAATCGGGGGATCCCTCAATAAAGGAAGTTTCATCACCCCCTCACCAAGCGCACATGGACAACCCAGAACCTCCCCGAGTCCACACTTTCGTCTCGCGAACGGGGACGGTCTGCCGCCGCGGGATGTTCAAGGAGTCTCCCATGCGCACCACACTCGCCGTCGCACTGGTTCTCGCCGCCGGTCTGGCCGCACCCCTTCACGCGCAACCACCCTCCGGCACATCCAGCGAGCGCACCGCCGCGACGCGCTCGAGCGTGGACTACCGCTCAAGCGAATGGCTCAGCGACCGCAAAGTCTTCAACAACTCCAACGAGCACATCGCCAACGTCTCAGACCTCATCGTCGGCCGCGGCTCGGGCCGAGTCGAATACCTGGTCGTCAAGACCGGCACCATCCTCGGGATGGGCGGCAAGGCCGTCGCCATTCCTTACGGCGCATTCCGCTGGAACACGGAAGAAGACAGCTTGGTGTTGTCCTCTACAACCGAGCAGCTCAAGCAGTTCCCCGAGTTCTCCGCCCAGGATTGGTCCGCCATGGTCGAATCCAGGAAGGACTCTCGCAGCCCCCTCCGCGACCGCCTCACCTCAGATGCCGCCCGCGAGACCGATCCCTACGCCAGCGCCCTCGACACCGCCAAACACGACAAGGTCGAAGGCTCCATCGCCCGCATCGACCGCACTCGCATGGACGGCTACGGCGAGCACACCATCCTCACCGTCACCACCCCCGCCGGCGCCACCCGCAAGGTCGCGCTCGGCCCCTCCTGGTTCGTCAACGGCGGCTCCACCTCTCTAAACCGCGGCGACCAGGTCAAGATCGACACCCTCGCACTCCCACGCGACCCCGAAGGCCTCAGCGTCGCAACAGCCCTCACCGTCAACACCCGCGAAGTCCGCCTCCGCGGCTCCGACGGCGCCCCGATCTGGACCCTCAAGACCGCCGAGTCCGGCGGCAAGTCCTATGACACCCACTACTGGCGATACTCGCTGCTGAGCAGCATCACAGGTGCCAAAATCGACTGCCGCGGCACCGAATGCGGCAAAGTCCAAGACACCATCCTCGACCGCACATCCGGCGAAATCGCCTTCCTCTCCATCGATCCCAATCAAAACTTCCTCGGCGTCGCCGACACCAAGCGCCTCATCCCCTGGTCCATCACCACCATCGCCCTCGACGGCACCATCCGCGTCGACGCCTCCAAGGAAATGATCTCGGCGAGCCCTGAAACCCCCAAAGACCTCGCGGCCTTAAACACAGGCACCCGCGCTGCAATGGTCTATAGCGCGTTCCAGGTCTCGCCGCCAAACTTCGACCCGGTGAAGCCCGCCGCCATCCAGACCCCCGACACCAACGACGCCTGGCTCTCCACCGGCCCGATCCTCGCCAGCATCGAAAGCGGCTCCACCAAAACCTTCAAGGGCACGATCCTCTTCGTCTCCGACACCTCGTTCGAAGGCGGAATCCAGCCCGCCAAAACCGTGAAGATCAAAACCGCCAACGCCGAGGAGACAATCCTCCTCGGCCCCGCTTGGTACATCACCAATCAGCGCCTGGATTGGAAAACCGGCGACACCATCTCCGTCGAAGCCTGCCGCACCTCCATCAACGGCAAGCCCCACTGGCTCGCCCGATCCGCCGACGTCAAGGGCACCAAGCTCGAGCTCATCAGCTCCGGCAACGCCCCGGCTTGGGACAAACGCTGACCCAAGCGTGAGCGGGCAGGGGGCGCACATATCCACACTCTCTCGAAGGAGGCAATCACTATGGAGTCCACCTCTGCCACCACTCGCCTGTTCGCCGCGGCCGACGCACTTCTGGACGCCATGCATAACGGCGGTTCAGTTCCGATGGTCCTCACCAAGCCCACCGCATCACAGTTCACCCTCATGAAAGCGTTCACGCCCAGTGAACTCATGAACGCTATGGACATGCTGATCCGCATGGGGTTTGCCACACGAGTCGATTGAATCCCTCTGGAGTATCGCAATGGATACGTTCGTGTTCTGTCTCTCATCATCTCAAGCACAAGCCGAGACGATCATCCGCAAGCTCAAGTCCGCGGGCTTTGCAGATGATGACATCTCAGCCCTGTTGCCCGACACCACCGAAGCCTCGGGCGCCAGCATGCTTGACGGCCTGAGCGGGCTGATCATCCCCGGCCTTGGGTACTTCATCGCTTCCGGCCCCATCACCGAGGCTCTGGGCGACGAACTGGGCCTGCCTTCCGGACTCACCAACGCACTGATCATGATGGGCCTCCCCGAACATGACGCCGCGCGTTTCGAGACCAAAGTCAAAGAGGGCCAGATCCTGATCTCCGCCCTCGCCACCGACAGCACCCAATCAAGAGCCGCCGAAGAAATCTTCCGAAACTCCCGTGCCACCAACGTCACCATCTGCTACCAGGCCGATCCGGAACTCGCCCGCTTCGGCTCTTTCGACATGTTCCGCCGCCCCACCCGCCTGGGTCACTTCATCGATTTTTGAACCAAGCACCCGAAAGGAACTCCCATGCTGTACTGGTCCATCATGTTCTTCATCATCGCCATGATCGCCGCCATCTTCGGCTTCGGCGGCATCGCCGCCGACGCCGCCGGCATCGGCAAAATCCTCTTCTTCGTCTTCCTGGTCTTCTTCATCGTCTCCCTCATCTTCGGCCAACGCGGCCGCGGCCGCCCCGTCTAGCCCACCCCCATGCCCGAGCTCGTACCCACTCCACTGGGTGCCACTGGTCCACCGCCGTCGGTGGACCAGTGTATTTTTTCGCGCCCCTCACTTCTTCTCCTGACACACGCCTCAAACCCGCCCGAGGTGGCAGGCAGCGCCCGCCTCCAACACTTTGATGAGCACATCCGTACTCATCGGCGTCTTCGAGACCGCCTTCCCCTCGCCATCCAGCCGCTCCCGAGATCCACGCATCCGCACAAGCCGCTGATCGCCAACCTTCATCGACCCGGCCACCGGCTCAGCCCAAGTCACGGCGGGCAGGGCCGGCGCTACGTCCACGTCGACTCTGGAAAGGGAACATCCAAGCACGACGCAGGTAGTGATCGTCAGCATGCCACGCATGCTACTCCAGTTCCGCAGTGCGGCCTACTTGATGTCCCGATGCTCGGGAAGTGTCCCGAGCACAGCCTGTCGCCCTCTTTCGCACAGCGCTCGCCTCGTCTCTCTAGAGAAATCAAACGACTTCCCCGCCCCGAGCGGATCGGCTTTGATGGGAAGAAAGTACTCGATAACGGTCCACTTCTTGCCAAATGCAACTTGAGCCACTTCTTCGACACCGCGCTGCTCGCCATTGCCAATCCAAATGGAGATCGACCGCGGCACATTACCGTCGATCGCTCGTCCGAATGGTTCGACCCGGTGCGGTTGCCTCGGACCGTTTCTTACAATCATCAGCGGTCCGTTGCCGGGAACGTGCGACCAGAGCTCCTTCGGGCCGATCACATTTTGGCCAACACCGCCATCGACGTGCTGGTGCAGAAACCAGCCCTCCACTCCATCAGGTCCTACTCCCGGCTCCGATGGCAGCCACTGAGGTGGAAAGTAGTACGGCGCTGAAGCGCTGGCCATGATGATTAACGCAATGAGGTTTCGCCCGATGTCACTCTCCTTCAGATCTTCAGCCTGCTCAGCGATCCATCCCACGTTCCACAGATACAACTCTCCGGTCAACGAGTTTGTTGTGGACACAAAGAGCCTCCGCCCTTCGCGCTGACGCTGTGCCAAGCTCGGAAGAAGCTCACCAACGCGCCGGGTAACCATCGAGAATATTCCGCGGGATGAGTACTTCGATTCCGCGAGCCCAAGCATTCCGGCCACCGTGTACCTCCCCAGAAGCTTGAACTCATGAGTTTCTACAAAAAGGCTGTGCAGTTCGGAGAAGCTTGAATCAGTCGCAGCGAAAGCCTCCATCGCCTGGAACGAGCCGGCGCTGACTCCAAAGACCACGACTGCTTTGGTGAGGTCCGTGCCTTGGTGGTGCAATTCTCGCATCACACCGATCCCGAATGCACCATATGCTCCGCCGCCAGAGAACGTAACCACCGCCGGGCCGCCCTCCTGTGGTGTTGCAGTCGAAATCCAATGAACGCGGGCATTTTCGGGAACGGACACTCGCGAGTGCAGTTCTGATCCCTGGCCATATGAGATCCGCCCGGCTGCCTCGACCTCGCCTGTCAATGGATTGGCCGTAGGCACTCGAATGACAGCGTCCACCAACCACCCGGTGTCCTTCCCCTCATTGGCTTCGAATTGCATCTTTGGCGAACAGCCCACGCTTATCAGGATCAGAACCAGCCAAAGTACGGTCCCAATGATGCTGAATCGATGGACAAAGTCGTTACCACGCAAGGAGTTAAGTGTGTGCATGGATACAGACTACCACCGGGTGTCTAGACGGGTGGCCTGAATGTTCCTGCGGGCGACCGGTGGCCTGCCGTTACACGTGTGGCATGACTGTGCAACAGCGCGGGCTTGCTGAGACCCACATAATCCGATTGCTTGAAGAACCGCCTGCGGCTATGCACGCCCGCCGGCGGCCGTACCGGTCACTCGGGCTCCCTACGACACAATATTGTGCGAGCGACGGCACCTTTTGCACGCCCTTTCTGGAGCGGGTAGGCTACCTCGTCGCCTGAAGGCCATGGCCACAGCAGTGGGGAGCGTCGCGTGAAGACTCTATTGGAATCCGTAATTGTGCTAAGCGTCTGCACCGTCGGACTTGGAATGTGTACTGCGGGGGTGGTGCTTGCGTTCAAGGAACGCACAAAGGGTCTGTTTGTAACCTATTTGTGCGGAGCTGTTCTGGTGATCGTCGGTGGACCGCTGAGCTCGCGGTTGAAATCTCTGACCTTTACGGGCACAAAGCTCTCGGTGTCACTTGAACAGACTTCCCTTCCGAAAGACACAGCTGAAGCTGTGAAGGACAAGGCCACTGAGTCGCTGGCGGCGGCAGTCTTCAGGCCCCCGGCCGCTGCACAAGGCGCACAGGCCAAGCAAGATGCCGAACAACTGGGAGGAGCTCTGACCCGGTACATTTCCGATGCCGGATTCACACCGGCGTCTGCAACATCTGCGAATTTTTCCGTGGGCTCCTTGATCCGCGTCACCAGCGAGGGCCGAATGATCCTTGTTGGCCGCCCCGAAGACTTTGGAGTAACCGTGGCTGCGCAAACAAATTCGCTACCGATCGCTACGGAAATCAAGCTTGAGGGAGCGGATGAATCGAATAGCACTGCTACCAAGATCTATTTGAAAGAGCCAACCGCCGAGTCAGCAAGCCTTGTGGCACTCCGGGCGCTCTTGGAGAGAGCAGCCTCGAGTGACTTCAAAGACTGTTACGTCGTCTCGTCCTTGCTCAGCGTCAAGGCTCTGGAGATGACAGACTTCAATGGCAAGAGGTCGAAAGTACCGGAATCTGAGGAAGACAAATCCACCAAGGCTGCTGAGATGAGGCTCAGCATCTCAGATCGACTTGTGCTGGGGTATCAGTTCATCCGACCGAGTCCGACCGCGGTTGAGTAGAACTCGGCATGGCGAGTCCCTCTCACTCAAAGCAGAACTTCACCATTCCCTCGACCTTCCCTTTCACCCCATACCTCCCATTCCACGGCACCATCCCCGCCAGCCCCGCCTCGCGCCAGAACCACCCAACCCGTTGGAGCCCAACCTCCCGCACGGCGACCCTGATCAGATCATCCAACCCTTGAATGTTGAATCAAAACTCGTCATCCCGGTGCAGCGGCGGGTGACGTGTCTGTTCGAAGCCTTACCTCTCCCCCACCCGCCCCATCTCAAACGCCTTCACCACCAAGTGCACACTCGCGCACAGGCACACCCCCAAAACCACCAACCCCACAACCCCCACCACCGCACCCACCGCCCCCATAGACCCCAGCGCCCCCTCAATCGCCCGCCGACTCGAGCCC
>JBGAND010000039.1:0-42735 GCA_044222485.1 Phycisphaerales bacterium | reverse complement strand
GCAGGTAGTACACCCAATCAAGTGATCCCGCGGCCGTCCCCATGCCCTATCAGCATACCGCTACTTCTTCCCACACCCACACCCCGCCCCACAGTTCCCACCCTCCGGCTTGGGCCCCAGCATTCGACACACCTTCGCATTCAAATACCGAGCATGATGCTCCAGGTGCCAAGTCGCATACACCAGCACCCGCCGCACCGTCATCGGCCCACGCTCCGTGTGCATCATCTGCCGCGCCATCTGCTCGGGCGTCAACGTCGCCAGCCACTCCGCCGTCCACCGCCGCAGCGTGTGGATCACCGCAATGAACCCCGCCACCGGATACCGGGCATCCGAGTACAACCCCGAATCAATGAACGCGTTCTCATCCCACGAGTTCACCACCGGCATGTCCTCGGCAATCGCCCGCCTCATCCGATGCGTAAACGCCAGCTCCCCATCCGCCAGATGCCCCACCAGCACCCGCACCGGCCAGTTGCCCACCCCGGCATCCGGCAAAAACGCCATATCAAACTGCTCATCCGACAACTCAAACACCCGGGGGTCCACCAGCTCCAACCCCCTCCGATAACGGGTCAACAACTCCCCATCCGGCAGGTTCTCAAACTGCTCCACATCCAGCCGAACCACCGTAGAGGCCGCGGGAGACGCTGTGGACGGGGTCGGGGTAGGGGTCGCCATAAGGCCTCCAAAAATCAGGTTTCCGGAAACGAACAAACCACCGGCAGCATCGTAGTAATAGTCGAACACGCAAGTCTTCATCTCTCCTCCTAACGACAACGGCCTTTCGAAGGCCGCTGTCGTTTTTGGGGCTACCGTCCGGCATGACAACGCCCCCCGTGTCCTCTTCCCCTAGTCCTTCCC
The DNA here is from genome assembly GCA_044222485.1 of Phycisphaerales bacterium. GTDB lineage: Bacteria > Planctomycetota > Phycisphaerae > Phycisphaerales > UBA1924 > JAHBXE01. Next base: position 41,871 of record JBGAND010000039.1, on the reverse strand, counting down.
CTACCTCCCGCAACCTCGCCCTCCGCGTCGTCACCATGCCCCGCGACACCAACCAGTACGGCACCATCTTCGGCGGCGTCATTCTCAGCTACATCGACCAGGCCGGCTTCGTAGAAGCCCGCCGCCACGGCGTCCACCGCTGGGTCACCGCCGCCATCGACCGTGTCGAGTTCAAAGCCCCCGTCCACCTCGGCGACACCGTCAACTTCTACGGCACCACCATCCGCCTGGGCACCACAAGCGTCACCGTCCAAATCGAAGTCGAAGCCGAACGCTACACCACCGGCCAACACATCCCCGTAACCGCGGCCACCCTCACCATGGTCGCCGTGGATGCCTCGGGCAAGTCAATACCTTTCCGCTCCCCGCCCACAGCCGCTCTCTGAATACGAATTTTCACCGCAGAGACGCAGAGAACGCTGAGAAAGAAAAAGACCATAAGAGAGGAGAAGAGAATAAGTGCAGGAGACAGACTGCTTCCCTCCTCACTTCCTTTCCTCTCTCCCTTCTCTGTCCTGCTCAGCGCTCTCTGCGCCTCTGCGGTAAAAACTCTCTTCGTATTCCGCACGAATCACCACAATCCCCTACCCTACCCCCATGCCCCCCTCCCCCTACATCAAGTCCGAACTCACCGGCCAAGTCCTGGCCGCCCAAATCCTCTACGAAAAAGTCACCGAACGCGAATGCGCCGGCATCCAAACCGACCTCCAGGAGGCCGCCAAAACCACCTCCTGGCGCATCACCCTCGACATGTCCAAGGTCATGATGCTCGCCTCCGCAGGCCTGGGCATGCTCATCAACCTCCACAAGCACTGCACCACCGGCGGCGGAAAACTCGTCATCCACGGCCTCAGCGATGAACTCCTCGACCTCATGAAACTCACCAAGCTCAACAAACTCCTCACCATCGCCGACTCCAAAGAAGCCGCGATGAAGAAGGCCTCCGCATGACCGCCCCCGCCCGCCTCGCCGTCCTCCTCTCCGGCAGCGGCCGCACCCTCGTCAATCTCAACGAGTCGATCAAAACCAAGAAGCTCTCAGCGACCATCGAAGTCGTCATCGCCTCCCGCGAGTGCCTCGGCGCTGAACGCGCCCGCCAAGCCGGACTCAAAACCCTCATCATGCCCGGCGCCATCCCCGCCGCCACTCTCGCGGCCACGCTCGACGCCAACCACATCGACTGGGTCATCCTCGCCGGCTACCTCAAACTCATCAACATCCCGCCCCGTTACGCCGGCCGCATCGTCAACATCCACCCCTCCCTCCTCCCCAACTTCGGCGGCCCCGGCATGTACGGCCACCACGTGCACGAAGCCGTCCTCGAATCCGGCGCGAAAACCTCCGGCTGCACCGTCCACCTCGTCACCCCCGAATACGACCGCGGCCCCATCCTCCTCCAAAAATCCTGCCCGGTCCTCCCCTCCGACACGCCAGACACCCTCGCCGCCCGCGTCTTTGCTCTGGAATGCCAAGCCTACCCCGAAGCCCTGGAACGCCTGATCACCCAAGGCGTCCCACCTACTACCCCCCCGGAGCCGCGGCGATGAACTCTCCTGCTTCAACCCCCTCGCCGAACAAAGCAGTATTCACCGCAGAGGCGCAGAGAACGCTGAGAAGGAAAGAGAAGAGAGAACGGAATCAGAGAGGAAGGAATTCAGAGGCTGAAGCACGGTCCGGATCAAGATTTCTGTTTCTCCTCTTCTTCCATTCTCTCTTTTCTTTCCTCTCTTTCCTCTCCGTCCTTCTCAGCGTTCTCTGCGCCTCTGCGGTAAAAACTCTCCTGCGATCGCCACGGACCACCCAACGCCTCCCCCGCGCTGCCATCATCACCCTTCCCGCGGCGATGAACTCTCTAATCCCTCTCCTCTCTCCGAACAAAGCAGTTTTCAACGCAGAGGCGCAGAGGACGCGGAGAAAGAGAGAGAGAAGAGAATGGAATGAGCGAAGAAGAATCGAAAGGAATCCAAAGCCTGTGGCAAGGCTTGAATCACAACTCCTGGTCCGCCCCTCTCCTCCTCTCTTCTCCTTCCTCTCTTTCTTTCTCAGCGCTCTCTGCGCCTCTGCGTTAAAAACTCTCCTGCGATCGCTGCGAAACACCCAACGCCTCCCCCGCGCTGCCATCATCGCCCTCCTCCTCCTCCCCTCCCCCACCCTCGCCCAACCCGACCCACCCCCCCCCCCCCCGCGCCCTCCAACTCCAAACCGAAGCCTTCGCCGCAATGGACAAAGGCAACTACCCAAAGGCCGAACAACTCCTCCGCGAACAACTCGCCCTCGACAAGGGCAACTTCGTTATCTACTACAACCTCGCCTGCGTGCGCAATCTCCAGGATGACGGCCCCGGCGCCGCCAAACTCCTCATCGATGCCATCGAACACGGGTTCATCGATCTCTATCAACTCAAGCGCGACCCCCAACTCAACCTCGCCCGCGAACAACAAGAAATCAAAACCCTCCTCTCCAACTGGCCCGAAGTCCTCAAACGCCAGGTCGATGCCAACATCAAGTCCGCCCGCGAACTCTTCTCCGACAAACCCAAGCCCTACGCGCAAACCCGCGACGAGAACATGCGCCTCGCCTACCTGAGCGCCATGGACCCCGGCTCCACCGCGCAGGCCCAGGCCGACATCGCCCGCCTCTACCAGTGGGGCATCGCCAACGTCTTCCCCGACCTCGCCGATGAAGAAAAAGCCAAACGCGACTCCTGGTGCGTCGTCATCCTCCCCACACCCAAAGACTTCCTCCGCTGGGCCACCCTCAACTTCGGCGCGGCCGCGGTCAACCAAACCCTCGGCACCGGCATCGGCGGCGCCTACACCCACGACACCAAGCGCCTCGTCGCCCAAGACCTCGGCGCCACTCTCCGTCACGAGTTCTTCCACGTTCTCCACTGGCGCGACAACGTCCGCCACGGCCAGGAGCACGCCATCTGGGTCCAGGAAGGCCTCTGCAGCCTCGTCGAAGATTACGAAATTGTCGGCGATGGGGACGATGCCAAACTCAAACCCGTTCCCTCCTGGCGCACCAACATCGCCAAACGCCTCAACCAGGGCGGCCACCTGATGACGATCAAACAGATCGCCTCAATCCCGCGTGAAAAATTCACCGGCGACCGCCCACTGGCCAACTACGGCCAGGCCCGCACCATCTTCCTCTACCTCTTCGAAAAGGGAAAGCTCAAAGACTGGTACGCCGCCTACACCAAAGGTTTCCGCGAAGACCGCACCGGCGTCAAAGCCTTCGAAGCCGCTTTCGGCAAACCCATCGCCGACATCGAAAAGGAATACAAAGCCTGGGTCCGCGGCCTCCCCATGGTCGCCGAACAAATCAAACCCGGCGAAGCCAGCCTCGGCGTCGATGTCGATCCCGGCAACGGCGACGGCCCCGTCATCGCCGACATCCCCAAAGACGGCCGCGGCCCCAAAAACCCCTCCCGCGCCGCCGGCCTCAAAGTCGGCGACGTCATCACCGCCATCGACGGTAAACCCACCCGCGACCTCAACGAACTCGTCCGCCTCCTGGGCGAAAAAGAAGTCGGCGAAGAAGTCGAAGTCTCCTACCGCCGCGGCACCAAGCACGACACCACCAAAGTAAAACTAGTCCGCCGCTGACTCTCTCTTACTCCCCCTCCCTGAGGGAGGGGGTTCGGGGGAGGGAGCAAAACGCCTACGGGATCCCGTGCCACGGCTTTGCCGCCCGAACACCCCAGGCGCCCAACCACCCCAACCCGCGGCGCAGCAGTGCCGACCACCCCTGTCGCCCCTTCTCGCCCGACCCCTCTTGGCTTTGGTGGCACTGGTCACTGCTTTGAGTGACCAGTGTCCGGCGCACCCTCGCGAACAAATAGCCACACCATTTCACCCTCCAGTCAAGCCCCAATTCTCCCATGACATCAATTTGTCATCACGACCATGCTCGGCATGGACACGATTTGTGCGAAATATTCCGACAATCTCAAAACGCAGTTTGGGCCAGCAATCACAGCCCCAAACCCTCTCCTGTCCCAACAACCATCTCCCAAAACGACACGCTTTTTGCGCGCAATCCGTGCTTTTCACCCATAGGTAGAGGGGCCACTCAAGCAACCCCCGGAAGTTCAGGCCGCGGCCATTGGGAGGGGAGATAGCTCCCCGGTTGGCTCCGACGCCCGAACCCCGGACAAGCTTGAGCAAACCTCTACCGCAAGCGAGATGTCGAAAGACACCCCGCCCTCGGTCGCATCGACGTGGGATTCCCATAACTCCCGGAAGCGTTGTCTCATCAACAACGCCAACAGGGCAGCCAACCACCCCACGCACGAGCGAAAGGCCAGTCCCGGAGGTCAAGTCCTGAGGTGCCACTGCTCGCCGCACGAATATCGCTCGCGCTCAACCACCCACGCCGCGGCGCAGCAGTGCCCCGCCACCCCGCGCCACCGTCGCCTCTCGCCTTTCGCCTCTCGCCTTTCGCCTTTCGCCTTTCGCCCCCACGTTATCACCCCCACCTCACCCCTCACATCTTCACACGTTTCCCCGCGCCACAAGGGCCATCCCTGATTTCACTCAACCTCTCCCCGCGCGCTGACAACGCCGCGACCCCGTGGCATGTTCCCCCAACGGCGCGACAGAGCGCCGCCCAACAAGAGAGAGGGAGAGAGAATCATGAGACTCGCGCTACTCGCCGGCCTGCTCCTTGCCCCCATCGCCGCCAACGCCCAGACCCAGATCTACGCCAACAACTTCGAATCCGGCATCGGCGCCAACTGGGGCACCGCCGCGACCCTTTCGAGCAACTCCAACTTCACCAACTTCATCGGCCGCTACCACAGCGGCAACGGCACCATCCTCATGCTCCCGGTTCCGACCGTCCCCGGCCTCCAGTCCGGCCAGTACCCGCAATACAATCTGGTCTTCGATCTTTTCACGATCGACAACTGGGACGGCACCGCCGGCGGCGACTCTTTCGACGTCTGGATCAACGATGTCAACAGTTTCCACCAGACCTTCACCACCCACGGCGGCGCACAGACCTTCCGACCCGCCGACATCGGCCCCTCATCCCTGGGCTTCGGCACCGCCAACGATGCCATCTACCGCAACGTGACCGTCCCCTTCAACTTCGGAACCGGCGGCGCCCCACACATCTGGATCGGCTTCGGCAGCTTCGGCCTCAGCAGCCTCGCCGACGGCTCCTGGGGCATCGACAACGTCCGCGTCAACTACACCGTCGTCCCCGCCCCCGCCAGCGCCGCGCTCCTGGGCTGCACCGGCCTCCTGGGTCTCCGCCGCCGCCGTCGCTAACTCAACCACACCACAAGCACGCGTCGCGCCCTTCTCCCGCGCAACGCGTTGCTCATTTTTCACCCTGCTCAACCGCGAGCAACTCCGCAAATCGTCCCCTCAAATCCCCATACAGACACTCATACACCCGCCGCGCCGCCCCATACTCCGACTCCCGCGGTTCAATCACCACAGTCTCCTTAATCGCCCCATCACAAGCCGCCTGCGCGCTCGCAAACACCCCCGCCCCTACACCCGCGAGCAACGCGGCACCGTACGCCGGACCCTCCTCGGTATTCGTCAACGCCACCGGGCATCCATACACATCCGCCTGCATCTGCCGCCAAAGTGCCGACCGCGCGCCCCCGCCGCCCAGCCGCGCCTTATCGACCCGCACCCCAAGCCCCCGCACTAGATCCAGTATCTGCCCCATCCCAAACGTAACCCCCTCAATCACCGCCCGAACCAGATGCCCGCGCGTGTGCCGCGTCGTCAACCCAATCCAACCACCCCGCGCCTTGGGATCCGGATGCGGGCACCGCTCTCCCGTCAGATACGGCAAGAACACCAGCCCATCACACCCCGGCGCCACCGTTTCCGCCTCCCGCATCAGCACATCAAACTCAACCCCCGGAAACAGCGCATCGCGGCACCATTGCAGCGAACCCCCCGCACTCAACATGCACCCGGTGATCGACCACTGCCCCGGCTTGCCCGAGCTCCCGTTGGCCGCGCACATGGTGTGCAACCGGCCGCTCACAGTTCCCAAATCCTTCCGAGCCCGCTCCGAATGCGCGTAGATCACTCCGCTGGTCCCGATCGTCGCCAGCACCAGCCCCGCACTCACCACTCCCGCACCCACCGCGCCCGCCTGATTGTCCCCCGACCCCCCCACCACCGGAATCCCTTCAGGCAACCCCGTCTCCGCCGCGGCAGCCTTACTGATCCGCCCCGTGACCTCACCACTCTCAAACGCCCGCGGAAACAGCGCCGATTCCAGCCCCACCAGCCCCATCGCTTCAGAACTCCACGCCCGCTTGTCCACATCAAACAGGAGCATCCCCGATGCATCGCCGACATCCGTTGCCAGCTCCCCCGTCAACTTCAACCTGATGAAGTCCTTGGGCAACACCACTGACCGCACCTGCTTCCAGATCTCAGGCTCATGCCGCCGCACCCACAGCAACTTCGGCAACGTAAAACCCGTCAGCGCCGCGTTCCCGACGCGGCGAACGAGTTCCGCGCGGCCACCGAACACCCGCTCGATCTCCTCGCATTCGGCGCTGGTCCGCTGGTCGTTCCAGAGCAGCGCACGCCGCACGGGCTTGCGATCCGCGTTCAGCAACACCGAACCGTGCATCTGACCGCTGAGTCCGACTCCGACCACGCGACCTGCGATGCCCGCCATCACTTGTTGGATCGACTGAACAGATGAACCCCACCACTCCATCGGCTCTTGTTCAGACCAACCCGGATGCGGGTGATAGCTCGGATGCGGCGCGGATGCCGTGCCCAGCACTCGCCCAGCGAGGTCGCACACCACCGCCTTGGTTGAAGACGTTCCGACATCGATGCCCAGCAGCAAGTCAGCCATGCCGACGAGTCTACTTGCCCGCGGCCGCGGGAGCCGCGGCGGGGGTCACCATGCGGAGGTTAACCGCACCTTCGACCTGTCCGTCATCCCGCACCCAGACATCCCAGCGACAGGATTCGACGAAGGATGCGCCGGGGATTGGCCCGATGACTTCGGGCTCGATCGCAGAAACCCAGCGATCAATGGCCGCGGGACGGACCATTCCGATGCAGAGCCTTGCCTTGGGTGGGCCGGTCTCGGGCGCCATCAGTGCGCGACCTTCGCGGTCGCCAGCGCCCGTCGGCGAGAGCGACGCAATCCACCAGCCCGCGCCTTCGCCCGGAGCGTGCACGCGTGCCGTGTTGATGGTGTTCCAAACCAGAAGCGGCGTTTCGCCAAACGCACGCGTCAGGGATGGCTCGATGTCCGGGTGGACCGTGAGCGCCTCTCCCAGCCGCAACGACCGCGGCCCTCGGTCGGCGATTTCCAGTTGCACGCCCGCCAAGCTCTCCTGGGCGTGTCCGGTCATGAGCACCTTGGCGAACTGCGCGATGGCGCGATCGCCCTTGACCAGAGCCGCACGCGGGTCGGCGGTTTCGGCGGCAACCGTGACGGCCAACCGTCCGTGGAACGCCGGAGTCTCATCGCGCTTGGGGATCGATCTCTCTCCCGCGACGCTGACCGTCTGCGCGGGGCGGGACGGATTGGGACCGACGGCGCGAACAAACGCCGCGACACGAAGGCCGGATTCCCCGGAGCCGACGACCGCGGAGAGTTCATCAACCCACGAGCGGATGGTGGGCGGAACGAACGCCAGCGGCTCGATGGCTTTGCCCGCGCCCGTGGATGACATGACCGCCATGAGCGAGCCGGTTTCGAGCGACTTGAATGCGGAGTCGGTCCAGCGACGGGGCTTGGCCGTGCCGTTCAGAATCAGGTTGGGCGAGCACACAACGGTGGCATCCCAGCCGGATTCCATCGCGCTGGCCGCGAGCGTGAGAGACTGCGAGGGCTCCGTGGCCCCGCCATTCTTGTGCCAGACCACCACCACATCGCAGGCCTTGCGGCTGGGCGAGTCGGGCGCGGCGGGGATGATGTTGAGCGCGGGAGCGAGTTCATCGAGCATGTTCTCGCTGCGCCGGGGTGCCAGGAGGATGATCGCACCGCGGCCGCCGGCCCGCACCTCGGGACTGACGACAAACTCAAACGAGCCATCCTCAATGGAGAGTACCGACATGCCCGCGATCGCGCCGCGGGGCGCAGCCTTCAGTTTGCTACGCAGGTGCCGCTGCGTGTCGGTGGAAACTTCGCTCATGAGGGCCCAGTCGGGACCCTCGGCGACATCGATATTGAGGCCGCGCATCACCAAACTTACGCGGCGGCCGAGGACCTCATCGAATGTCTTTTCCGGCGTCCAGCCGAGCGTCGTGGCCAACGCTTGCCACGCCTGCACCGTTTCGGCCATCGCGCCCGAGGACTGAATCATCTGCGTCAGCGCACGCCCGGCGCCGCTGGATCGTTGCTTGGCGCCGCCGTTGACGGCGATCACGGCCTCGATGTTCAGGGGCAAACCTTTGAGGACTTCATCGTGCAGGCACGGAGGGCAGAGGCTGCCGGATTCAGGACGCGTGGGAGACTGCGCAGCGGCCAGCGAACCCGCCACAAGGCAGGTCGCCAGAGCCAGTCGATACCGCACGCGCAGCGTCAACACGCCGATCCTTTCCGAAACTCCGCTTAATGGTTCACCACGAACAGAACGAAACTTACTTCTTCTCCGCCGCACGACTCTGAGGATGCGCGGCCCCACCCTTATCCGTCGCCGCCCCCATCCCACCCACCACCGCCGACTCCGCCACTTCCGCGGCCGCGGCGGGATCGCACGTCGGCAGGAGGAAGAGGTTCTCGCTGGATGCCCCGGCCCAGCCCATCATGCTGGTGCGGCTGGGGGACATATGGCCGAGCGGTAGAACGATGGCCGCATTGCGGTCGATGTAGACCGCCTCGGGCAGCACGAACCGGACGTCCGGCCCGGCGCCCCGGTAGACCACCAGCGAATCCACGTTGTTCGCCGCCCCAGTCGGAACGGGCAGCAGTTTGGCGGATGTGACGCCCGGAGTAAGGGCCTGCACCCGGAAGACGCGATTCTGAGCGGTCGCGGCGGCCGCGCCCACGCGAGACGCTTCTGCGGCCTGCGCGGCGGGGTCGCTGGAGAGGGTGGTCCCGCTGCGCGTCACGAAAATCTGCTGCATCCCCAGGCGGGCATCGGCCGCGCTGCTGTTGACCAGGCCGCTGACGGGCTTGGGTTGAGGCGTGAGCCGGAAGAAGCCGGGGGCTTCGCGATCGACGATGGCAACGCCGAGCACGAACGCCAAGGCGATTCCGGCGGCCATCAAGCGGCCGGTGGTCACCATGCGGCGGAGGCGCTCGGGCAGGAAACGCTTGCGGCGAGAAAGCTCAGAAAGCACGCGAGAGGAGACGTCGCGCTGCTCGGTGGGCTCGCGGAGCATCGAGATCATGCGCTGGGTTTTGGCCACTTCAGCGCAGCGCGGGAGCTCAGAACGGAGGCGCTTGAAGAACTGATCCCGCGCGCCCTCGTTGAGCTCGCGATCGAAGAACGAATCGACCAGGTCTTCCGAGACCCTGTCTTGGTTCGGCTGGGTCGTCATGACCACACCTCCCGGACCTGACCGAGCTTCTCTTCGTGTGCTTCCAGCAATATCCGCATTCTCTTTCTTCCACGGTGCAGATGGCTCTTGATCGTTCCCTCGGGCATATCCATGTGCTGCGCGATGAGCCAGATGGGCCAATCCTGCTGATGAAACAGGATCACGATCTCGCGCTGCTCAGAAGGAAGACCCAGGAGCGCCTCTTGCAGCGCATCCCGCGCGACGTTGCCGGTCTCGGCCGCGTCGGATATTTCTTCGTGACCTTCGCTGACCTTGCCCTGCCAGGCGCCGACGACGTCGCTGTTGTACGCGGGCTTCTGTTTCTGGCAGGCGTTCACGTAGAGGCGCTTGGCGATGGTGAAGACCCAGGTTGAGAACCGGAATCGCGGGTCAAATCGGGTCAGGTTGGTCAGCACCCGCACGAAGGCTTCCTGGACGACATCTTCCGCCAGATCCGGGTGCCCCGTCATTCGGAGCATGTAGGAATAGAGGGATTGCTGATGGGCCCTGATGAGCGTTTCCGCGGCCGCGCGGTCACCCCGGCACGCTCGGGAAATCAGCCTTTCTTCATCAGCTCTCTTCATTGCGGCCTCTGGGGATTGAGTGAATATACCGCCGTGGGGGCTGAGGGTTGCGATCGGCGGAGAGGGGAAAGGAGATGGAGAAGATATTTCTCGAAGTTGTTCGCTATGTGTTAGGCTCTAATTGACGAGAGAGTGTGATTTAGTGCGATTCGGACTATGCGCTTCTAACGCAAGCCCCCGCTTATTCACCGCACATTTGCGGCGATTGGACCGCGCATTCACCGCACTCGGGGCTGCCGGACGCGCGACTTCGCTGGTCATGATCGACCCGCTTCAATGCCGTCGAATAGCTTCTCGAAGCGTCTGGTATTGCTGCAGTTGCTCGGGCCGTTCCCACGCTTGATACAGCTTGATGAACGCGATGATGATGTCGTCGGGATGGGTGTCCCAGGTGCCGCGGCGGATGTCATCTACACCCTTGGCGGCCGTCTGAAGTTCCTGCTCTGCTTCTCGAAAGCGTTTCTGGCGGGTGAGGTGGGCTGCGAAGAGCACATGCAGGCGGGCACGGGCGCGGGGCTCGGCGACGAACGATTCGGACGCGAAAAGAGGGCGAAACAGTTCCTCAGCCTCTTGAGCCCGGTTCTGCATCGATACAAAGGTGGCAATGAAAAGGTTGGCGGTGAACGCCATCTCGTCGTGCCCGCCGCCGTAGGTCTTGAGGGTCGCGGCCTGTTCGCGGGCGAGCTTTTCTCCTTCGGCGGCGAGTCCGGCACGCTCCAGGTAGCGGAGGCCATCGCTGACGGCGGCGAGAAAGGCGATTCCGCCTGTGGCATCCTGGTGACGCGTGCACTCGATACGGCGAAGTTGACATTCGGCGGCGCGGGCATCTTCCCCGAGCGCGGCGAGCGTCTCAGAAAGGGTGTACATCGCGTTGTTCCGCAGGAAGTGACAGGGACCCAGCTTTTGGCCGGCGTTGTCGAGCACATCGCGGCAGGTTTTCTCGGCGATCTCATAGCGCCCCAGACCGCAGTTGAGTTCCGCCCACTTCAGGCGTGCCTGAGTCGTCTGCACGGCCTCGGGCCCCAGGAGGCGGGTAGAGCGCTGGATCCACTCGGCTGCGAGCGGTTCGGCCTTTGCGAGAAAGGCGCGTTTCTGAGCCAAGTCGTTGACGCTGGACCTGTTGATGTAGACGCCGATGAGGCCGCTGACGATGCGGATCTGGGATTCGTCATCTTCGGCGATGGCGGGGTTGATGCGAAGCTGGTCGAGCATGCGTTCGGCTTCATCTACATCGCCGCGGAATAAGCGTGCGACCGCAAGGGCGCGGTGCGCGTTGAGCGTGCGACGGTCATTGGGGCCGTACACGCGTTCGAGGCGCGGCATGAGATCACCGAGCAGGCGTTCGATTTCGGTGGTACGTGAGAGATTGATGAGGGCGCTGAGGAGGCGGAGGCGGCTCTCAATCGTTCGCGGATCATCAGGGCCGGCGGATTCCGCCCTGAGTTCTGAAGAACGCGTGAACTCACGGGTCGCTTCGTTCCACATCGAGAGGGTGTCGTAGACCTGGCCGAGGAGCTCTCGCACTTCGGCTTCCTGCGCGGGGCGGGTGGCGAATCGCTGTCCGGCGGCGAGTGACGCGTTTGTCAGAACCTGAACCAGCCGCACATCCGCGCCCTGTTTGTCGGGCTGGACGCTGGTGAGCACCTGCCGCATGAACTCGGTGACGGCCCGGGCCTGCTCGGCCTCAAAGTCCGCACGCGCTGCGGACTGGATCGCGGCGGCCGCGTGTCGATCCGATCGACGCCACATCGTGAGCGACACGATGAGGGCAACGAGCACGATGATGAAGACGATGGCGCCGACAATGGCGCCGGCACGGTAGCGGGCGAGCTGCTTACCCATCACATACGCCAGAGATTCGCGGCGTGCTTCGATGGGCTCGTTGACGAGATAGCGACGCAGGTCGCGGGCGATTTCACCGGCGCTCTGGTAGCGGCGCTCGGGCTCTTTGGCCAGACACTTCAGGACAATCGTCTCGAGTTCACGATCGATCTCGGCGTCATCCTCGCTGCGAGTCAGGGGCCGCGCGGGCGGCGTTTGCATGATGTGGCGAGCGATCTCGACGACGTTGCCCGACACTGGATAAGGGAAGCGGCCGGTGAGAATCTGGTAGAGGACTACGCCGAGCGAGTACACATCAGTGCGGATGTCGAGCCGCTCGCTGCCGCCTTCAGCCTGCTCGGGGCTGGCCCACGGGAGCGAGCCGACGAACTGACCGGTCTGGGTCATGGTCGCGACCATTGAGTCCGCAGCCGCATCCACGGGTTTGGCGAGTCCGAAGTCGAGCACTCGCGGCTCACCCAGATCATCCACAAGGATGTTGCCGGGCTTGAGATCGCGGTGGATCACGCCGCGGAGATGGGCCGCGTTGACTCCATCGCAGATTTTGGCGAAGAGTTCGAGCGTGTCGTGAAGGGATGGGTGCTCCGCTTTGATATAGGCGTCGAGGGGGCGGCCCTTCACGTAGTCCATGACCAGATACACGTGGTCGTGGTCGCGTCCGCAATCGTGGATGGTGACGACGTTGGGGTGCTTAAGACGGCTGAGGGATTCGACTTCGCGCTCGAAGCGGGCAAGGCCCTCGGCGGAGCCTGCTAACGGGCCGCGGCTGAGGATCTTGACGGCGACACGGCGGTTGGTGGATTCCTGAACGGCGAGGTACACGATGCCCTGACCGCCGCGGTGAATCTCGCTGAGGATGGTGTAACGGGCGAGGGTCGGGAGCTTGGCTTGTATCAGACGGGAAGGTGAAGGATCGCCGACGCGTTGCTGACGGAGGCGGGCGGCCTCGATCTGCGCACGGGCAGCCCGGATATCTATGGATCGCGAATCGCTGCCACCTTTTGAGTTTCCTTCGGGCATTGTCCGGAAGACCTCTCCCTCTCTACCCCCCACCCCTGCCGATGCCCACACCCACAAGGCGCGGCGACACCATCCTCCTCTCACGCGACAAAGCCGGTCCAACATTCACGCAGAAGAGCCAAACCATCCGGATTCCGAACCCAGGAGCGAGCGGAGGCGGTCGTGGGCCCTGGCGCGGAGCATGTGGACGGCCCCGGGGGCCCGGCCCATCTGCTGGGCAACCTCGGCAATCGGCAGGCCGTCCAAGTCGTAGAGCCGGACCACCTTGGCGTAGTCCTCGGGCATGGCATCCAGCACGGTGTTGAGTCGGTCGGCACGCTCCTCTTGTGAGGCGTGGCGGCTGGGGGTGGTGGTTGTGACGCCGAGCTCTGCGTACAGGGCCGCGGCCGATTCGGCGAAAGACGGGAGCGTGACACGGTTGGCCGGTTGCGGACGCTTTTGCCGCTTAAGGCCTCTGATGGCATCTCGAAGGTTGTTGTCCGCGATGCGTTGAAGCCACGCGCGGAAAGGTTCTGCGCGCGCCGGGTCATATTGACTGATCCGCAGGAAGGCTTCTAAGTAAGTGACCTGCATGACATCCGCCGGTTCGAGCACGGAGCGCCACTCGCGACCGATCGAGAGCGAGCGTTCGACATCCGGCGCGCACTCATCAAGCAGCTCCGTCATTGCATCGACGTCGCCCGCAATTGCCGCCCGAACTTTTGCATCGGTGTCCACGGACTTGGCTCCCGGTAAGGAATCGTACCCGCGGCGCGTGAATGTCGCGGGTGGTTTGTCGCGAGAGGTATTGGAGAGGTAAGCGTGCCCGTCTGGTGGATGGGCATGCAGCACCGGCGCCGCAGTACGGAGCGGAAACCGGGGCCGGCACCTCTTCACAAACCTCCGTTGTCACGTGTGTTTTTTACATGTTCCAGTCTTGTTTTTTAGGAGTATCGGGTTATGAAAAAGTGCTTTCATCGTTTGACCGCCGCATCCCTGTTCCTGGCCGCGATGGCTGCGCCCGCGATGGCGCAGCCGGGGACGGACATTACATATCAAGGCAGGCTGAAGCTGGCGGGGGCGCTGGTGAACACTCCAGCCGACTTCCAGTTCCGGCTCTACGGTCAGGGTTCGGGTGGCAACCAGATCGGGCCGACCCAGCAGTTCAACAACGTGAGCGTTGTTGACGGCCTGTTCACGGCCAAGCCGGACTTCGGGCCCGGGGCCTTCAACGGCAACGGCCGCTTCCTGGAAATCGCGGTTCGCTCACCGGCGGGAAGCGGGAACTTTGTGATCTTGACGCCGCGGCAGATCCTCACGGCCGCGCCGTTCGCGCTCAAGGTGCCGGGCGTGAACGGCTACTCGCTCAACTCGGTGGATGGTTCAATCCTGGACGCGGTCTACGTCAGCAACGGCGGCGCGGTTGGTATTGGAACGACCAATCCTCAGGCCAAGTTGGATGTGCGGGCCGGCGGCGGCGGCTACCTGCGGGTTGACAGCGCCAACACCGACCTGCACACCAACGGCGGCTCAGACGGGGTGTTCGGAATCTACAACGACACGCAGGGGGCCGCGGCCCGGACCGAGATCGTGATGAGCAACAGCCCGAAGCTCGTGGTGAACGGCGACGGCCAGGTCGGCATTCCGGGGATCAAGTCGCTGCGCAAGTTCAGCGTTCAGACGCCGGAGATCTTCACGGGGCACTTTGAGAGCAGCAACCTCATCGGATCGGTCATCGAACTGGGCAACACCAGCGCCGGCGTGACGTGGGAAATGGGCATCCCGGGCACCACTCCGCCTGCGGGGCTCCCAACGGGGGCGTTGTACTTCAGCAACCACAATGGCTTTGACATCCCCTTCGTGATCGCGCCCAACTCCTGGATCGGCATGGGCGTGACGAACCCGGGGTTCCGCCTCGACCTGCCCAACATCGCCAACAACGACGGGCGCGGACGCGCAAACCAGTGGGTGACCTATTCCTCCGGCCGCTGGAAGACCAATGTTCAGGCGATCGATCACGCCCTGGACAAGGTGATGCACATGCGCGGCGTGAGCTTTGACTGGAATGCGGACCACGGCGGTGCCCACGATGTCGGTTTCATTGCCGAAGAAGTCGGCGCGATCGTGCCGGAGCTGGTGACCTGGGAGGCGGACGGCAAGTCGGCCCAAGGCCTGGCGTATGACCGCGTCACGGCCCTCACGGTTGAGGCCATTAAGGAGCAGCAGGCTCAGCTCGACGAGGTGCGGCAGTCCAACGCCGAACTCCGTGAGCAAGTTGCGGCTCTTCTGCAAGCCGTGGCTGCGCTCGAGAAGACCGCTGCGTCCAAGTGATCGGGACCTCACAACTACTCAAGGAGAACTGATCCATGAAACGACTCTGCATTGTGCTGGCCGCCGGATCCCTGCTCGCCTGTGAGCAGGCCGGCGCCCAGATCATCGATATCTCCTGGTTCTCGATCGACGGTGGCGTCGAAACGTGCGCGGCCGGGGGATTCTCGCTCACAGGGACGGTCGGCCAACCCGACGCCGGGACACTGACCGGTCTGGGATACGAGATTGAAGGCGGATTCTGGTCGGCCCCGACCGCGAGCGCCGCGTGCTACGCCAACTGCGATGGGTCCACGATCGCGCCGATCCTCAACATCAACGACTTCAACTGCTTTCTGAACAAGTTTGCATCTTCGGACCCGTATGCAAACTGCGACGCTTCTACATCCCAACCGATCCTCAACATCAATGACTTCCAGTGCTTTGTGAACCGCTTTGCGGTTGGATGCACCGGCATCTGAGTTTGCTCTCTAACCCCAACGCCCTCTGAGTCAGGATTGCCTGCTCGGGGGGCGTTTTCATTGGAGCGACAGGCAAAACAAAAAACGGGCCCCGGTTGGTAGCCGGGGCCCGCATCGTGAGCTGGAAAAGGTCTTGTTTTCAGGCTGCTTCGCGCTTGCCGACGGGGGCCTTGCGCTTGCGGCCGACGGTGCGCTGCTGCTCTTGAGCGCGGCGGGCGGGTTCGGCGACCAGGGCTTCGACCATGGCCATGGGGGAGTTGGCCCAGAGGTCGGCGCCGATCTCTTCAGCAAGGCCGTCAGCGCGGTTGAAGACGCCGCCGCCGACTGCGATCTGGACGTTGGGGCAGGCCGCGATCTCGTGGAGCTGATCGATGAGGGCGCGGATGTTGGGCAGGTCGTTGGCGCCTGAGGCGAACATCAGGAGGACATCCGGCTTGGCCTCGTTGACCTGCGACATGATCTCATCGTTGGCGATGTTGCCGCCGGCGAACTTGACCTCGAATCCGGCCTCTTCCAGCAGGTCCACAGCCATCTGGGCGCCGAGCTCATCGGAATCGCGAGGACCGCAAAGGGCGAAAATGGTGCGGCCCTTGGATTGGGTCGGCTTCAGGAGCGAAGCGTTTTGGTCTACCAAGACGCGGAGAAGCCGGGTGCCCAGGTGGTGGCTGAGCTTGGTGAGCTGATCAGAGCGGTACAGCTTCTCCATCGACTCGTAGGTGGGCCAGAGCAGGTCGGTGAGGAGCTGCCTGGGTGAGGCTCCGGACTTCAGGGAGTCCTGGATGATGGTCCGTGATGCCGGGCGGTCGCCGTTGATCAGGGCTTCAAAGAAACGTTCTTGGAGGATCTCTTGGCTCATGGGGGTACCCCAAACTCTCGAGGACTGACATCTGGCACTGGGCTCCGCCAGGCCGGGATGCGACTGGAACGCCCGGGCTCCGTCCCGGGTTGCTCACGCAGGGGGTCTATCGAGAATGGGGCCGGATGCCGCACAAGTTTGGAAAGATGTTGCGAGATAGCGGACGTTTGCGGCCTAAGCCCGATAAGTCTGGGCCGGATGTGCGCGGGGTTGAGGGGGTGGCGGAGTGGTTATCGGAGCTTGGCGCGAGTTATCGCCCCTAACAGACAAGGGGAAATCCCTACCTCCGAACGCCGCGGTAGCAGATGCAGATTCCCAGAGTGAGGGATCGGGAGGTGACTTGCTCGAAGCCGACCTGCTCCATGAGCTTCATCATGGCGGGGCGGTCCATGAAGGTGCCGACGCTTTTGGGGAGGTACTTGTAGGCCCCGCTTTTGTCGCCGCTGATGAGGGTGGCGGTGCGGGGCATGAGCCAGCCGCAATACCAGTCGTTGAGCCAGCGGGCGGGGGGGAAGCTTGGGCGGCCGAACTCGAGGATGACCAGGCGGCCACCGGGTTTCAGCACGCGGGCGAACTCGGCCACGGCCTTGGCGGGTTCGGCGACGTTGCGGATGCCGAAGGCGATGGAAACGACATCCTTGGAACCTGTGGGAATGGCGAGGGCTTGGGCGTCACCCTCGGCGTAGGTGATTTTGGCGGCGATTTCGCGGGGGCGATGAGAGAGTTTGGTTCGGGCGACTTCGAGCATTTGGGGGGTGAAGTCCACTCCCGCCACATCCTTGGCGGGGCTGGCGCCGAACCATTCGGTGAGGTCCCCGGTGCCGCAGGCGACGTCGAGGACCGAATCCCCGGGCTTTACGGCCGCGGCCTTGACGGCGTATTTTCGCCAGGCTTGGTCGCGCCAAAGGGAGTGGACGCGGTTGTTGAGGTCGTATTTGCTGGCGATGGCGGCGAACATGCCGCGGACTTTGCGGGCTTTTTCGGCGTTGTGGTGAGGATCCCGCAACTCCGAATCCGTCCATTCGGGGGGAACGAAGGAGGGGGTAGGGGCCGACGCGGCGGGCGCAGAGTGTGTAGCCTTTTCGGTCGGCACACTCGATGGTAGCCCCAAGGAGTTCACATGCTTCGCACAATTGCAGTTTCGGTCACGGCGCTGGTGATGGTTTGCGGCTTTGCGGGATGCTCGCAGAACGCGGCGACGGGTAAGAACATTTTGACCTTTGGGATGTCTCGAGATGAGGAAATCAAACTGGGATCTGATGCCCAGCCGCTGATGGTGACCGAGTACGGCGGGAAGGTTGAGGACCCGGCTCTGCAGCAGTATGTGACGAACATCGGTGCGAAGATGGCCAAGGAAACCGAGGCGCAGAACCCTTCTCTGCCGTGGGAGTTCACGCTGCTGAATACGGACGTCGTCAACGCCTTTGCGCTACCGGGGGGCAAGGTGTTCTTCACGCGTGGGCTGGCTGAGAGACTGACGACCGAGGCGCAGATGGCCGGGGTGCTGGGACACGAGATCGGGCACGTGACGGCGCAGCACGGCGCACAGCGGATCGCGTCCCAGACGCTGTTCAACGGCGCCGTCGCGGTCGGCGCGGTCGTGGTTTCCACGTCGAGTAACGACAAGGTGAAGCAGTACGGCGGCTACGGGATCCCGGCGCTGGCGCTGGGAGGAAACGTGGTCATGCTCAAGTACGGACGCGATGAGGAGCTGGAAGCGGATCGGCTCGGTGTCCGCTACATGGCGAACGTCGGGTACAACCCGCGCGGGCAGATGGAAGTGATGCAGGTGCTGCAGCAACTTTCGGCGGGGAGCAGCCAGCCGGAGTTTTTGTCCACGCATCCGGACCCTGCGGCGCGAGTTCAGCAGGTTGAGGGGTTGCTGGCCGGCCAATACGCGTACACGCAGAACAGCTCGCAGTATCAGGACTTCAAGGATCGGTATAAGACTGAGTTTCTGGATGTGATCAAGAAGATTCCCATGCCGCCCAAGCCAGCCAAGCAGGGGGCGTTGGAAAAGTCGCAGAATGTCGTCATCGGCGATCCGACTTCGTGGTGCCCGCTGTGCCGGGGCGCATCAGTCGCCCAGGGACCAGAAGCGGGCCCAGTTCCCCCACGCGAAGGCGTGTACGCCTTCTTCGCTCCAGCCGCGGCGAAGTAGTTCTTCGGCGAGCAGGTCGAATCCGGAGGGGTTGTTGATTCCTTCGGGGAGTCGCTGCGCGCTGAAGCCGCCATCCAGATCGCTGCCTAGGCCGACGGCGCGCTGATGACCTACGAGCTGGCAGATGTGGTCCACGTGGTTGATGGCTTCGGCGATGGCCGGCCGCTGGTCATCTTTGATGCCCTTGCGGATGAACTTGGCGAAGAGGTTGAGGCCGATCACGCCGCCGCGGGAGTCGATGGATTTGATGGCCGCGTCGGTGAGGTGGCGTTGGTTCGATTCATCGAGCAGGGCGCGGCAGTTGGAGTGGGAGGCCATGACGCGTTGGCTGGTGGCGCTGAAGAGGTCAGACAGGGCGCGGTCGGAGAGGTGAGAGGCGTCGTGGACGATGCCGAGTTGGTCCATCTGCTTCACAAGATCGCGGCCGAGTTGGGTCAGGCCTTCGTTGCTGTCGCAAGAGGGTGCGCTGTTGCCTGAGGCGTATCTTGAACCGCGGGCCCAGGCCAGGCCGATGGCGATGACGCCGCGCTCTACCCACCAGGAGAGTTCGGCGGGGTTGCGGATGGGATCAGCGCATTCCATGAGGATGCCGACGCGGATAGATGCTTGGCCGCGGGCGTTGCGGAAGGGGGCGATGAGGCCGGATGATCGCCAGCGGTCGTACCACTCGAGTTGGCGGACACCCGCGGCGTGGGCTGCTACGGAGTCGCCGGCGGGGTAGCCGACACTGTCCTTCCCGTCTGACTCGGTGAAGATGGTTCCCAGGCAGGCTTTCACGTTGCCTGCGGCTAGAGAGGGGAAGGTGATGGCCGCGGGAAGGTCAGGGCCGCCGCAATCCGCGATGGAGCGGGTCATGTCGCGGCCGTTGTCGGCCATGTAGGCCAGGTCGAGATGTGCATCAAACCACCGCATGGGTTGAGAGTATCGCGGTGACTGACGGGCCGCGGCCGGTTATCCTGTGGATATGACCAAGCCCATGCCCGGCAATCTGCCCGACCCGCGCCTCCGCTGTCCAAAGGATGCGATGTTGATGGAGAAGGTGAAGGTGGGCAGTATCACGATTGACCGGTGTGCCGGGTGCGCGGCCATGTGGTTTGACGCCAAAGAGCTGCAGGCCGTTATGAAGTCCAAAACCGTTGTGAAGTCGCTGGACCATTCACCGGAGGACATCGCCCGGGCCCATGCCGTCGGAGCCATCGTGTGCCCTCGCGACAAAACTCCGCTGCGGAAGGCCAATGACCCGGATCAGCCGCACATTGAGACGTTGGTGTGCCCGACGTGCGCGGGCGTGTTGCTGGATTCGGGGGAACTGAAAGACCTGAGCGAGTTCACGCTGCGGGAGCGGTTGTCTTCTTTGCTGGGCTAGAGCACTTGAGCGTTATCCGTTTGTGCATGGCGTTGTTGGCGATCCAGGTGATTTCGGGTTGCGCCTCCAAGCCCGCTTCGCCCACCGCGCGTGACACCTTTGACGAGGCGATACGGATCCTCTCCACCACGCCGATGAACCACGATCGCGTTGATTGGGGGAGAGTGCGGACTGAGCTTGAGCCTACGTTTGCGAAGGATGCACCTCCGGCCGCGGCACACGGGGCAATCGCGCAGGCTGTTGCCCGACTGAACGACAAGCATGCGCGGTTCATGCCGCCGCCAACGCCGACACCCCCCACACCCCCCAAGCCTCCACAGCGGCCTGCAACCCAGCCCGCGTCGAAGCCGGCCGAGCCCGCGGCCGGGGAAGTTCCGAGTGTTCCGTCGGGTCGGCTCTTGGATGGCCGAATCGCCTACATCGTCGTGCCGATGTGTCCAGCCCCCGATGTCGATTCACTTCGCGCTTACGCCGGCACGCTCCGCAGCGCGATCCTGGAACTCGATGCAAAACACCCGGCGGCCTGGCTCATCGAACTGCGATTCAATGGTGGCGGAAACGTGTGGCCGATGCTGGCGGGGCTGCGACCGCTCCTGGGTGATGGAGTGCAGTTCACTTCCGTGTCGGGAAGCCGAGTGGTTCAGAAGTTCGGCTGCGATGCGGCGAACGCATGGCTCGAAGAAGGCGGCGTACGCACCGTGCAGTTGAGCATCGATCCAGGCGCCCACCTGATTCGTAACGCAAAGATCGCCGTCCTGACCGGACCTTGGACCATGAGTTCGGGCGAGTGCATCGCGCTGGCGTTCCGCGGGCTGGCTCGATCGTTCGGCGACCCGACCGCGGGCCTGACGACGGTGACCAACTTCTATCCACTGCCGGACGGCTCGATACTGAACCTACCGGTCTACTTGATGGCGGATCGCGAGGGACGCACACCCGGTGGCGAGATTCAGCCGGACGTTTCGGTCCAGAGCAAGGACTGGCCATCGGCGGATGATCCGCAGGCCCGGGCTGCTCGTGAGTGGGTTGCGGGTCGGTGATACATACGCGAACTCGTTTCATGCGTGGCGTTTGCGAAAGCGAGCCGTGTCGGCACGGCGGAAGACTCCTTCGCCGATGTGCGGCGACGCTGAGCACAATCCGCATTTCCCATTTCACCGCGATGGTCGGACGACCGCCGTGCCGACACGGCACGGCTCGCGTTCGCCAACGCTGCGCTCGAACTGAGTTCGCTCTAGAACGAGAACGGGTCATCGCCCATGGGACGGTGGAGCTGGCCTTCGGGCAACTCTTCGGTCATGGCCTTGCGGCAGGCTTCTTCGAGTCGCTGGTGGAGCTTTTCGTGGTCGGGGTGGGCGCCGAGGTAGTTGATCAGATCGTCGACGCGCCAGGCCGCGGGTTCATCCATTTTGAGCTTGGCGATGGCCCAATCGCCCATGGCTTCTGCCGCAGCCTCGAACCATTGCGTCGTGGGCAAGGGCAGACCTTGGTAGTCATCGCGTGACACGGTCTTCTCGTTGCGAGTGAGGGGTATGGGCGTGTCCACGCGGGTTCGGACGGAGACCTGGCCGACGGCGACGACGGGCCACTTGAGGTCTTTGGTCAGCGGCTCGCGGCAGAGCACGAACACCGGAACGTTTAGGCTGTCGGCTTCATCGCGGAAGTTGCGCGCATCAACGCCCAGGAGGGGCGGTTGGAACAGGTAGCAGCCGGGCATGATGTCGTGTCCGACGCCGCGGAGCTGGCGGGGGTCGGAGAAGACCATGACCAGGCCGCTGTCTACGGCGAGCTGGCGTTTCTGGCGGCGGGCTTCCTGCAGGGGCATGCAGATGCGGGCGAGGCGTTCGAAGTCGGCGGCCTCGTAGGCGCGGCGAAGGGCATCCTTGCAGAAGCGTTCCGCCTCGAAGTACTGCGTCTTCTCCAGAGCGCGGCTGGCGCGCTCCATGAGACGGTCGATCGGGTTCTGTCCCTCTGCTTTAACAGCCATGTCTCTCTCTAGACCACAGCGCTCAGCCGACCTTCAGCCCCTCTGCCAGGGACCGCAGCATCCCTTGCCAGCTTCGAATCTGATCGGACATGTCGTAGGCCAGATGGTCCGCCAGGCCTGACCAATCTTCGGCTTCGAGGCAGCGGCGGATGTCGGTGAGGCTGGCGGCGAGTTCATCGACGACATCGCTCAGGCTGCGGGGGCCACGGGCGCCGCCGACTTCGGAGGACAGGGGGATGCTCAGGAGTGATGCGCTTTTTTCGACCGCATCGCGAACCGCCTGCCACTTGGTGATCGCGCTCTGAAGAAGCGGCATCGCATCCTCGACGCGGCCGGACTGAATTTCTTCTGCGGCGTCGGTCTGCTCCTGACCCGCGCGATCAAGCGCATCGGCGGCGTCGAGCAGTGTCTCGCGCACCAGACGCTTGGGCTCGACGGAGACCAGACGCATCTCTGAGCCCAGCGCGTGCTCCGGCGGATCTCCTAAGAGAGTGTCGGAAACCATGGTGCCATCGACGTAAACCTCAACGACCACCCGGCCGCGGCGTTCGGCTTCATCGGAGCCTGCGCGCAATGCCGAGGCCATGGTCGGCTGTTCGAGGTTCAGGCGTTGGCCATCTAGGAAGACCTGCATGACACGAGTGTAACCGGCGTAGGCGGAACGCATCGCCTCTCCCTCCGTCCGAACTTTCCCACCACCCCAAATCACCCATCCATGGGGGTTGCTTCCGCTCCGCCGCGGCACCACGACCGCGACGCTGCTGCATGCCGAATAGGCGCAGGTTCCGCGCGATGAACAACTCGCGGCGGCCTGCTCAGAACCGATGGAACAAGGTAACTCAAAGACGTCGATGCGCCAATGAGTTGGCCCAGCAAATTGGGGCCGCGACGACAGTTTGTTTGCGTTTCCCGCGAATCGTGCGCTGTTGAACGGCCCGAGAATGCAGAACGGGTTGTGCCCGGAGGCGGCCACCTATAGTCGCCCGCTCCAAGGGAACGCCAATGCAGCCTAGAAACCCCGAGTCCGGGCCCCGGACTGTCAAGTTGAAGTACATCCTCGAGGACCCGGACCTGTGCGCCTCGGGCAAAACCGAGCACGAGCTGGTCGCGGCCAAGGGGGAGCACCTGCTGGAGGTGGCCCTGGACCAGGGGATCAACATCGAGCACGCGTGCGGCGGGGTTTGCGCGTGCTCCACGTGCCATATTTATGTCGAGTCGGGCATGGAGAACCTGAGCGAGGCGACGGAGGCGGAGGAGGATCGCGTGGAGGAGGCCCCCGGGCTAAGGCGGAACAGCCGGCTGTCGTGTCAATGCGTGATCGAGGGGAACGGGCCGATTACGATCCGGATTCCGGCGTGGAACCGGAACGCGGTGAAAGAGATACCGCACTAAAGGCAAAGTGCTGAGTGCCGAGGCCTGAGTGCCGAGTGAGGTGGGGTGTGGCGAAGACGTTTGGTTGGTTGGAAGTTCGGCTCATCGGCGAGTTGCTTGCCGAGACGTATCCGGATGTGGACCCGTTCAAGGTTGGGTTTCCGCAGCTTCGCAAGCTGGTGAGTGAGTTGCCGGGGTTTCTTGAGGAGGCGGGGCATCCTTCCAATGAGAAGATTCTGGAGACGATCCAGAGGAACTGGATTGAAGAACGCGAGGACTTGAAGCCGGAGGATGAGGACTGAAATGGCGGCCAAGCGGGTTCTGCATGATGAGTTTTTCAAGAGGGCCAAGGCTGAGGGGTATCTTGCGCGCTCGGCGTACAAGCTGCAGGAGATCAATGAGAAAAAGCGACTGTTTGGGCGGGGGTCGCGGGTTTTGGATCTGGGGTGTGCGCCGGGGGCTTGGATTCAGATTGCTCTGGAGGCGGTCGGGCCGTCGGGCGTTGTCGTGGGCATAGACCTGAAGGAACTTCGAGACACGTTTGAGCCGAACGCTCACATCCTGCAGGGGGACATCTACACGACGCCGCCGGAGGTGCTCAAGGGAGAGTCGGGCAAGCTGTTTGACACGATTGTGTCGGACATGGCTCCGGACACGACCGGGCACGGGGATCACTTTCTTTCGATTCGCCTGTGCCGGCGGGTGCTGGAGATGCTTCCGAACTTGCTGCGTCCCGACGGCCACCTGGTGATGAAGGCGTTTGAAGGTGAGGAATACGGGCCGCTGCTGCGGGAGACCGAGCAGATGTTCAAGTACGTCAAGGGATTTAAGCCCAAGGCGAGCCGGGATATTTCGGTGGAGATGTATGTGGTGGCGGAGAGGTATCGGCCGCGGCGGTGATCGCCGCAACACCTTGGGTTCCGCCGCGTATTGACGTTCGAGTATTCTCTCCCGCGACATTCGTTGCGAGATCCGGTTTCACCATGCCCTGCGATGCTCAATGTGAAGAATGCGGCCTTGGCGTTTCCGCCGGTTGGTATCACTATCACGAGATTACTCCGGATGGGTTTGGCGCCTCCACGCTTGCCTACTGCGCGGCCTGCGGCACGCAGTACCGGATTGATCACGCGACGACTCAACGACGGCCGGCGAGTCGGCGGCGGCCATCCCGGACGGCGGATGGGCAGCGGGGCTTTGTGTTCCTCGGGGCCGTGCTGGTCCACATGGCTGCGGGTGTGCCGCTGGCGTTTGCGTTGACGCCGAGCCCGCCGCGGCTCTTAGACAGCATCTTGGTAGGGACGCTGGTGTTTGGCAGCTTCGGCATGATGGCGGTGGGAATCGCGGAGACCGTTGCTCCGCGGAGTTTCCAGGTCGTGTGCGAATACATGAAGGGTCGGAACAAGTTGATGGCCGCGGGCGCCGTCATGGGTGCCGCAATCCTGATGTGCGTGGTCGGGCTGACGCTGGCTCTGTGGCAGTTCATAGATTTCAACTTAGCGTGGCCTTTGTACATCGCCTTAGGGAGTACCATTTTCATCTTCGCACCCCTGGTCACTAACCTCCTGGCACGGATTCTGCGGAGTGGGTTCATACACCCGTCACCGATTCAGGAGTTGCGCTTGGTGTTTCGATCGCACCGGCCGGGGCGGCAATGTCCCAACCCGCACACATCGGATCACCCGATGGATCGGATGTGGCGGCAGACGGGACCCGTGGAGATGTCGATAAACCAGTCCGCACAGCCCGAAATCAAAGAATGGGCTCCGTTCGACCCTGGGTGCGACGTGCGGCCGATCCGGAAGCAGGTCGATCGGGGCCGGCTGGAGGGAGCCGCGGACCAGCTCTTTCTGAGCGAGGTTAAGTGCGCCCATTGCCAGGCGGTTGGGTCGATTACGGCTCAGGGGCCGGTGCGACATCCTTGTCCGCGGTGCAGGAAGGGGTTGCTCAAGGTGGGGATGGCTTGGATGACGTGATTCGCGGTTGTCGAGACGGCTACCTTTTTCAGTCTTGACCTTCCTCTCCCCCATCCCCGCCCTCATCGCCGCGGCCCTGACCGTCCCCGGACTGCTCTTCTTTTACTTTCTCAAGCTCCGCCGCCGGCCCGTTCGTGTCAGTTCAACTCTCTTGTGGGAAGAAGCTGTCCGCGACCTACAGGTCAACGTTCCGTTCCGTCTCATCCGGCCGACGTGGCTGCTCCTGCTTCAACTGCTCATCCTCGGCCTCTTCCTCATGGCCCTGGCGCGGCCGGCGATCGACCTGCCTCAAGGGGTACCCGAGAGAATCATCTTCATCATCGATCGATCCGCGTCGATGTCGGCCCGGGATGTTGAGTCGCGGGAGGGAATGGTCACACGGCTCGAGGCCGCCAAGCAGAAGGCGCTGGATTCGATTACGCAGTTGTCTCGCTCGACGGGGGCATCGTTTGCCGTCCTGGCATTTGCGGCCGAGCCGGTGTTGATCAGTTCGTTCTCTTCCGACGCCGGCTCGACCCGCGTTGCGATTTCTTCCATTGAACCCACAGACCAGCCCGGCAATCTCAAGGCCGCGCTTCAGCTTGCGGGGGGCCTGTTCTCCGGTGATACCGATGAATCCACCCCCCGCCCTCGCGGCCTCGCGACGCTCTATAGCGACGGCTCATTCGCAGATATTGACTCACTCGCGCTCTCGGGCGGTGAGTTCCGGTTTCAGTCGGTCGGTCCGCAGCCCTCTCGCATCGGTGAATCCGATCCCGACGCCCGCCCCGCGATCGAATCCCACGACAACCTTGGCATCGTCGCCATCGCCGCGCGGCGGGAATGGGAAGACCCCACCGTCATCCGCATCTTCGCCCGGGTTCAGAACGCCTCGGCAGAGCCCATCACCACCCCACTCATCCTCACGCTGGACGGCAAGGAAGTTCAGTCCACGATCCTGACCGTGCCCGCGGCCACCCCCGCCAGCGCCGCCTCACTCGACCCCAGCACCGCCTCCACCCCCGGCGAATCCGCGGCCAGTTTCAAGCTCGAAACGCGCGAGGGCGGGACCGCGACTGTCCGCATCGACCGGGCCGATGCGCTGGCCGCGGACAACTCCGCATCGGTTGTTCTCAGTCCCGCCTCCAAACCCACGATACTCATCGTCAAACCCGACGCCGCCGACCCGCCAGGCCCGGACTGGCTGAACACCAACATCGAGGAAATGAAGCTTCCCCGGCGCACGATGACCGCTACTCAGTTCGCGCAAGAAGCCAACCCGCGTTTCAGTCTCATCATCTTCGATCGGGTCACCCCCGCGGCCGCGCCGTCGCTCCCCTCTCTGAGTTTCGGCGCAGGGATCCCGGGCCTGCAAGCCCAAACCACACCGACCCGCGGCACGTACGTCATCAACTGGCGACGCACCCACCCGGTCCTCCGCAGCATCACGCTCGATGGTGTCTACGTCGGCAGGCCGCTCTCCGTCATCACACCCAAGCCCGAAGATGAACTGGCCCGCGGCCTGGATGGATCACTCATTGCTGAGTCCAGCACCGCCGGGCCGCGGCACATTGTGGTCGGGTTTGAGCTCTCACAATCCAACTGGCCGATCCAGGTCAGCTTCCCGATCTTTCTGGCGTCCGCGATCGACTACCTGACGCTCCGCGCCGATGAGCACGCGGGTGGCGCCTTCACCACGGGCGAACCCGCGAGTCTGCGGCACGCGGCCGCGAGCCGGATCACGCTGGATGGACCCATTAAACTCGATATCGCGGCCCCGCCTGCCGCAACCACCGACTCGCCAGTTTCAGTCGGCATCCTTGAGCGAGCGGGTGTCTACCGCGTCGCCGGACTGCCCGATGGCACACTCGCCCACGACCGCACCATCGCCGTCAACGTGCTCGATCAGACTGAGAGTTCCCTTGCGGTCCGCCAGTCACTTCGGGTCTCAGGACAGATCGTCGCGAGTGCCGCCGGAGATTCCGGGCCGCGCGAAATCTGGCCGTGGCTGATCGCCGCGGCATTGGCATTGCTCACGATTGAGTGGTTTCTGAACGCCTGGCAGATGAAGGTCTGACCTACTTCGCCGCTCTCACCGCGCCATCCCACGCCCGCGTGTCGATCGCCACCCGCCCCGGCTCGGTCTGCCAAGGCAACATCGCCCGGGGCCAGGATGTCCTTCGCCCGAGCCCATCCATCCGTTCAAACCCGATCCGCAGCGTGCCGTCCGCCTCCACGCAGCGAGACGGAATCGGCACCCGCGCCGTCCACACATCTCCCTGGCGGCTCACACTCGCGCCACTCACACCGACATCAAGATTGAACTTGGGCGCCACCTCATCGACGACCTGCCCGCTGCTCACAATCTTCAGGACGCTCGACGGGGCTCCGAACGCGCCGAGCCAGACTCGCGCCGATTCCTCGCGCCCGATCACGGGGCTGCGGAACTCCAGGTACAGCGTCCATCCACCACCCACACCGTTTTGCTGCGCGGCATCCAGGTACACCAGCCCGGCCGCGCTCCAGGCCTCATCCATCGGCGAAGGCATCCCTCCCGCAAGCCACGTCGTCATGTCCCACTCGCGCAGCATTGGCTCAAGGCGCACGCCGGGGGGGCGACCGGGGATTTTCTCCAGTGTCGCCTGACGCACAGAGACCCACTTGCCCAGGTGGACCTCCAGCGCGGTTCCGATCGGCCGGCGCATGGTCACGCCGACATCAACTTGATTCTGCTCGTCATCCGCTGGCACCAGAGATCCCGCCACGTTCGCGGCCGTCCAACCCGCGATTCGGGCAAGCTCGGGCGACCCGCGCACTTCGCCGATGGTCGTCCACCCCAGGGCGTCCTTCTCGGACAGGTTGGCCACACCGCAGGTCGCAACAGTCTGCCCGGACATCGCGTCGCGCTGGCCGGCATCATCCACCACCCACGCGGCCCCGGGCGGGAGCGTGTCGAGCCACGCTTGGGCGCGGTCGATCTGCTGCTGCGGCTCAAGCCGCCGATTCAGCAGGTCTCCGCGAAGGGCATCCATATCCGACTGATCGACCGGCCACGCGGGGGCGATGTTTCCATCACCAAAGTCCACCACTCCCGCAAGCCGCCGCTTCACCCGATCCGCCAATGACGGGTCCGCGAGCCATAGTGCCGCGATCGCCACCTGCCACCGACCCTCAGTCTGCTGCGCGAGCGCCTCGAGAACGGGGTCCTTGAACGCGTCGGGTTCGGGCGTGTTGTCGGCCTTGGGATTCAGAATCGAGTTCGGCATCGGCTGAAGCCCGCTGGTCATCAGACGATGCCGCCACCGGCGGATCGGGCTCTTGCGCTCCGCTTCCGACAAGCGGAGCAACGACGGCGCCTTGGCCAGTTCATCCAGTGGCGAACTCCACGTCAACACTCCTTGGGAGCCCCGGATGAGGTCCGGGCTGGGCAACCAGTTCAAGTTAACCCGTTCGTTTCCCAGCCACATCCCCTGACCGATCGCGTCGATCGGCAGGTCAACCACCACCACCCACGCGCCGGTTCCGGCGGGCAGCGTTCCGGATGATGCGGGTGTGGCCGTCCACTTCCCCGGCTCGGGCAGCCACACCGTCGCTTCATTCGAACCCTTCGCGGCGTTTACCCAGAACAGCGAGGCGGTGACCTTGCGGCCGTCATCCATTTTGGCCGCGATCGGCTTGGCGGGGTTCACGGCTCCCTTGAGCGTCACCGGCATCACCAGCGTCCGCCCCAGAACGACATCCACACGCGACTCGATCGCGGCTACCGCCGGAGCGCTTCGGGGCTCGCGGACCTGCCCGCGGGAGCGACAACCGGAGGTGAGCGCGAGCAGCGCGATCGCCCACAGCATCACACCGCGCCCGCCCCAAACCAAGCTGCCAATTCGACCTACGCCCACACAACTCCTTCCGTCAATACCGCTCATTATGCGCGATCCGACTCCTCCCAGTTGCATTCCGCGCCCAAAGTCGCCACACTCTCCCACCCATGAAGAACCTCCTCTCCGCCTGTCTCGCAGAGTTCGTCGGCACTTTCGGCCTGGTTTTCTTCGGAGCCGGGTCGATCATCCTAACCCACGCTGCCCCCGGTTCCGGGGCCAGCCTCATCACCATCGCCCTGGCCCACGGCCTCATCCTGAGCATCTGCGTCACAGCCTTCATGTATATCTCCGGCGGCCAGTTCAACCCCGCGGTCTCGTTGGCCCTGATCGTCGCGGGCAAGCAGAAGCCGGTGAAGGCGGTGGCGCTCATTGTGTTCCAGTTGCTCGCGGCGGCCTCGGCGGCGGGCTTGCTCCAGCTCTTCCTGTCTCCGGAAATGGCGAACGACGCAAAGTGTAACCTCGGTGCCACAATCGGCTCCCTCACCACCGCCGGGAATATGCCCGCGGTATTCGGCATCGAGGCCATCCTCACCTTCTTCCTGATGATCGCGATCCTCGCGGGCACCGTCGATGACCGGGCCCACAAGCTCGGCGGCTTCACCATCGGCCTTACCGTCGCGGCCTGCATTCTGGCCGCGGGGCCTCTGACCGGCGCATCCATGAACCCCGCCCGCACCTTTGGCCCCGCGATCTGCGGAAACCACTGGAACATGTTCTGGGTTTACTGCGTCGCCCCGACCAGCGGAGCCTGCATCGCGGCACTCATGTACCGCAAGCTCTGGCAAGCAAAGTAGTGATCCGGGGCGTTCCCGCCCCGGATCGGTTGGGAAGTTCAAACCGGGGCGAGAACACGCCCCGGCTCACTCAGCCAACATCAACCGGCATCGTCTCGACAATGTTCGAGACCACCGAGTCTGCGGTAACCCCCTCCGCCTCGCCTTCGAAGTTCATGATGATGCGATGCCGCAGCGCCGGGAGTGCAATCGCCCGCAAATCATCCACCGACACCGCGGGCCGTCCCTCAAGCAGCGCCCGGCACTTGCCGGCCAGCACCAGCGCCTGGGCCGCCCGGGGCGAAGCCCCGACTCTTACGTACTGCCCCACCATCGGAGTCGCGAACTCCCCGCCGCCGAACACTCCTTTGGGATGCGTCGCCAGCACCAACCGCACGGCGTAATCCTGAATATGCGGCGCAATCGCCACCTGCCGCACAAGCGCCTGGTGCTCCAGCAGCCGCGCCGAATCCAGCACCGCCGAAACTTCCGCTTCGACCCCCGCCGTCGTGCGATTCAGAATCTCCGCCAACTCCGCCCGCCCCGAATACCCCACGAGCAGCTTGAAGAAGAACCGGTCAAGCTGCGCCTCGGGCAGCGGGTACGTACCCTCCTGCTCAATCGGGTTCTGCGTCGCCATCACAAAGAACGGCTTGGGCAACGCGTGCGTCGTCCCCGCCACCGTCACACTCCGCTCCTGCATCGCCTCCAGCAGCGCCGACTGGGTCTTGGGCGTTGCGCGGTTGATCTCATCCGCCAGCACAATCTGGGCAAACACCGGCCCAGGCTGAAACCGAAACTGCCTTTCCCGCCGGCCACCCGCAACTTCCACTTCCACCACCACCGTTGTGCCCGAAATATCCGCGGGCATCAGGTCGGGCGTGAACTGGACCCGGGAAAACGACAAGCTCAGCGCCCGCGACAGGGTCCGGATCAACAGCGTCTTGCCAATCCCCGGCACACCCTCCAAGAGCGCATGCCCCCCCACGAACAAACAGGTCAAAACCCCATCCACGATCTGCTCGTGCCCCACCACCACCTTGGCAATCTGCGCCCGAACCGCCTTGTAGTCCGCCTGAAACCGCTGGGCCGCGGCCTGTGCATCCGCGACACTCATGAAGTTACTCGTCTGTGACATGGGGCCAATCCTACCCAGCACCCACTGCCCATCCCCGAACACAATCCGCTCTCCTGCGTATCACAAGGGGTGCGCGGGATGCAGTTAGACTCCCGGCGAGACCGCGGCGGCTTGAACGCCTAGCGTTCCGGGCCCGAGTATGCGGGGGGTTCCCTGAGATCCCACCCGAGGGGGATGAATCCAGCGCACCTTTAGTCCGAAGAATCTCAAGGGGTCCGCTGGGGCTTTTCCAGGAAGGAACTTCAGAACATGCCCAAACGGGCTGATTCAAACGGCAAGGATGGCTTTCTGAGCAGGCAAGCTGATCGCCTGCGCGACAGCCTGCGCAGCGCTTCGGGTTCCGGGAAGCCCGATGAACCGTCCGGAAACGGACAGGGACCCGGCAAGAAGCCCCCCACTCCCAACATGCAGCCCAGCCGCGGCCTCTTCGGCGTGCTCATGCTCGTCATGACGGCTGTGTTCCTCTTCGTCGCGCTGAGCAGCCTGGTCCAGGGCACCACGACCACGCTCGACCAGTTCAAGACCATGTGGAAAAACGGCGACCTTTCCAAGGTCGTCATCACCGACGATGCCGTCCGTGCCGAGCGTCGCCCCGGACCCGACAGCACTTCCCCAACCACCGTCATCATCCCGATCAACGCCGTTTCCCGCGAGTACGTCGTGCGCGAGGTTGGCACGATCACCGACAACAAGCTCAGCTTCAAGGCCCAGCCCACCTGGGTCCCTTTCCTCTATTGGTTCGGGCCGTTCATCATCCTCTTGGGCGTCTTCTGGTTCGTCTCCCGCGGCCTGCGCAACGCCTCTGTCGGCGGCGGCATGCTCGGCAGCTTTGGCAAGTCGCGCCACCGCATGATGAACAAGGAGATGACCGGCATCACCTTCGTGGATGTCGCCGGCATCGACGAAGCCAAGGATGAAGTCGGCGAGATCATCGAGTTCCTCCGCAACCCCAAGAAGTTCACCAAGCTCGGCGGTCGCATTCCCCGCGGCGTGCTCCTCATCGGTGAGCCCGGCTGCGGCAAGACGCTGCTGGCCAAGGCCATCGCCGGCGAGGCGGATGTCCCGTTCTTCTCGATCTCCGGCTCCGACTTCGTCGAGATGTTCGTCGGCGTGGGCGCCTCCCGCGTCCGCGACCTCTTCAAGCAGGCCAAGGAATCGTCCCCGTGCATCATCTTCCTGGATGAGATCGACGCCGTCGGTCGCCGCCGAGGCGGTGGATTCACCACCGGCGGGCACGATGAGCGCGAGCAGACGCTCAACGCCATCCTGGTCGAAATGGACGGCTTCGCCACGGGTGACGGCGTGATCGTCATCGCCGCGACCAACCGCCCCGACGTTCTGGACCCGGCCCTCATTCGTCCGGGTCGCTTCGACCGCCAAATCACCGTCCCGCTCCCGGACCTCAAGGGCCGCCTCGAGATCCTCCGCGTCCACGCCAAGAAGGTAAAGCTCGGGCCGAAGGTGGACCTCGAGCGCATCGCCCGCCAAACACCCATGTTCTCTGGTGCCGATCTCGCGGCCATCATCAACGAGGCCGCTATCGCCGCGACTATGCAGAACAAGGACTTCATCGAGCACGAAGACCTCGAAGAAGCCCGCGACAAGGTCAAGTTCGGCCGCGCCAAGAAGTCCCGCGTCCGCGAGAAGGATGAGAACAAGCTTGTCGCCTATCACGAGGCTGGGCACGCTGTTCTCCAGGCCCTGCTCACCGATGCCGACCCGCTCCACAAGGTCACGATCATCCCGCGCGGTGCCGCTGGCGGTGCGACCTTCAGCCTCCCCGAAAAAGACCGCATGGGCTACAGCCTCAAGTACCTGCTCGCCACCATGAAAATGAGCTGCGGCGGCCGCATCGCCGAGCAGCGCGCCATGGGCGACATCTCCTCCGGAGCCTCCGGCGACATCTCCCAGGTCACCCGCATGGCCCGCACCATGATCGAAGAATGGGGCATGTCCGATCGTCTGGGCTTCATCCGCTACACCGGCTCCGACACCCGCGAAACCTACCTCCCCGAAAAGGACTTCTCCGACGAAACCGCTCGCCTCATCGATGAGGAAGTCCGCCGCCTCGTCGACACCGCCTACCGCGATGCCGAGAAGCTCTTGCTGGATAACTGGGAGAAGGTCGAAGTCGTCGCCCAGGCCCTCCTGCGCTACGAAACGCTCTCCGCTGATGAAGTCCACCGCCTCATGCGCGGCGAGCTCCTCGACAAGCCCACCGTCGGCGAACTTTTGGCCGCCGAGGCCCGTCGCCGCATCGCGGAAACTCCCGCACCAGCCCGCAAGCCCGAGAGCAATCCGGATCTCCCCCCCGGCGCACTCCCGACCCCCGCCTGAGTTCTCGGACACTCGAATCAACACGACTTAGGCCTCTGGCAGAAACGGCCGATTGAGCCTCCGGAGGCTCTTCGCATGTCAAAGGCACCCGCCCGCGCTCTGGTCATCGCCGGAGCATTGATCGCCGTCTTCGCCGCCCGCTGGGTCTGGACCGGGGCTGCGCCCAAGTCCTCCAACGCCGCCGCGCCCGCCGCCACCGTCACTCTCACCGGCACCGTCCGCGACTTCCGCGGCTATAACGAGTCCGGCGGGCACGTGGACTTCGAAAACACGAGCGTCACCAGCACCGGCCATTGCTACCAGATCGTCAAGGACATCCTCGGCGCCGACGGCAAGCCCGTGTTTCGTTCCGGCGGATTGCCCGTCAACTCGATGGCAACCGATCTCAAGGGCAACTCGATCCTCACCGGCAAGGCTTACATCTCGGGGTTGGCCGGAGACACGTCCGCCTCTATGGGTTCCTCGACCGCGACGCTCGTCAACAACGCCGCGTCGTTCAACAAGTGGTACAACGACGTCTCCGGCGTCAACCAGTCCATGCCGGTAACGCTCACATTCAACTACGACGCCGCCACCAGCAGCTATATCTTTGACGACAGACTCGACCCCACGTTCCAGTCCCTGGGCGGCTTTTTCCCGATCAATAACCAACTGTTCGGTAACACGCCCGGACGCACCAGCAACTACGGATTCACCTTCGAACTCCAGACGACGTTCACCTACACCGCGGGTGTGGGTCAGTCTTTCACCTTCAGCGGCGATGACGATGTCTGGGTCTTCATCGACAACAAGCTCGTGATCGACCTGGGCGGCATCCACGGACGCATCACCCAGACCATCAACCTCGACCGCATCAGCGGCCTGGTCAACCAGGGTCAGTACGGCCTGGCCGTCTTCTTTGCCGAGCGCCACGTCACCTCCTCCAACTTCCGCATCCAAACCACCCTCGCTCTACAGCCCGCCGCCAAAAAGCGCGTCACCTCGTGGATCGAATCCGAGCCCAACTGAGGCTCGCGCGGGCAGGTCAGATAACGCGGCTCCCCGCCCCTCTCTCCGTCACCGCCCGCACACTCCGCACGCTTGCGGCCACTGGCGTCACTCCTGGCTCGCCGGTTCTCGCGTTTTCTACGGGCGCGGCCATAGTGAGGCATGGACACCAATCTCAAGAGCCGTTTGATTTCCTGCTCCCGCGGAAGCGTCTGGGTCCTGGGCCCTGCCGCACTCACCCTGGCGATCACCAGCAGCTCCGGTACGCCGCGGACTTCCCGCGCGTCCCAGCTCCCGCCCCCACCCGCCAACGTGGTGCTCACCGCAACCATCCGCGACTTCAAAGGCCGCGATGAGGGTGGACACACCGACTTTGAGTGGCAGCCCTCCAACGGCTTTGGACATTACCTGGGCCAGGTCGCCGACACCTTGGACGTGGACGGCTTGCCCAAGTTCAACTCCACCGGCTACAAGCTCACGAGCGAATGGCAGGACGCCTCCGGCCGCAACATCATGAACCCCCGCCCCTATATCACGGCCAAACCCGGCGATGTCGCGGGCTCCATGCAGTCTTCACCCGGC
Organism: Phycisphaerales bacterium; assembly: GCA_044222485.1. Classification (GTDB taxonomy): domain Bacteria; phylum Planctomycetota; class Phycisphaerae; order Phycisphaerales; family UBA1924; genus JAHBXE01. Next base: position 6,772 of record JBGAND010000039.1, on the reverse strand, counting down.
GGCTCGATCCACAATGACACCGCCTTCAAGCAGTGGTACCGCGATGTCGCAGGCGTCAACATGAGCACGGACATCCCCCTGACCTTCGTCTACGACAACGCGACCAACCAGTACGTCTTTGACTATCGCACCGATCCGGCCTTCTCCACGCTCGGCGGCTTCTTCCCGATCAACAACATCCTCTACGGCAACTACAGCAACACCGGCAAGAACTACCACATGACCTGCATGCTCGAGACCGCCTTCGTGTTCACACGCGGGGCAGGCCACACCTTCACCTTCCGCGGCGATGACGACGTCTGGGTCTATGTGGATGGCAAGCTCGTCATCGACCTGGGCGGCGTCCACGGCGGCGTGGACCAGACCATCGAACTCGACCGGCTCGCCTGGCTCAACACCGGCACGACCTACACCCTCCGCTTCTTCTTCGCCGAACGCCACACCACCCAGTCCAACTTCCGCATCGAAACCACCCTCAAGCTCATCGACATGAACCAGCACCGCAAGCCCGCCATCAAGGGTTGGGAAGAAATCGAGCCCGACTGAGCCTCAACCACATTCCCCGCACCAGTCGAGCCGCGCGGCCAATGCCCGCGGCTCTTTTCATGCAGCCGCCGCCAAGATCGACCCGGCAGGTGCGTCCCGTGCCAGGTCTCGGTAAACTCGCCCCATGCGCACCACACTCCGCCTCCTCGCGTGCCTGGCCATCACCCCGCTCCTGATCGCCACCGGCCCCGACGCCAAGCCCCCCGTCGCCGCCAAACGCCCACACACCACCGAAATCCACGGCCTCCGCCTGGAAGACCCGTACTTCTGGCTGCGTGATCGCGACAGCGCGGCCGTCCTGGACCACCTCAAACTCGAGAACGAGTTCGCCAAAGCCACGATGACCGGCACCGAAGAGCTTCAGAAAAAGCTCTACTCCGAAATGCTCGGCCGCGTCCAGCAGACCGACACCGCCGTTCCCTATCCCAGCCGCGGCTACTGGTACTACTCACGCACCGAGGAAGGCAAGGCCTACCAGATCCACTGCCGCCGCAAAGACTCAATGGACAGGCACGAAGAAGTCATGCTCGATGTCAACAAGCTCGCCGAAGGCAAGCCGTTCATGATCGCGTATCCGCTGGACGTCAGCCCCGACAACCGCATCCTCGCTTGGGCACAGGACCCCACGGGCGGCCGCCGTCTCACCATCCACTTCCGCGACCTTTCCACCGGAACCGACCTTCCCGACATCGTCGAGAACGCGGCATCGTTCGTGTGGGCGTCGGACAGCTCGACCTTCTATTACGTCACACTCGACCACGCCGTCCGCCCGGACAAGGTTTGGCGGTCCCACCTCCTTGGCTCCAAGGGCGCTGGCACGCCCGAGCTCATCCACAACGAAACCGATGAACGCTTCTTCGCGGGCATCTCCAGAACCCGCAGCGACAAGTACATCTTTCTCACGCTGGGCAGCATGAAGTCCACCGAGACCCGCTACATCCGCGCCGATGACACCAACGGATCGTTCAAGATCGTCGAGCCACGCAAGCAGGGCATGGAATACAGCGTCGACCACCAGGGCAACCAGTTCTTCATCCTGCACAACAACGGCGAAAAGTCGATCAACTTCCAGCTCGATGCCGCACCCGAAGACAGCCCCGCCAAGGCCAACTGGAAACCCGTCATCCCCCACAGCGCCGACACCTACCTCCTCGGCGTTGATGCCTTCAAAGACCACCTGGTCATCCAGCAACGACACAACGGCCTCCCCGAGATCCGCATCCGCGCTGCCGACGGCCAGGAACACACAGTCACGCAGACCGAATCCTCCTACGCCGTCTCCCCCGCGGTCAACATGGAGTACGCAACCGCCGCCTATCGCTTCACCTACGCCTCACCCATCACACCCAGTTCCACCTTCGAGTACGACATGAACGGCCACAGCCGCATCCTCCTCAAGCGGCAGTCCGTGCCCAACTATGACTACACCAAGTACAAGGTCATCCGCACCTTCGCCAAGGCTTCCGACGGCTCCGAGGTCCCCATCACCATCCTCGCCCTCCGCGACCTCCCCCAGGACGGCTCCGCACCCGCACTCCTCTACGCCTACGGCTCCTACGGCGCCAGCACCGATGCCGGCTTCAACTCCGCGATCTTCTCCCTCGTAGACCGCGGGTTTGTCTACGCCATCGCCCACATCCGCGGCGGCAGCGAAAAAGGCCGCGGCTGGTACGAGGATGGCCGCCTCATGCACAAGCGGGCAGCGCCGGGGGCCTCCTCATGGGCGCCGTCATCAACATGCGTCCCGACCTGGCCGCCGTCTGCATCGCCGATGTCCCCTTCGTGGATGTCATCAACACCATGCTCGATGACAAGCTCCCCCTCACCGTCATCGAATACGAACAATGGGGCAACCCCCACGAAAAGGCCGCGTTCGACTACATCCGCAGCTATTCACCCTACGACAACGTCGGCAAGAAGCCCTACCCCGCGATCCTCTCCATGACCGGCCTCAACGACTCCAACGTCTGCTATTGGGAACCCACCAAGTGGGTCGCCAAGCTCCGCGAGAACACGACCAGCGGCAAGCCCATCGTCCTCAAGGTCAACATGGATGCCGGCCACGGCGGCAGCAGCGACCGATACAAAGCGATCGAGGACAACGCTTACCGCTTCGCGTTCATCCTCTCGAGGCTCGGCATCAAGGAGTAGCCAATCCGAGCCGAGCGGCGCAAACCGCCGGAGTAAGTTCCCAGAGGTTTGACAGACCTCCCGAAACTACTCGTCTTTGAGACCCGCGTCTCGCCTGGCCTTCAGCATCCTGTGATAGAACTCCTTGTGAGTCTGCATAAACCGCAACTCCACGAGTTCCATCCGATCCGACCAGAGGATGCTGTGCAGTGTGTCCAACTCCGCCTCCCGCTGCTCACTCAACGCCGCATATTGCTTCTGACGTTCTGTTCGGTCAGTTGCTGCTCCGGTGGGATGGACGATTCGAGCCGCCTTTGCCAAGGCGGAAGCCGCCTCGTCGTCTCCAATGAACCTGAGCGCGTCAACCGCCTGCGGCCAACGATCCCCACTCCCATTAAAGAAATACTGGCTCAGCCCTCCGTTGCCAATCTGACCTGTGCATTCGACCACGAGCAGCAGCTTCTCGAGCATATCTCGATCGCCCTTAGACAACGTGTACCCCGGCGGCGGATCGATATGCAACGACCTCGGAAGCCCATCCTGCTTCCGAATCAACTCGCGAGAGGCCGAACGCTGCGGAGCGGACTTTGAGTGGAGCCCGGCCTCAGCCACGCCTCTCGCGGCCGCTGGATCCTGAGAAGCCAAGTTCGCGACAGCCGATTCAAACACCCACTCCCAAGGCCATTGGCCCTCACTCTTCATCGACTTCTCGATCATCGACGTCAAGAGTGAGCGAGGCAGCACGACACCCTTTTGATTTAGCGCATCAAGTACAAAATGCACGTTGCGATCATTGGCAAGGGACAAAAGGCGCTCCGACTGCAGCACTCGGATCGCCCTGTCACCTCCGTGCTCCACAAAGATCGTGATCGCCCACTTGTTCGACTTTTCTGTCGTATGCAAGATATTCCGTTCAGCCCACTCCAACAGTCCTCGAAGGAATACAGGCTCGGCGTTCCCGCGACGGATGGCGGCGTCGGCTCCCTGCTCCACAGCGCGCGCGTCGTCTTGTTCAAGGCCCGAGAGGTGAGCGATAGCGAGTGGCAATACTTCAGCCGTTCCTCTCGCCACACAAGCCCGGATAGCGCTTTGTTTCGCTGCCGATTCACTGGCCTCCGTAAGGTGGCCAATCTTGTCGGCAAGTTCTGTGCATTCAAGCTCCCACAACCAATCGCACACTCGCTCGGCAGGTGATCCAAAGCTCGCGCCCTTGTCCGTCTGCCAAGTGCACATCGGGTCATCCAAGGCAGCAAGTAACGCACGTTGGGCCCTCACGCCCGCCTTCTCCAACATAATCCTTGCGATCCTTTGCGAGAGTTCATTTGGCGACATCAAATTCCGAACGAATCTCGGAATGTCGTGATCGGCCGGCGCAGCCGCGGCGTTGGCTTGGCCCAGAAGCTCGCCGCGCTGCTTAAACATGTCATCGAGCTGCGCGGCATACCCAGGATCTGAGATAAGCCGCTGGGCAAACTGCTTCATCGCTCGCGGCTTGGGAAACGCCCGCGAAAGCCAATCCAGGAACTTCATGACGATCGCCTCCGCCTCACTCCGGCTTCGCCAACTCGTCATACACCGCCCCCAGCGTCCTCTCCCGCATCTGCTTCATCCCCCGATCCGCAAACTCCGCCGGCTCCAGCTTCAGCACTTCTTCCTTGCTCTTACCCGCCTTGATCGCCTCCCCCACCACCGCCCGCACGCGCTCCAGGAACGCGACCTGTCCCTTGAGCCCCTCCACATCCGTCAGCTCCCCATGCCCGGGGATCACCACCGTCTTGGCATCACACAGCTTGATCACCTCAGACACCGACTTCATCCAGTTCTCAGTATTCGCCCCCGCAGAACGATCAATCACGCACCAGTTCTTGTGAAACAGCAAGTCCCCCATGTGCACGATGTTCTGCTCCGGCAGCCGCAGCACGATGTCATTGTCCGTATGCCCCGGCCCATAGTGATACGCCTCAATCGCCAGCGCCCCGACCTTGATCGTGTTCTTCTCCCCGCTGATCGTTTTGGTCGGCGCCCACGCCTCCGGCTTAAACGATTCGCACTTCTCCAGATACTCCTTGGCAAACGGCAACGCGGCCTTCCCCGCCGCCGTCTCATCGCTCTCCAGCGACTTAACCACCCGCGCAATCGACCCTAGATAGTTCTTCGTCTGCGCCAGCACCCGCGGCCGCGCATTGGCGTGCGCCACAATCGGCACCCCATCAAACGCCCAGTTCCCGCCCGTGTGATCCCCATGGTGATGCGTGTTGATCACCAACCGATCACCCTTCGAAAAATCTGCCCCCGCCGCCAACGCATCCGCCCGCCGCAGCATCGCCCCCAGCGGCGCGTTCTTGGTGTCAATCACCACTGCCCAGCCGCCGGCCCCATCCCCCGCCACCAGCGAGTTCCCGCCATCGCCAATCAGCGCCGTCACTCGAGTAGCGCCCTCTACCAACTTCTTCACCGTGTAAAAGCTCGGCGGATCACCAGCCCGAGCCCACGCCCGCGACACCGCCCCCGGCACCGCCAACCCCCCGCCAACAACCGCGGCCACCTTCAAAAACTCACGACGCGATGTCTGGTTCATAACTCTCCATTCGTCATGGCAATTGCGGAAACAACCCCTGCGTCTCCCTCACCCTCACCGTCACCTCAACCGGCTCCGGCAGCTCCTTCCCACTCTTGGCCCCCTCATCCTCAAACCGCTTCAGCGTCGGCTCAAGCCTGCTCCGATAGCTCCCCACAAACTCATTGTACTTATTGACCGACCTCTCCAAGAGCCCACCAAGCTCCGTGATGTGCCCAAACGCCATCGCCGCCCGCTCATGAAACTCCATCCCCAGTTTCCGCAGCTCTTCCGCCGAGGCCGCCAGCTTCTGCTCCGTATACCCCACGTGTACCGCCCGCAAAAGCCCGATCAGTGTGCTCGGGCTCGCCAGGATCACACCCTGCCGAGCCGCGTTCTCCAGAATCTCCGGCTGCCGCGTCAACGCCGCATCAATGAACTGATCTCCCGGAACAAACATCACCACAAACTCCGGCGACCCCGCGTACTGCCGCCAATAACTCTTCCTCCCCAGCGCGATCGCCTGATCCCCCACGTGCTTGGCGAACTTCTCCAGGTGCCGCTCCGATTCCTCCATCGACTCCGCCTGCATCGCATCCAGATACCCCTGAATGTTCGTCTTCGCATCAACCACCACAACCCGCTCACTGGGCAACCTCACCACCATGTCCGGCCGCAGCGGTGCCCCATCCGGGCCCACCGTCGAGTCCTGCTCCGCAAAGTCGCAATACGCCGCCATCCCCGCCAGTTCCGCCACGCGCTTGAGCTGCAACTCCCCATACCGCCCGCGCACCCGCGGCTCGCGCAGAGCCCGCACCAGCTTCCCCGTCTCATCCTTCAAAAGCAGATTCGCCTCCGCCACTCCCCGAATCTGCTCATTCAGCTTCGACACCGACGCCAACCGCTCCTTCTCAATCTCCCCAAGTTTCGCATCCGTCTTCGCAAGCGTCTCCGTCACCGGCTTAATCAACTGCTCAAACGCCAGCCGCCTCTTGTCCAACTCCGCAGCTCCCGCCTGCTGCTGCTGCACCAGCTTCTGCTCCGCCAGTTTCAAAAAGTCCTGCGAAGACTGACTCAACGTCTCCGCCGACAGCGCCCGAAAGCTCTCCCTCATCTGCGCATCCCGCTTCCCCGTCTCTTCACGCAACTGCCTCTCCCGTCCCTCCACCGCCTTCAACTGCTCCGCCAGAATCTCCTGCGCATGCCGCAACTCATCCGTGTGCAGTTGCCCCACCTTCTCCAGTTCCGCCTCCAGCAGCGTCGCCCGCTGCCCCAGCGCCTCACACCGCTCCCTCAACTCCCCAACCCTCCCCTCCCGCTTCTCCACCTCCGCGCGTGCCGCCCCCAAGTCCCGCTCCGCCTGCCCCGCCCTCGTCTCCGCCGCGGCCAACTCCGCCCGCACCCGTCCATCCCGGCTCATCAGCCACGCAACCGCCCCGCCAAGCCCCGCCGCCGCCACCCCAAAAACAATCGTGATTGCATCCATGTTCGGGAAGTATAAAGCCGTCGCATCCGCATTCCGCTCCTACCTCCCCCTCC
>JBGAND010000003.1:66798-191700 GCA_044222485.1 Phycisphaerales bacterium | reverse complement strand
GGCCATCCGCGACCCATTGAAAAACACGCCGACACCGATGATGCCGCCGAACACCACGCACATGGCGGAAACGGGGCCTAGGACGCTGGCGGGTTGGGAAGTGGGGGCGGGCATGAGCGGGCAGGATACCCAAACGCCTCAGCCACCGACGTCCACGCCGCGATCAGTCCCGATCCGGCCGGGCGGGCTGCCGAGCCGCGTGCCTGACGTGCAGGACAACCACAGCCCGAGACTCGATGGTGAACAGCACCCGATGCGACTTGTAGATGAGTTGCCGAATGTCGCGATCAAACGCCTCGCTCTCGGGCGCCCGAGGGCAACGACGCGGCAACCGTTTCAGCGACGCAATCGCTGCCTCAAGTCCGTTTACCCAAAGGGTCGCTCCCTGCGGCGAATCCAGCGCGATCCAGTCGTGGGCCGCCATGATGTCGGCCTCAGCATCCGGTGTCGTAATGACCTTGAACGGCTTCAACCCGCCTTACGCCGGGGCTTCTGCTTACGACGTAGCTCTGCAAAGAACTCTGACGCGGGCCGAACCTTGCCCTGCTTCATCGACTCAAGGCCCCGATGGATGCCCTCGATCGCCTCAGCCCGGTCCACCGCATCCAGCAGCTTCTGGTACGCCGCGGCATCCTGGACGACAAGCTCCGCACGACCGTCCACAGTCAGCACCGTGGGTAGCCCGCTTTTCTTGAGCTTCTGGCGGAACCCGCTGGTGTTGCGTTTGAAGTCGGTCAGGGGCTGGATGTTGTTGAGTTGGATCATGGGCGTTCCCCGCATTGGTAAAGCATCTCCCAAGATGCTATGCCGCAATGGTCCTCTATGCGAGGGGCTTGAGCTCGGTTTCCGAACCCAGCGCTCCGTACACTCAGCCAGTATGGCCATTCCGCACAGAATGAATCCAGCGAGTCTCAACAGCGGACAGGTCATCGCCCTCCTAGCGGGCTACCTGGTTGTGGCGGGTGCAAGCGTCGGGCTCCTTCTGCGACTCGACCAGTTGCACATGCGATGGCTGGACGATGGGCGCATACGTGTCGCCGTTCTGGTACTACCGATCGTCCTGTATAGCGTGCTCGCCGCTCGCTGGCATCGCAACTACGCGATCGCCGTTCTCGGATCGCTCTTGGGGATTGGCATAGCCAGCATGGCCGGCGCATGCCTCAACGCGTTCACGGAGCCGGACGACGAGTTCGCTCCAATAGCAGTCATCATGCTGCTGGGCCCGATTCTCTTCGGGCTGATGTGGGTTCCAGCCGCGCTCATTGGCATCATCACCGTTCGCGTCATCCGTGGACGCTGGGGAAAAAGTCCAATCGGCGTATGCTCCGCCTGCGGATACGACCTTTCTGGCCTGCGAATCCTTATCTGCCCGGAATGCGGTGCCGAGATCGCGCGTAACTTGCCTGTTCTGGAAGGCCCAAACTAGTTCTGCACCCTACACTCTCCCCCTTTCCCGTGGAGGTCTCATGTTCGACTCGATCCGCGTGCGTCCCGCTTCCTCCCCCGTCCTCATCCTCGGCTACTTCCAGGGTGAAGGGCTCGACAAGCAGTCCAAGGCATTCGACAAAGACGGCTCCGCGGCCGCGGCCCTGAAACGCCCCGAAGCCACGGGCGATTCGGGCAAGATCACGGAAGTCTTCACGTCGGGAAAGAAGTCATCCCGCATCCTGCTCGTCGGCTTGGGCAAGAAGGACAAATTCAAAGCCGGCGACCTGCGAAACGTGGCCGCGGCCATTGGTCGCAAGCTCAACGCGATCAAGGAAGCATCGGCTCAGATCGAACTCGCCGGCGTGCTCGGCAAGATCGGCGCCGATGATGCCGGCTGCTGCTTCGGCGAGGGCCTCGGCCTCCTCGGCTGGGTCTGCGACCAGTTCAAGGGCAAGGCCACCACCGCGCCCACCCGCCTCAAGCTCTCCGTGAACTCCTCCAGCAAGGGCTTCAACTCCGGCATGGAGCGCGGCCTGGCGCTCGCCGAATCCGCCAACTTCACCCGCACGCTGAGCGAGACCCCGCCCAACATCGCGATTCCGTCGTGGATGGCGGCCCAAGCCCAGAAGATGGCCCGCGAAGTTGGCCTCTCCTGCAAGGTCTTCAAAGGCCAGGACCTCGTCCGCGAGCGCTTCGAAGGCCTCATCAACGTCGGCAAGGCCAGCAAGAACCTGCCCTGCATGATCCGCCTCGAATACAAGCCCAAGAACCCCAAGCGTTCCGGCAAGCCCGTGGTCCTCATCGGCAAGACCATGACCTACGACTCCGGCGGCCTCTCGCTCAAGGTCAACAACGGCATGGTCGGCATGAAGCGCGACAAGGATGGCGGCTGCGGCGTCCTGGGCGCGATGCACGCCATCGCGACGGTCATCAAGCCGCGCGTCCCCGTCGTCGCCTTGCTCGCCTCCGCCGAAAACTCCGTCAGCGATGACGCCTACCGCCCCGACGACATCCTTACATACCGCAATGGCGTCACCGTCGAAGTGACCAACACCGATGCCGAAGGCCGCCTGGTCCTCGCGGACGCGTTCTGCTACGCCTGCGAAATCGAAAACCCCGCCTACATCGTCGAGCTTTCCACGCTCACCGGCGGCGTCGTCGTCGCGCTCGGATCCACCTACGCCGGCCTCTTCTGCGATAACGATGCCCTCCGCGCCAAGATCGATGCGGCCTCCGAAGCCTCCGGCGAGCGCGTCTGGCGTCTCCCCATGCACGCCGAATACCGCGACATGATGAAGTCGCCCGTCGCCGACATCCTCAACAGCAACCCCAACCGCAAGGCCCACCCCATCCAGGGCGCGGCCTTCCTGTCCTACTTCGTCGAAGAGGGTGTCCCCTGGGCCCACATCGATATCGCGGGCGTCCACGCGGTCGAAGGTGACAGCGGTCCCTTCATCAAGGGACCAACCGGCTGGGGCGCACGACTGCTCGCCAATCTGCTCGACGCTGAGTGATCAGCGAGACTTGCGTTTCTTGTAAGCGCGGTAAGGGAGCGAACCCTTGACCGATGCGATCAGGCGATACGCCGCGGAGTTGTGAACTTCGCGCAGACGCCCGACTGCATCCGATGCGCCGTTTGACGGCGCGAATCGACCAAGAATCCGCCAAGCCAAAGACCTCTGGATCTCCGCAAGCTCCTGCTCCGAACGAACCTGCAGATCAAGCTGGCCTCCACCCGCGAACGGATCAGATGGCGAACCCAATCCCCGCCACTCCAAAGCGTGCGTGACGGCCATCCGCGCAGCCTGCGCGGCCATCTCCGGCACGAGCCGAGGTTGTTCCCTGTGAAGCCGAATCGCGCGGCCGAGAACATCCTCCATCCGCCGGGCCATGTGCTCTAAACGGAAGTGCTCGAGGATTCGCGCCCGCGCGGCATCTCCTAGCTTGCGTCGCTGACCGGGATCCTTGATGAGGCCGGCCAGCGCCGTCGCGTAGCGATCGACTTCAGAGGAGTCGGGAGTAGGGCTGCTTCCGGCGGCCAAGAGAAAGCCGCAGTCAGGGGTCACCAACTCACGTTGCCCGCCGACATCGGAGGCCACGACAACCAGGCCCATGCTCATGGCCTCGTAGATCCCCATCGCGATGCCCTCCCATTCTGAAGGCAAGAAAAAGATGTCACTGGCGGCCAGCAGGGACCGCATCTTCGCACCGGGGACCGGGCCGAGAAACCGGACTTGCTTGCCGAGGCGTTGGCGGTCGATGAACTCCTTGAGTGATGGAAGATCGGGCCCATCGCCGGCAATGAGCATCGTGAACTCTTGGCCGCGGCGAGAGAGTTCCGCGGCCACCGCGCCGACCGTGCGTGGGCGTTTCTGGGGGCAGATGCGGGCCGCGTGGAGAATGACCGTTTGATCCGCGGCGATCCCAAGCTCGGCACGAGTAGAGGCTCGTTGAGCGTGGTCCGGCGCGAACTTGTCGGCATCGACGTTGATGTGGCAGACTTCGATTCGGTCGGCATCACCGCCGCGGGAGACTTCCCAGTTCTTGAGGTGGTCGGAGGCGACGACGTTGAGGTCCAGGAGCTTCTGAAAGCGCACGGCATCCGCCGGATAGCCGCCGCCGCGCCATTCGAGTTCCTCCATGTGGCAGTAGTCGAGGTAGGCGGGCGCGGGGCAGTGCTGGCGCAGATAAGGAAGCAGGTCGTACCCCATCTGGCTGTTGGTCACGAGAACAGCGTCGGGCCGGCGCGAGTCGATCAGCGCGCGGAGAAACCGCGGCGTCAGTTCGGGGCGCAGGAAGTGGGTGGTGCAGAAGATGTCGGGCGTGAAGCGGGAGAAGTCCGGCAGCCACGAGTGGTCGCCGGGCAGGGTCGTAGCGATCGTTACTTCCCAGCCGCGCGCGGTCAGCAGTTCGACCAGATTCAGGTTGAAGCGATCCGCGCCGCCCATGGCGAGCCAGGGGACGATGAGCATCAGGCGGCGGGGGCGAGATAGCAATGGGTTAACGATGCATCCGTCGGCAGGGTCTTGGCCCGCGCGGTCGAGGTCGGGCTTACGCGGGCGGATGACAGGGAAGTCACCATCGAAGAGTCTCGGGTGCAACGTCTTAAGGCGTGACAGAAAGGCAGCGTTGCGAGTGGGGTCGCTGATGTTGCTCCACGGCCGGTCGGCGCGGGGGCGTCGGCGATACCAGTCAAGGAACTGCGGGATGGTTGCGCCCCACAAACCAGCGGCCGCGCAGCGGAGCCAGAAGTCCCAGTCTTCCATTCCTTCACGGAGCAATTCGTTGTAGCCGCCGATGTGTTGCCACGCGGCCCTGCGGATCATCGCGGTCGCGGTGGTGTTGTTTTCCTGGAGTATGGCCGCGCCATCGTGGAAGCCTTTGGTCCACAGATATTCCTGTGCGCCGAATCCCACAGAGAAGCCTTTGACGAACGCGGCCTCTGGGAAAGACTTGAGGAACCAGGCACACTGCTCAAGGGTGGTGGGCTCGATCAAGTCGTCGGAGTCGAGTTGGAATACCAGGTCGCTGCGTGCGGCTTGGAAGCCAGTGTTTCGGGCCGCGGGGAGGCCGCGGTTGGTTTCGTGGCGGATGATGCGGATGCGGGGGTCAGCGAGGGCTTTGAGTTGGGAGAGAGATGCGGGATTGGTTGATCCGTCATCGACGATGATCCACTCGAAGCTCTGAAGCGATTGGAAAAGGACGGACCGTGTCGTTTCTAGGAACGACAAGTCGGCGTTGAAGTATGGCGTGATGATGGAAACTTCGGGTGGTCCGATGGCCTCGGGTTGATAGGAAAACTGCGGCCGCCGCGGCGATGCGGGGTGATCCGAGTAGTCGGGGTGGCGCGGGTCGATCAAGCCTGAGTCCCGGAGTTATCGAAGGTGGAGCGCTTTGAGCGTGTCATTGATGCGATCGGCCAGACGATAGCGGCGTTGGGTGAGGCGGGTGGCGAGCTGGGTGGCGCGGGCGTTGGCTTCGTCGAGTTGGGCCTGGAGGTGGCGAAGCTGTTCGCGGCGGACGGCGTCGAAGAGGCGGAGGGCCCTGCCGGGCGATGTTGGCAGATTCGGGAGTGACTGGGAAATGCGGGTCCGGGTCGCCATGTCGTTGAAAGGAAGTGCGGTGTGCTCGACGAGCGTCTCGGGGATGATCAGGCACGAATGTCCGGCGTCAGCCAGGATCGCCGTCATTATCCACAGCGAGCCCTCGTGAGCATGGGCGGTGAGTTCGGCGATGAGGGACTTGTCAACCGCGATGAACCCGCCCGCGCCGCAGTCGTGGACCGCGAGAAGGTCGCGATCAAGTCCTGCGGGCGCGTGGACCGTTGAGTCTTCCTGGGCAAGCCCCACGAGGCATCGGACTCCCGGTGCGCGGTTGACCGCGGCGGCGATGCGAGCCTGAAGCTCCGGGCGAGGGCGAGCCTTGAGGTCCATGACGATGAGCCAATCCGCGGCCGGCGTGGTGTCGAGTCCGAGACGATTGGATGTGATGGTCGCCAGCCGAGGTGCGGAGGCAGGCGCGGTCGTGGCTGGAGCGCGGGCGATCACTTCGATCGTGCGATCTACGACGTTGCGAGGATCGCACGCGGTCTTGATGCGGCCGGGCGCCGCGGCGGCGATCTGCTTGCGAAGAGTCGCATCCTTGAGCAAGCGCACCATGGCGTGAGACAGATCGGCGGTGTCGCCGGATCGGAACAGCAAGCCGCTGGTTTGGTGCTCGATGATCTCGGACATGCCACCGGCATCGGAGCCCAGCACGGGCGCGCCTAGGGCCATGGCTTCGAGACAGACGTTGGGGTAGTTTTCCCAGCGGGATGGGAAGCAGCAGAAGCCGCCGGATGCGATTGCGGACTTGATTGCAGCGCCGATGTGTAAACGCGGCAGCGGGCCTTCGAACGAGAATGCGTGCTCAAAACCGGCGGGGATGAGAGAGCGCAAATGCGCCATCATCGATTGCTGCCCGGGCCCGGTCAGGGTGTCTCCGCCGATGAAGCGGAATCGCGCGCCCAGCTCAAGAGCCGGGCGTGCGGCCTTCATCAACAGATCCACACCCTTGCGGCGTTCGAGGCGGCCGATGTAAAGGATGGTGGGGCCAGTTGAGTTGGATGGGGTCGCTTCGCCAGCGCCGATGTCGGCAAGGGATCGGGTGTCGAACGGATACGGAACGACATTCCAGATCGCCCCAGGCGTAATCGGCGACAACCGATTCCTTATCAGGTCCAGCAGCGATCGGGATGGGGACATGACCACATCGGCACCGCGGATCGCGCTGTCTTCCGCGGCCTCGGCGGTGGCGCTGTGCTCATCCAGCCAGGGTTCTTCGTTGAGCTCGCGGCATTCGCGGGTTGGTGTGTGGAGGCGGACACCCATGACTGCGCCGGCGAACTGGTTGGAGGTGCGATGGGCCGCGATCGCGAAGCAGCCTTCGGCTCCGTAGTCGGGGAACTCGATGTAGTTCAGCGGAGAGGCGGCGTGGAGCGTGCGCAGAGCTTCGAGCACGGACATGGCGTGTTGTTGGAATGGGAATCTCATGCGCGGCGACAGGCCGGCCGCAGGGTCGAGGGTGTGGATGCATACGTTGGGGAGGACATGGGCCGCGCCCTCCTTGAGTTCGGGGTGCGCGGGGGTGAGCAGGTGGACTTGGTGACCGCCCGCGGCCCAGGCGCGAGCCATCGCCGTGACGTAGGCGCCGATGCCAGCGCCATAGAACGGCGAAACTTCACGCGAAACCAGGGCGATCCTCACGCGGGTGTCCTTGGGGTGCGGGAGCAGAATAGGAGAGGATAACCGGTAGGAATGCTGATGAGCGGCTACGGGCGCGGCACGGGGCACGCGGCCAGTTCGGTGTAGTCGGGACGCTCACCCGCGTGGCTGTGGCGGAACTCGCGGATGATGCGGCCGTCCTGGATGAGGAAGACTCCGGGCATCTGGAAACCGTCACCTTGCAGGCGGCCGACGTGGTGTCCGGCGAGGGTTGCCTTGATGCCTCGCCATGCGGTGCTGGGGCCGAAGAGTTTCCAGAGCGAGCCGCGCTTCAGGCCGAAAGAGCGGTACAACGTGGAGGAAGGATCGCTGATGTGGGCGATGTCGGTCAGGCCGTAGGTGGCGAAGAAGGCAGCGCCGGCTTCGGGCGGGCTCATGTGGACCAGGATGATTGTGGTTCCATCTTTCTCTATGCCGGTGCGCTTGGCGGCGATGTCAGAGACGGCCTCGCGACAGAACGTGCAACCCAGGTGGCGCAGGAACACGACTAGAACGGGAGTCCGCAATGACAGGTCGTGCAGAGTTGCCCCATCGTGCGCGCCACCGTGGATGACCGCCTGCTTTATTGCCGTCGAGGCGTCGGGGGTCGGGATGGTGAGGGTCAATGTGGGCTCGCGGTTGTCAGGGATGCTTAGGCCAGCAGCACGATGTCATCTTGAACGCAGCTTGTGACCACCGGTCCCTTGTGCGGGTCGGCGTACACGTTGATCTCCAGGCGCACGCCGAACTCGGGCAAGTACAGGCCGGGTTCGATCGTGAACCCTAGACCCGGCAGCATCTCGCGGCTGTCGTGGGTTTCCAGATTGTCCAGGTTCATGCCCAGACCGTGGACGGCGGGACCCTGGCTCAGGCTGTGTCCGGTGCGGTGGCGGATGTACTTCTCAAACCCGGCGCCGATGAGCTTTTCGCGGGCGGCATCATCGAGCTGCCAGCCCTGCACGAGTTCCTTGCGTTTCCAGCCGTCAACGGCACGCGCCAGAGAGGCATCGCGCGCGGCCTTCACCGCGTTGAACACTTCGCGGTGCTTTGCCGGTACATCGCGGCCCGCGAAGCCGACCCAGGTGATGTCGGAGAAGATGTTGTCCTCTCCCGGCACGCGGGCCCAGAGGTCGATGAGCACCCAGTCACCCTTTTTGATGAGGGTCGGCTTGTCCTTGGATGGGGAGAAGTGGGGGTCCCCGCTGTGGGCGTTCACGCCGACGATGGGCTCTTCGGCTGTCTCCAACCCCTGTGCGGCAAACCGCGTCATGATGAAGTGTTGGACTTCGTGCTCGTGAATGGGCTTGTTGGCCGCCAGCGCGGAGCGGATCATCGCGAAGGCTTCATCCTTGATGTTCGCGACCTTGGTGGAGGCGTCGGTGTGGAGGCGGACGGCATCGGTGGACCAGCGGGCGATGGAGTGCTGGATGATGTTGGCGGAGGACAGAACTTCCAAGCCCAGGGAACGGACCATTTCGACGGTGCCGGCATCGGCGATCGATACAACGGGCAGAGAGCAGCCGGGTGCGTACTCCATCGCGACTCTTGAACAGCCGGCGAGCAGTGAACCCAAGTCCTGGGCGATCTGCGGCCAGCTCAGGTAGACCTTTTTGCGAACCGGTGTGCCCATCAGTTGCAGGCTGTCGAACTGCGCGGCATCGATCCCGTGAACCAGCGCGGTGGGTTCGCCGGTCGCGGGGACGATGAGGTAGACGCGGCGTGTGGTCCAGCGTTTCCCGGCGAGCAGGCGGGCCAGGACGAAGTTGCTGCCGCGGAAGTCGTAGAGGACCCAGGCGTCGATCTTCTGCTGGCGCATGAACGATTGGAGTTCGGGGAGGTTCATGGGGCGAGTGTAGTGGGGGAGGGGAGCAGGAGATGACCACAGAGGCACAGAGACACAGAGGAAAGAGGGAGAACCGGAAAGCGGGCTGGCTTGCTTACTCAAGGCGGTGGTTGCGTGAATTAGAGGTTCCTTCTCTCTGTGCCTTTGTGTCTCCGTGGTTATCCTTCTCCGGCATGCGAGCAGTCGTACAACGAGTCCTGGAAGCCAGTGTCATCGTCAACGGGCGGATTGTCGGCACGATCGGGCGCGGCTTAGCCGTGCTGATCGGCATCGAGCAGTCGGACTTGCCCACTGATCGCGAGTGGATGGCTGAAAAGATACCCAACCTCCGCATCTTTGAGGATGCGGCGGGGAAGATGAACCTCAGTGTGATTGACCTGGCTCAGATCCCGGGTGCGAGACAGCCGGGCATTCTGCTGGTTCCCAACTTCACGGTTGCGGGCGACGCCAAGAAGGGGCGGCGCCCCAGCTTTGACAACGCGATGAGGCCCGAGCAGTCGGAGGCGGAGTTTGGACGCATTGTGGAAGCGGTGCGGGCTGTGGCCGCGGGAAAGGTCCGGGTGGAGACGGGCGTGTTCCGCGCGGACATGAAGGTGGCGTTGGTGAATGATGGTCCGGTGACGATCTGGCTTGACTCCAAGTAGGCGAGTGTTTGCCAGCGTCACCACTTTCAACGTCCTACGCTCTGCCCACCCAACCACGCCGGGAGTGCGACCATGATCCTGTCGAGCCTGACGCTGTCGAGTACGATACCGGACCTGATGAGTGTTGAGTCCCTGGTCTCGCTGTTGACCTTGACAGCGATGGAAATCGTCCTGGGTATCGACAACATCGTGTTCATCTCCATCCTGACCGGGAAGCTGCCGGAAGAGCAGCGGGCCAAGGCTCGCCGCCTTGGGCTGGCTGTCGCGATGGGCTCACGCATTGTGCTGCTGATATCCATCGCCTGGATCATGAAACTCAAGGCGGTCCTGTTCACGATCCCTGCGATCTGGCCGCTGGAGAACGGTGTGGACATGACGGGCAAGGGGCTCATCCTGCTGATCGGAGGAGCGTTCCTGATCGTCAAGGCGACCAAGGAGATTCACCACAAGATCGACGGGCAGGAGTTGGCTTCCGGCAACAACCCGGATCCTTCTCGCCGACTGGGTACGCCGCGCTACGGAAGTGTCATTCTGCAGATCATGCTGATCGACATTGTGTTTTCGCTGGACTCGGTCATCACGGCGGTGGGTATGGCTAAGCACATTGAGATCATGATCGCGGCCGTGGTCATCGCGGTGGGGGTGATGATGGTGGCGGTGGGGGTGATCAGTCGGTTTGTGGAAAAGAACCCCACGATCAAGATGCTCGCGTTGTCGTTCCTGCTGCTGATCGGGGTGATGCTGATGGGGGATGCCTTGGGGGCCCACTTGCCCAAGGGGTATGTGTACTTTGCGATGGCGTTCAGTCTGGGTGTGGAGATGTTGAACTTGCGGGTGAAGAAGAAGGCTGCGCACTAGGCACTCACCTCATGGCGGGGTCGTCGCCGAAAAAGGCTCCCTCGTCCTTGGTTTGGTGCTTATCAAGCTCCTCGCGGATGGCTGCGCGGTCCGGGTCGGAGAACGACGGATCGTGGGAGATGTGAAAGTACAGGCCGCGGCGGACTTCGTCGGGCAGCTCCTTTCGGTCTTTGATCATTTCCACGATTCCTTCGGCGGAATTTCGGTGCTCAAAGTAGGCGAGCGTTTTCTTCAGATGTTTCCGGAAGTACAGGCGGGCGGCCCAGTCGTCGCCGCGGTGCTCGCGCAGGGCGACCTCCATGGCGGTGGCGTCCGGGGCGTGGTCTCGATATGACGTTCTGGGTGGCGGGTCCCAGATGGGGGGAAACGCTTCGCGCGGCCGCTCGGCCATGAAGTTGAGCGCCTCACCGAGTTGGCCGGATCGGATCAGCGTCTCTGCTTGGTAGCGGTTGCGCTGTTCAGGCTGCATCCACCAGAGAAGCGGGACCCAAGCCACAAGAGCCACGACGACCAGCGCGATTAACCCGGGCGTCGGCCGTGCCGAGTCAGTCTGTTCGACCGGGCTCCACGTCGGCCTGAGCCAGCGGAGACTGACCAACGATGCAATCAGGAGCACTGGTGAAGCCAGGACGGAAAACAGCACCGTCGAGAACTGGATTCCAGCGAGGTAAGCATCCTCGGGGGAGTGTTGCAACCCGCCCATGAAGTCCATGAGCGGCGCTTCCATCATCGATGCCGCGCCGAATACCAGGACATCGCCGTAGAGCGCCACCACGATGCACGTGGGCACGAATGGCATTTTCCAGAGAACTGACAAGGCCCGGGCCATCAGGGCAACGCGCCAGAGGGAGACGAAGGCGAGCGTTCGAACGTTTGCCTCGATCGCCCCCAGTGGCGTCAGGAATCGCTCGTACGGAACGGCATAGAGCCACGCCATCGGTGATGTCAGCCAGAACAGCCCCAGAAACGCGAGGTATCCGCGGAAGAATCGCGGCCTCGTGTTGCCGCGCGCCAGGCCCAGCAGCCAGAAGATCGAGAACAGCAGGAAGGCGTTGGGAATCGAAACCCCAAACCCGTGTAGCAGCGACTCCCACTCGCCGGGCAGGTACTTGCCGTCGTAGTTGCGTGCGAGCGATGCGGTGAGCACCAAGGCCGCGCCGATGGCTAGTGACCAGCGTGTGCTCGCCAGCCGCTGGATGGCCGCGCGGCTGCCGCAGAGGTACTTCAAGAGGGTTACGGGGCTCACGCCGCCGCCCCTTGTCGCTTTGACCACACCGCCTGCCGGATCGCCGCGCGCCTGGTCGTGGGTCCCTCGCTGAACACCATCCGCACCAAGTTGTAGAAACCGCGTTGGAGTTGTTCGGCTGAGAGGATGTCGGGTCGGTAGGTCACGTCGAACAGAGAATACGCGGACCAGTCGCGATCCGCGAGCAGACGTCGCTCCGTCAGCAGTCGGCGGTATAGGGCTGTTCCCGGGAATGGAGTCAACACGGTCAACTGAACATCGGCAAAGGGGGCATCCACGAGGAAGTCGCCGAGGCGCGCCATGGACTCTTCATCTTCGCCATCGCTTCCCACGATGAAGCACGCGATTACGGCTACTCCCGCCTGTTGCAGGCGATCGGCCGCGGCGAGCATGCGGTCGAACCGGGCGGACTTGGCGCCCATGCCCGCGTGGGTGTGGATGAGCGATTCAAATCCCATAAGGACTTGCACGCATCCGGAAGCGGCTAGCCCTTCCACCAGTTCGGGCTTCTCGCCGATGCGCCAGTCGGCCTCGGTGAAGTACCGCACGCCCGGGCGTGAAAGCGCTTTGAGCAGCTCGACGGAGTTTCGCCGTCCGGCGAAGGTGTTGTCATCCGCAAGTTCGATGTAGGGCCTCATCTTCATTGCCAAGAGTGCATCGAGTTCTTCTCGGATTTTCCCTACCGGCTTCTCGCGGAAGGGGCCCAGCATCCGGCTGGCACCGCAGAAGTCGCACGCCAACGGGCATCCGCGTGCGGTCTGTAATGTGAACCGTGGACGCTCGCGATTGCCGAGCAGGTCAAACCGCGGGATGGGTGCTTCCGCCAGATCGAACGGCCGCCCCGCGCGGTATCGCTTTTGCAATCGATCCGCGGCCGCATCTTCCAGCACCTGCTTCCACACCGGCTCGCCATCACCGATCACGATCGCATCCGCGTGGGCCGCGGCCTCATCGGGCATCGCGGTCACGTGCAGCCCGCCGATCACGACGCGGGCCCCTTGGGCTCGGAGCCGATCCGCAAGGGTGTAGGCGTCGAGGATGGATGCGGTGAGAGCGGAAATCGCGACAAGGGCGGGCCGCAGGCTCACGAGTTCGTGGATCAGTGATTCATTCACCGCGTGGGGATCGTGATACGAAACGGTCCAGGAATCCGGCGTCATTCCCGCGAGCGTCAGCAGCCCCAGTGAGGGAAGGGCCGCGATTGCGTCGGCCCGGGGCGCCAAGCCCGGCAGCGACATCCCGAGGGCGAACATCTGAGTCTCGCGAATTCTGAACCCGGACATGGCGACTAAGGCCAGGTGGGGCATGACGGAACTCCTGGTGTCAGCACTTACTCGCGTGAACCGGAGCCGGTTCGCCACTCTGTACGCAGCGAACGGAAAGAGGGTTTGGTGAATCCTGTCCACGGAAGGGAAACCGGGCCAGTTGGTATACTCGCGGCGACCGCACTTTCGCGGTGAACGGAAGGCACACATGGAACGCAGAAGCTTTCTTGTCCGGAGCGGTCTGGCCCTAGGGGCCATTGCGGCCAGCACTCGCGCGGCCACAGCTTCCTCTCGTGGAACGGCCGGCCCGGACAACCCGCAGGACTGGTCTTGGGTTCGCTCACAGTTCGACCTATTGGACTCCAAGCTTGCGCACCTCGCCGGTTTTTATCTGGTGTCTCACCCCAAGTCTGTTCGCGCGGCCCTTGAACGGCACCGCGCTGGTCTAGACAACAACCCTCCGGACTACCAGCACAAGGGTGGCGAGTTTGAGGATGCGGTGCGGTCCGCCGCGGGTGAGTATCTGGGTGTGGATGGCAAGACGGAGATCGCCCTGACGGACAGCACGACGATGGGTCTGTCGATTCTCTACACCGGCCTTAAGGTGTCGGCGGATCAGGAGATCCTGACCAGCACTCACGACCACCCCGCGGCGACGATCTCGGCACTGCGGTTACGTGGAGAGCGCAGCGGCACCAAGATTACGACTGTTCCTCTCTACGCCGACAGCGCCAAGGCAACCGCGGACGAGATCGTCGGCAACGTCGTCAAGAACATCAAGCCGAGCACCCGGGTACTTGCGCTGACTTGGGTTCATTCATGCACGGGTGTGAAGATCCCGGTGCGGGCGGTTGCGGACGCCGTCGCCCAGGCGAACAAGGGGCGAGACTCCAAGGACCGTCTGATCTTCTGTCTGGACGGTGTGCACGGGCTGGGGATCGATGACGTCACGTTGCCCAGCCTCGGGTGTGACTTCTTCGGTGCGGGCACCCACAAGTGGATCTTCGCTCCGCGCGGCACAGGGATCGTCTGGGGCAAGAAGGACCTCTGGAAAGAGGTTGTGCCGATGATCCCGGCGTTCGGCAGGTCAGAGAATCCCGCGATCATGTTCTCGCCGGGGGGCTTCCATAGTTTCGAGCATCGCTGGGCGGCGGTGGAGGGTTTCAAGTTTCACATGGCGATTGGCAAGGGACGCGTCGCCACGCGCATCCATCAGCTCAACCACGCGGTGCGCGAGGGGCTGTCCAAGATGGCCCACGTGGATCTGCACACGCCGATGTCGGATGATCTGGCCGCGGGCATCACGTGCTTTGATGTGAAGGGAAAGACGCCAACCGAGGTGATCGACCACCTTCAGGAGAGGGGTATCGTGGGGAGCGTTTCTCCTTATCGGCCGTCCTGCGCGCGTCTTGCGGCGAGCCTGTGGAACACCGAAGAGGAAGTCGCCCGTGCGATCAAGGTGGTGGGGGAGATGGCCTAACCGCGTCCATCAATAGACGCCCTGCCTGGCGTTGAACTGATCCTGAAGTTCCACCGCCCGCGTGTACGAGAACTTCGCTTCCTGGTCGTCGGGCCGGCTCTCGGCGTATCGCTGCGCTTCCTCGACCTGTGCGCGTCGCAGCACGGAGGCCTGCATCGCGTCGCCTGAAGCTTCAACAAAGTCCGCGGCGCACTCCATGGCTCCGATGTAGCACCCGTGAATCGGTTCATCCGTCGGGTCCAGCTTCGCCAGTTGGGCCGCACGGTCGAGCGTCTCCAGGGCGTATTCCGCGGCGGCTTCGGGCCCCAGCACTTCATTGAAGGCGCCCGCGAAACGGAGCCGCGCGGACAGGTGCGCCCAGTGCGCCAGCCGGTCTCCGGGTTCGAGCCTTACCGCCGCCTCCGCGTGCTCCAGCGAACTGAGAACGTGCTCTCTGTATGTTGGAATATCGCCCAACCGCAGCGCCGTTGCGCCGACATGGCCATGCGCGACGCTGAGGCCCCGACACGCATCCGGGGACGTTTCCAACGTGTTGAGGGTCTTCATCAGCCTCAATCCATCAACAAAGAGCGCGTCCGAAAACGACAACTTGCCCCGGTCAGCCGCTATGGAAGCCAGACGATCATAACTCCAGGCCAGCAGCGTAACCGCCCGCGCCGATTGCGGCGCTTTATCGACCGAGTCCTCATCCAGAACCCATGCCCGGTCGTAACATTCCTGGGCCGCGTTCTTGTCCCCCAGGTCCTTGAACGCATCACCCAGCCTCACGATCGCGACCGATAGGTCCATCTGGTAATCCAGCGAAGTCGGGCTGCCCTTGGCAAGGTGCTCTCTTAGTGCCACCGCTGTTTCAAACAGGGCTTTAGCTTCCTGGATCTTCCCATCCTCCAGAGCCATATCGCCCATGGCCCCCAGCACATCCGCACGCATCCGCATCACGCCCTGGTGGGTTGGCGCTCGCAACAGCAGCGATTCAGACTGCGTTCCCAGTCGTTTGAGCAACGGCCGCCGCCGCTCCCGTTCTCCAGCCGTCTTGGCCATGTGCCGGGAGTCATCGATGTAGGACCTTGCAATTTCAACGGCGATGTCAAACTTGGCGTGTTCGGCCCTCCACACCCGCGCAGCGCCCGCCGCCACGAGCACGCCCAGCACCATCGCCATCACAACCGGCCGGCGATGTCGCGAAGCAAACCGGCGTGCCAGGTACGCCGCGCTGGGCGCCCGCGCTGCGATGGGTCGGCTCGACAGGTACCTCTCAATGTCCTCCCGGAGCGCCGCGACCGAGGGGTATCGACGCGAAGGCTCCTTCTCCATCGCCTTGGAAATGATGATCTCAAGATCCCCACGAAGTGCCTGACGCAGCGAGCCGGCCGGCCGCGGCCCCTCAACCGTGATCCGGGTGATCACCGTCGCCGGACCTGCATCGAGGGTGACAATCGCCGGGGACTCGCACAGCAGTTCATACAGCACCGCACCCAACCCGTAGACGTCCGACCGCGTGTCCACGAGGGAACCATCACCACCGATCTGCTCCGGGCTCATGTAGCCGATCGTTCCCACCATCTGCCCGTGCAGTGTGTGCGACGGGAACGAGTAAACCCCGGCGCCGGTGGCCCGCGCGACCCCGAAGTCGATCACCTTCACCGATGGTTCGCCACCCGAGCCCTTCGAAACCAGGATGTTCGTCGGTTTGAGGTCCCGATGGATGATGCCGCGCTGGTGCGCGTGCTCGACGGCGCGGCACACCTGGCAAAACAGTTCCATCCGCTGCCTCACCGAGAGGGATCCGTCGCGGCAAAAGGCCGAAATCGGGCCTCCATCCACGTGCTCCATCACGAAGTACGCATCCCCGTCCAGGGTCACACCCGCCTCGAACAGGCGTGCGATGTTGGGGTGCTCCATCAGAGCCAGGATGCGCCGCTCGGTCTCAAATCGCCGGACGATCTCCGCGGATTCGCTCCCCGCCAGCAGCACCTTGATCGCCACCCGGCGATGAACCGGCTGGTCCTGCTCCGCCAGATACACCACGGCGTGCTCCCCACGGCCCAGTTCCCTGATCACCCGATACGCCCCGATGTGCCCGGCGTCGGTGCCCCGATGCGCTCGCGCGGCGACCGACTTCTCGAGTTCGTTCAGCACGGAGTCCGCGATCGGTGCCCGCAGAAAGCCGTCGGCGTTGCGCTCATCCGCCCCCAGCAACGCCTCGACTTGGGCTCGCAGCGCCGGGTCTTCAAGCTCGATGCTCAGTAGTAACCGGTCGCGCTCGGCGGATCCCAACTCGATCGCCGTGAGAAACAGGGCGCCGGCGCGATGTTCCCGTTCTGGCGTCACCCGCTCCCCCCTTTAGCGACCTTCCAGCCGCACGCGCAGTATCGCCCGGGCCAGCCGGAGCTCGGACTCCACTGTGCGATCCCCGATACCCAGCAGCTCCGCGGTCTCGC
The DNA here is from genome assembly GCA_044222485.1 of Phycisphaerales bacterium. GTDB lineage: Bacteria > Planctomycetota > Phycisphaerae > Phycisphaerales > UBA1924 > JAHBXE01. The sequence continues at coordinate 174,754 of JBGAND010000003.1, read as the reverse complement.
GAACTCCCAGCCCGCCGAAAAAGCGCAGCTCAACGATCCGCGCAGCCCGCGCGTTCATCCTCTCCAGCCCCTTGAGCGCTTCATCCAGGTCCAGGAGATCGATCGTTCCGGCTGACTTGCCTTCACCCACACCGTCCAGCTCAATCCGTCGCCATGCCCCGCCCCGCTTGACCGCGCCCGCTTTCCGGGCCTCATCAACCAGGACCGCCCTGATCGCCCGCGCCGCGTACCGGAGCTCCCCCTCCTCACCGGCTTCCAGCGACTCGCGGATCCGGATCCACACTTCATGGGCCAACACCGTTGTCTGCATCTCATCGCCGCGCCGGTGTAGTCGGAGGTACCTACGTGCCATCCGGTGCAGGTGCTGGTAGGCATCGCTCTCCTCGGACTGAGGCGCAGCAACGTTCGGCTTCACCGAAGCCGCCCGGCGCGAAACTGTCCGTTGGAACGAGGCACTCATGCCGCCGGGCTCTCCGAAGGTGAAGCGGCCATTGTGCCACGACCCGCCGAAAATGTCCATCCCAAAGTCCCCATTCAACGGACAGCGCCGGGGTCAATCACGAATCCCCGTGTCATGTCCCCGGGCACCCGGAGCTTCAGCCCGGGGGTGAGGAAGGGCGCGGAGGGCAGTGGGGCGTCCCAGGTCTGATCTCTAACGGCCGGCAGATAGACCTTCAGCCCGGATTCGGTGAAGCCCTCTACGACGTCCGGATCCGGCATCGGATGGAACCCGCGGTCCGGTCCGGGCCCGATGAGCGGGGGCCTTTGAACGATGGCCGCAACCGCCAGAGCCAGCGTGATGCCGGCGACGGTGTGCCGCAGCACCCGCTCCTTGAACGGTGTGCCCGTCCTAACTGCCCCCGCGAGCGTCGCGGCCAGGATCCAGAACAAGACGAACACGAATCGCGGGTCAGGGGCGGTCAGGAACCACACAATGATCCCCACAACGCACGGAAGCGCCAACAGCAGCCGCGCCGGCGGCCGACGAACCAGCCAACCACTCACTGCCGCTGCGATAGCGCCGATCCCCGTGGGTACGCAGATCCACAACACCTGGCCAAACAGCGCCCACTCCGTCCAAGGTGCGAGCCAGGATCCCGACTCCGGCCCGCGCCACCTCGCCCACGTCAGGATGAGCTTGGTCAGAGCCTTCGCCGATTCCGGCGGCACCTTCCACTCCACCGGCGCACCCAGAAGTGTGCTTGGGAAGAACGGATAGCCGCTGAGCACCACCCCGCGGATCATCCACGGCGCGATCAGCATCGCGGCGACCAACGCCGGTGCCACCAAGAGGCGAACTGCCTCTTTGAACGAGGCGGGCCCAATGCCGCGGACCGTGAGAGCCGCGGCCAACATCCAGGCAATCCCGGCGAACGGCGCCATGCTGAGCTTGACTGTCAGCGCGGTGCTCAAGAGCAGAGAGGTGACGAACAGATCGCTCGAATCAGTCGCTGGGGAGACCGTCATCCCGACAATCCGCGACGCGGCAACCACAAGCAACGCGGCGGCCACACCGTCGGACGAAAGCCCAGTCAACTCAAACTGGCACGCCAGGAGAACAAACGGCGGCAGCACCAGCGCATCCAGGATGCTCCTGGCGACATCGCTCCGCCCCGGCGCCATGAAGAGCCGCGACAACGCGACCACACCCTGAACGCTGAGCGCGGCGAAGATGAGCCCGTTGACGATGTGTGGGGCCAGGTGCCCCCAGGGGCCGGAGGTGAGGGCCGCGCCGAAGAGATGGATGCTGTTGTTGAACCCCAGCCGGCAGTGCAGGTTCGCCAGCCCGGGAACCACCGGGTAGGTGACTGCCCAGCGGACGACCGAGGCGTGATAGAGCCCGGTGTCGTAGCAGTTGCCCGGGGAGGCGATGGCGCGGTCGGCGAAGAAGATCAGGGTGAGTGTGAGTGCGGTGCTCGCGATCGGGTGGGCCTTTGCGGTCTTGATAAGGCTTGCGCCGAGCTGGCGTCCATGAGCGGCGAGCCCGGTGATGCCGAACAGGCAGAGCAGGGCAAAGGGAATGGCGTCGATTGGGCGGGCGAAGTTGTAGAGTTGGAGGAAACCTATGAAGAGGCAGAGGCCGGACCAGAACGCGGGGAGGAGGGCCTCGGCGTCCGTGCGTTGACGGCCGACCAGTTTGAGAGCGAGAAGACCGGCGCCGGCGCAGAGGGAGCCTAGGAGTATCCAGGACCCCAGGGTCAGACCGATGGCGGAGACCAACTGCGCGGCATTCACGGCCGGGAGCGTATCAGCCCCCGCTGTCACTCGTACCACTCATTGGCGACGCACGGTACGGCTCACGGGTCATCTCAAACTCGGACTCCACCCAACGGTCACATCGATTCGCGTTTGAGGCCCCAGATCTCCCGACGGCCGCGCTGTGAGAATGCGCCGGCCCGAGGAGTCGACATCGTATCGGGCGTCGGGAAGGTGCTCGGCAACGATGCGCGCGGAGGAAATCACGATCTCTTCACCCTGGGCGGTCACATCCACAGCCATCACCTTGTCCAGGTATCGATAGAGGAGCGTCTTGCCGTCTCCAGACCACACCGGCCGATACCCGCCCTTCACCGAGACGGGGATCTTGGGCTGCAAGGATGGGAAGCGGTGCAAGTAAACCTCCATCGCGCCCGTCTCTTCCGAGGTGTACGCGATCATCGTGCCGTCCGGAGAAAGGCGGGCGCCGAATCGGTGTGCGGGTGTGGGCATCAACCGCCGCGGCGGCTCGCGTGTCCGTGGATCAAACAGGAACAGATCGATCCGCGTCCCGGTTTCATCCAGCGAAAGCAGAACGCGGCCGTCGGGCGCGGCATCCGTGGGATACATCCACACCTTGGCCGGCGCCTCCCAAAGCAACTCCGGCGGCGCGCTTCCATCCGCGATCGCCCGCTCGAGCCGGGCGGGAGCATCGACCGGTTGGGTTGTAAACACCAAGTGGTCCCCATCCGGCAACCAAATCGGGTAGTGGTGGTTGTCGCCTGTCGTCAAAACGGTGCCCGTCGCTCGCTGGAGATGATGCACCCATACGTCTCCGCCACCGCGCCCGATGAGCATTGCAACTCGTGCGCCGTCAGGTGAGAGCCGCGGCGAGTCAATGGCAGGGCGACCCTCGGTGACCAGGGACCACGAGCCGTCCGGCTCGACCCAGGACAAGCGCGTGAGGTCATAGCGGATGTTCCCCGGCAACGTCGCCAGGACCCCCTGGCGAGAAAGTGCAAAGCGCGGCGGCGACATGAGTTCACCTCCCGCCTGGGGACGGACGACGACCGATGGCGAATCCGTCAGCTTCAGCGTCTGAGCACTAAACGGTGCGCTCATCAACGCGCCGCCTTGCCAGAACACCAGCCGATCGGGAGGGAAGAAACGCGCTCCGGACGCATCGGGCACCACCACCGTGCGTTCTCCCGATCGCACCGCCTCAACCCGCGAAGTATGCCCGCGTTCGAGGATGATCACCGTTGTGAAGAGCACGGTATCGCCGCCGGGGAGCAGTTCCGCGTGTACATGGCTGTACTCGTGAGTGGGGTCCAGTGTCGTCAGTTGTGTGATCGCACCCGACGGCGCCCGTCGGCACAAGCCCAGAGGTTTGGCGTGATAGAACACGATTCCGGACTCATCCCAGGCCAGCCCAGAGCCCCCGACCCCATCGGGCACCAGCACTTCTGCGCCCCCGCCTGCTGCCGGCACGCAGCGGATCTGGACGCCCGATCGGAAGGCGATCGAGCGGCCGTCTGGACTGAAGCAGGGCTCGGCCGCGCCGTCGGTGCCTTGGAGTTCGATGATGTCGTTGGAATCGAGGCGTCGTGAGTAGAGCCGCGTGCGGTCCGAGTTTCCCCCCGCGAAAACAAGAACTCGGCCATCGGGGGAAATCGTCATGGAGCCGCCGGGGGTTACCGAAACAGCCCGTTCCGGGGGCAACGTCAGCTCGAAGCGAACCGGTGGGGCAGCCGGCGATGGCGTTCCGCCGCCGCGCATCAACAGTCCAACCGAGAGGATGCACAGCGCCAACGCGCACGCAATCGCGATCGGCTTGCGGCGATGGGGCACACCCATCGAGTTGTCCGGGCTCGCCAGTTCCAAGGCCACATCCCCCGCATCCCGCTGCCGCCGATCCGGGTCCTTCTCAAGGCATCTATGGAGAACCCGCAGCGCTGCCGGGGGCGTGCCGGGCGGGAGCCGCCCCCAGTCCGGCTCCGAACGCAGCACCGCGGCGACCGTGTCCGACGAGGTCTCGCCATCGAACGCGCGCGACCCGGCCAGCATCTCGTACAGCACGCACCCCAGCGCCCACATGTCCGTCCGCCGATCCACAGACTTGCCACGCGCCTGCTCAGGGCTCATGTATCCGGCGGTGCCGATGAGTTGACCCGGTATGGTCTGGCCCGCGATTGGCTCACTTCCTTCGCGCGGCAATGTCTGTTTGGCCACGCCAAAGTCCAGGATCTTCACCCCGCCCTCGGGCGTGAGTTGGATGTTGGAGGGCTTGAGGTCGCGGTGCACCACGCCCGCGGCGTGCGCGGCCTCCAACCCTCGGGCCACTTCAGCGGCAATGCCGATCGCATCATCGATCGGTAGCCGACCCCGCTCCAGCCTCTTGGCGAGCGTTTCTCCAGGAACAAACTCGAGCACGAGCACCGGGCCACGGACGGTCTCTTCGACCCCGTGGATCGACGCGATATTCGGGTGGCTGAGCGAGGCGAGGATCCGGGCTTCATGCTCGAAGCGGGCCCGGCGGTGCGAATCCCGAGCGAGTGTGGGAGGCAGCGCCTTGACCGCCACGGTCCGCCCCAGGCGCGTGTCCTCTGCCCGGTACACCACGCCCATGCCCCCTTCACCCACACGCTCGCCAACGCTGTAGTTTCCAAAGTTCAGCCCTGTCAGAGGGGTCGCCTCAATGGGCGGAGCGACCGCGGGTGGTTCGAGGAGATCCCCGCCCGCATCCAGGGCATCCAGCAGCGACATGACTTCCTCGCGGAGCCGATCATCGACGGCGCATACACCGGCGATGAAGGCGGCTCGCTCGTGCGCGGGGCGTTCCAGCGCCAGGTCGAGCACCTCGCGGACACGCGCGGGAGAGGGTGTCGTTGGGCTCACGGCTCGGCTCCGTCAATGCCCAGCGAAAGTTCCCGCGCGAGCCATGCCTTGGCGTAGACCCAGTGGCGCCGAACCGTCCGGTCCGAAACGCCCATGAACTCCGCGATTGCCTCGACCTCCATCCCCGCAAAAAAACGCATCTCGACCACCCGTGCGGATTCGGCATCGACCTGTCCCAAGCGCTCAAGGGCATCGTCGAGCGCCAGAAGATCTACCTCTGCTTGTGGCGCGGCGACGCCATCTTCAGGCAGCGCGATGGGTCGGTGCCCGTCTCCCCGTTTCTTACTGTCCCGTGCTCGGGCATGATCGACCAGCACCCGCCGCATGGCCTGCGCAGCGATCGCAAAGAAGTGCGCACGGCTGCGCCACGGTGTCCGTTGATCCGCAAGCCTCAGGTAGGCCTCGTTCACCAGGGCCGTTGGCTGCAAGGTGTGTCCCGGCCCCTCGCGATGCAGGTTCTCCTCGGCCATTGTGCGCAGACGCATGTACACCAGCTTGAGAACCTCATCTATGGCATGGGGGTCACCCTCGGCGTAGCCACGCAGGGCGGCGGTGAGGTCTTTGTCTGGACCGGTGGAAGGCATGCAAGTTCCCGAGTGTCCGGATTCGTGCCGGAATGGTAACCGCCATGTCCGGTCGCGCCTGTGCCTTCCGCGTTTGTTGGGTGGATGCCGTTGTTGAAGGGAGCCGTCATGGGATCACGGGTTACACGAGCGTGGTGGGCAGGTTTGGCCGCGGCCTTGACGATCTCCGCCTCCGCTCAGACGCCACTGGGTTCGGCGTTTACCTACCAGGGCGAACTTCGCCAGAGCGGCTCCCCGGCGACCGGGTCCGCCGACTTTCGGTTCCGCCTGTACACCGCCGACATCGCCGGCACGCAGGTCGGCGGCGAGATCGCGGTGAACGGTTCGGCATTGACCGGCGGGCGCTTCACCGCCGCGATTGACTTCGGCGCTGCGGCCTTCGGCACCGATGCCCGCTGGGTCGAGGTCGATGTGCGATACCCCGCCGGAGCAGGCTCATTCCTGACTCTTTCACCACGACAGCGAGTTACCCCGGCCCCCGCCGCGGGGTACGCGGTTGAAGCCGGGAGCGCGGCCAACGCGATCCAGCTCAATGGCCAGGGCCCATCCTACTACCAGAACGCTTCGAACCTTTCGAGCGGCACGCTCGCGTCCGGATTGCTGTCCGGGGCGTACACAGGGGCCGTAACGTTTGCGAACACGTCGAACGCCTTTTCTGGAAACGGGGCTGGCCTGATCGGGCTGAACGCTTCGAGCCTTGCAACAGGCACGCTCGCCGATGCACGCCTCTCTTCCAATGTCGCGCTCCTGGGTGCTGCACAGACGTTTGTCGGTTCCAAGTCGTTCGCCGCCGGCCTTTCCACCAGCGCTTTTTCCATGGCGGCGGGCGCCGCTGCGGGTCGTGTGCTCACCAGTGATGCGTCGGGTGTCGGCACATGGCAAACGCCCATCGTCCCAAGCCCTCTGCACGTGACCTCCGGTCCTGCATCCTCGACCGTCTGGGGCCAGAATACCGGCACCAGCACCGCCGGAATCGGCGTTTGGGGGTCGCACAACGGCTCCGGTTGGGGGATCTACGGAACGTCGATTGATGGTTACGGCGTGTTCGGCCTCGCCAGCGGGACGACGCTGTCGAACAGCGGTGTTTGGGGACAGTCGTCCAGCAGCACCGGCCGCGGCGTAGTCGGCTATGCCGCCGCGACGGGGACGGGTGGAACCTCGTACGGAGTCGTCGGGCAGAGCGACACGGCCTCGGGTTACGGTGTCTATGGCTTGGCGAACTCCACGCACATCCTTGGCGTTCGCTACGGCGTCTACGGGAATCTGGCGGGTAGCGGCATCACCGTTTCCTACGGCGTTTACGCCAACGGAAACCTCGGTTCCAGCGGCACCAAGTCATTCCGCATCGACCACCCGTCGGATCCCCTCAATCGGTATCTCCTCCACTACTCGAGCGAGAGCCCCGAGCCTCAGAACTTCTATAGCGGCACGGTGGAGACGGATGCCGCGGGGTACGCGTGGGTTGACCTTCCAGACTACTTCGAAGAGATCAACAAGGACTTCAAGTACCAGCTGACACCCGTGAACGAAGCCGACGATGCCTTTGTCATGGTGATGGTCACCAGGAAGATCCAGGCCAATCGCTTCCAAGTTCGCGCCAGCAAGCCCGGAGCCGAAGTCTCTTGGCGCGTCGAGGCCACGCGCAACGACGCATACTGCCGGCAGAACCCGCCCAAGACCGTCGTTGACAAGGTTGAGCCCGAGAAGGGCCGCTATCAACTTCCCGTGCTGTACGGCGCGCCCTCCGAGATGGGCATGAGCCCAAGCCTTTCAAGGTCCCCGGCACCCTCAACTCAGGAGTAAGCCATGCGAGTCGTTTCCAGCGTTGCGGCTCTCACGCTCGCGATTCCCCAACTCGCCCTCGCCCAGCTCGACCTGGCATGGCACACCATCGACAGTGGGGGCGGCACGGCTTCGGCTGGGACGCTTTCCCTCTTCGGAGTCATCGGTCAGCCCGATGCCGGCACGCTCACCGCGGGAGCGATCGAGTGTCGCGGCGGCTTCATCCCCGGCGGCGGGCCTGCGCCCTGCTACGCCAACTGCGACCAGAGCACGATCGCCCCGGTCCTTACGGCCAACGACTTTCAGTGTTTCTTGAACGCGTTCGCAGCCGCATCACTGGGTGCCAACTGCGACGGCTCCACGACATCTCCCACGCTTACCGCCAACGACTTTCAGTGCTTTCTCAACGCGTACGCCGCCGGTTGCCCCTGACGCCAAGGAGTGATTTCCCATGCGAACTTCGAAACTCGTCCTATCGATTCTCGCGGCCGCGATCGCCGCGCCCGCAACTGTCTTTGCCCAAGCAACCTTCACCGGCCTGGGTGCACTTCCCGGGTCGACCAACTGCTACGCGACGTCGCTCAGTGCTGACGGGCTGACGGCCTCGGGCTATTGCAGCGAGGTCGCGGGCACGAATCACGCCTTTCGATGGAGGGCCGGCGTGATGCAGGACCTGGGTGTTCCCGAGGGCGCTTTGTATTCCCAAGGCGGCCCGATGAACTCCGACGGCACGGTCATGGTGGGGCTCCTTGGCCCCACGCAGCGCCCCGGACGCTGGACGGAGGCGACCGGAGCAATCCAGGACCTGGGATTCCCTCCCGGCACAAACCACATACCGCTGTCCGTGTCCCCCGACGGCACGGTGGTCTGGGGATTCGGCGGTTCCTCTCCGGTCATGCCGCGCGTGTTCCGTTGGACCGCCGCGACAGGCCTGCAGCACCTGGCGCTCCCGGCGGGATACTCCGCCTCCGGCGGCGGGCGTGCGACACCCGATGGAAGCGTGGTCGTCGGAGTGGTGACGGCCGGCGGACCGCCGCGCCCCGTGAGGTGGGTCGGCGGCGTACCCATGCTGCTGCCCCTTCCAACTGGCGTGACCGAGGGCGATTCGGCGGCCGTCAGCGCCAACGGCCTGGTGATCGCCGGGGCGATGGACAGCGGTTCAAACCGCCGAATCTATCGGTGGACACAGGTTGGCGGTCTGCAGGACCTGGGCGGGCAAGGTGCGGTCGCCCGCGATATCAACGCGGATGGTTCGATTATCGTGGGGTGGGAAGCGCCGGGCGGGTTCCTCCACGCCATGCTCTGGAGCAGCGCGACCGGGCGCGTAGACCTGAACGCGCACCTAAGTGCTCTGGGAGTCGATCTCAGCGGCTGGACCCTGGATGTCGCCTACGCCATCAGCGCCAACGGACGCACCATTCTTGGCCAGGGAACCCACAACGGTGTTCAGGAAGCCTGGATCGCCACACTCCCCGGACCTTGCTATGCCAACTGCGATGCGAGCACGGTGGCCCCGCAGCTGAACGTCAACGACTTCCAGTGCTTCATTAACAAGTACGCGTCGCAAGACCCGGCCGCCAACTGCGACGGATCGACCAACCCGCCGGTGCTCAACGTCAACGATTTTCAGTGCTTTCTGAACGCGTACGCGGCGGGCTGCCCGTAGCCTACTTCGACTTCTTATCCCCCCGCGCAAAGATCGACGCCACATAGTTCAGCACGTCCGTCGCCGAGTTTTCGTTGTACCCGAACTGCTTGATCAGCCGCTGCTTCACGACGTCAATCTTCGCCTGGGTATCGTCATCCACGACCGACGAAACCAGGTTCTTGAGCTTGATCGTGTCGCGGCTGTCCTCGAACAGTTTCAGTTCCAGGGCCTTGTACAGCCGCGCGTTGGTGTTGTACTCGAACTTCTTGCCGTCGAGGGCCAGCGCGCCGATGTAGTTCATAATCTCCTGGCGGAAGTCATCCTTGCGGCTCTCGGGGATGTCGATCTTCTCTTCGATCGAGCGCATCAGGCGCTCATCCGGCTCATCATCGCGGCCCGTGTAGCGGTTCTTAACGCGTTCCTTCTGCGTATACGCCCGAACGCTTTCGATGTAGTTCGTGCACAGCCGCTTGATCGCATCCTCATCAGCCGAGATCGCCCGCTGGACCTCACCCTTGATGATGTCCTCGTACTCCTCTTTCACGACCGACAAGAGTTCGCGGTACTTCTTCTTGGTCTCTTCGTCATTGATCAGCGAATGGTGCGACAGCCCGCTCTCCAGCTCATTGAGCATCATGAAGGGGTTGATCGTCTTCTCTTCGACGGCCTGCCGGCTCACCAGCGTGTTGCTCAGCTTGTCCTGGATGTACCGCGGCGAAATCCCGTTCATCCCCTCGCGCTGGGCCTCTTCCTTGAGCTCCTTGATCGAGTCCTCGGTAAAGCCCGGGATCGCCTTGCCGTCATACAGCTTGAGCTTCTGGAGCAGGTTCAGCCCTGCCTTCTTGGGCTCTTCCAGGCGCGTCAGCACCGCCCACATGGCGGCCACTTCCAGCGTGTGCGGCGCGATATGGATGTTCTTGATCCGCGTCGGCCCGAAGTCCTTCATGTAAATCTTGATCTCATCCGAAAGCCGGATGTTGTACGGCACGTCGATTTTTATCGTGCGGTCCCGGAACGCCTCCATCATCTCGTTGGACTGCAGGCGCTTGTACTCGGGCTCATTCGTGTGGCCCAGGATCACCTCGTCGATGTACGTCTGCGCAAACTTCTTGGGCTTGACCGTGTGCTCCTGGCTGGCGCCCAGCAGGTCATACAAGAACGCCACATCCAGCTTCAACACCTCGATGAACTCGCACACGCCGCGGTTGGCAATATTCAGCTCACCGTCAAAGTTAAACGCCCGCGGGTCCGAGTCCGACCCGTACTGGGCGATCTTCCGGTAGTTGATATCCCCCGTCAGCTCCGTCGAGTCCTGGTTCTTCTCATCCTTGGGCTGGAACGTGCCAATGCCCACACGGTCCTTCTCCGACAGCGTGATCCGCCGCACCTTCACATGATCAATGACCTTCTTCCAGTCCCCGTTGTAGAACCGCATGAGATCATCCAGGATCTTCCGGCAGAACGGGTCCGGCTCCTGCGGCAGCTTCAGCTTGCCCGAGTGGTTCTTGGGTTTGAAGTTCTCGTTGAGGCGCATCAGGAGGTCCGCCCGGGCCTCCGAAGGCACCAGCACCAACGGGTCTTCATGCATCGGGCACGCGTACGCGTGCGTCTTCTTGGCCTGAGTCGGGTCGCCTTCCATCGGGCTTACCTGGCAGTCCTCATCCAGCATCCACGAGAAGGTGTACAGCGCACCGTCATCTGTACGCGAATAGGCCTCAACACCCTTCTTCAACAGGCGCGCGATCGTGCTCTTGCTCGAACCCACAGGTCCGTGCAGCAACAGAATCCGCTTATCCGTTCCGTACCCCTCCGCGGCCGACCTGAAAAAGTCCACCAACGTCATCAGGGCAAAGTCGAGCCCGAAAATCCCATCCGCCCCGTTATCAAAAGGATCGCTGAAGAAGTGATACCGAACCACTTCCTTCTTAAACAGCTTGTATTTCTCAAACCCGTGGCTCAGGATGGCGTCGTACATCCGCTGATACGCGTTCCGCACCACGGCCGGAGTCTTCTCGCAAATATCCAGGTACTCGCGAAACGTCCCTTCCCAGTGCTGATCCTGGAACCGACGGCGATCCAGCCGCCCGTCGATCAGATTGACCAGATCACCAGAAGGAGCAGAAGAACCGGGCTTGCCGTACGTGGACATCACGCACCTCCGGTCGCTTCAAGCGTTGCGGGCGCGGCATCAACCGCCCCGAACCCAGGACCGACGCGACCATTCGTCCTTGAATCGCCCGCTCGGGTCCGTCAAGGCCCGATGGGTGCGCCAAAGTGATCCAGCCACCTTGCTGCGATGTCGCAGCGCCGGAGAGGCCGCTTCGGATATCGGCTGATCTGTCGGCTCAAACTACCCCGACCCGAGACCGGCCCCACCTGTTATACGTCTGAGCGGCGTTTTGGATCGGCGAAAATGAATGGGCCTGGACGGGTTTAGTCTGGTAAGCCGCGCTTACACTCGGCCATGTCATTCGGACTCGGCAGAGGCAGGCCACTGGACCCCGCACCCGGTATCGTCGGCGTGTCCGTGGCCGAGTTCCCGCCACTCCCCGACGCGGTCATGACCGACCCGCGCGCTGGGTGGCTCGACCCGCGCCAATGGTTCCCCGATTCCACCCGCCCTTTCGAAATCGAAATCGGGTCCGGCAAGGGCACCTTCCTCATTCAGCACGCCGAGCAGCATCCCGAGACAAACTTCCTCGGTATCGAGTGGGCCCGCGAGTTCTGCGATTACGCATCCGACCGCATCCGCCGCCGCCGCGCAGGCCTCACCGACGATGAAGCCGGTGCCGACGCACTGGAAACCCCGCCGGCCCGCGCCCTGACCAACGTCCGCATGCTCAACACCGACGCCTCCGAGCTTCTCCGCTGGCGTATTCCCGACGGCATCATCCGCGTCATCCACCTCTACTTCTCTGACCCCTGGCCCAAGTCGCGCCATCACCGCCGCCGGGTTATCCAGGACCAGTTTCTCGCCGACGCCGCACGCACGCTTCTCCCCGGCGGTGAACTTCGCATCGTCACCGATCACGATGAACTCTGGGCTTGGGACTGCGCTCACCTCGCAGAATGGGCCGCCGATCCCGACACGCTCCTCTCCGCGGCCGGGGTCACCTCCGGACACGCCGATCTTCTGCGCCAGCGCCGCGAAACCCCGAACGCCCCGACGCCGCCCGCCGCTCGCCCTTTCACCCTTGCCCCCTTCCTGCCTCCGTCCTCCGCCGCCAGCGGCGAACTGGTCGGCTCCAACTTCGAGCGCAAGTATCGCCGCGAGGGCCGCCCCTTCCATGCGGTCGTCGTGCGACGAACCTGAACTCCGGTTATCGGGCGCGGCCGATGCCCTAGATTGCCCGCCCCGATGCAACCGTGCCACCAGATCGCCGATACCCCATCCGGAGTTGTGCCTCCACTTTGATCGCCAAGGTCTTTCTCGTGAACCGGGGTGTCAATATGGGTCCGAACCGGCATGCGCGTGGGTTGACCGGTGTCGCTCTATTCACGCTCGCGATAAGCGCTGCGGCGCGGGCCACGATTCAGACCAGTCATTCCGCCGGGGAAGATGAAATCGTCCTTGGCATGTCCGCGGCCTTCAGCGGCCCTGCCGCCGCCCTCGGCTCCGACATGCGAGCCGGCATCATCGCCGCCCTCCAAGAGGCCAACAAGGCCGGGGGCATCCACGGCCGCAAGCTCCGGCTCATCGCTCTCGACGACGGATACGAGCCCTCCCGCACCGCGCCCAACATGCGCACCCTTGTCGCCGACCAGCACGTGGTCGCCGTCATCGGAAATGTCGGCACGCCCACCGCCGTCGCCGCGATCCCGATCGCTATCGAAACCAAGACTCCCTTTGTCGGCGCCTACACCGGCGCGGGCGTCCTCCGCAAAGCACCTCCGGACCATGTGGTCGTGAACTTCCGCGCCAGCTACGCAGAAGAGGTCGGCACAATGGTCGACGCCCTCGTCACCCGCGCCGGCCTGAAGCCCCAGGAGATCGCCTTCTTCACCCAGCGCGACGCCTACGGAGATGCAGGCTTCTCCGGCGGCATCGCCGCCCTCCACCGGAACGGACTCAAGGATGACACGGCCATCGCCCACGGCCGCTACGAACGCAACACCGAGGTCGTTGAAAACGCCCTGGCCGACGTACTAACCGCCAAGACTCCTCCCCGCGCGGTCATCATGGTCGGTGCCTACAAGCCCTGCGCCAAGTTCATCCAACTCGCCAACGAGAACCAGCTCCACGTCACCTTTCTCAACGTGTCTTTCGTCGGGTCCGGTCCCTTGGCCGCGGCCCTGGGCTCGGATGGCGAGGGAGTCATCGTTACCCAGGTCGTTCCGCACTACATCTCTGAAGTTCCCCTCGCCGCTTCATATCGAGCGGCGCTATTGGCGTTTGTACCCGATGCCAAGCCCGGCTTCGGCTCCATGGAGGGCTACACCGCCGCACGCATGCTCCTCACGGCGCTCGACAAGGGCCCCGATGCGCCCGACCGCGCATCGGTCATCCGCTGCCTGGAAGGACTCGGTAAGTTCGATCTGGGCCTGGGCGCGCCACTCGAGCTCTCACCCACCGAGCACCAGGCTTGCCACCAGGTCTGGCCCACCGTTGTCCGCAACGGTCAGGTCGTGCCGACCTCCTGGGAAGAACTGTTCCCGCGCTCCGCGGCCGCCGGAGGCAGCAGGTGAAGAAACGTCCGGAGAGCAACGCCGCACGCGAAGCATCCCGCATGGCCTGGACTCTGGCCGGCGTCGGGCTCATCGTGGGCGTGCTCGTCCTGGGTCTCTTCGACCGCGCCCTGAGCCGCATCGAGACCCTGCGCGACCAGGCGTCCCAGACCGTCTCGGTGTCACGCCGGCTCCTGGGTTCCTTCGACGCCGACCTGCGCGCTGTGGATGAGAACATCAGCATCGCGCTCAGCGGGCGCACCGGCGCCGAAAGTGCGCAGGCTGGCATGGCCCGCTTCAACGCCGAAATGCGCTTGGCTCGGCTCGACGCCGACATCGGCAGCATTCTGTCCATTTGCGAGCGCCTCAGCGGGCCCTCCCACCTGCTCGAACAGCTCGAGTCTCGCATCGCATACTTTGAGACCGGCTATCGCAAGATTCACCAGCAGGCAGTCGACGCCGTTGAGCAAGCCGACACCGCAATCAGAAACCTCAACACCGCCACGGACAAGGCGCTGGGGCAGGTCCGCGTGCGAGCGTATAACGCCGCCAAACTCGCCGCCGCGACACCCGGCGTTCCATCGCCTTCTGCCGGCGAATCGGACATCCCCGCCATCAAGGTGCAACTGGCGGATTTGGCCATCCTCCGCGACAAGTTGCTGGATCAGACCGACCCCGACAGCTTCAGCGACATCAAGGACAACCTCTTTGCATCCGCCCTCCAGCGGCTCCGCGATGACCTGGCCCGTCACGCCCGTAACGCCCCGCCCGACAACACACTCGTGCCCGCCCTTCTCAACGCCTTCGAAGTCGCCATGTTCGGCGAAGGCTACGTCGTTGATACCGAGCACCAGACCATCCAGACCGGCTCCGGCGGGCTCTTTGAACTCCAGAAGCGCCTCGTATCCGACAACCGCACCCGCTCGACCCTTCGCCAGGAAGCCGACGCCCAGGTCTTCGCCCTCCGCGATGCGCGCCTCGCCTGCGGGGTCCAAGCCGACAAAGTCGTCGATGATCTCTGGGATCGCGAGCACGCCCAGTTGCTCGCCCAGTGGCAGAACATGCTCCTGATCGGCGGTGCCGCCGCCATCGTCTTCCTCGGCCTGGCCTATCGCATTGCCGTCAGCGTCCGGCGGCTGTTCTCACAGGTCCAGACCGCCGCTGGCGAGCTCCTGGTGGCCAAAGAAAGCGCTGAGGCCGCCAGCCGCGCCAAGGGCGAGTTCCTGGCCAACATGAGCCACGAAATCCGCACCCCCATGACCGCCATCCTCGGCTACGCCGACCTCTTGCTCGACCCCGAGCAATCCGCCGCCGAGCGCGCCGACTGCATCTCCACCGTCCGCCGAAACGGTGAGCACCTGCTCTCCATCATCAATGACATCCTCGATCTCTCCAAGATCGAGGCCGGCAAAATGACCGTCGAGTCCGTGGACTGCTCACCGGTCAGCATTGTCCAAGAGGTCCTCTCGCTCATGCAGGTGCGCGTCCGGGGCAAGGGAGTCAAGCTCCGGGCCCAGTGCGACCAGGCCCTCCCCAGCCTGGTCAAGTCCGACCCCATCCGGATCCGCCAGATCCTTGTCAACCTCGTCGGCAACGCCATCAAGTTCACCGAGCACGGCTCCATTGAGGTCATCTGCCGCGCTCCGGTCTCTGCCGACAACGCCATGCAGCTCATCTTCGACATCCGCGACACCGGCATCGGTATGACCCCCGAGCACATGACCCGCCTCTTCGCCGCGTTCTCGCAGGCCGACTGCTCGACCACCCGCAAATACGGCGGTACCGGCCTGGGCCTCACCATCTCCAGACGCCTGGCCCAACTCCTCGGCGGCGACCTCTCCGTCACCAGCACTCCCGGCACGGGCAGTTGCTTCACCCTCACCATCACAGTCGGCACTGTGGAGCAGCAACTCGCGCCCGCTGCCCAGCGCGAGCGTTCCGCGGCCCTGCTGGCGTTCAGCCAACCCCTCGACGGCACCAGAATCCTCCTGGCCGAGGATGGCCCCGACAACCAGCGCCTCATCACCCACCACCTGCAAAAGGCGGGCGCCAGCGTCCAAC
This sequence comes from Phycisphaerales bacterium, assembly GCA_044222485.1. Lineage (GTDB taxonomy): Bacteria > Planctomycetota > Phycisphaerae > Phycisphaerales > UBA1924 > JAHBXE01. The sequence goes on along the minus strand of JBGAND010000003.1, from coordinate 158,920 downwards.
TCGCAGAGAACGGCCGTATCGCCGTGTCCAAGTTCCTGGCCGCCGTCGGGGCCTTCGACCTCATCCTCATGGACATGCAGATGCCCGAGCTCGACGGCTACGGCGCCACCTCACTCCTCCGCCACCAGGGCTGCACCATCCCCATCATCGCCCTCACCGCCCACGCCATGGCCGAGGACCGCGATCGCTGTCTCTCCGCCGGCTGCGACGACTACCAGAGCAAGCCCGTCAACCGCGACGCCCTCATCCGCACCTGCCGCGACTGGATCACCAAGTCCCGCCAGCAGCGGAAAGCGGCGTAGTGTTGGGGCATGACCCCCCCGGATCCGTCCAGCAAGAAAGCCGTCGTCCTGGTCTCCGGAGGCCTCGATAGCGCCGTCGTCCTTGCCCGCGCCGCCGCCGATGGATTTTCATGCTACGCCATCTCCTTTGACTACGGCCAGCGCCACCGCTGCGAACTCGACGCCGCGGCCCGCGTCGTCCGCCATCTCGGCGCTGCCGACCACAAGACGATCGCGGTAGACCTCCGTTCCATCGGCGGCTCTTCTCTCACCTCCGAGACTGAGGTCCCCAAAGACCGCACCGACGAAGAAATCGGTGGGGCCATGCCCTCAACGTATGTCCCCGCCCGCAATCTGGTGTTCCTCTCTCTCGCCACGGGATACGCCCAGACTCTCGGCGCCCGCGACCTCTATATCGGCGTCAACAGCGTGGACTACTCTGGATACCCCGACTGCCGCTGGCCCTTCATAGAGGCTTTCATCAACGCCGCCAACTACGGCACCGGCGTGTGGGATGACCGCGATCAAAAGACCCTCACGCGCGATGGATTCACGGTGCACGCTCCACTGGTCACGCTGACCAAGGCCCAGATCATCAAGCTCGGTGCCAAGCTGAAAGTAGACCTCTCCATCACCCACTCCTGCTACGACCCCGACGAGCAGGGCACCGCCTGCGGCCGCTGCGACAGCTGCTCCATCCGCCGCAAGGGCTTCCTCGAAGCCGGCATCGCCGATCCCACCCGCTACCAGAGCGTGCCGTCGTGAGCGCTTCCCTGCCCATCTCCGAAACATTCACCTCCATCCAGGGTGAAGGCAAGCTCACCGGCGTCCCCTCCTTCTTCATCCGTGTCAGCGGCTGCAACCTCCGCTGCGGCTGGTGCGACACCCCCTACGCCAGTTGGTCCCCCGACGGCCAAACTCAGCCCATCGAAAGTCTCGTCGAGCAAGCCTCAGCCAGCGGTGTCAAGCACATCGTCCTCACCGGCGGCGAACCCATGATGTTCGACGCATCCACCGAGCTCACCCAGCAACTCCGCGCCCGCGGCCTCCACATCACCATTGAAACCGCCGGCACCATCCACCGCGATCTGGCCTGCGATCTCATGAGCATCAGCCCCAAACTCTCCAACTCCGACCCCGCTCGCGGAGACGCGCGCGATCCCCTCGGAGTCTGGCGCGAGCGCCACCAGCAGCGGCGCACCAACACCACCGCGCTCCAGGCGCTCATCGACTCCTACGTAAATCGCCAGCTCAAGTTCGTCGTCACCTCCCCCGCGGATCTTGCCGAGATTGACACGCTCCTGTCCCGACTTCACAACTGGTCCCCCGACGACATCCAGCTGATGCCCGAAGGGATTGCCCCGCCCACCCCCGAACAAACCGAATGGGTGGTAGGGGAGTGCCTCCGCCGCAACTGGCGGTATTGCCGCCGCCTCCACATCGATATCTTCGGCAACAAACGCGGCACCTGATTTGCCTATGGCTTTGGTGGCACTGGTCATGGCTCTGCATGGCCAGTGTTCTGGGGCGCACCCGAATAAGGTGTTCACCTACACTGAACCACCGCAATCCTCAGCCGTCATACGTTGAGGCCAAAGCGCGAGACTGACGGATCGAAACACAACCCGCATCTCATAGATTGGTCATTCGAGTGGAGGCAGGAACCATGAACAAGTCGCTCAAAGGGGTAGGTTTGTCTGTCATTCTGTTCGGGCTCAGCGGGAGCGTTCTCGCCCAGCCCGAACTCAAGACCAAAGCCGACCCAACCCCCGCCTCAATCAAAGAAGACCTCAAGTTCGCCAAGTCCCTCTCGCGGGCCTTCAACCACGCCGCGACCACCATCCGTCCCTCCGTCGTCCACATCACCGAGTTCAGCAAGGTTTACCAGCGCCAGGGCTTCTGGGGCCCCGTCGAAGAGGTCGTCCGCCCCACCGGGGCAGGCTCCGGCGTCATCGTCTCCGCCGATGGCTACATACTCACCAACAACCACGTCATCGACGGCGCTGAACGCGTCAAGGTCAAGCTCGCAGATGAGCGAGAGTTCGACGGCCGCGTCATCGGCACCGACCCCGCCACCGACCTGGGTGTCGTCAAAATCGAAGCCAGCAACCTCAGCCCCGCGACCTTCGGCGATTCAGACGACCTGGATGTCGGCGAGTGGGTCCTGGCCGTCGGCAGCCCCTTCGGCGAGTTCGACAACACCGTCACGGCCGGCATCGTCTCCGCCACCGGCCGCACCGGACTGGCTGCGCAAAGCGATGACAAGTTCGAGGACTTCATCCAGACCGACGCGGCCATCAACCCCGGCAACTCCGGCGGCCCGCTGGTCAACCTCGAAGGCCTCGTTGTCGGCATCAACAGTCAAATCGCATCCCGCACCGGCGGCTCGGTCGGCATCGGCTTCTCCATCCCCAGCTCCATCTCCCGTTCCGTCATGGACATGCTCATCAAGTCCGGCCGCGTAGAGCGCGGCGCCATCGGCATCAACAACATGGCCATCGCGCCCAAGGGCTCCGGCAAGTTCAGTGGCGTCATGGTCGGCTTCATCCTCCCCGGCAGCCCGGCCGAAAAAGCCGGCCTCAAGAATGGCGACATCGTCACCCGCTTCAATGGCCGCCCGGTAGACACCGTCAACCGCCTCCGCAACGCCATCGCCTTCACACCCCCCGGCACCGTCGCCGACCTCGAAGTCGCCAGCGAAAGCAAGGCCCGCGCCCTCAAGGTCACCATCGGCGATCGCACCGACTTCGTCTCCGGCTCCCAAGCCCTAAAGAAATTCGGCTTCTCCGTAGATACGCTTGACCCCCAGGTCGCCCGCCAACTCGGCACCCGCGGCGTCATCGTCAAGCAAGTCGAGCCCCTCGGCCCCGCCGCGCAAGTCAAAACACCCCTCATCGCCACCGACATCATCGTCAACGTCGACGGCCAGCCAGTCACCGACCTGAGCACATTCGACGACATGATGAGGGCCAATCAGAACAACAAGGTGCGCCTGGACATCATCCGAGGCTGGGGCCGCCAAAAAGGCTACATAGACATCCCCGCCCGGAAGTAGAAACCTTCCAGGCAACCCCGCGATCGCGCCAGTTTTTCCGCGGCCGTTTCCGCTCCCCCTCCCGCCGCCGGCGGGAGGGGCTAGGGGAGGGCTACCCGCTCCTACGTTCTTCTACCCTCTTCTACATTCTTCCTCTTCCTCTTCCTCTTTCTCTCTCTCTCTCTCTCTCTCTTCTCCGCGCCCTCTGCGTGAAATGCCTTACTTCGTAACAGCCGCCGGCAACGTCCCCCCGCGCTCAAACTTCAAAACCGTCGGCCCCGCAAAGTACACATACACCGTAATCAGCGCAATCGAAACCAGGTTCAACAAAAACCCCGGCCGCGCCATATCCGCCACCCGCAAGTGCCCCGAGGCAAACACCAGCGCATTGGGCGGTGTCCCCGTCGGCATCATGTACGCATAGCTCGCCCCGATCGCCACCGGAAAAATCAACAGATACGGATGCACCCCCAGCTTCACCGCCACCGGGGCCACGATCGGCAGGAAGATATTCACAATCGCCGTGTTGCTCCCGACCTCGGTCGCGAACACCACCACCGTGGTCACGATCAGCACCAGCGCCAAGGGATGCACCTGCACCCCGCTGAACAGCGACCCGATGAACACATCCACCTTGTTCGCGCTCACCGCCGCGGCCAGCGAAAGCCCGCCTCCAAACAAGAGCAACACCCCCCACGGAATCTTCTCCGCCGTATCCCAGTCCAGCAGAAACTCACGCTTCCGAGCATTCACCGGCAGCATGAAGAGCGCCAGCGCACACGCGATCGCGATGCTCGAATCCGCGATGACAACGTCCGGTCGTCCCGTCGCGGCCGAAATCGCCGCACCCAGCTGCCGCGAAAACACCCACGCCAGCGAGGTGCACACAAACACCACCAGCGTCAACACCTCGCCGCGCCCCGGCCTCCCCAGGCTCTTGAGTTCTTCCCCGATCGCCTCGTGCACACCCTCCAGCTTCCCAGTGTGCACCGGGTACACCACCTTCACCAGAATGAGCCACGTCGCCGGAAGAAAGACCAGCATGATCGGCAGGCCGACCTTGAACCAGTCCATGAACGACATCGTGACGCCGTACTTCTGCTCAATGAACGCCTTGGCGACTCCGTTGGGCGGAGTACCCACGACCGTACCGATCCCGCCGATCGTCGCCGCATAGGCAATCCCCAGCATCATTGCCTTGGCGAAGTTGCCATCCGTCGAACCGAACAGGCCGCGCCTCACCTTCACCTGGTGCCCCACCAGCCCGATGATGCTGATCCCGATCGGCAGCATCATCACCGCCGTCGCCGTGTTCGAAACCCACATACTGATGGCCGCGGCCGCAATCATGATGCCCGCGATCAACCGGTCCGGCCGGGTCCCCACGGCGAAAATGGTCAACAGCGCAAATCGCTTGTGCAGGTTCCACCGCTCCATGGCCGCGCCCAGCAGCATGCCGCCCAGAAACAGATAGATCACCTCGTCGGCATACGGCGATGAGGCCTTCTTGATGTCCGCAATCCCCAATACCGGGAACAGCACCAACGGCACCAGCGCTGTCGCCTCAATCGGCAGCGCCTCGGTCAGCCACCAAACCGACATCAGCACGATCGCGGCCAGCGTCGCCTTACCCCCGTGCGTCAAGTCCTGCCCGCCGATGTGGGGCAACACGAAGTACAAACCCACCGCCAGCACCGGCGCGGCCGCCAGCCCGATCCACTGAACCACCGGATTGCTCGGACCCTCGCGTGTCATGTTCGCTCCGTCAGGCGGCCGATAGGGTAACGGAATCGGAGCCGTTCGCGTGATCAAGTACCTCGGGTCCAAAAGAACCCTCATCCCCACCATCCTCGAAGCCGTCGGCTCGATCGCGAGCAGCGGCACCGTGCTGGACCTCTTTTCCGGAACCTCCCGAGTCGGCCACGCCCTCAAACGCGCCAACTACCGAGTCCTCGCCAACGACCACAACGCCTACGCCCACACCCTCGCCACGTGCTACGTAGAGGCCGATGCGGAGGAAGTCCTTCCCGACATGGCCGAACTGGTGCAAGATCTCAATCAACTCGCGGGCGTTGTCGAAGCGAGCCCGGAACCTGGTGAAGGGTCGGCAGGCTGGCTTTCGCCCGTAGGGCGCACGGACGTTGCCAGGGGCGCCGCGCAGCAAGCCCCTGGTTTCGACCCTATGAGTCTCCCGCCCGGAGGGCGGACGAACGCCGCGGTGCTCACCGATCACTTCACCCAAACCTACTGCCTCGACTCCCGCTTCTTCCACCCCAAAAACGGTCCCAAGATCCACGCCATCCGCGAGCGCATCGCAAGCCTGCACCTCCCCCGCGAACTCGAGGCTGTCGCCCTCGTCTCCCTCATGGAAGCCGCCGACCGCGTGGACTCAACCACGGGCGTCCAGATGGCCTACCTCAAACAATGGGCCCCCCGCGCCCACAACGACCTTGCCCTCCGAGTCCCCGACATCCTCCCCCAGGCCGCCTCCGGTAAAGGCGCCGCCTTCTGCATGGATGCCCTCGACGCCATGCGCGAGCTCAGCCCCGAGGCCGACATCGTCTACCTTGATCCGCCCTACAACCAGCACAGCTACCTCGGCAACTACCACATCTGGGAAACGCTCATCCGCTGGGATGCCCCAGAGGTCTACGGCGTGGCGTGCAAGCGGACCGACTGCCGCGAGCGCAAGAGCGTCTTCAACTCCAAGCGCCTGATCAAAGACTCCCTCGCCGAAGTGATCGACGCCTGCCGCGCACCGGCGATGGTGGTCTCCTTCAGCGATGAGGGCTACCTCACACGCGATGAACTCCAAGCAATGCTCTCCCCCCGCGGCCGCGTCCGCATCATCGAGCGCGACTACAAGCGATACGTCGGTGCTCAAATCGGCATCTACAACCCCAGCGGCGAAAAGGTCGGCAAGGTGAGTCATCTGCGGAATACTGAGATGTTGTTTGTCGTGACGGGGCGGAGATCGAGCGTCCGAACATGTCCCAGGCTAGTTAAGATCGCCGTCCCGGTGTAAAGTGCAACGTCCCGTCCGCAGTGGAGCACTCGGATGAGTCGTGTTATCCTGCGCCGCCGGGTCAGATGAACCGGTGGAGGGTAATGCGGTGCGAAGGAAAACCAATTCACGCCGCGGCGAGACGAGCGAAGCCAAAAAACGGAGCGCTCTCCTAAAGCGGCTGAAGGATCGAGGAGCCGACGCGGATACCGCGCTCTTGAAAATGCTGTGGGTTTGGGATGAGCCCGGGCGGCGAATTACCCAACGCAGAATCGACAAGGCCAACCGGATTTCAGACGGTGCGATCCGGCGAGCAAAGGAGAGGCTGGACATCGCGGAAATTGAACGTCGCCGGCGAACGGTCGTGTTTGATTTTGCGATTCGCGGCCGGCTCCCACTCAGCGTTGTGATGAAGCACTTTGAGTCTGTGTACGAGATGGACGCAAACAGACTATTTGCGGTGTCGTTTAGTTTGGGGATATTTGCAAACCATCTCGAAACACTGAAACCTTCGCCCCAGCGATCGGAAATGGCGAAGCGACTACTTGAGTTGTCGGAGATGTGCAGGCGATCGCGACTAGCCGATGCAAAGTACTGTGCCGAGGCGACGCAGAGGTTCAAGGTAATTCTCAAGGGCAAGGCGGGTCGACGGTTGAAGTGACGAGTCATCACAAGCACGGGTCGATTGCCACGACCGTCGGCCCCGCCCAACTCGCCCCGCCTCACAGTGGCCTAAGCGCCTTCTCACTCCCCGCCACCGCAACCGCCACCGCGGCATCTCCCGTCACATTCACGATCGTCCGGCACATATCAAGGATGCGATCCACGGCCAGAATCATCGCGATCCCCTCGGTCGGTACGCCGTAGGTCTTCAGCACGATCACCAACATCACCATCCCACCAGAAGGAATCCCCGGCGTGCCGATCGCCGACATCACCGCCGTGATCACGATCGTCGCCTGCTGCACCAGCGATAGACCCATGCCGTAGAACTGGGCCAGAAACACGGTCGCGACACCCTGCATCATCGCGGTGCCATCCATGTTGATCTTGACGCCGAACGCGCAGACGAAGCCCGTGATGTCGGGCGGCACACCCAGCTTGTCGCGCACGTTGGCGATCGTCACCGGCAACGTCGCGGCCGAAGAACTGCTGCTGAACGCGACCATTTGAACCTGCGCGATGCCGCGGAAGAACTGGCGAACGGTGATGGGGGAGAAGATGCGGACGACCGAGGGGTAGATTACGAGTTGAATGATCGCCAGCCCCAAAAGGACCGTGAAGCAATACGCCCCAAGTGCCAGCAGCACATCAAAGCCCAGCGTCGCCACGATGGGCGTGATCAGGCAGAACACGCCAATCGGCGCGGCCCGCACGATCCAGCGGACGATGGTGGTGAACACCTCGGTTAGCGTCTCGCAAAGTTCCAATAGCGGCCGGGTACGCTCTCGCGGCAAGACGGTGAGTGCGATCCCCACCATGAGCGCCAAGAACACCACCTGCAGCATGTCACCCTCGGCCAGCGACTTGAACGGATTGGTCGGGACGATGTCGCGAACCAGGTTCCAAGGATTGGTGGACTTGGCCTTGCTCGCAAGCTCGGTCGCCTCCTGAACCCTGCCCGCAGTCTTCTCCAGAATCGTCGCGCGGCTCTGTTCAGAGATAAACCGCGACCCACCGGGCTGAATCACATTCACCAGCACCAGCCCGACAATCACACTGAGCGTGGCCGTACAAGCAAAGATGCCCACCGTCTTGCCGCCCAGGCGCCCCAGCTTGCGAAAGTCGCCAAGACTGCCGATGGCGTGGATGAGGGCAAACAGGATGATCGGAACCGCGATAAAGCTGAGCGACCGCTTGAAGAGCTCGCCGATGAGCCAGGAAAGTTGAATCAGGAAGTTGAACAGCCCGGCCAGAAACGACCCCTCCGGCGCGGCGGACCAGAGCTGCTTATTGAACTCCTTAAGGACCAGCCCCAAGACCACGCCGAGCGTGAGGCCGATGAGGATCTTCCAGTGGAGGGCGAGGCGGGGTTGCTTCGTGGGGGCAGTCATTGGTGGTCAAGGTACTTCGAGTCGGACTCGATCACAACTGGACTCACTGGTGCTTGAGGGATTCGGCAATGCCGACCTCCTGTAGCCGCATGCTCGATTGATCCAGCGTGTTCTTGGCTTTGTACAAGTCATCGGGGTTCACCGATCGCCAGTCACGTTCCGCGTGTTCGATTTGGGATTTGAGATGTGAGATTTGAGCTTTCAAGTCCGCCGCGTAATTGGGTTCTAGTTTGGACTCGTACTTGGTCAGGCGTTCGCCGATCCACTTGATGTCGAGCTTGCTGTTCACGATCAGATCGGTGATCCGATGCCGCGTCATGTCGTCGCGGGCGTGTTTGAGCGAGTCGGACTCCATGCGGTCCACTTCTTCGCGGGTGAGGCCGTGGTTGGGGATCACCTGGAGCTGGGCGCGGCGGCCGCTGCGGCGTTCGTGGGCGGAGACGTTGAGGACTCCGTTGGCATCGACGAGGAACTCGACCTCGACCTGCGGGATGCCGGCGGGCATGGGGGGCAAGCCGCGGAGGTGGAAGGTGCCCAGGGAGCGGCAATCTTCGACCATCTCGCGTTCGCCCTGGAGGACCTGGAGTTTGATGGAGGTCTGGCCATCCACGCTGGTGCTGAACATCTCGGTGGCTCGGGCGGGGACGGTTGAGTTGCGGAAGATGAGTTTGGCGATGGCACCGCCGGCGGTTTCGATTCCGAGCGACAGCGGGATGACGTCGAGGAGAAGGGCGCCCTTGACCGCGCCGCTGAGGATGCCGGCTTGGACGGCCGCGCCCAGGGCGACGACCAGATCGGGGTCCAGTGCGGTGTAGGGCGGCAGGTTAAAGAACTCACCGACGCGCTTGCGGACCAGAGGGATGCGTGTGGATCCGCCGACCATGATGACGGCGTCGAGTTTGGTCTTGGCTTCGTCGGGAGTCGTGCCGAGTTCGCGGGCGGCATCGCGGAGGGCGCGTTCGCAGGAGGTGATGGTGCGGGCGACCCATGGTTCTATGAGTAGTTCAAGCTCGGCGCGGGTGAGGGTGCGCTTGTAGAGGTGTTGGTCGGCTTGTACTTGGATGGTGGTGGATTCGCTGGTGCTCAGTTCGCACTTAGCCTTTTCGGCTGCGGACTTGAGCGATTGGCGGGCGGAGGCGGAAAGCTGCGTCGAAGCGATCTCGCAGGTGAAGAGTTCGACGAGGAGGTTGTCCACATCGTCTCCGCCGAGGTGCGTGTCGCCGGAGGTGGAGAGGACTTGGAAGATGTCGCGGGTGGTGTCGCCGGTGCCGGTTTGGATGAGGCGGAGGATGGAGACGTCGAAGGTGCCGCCGCCGAGGTCGAAGATGGCGACGGTGGCGGGCTTGTCCTTGCGGTCAACGCCGAGGCCGTAGGCGAGGGCCGCGGCCGTGGGTTCGGGGACGATGCGGATGACATCGAGGCCGGCGATGCGGCCGGCATCGCGAGTGGCCTGGCGCTGGGCATCATCGAAGTAGGCGGGGACGGTGATGACGGCTTGGGTGATGGGCTCGCCGAGCGCGCGAGAGGCCTGCTCTCGGAGCGTCTTGAGGATGACCGCAGAGACTTCCTGTGGGGAGAGGATGCGGCCGTCGGGGAGCTTGATGCGGGCGGTGTTGTGGTCACCCTCGATGACGTCGTAGGAGAGATAGGGAAGATCGGCCGCGGCGTCGGCGCGGGAGCGGCCCATGAGGCGCTTGACGCTGGCGATGGTGGACTTGGGGAACTCAGCGGCGTGGGCGCGGGCGTCGTGGCCGACGGTGGGGGTGGAGTGGTATCGGACGATGCTGGGCAGCAGCGCGCGCCCTTGTTCGTCGGGGATGATGCGCGGCCCCTTCTCATCGCAGATGGCGACAAGGCTGTTGGTGGTGCCGAGATCGATGCCGACGATGGGGGGCATGGGTGAGCGTAGGGTGGGCGGACTTAGTGGACCTTCATGTCTGGAAACCGATCTGGTGAAGGAGCCGAACCTATACACTTTGACCGACTTCGGGAAGCGAGGCAACTATGCGACGAGCGTTTACGTTGATCGAACTTCTGGTGGTAATTGCGATCATCGCCTTGCTGATTGGGATCTTGCTGCCGGCATTGGCGACGGCGCGGCGGAATGCGCGGGCTACCGCGTGCGGGTCGAACCTGCGCGGCGTCGGGCAAGCGTTCACGCTTTACAACAATGACAATAAGGACCTGGTGGTTGCGTCGTACACCATGACGGGAACCACGGGCGCGGGGATCCCTTTTGATGGGTGGGCGCCGCTTTTGGATCGCGATGGGTACATGGTCGGCGCGGCTGATCAGACGCTGCAGAAGTCGCCGTTCACCTGCCCGGAAGCAAAGGACGTTTCGGGGCTGCTCGCGGGGCAGACGGGAAACGATCCTGACAACCCCAAGGGCTGGATGGATTGGCCGTGCATTCGATCGGGCGCGGGGTTTGATCCGGTGACGATTCCGGACCGGGGCCTGGAGAAGATCATCCGCGTTGCTTACTGGATCAACGGTGACAACCCGGTGGGGAGCGGAACGGTGGTGACGCCGGACCTGTTTTACACGGGGTCGGTGGGATACGGGCCGGGGACCAATGGGTTGATGATGCGGCATAACCGGATGTCCACGTTTCAGCGGCCGCACACGTTGGTGGCCGCGGCGGATGGGGTGTACTCGGGGCGGCAGCGGGACAATCGCCAGGGAGCCGCGAACTGCCGGATCGGGTACAGGCATCCGGGCGGGAAGGGGTCTTCGAACGCGGTGTTCGCGGATGGGCATGTGGCGCCGATTCTGGGATCGGTGTTTCCGCGGTCGCTGGGCGGGACGAATGACCCGGTGGAAGTGTGGAACGAGAACCGGGGATGATGTCGGAACCGGCGAGGCGGAAGGGGCTGCCGGGGTCGCGGCCCCAGCGGGCGTAAGAGTTGGTGTTGCCGGAGGAGGTCCAACCGGGCGGAACGATGACGGTGCCGCTGGCGCCGGTGGCCCAGAGCACGGTTGATGTGCCGGGGTTGCCGCCGGGGCCTTCAAAGCTGCCGAAGGTGACGAGGTTCCCGGTGTGGGTGCCGATCTGGGGGCCGGGGGCCAGCAGTGTGAGTTGGGCGCTGGCGGCGGAGGCGAGCGCGGCCAGAGCGAATGCGGCGACGGCGCGGACGGTCGTGGTCATGTTGTCTCTCCCTCTGCACGGGCTTCTGGCCCGGCCTAGTAACTTCAAACTAAGAGGAAGTGGGTGGCGTGTCAATGGGAAACTGGTTCGAGCACCTCGATGGCTTGGTCGCCGAGGCTGGATCCGAAGCGGCCGGCGGCGATGTCGCGGGACATCATGCCGCAGAAGCAGGTGTCGTAGGTCATGTCATCGCAGGGCATGATGTAGCCGCAGGCGAGGCAGCGGTAGAAGAAAGGGCCGGAGGTGGGCCAACCGGCGCGCGGGGGACCGTAGCCGCTGACGCGGAAGCGGTGGGTTGAGAGGATCGCGTGTTGTTTTTGGAGGGCGGCGAGGCGGTCTGCGAAGCTCTCGTCGATGCGGTTTTGCGGTGACTTGGGGCGGTTGGTGCGATGATAATTGAGGAGGGATTCGAATGCGGTTGACACGATGAGACTCCGGATCTGGGTGGGGCGTTCAGCAGCCGCCGGTGTTGCCAGAGCAAGAGACTACGGCGGGCTTGATGTAGCGGGAACGGCCCGGCCCGGGTCCGAGCGCCAAGGCTCACCCCTGTTCAAGGGGTTTGCGGCGGGGCCAGGTGCGCGACCCGCGGCGGTGACCAGGGATTGGATGGGGGAGGGTTTGGCACGGGAGGACATCGTGGTCGTGTTCATTGGAACGTGACTGAGAAGCGGGGCCGATGAGCATGACGACTGCGGCGCGGTGGCATTGGTTTCGGAGCGTGCAGACGACGACTGAGGCGGAAGCGATGCAGCTTGTTCCGGCGCGGCGATTCGGTGGTGCGAGCGGGGTGCGCGGGTGGCGATGTGGAGGGAGCGGAGGAGGGTTGTGGCGGCGCGGCGGGCTTCGATGAGGTTGAGGGGTTTGTCGAGGAGTTTGTGGAGCGTGGATTGGAGGGAGTCCTGGAGGGCGCGGTCTTTGTGTTCGCGATGGAGCGCGAGCCAGGGGGAGATGGCGGGGGAGGTGAGCCACTCGTAGATGGAGATCAGGTCCTGGTTGAGGGCCGCGGCGAGGGCTTCTGGGTTTTCGCGGAGAGAGAAGTAGCGAAGGAGGGTGGCGCGGTTTTCGGTGGAGAGTGAGGGGAGTTGGGTGGTTGAAGTGGACATGCGTGGACGATACCGCGCGGGGTTTGCGACGCAAGTGGGGGGAGGGGAAAAATCTGCGCGCGAGTGACATGACGCTGTCACCGGGTTTTTGTCAAGGGGAATTTGAAGGGATCGGCGAGAGTATTTGCTTTGACTGGCCGCGAGCCGCGCTTGCGGGTGGATGTGAGGGTTATGGATAAGGCTGTCGCCCCAATTGCCTTGAGGAATCGCGATTGGGCAGAACTGTTATCGAACCCGTGCGTTAAGTGATAACGGACGCGCGGGATTCGCGCGACCTGGCGGGGGACCTTCAAGGAGCTTGGCTGCGGCTGAGCGGATGAAGGCCCGATTGGTCCATAGCAACCGACCCGGAGATCACATGAAACTGAAGTCAACCACATCGTGGACGCTGCTCTCTTCACTCCTGCCGCTGACGGCCCTGGCGCAGCCGGCGGCGACGCTGCAGGTGTGGGATCGGAACCTGCAGGATCGCTGCGGGACTCCGCTGACGCTGCGGGGTGTGGAACAGAATCAGCGTGTGGTGAGCCGCGGCGGCACGATCATTAACGGGTCGTGGAACGCGGTTATTGATGCGATTGATGCGACGCGGGCGAACCAGGTGCGGATTATTCCTGATGATGTGACGGTGGCGCAGACGCGGGCGATGGTGGAGCGTGCGGTGTCGCGGAACCTGGTGGTGGAGATTCATGCCTCGGCCAGTTACTTCGCGGCCAGTGATGTGCAGGCGATGGTGGCGGCGAGCAAGACGCACGTGATCCTGGGGATTTACGGGGAGCCGGACTTTGACGACGGGACGCAATGGCAGGCCGAGACGCTGGCGGCGCTGCAGAGCGTGCGGGCGCTTGGGTATGACGAGCCCGTGCTGATCATGGCCAACAACTTCGGGCGCGATCTTCCGAGCGTGCTTCAGTATGGGCAGACGCTTTCGGATGCGGACCCGCTGCACAAGGTGATCATGGGGTGGCAGGCGTACTGGGGCAACAGCAACTGGTATCAGAACTATTACGGGATGACGTTTGTGCAGGCGATGGGGCAGATCGTTTCGAAGAACTTCCCGGTGCAAGTCGGGGTCACGTACAACGCGGACACTCCGACGGATCCGATCAACTACTCGCTGTTGATGTCGCTGACGCGGTCGTATGGGATCTCGACGCACTTCTGGGATTACTACTCGCGCAACGCGCTGGATCAGAACCTGCTGGTGACATCGGATGCCAGCGGTGCGAACTGGACCATGAGCACGCTGGGGCAGGCGGTGCTGGTGAGCAATACGAACAGCTTCTGGAATCAGAATGCGGCGCGGCCGTGCACGGGTGTGGCAGCGCCTTGCTATGCGAACTGCGACGGGTCGGCGACGCCGCCGGTGTTGACGGCCAACGACTTCCAGTGCTTTATGAATAAGTATGTGGCGGGGGATGTGGGCGCGAACTGTGATGCGTCAACGGTGGCGCCGGTGTTGAATGCCAATGACTTTCAGTGCTTCCTGGGGAGGTTTGCGCAGGGGTGTTCGTAAGGCCGGGGTCAAGCGGCGCGGCGTTTCGGGCGGGGTTTGGAGCCGCGCTTGCCCAGGAGAGCTTCGTTCTCTTTGATCGCCTGACGAACGGCGCGCTTGGCGGCGGCGTCCATGGTTTTCCGGTCGCGGAAGATTTCAGTGATCGTCTTGGTGCGGGTCTTGGGCATTTGCAATCTCCAAGATCTGATTCCAGGCGTCAAGGTCATCGATCAAACCGGGACGGGAGCTAGGCGGCCGACTACTTCAGCAACCGCTCGAGGAAGTGGATGTCGATGCCGCCTTGGCGGAAGGCGGAGTTTTCCATGAGGCGGAGTTGGAGGGGGATGGTGGTTTTGATGGGGCCGACTTGGAACTCGCGGAGGGCCCGGGCCATTCGGGTGAGCGCTTCGTCGCGGGTGTCGGCGTGGACGATGAGTTTGCCGATCATGGAGTCGTAGTTGGGCGGGACGGTGTAGCCCTGGTGGACGTGGGTGTCGAGGCGGACTCCGGGGCCGCCGGGGGTTTGCCAGAGTTCGACTTTGCCGGCGCTGGGGCGGAAGCCCTTGTCGGGGTCTTCGGCGTTGATGCGGCACTCGATGGAGTGGCCGCGGATCGAGACGTCGCGCTGCTTGTAGGGGAGCTCTTCGCCGGCGGCGACGCGGATCATGGTTTTGACGATGTCGATGCCGGTGATGAGTTCGGTGACGGGGTGCTCGACCTGGACGCGTGTGTTGACCTCGAGCATGTAGAAGTTTTGCTTCTCATCCATGAGAAACTCGACGGTGGCAGCGCCGGAGTAGTTGGCGGCCTTGATGAGGCGGGCCGCGGACTCGCAGACGGCGTCGCGCTTGCGGCGGTCGATTCCGGGGCCGGGGGCTTCTTCGATGACCTTCTGGTGGCGGCGCTGCATGGAGCAGTCGCGCTCGTAGAGGTGGATGGCGTGGCCGTGTTTGTCGCCCAGGCACTGGACTTCGACGTGGCGGGCGTGCTCGAGGAACTTTTCGATGAAGACGGCGCCGTTGCCGAAGGCGGCGAGGGCTTCGGTGGCGGCCTGCTTGATGTTGGTGCGGAGGGTGGCCTCGTTGTGGCAGACGCGCATGCCGCGGCCGCCGCCGCCGGCGGAGGCCTTGATGATGACGGGGTAGCCGATTTCGGCGGCGATCTTGGCGGCCTCATCTTCATCTTCAATGGCGCCTTCGGAGCCGGGGAAGATGGGGACTTTGTTGGCTTTGGCGGTGCGCTTGCACTCGACCTTGTCGCCGAGCTTGGCCATGGCCTCGGGGGAGGGGCCGATGAACTCGATCTTGCAGTCGCGGCAGATCTGGGCGAACTCGGCGCGCTCGGAGAGGAAGCCGTAGCCGGGGTGGATGGCGTCGACGTCGGCCATTTCGGCGGCGGAGATGATGCGGGGGATATTGAGGTAAGACTCTTTGGCGGGGCCGGGGCCGATGCAGATGGCGCGGTCGGCGAGGCGGAGGTAGGGGGCATCCTTGTCGGCGGTGGAGTACACGCAGACGGATTCGACGCCGAGCTCGCGGCAAGCGCGGATGACTCGGAGTGCGATTTCGCCACGGTTTGCTATGAGTATTCGTCTAAACATAATGCGGTACGCAGAGGCGCAGAGATCACGCAGAGGACGCAGAGAAGGCAAAGAGTGTCAGGAAGGCAGGGGAGTGTGGGAGGTCTAGTTGTTTTTCCACACTTGTTTCCACTCTGCGATCCTCTGCGTGATCTCTGCGCCTCTGCGTACGTGCCTTAGTTGGGACGGACAAGGAACAACTTCTGACCAAACTCCACGGCCTCGCCGTTGGAGACGAGGATGCGTTCGACGGTGCCGGTGACCTCCGCCTTGATTTCGTTGAAGACCTTCATGGCTTCGATGAGGCAGACGACGGAGTCGGGGCCGAGGTTGGTGCCGACGGAGACGAAGGGGCCGGCGTCGGGGTTGGGGGAGGAGTAGAAGGAGCCGACCATGGGGGACTCGATGGCAACCAGGCCGGTGGTGTCGGCGGCGGGGGCTGGGGCGTGGGTGCCGTTTTCGGATTCGGACGACTCGTCTGAAACGGCCGCGATGGGGCGCGGGGCGGGAGCGGCGTGGGCGGGGGCTGGGCCGCCGGCTCCGCCGTAGATGACGGGTTGGTGGTTGACGACGGTGCCGCTGGCCTGGCCGCGCTTGATGGTGACGGTCTCGGCCTGGTCCTTCATGTCCAGTTCGGAGAGGTCGTTTTCGACCATGAGGCGTACGAGTTCTTTGAGTTTGCGGATGTCAATCATGGTTGGGGTCCAGAAGGCACGGAGGCACTCAGGCACGGAGGCACGAAGGGAGGGAGATCAGAGGGTTGCCCATTTCAGGTCTTTGGGCATGGAGCACAGGTTTTGGGCTCCGGTTTCGGTTACGAGGAAGTCGTCTTCGATTCGGACGCCGCCGATGCCGGGGAGATAGATGCCGGGCTCGATGGTGACGACGTTGCCGGGGTGGAGGGTCATCGAGGCGTACATGGGGTTGAGGCGTGGGTCTTCGTGGCCGTTGAGGCCCATGCCGTGGCCCAAGCCATGGCCGAAGTACTCGCCGTAGCCGTGCTTGGTGATGTAGCTGCGGGCGATGGCGTCGATTTCGTGGGTGGTTTTGCCGGGGGCGAGGGCCGCGGCGGCGTTGAGGTGGGCGTCGAGGACGATTTGGTAGATCTCGGCGACCTTGGCGGGCCATTTGTCGAGAGAGAAGGTGCGGGTCATGTCGCCGTGGTAGCCCTGGTAGACGGCGCCCCAGTCGATGAGGACGGGTTTGTTGGCGGCGATTTTGTCGGTGGTGGGGCGGTAGTGGGGGAGGGAGCCGTTGGCCTTGGCGGCGACGATGGTCTGGAAACCGGGCTCGCGGCTGCCGCGGGTTTTCATTTCGGATTCGATGCGGGCGGCGACTTCGAGTTCGGTCTGGCCGGGTTCGATGGTGGGAAGGACGGCGACCAGGGCGTCCTGCTGGATCTTGATGGCCTTTTTGATCAGAGCGACTTCGCTGGCATCCTTCTTGGCACGGAGTTGGGCGACCATGCCGGTGGAGGGAACCAGGAACTCGGAACCGAGGTGGCGGGAGAGGGCGTCGGCTTCGGCGACGTTGAGGTATTCAGCTTGGAAGGCGCAGCGAGTGGCGCGGCGGGAGCCGAGGACTTCGAGGACGGCCTGGGTCATGCCCTGGCGGCGGATGAAGATGTCGACGATGGGGGAGACGGGCTCGAGCTCTTGCTGGTACCGGAAGTCGCTGATGATGACGGAGCGCGGCTTGCCGACCAGGAGGTAGCTGTCGCCGCCGAGGAAGCCGGTCAGGTATGCGACATCCTGAGGGTTGGTGACCAGGAGGGCGTCGGCGTTGGTGGCGGCGATGAGCTTGAGGAGGCGGTCAAGGCGGCTGGTGTGAGGGGATGAGGGCGCGGGATCGGCTTTTGCGCTAGAGCGCTTCGATGCAGATGGGCGTGATTTGGCAGCCGTTGTCATCCGAGCGGGCATGATATCGCGGCGGCGGCGGTTCGGCGAACCGGCGGGTGTCCCTGTCCATAGACTGGGAACGTTGGGTAAAGAACGAAGCCATCTCGGGGTCTTGGTGACGGGCGGGGTGGTGGCTCTGGTGGGGTGTGCGGTGGTCTGGCCGGCGGTGCTGGTGGGGGTGGATCTGGTTGGTAGTTTGGGGGAGTCGTGGGGCGGGGTGAGTCTTGGGTTGTTGGGTCGGAGCGCGGGGATTGCGCTTGTGATTGCGGTGCTGGGTTGTGCGGTGGGGTGGCCAGCGGCTTGGGCGCTCCGGCGGGCGGGGGCGGGGTGGTTTGTGGTTTTGGTTTCGCCGCTACTGCTGCCGAGCTACCTGGCGTATGCGGGGTGGGGGGTTTTGCGGTCACCGGATACGGTGGTGGGGAAGTGGTTGATGATGGGGACGCGGGATGCCGCGGGGATCAATCGGTGGTCGGTGGGGGCGGACTATGTGTTGGCGGTGGGAGGGCTGGTGCTGTGGTCCTGGCCGCTGGCGGCGCTGGTGTGCGCGGTGCGGCTGCGGCGGATTGATGAGAGTGTGTTTGAGGCGATGCGGCTGGATGTGCGGGGGCGGGTGAGGCGGATGGGGAAAGTGGTTTGGATGTGCCGCGGGGCGGTGGGGGCGGCGGTGGGGTTGGTTGGACTGGTGATGCTGGGCTCGGCGTTGCCGCTGCATCTGGCGAAGCTGGATACGTACGCGATCAAGATCTGGCGGGTGCTGGATGAGACGGCGCAGGATCAGAGGGGGAAGGTCTGGATTGCGGCGTGGCCGTTGTTGTTGGCCGCGGGGGTTGGGGCGGTGCTGGTGGCGCGGCGGTTGGTGGGGAGTGATGCGGAGGAGCAGGGGGTTCGGCCGCGGCCGGGGGGTGGGGGTGGGATGGGTGCTGGGGCCGGAGTGGTGTGGGGAGCTTCTGTTGTCGCGCCGGTGGTTTTGTTTGCGACGCACGACCGGCAGTGGTCGGTGGTGCGGACGTTTCTGCGTGAGCGTTGATCCGTTGCTAAACAGTTTGGTGGTGGCGGGAGTCTTGCGCTGTTTTCGTGGTGGCGGGATGGATGTGGGCGGCGCACTCGGTGGACGCGGGTGGGTGAGGTGGGTTGGGGTTGTGGTGTTGGTGGCGCTGTTGTTTTCGGGGTTGACGCCTGGGATATTGGTTGGGATCGCGGAGGTTCGAGCGTGGAATCGCGGGGCGGTTTCGTGGGTGGGGGATTCGATGGCGATAGTGGTGCTGGGGCATCTGGCGCGGTTTGGGATGGTGGGGGCGCTGGCGGGGTGGTGGCTGGCGGCGACGGAGAGTCGGGCACAGAGGATAGCCGGTTGATGGATGCGGGAGGGGTCGGTGGTGGGGTGGATGCGGGCGGCGCTGGTGCCGCAGGTGGAGTTGTGGTGGCCGCGGGGTTGGTGGCGGGGCTATTGAGCTTTCACGAGATTGAGTTGGCGGTGATGGTGCAGCCGCCGTCGGGCTCGGGTGGTTCGTTTGCTTGGCTGATGCTGCAGTGGTTGCACTATTCGAGGATGGATGACTTGGGGGCGGGGTGATGTTGATTGTGGGGGTGGGGGCGGTGGTGGGGATGGCAGTCGCCGGAGTGATGCGGGGACGGAGGCGTGTGGCCGATTAGGTTGGGCTATTCTGTTTCGCATGCCAATCAACCAGGACATTCGGGCTTACAACGCGGCCCAGCCGGATTCGGAGACTTGCGAGGCGCTGGCCGCGGCGATTGATCGTGGGCTTCCGAAGGCTGAGAGCAAGATCTGGCACCGGCATCCAGTGTGGTTTTTGGAGGGCAATCCAATTGTTGGGTACCACACGCTCAAGGGGGGTGGGGGGTGCACGCGGCTGTTGTTCTGGAGCGGGCGGTCGTTTGATGAGCCGGGGCTCGCGCCGGAGGGGTCGTTTAAGACGGCGGGAGTTCGGTATACGGCGGTGGATCAGATTTCGGCCAAGGACTTGAAGCGGTGGCTGGGGAAGGCGATCGAGATCCAGTGGGATTACAAGAACATTGTGAAGCGGAAGGGGAAGTTGGAGAGGTTGAAGTAGGCTGAAAGACATGCGCCGAAGTCGCTTACGAAGCTGGGCCAAGTGGGGGTGCACGGTCGCCGCGGCATTGATGGTCGGCTTGGCTGGCTTCAACTTGTTCCGCTCGGTCATCTATTGCTCAAGAAATGGAATCACTGGTTGGTTGCTTTTCATCGAGGGCGGAAGAATACAGGTTGCAGTGTTTGACGACGCCAAGGCTGAAAAGTCCGTTCCTAAAGGATGGTCAATAGAAGGATCGCCGTCCTGGTCATGGGGGATGAACGATCAGATCGATGGCATCAAATGGCGCGGCGGCTTTGCCTGGACAACGTCCGCCTCCCCAATCCGATTTTCGGTGGCGGGTGTGACGATCCTTTATCCGTTTCTTCTCACCGCCCTCCCTGCCGGGCTCCTGTGGTACACCGATCGCCGCCGGTTCGCGGCACACGCGTGTCAGAAGTGTGGGTATGACCGGCGTGGGTTGGCCGCGGACGCGAAGTGTCCGTAGTGCGGGGCGGACCGCTCCGCCGGGTAGGAGTGGCGGCGGTTTGCGGGTTGCCCGGACAGAAAGGGGACGGGGCGGCATCCCAAGTGTCAGTCACATGATGAGATTGGCGCGTTGGGGTATGCGGTGTCGCCCTTTCAGGGCTTGGGTTTGAAGGAGGCGGATACCAGGGGCTTCCGCCCCTGGCTATGGACGGTCGCCGCTCCGCGGCTGGGAGGGGGCGAATAGGTGGAAGCGCGAGTGGAGTTGAGCGGGACTTTCGATTGGCTGTTACGAACGTGTGAACCCAAAGGTCGGTAGGCTGGTATCAACGGGGTGCCCGAAGTCTTGACCGTCCGGAATACAACTCGAACAGGTGCCTACCGGCTTGGCCTCGCTTGCGTGGTTGGGTGTTTGATTTCGGTTGGCGTGGGGGGGTGTGGGGATCCGCCGAAATCGGAAGGGTTTGAGCCGCTGGCGGTGATGTCGGTGTTTGGGGAGGTGGGGGTTAATCCGGGGCAGTTCACGTATCCGCGGGTGTTGACCAATGACGGCAAGGACCTGTGGGTCATAGATAAGTCTGCGCGGGTGCAGCGGATTGAGCCGGGGACGGGGAAGAGCACAGCGCTGTGGACGATGCCCGAGTGGACGGTGGGGAAGCCGTGCGGGGCGGGGGTGGGGCCGGATGGATTGCTGTACGTCGCCGATACGCATTACTTTCGGGTGATGGTGTATCGGCCGCCGTCGGGACTGGGGGAGGCGCCGGAGCTGGTGTCTAGCTTTGGGTCGCTGGGGCAAGGGCCGGGGGAGTTCACGTATCTCACGGATGTGGGGATCCTGGGTTCGGATGATGGGAAATCCGTGGAGCGGCTGTACGTTGGTGAGTACGGCGGGAATGACCGCATCAGCGTGTTTGATAGGGACCACAAGTTCCTGTTTGCGTTCGGGTCTTACGGGTCTTCGGCGGATGCGGCGAATTTGCAGTTCAGCCGGCCGCAGGGGATCGAGGTGGACAAGGCGCGGCACGAGGTGGTGGTGACGGATTCGTGCAATCACCGGATCGGCGTTTTTGATCTGGATGGGAAGTTGAAGCGGTGGATCAGTTCGCCGGAAAACGCGGGCCAGGGACCCGGTCAGTTTGCGTATCCGTATGGGTTGGTGCTGCTGGGGGATGGAACGGCGCTTGTGACGGAGTTTGGGAACCATCGCGTGCACCATGTGGACTATGAGGATGGGAAGGTTCTCGAGGTGTATGGGCATGGTGGCCGCGGCAAGGGGGAGTTGACCAATCCGTGGGCGGTGACGGTGATCGGGGACACGGGGTTTGTGCTGGATTCGGGGAGTGACCGGATTCAGGCGTTCAAGCTGCCGGCGAGGAAGAAGATGGCGCAGGTCGCGGGGGGTGCGTCATGACGACACTCGCGGCCGTGACAGTGGGACCCATTCAGTTTGATACGCCGGTGTGGCTGTGGCTGATTCCCATTGGCTGGGCGGTGTGCATCTGGTTTGGACGAAAGAGCTTGTCGGGGCTGGGGACGCTCACGCGGCGCGTGGCGCTGGTTGTTCGCTTGCTGGTGCTTGTGCTGATCCCGGCGGCGATGGCGGAACCGCAGTGGCGGAAGGTGAGCAAGGACACGGCGGTCACGTTTGTGCTGGATGTGAGCAAGTCGATCCCGCTGAGCTTTCAGAAGTTGAGCGAGGAGTATGTCGAGAAGACGCGGCAGGACAATCCGAATCCCAATGACCTCTTGGGAGTCGTGACGGTGGGGGCGGATGCGTATGTGCAGTCGCTGCCGAGCAAGCTGAATCAGAAAGTGGAGCGGCAGTACGTCGGGCTGGATCAGGCGACGAACCTGGCGGGGGGGATTCGGCTGGCGTTGGCGGTGAAGAAAGAGGATGCGGCGTACCGGCTGGTGTTGATTACGGACGGGAATGAGACGACGGGGAGTTTGCTGGCCGCGGCCGAGGCGGCGAGGGCCGCGGGGGTTCCGATTGATGTGTTGCCGGTGACGTACACGTTCAACTCGGAAGTGGTGATGGACCAGTTGGTGGCGCCTTCGACGGCACGCATGGGTGAGAACGTAACGCTGCGGGTGGTGCTGGATGCGACCAAAGCGGCGGTGGGGCGGTTGAACATCCTGATCAACGGCGACCCGGTGGATCTGGACCCGGCGACGGAGGGGCTGGGGCAGGTCGTGGAGTTGAAGACGGGACGCAACACGTTCTCGGTGCCGGTAACGGTGCCGAAGGCCGGGCCGCAGCAGTTCAAGGCGATCTTTGAGCCGCTGGCGGATGCCGACGGGAAGGTTCGAGGGGACAGCATTCGGGAGAACAACGAGTCGCTGGCGGTGACGTTTGTTTCCAGCGAAGGGCGGGTGCTGATCCTGAGTGAGAGCACGGAGGAGATCGCTCCGTTCGTGAAGGCGATGAACGAGTCGAAGATCGCGACGGAGGTGCTGCCGGCGAGCCAGTGTCCTAAGTCGCTGACGGAGCTGAACGGGTATGACGCGATTGTGCTGGCCAATGAGGCGGCGTACGACTTCAGTCAGCAGACGCAGGAGGAGTTGAAGCAGTACGTGCATGAGACGGGTGGCGGGCTGATCATGCTCGGGGGGCCGAACAGTTTCGGCGCGGGAGGTTGGATCGGGTCGCCGCTGGAGGATGCGCTGCCGGTGAAGCTGGACCCGCCGCAGAAGCGGCAGATGCCGCGGGGCGCGCTGGTGGTGATTTCGCACTCGATCGAAATGCCTAATGGGCAGTCGTGGGGAAAGAAGACCGCGAAGGCGGCGGTGGATGCGCTGTCGCGGTTGGATCTGGCGGGGATCGTCGAGTACCAGGGTGGGCAGAGCGCGGCGTGGGTTCACCCGCTTTCGGAAGTCGGCGATGGGTCGGCGATCGCGCGGTCGATCAACAACCTGATGTTCGGGGATATGTTTGATTACGGCCCCGCGGTGGGGTTGGCGCTTCAGGGTTTGACGAGCGTCGAGGCGGGTACCAAGCACATCATCATGATCACGGATGGCGATGCGCAGCCGCCGACGCCCAAGCAGATCCAGCAACTGAAGAAAGAGAAGATCACGGTTTCGACGGTGGGTGTGTTCCCGCATAATCCGGGGGATTTGGGAAGATTGAAGCAGATCGCGCTGGCAACGGGCGGGCGGGCGTATGAGGTTGTGGATCAGAACGGGCTGGGGCAGATCGTTCAGATCTTCATCAAGGAAGCGCAGACGGTGAAGCGGTCGCTGATCTGGGAGGGTGATCCCTTCATGCCGATCATGACGCCGATCGCCAGCGAGACGATGCGGGGGATTTCGGGCGTCGCGCCGTTGTCGGGGTATGTCGTGACCGCGGACCGCGAGGGGCTGGCGATGGTCACGCTCCGCGGCAAGGAAAACGACCCGATCATGGCGATGTGGCAGTTTGGCCTGGGCCGGTCGGTGGCGTACACGTCGGACGCGACGACGCGGTGGAACCCGGCGTGGGTTGGATGGGCTGGGTATAAGGCGTTCTGGGAGCAGCACGTTCGCTGGGCGATGCGGCCGACGGGGTCGGCGAACATGCGGGTGACGACGGAGAAGCAGGGGGACTCGACCAAGGTGATCGTGGATGCTCTGGACCCGGCGGGGGACCGGTTGAACTTTGCGAAGTTCAAGGTGCGGGTGGCGACGCCGGACGGCAAGGGTGCAGAAGTCGATGTGCACCAGGTGGGGCCGGGGCGGTATGAAGGCGTGTTCGATTCGAAGCAGGCGGGGTCGTATGTGGTGAGCATGCGGTACGCGGCCCCAAGCGCGGATGGAACGGGCGTGATGGAAGGGTCGGTGCAGGCCGCGGTGACCAAGCCGTTTGCGGATGAGTTCCGGGCGCTGACGGACAACCGGCCGCTGCTCGAGCAGGTCGCGTCGATGACGGGCGGGAAGGTGCTTGAGGGGCTGCCCGAGAAGGACAAGGTGTGGCGGCCGGAGGGTGTGAAGTTCCCGGTCGCGACGACGCCGATCTGGCTGGTGTTTGCGATGACGGGGATCGGCGTGTTCTTGCTGGATGTCGGCGTGCGGCGTGTGCGGATCGATATTCCGGGGATGGCGAGGGCGCTCAAGAAGGGTGTGAAGGGCGGGAAGCTCAAGGCCGGCCAGCAGATGGATGCGCTGCGGGTGGCGCGAGAGGCGGCTCAGCGGGCGATCGCGGAGCGCGGGAATGCTCCTGCAGGTGGCGGGGATCAGCAGGCGCCGGTGGTGACATCGCAGACGGTGGCGGCGCCAACGGCCGCGACGGCGAAGGTGAAGTTTGAGGCTCCGGCCGGGAAGCTCGGCAGGAAGCCGACGGGGCCGGTCGCCCTGGGTGGCGAGCCGGAGAAGAAGGCGGATGCGGCCAAGGCGCAGGTGGCCAAGGCTGAGGTCAGTAAGGATGAAGGAATGTCGCGCCTGATGAAGGCGAAGAAGCGTGCGCAGGATGACATGAAGGATGAGTAGTTTCACCACAGAGGCACAGAGACACAGAGAAAGGAAAGAAGGGAGAAGAGCAGCAGGGCTTGAGCCCTTGAACAAGTTCCTTTCTTCTTTCCCTTCTCTGTGTCTCTGTGCCTCTGTGGTTAAGTTCCCAGGAGTTTCCAATGCCCCCCAATGAAGCAGCTCAGCAGACCCCGGCGGAAGTTCGCGAGAAGTGCGAGGCGTTTCGGCGCACGTTCCAGACTTTGCTGGATGAGATCGGCAAGGTGGTCGTCGGCCACAAGCCGGTGGTCGAAGGCGTATTGATGTGCCTCTTTGGCGGCGGCAACGTGCTTCTGGAGGGTGTTCCGGGGCTGGGCAAGACCCTGCTTGTGCGCACGCTCTCGCACGCGCTGCACCTGCCGTTTAACCGCATTCAGTTCACACCGGACTTGATGCCGGCGGACGTGATCGGGACGAACATCGTTACCGAGGATGCGCAGACGGGGCGGCGGGCGTTTCAGTTCCAGAAGGGGCCGATCTTTGCCCAGGTGTTGCTGGCGGACGAAATCAACCGTGCGACACCCAAGACGCAGTCGGCGCTGCTTGAGGCGATGCAGGAGCACGCGGTGACGAGCTCGGGGACGACGTACAAGCTTGCCGAGCCGTTCATTGTGTTGGCGACGCAGAACCCGATTGAGCAGGAGGGCACGTACCCGCTGCCGGAAGCACAGCTAGACCGGTTCATGTTCAAGATTGTGGTGGGGTATTCGCAGCTGGATGACTTGATGACGATTCTGGATCGGACGACGGGGCAGAAGGTGCCGGATGCTTCGAAGGTGTTGGATGGGCCGGCGATTCTGGCCGCGCAGCAGTTGGTCAGAGGGGTGATAGTGGCCCCGCACGTGAAGGAGTATGTGTCGCGGCTGGTGTTGGCGACTCATCCGGAGGGGCAGTATGCGGCGGGTGGAGCGGGGGGGCCGACGAACAAGTATGTGCGGTGCGGGGCTTCGCCTCGTGCGGCTCAGGCGCTTTTGTTGGGCGGCAAGGTGAAGGCGCTGACGGATGGGCGGTATCACGTTTCGTATAAGGACATCCGGGATGTGGCGTTGCTCGCGCTGCGGCACCGGTTGATTCTGAACTTTGAGGCGGAGGCGGATCGGGTTGATCCGGATGGCATCGTGCGGCAGATTCTGGAGTTAACACCGACGGAGCCGGTGAAGGAAAGGGCGATGGCGTAAAGGCAGTACGCAGAGGCGCAGAGATCACGCAGAGGCGCAGAGGTGGATGCATTGTTCAAGGCAGAAGAAGGAGGTGCTGGGTGCAGAATCGGGAACTTCCTGAAGCCTTGAATCGGCTGAGTGAACGAATCATCGGATGCGCCATTGAGGTCCATCGAGTTCTGGGGCCCGGCTTGCTTGAGCGCATCTACGAAGAGGCTCTGGTTCACGAGTTTGGGTTGCAGGGGATTGCTGTTGAAAAGCAGGTGCCTGTAACTTTGAGGTACAAAGGCGTGGAGTTGGTCGGTCAGAGACTCGACTTGATCGTTGAAAGGCAGGTGGTTGTTGAACTCAAGGCGGTCGAGAAGGTGATTGACCTTCATCTGGCGCAACTTGTTGGTTACTTGCGGGCGGGTCCGTATCCACTGGGTTTGGTCATCAACTTCAACGAAGCTGCATTAAGGACTGGTGTTCACCGTCGAATCAACTCCCGAGCTCTGGTACAGACTGTTCCCAGCACATTCCTTTCCTCTGCGCCCTCTGCGTGATCTCTGCGCCTCTGCGTACTCCCCCCCCCTCCCATGCTAAGAACCCCCAACATCATCCGGCCTAAATCGATCGAGGATCTCCTCACGCCTGCGCTAATCTCGAAGATCAGCCAGCTTGATTACACCTCCAAGAAGATTTTCGCGGGGAAGCTCAAGGGTGAGCGGCGGTCCAAGAAGCGCGGCGAGTCGGTCGAGTTTGCCGATCACCGGCCGTATGTCGAGGGGGATGACCTGCGGCATATTGACTGGAATATTTTCGGGCGGCTGGATCGGTTGTTTTTGAAGCTGTTCCTGGAAGAGGAGGATCTGGCGCTGCACATCGTGCTGGATTGCTCGGAGTCGGGGGATTGCGGGCAGCCGCACAAGTTTCTGTTCATGCAGCAGTTGACGATGGCGCTGGGGTATATCGGCCTGGTGAACCTGAACCGGGTGACGGTGAGCGCGATGGGTGGGATGGTGGAGACGGGGAATGCGGCCGGTGGGGGCGCGGAGGGCGAGGAGGGGGTCAAGAGGCAGCAGGCTTCGCTGACGGCGATTCGCGATCTCCGCGGGCGGCGGCGGGTGCATGATTTGTCCAGGTACTTGTGCACGCTGCGGCCGGGCGGGGTGGTGCCGTTTACGGATGCGTGCCGGCGGATCGCGCTGACGCGGCGGGGTAAGGGCGTGATGGTGGTGCTGTCGGACTTCTTCATCAAGGAGGGGTACGAGACGGGGCTACGGATGATGCTGGGGCGCGGGTATGACCTGTTTTTGATCCAGGTTTTGTCGCCGCAGGAGGTGGATCCGACGGGGCCCAATGGGCTGGCGGGGGACCTTCGCTTGCGCGATGTTGAGGATGCGGATGTGGCGGAGGTGACGATTTCGGCGCCGCTGCTGAAGAGGTATAAGGCGAATCTGGCGGCGTATTGCGATCAGTTGAAGGAGTTTGCGGCGCGGCGGGAGATATCGCTTCTCACCGTTCGCACTGACACTCCGCTCGACACGCTGATTCTGGACTATCTGAGGAAGCGGGGGCTGCTCAGGTGAGCCACTTGACCCTTCGAAAGATTCGCCGCTGGGCTGTATGCGGAACCGTGCTGGCAGTTGCCGGCATGGTGGTGCACTCCGGCGTAGCGGTTGGCATCATCTTTTGGAGCGGTCAACCATCGGTGAAGTTTCAGGAAGGTGGCACGACAGGGAACGGTCGCTCAAAGGACTATCGCTGGACTTTGCGCAACGAGAATTCCATCGGACGCTCGCGGGTCGTAAGGACCAGTTACACCACGGAATATGTCCAAACCGGTTGGTGCGGCGTCCGCGACCCGCATGAAAGGTTGACCTCGACGGAGACGGCACTGACAGCAGGGTTTCCGTTTAAGGCGTTTGCGGCATCTTGGACGGTGTCGGGGGAATGGACAGGCAAGAAAGCAATCGAGTCGTACGGCCTCATTGCTGAAACTCCGGCAACGCCATTCTTACTGCAGGCTCCAGCGCGAGAGTTCCACGTGACTCCATCGTGGCCGGGCTTCATCGCAAATTCTGGGATTTTCGCGGGGCTGCTGGGATTGACGTGGCGGCTGAGTTTGATCACCAGGTCGGGCCGCCGCTCGGACAAAGAGGAGTCGCGGCCATGACCTGGCTCACCCCCATGCTCGGCATCATCGCCGCGTCTATCACGGTGCCGACGCTGATCATTCTGTACTTCCTGAAGCTGCGGCGGCGGGATATGGAGATTTCGACCACGCTGTTGTGGAAGAAGTCGATTCAGGACTTGCAGGCCAATGCGCCGTTCCAGAAGCTGCGGCGGAACATTTTGTTGCTGCTGCAGCTACTGATTTTGGCCGCGGCCTTGTTTGGGATTGCTCAGCCGCGGATGAAGGCGGAGTCGCCGGTGGGGTCGCGGCATGTGATCATGATCGACCGGTCGGCGAGCATGTCGGCCAAGGATGAGAAAAACGAGCGGGGAGAGCAGATCTCGCGGCTGGACAAGGCCAAGGAAGAGGCGGTCAAGCTGGTGGATTCGCTGCGCGAGCCGGGGCTGTTTGATAAGACCTCGGGCGATCAGGCGATGCTGATTGTCTTTGACAACACGGCAAAGGCGGTTCAGACGTTCACTTCGGATAAGGACATTCTCAAGAACGCGATCAACGCGATTACCCCAACTGATGGGCCGACGCTGGTGGATGAGGCGTTCCGGTTGGCACGGGCACAGGCTCCGCGGCGGTTCAAGGTGGAGAAGAACCCGGATGGGACGGAGAACACCAGCGAGTTGCCATCCGGGCCGGTGGGGACGATTCACTTGTTCAGCGATGGGCGGTTGCCGGATGCGGAGAAGGCCCAAGCGAGCCGCGAGGATGTGGTGATTTACCACGCGCTGGGGAAGGCGGATTCGCCGAATATCGGGATTACGAGCTTGCGGGCTCAGCGGGCGATTGACAACTCGTCGCGGCTGTCGGTGTTTGTGGGTTTGCAGAACACGGCGGCTCAGGCGAAGAAGGTGGATGTTGAGATTCAGGTGGATGGGGTTGTGGCGGGGATCAAGAGCGTCGATTTGCCGGCCGCGGCGTCGGACAATCCGGTCGGCACGGTGGTGCCCGCGGGGACGGTCGTCAAACTCTCGCCGGGGCTCGGCGGTGCGGTGTTGACGCTGGATCGGCCGCAGGGGGGAATCGTGACGGTGCACGCGAACGTGGGGGCAGAAGATTCGCTGAGCGTGGATGACACGGCGTGGATTGTGGTGCCGCCGGCGAAGAACCTAGCCGTGGCGATTGTGACGCGTGGGAATCTGTTCCTGGTCACGGCGTTGGAAGGACTGCCGGGCGGGAAAGCGCCGGTGATTTTCACGCCGGAGCAGTATGAGGTCGCGCGGGCGGGCAACAAGCTTGCGGAGTACGACGTCATCGTTCTGCACGACTATCTGCCGACGATGCCCAAGGATTCGACGAGCCCTCTGCCGCCCGGGCGGTATCTGGTGATGGGTGCGGTGCCGACGGGTCCTTACGGGCTCATCGATAAGGGCAAGAGCGATCCGACGCAGTTTGTTGATTGGGCGCGGGACCATCCGGCTCTGCGGGGGGTCAGCCTAGATGCTCCGACCATCGTGAAGTCGCACGCGATTGACATTCCCAAGTCGGCCGCGGCCAGGGTGCTGGCGTTTGACGGGAATGGGGCGAGCATCGTGGAGTTGTCGGCCGCGGAATCCAAGTCGATTGTGGTGCCGTTTGATTTCATGGATTCGGACTGGGCGATCCAGCTTTCGTTTGTGCTGTTCCTGGCGCAATCGGTGCAGTATCTGGGAGATGACGGGTCGGGTCTGGGGCAGATGGTGCAGCCCGGAGGCGTGCTGACGGACCGGATTCCGCTGGATGCCAAGACGGTCAAGGTGCGGCAGCCGAATGGCGAACAGGCGGAGATGGGTCTGCCATCGTCGGACGGAACGATTGTGTTCGGGCCGATTCAGAGGTCGGGCGTGTATCAAGTGTCGTGGGAGGGGCCGCAGGGGCCGACGGATGCGAAGGTGGGGGATCGGTCGATCCGGCCGTTCGCGGCGAATCTCCTGGATTCGGCGGAGTCGGACATCGCGGCCGCAACCACGGTGGCTTTGGCCAATACAAAGGTGACCGCCGACCCGAATGCCCCGTCGCAGACGACTCGTCAACTCTGGCCGTGGCTGCTTCTGGCGGCGTTTTGTGTGATGCTGCTGGAATGGTTTGTGTACAACCGCAAGGTTCAGTTGTGAGAGGGTGGGGGAGAGCGGTTGCTCTCCTTGCGCTGTTCTTGACGCTGAATGTGGTGAGGGGTCAGGACAAGGATGACCTGGGCGTCAATGTCACTTTCGGGTGGCAGGGGCAGATGCCTACGGAGCGGTGGGCGCCGATTACTCTGAGCATCACGACGGACAAGGCGACGCTTTCGGGGTCGCTGGTCGCCGAGTTTGATCAGGATTCAACCAATGCCGCCCGGTATTCGACACCCTTTGCCGTGACGCCGGGGGTGATGACGCAGGCGCAGATCATCGTGTCGCTGCCGGAGTATTGCTCGCGCGTCCGGCTGGTGCTGGAGAGTGAGAACGGGGCGGTGTTGTGGGAGAAGATGTACGGGCGGGTTTCGCAGGGGGTGATCGAGCCGATCCCGGCGCTGATTGGGGCGGACACGGATGTGGTGGGTGTGATGGGGCGGAGTGCGTTGGTAGATGCTCAGAGAGAATGGCCGGCGATCATCGGCGCGGTCAACACGGCCGCGCGTGGGGGGCAGGCGCCGGTGCGCAATGGGCCGGGCAAGTACGAGTCCGCGTGGTCGGGCGTGGCGGGGGTGCGGGTCGATGAGGCTTCGCTGCCGACCACGTGGATGGGGTATGACGGGCTTTCCGCGCTGGTGGTCATTCCGGATTCGACGCGTCCGGTGAGTCCGCGGGCGGTTGAGGCTGTGTATCGCTGGGTGCGGGCGGGCGGGCGGTTGATTGTTCAGGTTGACCAGCCCGGCGATGGGTGGCGGGATTGGGTCCCGGCGGAACTTGGGGTTTCGCTGGACCCCGGAAAGCGAAAGCCGGTGCCGTCCAAAATCGCCGCAGCGATCTTGAACGTGGTCCAAACGACGGGAAAGGCTAA
The DNA here is from genome assembly GCA_044222485.1 of Phycisphaerales bacterium. Classification (GTDB taxonomy): domain Bacteria; phylum Planctomycetota; class Phycisphaerae; order Phycisphaerales; family UBA1924; genus JAHBXE01. The sequence continues at coordinate 128,017 of JBGAND010000003.1, read as the reverse complement.
AGAGCTTACGGGTGAGGCAAGCCATCCGCCGGGCACAGATGTGGAGATGCCAGTCCCGGGGCAGTCGGTGGTGCAACGGATCATCCATCCGGCAGAGCCATCGCTCTGGACGGTGCACTTGACAGTCGATGCGATGCCCGATTCAGGCGCACTGGTCGCGGAACGGCAGATCGGATTTGGGTCGATCGTGCTGGTGGGGGTTGATCCGGCCAAAACGACGGAACTGGTGTCCACTCTGGGGGCCGGCGCGGCGTGGCGGACCGTGCTGGAGCCGGTGCTCACCGATGTGCTCGATCGCCATCTGAACAGTGTCCGCGGCAACTATGGGTGGGGGCAGACGACGTTTGCAGCTCCGGCAGCCGTGAACGCGGGGCTTGAGCGGGTAGCGCGGGTGCCGGGGTTGGGCGGGTCGGTGTTCGTGCTGATCATCGTGTGCGTGGTGCTACTTGGGGCGATGGTGGGTCCGGTGGACTTCTTTGTGCTCAGGCGGCTGGGGGCATTACAAAAGTCGTGGGCTACAGCAGGGTTGTGGATTTCGATTGCTGCCGTGCTGGCGTTTGTGGGGCCGCGGTTGATGAGGACAGAGTCGACGCGGGTGAATCGTGTGAGCGTGGTGGACTACATCGCGCCGCCGCTGGTGGGAAGCGGATCCGAAGTGGCGGGCGTTGGCGGGCCGGTGGCCTTTTCGGCGGGGCTGACGGGGGTGTACGCGGGGGATGCAGGTGTTGCGAAGTTCACGAAGGTGGCGGCGTCGTCATGGTGGCGCGGGGTAGCGGTGCGCTATCAGAACGGAGAATTCGGCGGCGGGTCGGCCTTGGTGCCGATTGCGCAGAAGGCGGTGGGTGGGAGCGCGGGATCGGAACGGGCCAGTCCGTTGACTGAACTGCCGCTGTCGCTGTGGACGTTCCGGACGTTTGCGGATTGGTCTGCGGCGGCTCCGGGGGTTTCCGGGCGCGTGCATGTAAAGGATGCGGGGTGGTCTGTGATGGTGTCGGGGCTGCCGCCCGGAGCACGCGTGGTGGATGGCGTGCTGCGGGTCGGCAATAAGTGGGTGACGACCAACCGGCAAGAGCGGGTTCGAGACGGGGACATGTACAACGCGGTGAGCAATGCGCCGCCGCCGGGACGCGCAGGGGATCTCGGAGCTTCGGACTTTGGGGTGGAAGGCGGCGTGTGGTCGGGCCCGTTTTCTTCCAAGTTCGCGGACCCGATGCTGCCGCGATCCTGGGCGGGCGCGGCGGCGGTGGAGTCGGTATATGGAGGTGTTGACAGTGTGGACAGCCGGCCTGGGGCGTTGACATCGCTACCGGCGGTGGCGCGGCGGAGCCGGGCGATTGATCGGATGCTGGCGACGGGGAAGTGGGCGGCGGTTTATCTGGAAGTTGCGGATTGGCCTGTGGAGACGCCGGTGTCGTGGGATTTCAAGGGAGAGCACACCCGGATATTGCGCGTGGTGCTGCCGTTGGAGCAGAAGTGATGAGTGCGGAGAACCGGCGATGATTCAGATGCGAGGCCTGACGAGGCGATTTGGCGACCTGGTCGCGGTGGACAACCTGAGCCTGGACATCGGCCCGGGAGAGATCTTCGGGTTCATTGGGCCCAACGGGGCGGGCAAGTCCACGACGATGAAAATCCTGGCGTGCCTGTTGGTGCCCGATGACGGCGAGGCGAAGGTGTGCGGCTATGACGTCATGGAGGATGGGGACAAGATCCGGAGGATCCTGGGGTACATGCCGGACTTTCTGGGTGTGTACGACGACCTGACGGTGGATGAATACCTGCAGTTCTTCGCCGCGGCGTTCAAGATTCCCAGAGCCAAGCGGCGCTCGATCATCGATTCGGTGCTGGAGCTGACGGACCTGACGGAGAAGCGGCGGGCCCTGGTGGATTCTCTGTCACGCGGGATGCAGCAGCGGTTGGGGGTGGCGCGGGTGCTGGTGCATGAGCCCAAGGTGCTGCTGCTGGATGAGCCGGCATCGGGCCTCGATCCGCGGGCGCGAATCGAGATGCGGTCACTGCTCCGCGAACTGGGGCGGATGGGCAAGTGCCTGATGGTGAGCTCGCACATTCTTTCGGAGCTGGCGGAGATGTGCTCTTCGATCGGGATCATCGAGCGGGGGAAGCTGCTGTACGCGGGGTCGATTGAGGATGCGTACTCGAAGGTGAGGGCGGGGGAGAGGATTGAGATCAAGCTGGAGGCTCCCGGGGATCCCGCGGCCGCGGCGAGGGCTGTGGCGAACGAGCCGCGCGTCGCCAGTGCGGTAGCGAATGAAGGGCTGCTGGTGATCGAGCTGACACCGGGCGAGCACGGGCACCACTTCCTGCTGGACCTGTTGATCAAGGCGGGGTTCCGAATCGGCGCGTTTACGCCGCAGCCGATCAAGCTGGAGGATGCTTTCTTGAAGCTGACGAAGGGGGCGCTGCAGTAACCCGATGGCACGGTTGTCATCCATCCTGGGCTGGTTCAATCCCGAGTCCCTGCTGGGACCGATCTTCCAGAAGGAGGTCCGGACGGCGGGGCGGCGGCGGTCTACGTATGTGCTGCGGGCGCTATACGCGCTTGGACTGGCGGGGATCACGACCGCGGCGTTTTATGTGCACCGATCACAAACGGGTACAGACTCGCTGGTGCAGCAGATCGTGTCCATGCAGTCGTTGGCACCATCGTTGACGGTGGTGATAGGGTGGTTTCAGTTTGTCGGGTTGATGTTCGCCGCGCCGGTGCTGGCGTCAGGGAGCATCTGCGATGAGCGGCGAGCCAGAAGCCTGGATGTGCTGATGACCACGCCGATGAAGGCGTGGCAGATTGTGATCGGGAAGTTGACGAGTCGTATCGTGCAACTGGTGGTGCTGGCGCTGCTGGCTATTCCGGTGCTGCTGGCGGTACGGGTGTTCGGCGGCCTGAGCGCCGAGATCGTTCTGGCGATGACATGCGTGGCCATCTCGACAGCGGTGCTGGGAGCGGCCCTGTCGATCTTGTTCTCCGTCCGGCAGCGTCGGGCGACGATGGCCGCGCTGTTTGCGATTCTGTCGCTGCTGCTGCTTCAGGGCGGTCCGGCGATCGCTGAGGGCATCCGGGTTCAGTTGCTGGACGACTACTCGAACACAGAGCAGTACCACGAGAACATCCTTGCGACGTGCTCACCGGCGACGTTTCTGGAGTTGACCAGCGCGGTGAAGACGGGGAAGTCGGTGAAGCGTGTGGAGTTGTTCAAGCCCACCGCTTCGACCAGAAGGCCAGCAGCGCTGGTTGCGCCGGCGCGGAAGGTGATCGACCTGGGGCCGGAGTGGGTGTTGAACACGGCGTACAACCTTCTGTTGGCGGGCGTGGTGACGCTCTACACCATCCGTATTCTGCGGCGGGCGATGACCCGGGTTGAGCAGCGGGAAGGGCTGCTGGCGGCGGCGGGAACCGGCGGCGTGGAGGCTGAGGCCATGGCGGAAGAGCCGTTGCCGGAGGGGTCTTTGCCGGTGGCGGCGGGCGAAGAGGCCATCGAGCGTTTCCGAAATCGGGAGCGCATGGTCGCGGACAATCCGGTGCTCTGGCGAGAGATTCGACAGCCGCCCTTTGGCTCCAAACTTGTCTTCCGGATCGTCGTCGGCATCACGGTGGTGGGGCTGGGATTGTTGTATTGGCAGGCGGGATTGGAGAACGAAGGGCTGCACGCCTCGCTGGCGCTGATCGGCGCGGCCGCGATGATGTTTCAGTCAGTCTTTATGACCAGCGGCCCGTACGCAGGCGAACGCGAAGCCCGGACGTGGGAAGTCCTGCTCACGACGCCGCTCAGTCCGTGGGAGATACTCAGAGGCAAGCTGCTTGGGGCACTCTGTGGGTTCTGGTTCATTCCTGCCGTGATCTTCGTGCACTTTGTGATCGGCGTGCTCGCGGGATATGTGCATCCGGTCGTGTTGATCCTTGTGCCTCTTGCGTACGTGGGTCCGGTGATCCTGCTCACATGCACGGGGCAGCTTTTCAGCCTGCGATACCACCGGGCGGTGACCGCGGGGGCGCTCAATCTTGTGGTTGCGGTCTCGTTGTGGGGATTGATCTGGATCGGGGTCGCGTTCCTGCCCGTGGTGTTCCCGGATATGGATGACCCGCAGTGGCACAAGGCGATCGATGGTGCGTACTGCCTGAACCCGGTCACGTTTGTGTACTCGGTGCTGGAAGCGGGCACACGTGGGCACGGGTCGGGAAGGGGTGCGCCGCCGTTCCGACTCGACCTTCCGCTTCATAACCTGGGGGTCTGGAGAGCGGTTCTGGTGGGGTTGGGGGTGTTTGGGTTCTATGTGGTCGCCGCGGCGGTCGCCCTCGGGCTGGCCCGGTCGAACTTCAAGGAATGGAGTGGGCGGACCAGCTAAGGCCGATGTTGACGCAATTCGCAGGGGCTATGCGGGTGAGGCTGCAGAGAAATTCCGATTGTGTCCACACGAGGTGCTCTGGCCGGTGTCCTTCTGCCAGTCAGGACTCACCACCTTTGGAGACTCACAGTGCTCAGCACGCGGAACATCAAGTTCGGAATCGCAGGACTGGTTCTTTCAACCTTCGCCACAACGGCGGTGTTTGGCCAGTTGAATCACCCCCAGCCGGCGGACCGCAACGCGGCGATCGCCTACTCGGCGGTGTTCTACACGGCGCTGACCAAGGACCTGACGAGCAAGGTCGACGCGGTTGAGTACAAGGATGTCGTCCTGGGGCAGCCGTTGGACAAGCAGCCCGAAGCGTTTCGCGCGGCCGCGGAAGAGGTCGGCTCTTGGACGAGCGGTGTGAACCAACTCATGCGGGCAACGAGGATGGCTCGGTGCGACTTTGAACTTCCGTATGAGAACGGCATCAATGTTCTGATGCCGCACCTGAGCATGTTCAGGAAGTCTGCGCGGCTGCTCCGGTTTGATGCCCGTCGCCTGCTGATCGAAGGCAAGGCCGATGAAGCGGCGGAGCGGGTGGCGGCGATCTATCGGATGGCCGGGCACGTGAAGTCCGACGAGATTCTCATCGGCACGCTGGTGAGTGTCGCGATCGCGGGGCTGGGGAACTCTGAGTCCGAAGTGCTGATCAAGAGCGGGAAGCTGTCGGCCTCGGGTCGGGAGAGCATTCTGCAGGCCGCCGAGTCGTTGGGCGCGGCAGACCCGTACGGGTTCAAGGGCGCCCTGCGGGGAGAGCGGCGGATCACGGTCGGCTGGGTTCGCGCGAAGTACAAGGGGCCCGAGGCGGGGAAGCACTTCGTTGATGATGTCGAGAAGGACTGGGGCATGATTCCGGGCTCCAAGCCGGAGTTTAAAGTGATCGCCCAGATGGATGAAAGGGCGCTGAATCAGAGCCTGGACCAGCTTGATGGATATCACGATCTGATCGAGTCGATGTGGGATCTGCCGGATGCTCCGGCCCGGCTGGAAGTGCTTGGTTCCCGCATTGAGAAGGGAGACTTCGGGGCCTGCTCGACGTTCATGGCACCGGCCATTTCCCGGGCGTGCGCGGCCTCGAAAAAGGCCGCAGCAGAGCTCGATCAGGCTACGAAGGCACTCAAGCAGTACGTCCCGCCAGTGGCGCCAGCGAACCGGAAGTGATCAGCCGCCGAACAGCATCCAGATCATGAACCTGTCTGATACCCAACTTCTTCTGCAAACCCACAAGGGGCACGAGCCCGCAGCCCGAGAGCTGTGGGCTCGCTTCGCGCCGCGATTGCTGGCGTACGCAGCTTCGATTAACGGTGCGGGCGCGGAGGATGTGGTGCAGTCGGTGTTCGTCTCGATCTTGTCTGAAGATCGCGCGGTCATCCGGCGAGTTCAGGACCCGATGGGATGGTTGCTGGTGTTGACCCGTCGGGCCTGCCTGAACTATCTCAGGACAGTTCGACGCGAAAAGTCGCGGCGGCGCGAGCGGGCCGCCCAGGCAGAGATGGCGGCTCGGCGGGTTGTGCCGGCGATGGTGGATCAGGAGGCGTTGAACAGGGCGGTGTCGGCCCTGCCGCGGCGGTTGCGGGAAGTGGTCATCCTTCGGCACGTTGCGGGACTGACCTTTGACCAGGCGGCAGTGGCGCTCGGTGCCAATCGAAACACGACCGCTTCGCGCTATCGCGACGCGATGGAGCGCCTGCGTGCGGCTTTGGATGTGGATACGGTGAACGAGCCCGGGAGGGTGATATGAGCTTTCAAGATGTGCCTCGGTGGACTGAAGATTTCACACCCTCGGGGCGGGCCGCTTCTGAGCCGCCGGCGATGTTCCTGGCCGCGGTTCGGGCCCGGCGGGTGAAGCGTCGAGTGAGCCAGTCATTGGCTGGGGTGGTGGCGCTGGGGTTTGTCGTTGCGGCGACGGTGTGGTCGTTGCCAGTCCGGTCCGGTCAGGGTCGGATGGCGAATCGGGAGATTCCGGTGCCGGTGGTTGCGCACCATGAACCCGAGCCCACGCCGGCAACCCGTGGCCCGGTTGGCCTTACCCTCGCATCGATTTACCGGTCGGGAGCGGCCGACGAACGCGATCCAGCACTTGCAGAACGCGGTTCTGAACCGGTTCTCAGGGGCGGGGATCAGTGGGATATGGACCGGGTGAAGGCCTGGGTGTTGAACTAGCCGACTGGCCCCGGTGAAGGGCCTGATTGGCGCGGCCTGTTTGGGCCGATATTCCCCAAGATGTCCCACTCGATGATTCAGCGCTGCGGCCGCGCGCTCTGCCCACTGGCGGTTGCGGTCACTTTCCTCGGTTTCGACGCCTTTGGTCAGGAAGAAGCCGCACCGGCGGCACCACGGGCCAGTCAGCCGGTCAATCGGCCATTTGCGGCTCGGCGTGTGGTTTTCCAGTTCGACTTCGAGCCTGAACCTCAGCAGGTGTTCAAGATCCCGCGTTACTGGGAGATGGCCCAGGACGGGTCGGCCGGGGCGCGGCGCGGGTTCCCGGCTTGGAACTCGGCGCAGTTTGACGGGAAGGTCGCGTACTCCGGGTCTCGATCGGTGAAGTTGACTACCAAGGGTGGAAGCGTGTGCTTGCGGCTCCAGCCTGGCGTGATCCCGGTGTTTCCGGGAACGGATTATCTGGTGTCAGCGCGGGTGCAGACGCGGGGGTTGTCGCACGCACGGGCGGGGATTTCGGTTCGGTATCTCGATAAGGCCAACGCGCCGATCTCGGGGAGCGAATCGCGCAGCGAGCTGATTTCGACCGCGAACGGAGAGTGGAAACTCGCGGTCGCGCCCCTGTCGGACCAGTTCAAGGGCGCGGCGTACGTGCAGATCGACCTTGAGGTGCTGCAGCCGGAGCAGGTTGGGCATTCCGCGCTGGATCAGCATCAGGTGTGGCCCCAGGACTTCGCGGGCGATGCGTTCTTCGATCAGGTGGCTGTGGTCCAGCTTCCCAAGGTCGCGGTGAAGACCAGTTCGCCGCTGAACATCATTCGGGCGCCGGAAAGGCCCCTGGTGAGCGTGGCGGTTCGCGACCTGACGGGCGAAGATGTGACCGGTCACTTCTTCCTGCAGGATGCGGCGGGCCAGACGGTGGACTCGGCAACGCAGCCCAAGGCGGGCGGGTCATCGAGTTGGGATTGGGAGCCCAAGGTGTCGCGGTACGGGTGGTTCCGAGCGACGCTGGAGCTGCGGTCAAACCAGCGCCGGGTGGGTGCGACGTACGTGGATTTCGTGTGGCTGCCCGCCAACTTGCGGCCGGAACGATCGCGGGATTGGGAACGGTTCTCGATCATTCTCTCCGATCTGCCCAAGGAAGAGCGGGAGCATTTGCCCGGCATCATTGATGCGACAAGCGCGGGCGCGGTGACGATCCCGATCTGGGCGGCGGATTCGACGCCCAAGTCTCTGGAGGAACTCAGCGGCGGGCTCGTTACGGTGGTTGAGCGATTGGGAGCGGCCGACCGCCGGATCTCGTTTTCGTTGCCGCGGATTCCCGACGCGCTCGCGAATACGCTGAGGCTCAATCCGCAGGAACCGTTGGCGCTGCTGGCCACCCCGGAGAAGGAATGGGACGCATTTCTGACGCCGTTTCTGGACAAGTACGGGCAGAGTGTGCAGCGTTGGCAGGTAGGGTCGATCGGCGCTGAGCCGCAAGGATCGACACCCTCCGCGGCGGGCATCAGCCGGTTGAACTCGGTGCTTTCGCGGCTGGTTCCGGGGCCGGTGATCGAAGTTCCGTGGCCGGCGGATGTGGTGGGCGGGACGTTTCCCGGAACTGAAGTCACGCTATTGACCACCCTGCCGCGCGGGCTTGGGAGTTCGGGCGTTGCCGATCTGGCGGCGTCGTGGTCGCCGACCAACGTTCCCACAGTTGTCATCGAACCCCTCGACCAGCCGGCGTATTCCCGAATGGATTCGTGCGACGACTTGGTCAAGCGAGCGGTGCAGGTGTGGGCGATCGGTAGCCAGCCGCCGAACCTGGCGATGGTGCAGCCGTGGGAATGGCCCAGCGAGCTTCACCTTTCGCCGATGCCCAAGGCGACGTTTGCCGCGTGGGCGAACCTGGTGGATCGACTTCATGATCGTCGCGTAGTCGGGAGCCTGACTCCGGCGCCGGGGGTGAACTGCGTAATCCTCGGCCCGGCGCCGGGAACCACTCGGACGGGCGCGTTGGTTGTGTGGGCGAGTGCACCTCAGGAGACCCGCGAGAGCGTGGACCTGTACCTGGGAGAGGGTGTTGTTGACCTGGTCGATACGTTCGGGAATCGAAGTGCACTCGAGGCGATCGCGCTGGCCGCGCCCGGCCGGGCAGCCGATGGGGCCAAGCCGCCCCGGCCACCGATGGCGCACCGCATCCCGGTTTCGGATGCGCCGCTGTTTGTCGAGAACGTGGATGTGGATCTGGCCATGTTCGCGGCCGCGTTCCATCTGGACCCGTCGTTCGCCGCATCATCGCAGAGCGAGCATGAGATCTCGATGGTCCTGACGAACCCGTGGAAGACGCGTATTGAGGGGCAAATCAGCGTGCTGGAGCCCGGGGGGCTTTCGACCGATGCCGCGCGTCGGGACCGGAGTTGGCGGATCACGCCGCGAACCTCGCAGTTCAACATCGGCCCGGGAGAGACGGCCAAAGTGCCGCTGATGGTTGCGTTCAGCGGCGTTGAGGAAGCGGGGCCCAAGGACTTCCTGGTTGAGATCGAGCTTGCGGGCACCAAGGACTACGCCCCGATTCGGTTGCACACCCCGCTGGAGGTCGGCGTTGCCGACTTCCAGGTTGACCTGACCTATCAGTTCAACGGGCCGGACTTGAGGGTTGAGGCGACGGTGACCAATCGTGGGCGCGCGAGGTCTACGTATGAGATGAATGGATTTGCCGAGGGATACCCGCGGGCCAAGGCGCACGTGAGCGATCTGCCTCCGGGGGCCGCGGCCACTCGACAACTGATATTCCCGGGCGGTGTGGAGCGGCTCAAGGGCCAGAAGGTCTCGGTGAATATCCAGGATTTTTCGACGCAGTCGCGCATCAACCGGTCTGTCGCGATCGAGTGACGACCGCAGGGCAGCCCGTGTGTACCCTTGGGTCATGCTGAATCCACGAGTTGGGCTGTTGGCTTGCTTGTTGGCGACGCCCGCGTTGGCCACCGATCCGGTGTTCCAGGTTTCGTTTGACAAGTCTGTGCGGGAGACGGCGGCCACAGGGCGGCTGGTGGTTTATCTGATTGCGGATACCTCGCTGGCCAACAAGGGCGCTGCGCCGAGCGACATTTCTTCGGAAGATCCCCAGCCCTTGTATGGGATCGATGTGAAGGATCTGGCTCCCGGCGCGGCCGCGGAAGTGGGGGAAACGGCGACGAGCTTCCCCGTGAAACTCAGCAAGCTTCCGGCGGGCGGGTATTGGGTTCAGGCCGTGCTGGACATGCACCGCGATGACAGTTCGTGGAAGCGGGAGCCGGGCAACCTGTTTTCGGAACCGATCGCGATCCGGCTGAATGAGGTTGATGCGCCAGAGCGCATCGCGCTGACGCTGACGAAAGCTGTTCAATCGCGGAAGGACCACAATGTTCCCGGGGTTGAGGTGTTCGAGATCAAGTCGAAGCTGCTTTCGGAGTTTCACCATCGGGACATCATGTTGCGGGCGGGTGTGGTTCTGCCTAAGGACTATGACGCCAAGGCGGAGCGAAGGTACCCGGCGGTGTACGAGGTCCCGGGATTCGGGGGAGATCACTCGGGCGCGAATCACGCGGGTGTGGCACCGATGTTGGCGGGTCATTGCTTCTGGATCGTGCTGAATCCTGAATCGGGCAACGGGCACACCCTGTTCGCGGATTCCGCGAACAACGGGCCGTGCGGACGGGCGTTGGTGGAGGAGTTGGTGCCGGCTCTGGAGGCTAAGTACAAGTTGGTGCCGCAGGCATCGGCGCGGCTTCTGCGTGGGCACTCTTCGGGTGGATGGTCAACGCTGTGGCTTGCTCTGACCTGCCCGGACACCTTCGGCGCTTCGTGGTCCACTTCTCCGGACCCCGTGGACTTTCGAAAGTTTCAGCTACCGGACATTTATGGGCAACCGAATATGTACATCGCGGCGGGGGCTGCGGGGGTTCGCGGCGGGATGGAACTGCCGAGCTATCGCCAGGCTGGTCGTGAGTTCATGACCATCCGGCAGGAGAACTCGGTGGAGGAAGTCCTTGGCCCCGACAACACATCGGGGCAGCAGTGGGACTCATGGCTTGCCGCGTGGGGGCCCCGCAATGAGCGGGGGAATGCGGCCGCACTCTACGACCCCGCGACCGGGGCGCTGGACCACGCGGTCGCCGAGCGGTTTCGCCAGTACGACATCGCCGACCTGCTGCGGCACGACGGGGGCAAGTATGGGTTACTGCTCCATCAACGTGTGCGCATCCTCGTCGGCGATGCGGACAACTATTACTTGAACGAGGCGGTCGCGCTGCTCAAGTCCGATCTTGAAAGGCTGAGCTTCCTTCAGTTTCCCGAGGGCAAGCGTGGGTACATCAAGATACTCAAAGGGCGCGATCACGGGAGCATTTTCGATACTCCAGAAATGAGACTGATCCCGGCGGACATGCTGGATCATCTGAAGCGGCACGGGTACGTGCAGAATCCCGGCACGAAGTGAGGACACGATGCTGACGCCTCAAGCGCTACTGGCCGACACGATCGAGCTATCCAAAGTAAACCTGTCGCGGTACTTGGTCGGCTTTGACGATGCCAGTTCCACCCGTCAGGCGGTGAATCTGCCCAATCACGTGCGGTGGAACATCGGCCACCTGGCTCTCACCATGCACCGCGTGGCGGAGAAAGTGGATGGCGGACCAATTCCCGATTCAGACTTCGCAAGTACGCCTGCGAAGGGCAAGTTCAACACCGAGTCGGTGTCGTTCGGATCCAAGCCGGCGGCTGACGATTCGTCATATCCGCCGCTGTCGAGATGCGTTGAAATCTACAACGCCGCGGTGGATCGACTCGCGGCCGCGGCCCGGGCGCTTCCTGAGTCACGGCTGACGGAAATGGTCCCATGGCTCACCCTGCAGATGCCGATGCACCAACTCATCGTCCGCATGGCGTACCACAACGGGTTTCACATCGGCCAGATCGCCGACATGCGGCGGGCTCTGGGATTCAAGTCGATTTTTGCGTGAGTTCGCAGCGGCGGAGCCAGGCGATCCACGCCGCCAGCGCGACCAGGCCCCAGGCCTGACACGGCAGGATCAGGTTCTGGCCGATGGTCGAGTGCGCGATCCACGATGGTGCCCATCCGCGGTTGGCGGCCTCCATCGCGATCACGGGGTATGGTGCGATGAAACCCAGGACCAGTGCGAGCGTGATCCAGTGGCGCTGCTGACCGAGCGATATGCCGCGGATCGCGAGGGCCAGGGGGATGATCAGGATGGCCGCATCGTAATAGCGGTGGTACGCGACGATGAGCGTGATGGCCGCGACCATGGCGCGTGCGAGCAACTCGCCGGGATCTCCTTTGTCGCGACCGCGCTTGATGTCGGCCCAGAAGAACGATCCGCACAGCGCCGCGGCGATCAGGTATACGGCCAGCCGCACCGCCTGCCGGTTGTCGGTGAAGTTGTGCAAGGGGTAGTGAAGATTGATGACCTGGTATCGGAGTCCGGCGTTCTGCCGCGTCGGGTCGCCGTCATCGACGGTCGTAAACGCGATGAGGTTTCGCTGCCACGTTCCATACCAATCGATGTTCGCCGCCTGCATGCGGGCCGCGCCGATACCGGAGAGGATAACGACCACGGCCAGTGAGATGAGTGCTCGCTTCCAGCGAAGCCGCCCGGCTTCGTACACAGTGAAGAGGAGTCCGAGCTGCGGCTTGAGTGCGCCTCCGATGCCCAGCAGCACGCCCGCTCCCTTGGGCCAAACGGCCGCGCCGCACACGCAGCCGACGACGACCAGTGCTGTTTGCCCCAGCCCCGTGCACGTCATCGCCGGGAACATCCAGACGCCGACCGCAAGGAAGCTCAGCTTGGCGTTTCCTTTCAGAGCGGCGACGCGAGCCAATGCCAACAAAGACCCCGCGGCCAGCATCGTGTTCAAGATCGCCCATATCGGGGATGCGACATTCCATGGAAGAGCCGCCAAAGGCGAGAGGATGACCAACGCGGACGGCGGGTAGACCAGGGTTGAGGAGTCCCGCGTGCCGCGCGGGAACATGGGGTCGCGTGCCTCGGGCCCGCCCGAGGTCATCCAGGCCCGAGTCACGGCTTCGCGTTCGTAGGGGTTCTCGCCGTGCAGCCACGCCCGGGATGCGGAGTACACCAGCAGGAAGTCGTAGTTTCCGCCCGCGGAGAGCGCGCGAATGGGGCCTCGCCAAGCGAACAAAACGCAGCCCATCAACAGCATCACAACCAGCAACCCGGTCAAAGCCCGCGACTTGTTCTGTGGGTGTTCCCCATCCATGCACGTCTCAGATCGGCGATCAAGGGCCGATCTCTCCGCTATCTGCCGCTATCCTCGGTCATGGCCGTGTCTCTAATTGACGCCCGAAGTTCTGTCCGGCACCGGGTTCTCCTGTGCCGCATGTTTCAGTTATACGCCCATGAGCTTTCGCAATTCACGCCGTTCTTTACCATTGATGACCGAGGCCGCTGGAACCCGCCCCTTTCCCGCGACTGGCTGGTGAACCCTCATGTGGAGCCGCACATCATTCATAGCGATGGCGCACCCGCCGGGTTCGCCATTGTCGGGCGGCGGCCGTTTCAATACATGAGCCACGATCGGGACTTCAAGCTTTGCGAGTTCTTCATTCTCGCTTCTCATCGTCGTCGCGGCATCGGTCAGGCGGCTGCCAGGCAGGTGTTTGATCGCCACCATGGGATGTGGGAGTTAACGATTCTGCCCGACAACGAGCGAGCGCAGGTGTTCTGGAGGTCGGTACTTGGGCCGTACACGCGCGGCCGGCTCGAAGAATTTCAGGTGCCCGGCGACATCGTCATGCGGTTTTCGAACGGCTGAATCAAGGGACTTCGGTGATCGGCGATCGCCCCTCTTGAACGGGCGACTCCCACCTTCCCAGCGTCAGGCCATCGTGCGCGAGTTGGACGTCGTCCGGCAGGCGCTGGTTGGTGTCCGCGTGGGGTAGGTCGTGGGACATGTGAACAAACCAGGTTTTGCGAGCCGCGGCCCGGTCGGCGATGTTCAGGGCTTCATCGACGGTCAGATGTGTCGGGTGCTTGCGGTAGCGCAGCGCGTCGAGAACGAAGGTGTTCAGTCCGGAGATGTACTTCCACGTTTCGGGCGGAATCCCCGAAACATCGGTGCAGTAGGCCAGCGGGAACGGCGAATCCGGGCCCGGCGAGAGCCCCGGCGGTGCGTCAAAGCGGTATCCGAGAATCGGCAGCCGCCCGTGCAGCAGCCGAAAAGGCGTGACCCTGAGCCCAAAAAGCTCGATCGGCTGCTCGGGCTCCAGACGATGCGGGATCAGCGTCGCCACGAACGAGTCATTGACGTTCTGAGCTTTTTCAAAGATGTGCTGGTACACGCGGTGCAGGTGCTCGATGGTGCGGGTCTCACCGTAGATATCGATCGGCCCGGCCATGGTGACGTTAAAGCGGCGGATCTCATCCAGTCCGAATGTGTGGTCAACGTGGTTGTGCGTAAAGAGAACGGCATCGCAGCGTGTCATCTTCGCTCGCAGCGCTTGCTGCCGCAGGTCTGGCCCGGCATCGATCAGGATGGAGCGGTGCCTTCCCTTGGCGTCGGTGAAGTCGATCAGGCCGCTGGTGCGGAGCCGCTGGTCGCGCAGGTCCTGGCTGTTGCACACGGCGCAGTCGCAGCCGATGGCCGGAACGCCGGAAGAAGTACCCGTGCCCAGGAACGTGAAGCGCATCGGTGAAGGTTAGCCGCGCGGTTCAGGAGCCGGACGGACGCTCGAGGAGCGTGTAGTGGGCGAAGAAGTCGTCTTCGAGGGAGGCCGCGCCCTTGCCCTGGTCCCACCCGAGAATCTTGGCCATCACGCGGCACGCGGGCGAGTCGTCCACATCGAACGCGAGAACCTTGAAGCCGACGGTTTCGAGCATTTCCTTGGTGAACGGGCAGCGGCCGTCGGCCATCGGGAGGTACTTCTCCGGGTTTTGCTTGCCGCAGATGTTGTAGATGAGGACCTTGCCGCCCGGCTTGAGGGCATCGAACATGGCCTTGACGAAGTTCACATCCGCGACGCCGAGTTTGACCAGGAACTTCTCGTCGGCGGGCTTCTCGGGCGTGACATAACCCTTCTTCAGAGTGTTTTTGGAGATGATGAGGTCGTAGCCACCGCCGACCGCGGCTTTCGCCGTCTCCTCAGCAGGCCAGCGCCCGGTGATCAGTGTGATCCTCCCCTTGCCCGCCGGGGTCTGAACATCTCCCTGATCGCCCGGCTGGTTGTAATAGAGCGGGAAGAGCGGCTCGATATCAACACCAACCGCATCGACGCCCAGGCACGCGAACATCCGGACCGGGGCGACACCGCCGCAGCCGTAGTCGAGCGTGCGGAAGCCTCTGATGTCATTCACGCCTGCCGCGGCCAACACTTCAAGGGGTCGCAGGTACGCCAAGGGTGAGCCGTACCCGGTGTTGTAATAGAAGAACTCGTCCAATGGGCGCTCGACGACATCCTTGCGCGCTTCTTCGGAGAGCTTGTCGTAATCGGCCTTGGTGAGCCAGGCGCGAGTGGTCTTGTGCCGGTAGAGCGTGCGTGTCTGGATCTGAGGCAGGTGCTTGCTCGTGGCCACAAAGCTCTTCGCCAGTCCAGACTTGAGCGTGGGTCCGAGAGCCTCAGCATCCTTCTGAATCAGTTCAACGCCCGTGGGTTCGGGGGGCTTGGAGGATTCGGGCTGCTGGCCGTAGGTCTGAAGCGCCACGCACGCAATCGCCAGCGCCGCGGCCGCGATCAGGTAATAAATGGTGGATCGGATGCGGGGAGAAGTGGTGTGCATGGTGATCATCCGGCTGCTCCGCCGCAAAGGTATGTACTGCGCAAGTGGGGGAGGGGTTGCACGCGATTTGTCGGCGCCTCCGAACCCCGAAAGACTATGCGAAATCTGAAAAGTCTGATGACGGCTGGACCCGTTTCCGTCATCCTGACGAATGGGCAGTTTGCAAGTTGACGGACACTCGGGCTTCGGCGCTCCGCGCACCCGCAATAATGCCCCGTGTCTTCTGGTCCTCGCGTCATCCCCGATCTCCGCACCTTCACCGATCGCTTCCGCGACACGATGTTGATTGATCGCCTGCGCCTGGTTCGCCGCCGCCGGGCTATCGAGATCGCCGCCCGTGATGGGAAACCCTTCGAGCGGATGCTCAACACGTTCAAGGAGGAACTGGAGCGGTCAGTCGCTTGGCGGCAGCGCCGTCTTGAACTCCTCCCCAAGCCCAAGCTCGAACAAGACCTCCCCGTCATCGCCCGCAAAGAGGACATCAAGAGGGCGATCGCCGAAAATCAGGTGTGCGTGATCTGCGGCGAGACGGGGTCGGGCAAGACGACCCAGCTCCCGCAGATCTGCCTGGAACTGGGCCGCGGCGTCGCGGGGATGATCGGGCACACCCAGCCGCGTCGCATCGCCGCCCGCACGGTCGCGGCCCGCATCGCCGACGAGCTGGGCACCGAAGTCGGCCGCGGCCCGGTGGGATACAAAGTCCGCTTCGGCGACAAAACTGGTCCCGACACGTTCATCAAACTGATGACCGACGGCATCCTGCTCGCCGAAACGCAGAACGACCGGTGGCTGGAGCAGTACGACACGATCATCATCGATGAGGCCCACGAGCGCGGGCTGAATATTGACTTTCTGCTTGGCTACCTGAGGCAGCTCCTGCCGAAGCGGCCGGAGCTCAAGGTCATCATCACGTCCGCCACCATTGATCCGGAACGGTTCTCGAATCACTTCGACATGGGCGGCAAGCCTGCGCCGATCGTCGAAGTATCTGGTCGAACCTATCCCGTCGAGGTTCGCTACCGTCCCCTGGTCGGCGAAGAAGACAACCGCGAGTGGGACCAGGAGCAGGGCATCCTCGCGGCAGTGGATGAACTAGCGACCGTCGGTAATGGCGATATCCTCATCTTCCTCACCGGCGAACGCGAAATCCGGCAGACCGCGGAGGCTCTCCGCAAACACCACCCGACTCAAACTGAAATCCTTCCCCTCTATGCCCGCCTCTCCGCGGCCGAGCAGATGAAGGTGTTCGCTCCGCACAAGCACCGCCGCATCGTGCTGGCGACCAACGTTGCCGAGACCTCACTGACCGTGCCGGGCATCCGATACGTCATCGACCCCGGCTACGCGCGGATGAGCCGGTACAACCACAGGACCAAGGTTCAGCGGCTGCCCATCGAGGCGATCTCGCGTGCCAGTGCCGACCAACGCAAGGGCCGCTGCGGCCGCGTGGCCGCGGGTGTGTGCATCAGGTTGTATGAGGAGACCGACTACACCGCCCGCGAGCAGTTCACCGAGCCGGAGATTTTGCGGACCAACCTCGCCAGCGTCATTCTTCAGATGAAGTCGCTGCGGCTGGGGTCCGTCGAAGAGTTCCCGTTCGTCGAGCCGCCCGACTCGCGGATGATCAAGGATGGGTACGAGACGCTCCACGAACTCGGCGCGATCGACGAGAAGGGTGACCTCACGCGGCTGGGTTCACAGCTCGCCAAGCTCCCCATCGACCCACGCCTTGCTCGAATGATCCTTGCAGGGGCCACGGAGAAGTCCCTCCGGGAAGTCATGATCATCGCCGCGGCACTGTCAGTGCAGGACCCCCGCGAGCGTCCCATGGCCTTGGCCGAGCGAGCCGACACCGCCCACAAACAATGGCACGATGAGAACTCGGACTTCATCGCGATCCTGAACTTGTGGAAGGCGTATCAGGAGGCAAGCGATCACCTCTCCCACAGCAAGCTCCGCAAGTGGTGCCAGGACCGGT
Organism: Phycisphaerales bacterium; assembly: GCA_044222485.1. Taxonomy (GTDB): domain Bacteria; phylum Planctomycetota; class Phycisphaerae; order Phycisphaerales; family UBA1924; genus JAHBXE01. Next base: position 110,695 of record JBGAND010000003.1, on the reverse strand, counting down.
TCCTGTCCTACCTGCGCATGCGCGAGTGGGAAGACATCCACCAGCAGCTTCACGGGGTCGTTGGTGATATGGGGCTGCACGACAACACGGTGCCGGCGACGTTCGATGCTGTGCACAAAGCGCTTTTGTGCGGATTGCTGTCCAACATCGGCACGCGAGCAGAAACCTTCGAATACAGCGGCGGTCGCGGCAGCAAGTTCAACATCTTCCCCGGCTCGGGCTTGTTCAAAAAGGGTCCCAAGTGGGTCATGGCCGCCGAGATTGTGCTGACCACCAAGCTCTACGCCCGCACGGTCGCCCGGATTCAGCCCGAGTGGATTGAGGCTCTCGCGGGTCACGTACTCAAAAAGAGCTATTCCGAGGGCCATTGGGCGAAGGATGTCGGGCACGCGGTCGCGTTTGAGCGTGTGACGATATTCGGCGTCGAACTGGTTGCACGCCGCCGCGTCAACTACAGCAACGTGGACTCCAAGGCCGCGCGTGAGCTGTTTATCCTGCACGGGCTGGTGTTCGGGGAAACCAACGCCGAGTGGGGTTTCCTGCAGAAGAACCTAGACCTCGTGGAGGAGGTGCGGGAACTTGAGGCCAAGGCGCGGCGGGCGGACATTCTCGTAGATCGCGAGGCGATGTACGCGTTCTACGACACTCGCTTGCCGCCCAACATCTGCAGCGTCGCGACGCTGGAGAAGTGGCGTCGCGAAGCGGGACGAGATGCCGAGAAGAAACTGGAGATGCCCCGCGAACTGGTGATGAAGCGCGGCGCCTTCGAGATCACGCCCGACAAGTTCCCGCAGTATCTTGGCGTCGCCGGCACCAAGCTGAACATCGACTACAAGCTCGACCCCGGCGGCGATGATGACGGGCTGACGCTGCACATCCCCATCGAGGCCCTCATCGCGACCGATGATGCGAAAGTCGAATGGCTCGTGCCTGGCCTGTTGCCCGAGAAGATCCTCGCCCTGTTCCGCTGTCTTCCCAAGGCCTTCCGCAAGGGACTCGAACCCGCTCCGGCACTCGCTGACGAGTGCGCTCGCGAACTCAAGTTCGGCGAGGGCTCCCTCACCGACGCACTCACCCGCAAGATCGAAGAGAAAAAGGGGTTCAAGGTCCCCAAGGAAGCCTGGCAGCCCAAAGGTGTCCCGGATCACCTCAAGATGCTCATCATTGTCACAGATGAGCGCGGCAAAGAGATCGCCCGCGGCCGCGACATGGCTGAGATCAAGTCGCGTCTCTCGCAGAAGGCCAAGGCCAGCTTCGGCAAGCTCGCCAAGTCCAGCTTCGACCGCGACAACATCAAGACCTGGGACTTCAGCGAGCTCGCCGAGAGCACCGAAATCCAACGCAGCGGCTTGCGTCTTGTCGCGTTTCCCGCGCTCATCGACTGCGGCAATACGGTTTCGCTTCGTCTCTTGGATTCAAAAGAAGAGGCCGCGGAGGCGACTCGCACAGGACTGCGTCGGCTCTTCATGATCCAAGCCAAGGATGAACTCTCGTATCACCTCCGCCTGATCCCCGGGCGCGACGCCATGGCCTTGCACTACACAACCCTCGGCGGCCGCGCCGAGCTTGAGCGCGAACTCACCGAACTTATCTGCGAACGCGTCTTCCTCGCCGATCGCCCCATCCCCCGCACCAAAGCCGACTTCGACAAGCGCCTCAGCGAAGGCTGGTCCCAAGTCGGCCCCGCGGCCCGCGAAGTGGGGGAGATGGCGGGCCAGATTCTCAACGCCAAGCAAGCCATCGCTCTCAAGATGCCCGACAAGATCCCACCCGCGTGGAAGGCCGCGATTGATGACATCGAGGACCACCTCGTCCGCCTCATGCCCAAGGGCTTCCTCAGAACTACTCCGTATGAGCAACTCCGCCACTTCCCGCGATACCTGAACGCGGTTCTCGTCCGACTCACCAAACTCGAAAACGCTGGTTTGCAACGCGATGCCCGCTGGCGCGATGACCTGGTCCTCCACTGGCGCCGCTACACCGATGTCGCCAACCAACTCGCGGCCATGAAACCCGGCACCGGCCCGCACCCCGACGCCCGCCGCATCCCGGTCATCTCCGCCTACCGCTGGATGCTCGAGGAATATCGAGTGTCGCTGTTCGCGCAAGAACTCGGCACCGTCTCACCCGTCTCCCCCAAACGACTCGAAGAGGCATGGGCAAAGGTGGCGGTCTGAAGCCCCTCAGCGTTGGCATCGTCGGCTGCGGCACCGCCGGACAGGCCGCGGCCATCTTCCTCAGACGCGCCGGACACCGCGTCACAATTCTCGAGCGCGCCCCAACTCTAAGTCCCATCGGCGCGGGTCTCCTCCTCCAGCCCACGGGCATGGAAGTACTCAACGAACTCGGAATGCTTCCGCACCTGCTCCAACAAGGCAGCCGCGTGAAGTACCTCAAAGGGGTCAACCGATCCGGCCGCGTGATTCTCGATCTGGCGTATGAGGACCTGCGTGCTGGCTTGTTTGGGTTGGGAATCCACCGCGGCGAACTGTTCACCACGCTGCAATCCGCGGTCCACGCGTGCGGCGCAGAAGTGGTGTGCGGGTTCGATGCCGCTTCACTGCGTGAATCAGGTGCGGCTCAACGGATGGTGGTGGATGCCTCCGGCAACACCCGCGGCCCGTTCGACCTGGTCGTCATCGCCGATGGTGCCCGGTCATCCCTCCGATCCAAATCCGACGCAGTCCGCCGGGCGCACCAATACCCATGGGGTGCACTTTGGCTGGTCGCAATGGACCACGAAGGAAAATACGGGGAAACCCTCGCTCAAATCTACGGTGGCACCCGCTCGATGATCGGGTTCCTTCCTTCCGGATCGGTGCGTGGCAGCCCACGAACGGTCAGCGTGTTCTGGAGCGTCCCTTGCGGAGCGGTGGAGTCGATTCGGCGATCAGGGCTGGAGGCTTGGCGGACCTCCGTGCGCCAGTTGACCAACCAGGCCGAGCCAATCTTGGACCAGGTGCGGGACATGGATCAGTTGATCTTCGCGGCGTATCAGGACGTCGTGATGGACCCCTGCCCTGGAGGTCCAGTCGCTTTCCTTGGGGATGCGGCGCACGCCATGAGCCCGCAACTCGGGCAGGGCGCAAATCTTGCGCTGATGGATGCCTGGGCACTCGCCCGCTCCCTGGACCTTTCCGGTTCGATTCCGGACGCTCTGGTCAGTTATCGCGCCGAGCGGGCGGCCAACGTCCGGTTCTACCAGTTCACCTCCCGGTGGCTGACTCCGGTATTCCAATCTCGTCACGAGTGGATCACTCCCGTGCGAGACCGGTGCATGGGCCCAGCCGGCAACGTCGGGTGGATCCGTCGGGAAATGCTGCGGAGTCTGGCTGGGGTCAAGACCGGGTTATTCAGCAGCCGGCCGTTACCCCAGCCGATGGTGCAATAAACCGGTACCGGCCCGTTATGCTGGTTCGACACGGGCTGCGGCACGCCCCTTTTTGGAGGTTCTCTCATGGTCAGGCGCTTCTCCGGCGTTCGCAGGGTGGCAGTGGCGGCGATGGTCGCGGTCGCTGGTTTGGCCGCCGTGGCACCGGCCCAGGATGGCGGGGGCGGACGGGGAGGCGGTGGCTTTGGCGGCCAGATGATGGGTGCCGGGGTCAATAGCCGGGACCTTGAACGCTACCAGGACATGCTCAACCTGACCAAGGACCAGCGGGAGACCGTCAAGGCCCTGTTTGAGGGGTATCAAGAGCAGTCCCGCAACAGCGGCCAGGAAATGCGCGACAAGATGCAGGAGATGCGTGACCAGATGCGAGATGGCGGCGATGCCGACGCCCGCCGGGGCATGGGTCAGATGATGACCGAGTTTCGCCAGAAGCGCCAGAAAATGGATGACTCGTTCTTCAGCGACGTTCAGGCGGTCCTGAATGAGCAGCAAAAGACGATCTGGCCCAAGGTGGAGCGGACCCGCCGGCGGGAGCAGAACATCAACCGCGGCCTCATGAGCGGCGAACGTGCCGACGTAATCAAGATCGTCGAAGAAGAAAAGCTGCCCGCGGAAGTGAAAGCCAAGGTTCAGCCCGTGCTCGATCAATACGAGGTCGAGCTCGACCGCGAGTTGACCGCACGAACCAAGATCACCGACGAGAACATGGCCAAGGTCATGGACATCATATCATGGGCCAGGGCGACCCCACGCAAATGGCCGAGAAGTTTGAGCCCATGCTCAAGCAGTCTCGCGAGGCATCTGTCAAGGTTCGCGAGGTGAACCGGCGTTACGCCCGTCAGGTCCAAGACCTATTGCCCGACGACAAGAAGGCTGCGTTCGACCACGCATTCAAGCAGGCGAGCTTTCCCAACGTGTACCGACAGTCTCAGTCCGATCGCCAGATCGTGGCGGCTCAGGGCTTTGCGGATCTCACCGAAGAGCAGAAGACCGCGATCGCGGCCCTGAAAGAGTCGCATGCTCGCGATGAGGCAGCGGCTCAGGAACGACTGGCCGCGGCCATGGAAGAGAACGAAATGAAGATGACCGCCGAACAGCTCATGCGTCGCTTCGGCGGCGGAATGATGGGCGGAGGTCGCGGCGGCCAGGGCGGTCCGGGTGGTGGTGGAGGTGCGGGCGGCCAGAATGGCGGCCGCGGCGGCAACAATAACAACCCTGGCGCAGGCCGAGGCAACCAAGGCGGCGGTGGAGCGGCGGGGGGTCAAGGTGGCGGACGTGGCGGCCCCCAGGAAGAGGGCGTTGTCGGCGAGCTGCGCGCCAAGTCGCGAGAACTGGACAAGAACGCATCAGAGAGCTTGAAGAAGATTCTGCGGCCGGAGCAGGTCGATCGCCTGCCCCAGCAGGAAGATCGCGGCGGCGGCGGCGGTGGAGACAATCAACCGCAGCGGCGGCGTGGCGGTCAGAACAATCGGACCTGAGTCGGTTGCGGAGATAGCTCGTGGGGGGTCGGCGCCACGTTCGCGCCGGGACGAAGCAGTCGTCACGGTACGCGGTCGTTGTGCGGTAAGTACATCGCCGCGCCAGATACGGAGCGCAACGATGCCTCACAATCAGTTTATTGCAAGTGTCTCGCAAGTCGGCAGCCAGATGGAACCCACGCAGGCAGCAGCGGTGCCAGACCGGCCTAGCCGCGGGGATCTTTACTCGAAAGTCGAGCCGGCTGTTCGGGCCATACAGGCCAATCCAGAAAACCTCTGGACCGTGGAATCGCTAGCCGAAGTCGCGCAGATGTCGCGATCAGTGTTCGCCGAGCAGTTTCACGCCGCGGTCGGGGTCCCGCCGGGCAAGTTCCTGTTGGACTGCCGGATGCAACGCGCGTCGGAGCTCCTGCGCAACCGATCGCTGGGCATCAAGGAGATCGCCGCCAAGGTGGGGTATGGATCGGAGTCTTCGTTCGGAAACGCGTTCAAGAGGTGGGCGGGCCGGCCTCCGGGGGCGTTTCGGGCGTCCGACCAGGCCAGCCCGGCGCCGACGATCTCGTAACGCCGCACGCCGAGCGGTTTGCCGGCCATTCCGCAGTGCAAAGCGACCTTCGGAGGTAGGATTGTGGTAATCTTTGACCGCGGAGCATGCCGGGGTCGAGCCGTCTAAGCATGACGGAACGGCGGGCTAGGCGCATCTGCGTGGTCATATCGGCGGGCTATTTTCCGCCTTGTTTTGGTCAGTCAGGAGATACCCATGAATCGGCACCTCGTGGTTCGTTCGATGGCGTTGGCGATGGTCGTGGCCTGCGGATTGGCGTTGCCGGCCCAGCAGGTCCGTGCCCAACAGGTGTTTGTGACCGCAACTCAGGACATCAGTGGCGATCCGTTTGGCGGGGGCAATCGCATTTCCAAGGCCAGCGTTGACGGCTACGCCAAAAAACTCAACTTGAATGTCGATCAAAAAGCGTCAGCCATGGCTCTGCACGAGGGTTACGACGCCGCCGTAACGCAGGCCAACAAGGAGTTCCAGGCCGGCATGGAAGAGATGAGGAAGACCGCGGAAGAGACGGACGACCACACCGTGTTCATGGAGAAGATGCCCAAGCTCCGGGACACGCTGAACAAGAAAACCAAGGACCTTGAGAAGAGCTTCATGAGCGACCTACAGGCCCTGCTATCAACCGAGCAACAGCCGAACTGGACCGGGGTTGAGCGGCAGCGTCGCCGCGAGACTCAACTGCGCCCGGGGTCGGTCAGCGGGGAGGGTGTGAATCTGTTGGATGTGGTCGAAGGTCTGAAGCTGCCATCAGATGCCCAGGGAAAGATCGCTGAGCCTCTTTCTGACTACGAAACCGACATGGACCGGGCGTTAATCGCCAAGCAGAAGGTGATCGACGATCTCCCGCCGTTTGAGCCCGGCCGCTTTGATATGGACGCTTTCCAGGAACGCAGCAAGAAGATGCGTGAGGCGGGGATCAAGGTCAAGGAAGTGAACCAGTCCCACCAGCGCAAAATCGAGGGGCTGCTTCCAGACGACTCCAAGTCGAAGTTCGCCGACGCCGTCCGCAAGGCAACCTATCCGCAGGTATACCGGCAGTCCCGGATTTCCCGCTCGATCGACGCCGCGGCCAAGTTTGAAGACCTGAATCAGGGTCAGAAAGACTCGCTGGCGACGCTCAAGTCTTCGTACGATCACGATGTTGCCGCGCTCAATGACAAGTGGGCGAGCGCGATCGAGGAAGATGAGAAGAACGGCGGTAACGGCGGCGAGATGGCCATGCCCGGCGGCGGTCGGATGCGGGTGAACTTTGGCGAAGAGGACGACAAGAGCCCACTGGCCCAGGCCCGCAAGGCCAGGCGCGAGTTTGACGACAAGACCAAGGGCAAACTCGACTTTGTCCTCACCAAGGAGCAGAAGGAACGGCTCCCCAAGGAACCCGAGGGCCAGCGATTCCAGCGTGGCGGCGGGTTTGTCGGGGGCGGTGAGGTCATCATCGGTAGGTGAGCAACTCTTCGTTCGTTCGGCGGTATGCAACATCCTGACCGGTGAGTCGTTGTTCCTCTCGGTTGTTCGTTACGGGCGCGTTTTGCCCCTCGGTATCGGTAACAGTTCGGGTCCTAGTGGGTATCACTGGTTCGGCGGCATGCACAAGAACGCATGCCCTTACCAAGAAGGTGGAGGCTCTGCCCGTTTATAATGGTTCGCCCGCGGTTTGTAGCCGCGGTGCGCACGCAGAACGCTGGTGGAGCCCGAGGAACCGAGCCATGATGCCCAAGTTCACATTCCGATCGATCTCAAAGGCCATCGCAGTCGTGGCCGTGGCGCTGTTGGTATGGGTTCAGCCCGCCCAAGCTCAGTTCGGGATGGGTGGTGGGGGAGACATGTCGCAGTACATGGCCCCGATCACCAAGAAGGCGGTCGAGTCGTACGCCGGCCTGCTGGGCATGGACAAGGAGCAAAAGGAAGCTGCGCTCGCCCTCCAGGAGGGCTATCGCAGCTCGTTCAAGCAGTTGCAGGCCGACATCCAGAAAACCACCAAGGAGATGATGGAGAAAATCCAGGACTCCGGGGACTGGAGCTCGATGGGTAAAGAGATGGCCAAGATGGGCAAGGACATGACAGAAAAGATGGAGAAGCTCGAGAAGGGCTTCCTCGACGATGTCAAGTCGCTGCTCAACGACAAGCAGAAAGAGAACTGGCCGCGGGTCGAGCGCACGCGTCGTCGGGATACAGCCCTGCGGATGACCCTGATGGCCGGTCAGAACGTGGACCTGGTGAAGATGCTCCAGACCGTGGGCGTGAAGACGGATGCCCCGCCGGAGTTGGCCGAGCAAGTGGACCGGTATGAGATCGAGATGGACAAGGCCCTGAAGGCATTCGAAGTCTGGGGGAAAGACCAGCAGAGCAAGCAGGTCAAGGCCATGGAAGATGGCGGCATGAACTTCGACATGGCCAGTATCCAGGCCATGATGAAAGAAATGGCGAACATGGCCCGGGGGATGCGGGACACCAACCGTCAGTACGCCAAGACGATTCAGGCCATGCTGCCCGCGGACAAGCAGGCGAAGTTCGACTACGAGATCAAGAAGAAGAGTTTCCCCCGCGTGTACAAAGAGAGCTACGCAATTCGCGCGATCTCGGAAGCCGAGAAGTTCAACGATCTGGATGCCGGTCAGAAGGAATCGCTCGCGACTTTGAAGGACGGATACGTTCGTGAACAAGAAGCGCTCAACAAGACGTGGGCCGCGGCCATTGAGGACCGCGAAGAAAAGCTCGGTGGCACGATGGGCGCGATGATGGCAGGATTCATGCCCGGAGACAAGGACAAGAAAGATGATGTCGGAGACGCCCGAAAGGCGCGCAAGGAACTCGACCAGCGGACCAAGGACAAGCTGCTGACCATCCTGAAAGAGGATCAGAAGTCCCGTCTGCCGGAGGACAAGCCCGATCCGAAGGACAAGCAGGGATTTGATTTCATGCCAATTGACCCGCTCGAGCCGGATGAAGAATGACGGCGGGCCTTAGCAAACGGGGGAAGGGCCCGGGAATAAGTCCCGGGCGGTCAGGATGAGCGCCATAGAAACCAAGCCGATCATCGACGGGCAAGACCGACGCACCGACAAGCCGCCCGCAGCGGCCATCGTGCCCTTGCTGGAAGAGAAGCCCGAGGTTGATCCGGCAGCGTCCGCATTGGCGACGGCCGAGCAAGCGGTGCGACTGCGCGCTGTGCCGTACGCCTTCCGCGATGGGCGACTTCTGGTCGCCATGCTGGATCCCAATGACCTGGAAGCGGCTGATGAGCTGAGCGTGTCGGCCGGCAAGCCGGTGACGCGTATCGGAATCGCGCAGGAACCGTTCACCGAGCTCCTCCGCGGGACCTATGGCACGACCGCCGCCCAGATGGCTCTGCGCCTGGCGGGGGCGAACGAGGCCGAGGGTGACGACCTGGTCACCAACCTGGAGGCGGTGGAGGCCGACGACCTGCACCGGATGGCCGAGCAGCCATCGCTCATCAACCTGGTGAACCTGATCATTCTCGAAGCGATCCGGGCGCGGGCGTCGGACGTTCACATCGAGCCGTTTGAAAAGAAGCTCGCGGTGAAGTATCGGGTGGATGGTGTGCTCATTGAGCAGGAGCCACCGCCCAAGCACCTGCAGCCGGCGATCACCAGCCGCATCAAGATCATGGGCGGGATGAACATCGCGGAGCGGTACGCCCCGCAAGATGGTCACATCACGCTGCGGTTTGAAGGCCGCAAGATCGATATCCGCGTCAGCACGGTGCCCACGCTGTATGGCGAGAGCGTGGTGATGCGAATCCTGGATAAGGAATCGATCAAGCTCGAGCTCGAGTCGCTGGGCATGGGTGCGCCGGACCGGGACAAGGTTCAGAAGCTCATCGACCTGCCGCACGGCATGGCGCTGGTGACGGGGCCGACGGGCAGCGGTAAGACGACCACGCTGTATGCGGCGTTGTCCAAGCTCTACGACCCTTCGCTCAAGATCATTACGATCGAAGATCCCGTCGAGTACGAACTCTCAGGGGTCAACCAGATCCCCGTGAACCCCAAGCGCGGGCTCACGTTCGCTCAAGGTCTGAGGCACATCCTGCGTCAAGACCCGGACGTGATCATGGTCGGTGAAATCCGAGACGGAGAGACGGCGGAGATTGCCGTGCGTGCCGCGCTCACGGGCCACTTGCTCTTCTCGACGCTCCACACCAACAACGCGATCAGCGCGGTCGGGCGACTTCTGGACATGGGGATCGAGCCGTTCCTGCTTTCCAGCGTGCTCGAAGGTATCCAAGCCCAGCGCCTCGGCAGGCGCGTTTGCCAGGTGTGCAAAGAGCCGACACCGCTTCCTGAGGAACTCAAGCACCGCCTGCTTCCGCAAGAGCTTGCGATGTTCAAGAACGGCATGTGCTGGCGTGGCGCGGGTTGCGACAAGTGCGACAACTCCGGCTACCGCGGGCGGATTGGCTTCTTCGAGGTCATCCTTACCAGCGGCGGGCTGCGGCAGGCGATCAGCGAGCGGACGGGCGCGTCGGAGCTTGCCCGAATCGCGGCTCCGTTGTACGTCAACATGCGGCGTGACGGCGTGATCAAGGCCGCGACGGGTTGGACGACCGTGGAGGAAGTTCTGCGTGCGACGCAGGATGCTGATGAGGCGGTTGGCTGATGACGACGTTCTCATACAAAACAGCGGGCGGAGGCTCCGCGGCCACCATCGATGCGCCCGACCGGGCATCGGCCGTGCGCGAGCTTGTGCGCCGCGGAGTGACGCCGACCGCGATCGAACCCATGGCGGGCGGAGCCGATCTGGTTCAGGCTCCGGTCGCCAGACGCAACGCGGCCAAGGCACGCGAGGGTGAATCCAGTACGGAGCGGGCGATTCGCGTCGCGTGGAACGCTTCGCACGCGATGTCTCGTACGGAAATGGCGGCTTTCATCCGCGAACTAGCCACAGCGCTCCAAGCCGGGCTACCACTGGTGCAGGCTCTACGGACCATTGCCAAGCAAGGACGCAGCGACAGGCAGAAGGCGATGCTCGATTCTGTCATCGAACAGGTCGAGCATGGCAAGAGCCTGGCTGAGGCAGCCGGCGCTTGGGGCAAGCCGTTCAATGAGTTAACAATCAACCTGATGCGAGCAGGTGAAGCTGCCGGCCGCTTGCCGGAGGTGCTGGCGCAGGCCGCGGATCTCCTGGATCGAGATGTGAAGCTGCGTCGCTCGCTCCTGGGCGCGACGCTCTACCCGATGATTCTGGCCGGCCTGGTGTGCATCGCCGTTGTGATCATCGTCACGGTGATCGTGCCCAATGTTCTCAAGAGCCTGCCGGCGGGTGCGCAACTTCCGCTGCCCACGCGGATCGTGCAGGGCGCGGCCTCGTTTTTCAGTTCGTACTGGTACGTGGTCCTCACGGCCGTCGGCGGCTGCATCGTGGGTTGGACCAAGCTTTATTCCATGCCCGAATTTCGGCTCGGCTTTGACCGGACACTGCTCAAGTCCCCGATCCTGGGGAGACTGCTCCGCGACGTTGCCGTCGCGAGGTTCACACGTACTCTGGGAACTCTGACCAGCGCGGGCGTGCCGATTCTCCAGGCCTTGCGGATTACCAAGGGCACTCTCGGCAATAGAGCCATGGAGCTGGTCGTTGATGAAGTATGCGAGCAGGTAGCCGCGGGCCGGACGATCGCCGAGCCCATGGAGCGGAGCGGTTACTTCCCGCCGATGCTGGTGCAGATCGTGAACCTGGGTGAGCGTTCGGGGCGGCTGGATGAGATGTTGGGACAGGCCGCGGGCGCGTTTGAGGACCGGACCGAGACGAGCGTGAAGTTGTTCACAACCGCCCTGCCGCCAGTCCTGGTGGTGGGGCTGGCGTGTGTGGTGGGGTTTGTGGTGTTGTCGATTCTTTTGCCGCTGCTGCAAGCGCAGGAGGCCTTGAAGTGAAGACGTATCAAAATGGGCGGGGTATCCGCAAAGCGTTCACGATCATCGAAGTTCTGGTCATCATCGTGATCATCGGCGTCATCGCCGCCGTGGTTGCGCCGCGGCTCATCAGTCGCATCGGCCAGGCCAAGACCTCGGTCGCAGCCAACAACGCCGCTTCGCTGGCAACGGCGATGAAGCTGTATCAAGTGGACTGCGGGCTGCCCGAGTCGGGTGCATCACTGGCAATTCTTCTGGAAAAGCCGGGCAATGCCGACGGCTGGAAGGGCCCGTACATCAGCAACGCCGACGAGCTCAAAGACCCTTGGGGCGCGCCGTACATGCTGGTGATTCCGGGCGTCAAAAACACATCCGACTTCGACATCCTCTGCTACGGGGCTGATGGTCAGCCCGGCGGCACCGGCGACAATGAGGACATCCGCAAGCCGTGACAACCGGCACGCCCAGCCCGGCTGCCTTTGAACAAGCCGCGTACGGCGGCGGGTGGGCGGACTTGCGCACTCGGGCGTTCACCTTTGTCGAACTCGTGGTCGTCATCGTCATTGTCTCGATCGTCGCTGGACTGGTCATTCCGCGTATCACCTCTTGGAAGTCCCGTCAGGGCGAACTTTCGGTGTACGCGGTCGCCGACTTGCTTTCTGCCGCGGCCAAGCGCGATGTGTATTCGACGCAGCCCGCCGCCGTGGAGTTTGATGCCAAGGGCGGGCTACGGCTCATGGCGCTTCAAGTCACCAACGCCGCCTCGTTTGACCCCGGCGCGGAAGTCTGGGTGCAGGACCCTCTCACGCCCGCGGCGAACCTGGCTGGGGTGCACCTGCTCGCCGGCGCTGCGGGGCCGCAAGAGCTCGATCCCAAGAAGTTCAGAGTCGAGTTCCCGGGTGCGGGCGGTGCTCAGGGTCGCCCCGGCGTGGCGCTGCTGTTCGGAGATGATGAGGGACAACGCTGGCTCGTGAAGTTGCCGCCGATGGGCACTCGTGCTGAAGTGGTTCCCAATGCGGCCGCCAAGGGCTTGCCCACGATCGATGCCGACGCGATCGATCTGGACGCGACCGGAATGAGGGATGAGGCATGGTGAACACTTCACGCGTTCATCGCCGCGGCGTGGTCCTGATCGACTCGATCGTGGCTGCCGTATTGCTCGGCGTCGCGTTGGCGGTGATGATCGGCCTGGGCGGGCGTGCCCTGTCATCGCAGAAATCGGGCGAAGAGTTGCAGACCGCGGCCATGCTGATTGACGAGCAGTTGAACCTGGTGCTGGCACGAGGCGCCGACGACTACGCGTCCAGATTCCCCATCCGCGGCCAGTGCGACAAGCCGTTCGAGAAGTTTGAGTATTCCCTGGACTTCAGCGAGGGCCAGTCCGGCGATCCCTATCGCGTGATCGCGACCGTTTCGTGGATGGTGGGGGGGAAGCAACGCTCCGAGTCGGTCGAGACACTCATCGCCCCGCGCCTGGGTGATGACCCGGATCCGCTCCGCAAGCCGGATCAGGCGGTGAACAGGTGGTACTGACCAACTATCGCCGCGGCTTCACGCTCGTCGAGCTCATCGTCGCCGCGGTCATCGCCGCGCTGGTCGCCGGGAGTGCGGTTGCATCAGTCACGCAGATGCTCAAGCTCAAGGCCAAGTCCGCGGCCCGTCAGCAAGCCTACGAACGCGCGGATATGGCTACGGGCCGCATGGCTCTGGACCTGGCCAACATCGTCCGCCACCACAATCTCCAGTTCGCCCGCGTCTCCGTCACCGATGGAGGCACAGGACCAACCGCCCGCGACGGCCTCATGCTTCTCACGCGGTCCGTCCGACCCGTGCGTGATGAGATGGATGCGGCCGAGGGTGGAGAGTACGAGGTTCAATACCGCGTGAAGCCGTACAGCGCGACGGACCAGACGCCCGCACTCTGGCGCCGGCGCGACCCCGCCCACGACCTGTTCATGGATGCCGGTGGCGTGGCCGCGCCCTTGGTGCGGTGCATCAAGACGGTCTCCATCCAAGCCTACGACGGCAACGACTGGTTTGATTCATGGGATTCCGATGCCGACGGCTACCCGCACGCAATCCGCGTCGAGATCACCGTTGACTCCGACGACGGCACCGCGACGGCCACCAGTCGGCGCACGATCGCGATCGACCGCACGCCGCTCCCGCCTGTGCCCGTAGACGAGACCGACTCGACCACACCAACGACTCCCGCCTCCGGGGGTGCCTCATGAACCGCGCCGCACCCCATCGCCGCGGCTTTGCCATCCTGCTGGTGCTGTGGGTGCTCATCATCGCCGGCGTGGTGATCGCCGCCGTGCAGGCCACCGCCTTTAGCGAGGCGATTTCGGGTCGTGCATCAATGTCTCGGGTCCGGGCCCACTGGGCCGCGCGTGCCGGTGTAGAGGCAACCATCGCGAGGCTCGAGTACTACACCCAGAACCCCGACCTCTCCGACGCCTTCAGCATCATGCTGGACATGGTCGACGTGTCGCAGCAGACCATGAAGGACTCGGCGTTTCAGGTCTCCCACACCGAAGGCGGCAAAGAAATCCTCGGCCCCGCCGACGCCAATGCGAAGATCAACGTCAATGGAATGTCCAAGGAAGCGCTCGCAACGCTTCCCTACATGACCGAGGATGTCGCCGACTCCATCCTGGACTGGATCGATGCCGACGATGACACCAACCCCCTGGGTGCTGAAATCGGCTATTACCAGGGCCGCGCCAACTCTTACCAGCCCCGCAACGACTACTTCCGTTCCATCCAGGAACTCGAACTGGTCTCCGGCGCGCTGCCCGAGTTCGTCCGTGGCGAGGATTGGAACCTTAACGGCCGCCTCGATCCCAACGAGGATGACGGCGACATCTCTTACCCGCCCGACAACTCCGACGGCAAACTGGATGCGGAATGGTCCGGCATCCTGACCGCCAGTTCCACCGACGATGTCTTGGGCGCCTCGGGCTTGGCCCGGATCGAACTCCTGACCGCCGATGCCGGCTCCGTCGCCAAGGCCACGGGCATGGACATCGATCAGGCCGACGTCATCGTGAAGTACGTCCAGGGCAGCACCAGCGCAACAATGGCCGACTTCATCCGTCGCCAACCCAGGCAGCTCAACGGTCCGACCGGCCAGCCCATCAACCGTCAGGCCCGAGACCTCACCAACGAGCAGCTCGCCGCCCTGCTCGACGAGTGCGAAATCGAAACCACCGCCAGCGTCGGCGCCCTCCCGGGCAAGCTCAATATCAACACCTGCACCGCCGAAACCCTCGAATACATCCCCACGATCAACCCCACGCTGGCCGACAACATCATCCTCGCTCGCGACTCCCAGCCCAAAGGCTTCACTTCCATCGTGGACCTGCTCAACGTCCCTATGGGCCGCGGCCAACTGGCCCAGATCTACAACGTCCTCACCGTCCGCTCCAACGTTTTTGTTGTAACTTGCCGAGGCCGGGACCTGAAAACCGGCATCGAGGTTGAAATGGTGGCGACGATCGATCGTTCCACTCTGCCGGTCAAGATAACGGAGCTTCTCACGCGATGACCCAGATGAACGGCAAGGCCTCCCCGCTGACCACCAACGCCACCCCGGCGGTGGCCGCGGCCCTGCATCGTCAAAACGGCAAACTCCGGCTGGTTGTACTCGCGAACCGCAACGGCGTGTCGCTGGTTGAGGCCCGCACGCTCGACAAGGAAGCCGGGCTGGATGAACTGCTCACGCAAATGAAGGTTGAGCGGCTCATCCGCGTCGCACCCGCCAAGGAAACCGTCGCCCGCTGCGCTTCGGTTCCCGCGGGCACCGCCGAGGAACTCGGGGCCGCGGCCTCGCTCTTGGCCGAGGCCCAACTTCCTGAATCCATCGCCTCCCACAGGCGTGCGGCCGGAATCGTCCCTCAGGGTGACGGGTCCGGAGGTCGAATGGCTCTCCTGGTCGGTTGGCAGGGGGATGCCGGGGCCAAGATCGGCGACGAAATCGAAGAAACCTGGACCACGCCCGCGGCCTCGCTGGCAGCCCTTCGTCAAGGCGTCGGCAGCGCGGTCTACGCCGATGCGGAAGAAGGCTCAATCTCCCTGCTCGCGTTCGGCACAACCCGTTCCGTCGCCCGCGTGCTTCTGGAAAGCGCGCCTACCGCCGGCGTGTTCTCACGCTCCGTCGGTGTGGTCGTCGGGGAAACCTGCAACGCCGCTGGGGCAACCGTCCCCGCGATGCACATCAACACAACCGGCATCATCCTCTCGCTCGATCCTGCTTCGATGGCCGCCGCGATCCGCCTGGTCACCGGCGTCCCCGACAAGAAAGACTGGTTCGAGCAGTACGGCATCGCCTTGGGCGCCGCGATCATCGCGCTCTCCAAAGACCCGCTGCTTCGACCGCTCGCCTCAATGAAGGCCGCGGCCCCTGTCAAGCGTCAATCCATCCCAGAGCGAACGGTCACTTGGCTCTCCCGTCCGCGAAACGCCTGGGGCCTGCTCGCCGCCTCCATCGCGGTCGTGTTCCTGGGCCCGCTGGCCATCGCCGAAGGCCGCTTGTCCATCCTTGAGAGCAAGTCCGTCGGTTTGGGTGACAAAAAGCAAGAGCGGGCCGAGTCCGCCAAGCGTTCGGCGATGAACAAGCAACTCGAATCCAGCCGCTGGCCCATGACCAAGCTGCTGGGCGACATTTCCGGCGCGATGCCCGTGGGAGTCATCACCGAGAGCATCCGCCTCGCGTCCGATCAAGGTCTGGCGATCCAAGGCTCCGCAGAGAGCGCCGACCTGATCAACAAGATGCAGGAAAACCTCAACGCGACCAAGTTGCTCGCGAACGTCAAGCTCAACAAGATCGAAACCGTCGGCTCCAGCGTCGAGTTTGACCTCACGGCGGATGTCGTGAACCCGTACTTGAAAGCCGCGGGTGTTGAAGACTTTGCTTCCAAGCCCCTGGCGGTCCGGCTCTACGGCGATGGTGCGCTGAACACCACGATGCCCAAGAACAGGGGTAAAGAGTCCTCATCCTCATCGCAACCGACCCGGACCACATCCCGTGGCGGAGATCGCCCCGAGCGCTCAGGCAACGGTGGTGGTGGCGGAGGCGGTGGGGGAGCCGGCGAACGAGCCGACCGCGGCTCCCGAACTTCCGAAGCTCCCAAGACGCCGACCGCCAACGCCGCACCCGGCGAGGCCCCTCCTCCGCTGACCGACGACCAGATCAAGAAAATGGACAAGCCCACAGCCACCAAGGAATGGGTGTCCCGCAAGACCTTCCCGCAGAAAAATCCCAGCGCCGACGCCGCGACCAAGTCGCGCTTGGATGAAGAAGTCCGCAAGCTCCGCGAGCAGATGGACAAAGCCACCGCAGGAGCCCCCAAGTGACCAATCCCACCAACAAGTTCCGGGATCTGCCCAGGGCCGCCCGCTGGGGTATCGTCGCCGTTGGCCTGCTCGTCGCCTACTTCCTCGTCATCGAGCCGGTGATCGACACCATCAACAAGGTTAACTCCAAGGCCGATGACCGCATCGGCCAACTGGTGGCTCTCACCCACGATCCATCCGGCAACGCCGCCGACATCGCCCTGGGTGTGCGCAAGTTCGGCGAAGTGCTCCTCCCAGGAGATGAGCAGACGCGATCCGTCGCCTTCAACCGCCGCGTCTCGGCCATCCTCGCTAAGCACAAAATCAACGACAACAGCACCACCCGCAAGATGCCCCTGGGTCAGGGGCCGCTCAAGGATGTCTACGGCGATGCCAGCCGCATCGACCGCCTCGTCCGCGAGGTGCAGTTCGAGGGCACCCCCGAAGACATCGCCGCGGTGATCTCCGAGCTTGAATCCGCCCCCGAAGTCGCGGCCGTCTCCCGCATCCAGATTCGCCACGGCGACCAGAAAGACACCGCGGGCCGCATTCTCAAGGCCACTGTCTCCGCTGAAGCATGGATCGTCAGCGAGAAGGGACGTGGGCGATGAGCCAAGACTTCCGGGCTCTCAATGCACGCATGGGAACAGTTGCTCGCATCGCTGCCGTTCTGGCGTTGATCGGCGCCATCGTGTTCCTGTTTTCACTTCGTGGCCTGGGCAAAGCCCTGACCACGCCGTCCGCCGAAAAGTCCAAGAAGATCGCGGACGAGCAGAACAAGAAGGTCGCCGCCGATTACGCGCTCGCCATGGAGGGTCAGGTCAAACAGTTCAACGGTCGGTCCGTGTTCTTCATCCCCAGTGCGCCGATTCCTCCAGCTCCACCCGAGGTGATCAAGCCGGTTGAAGTTGCAAAAGAGCCTGAGAAGCCACAACCGCCCAAGACTTACCTCGGCCCCAAAATCATCGCGATGGTAAATGGTGCCGCGTGGTTTGACGACGGCAAGAAGATGGCGGAAGGCGATCCGATCAAGGACAAGCTCTTGATCAAGAAGATCAAAGCCCCGTGGGGCGCCACCGTTGAGTGGGATGGGGTCGAGTTTGAAGTCCCTCTCTTCGCGTCAGATTCGGTCGTCTATCCGCCGCCCAAGAAGGAAGAGCCCAAGGCCGCGGCCACCGAAGCAGCGAAGGACCCGCTCAAGGAGCCCGCGAAGGAAACCCCTGTCACGGACATCAAAGCGGGTGACAAGCCCGATTCACCCAAGCCCGAAGCCGAGCCCAAGCCCGCGGACCCAAAGCCCGACACCACCAAGCCCGACACCACCAAGCCAGATCAGCCCGAAGCCCCGAAGCCGGAGCTGCCCAAGACCGACAAGCCCGACTCACCGGGTTCGCC
Organism: Phycisphaerales bacterium; assembly: GCA_044222485.1. Lineage (GTDB taxonomy): Bacteria > Planctomycetota > Phycisphaerae > Phycisphaerales > UBA1924 > JAHBXE01. Next base: position 92,659 of record JBGAND010000003.1, on the reverse strand, counting down.
CGAGGGTCAGATCGAGAAGAACGAATGACACGCAAGACAAGCACCTTCGTAGCGATCCCCTCCGCCTTGGCCTTGTGCGCTGGGCTCGCCCTTGCGCGTCAGGAAGGCGCGGCCCAGCCTCCGAAGGACCCGCCCAAGGAAGCTCCCAAGGCCGCGGAGACCCCGAAGCCCGAGCCCAAGTACGATGGCAATGGCCGCAAGATCGCCGAGGGCCCCGACACCGTGCTGGCGTTCAAGAACGTCACGGTCGATCAGCTCCTGCCGTTCATCGTTGAGGCGACCGGCAAGGTGGTGATCCCATCTCAGGACATCCCGACGCGCAAGGTGACCGTCCTCAATGATCGCCCGATCCCGCGTCAGAAGGCCCTGGACCTGGTGTTCCTGGCACTGCGCGAGGCAGGTATCGCCGTGGTCGAAACCCCGGACACAATCTCGCTCCGTGATCTTGCGGATATTTCCAAGATGAACCCGATGGTCATCGGGCCCGACGAATCGGTGCTGAACCGGACCGACATGGGCTCGATCGCGCAGAAAGTCTTCACGCTCAAGTACTCTCAAGCCGAAGCCTACTCCGACGTGCTGAAAAACGCGATCCCCGACTATGCAAAGCTGGCGATCGATAAGGACTCAAACCGGATTGCCGTGATCGGCGACATCGCCCTGCTTCAAAGGTTGGAGCGGATGATCACCTCGATGGATCAATCCCGTGAGGATGCAGTCAAGACCGAGACCTTCCGGCTTCGATTCGCCGATGCCGAGCAGATTTCCGCGCAGATCAACGAACTCTTCTCGGCAAGCTCCACGCAGCGTGGTGCGGGCCGTAACAACCAACGGAACCAGGGGCAGCAGGGCTTTAACCCGTTCCAGCAGGGTCGCCAACAGCCGGATCAGTCCGCGCAATCAGCCCAGCTCAAGGTCAGCGCGAACACGCAACAGAACTCTGTAACTGTGGTCGCGGAGCCTTCCGTGCTTGAGGCGATTCGACATCAGGTCATTGAGTTTTGGGACAAGGAGCTGACTCCCGACAAGTCCAGGCCCAAGGTGTACCAGCTCGTTAACTCCGATCCAATCAAAGTCCGGGCTCTTCTCGAAGGACTTTTCGGCAAGGGCACCGGTAATACCAGCACCGGCGGTGGTGGCGGCGGCCAGAATCAAGGCGGTGGGGGTGGCGGTCAGCCCGCCGGGACGACTTCCTCGTCGGGTGCCGGACCTCTGGCGGGCCAGTTCTCCTTTCAGGCGATCCCCGATGTCGGCAAGCTTGTTGTCGTCGCCAAGTCCCCGGACTACTTCAAAGTCATCGACGACATCATCGCCGACCTGGACAAGCCCAGCGATGTCGGCCTCCCCGCGATTGTCGAGCTTAAGCACGCCTCCGCTGAAGACCTCGCTGAGCAGCTGAACACCTTGCTCGCGCAGGATGGCACGCTCGCCTCCATTCGCCGCGCGGACTCAGGCCTCGAGGCCGGCGCCGTCGCCGCCAGCCCGTTCGCCACCAACGCAACGTCGACCACAACCACCAACACCGGTCAGGACACCACCACAACTTCCGCGAACACCATCGCGTTCTGGTGGCAGCGTTCCCGCCCACCCACCGATAAGCAACTCACCTCCAACCTCGTGGGACAGATCCGTATCGTTCCCATCTGGCGGCAGAACGCCCTCATGGTCCTGGCGCCCGTGGAATACAAAAACGCCGTGGTGGATCTGATCACCACCCTCGACAAGCCCGGCCGCCAAGTGCTGATCTCGGCGATCATCGCCGAGGTCTCACTCGATGATGCGACCGCCCTGGGCCTCCGCTGGTCCAGCCAGGCCATCAACCAGAGCAACACCGACAACTCCATCTCCGTCACCAACACCAACCCCAACACCAAGAACGACTTCCTGGGTGGCCTGTTCGATACTTCGGTCCTGAACACCAACATCAACCTGAACCTCGTTCTCCAGGCCCTTGCGCAGAAGACCGCCGTTACCGTTCTAAGCGAGCCCAAGATCTTCACCAGCGACAATCAGGAAGCCGACTTCTTCAGCGGCCAGGACATCCCCTTCATCACGCAGAGCCAGCCCAACAACCAGGGCAACATCACCCAGTCGTTCGACTACAAGGCCGTCGGTATCCAGATGCGAGTCCGGCCGCGCATCACCATCCGCCGCGATGTGGACCTGGCCATCAACCTCCAACTCTCCTCCGTCGTTCAGGGTCAGACCCTCTTCGGCGGGGCCATCGTGGACCGCCGCGAGACCACCACGCAGCTCATCGTTCAGGATGGTCAGACCGTCGTCATCTCCGGCATCCTGCGCAGCGAGGATTCCGATATCGTCCGCAAGGTGCCCCTCCTGGGTGACATTCCTCTCCTGGGTTGGATCTTCCGCTCCAAGGAAAAGTCCAAGTCCAACTCCGAGGTGCTGGTCTTCATCACCCCCCTCGTGGTGGACAACCCGTCCGACAACGACCGCATCAATCAGCCCTATCTCGATCGCCTCAAGCAGCGCCAGGAAACGGTCAACAAGAACGCCCCCAAGGACAAAGACAAGCCCGAAGAGGCGCCCAGTCCCCCCGGCTCCATCAACCCGACGCCGCGCCCGGCAGGATCATCCTCATGAATCCCGCGCGGCTCGCAGCCTTTCTGATCGCCGGGTGCGCACTCGGTCTTTCCGGTTGCGTCGTTGAAAAGTCGAGCAAGCCCAAGACCGGCATCACCTACGCCCCCCAAGCCAAGGCCCAGCGCGGCGAACCAACGCCTCCGCCTGAACTCCCCGCCGGTCCCATCGCCAAACCCGCCAATGCCCCGCGCAGTAGCGCGCGGATTCTCGTACAGGTTGATCCGCTCACAACGGTCACCTACGACGGTCAGGTCCTCCCAATAGTCTCGCCCGACGGCCGCTTCATCGCCGTCGAGGATGGCGAGCCGCCCACGTGGCCCACCATGCTCGCCCAACCCGGGGCCCATCCTCCCGAGGGCACCCATCTGGTCGTCTACAACGTCTCGGCCGCGCCCCCGCAAGAGCGGACCGAGATCATGAGCTACCCCACACCCCTTCCCCGCGGCCTGCTCTTGGGCCGCTCGTGCGACAATCAGGGGTTCCTTGTCGAGGCCCCCAGGTCCGACGGTTCCCGTTGGATCGGCAAGGTGATGTGGATTACCGGCCAACTCCACTGGCTGGTGCAAAATGACAACGTCAACGCCCACGCCGTGTACACCCCCCAAGGTCACTTGCTCTATACGTCCCGCGGCGTCAACAGCGAGAAATCCGAACTCATCATGATCTCCTCCGGCGGCGGAGAAAGCCGCCGCGCCGGAGAGGTGTCGTACCTCTTCCCCGTGACCACCGGCGAAAGGGATGTGGTGTACGCCATGTCCTTGGGTGCTGTCGGTCTTGAAGTCGAAGCCATCCGCGTCGTCGAAGACCCGCCGGGCAGCCATCGATTCCGACTGGGACTCCCCCTCGCCCGTGAGTTCATCGGCCGACCCGGAGATCCAGCGCTGGCCTATCAGGTCACTGCGATGGTGCAGAACGCCATCGTCACAGGCAGGGAAGTCGACGAGACTGTTACCCCGGCCCCCCTGGCCATATTCCACCCGCGCCTGGATCGCATGGCGACCTTCGACACCCAAGCCACTACATTCGTTCCGCTGGCCGCCAAGTCCGTGGCCGCGATCCGCTGGAGCGAGAGCCCCGACGGCGGATACCTCTGCACCACGCCTCAGGGTTTGATGTTCACACGCCAGGCCTTACCCGGTGCAACGTTGCAGCGTTCCAACTCCGATATCCGGCTGGATCCGGTTGCATACGTGCCGCGGGGCACGGCTAGCGCGGAAACACCGGTGATCCTCATCGGCCCCCCAGCTCGAAACCCCGCCGGCAAGCTCGACATCCGCCGCCTCAAAGTCGTGTCGGATGACAAGTTCAAAGAAGCCGAGGGCCACGTGAAGGAAGTTACCAAGTAGACTCACCGGCATGAACCGCTGCCCCTGGGCCAAGTCCGAACTCGACATCGCCTACCACGACAAAGAGTGGGGCGTCCCCTGCCACGAAGACCGGAAGCTCTTTGAGTTCCTGATCCTGGAAGGCGCCCAAGCCGGCCTGAGCTGGTCCACGATCCTCAACAAGCGTGAGAACTACCGCGAAGCCTTCGACGGCTTCGACCCCGTCCGCGTCGCCAAGTTCGATTCCCGCCGCGTCGCCAAGCTTCTCAAAAACGAAGGCATCGTCCGCAACCGCCTGAAGATCGCCAGCTCGATCCAGAACGCCAAGGCCTTCCTTGACGTTCAAGATCAGTTCGGCGCCTTCGATCCCTACATCTGGCAGTTCATCGGCGGCAAACCTCGGGTGAATCGGTGGAAGTCCTTCAAGGAAGTCCCCGCCAAGACGCCCGAATCCGACGCGATGTCCAAGGCCCTCAAGAAACGCGGTTTCAACTTCGTTGGGTCCACCATTTGCTACGCGTATATGCAGGCGATGGGGATGGTGAACGACCATCTGGTGACGTGCTTCAAGAAATAGACCGGGCTTCGTACAATGGCCGGCTAATAACGGAGTTTCTCGAATGGACACATCTCTGAAGGGCCGGCGTGCCTTGGTCTGCGGCTCAACTCAAGGCATCGGCAAGGCCACCGCGATTGAACTCGCGGCCCTCGGAGCACAGGTCACACTCATGGCCCGCGACCCCGAAAAACTCAAGGCCGTCGCCGCAGAACTGCCCCGCCCCAACGGCCAGCCCCATGACTTCATCGCCGCGGATTTTGCCGACCCCAGCAGCGTTTCCGCGGCCGTCCGCCCCCACATCGACGCCGCCCGCCCCTTCCACATCCTCATCAACAACACCGGCGGCCCCAAGGGCGGCCCCGCCAGTGCCGCCGCGCCCGAGGACTACCAGGCCGCGTTCCGCATGCATGTGATGACCAATCAGGTGCTGGTGCAGGCGTTGGTGCCGGGCATGAAGGCCGCGGGCTACGGCCGGATCATCAACATCATCTCAACCAGCGTGAAGGCCCCGATTCCTGACCTTGGCGTCTCCAACACCATCCGCGCGGCCGTGGCCAACTGGGCCAAGACCCTCGCGGGAGAGGTCGCCAAGGATGGCATCACCGTCAATAACGTCCTCCCCGGATTCACCGATACGTCGCGCCTGAACGAGATCTTTACCACGCGGGCGTTCAAGACGGGCAAGCCGATCGAAGAGGTGCGGGCCGCAGCGGTTGCGACCATCCCCGCCGGCCGACTCGGTAAGCCCGAAGAAATCGCGGCCGCGGTGGCGTTCCTGGCAACGCCAGCCGCGGCGTATATCAACGGGATCAATGTTCCGGTGGATGGAGGTAGGACTCCGTCGTTGTAGAGCCGGAGGGTAAGCTCCAAGGAGAAACGAGTGGGTCGTCAGCCGCGGACATACGGCAGACCAGATCGTCGCGAGCTGCTGGGCGTCGCGATGATGGTGCTCTCGCCGGTGCTGTGGCTGGCTTGGCTCTTACGGTATGGCCATCTCGACTCGATTGGCCCGGTGAGGTTCGTGGTGGGTTTGCTGCTGGGGCTTGGGCCCATGCTTGTCGGCGTATTCATCCAGCACCTCTTTAGACGACGCAGCGTCCAGTTTCTGAGGGCACGCGCCTGTCGGGTTTGTCTGGCGTGTCGATATGTTCTTGAAGGCATTGAGTCCCCAGGAACCTGCCCCGAGTGCGGCCGGTCATTTGCAGAGCCGGACTTGATCCACGGCTGGAATCGCACTTATCAGGAACTCCGGTGGCTTGGAAAGGATGCACCCCGATGACGAACAATCGGTGTATGTGGTAAAGACGCAGTCGTTGTAGCAGTCGGGAGGAGCTGTGGCCGATCCGCGCAACCCTCAAGATGAATCGCCTTTGCTAAGAGCAGTCATTGCGCTTGCCGTGATGGCGGTGCTCGCGATCATGATCTACGTGCCGGTCCGGATCTTGAATCAATTCGAGAATGGGCTGTCGTACTTCTGGATTGGTGCCTTCGTGTTGGTCGCCGTCGTCGGTGCGATTCGGATGTGGCTCAGGCAAGGCAAAACCATCGCTGATTGGCGAAGATCCACGGGGTTGTGCACGAAGTGCGAATACCCGAGGCAAGGTCTTCATGTCGGCGACCCGTGTCCTGAGTGTGGCCATAAAGAGGTCATCGAAGGAAGCCAAGACGCTTGGTCCCGGCCGCGGGTTGTTCGGAGCGAGGATTGGCCGGAGCCTCATTGACCAATGCCCGAACTCCCCGACATCGAGGCTTATCTCTCTGCTCTACGCCCCCGCGTGCAGGGGCAACCAATCCAAAAGCTGCGCATCCTGAGCCCCTTTGTTCTCCGCACGTTCGACCCGCCGATTGAGGCCGCTGAAGGCCGAGTAGTGGGGGAGTTGTCGCGGCTGGGCAAGCGGATCGCGATGCACCTGGAAGGCCCGGGCGAGCTGTCGTTGGTCATTCATCTGATGATTGCGGGCCGGTTTCAGTGGAAGGACAACGGAGCTAAGCCGCCCGGCAAAATCACGCTCGCGACGTTCGAGTTTCCTACCGGCATTCTCGTGCTGACCGAAGCCGGCACCAAAAAGCGAGCTTCGTTGCATCTGGTCTCCGGCCGCGATGCGCTGCAAGCCCACGACCCGGGCGGTCTCGATGTCATGTCCGCCGACGACCGCACGTTCGGCGAGGCTCTCCGCCGCGAGAACCACACGATCAAGCGAACGCTCACCGATCCGCACGTTCTCAGCGGCATCGGCAACGCCTACTCCGACGAAATCCTCCACGCCGCCAAGCTCTCGCCGATCAAGATGACCTCCAAGCTCACCGACGAAGAGGTCTCCCGCCTCCTGGCCGCGGCCAAGCAGCAACTCACCCATTGGACCGCCATCCTCACCCGCCAGTTCGCCAAGAAGTTCCCCGGCCCCGGTGATGTCACCGCGTTCCGCCCCGACTATGCGGTGCACGGCAAGTACGGACAACCCTGCCCGGTGTGTGGCAGCCCCGTGCAGCGTATCGTCCACGCCGAGAACGAGACCAACTACTGCGCCAAGTGCCAGACCGGCGGCAAGCTGCTCGCGGATCGGTCGTTATCGCGGCTGCTCAAGAAGGACTGGCCCAAGACTCTGGAGGAATTGGAGGATCAGCAATAGAGTTCATAATCGCGGCGACGGCGAGCCGCGCCGCGTCGGCACGAAGCACTCCTTTGCTGCCTCGCCACGTCACGAAGCACCACCCGCACTCTCGCTCATTCATCGCGACCACCAGGCCACCGCCGTGCCGACACGGCACGGCTCGCTTGGAATTCTCACTCTGCCTTCGTGTAGCACTTCCGTCCCGGCTTGCAATCCTGCGGGCTTGCGGGCTCGTTGTCCGGTCCCAGGCAGTCGCACGTCTGCGTGCAGAAGAACGGGATGGTGTTGATCGTCTCATCCACCATGCCGCGGACATCCTGCTGGCCGTCGGAGTACATGGCCTTGTTGCGCAGGTGCAGGCAGGACGCTGTCAGCTTGATGGTTCGAGCCTCGCTCATGCCACCGGCTCCGGATTCTGGCCCAAGGCCTTCAGCACTGCGCGGCGTATCGCCACCGGCAGCAGCTTGAGCTTGTACGCGTTGCCGCTCATCGGCTTGGCGCCCTCAGTGCTCAACGCCGCGGCCTTGCGCAGGCCGGCATCATCGCTCACCTTAACACCTTTGAGAGCCTCGGCGACCTTTGGCAACATCCAGGGCGTCGGCGCCACAGCCCCCGCGCACACGCGAGCCGACTTGATCGTGTCGCCATCGAGCTCCAGGGAAACACACGCCAGCACCAGCGGCCAGTCGAAGGACTGCTTCTCCTTGACCACGTAGAACCCGCTCTTGGCCGCGGGCTTGAGGGTGATGTGCGTGATGACTTCACCCTTCTCCAGCGTGTTCTCATCACTCACACCCTTGCTGGGCATGTGGAACAGGCTTTCGATGGGGATCGACTTGCGTGTCCCGCCGATCACGTGCACCGTGCCATCGCACACCATCAGGGCCGGCGCCAGGTTAGACGGGTGCACGATGTGGCACGGGCCATCGCCGAACATCGCGTGATACTTGTTCTCACCCTCGACGGCGTAGCAACGGTCGCCACCTTTTTTCAGGCAGTTGAACTCGACGTTGCGGTAGTACCAGCAGCGGGGGCGTTGCAGCAGGTTTCCGGCCGCGGTGGCAACGTTTCGCACCTGCGGAGTCGCGGCCGAATCCGTGGCTTGCCCAACCACCGGGGCTTCTTCCTGGATGATCTTGGAGGCCGCAATCTCTGCCAGCGTCGCTCCCGCCTCGATGCGGATGCTTCCTGAGACCACGCTCACCGAGGGTCCGCTTTCAAGCTTCAGCCGCTTGATGTTGATGAGCACGTCAGGCTCGTAGAGCCCTTCCTTCATGTGGTCCAGCACATCCATGCCGCCGGCCTTGAGCATCGGCAGCGTGAATCGCTTGTCGACCAGGAGCTCCCCGGCTTCCTTAAACGTCTTGGGTGATGCGAGTGCGAAGCGGTTCATGCCCCGGCTCCTTCCAGTGCGGTGAGCACCTTGTCGGGCGTCATTGGCAGGTGGCGAACGGGCTTGCCGATCGCGTTGAACACGGCGCAGGCGACGGCGCCGGCGGTGGGAATCGTCGGCGGCTCGCCGATGGGCCGCACGCCCGTCTGCCCCTTGGTCCACAGGATCGGCTCAATGTGCGGCATGTCGTTGGGGCCCAGGATCTTGTACATCTCGAGGTTGGCGTTCATCATCGAGCCCACGTTGCGGTCGAGCACTCGGGCCTCAAAGAGGGCGTAGCTGAGGCCTTGGATGACCGCCCCGATCACCTGGCTCTCCGCGGTTTTGCGGCTGATGATCCGCCCGCCGGACTGGATCGCGATGACCCGCTTCACGCGGATCACGCCGGTTTCGGTGTCTACCTCCACTTCGGCAAACTGTGCCCCGTGGCTGTGCCCTGTCGTGGTGTCTGCCCTTGCTTCCTGTTGACTCCAATCACCCTGACCCACGATTGTGTCCGACGGCAGCTTCGAGCACGCCTCCGTCCAGGTCATGAATGGCTTCTTGTCTTTCAAGATCGCGCCGGCCTCGATGCTCAGTGAGGCGACATCCACTTCCTCCCGCGCCGCCACCGCGGCCAGCAGCTTCTTGCGAGCATCTGCGCCGGCAGAGGTCATCGCCGGAGCGCTGTTCGTCGCCGTCATTGATCCGCCGGACCCCGGCCCACCGGGCAAGTCGGAGCTGCCGATGTTAACCGAGACCAGCCGCAGCGGCACATGCAGACCCTCAGCGGCCATGACGCCCATGATCGTTCGCTGCCCCGTGCCGATGTCCTGTGTTCCGGTGCGGGCCTCGACCGAGCCGTCGCGGTGAATCGCAACCTCGGCCGCGGTCGGGAATGAACCCCTGTGCCACGACGCGGTGCCCATGCCAAAGCCGCGACGCATCGCACCCTTCTGCGACCCTGTGGCCTTGCGGTTCGACCAGCCGATCAGCTTGGCTCCCAAGGTGAGCATGTCGCGACGGTCTTCATCGCGCTCAAGCTTCAGGCGAAGCTGCAGCGGATCGACACCCGCGATGGTCGCGATCTCGTCGAGCATCAGCTCTTCGATGAACGCGCCCGGCGGGCTCCCCGGGGCCCGGAACGGCCGCGGCCCGCCCGCGTTGAGCGATACTTCAGTATGTGGACGCTTGATGTCGCCAAGCTTGTAGCGCCCTGACGGCAGCGATATGTTTCCGCCTCCGCGCGACACGCCCACTCCGCCCCAGGTCCTGATTTCCCCGCCCAGAACCTTGCCATCCTTGGCGAATCCGACCTTGACGACCGCGTGGGTCGAAGGCCGGTTGCCGGTGTCCACCTGGTCTTCAGCGCGATTCACAAAGAGGTAGGTTGGCCTCTTGTACTTGGCCGCGACTTTGGCCGCGGTGAGGCCTTCCTTGCCGGCGCCGTTGAGCTTGGAGCCAAACCCGCCGCCGACGTATTCGCAGACAACTTCGTACTTGGACTTGGGCAGTCCGATGGTTTGTTCCAGGCCGTCTTTGGCCGCGGAAGTGCCCTGCGTGGAGCTATACACCGTTGCCGAATCGCCCTGGTGGTCCACCACGCTGCCGTGCGTTTCCAGGCAGGCGTGGATCTGGACCTGCGTCGAGTATGTCGCTTCCAGAACGTGATCCGCCTTGGCGAGCAGGTCCTTGGTTTCCTGCGAGACTTCCGGAATTTCCTTGATCGTTTCGCCAATCGTCGTCTTCACCGGCGACTTGGTCCACTTGGCCTTGAGAGCCCGCATCCCGCGTTTCATCGCGTGGGGGGTTTCCGCGGCCAGATAGCCCACGTTTTGCCCCTGGTACTTGCCCTCTTTGCCGGTGATATCAACATCAAGAACGCCGGGCACCTTGAGCGCGGCATCCTTGTCGAAGGATTCAAGCTCCCCGGCTCCGTACGGACAGCGCACCAGAGCGACAAAGATCGCGTTGGGCAGGTACATGTCCTTGGAGTACTTGGCTCGCCCGGTCACCTTTGCCGTCGCATCCAGGCGCGACGTGTCATCGTTGAACGATGAGCCCTTGTTCATCGGCCGGTTGATCGTTGCTGCCGTCGTGGGGTCGAAATCGGGTCTCATATCAACCCTCCTTCCCGGCCGCGAGCGGCACGTTAGAGTCCATCACGGGCGGCTGGCCGGACGCTTCCAGCACCGCATTGAAGATGTTGGTGTAGCACCCGCACCGGCAGATGTTTCCAGACAAGTAGTGCTTGATCTGGTCGAGGGTGGGCTTTGGGATGTCATTGAGCAGCGATCGCGAGGCCATCACGAGCCCCGGTGTGCAAAAGCCGCACTGCATGCCATCGTGCTTGATGAACGCTTCCTGAACCGGGTCAAGCTTGTCGCCCTTGGCCAGGCCCTCGATGGTCGTGACCGGCCAGCCGACCGCATCCACCGCCAGCATCATGCACGAGACGTGCAATTTGCCGTCGATGATCACCGAGCACCCGCCACAGGAGCCGCGGTCGCAAACTTCCTTGGATCCCGTGAGTCCCGCATGCATCCGCAAGGCTTCGAGCAGCGTTGTCGCCGGGTCGATGGTCATCGGCGTCGCCTTACCGTTGATCGTCAACTCGATAGCAATGGGGTCCGGGCCCTGCAGGGCCGGGCCATCGGGCTTGACTGCCGCAAGGGCCGCATCCGCCTTGGCCTGGATCGCCCCGGCCGCGGCCGATGCTCCCAGGGTTTGAATGAACGACCGGCGAGAGACGCGGAACTTGTCCGGTGGACCAGAGGGCGGGGTCGCCATGGCATGAACTCCTTGGGGCGGCCGTCAGTATAGTGAAATCCGTCGCCCTGCCCCTAAGCCATTTCCGTGATTTCCCCGATTCTTGCTCGGAGTGTTGAATGAAGGTTCTTTCGGTCAACGTGTCGGGGATCCGAAACGTCGAGCACGGTGGGGAGTTGGTTCCTACGGGCATCTTCAAGGTTCCAGTGCAGGGCCGCGTGAAGGCCACCTCGGAAGGGCTCCGGGGAGATGCTCAAGCCGACAGGGTTCACCACGGCGGGCCAGACATGGCCGTGTACGCCTTTACGCAGGAGAACTACGACCACTGGGCAAGTGTTCTCCATCGCACGGATCTGTTCCCCGGCAAGTTTGGAGAGAACCTGACGGTGACCGGGATGCCTGAGACCGAGGTTTGCATTGGCGATCGGTTTCGCATGGGAGAGATCGAGGTGGAGGTCAGCGTGCCGCGGGCGCCGTGTTTCAAGCTGGGGATTGCGGTGGGGGATGCCACGTTCCCCAAGGCCTTTCTGGAAACGGGCAACGTCGGGTTCTATTTGCGAGTCGTGAAGAAGGGAACGGTCGGCGCGGGGGATGCGATCCAGCGGCTGCGCTCAGACCCGGCGCAGCTGAGCGTTCAAGAGGTCATTCGGCTGATGTACTTTCGACGAGAGGACAAAGCAGGAGCCGCGCGTGCCGCGGCGGTGGGGGCCCTGTCCGAACGCTGGCGAGAGAAGTTCCGAATGCGGATGAGTCAATAGAGAGGTTACTTCACAGTCACCGACTTCTCCAAGACATCCAGAACGCCCCTGGCCTCATGATGTGGCGAAACGTAACTCGCCCGCGCCTTGAGCGATTCGACGGCGTTGCCCGGGCACCCAAACCACGCCACGCGTTCGGCGATCATCACATCCACGGGCGTGTCGCCGATGCCCATGAGCCGATCCCGCGTCAGGCCGGTGACCTTCATCCATCGATCGATCGCGGTCGCCTTGCTGATGTGAACCAGGTCGCAGTTGATGTAGAGCCACGTCATTGAAACTCGAAACGGCCAGCCCGCCCGGGCGAAGCGATCCCGCACCATGGGTTCCAGGGTCCGTAGGAACTCCGTGTCGTCGTGGTAGAGCGACACCGAAGCGGTCTTCCCCGGCTGCATCACTACCCCGCGCGGCCCCAGATCAGCCTCCGCCCACGCCTGGACCTCTTGAACAGCCTTGAGATGGGCTGACGTGATCGAGGGATCGCGGTCGTAGCGGTTGTTCTGAGGGTGGTACATCCAGACGCCATTCTCGGCGATAAGGGGCAGTGTCTGGTTTCCCAGGAGCCGACACATCGCCTCGGCAAACGGCAGCGGCCGTCCCGAGCACACTGTGATCACCGGACGATCGCGACGCTCTTGGGCCTGTTGGTTGTGCGCCGCCAGCTTCGCCAAGGTCGCCGCATCAATCGGCGCAGACGACTCAGGAGCCAGGCACCCATCGATGTCGCAGATCACGGCGTCAAAGCGTCGGTCAGTCATTGCGTGCAGTTTATATCGAAGTTCTTGCAGAAGCGTCATCGCCGGTTACCCGCCGCGGATACTGTCTGCTCCACGTGCTAGGGCTATTCGCAATCACGATCTTTACGGGGGCGACGCTCCTCTTCCTCGTTCAGCCGATGATCGCCAAGATGGTCTTGCCGCTTCTTGGCGGTAGCCCATCGGTCTGGAACACGTGCATGGTGTTCTTTCAGGCCCTGTTGCTCGCGGGCTATGCGTATGCACATTGGTCCGTAAAGGCCCTCGGGATTCGCCGGCAGGTGCAGATTCACGCGGTCGTTCTGCTGATTCCACTTGGGCTGTGGGCAGTGGGAATCCCGCCGATCGCCAAGCCGCTGGGTGTTCCAACCGGCGAGTATCCGATCCTCTGGCTCCTCAAAACGCTCGCGGTGTGCATCGGACCGGCGTTCCTGGTCGTTTCCACCTGCGGTCCCCTGATGCAGCGGTGGTTTTCCGGCACGGGGCACGCCGCGGCCAAAGACCCGTACTTTCTCTACGCCGCCAGCAACGGCGGCAGCATGATCGCGCTCCTGGCGTACCCGCTGCTCATTGAGCCAATGTTGACGCTCGCCCAGCAACGCCGCGTGTGGTCGGTTGGATACGTCGTGTTTGCGGTGCTGTCGCTTCTGTGCGCCGCCCGCACGCATCGCTCAAAGGCCGTTCCCCTGACGGTCGCATCGGAAGGGCCCGCCGAGCGGGTTCCCGTCCGCAAGCGAGTCCGATGGGTGCTGCTCGCTCTGGTTCCGTCCAGCTTCATGCTTGCGGTCACGCAGTATCTGTCCACGGACATCGCGGCCATCCCGCTGCTGTGGATCGTGCCGCTGGCGATATATCTGCTCACCTTCATCCTCGCGTTTGCCAAGTGGCAGCTTTTGCCTCTGCACATCCTGTCTCGGTTCTTCCCGATTCTGGCGATCGCCCTGGGACTGATCTTTCTGCTAAGCCGGCACGATCCCATGTGGATCATCATCATGCTCAATCTCGCGGCCCTGTTCATGGGCTGCCTGATGTGCCACGTTCAACTTGCCAGGGCACGCCCGGGGCCGGCGGGGTTGACCGGGTTTTATCTCCTGATCGCCTTGGGCGGGGTTCTCGGCGGGATGTTCAACGCACTGCTTGCGCCGGTGATCTTCAACTCACTTCTGGAATACCCGATCATCCTGGCGGCGGCGTGCATGCTGCGTCCGGCCAGCTCTGATGCTCCGAGGTCCATCGGTGACAAGGCGCTAGATGCCGGGCTTTCGGTGATTCCGTTCGCGATCTGGGTGAGTTCCGATTGGGTGCTCGCCACCGCGACGGTGTTCTTCAACTTCCTGGGGAGACTGGGGCTTCCCTTGGTAGAACTCAGCGGCGACGTCAAACTGCTGTTCACCGCGGGGTTGCCGGTGCTGGTTTGCTACCTGCTGGTGCGCGAGCCGATCCGTCTGGGTGCGGGCTTGGGTATCTTGCTGGTCGGATGCTCTCTGGTGTATGGCCGCCACCGCCAGGAGACTCGCACTTTCTTCGGCGCCTACACCATAGAGGATGCGGGCTTTGAGACTCACCGGATGCGACAACTGCTGCACGGCACGACACTACACGGCGCCCAATGGCGGGACCCTGCCCGGCATGGCGAGCCGCTTATTTACTACCACCGCAAAGGCCCGATCGGGGCCGTGTTCCAGGCGTTTGGCGACAAGCCGCTGCTTGATCAGGTGGGGCTCGTCGGTCTGGGTGCAGGAACGCTGACGTCTTACGGCCGCGCGGGGCAAACTATGACCGTGTTCGAGATCGACCCGGCGGTGGTCAAGCTTGCCAGCAACCCCGAGAATTTCACCTACATCCAGGACTGTCGGGCCAAAGTGGAGTTCGTTCTCGGCGACGCACGCCAGAGCCTCGCGGCACAGCCTGAGGGCAAGTTCGGCCTCATCGTTCTGGACGCCTTCAGTTCCGACGCCGTGCCCGTTCACCTCCTCACCACCGAGGCGGTCAAGGTCTACGCGTCCAAGCTCAAGCCCGGTGGCTTGCTGGCGTTCCACGTTTCCAACCGGTATCTGGACCTTCAGAGCGTTCTGGCGGCCGTCGCGGCCAACCTCTCACTGACCGCTGTCGTGCGCGAAGACTACGTTGACGACACCGAGTCACGCAACGATGGGCATTGGAATTCTACCTGGATCTGCATGTCCAAAGCGCCCGAGGACTTAGCACCCCTGGAGCCCGGCCGAAACTGGTCGCTCCTGGTACGTCAAACGACGGACCTGCTGTGGACCGACGACTACTCCAGCTTTGTGGGCATCTTCAGGTGGGTAAAGCCTTGAAGAAGCCGTGGGCTGAGGTTGTGTGCCCAAGTCCCTTCTTCCCCTACCCTTAAGACATGTCACAGCTCGCCTACCAGACCGCCGGCGAATCCCACGGCCCGTCGCTCATCGTCATCGTTACGGGCCTGCCCGCGGGCGTGGATGTGGATCAGGACTTCATCAACAGTGAGCTTGCGCGTCGGCAGGGGGGATACGGCCGCGGAGCCCGGCAGCGCATCGAGCAGGATGCGATCGAGGTGCTCTCGGGCGTCCGGCACAACCGGACCATCGGTTCACCCGTCGCGCTCCGGATTGTCAACAAGGACTCGCGGCTGGATGACGCCAACAAAACTCCGCCCGTGTATCGTCCTCGCCCGGGACACGCTGATCTGGCCGGCAGCATCAAGTGGCTCACGACCGATTGCCGCGACACGCTGGAGCGTGCCTCGGCCCGCGAGACCACCGCCCGGACTGCGGCCGGTGCGCTGGCACGGTGCCTTCTCCGCCCTTTCGGCATCGAAGCGTTCGGCTTTGTGCGTTCCATCCTCGACGTCACCGTTTCCGCGGCCGTGACTCCCGAAAACTGGAAGGCCTTTCGCGAGACGCGCGACGCTTCCGAAACCTACTGCCCCGACCCCGAGGTCACCGCCCGCCAGTGCCAGGTCATCCGCCAAGCCAAGATGGACAAGGACACCGTCGGCGGCCTGATCGAGGCCCACATCTTCGGGTGCCCGCCCGGTCTGGGGTCTTGCGTGGACTGGCGGGAGAAGCTCGATGCCAGGTTGGCCTTCGCGGCCATGAGCATCCAGGCCATCAAGTCCGTCGAGATCGGCCTGGGCCGGGATGTCACGCTTCGCCCCGGCTCACAGGTCCACGATCCCATCCGATTCGATCGTTCCAAAGTCGAGACCCACACTCTGGGCTTCACCCGTGACACCAACAACGCCGGCGGCACCGAGGGCGGCATGACTAATGGCCAGCCCCTGGTTATCCGGGCCGCGATGAAGCCCATTTCCACGCTTCTTCGCGGCATGCCCTCGGTTGACCTGAACACCAAGCAGCCGGAGGCCAGCACGTACGAACGCAGCGACATCTGCGCCGTTCCCGCGGCCAGTGTCGTGCTTGAAAACGTGTGCGCTTTCGAAGTTGCCGCGGCGTTCCGCGACAAGTTTGGAGGCGACTCGATGACCGAGGTCCAAGCCAGCTACGAGCGATATCTTGAGCTCGCCCGAAGTCTGCCGCTGGACCCGCCTTCGATGACGCTGGCCTGACCCGCCCCCCGCCTTACGACACCCCGCCCAACTGGCGGGTGGTGATCGTGGTTTCAAGCTGCGTGGGCGTCATTCCCTTGATCGGCAGCGATCGCAGAATCCGGTTGCGGGCGATGCGGTTTTCCGTCGGCGTCAGGCCCAGGTAGCCCAGTTCGGTGAACAGCTCGCGCAGGCTGTTCATGTAGTTCAGGGCCTCGGCTTTGGCAGGAACGGACTCAAGATACGCACGGAAGCCCAGGGCGTCGGCCTTGGCGCCCGCGGCCGCGGAGTATTCTGCGTAGGCCGCGTTAAGCACCTGGACGACGTGATCGGTCTGGGACTTGATTGAGGCGATCCCGGTCTGCGGATCGACGGTCGTGGTTGAGAACACGCTGCGATAGGTCTCTAGAACTCGGCGGACGATTGCCGTAGGCAGGCGGTTGATGGTGACGGCGTGATCCGTCGCCGTTGGACCGCCCACATCGGTGATGTCGCTGACCATGGCACGCCCGAGCAGGAACTGGAGCAGCTGGTCACCTTCGGGCGTTCGCGTGGCGATTCCCAGTTCGTTCAACTGGTCTCGTTCAGCCTGTCCGATTCCTGTATCTGTGGCGACGCTTCCTTCGGAGAGCCAATCCGGGAACTCTCCGGCGATGATCGTGGCGATGTTGGTGTTGCTCGGTCCGGTCGCAGACAAGTCGAGATAGGTGGTGCCCGAGCGCATCATGGCCGCGGTGACCGGTGAGCCCAGCGACCGCTGCGCAAAGCCCTGCAGCGTCGCGCTGATGCCCGAACTGTCGGGGGTCGCAAAGTTCGCGGTCCCAAAGCCGCCCAGCAGCGTCGGTGCGGCGGAAAATGTGATCGTCCCGCCCGCAACAAAGTCCGTCCCGGCATCCTGAACGTTGACCAGCGCCCCATTCAGCAGTGCCAATGTGGTCGCCGCCGGCCGTGTGCGGATCTGGATGCTCGAGGCGTTCACCGTGATGTTCCCGAGGGCGGAGATGTCCGAAACGGCCGCGGCCCCGCCCGCGTTGATCGTGACGTTGCCCACGACGGTCATCTTTTGCATCGCCCCCATAGCGAAGGCGCCGGTCGTGTTGAAGGTGATCGAGAAGTTGGAGATCGGGGTGCCGCTCGCGTTCAGGCCGGCGACGATGGTGGCCACGCTGGGCACCGTCGTGCGGTTCCCGCCGATCCGCAGCTGCGACAGGGCGAGCGTAGAGCCGACATTGCCGCCGAAGCTGATCCGGGCGATGTCCAGGTTGCCGATGGAGGCGTTGGAGGCGTTGTCGGTCAGGATGCTCAACGCGTGAGGTGAGCCCTCGCTGTCGATGGTGCTGGCGAAAGAGATTCCCGTGCCGCCGGCGTCGGTGAGCACCGAGTTGCGGAAGATCAGCACCGCATCCCCGTAGCTCTGAGACCCCGCCGCCCCGGTGGTAATCGATGCGCCGATTCGAGACTTGCCGTCGGCGTTGGTGGTGAGGCTCTTGAGGGCCTGAGTGGAGCCCACGTTGCCGTTGAACGTGGTGATTCCGTTGGTCGATGAGTTGACGGTCAGCGCGGCCGCGGAAAGCAGCGCCGTTGAGTCAATCGTCGAGGAGAACGTGATATCGTTGGCCGTGAGGGTTGTATCGGCGCCAAGGATGACGCCGTCGCCGAACGATTGATCGCCGGTGGTTCGGATCACCCCGCCATTGAGCCGTGTGGACCCGTCTCCGTTGGTGGTCAGGCTCGCCAAGGGGGCCGCGCCGCCGACCGACCCGTTGAATGTCGTCAGCCCGCCGCCGGACGTGTTGATCGTAAGATTTCGGGCGGTGGAGTCGGAGTTGAGCGTGCTGCCGAAAGCGACGCTCCCGCCCGCGAGGATCGTGTCGGCTCCTAGCACCGCCACGTCGTTAAACGCCTGTGTCGATGTCGTGGTGATCGCCCCGCCGTTGATTCTCGTGGTTCCATCGGCATTGGTTGTTAGCCGCAACAGCGGGCTGACATCTCCCACCGCCGCCGAGAAGATCGTGATCCCGTTGTTGGTGGTGTCAATATTCAGCGACCGCGGGGTCGCGTCGGAGTTGACCGTCTGGAGGAACGTGACGTTGGTCGCGGAGATATTCGTCGTGGTGTTCAGGAACAGCAGATCGTTGTAGGTCTGATCACCGCCCGTGATAACCTGAGCGCCCGTAAAGACGGTCCGGCCGTCCCCGTTGGTCGTCAGGGAGCGGAGCGGGTTGATCGTGCCGACCAGGCTGAAAGTTGTGATGCCCCCGCCAGTTGAGTTCACGGTCAGGTTCCGGTCGGTCAAGCCGGAGTTGAGCGATAAGTTGAAGGACATATCGTGCCCGGCCAGCGTGGTGTCCGCTCCCAGGAAGACCTGCCCGTTGTACGTCTGGTTGAGGGTGGTCGTGATCGTGCCGCCGTTGATGTTGACGGTGTCGCCGGCGGTTAAACTCGCGGCCGTCACGGCCCCCGCGTACGTCGTTGCGCCCGGAGCGTCGGTCACCAGTGCCCCCAACGCACCGTTGGTGCCCCCGCCCACCACGCCGTCGAAGTTCGTCAGCGGCGAGTTCACGGTGAGGTCATTGGCCTCGTTGGCCTCGCTGTCCACGGCCAACCCGAATCGAACGCTCGTGGTGCCCGTGATCGTTGTGTCTACGGCGATGACCACGACGTCCGCCAGCGAAATGTCCGCCGCCTTGAACACGTCGGTGTTGATCACCGTCAGGCCGGAGGCGTCGGTGCTGATGGACCCCAGAGCGGTGGTCGCCCCGGCATTGCCGACCTGGCCGGAAAACCGCACCAGCGGGCCATTCACCGTGAGCCCGAACGCGCCGGCCGCGGCGCTGTTCAGGGTTCCCAGGAACACAACCGACGATGCCGCGTTCAGCGTGGTGGTCGCCCCCAGCACGACCGCATCTGCAAAGTCGATGGTGTCGGCGGTGATCGAGTTGGTGGTGATGGTGGTCGTGCCCGCGATGTTGGTCCGGAGGGTGCCCAGCGAGCTTCCGTGGGTGAGTTCGCCGACTCGCCCGGCGAAGGTCGTGAGTGGCGAGTTCACCTGCAGGTCATTGAACAGGTTGTTCGCGCTGTCCACGCGATCACCAAACGTGACCGACGTGCTGCCGGTGATAGTCGTGTCCTGGTTGAGCAGCAAAGTGCCGTTGAAGGTGATGGCTTCGCCGATGATGGTCGACCCGTCAAATGTCGCATTGCTTCCCGCGCCAAGCGCCAGAACCCCCAGCGCCCCGCCCGTCGCGGCACCGATGTCTCCTGTGAAGTTCACCAACGGGGCGTTAATCGTCAAGCGGTCGTGCAGGTTGAAGATGCTGTCGATCGTGCTTTCAAAGCGGACTCGTCCGGTTGCCGTCAGCGTCGTATCTCCGCCGGCCACCACCGCGCCCAGGAACTCAAAGTTGCCCGCGAACATCTGCGCTCCACTGAGCGTCACGGTCGTTCCGGCCCCGGTCGTGAGAGTGGCAAGCCCGCCTCCGATCGCCTGACCAACCGAGCCGCTGATCGTCGCCAATGGTGCGTTGATCGTCAGGGAGTTGACCTCCAGGTTATCGCTGTTGATCGCGCCCGCCAGCGTGACTTGAGAGCCGAACAGGGAGAGGTTTGTGCCAAGCAGCAGTCCGCTCTGGAAGTCGATCTGTGCGCTTGAAATCACGCCCGAGTTGACCGTGGCCGTCCCTCCCGTTTCGGTGCGGAGCAGGCCCAGGAGCCCGCCTGAACCCTGGCCGACGCTTCCGACGATGCTGATGGCCGCACCGCCGATGGTCAGCCCGTTCTGCTCGCCCGTCTGGCTGTTGATGGTTCCGCCGAAGTTGACCGACGAAGTTCCCCGCACCGTCGAGGTCTGGGCCACCACGACGTTGGTTTCAAAGTTGACGTTGGCCGCGGTGATCGTGAGCCCGTCCAGGAAGACCGGTGTGGCGGCGCCCGTGTGGAGCGTTCCCAGGGCGCCGCCCGTCGCCTGGCCGATGTCGTCAGAGAACGTCAGGATCCCGGCGTTGACGGTCAGGCTGTTGGCCTCGCCGCTCTGGCTGTCCACCTTCCCGGTGAAGCTCGCCACCGAGCCGAACATCGATGAACTGCTTCCCAGCACCAGATCGCTGTTGAAGTCGATCTGAACGCTCGAAATCAGGGGGCAGTTGAGCGTCGTGGTTCCGGGCTGGCTGATTCGCAGCAGGCCCAGCGTGCCGTTGGTTCCCTGCCCAATGTTGCCGCCCAGCGAGACCAGCGGAGAGGTGATCGTCAGGCCGTTGAACTCCGACGCCTGGCTGTCGATCAACCCGGCGAATGCCGCCGATGTTGTCGCGCTCACGAACGTCGTGACGCCCAGTACCACGTTGTCCTTGAAGTTGACGCGTTCGGCATTGATGGCCGCGGTGTTGATCGTTGTGGTGCCGACATCGTTGGTCTGGAACAGGCCGAGTCTGGCCCCCGCGCCCGCGCCCACCGTGCCGTTGATCACCGTCAGCGGCGAGTTCACCTGCAAGTCATTCCTCTCGCCAGATTCGCTGGCGATCGTCGAGTTGAACGTGACCGAGGCCAACCCGCGCACAACTCCGTCCACGTTCACCTGGAACGCATCGTTAAACGTGACCGCAGTCCCCATAAAAAACTGCGAGTTCAGGATCGTTGACCCGTCCGCATTGGTCGTGACCGTTCCCAGGTCCGCGATCGCGCCCACATCCGCGTTGAACCGCGTCGTGCCGCTGCCCGTTGAGTTCAGGAACAGGTCCCGCGGCGTGCCCAGCGAATCCGAGTTCACCGTCCCGTTAAATGTCAAGTCGTGCCCTGCGAGCGTCACGTTGTTGGACAGCACCAGGTCGCTTGAGAACGTGATGTTTCCCGTGCCCGCGTCAATGCCCGCCCCAAGCTGGGACAACCCGGAGTTCACCAGCGCAAAGGCCCCGCCCCCCGTCGTCACCGCGGAGGTGAGCTGGAATATCCCCGCCGAGTTGATCGCAAACGCCCCGCCGTTGAGGCTGATCGCGCTGCTGATGGTCACATCTCGCCCCGCGTTGAAGGCCAGACCCAGTTCATTGCCCGCCGACCCGGTGCCCGTGATCGTGTTGGAAATGAAGATGTCGCGGACCGCGTTGAGCGTCAGCGTCGCCCCGCCGCCGGTCATGTTCACAGACAGGGGGTCCACCAGCGTGATGTCGCCGCCACCGCCGCCGCTGCTGGCTGTGTTGATCGTGACCGAGGTTCCGCTCGACAGCGCGTTGGTGATCGAAGTGAGATTCACGTTCGCCGTGTTGTTGTTCCCCGGCGTGAACACCCCGCCGCCGCCCAGCACACCGCCGGTGGTCACCGCGTTGCTCAGCGTCACATCCGTCGGGTCCAGCAGCCACTGGCCCGCCCGCCCGTGGGAGGCCGAGGCGTCGGCCGCGCCGGCCATGTACAGGTCTTTCTTGCCCGAGGTCTCGATGAACCCGCCGTTGCCGCTCTGCGAACCACCCTTGGCGCTGATCTTGCCCTGGAAGTTCGTAAACCGATCCGACCACACGATGACCTTGCCGCCATCCCCGTTGGTGGTCGAATCCGCCTTGAGCGTCGAATCGCTGCTGACATACACCGCATCGGCCCGGCGCACATCCCCCTGGCCTTGCTTGTCTCCGCCCACCAAGATGGTGCCCCCGCCGTTCTCACCCGAAGCGTTCAAGTGCCCGCCGTAAATGCCGACCTTGTCGCCGAGTACTTCGATCGTCCCGCCTTTGCCGCCCGCGGCCTGGTTCGAAGCATCCAGCGTGCCCGAAACGGACACCACACCGGTAGCCCCACCCTCTAGGTGGATCTCCTTGGCCCGCGTGCTGCCCGGATGGTCGATCGCCATCGCGTACATGTCGCCCGAGCCCAGGACGACGCGGCCACCAGAGGCATTGATCTGCCCGGCCTGCGTCACACCCACCGGGCCCGAGCCGCCGGACACCCGTGCAAACACCTGGCCGTTCCGCTCCCCGACGTACACGTCATCGCCCGCAGCCATCGTCACCATGCCGTTGGGCGCGTTGATCGTGCCATAGTTCGAAACCCGCTGCCCGATCAGGCTCGTCGTCGCCGCGTTGATCGTGCCCTTGTTCTCCACCGTTCCCGTCACGCCCGTGAAGTGGTTGTTGTTATTGACGAAGTCGTTGTTGGTGATGCTGCCGGCCGCGGCATAAATCCCGCCCACATCCACCAGCGACCCGTGCGCAAAGTACACGCCCGCGGGGTTGGAGATGTACACGATCCCGTTAGAGATCAGGGAACCCGCGATCCGCGAGGGGTCCGGACCCGTGATCCGGTTCAGCACGCGGCTCTGGGCATCGGGTTGGAAGAACTGCACCGTCTGACCCTGGCCGATGTTGAAGCTTTGCCAGTTGATCACCGCCCCGTTGGAGGCGTTGATTCCCATGTAGTTGCCGTTCTGGTTGATCGTGGCCTGGCCGTTGACCACCTGCCCGTTCTGGGGCAGCGTGTTCTGTTGCTGGGCTCGCAGGAGGCCTGTCAGCCCCATCACGGCCGCGGCCGCGACCACCGGCGAAAGCTTGCCGGCGTTGTTCCACAGGGCCGAAGGGGTCACGAATGCTCGATTGCGACGGCTCTTCATGGTGGTCTCCCGCGCCCCCTTCCGGGGCGCACTGCCGATCTATTCAGTCCTTATGCGTCAACATCCGGGCAAGTTCCCCCCGGACCCGATCCCGCGTGATTCCTGCGGCGAAAACCCTCGGTTATCGCTAGTACAGGAAAGTCGCCACGATGTGGAACCGGTTATCCCCGGACTTGGTCTGCCGTGCATCCTGCATGGCAAAGCCCCAGTCCATTCGCAGGCTCACATTCCGCCGGAACATGAGGTCGATGCCGACCCCGGCCCCGGTCAACGTTTCATCCTTTTCAAAGGTCTGTATTTTTGAGTTGCTCACGCGTCCGATGTCCAGGAAGCCCTTGAGCACCAGGTCCCAGTCCGGCCGTCCGTATCGCTGATCCGGTTGCCACTTGAACGGCTTGCCAAAGAGGCGCGTCGTCTGGTTTTCTTTAACGCCCAGGGCCCGCGGCACATGGAAGCGGTATTCAGCGCTGAAGAGCAGCAGGTCATCGCCCGCGACGGCGGACTCGGGATAGCCGCGGACGGAGTACAGCCCGCCGGCCGTGCCCTCTTCCTGCGGGATGAGTCGATTGCCGAACGCGTATTGGCCCCGAAGCGAAAGCGCGACCTCAGAAGCCAGACGCGTCTTGCGCTCAGGTGAACCGGGGTCCGACCAAGCCGCGCCGAACCGCAACGGCTCGATGTAGAAGGACTGGCTCACATCCCACTTGAGCACGGTCCAATCGGAATCGACATTCAGGCGGCCCAGTGAGTTGAGCTCGTTGGCGGACTTGGTCCCCACGAGGCTCCCGACGTTCTTCTCGATCCGGACATCGGCCGATGTGGAGGCCTTCATCGTGCTCCGCTCCAGGCGTGCTCCCATGTAAGGCAGCAGGAAGTCCGATTCACCCTGGAGGTTCACGGCCTGGTTGTTCACCTCAAAGCGCTCAAAGCGAGCCCCGCCGAACACGTCCACAAACAGCATCTTCCGCTGGAACACGTTCCAGTCCAGTTCAGCGCCCGCCGTGTAGCTGGTCCCCGTGAACACTTCGTTGGCAAAGCCCACATCCGTCGCCGTGTAATCGCTGTACGAGCCGTACATCTTCAGCCGCAGGAACTGCGATGCCGCCACCGGCATGTCATAGCTCGCTACAACGGCGTTGGTCTTATCGAACGATGCGGTGATGTAGTCGATGCTCAGAATGTCGTCGCGGTTGCGAAGCTGGTTATGGATGAACCCGAAGCGCTCGCGCCATTCACTGGTGGACTTAGTGCCGGTGTTCGAGAGCTGCCCGTAAATCGTCCACGGCTTGTTCTCGGTCACCAGATAGTCGAGCATGACCTCGCCGGGCTTGTCGCCCGACGCGATCGCGCCATCCACTCGCCGCCCCGGGTGCCGGTTCAACAGGAACAGGTACTCGTCAAGGGTGTCCTTGCGCAGCAAGTCTCCCGATTCGCTCCCATCCGCGGGAAGCAGCGGCGAGTTGTTCCGGATCCGATCGTGGTTCGGGTGATTGATCCGGGTTTCCTGCGACGGGCGGTTGCCCGTTGAGGTCGGCCTTTCCCACCGCGGCCCCTGCCCCAGCGTCCGCACCGCACGCACTTCGCGCGTCCAAATGTCCAAGTTCAAGGTCTTTGTGCCCGCCGGCCGCTTGTCCTTGAGCGTCTCGAGATCGATCTGATCAGAGTCCGGCGCCACCAGCACGCCGACGATGCTCCGGTCATTGAGCGCCTGTACCAGCCGTGATCCGATCGCGTTGATCGCGCTCACGCTGAACCTGCGACCCGTTCGCTGTGCTGCCGTCAGGTCCGTCATCGAGACGTCAACGGTCGCCAGTCCCTCGCGCGGCGCCACGAACACGCCATCTACGACGGTCAACTTCAAAGTCAGCGCCTGCAACTCTTCGATCGGCGGCTGTTCCGGGTGCTCTCTGGCATACCGCAAGACGAAAGCCGACACCTCGTACGCCGTTCCGTCATCAACCACCACATCCTTCTTGGGCTGGGGTGGGGGAGGGGCATCGGGCGAGGGGATCTTGGGCTGGGGGGCCTTGGGTTCCAGCGGGTTCTGCTGGGCGATCGCCGGGAGGCCTAGGCACGCCACCGCGCCCGCCGCCGCTGCCAGCCTCGCCAGTCCCGCATGTGTCCGATTCCGGCTTCGTGCCGCCATGAAAGGTTCCTGCATTCTGTCCGCCCTTACCGTGCCCAGACTACCACACCCCAAGCCCCCAGAAGTCGCGCTCGGAGAGGGAGTATCCCCGCCCCACCCCCACGATCCATATGTTCGCGGAGGTTTCCCGGTTCTGCAACTAGGAGCTTCTCCATCTTTGCACAGGCCGGGTGCCTCATTCTCGTCCAATAACGGGCCACATTTGGCCCCTTGAGGCTTCCCATCGGCACCCGGGTCAATCCACCCCGCAAACCGGCCGATGCCCGAAGTCGCGGCCTTTTTCTGTCGCGCAAGGATTACCGATCATGACCAAGCTCCGCGCCGCCTCCACCCTGGCAGTCCTGACTCTCATCCTCGCTGGGTGCTCTTCGGCTCCAGAGCTTTCCGAGGCACCCTCCGCTCAGGCCGGACGCCTGGGAGTCGGTGATTCCATTGGCCGTCACCTCGATCGTTCGGACCGGGCCATCGCCGGGTCCGAAGTCCGCAATCGTGCCCTGGCGTCTCATCCCGACGAGTAAGCACCGAAAAAGGCCGGGGTGGGATTCGAACCCACGAAGTCTTGCGACAACGGATTTGCAATCCGCTCCATTTGACCACTCTGGCACCCGGCCGCACCGTCAAAACCGTATCCGCCTCCCCCGCAAGGGCCCAACTGTAGCAAGGGTCTCACCGGAATAGCATGACGGGCAAAACCGTCCTCCCGGACGGTCCCCTCCGCCTTTGGAGACCGCTCATGGCACGGAAGCCCCTGGCATTGCTCTCCATCCTGCTTCTACCCGCCGCGGCCATCGCCCAACGCGATCACCCGGAGCCACCCCCCCGCCC
>JBGAND010000003.1:0-66789 GCA_044222485.1 Phycisphaerales bacterium | reverse complement strand
CCCGCCCTCGGGCCCCACAACCAAACAACCCGAGGCCAAGGAAGACTCCATCCCCGGGCTGGAAGATGCGGACTTCCGCCTGTCCGATGCCCCGCTGCGCCGTGAAGGTGCATTCGTGATCCGCCAGCGCGGAACGATGGTCCGCCTTCCCAGCGGCGAACGCGCCTTTGTTTTTCACAAGGATGCCCAGGGCCGCGCCGATCGCCCGATGGTCCTCATGGCCTGCCAGACGCTCCAGAGCATGGAGCAGATCGCCGGAGAACACGCCGACCAGACCGCCTTCCTGCTGACCGGGCAGATATATTCCTACTACAACGTCAACTACCTGCTGCCCACCGCTGCGCCGGTTTCCGGTGCCAAGGAGGCCACAGAAGGTCCCAAGGATGCTCCCGCGACCGAGTCATCCAAACTCAACGACCCCGACGTCCAGACCCTGATCCGCCAGCTCGAATCTCAGCACGACCGCCCCAAGACGCTCGGTTCAACCCCCAAGGCCGCGGACGCTTCCAAGCCCGGCGACAAGCCCGAAGTTCAGGCCGCCAAGGGTCTGCTTGCCGAGAACTCAACGATTTCCCGCCGCCGCGGCCGGCTTGTCCGCAACTCCACGGGCCAGTGGGCCTTCGCGATGGACAACGCCCCTGTGTCCGAGGCGCAGACCGACATGTCCCTGATATTCAACCCGTGCATGACACTACAGCGTCTGGAAGCCTGGGCGTCGCGTCTGGGTGAAAACTCCACGGTGCAGCTTTCGGGCCGCGTCTACCAGTACCAGGGAAAAAACTACATCATCCCAACGATGTTTCTGGTAACCCCGGAAAATGAACTGACGCCGCGGCAGTAGGTTCAGGCGATCTCGACAGTCGTCCCGTGCACCGGACGGTCTTCGCGTGCCATCGGGTCGCTCGGCCCCGTCCGCACCACTTCGCCCGGCATCGGGTTGAAACGCGAGCCGTAGAGCTTGACCTTGTGGTTGGGTGCATACTTGGGCAGGATCGGATAGATCCCGACCAAAAGGCCCGCCAGCAGCACGTTGGCCGCGAGCATCGGCGCAAGTGTGGTGAGGTCCAGGTACACCATGACGCTCGTCATGACGACCACAGCCAGCGCGATCGGGATGATCGCTTGCCACGCCATCATCATGACCTGGTCAAACCGCATGCGAGGCAGCGTCCAGCGGATCACCATCATGAAGCACACCAGCAGCACGACCTTGGTCAGGTACACCGCGATCTTCGCGAGCATCGCCAACAGCGTTACGTTCTCAGGCGAGAGGATGTGGCCTGCGCCCAAGAACCCCAGCGGCAGGTGATACCCGCCCAGGAAGATCAGGGCAAAGAACGCCGACGAGGTCGTCATGTGGGCGTATTCAGCCAGGAAGAAGAGAGCAAACCGCATGGAGGAGTACTCGGTGTGGTACCCGCCCACCAACTCCTGCTCGGCCTCCGCGTTGTCAAACGGAGCCCGGTTCGCTTCCGCCAGAATCGAGATAAAGAAGATCACGCACGCGATCGGCTGACACAAAATCAGCCATCCGTGCTGGGCCTGGTAACGCACGATCGCATCCGGCACCACCGACCCAACCACCAGCAGCACCGCCAGCAGCGACAGGCCCAGGGGAATCTCGTACGCCAGCATCTGTGCCGTGCACCGCAGGCCACCCAGAAATGAATACTTGTTGTTGCTTGCCCACCCGCCCAAGGTGATTCCATACACGCCCAGCGAAGCGACCGCCAGCATGTAGATGATCCCGACGTTTACCGTCGCCCCAGCCACCTGAACGTTCCCGCCCGCGATATGCCAGTCCAGAATCGGGATCGTGAAGTCGTTGATGTGAACCGTCCCGCCCCAGGGAATCACCGCAAACCCGATCAATGCCGGGATCACACTGCACATCGGCGCCAGCGTGAACAGGGCCTTATCCACCCGCTCAGGCGTGTAGTCCTCTTTCAGAAAGAACTTCAAACCATCCGCGAGCGGCTGCCCCAGCCCAAAGCACCCCTTCAGGAACTTCAGCGCCGGCAGCCCAAAGTCAAACCCCACCCGGTTGGGCCCCACACGGTCCTGGATGTACGCAGAGATCTTGCGCTCAAGGTAGATCGAATAGGTCACGATCACCAGAATGACGTGAACGAAGATGATCAGGGCCGCGGCACTGACCAGCAACTGCGCCGTGACAAAGGACGGGGTCTCCATAGGCGGCAACTGTATCCACTTGCGCCCGGCTATGGGGACCCTCTAAATGACCGTCGGCGAGTACCCAGTCCGGATCAAAAGGTCGTCGTACCGCCGGATGAACTCGTCGGCGATCGCCGGGGTGAAGTGCGACCTCCAGTCCCCGGCCACCCCTTTGCGGTAGTGCGACCCCGAGCTGTCCGCACCCTTGGAGCGGCCCGAAAGATTGTCGAAGCTCCGCTGGTCCAAGGCCGCGACCAACCGGGCTTCGGACACCGAAATCCCGCACTCGCGGCAGATCATCCCAAACCATCGGGTCGGGTCCTTGATCAGGCTCTCAAACCTCACCACGAGCGTGTCCGCGGCCTGAACCCACGTGCTGCTCACCATCGACAGGCCAAAGAAGTCCGGGTGGGACAGCAGATACAACAACCCCGATTCCCGGTCCATCGACGCCAGCTTCCGCCGGTGCTCGACCACCCGCTCGTTCTCTTCGTGCGTCTTGACCAGGCTGTAGTACCACGAAACCAGAGTGTCCCGCAGATCGCGGATCACCACAAACTTCCGATGCTCCACCCCGGCCAGGGGCGACTCATCAAACCTCAGCCGGTTGATGTACAGCGGCGAATAGATCCGACCCGGCTCGATCTCCGGGAAAATCGACCCGTCAGAGAACTCCGCCGAAGGCACCAGAATCCGCTCCGGCTCCAGCTCCGTAAGCACACCCTGCACCCATTGGGAACCGGCCTTCCACTGGGTGAAGTGATAGATCGTGATGGGAGGTGCAGATATCTCCGCTGGCATATTCCGTTGTCCTCGATCCTGGAGGAAGCTCCGCCGACCAATCGCGGCAACGCTCGACGCTACCCGCCTAAACGCTCAGTCCCACCCTCTATTGCAACCAACATCTCGGTCAGGGCTGAACGCCCAGCCGGTTCAACTGCTCTTCGAAAAGAGCCTGAGCAAACTCGTACAACTCAACATCGTACCGGTTCACTTCCCGGATGGCCTCAATCGCCTCCGGCTGAATCTCCGACAGAGGCGGCCGGTCCGAGTTCACGTTCCGGGCCGTGTGAATTGGGATGTGCTCCCACGCAAAGGCCTTCTCAAAGCACCGCAGCGACTCCGCGTATCGCTCCATCAGGCCAATAGCGGCCACCCCGTGCTCAAGGTTCCACTTGGCTTCATCCAGAATCCGCCGGTCAATGCCCCCAACCGGGATCTCGTCATGCTGGCGCGATGTCAGCCAACGCACCTGGTCGTTATCCAACTCATGGCTCACCCTGGTCAGGGCAAACTCAAGCAAGGTGTACCCCCGACCCGCCACCTTCTTGTGCAGATAGTGCGACGGCGTCGAGAGCACGTAGTAATAGTGCGACACCACACGATCCACCGGATCACGCAGCATCGTGATGTACGTCGCCGCATCTGGCAAAAGCTCGTGAACCCCGAAGTTCACGTGCCCAAGGAGCACATCAAACCGGGCCCGCTCCTCCACCGGCAACTCCGCGAACTGGTTCCACGTCACCCGATCCCCCAGGAACCGGAACGCGTTGCCCCCGGGAAAGTGCCGTACCACCCATTCCTGAAGCGATGAACCCGCAGCCTTGGGAATGTGCAGGAAGATCAGCGGCCGCGGCCAGAACCGGCCCGGATCCCCGCTCTTCTGCCACGGAGACAGAACCTCCACCGGCCGGGCCGGCAGCAACCCCTTCATCCTCCGCGTTCCGGTCTTCATCGTGGGTACCTTAAACCACCCCGACCGTCCGGGCCACCCGAACGTACCATCTGCCCCATGAACGTGTGCCTCATTTCCCGTGAGTTCCCACCCTTTTTCGGGGGCGGAATCGGCACGTACACCGTTCAATGGTCCAAAGCACTGGCCGCGGCGGGCCACACCGTCATCGTCGTCACCGTCTCGGACAAGGGCGAAAAAATCATCGAGCAGGATGGAAAGGTGTCCATCGTCCGCCTCCCGTTCATTCGCGGAAGCGACTGGTCCGCACCCGACCCCACGGTCGCCAGCCCCGAAACCGAGGCCGCGTTCCGCTCCTTCTCGAAAGTCTCGGTTTTCGCCATGCGGATCGAGCAGGCCATGCCGTGGATCTGGGAAGAGTTCAAGATCGACGTCATCGAAGCGCCCGACACTGGCGCACTAGGCTGGTTCGGTCTCAACAGCCGCCGCACCCGCGGCACCTGGCGCGATCTGCCCGCCGTCGTCACCACCATCCACTCCCCGTCCGCGTGGATCGCCCGCCACAATCGCGTGCAAACCGATAAACGCCCCGAGCTTGAGCTCGCTGCGATGGAGCGTGATTGCGCCCGCTGGTCCGACGGACTGACCTGCCCTTCCCGCGCCCTGGCAACCTGGAGCGCCCGCTACTGGGGCATCCCCGCCGAACGCATCGAAGTGATCCCATACCCTCTAGGTGACCTCCAGCCCCGCGCCGAGCAGTCTTCGCAAGCCGCAGACCCCGGCTACTCCAACGGCAAGTTCGACATCCTCTTCGCCGGACGCCTCGAACCCCGAAAAGGTGTTGACACGCTCCTCGCCGGCTTCACCATCGCCGCCCACGAAAACCCCAGCCTCCACCTCACCCTTGCTGGCGATGACATGCCCGACCCTTCCGGCACCGGCCGCTTCGGTGAAAACTCCCTGAGCGTTCTGGTCCCCGACTCCCTCCGCGGCCGCGTCCGCATGCTCGGCAAGCAATCCCCCGAGCAACTCGCTGCCCTTCGCGCCCAGGCCAACGCCGTCATCATCCCGTCCTCCATGGACAACTTCCCCTTCACCTGCGTCGAGGCCATGGCCGAAGGGCGCCTGGTCATCGCCTCCTCCGGCGGCGGCACCGGCGAGATGGTCAGCGATGACAAGAGCGGCCTGGTTTTCAACGCCGCAGAAGCCGGCTCCTGCGGCCAAGCCCTCGCCCGCGCCGTAAAGCTCGCCCCCGCCGACCGCCAGCGCCTCAAAACTGCCGCGGCCCACCGAATCCTCGATCTCTGCGGCAACCAAAACATCGTTCAGCGCCGCATCGCCCACTACGAGCGCGCCATCGACCGCGCCGCCGCCAACCAACCCGTGCGCCGCAGCATGCCCCTTGCCGTGATCAACCGCGGCACCGGCGAACCGGTCTTCATCCGCAAACTGATCAACGCCGTCCGTGAGGCCGACTCCGACTTCGCCCACGGCTGGGGCCGCACCAAAGACGGCCGCGTGCTGGTCTCCGCAACCCCAACCCTTGAATCTCTTGCCCTGGGCCCGCGAGCCGTCGGCCCGGTCATGGCCACCATCGAAGCTCTCGAACGCGTCGGCGCCATGCCCCTGATCCGCCCCGCCGATGCCACACCCGGCGAGTTCTTCGGCGTCGCCCAAGTCGAAGCCGACTGCGCCTGGGCCATTCTCGCCATGCTCGCGGCCGCGGGCATCAAAGGTTCCGTCGTCCCCGAAACCGTCTTCGACCTCACCGAACGCGACTACCACCCCGAAGACCGCCAGATGCACCTGGACCTGGAGCGGCTCAACTCAGGCTTCAACAAGGCCGACGCCGAACTCAAGGTCATCCACGCCAGCCGCGGGTGGAAAATGCTCCAAAAGCTCTACCACCTCCTCCACATCCTCCGCGGCCGAGGCCTCCACCGGCCCGACTATCATGAATGACCTCGCGGGAAGACCCCGCAGGACCCGCTCATGACACCCAGCGTGCTGGCCAACTCGCCCCAGTCGATTCGACCGCCAACCCCACTCCCCTTGCCTACCTCTTCCACGGCCGCCCCCGTCATCGTCCACGCCGAAGGCTTGGGCAAGCGATTCCGCATTTTCGAACGACCCCTGGACCGCCTCTGGGAATGGCTCGGTCGCAAAACCCGCCACGGCAAACCCCTGCACACCGACTTCTGGGCCGTGCGAAATGTGTCCTTCCAGGTCAAAAAAGGCGAGTGCCTCGGCATCATCGGCCCCAACGGCTCAGGAAAAAGCACTCTTCTCAAAATCATCACCGGCGCCCTCCACCCCACCGAGGGCACCTTCGGCGTCTCCGGCCGCGTGCTCTCTCTCATCGAGCTGGGCACAGGCCTGAACCCCATGCTCAGCGGGCGCGACAACATCGTCAACGCCGCGACGCTGCTGGGTTTCCCCGCCAACTTCGCACGCGAGAAGATGGATGAGATCGAGAAGTTCGCCGAACTCGGCGAGTTCTTCGAGCGCCCCGTCAACCTCTACAGCAGCGGCATGAAAGTGCGCCTGGCCTTCTCCATGTTCGCCTGCTTCCGCCCGGAGCTCTTCATCGTCGATGAGGCCCTCAGCGTCGGCGATGTTTTCTTCCAGCAGAAGTGCGCCCTGCGTATCCGCGAAATGCTCGACGGCGGCATGACCATGATCTTCGTCAGCCACGACCAGTCCGCGATCCTGAATCTCTGTGACAAAGTCATCGTCCTGAACCACGGCGAGTGCATCTTCCAGGGCGGCCCCGATGAAGCCATCACCCGCTACATCGCCTCCATGAACGGCGGCAATGCTGCCCGCGTATGGGCCCGCAATCGTCAGAGCACACCCGCCGCCGCGACTCCTGCCACGGCTCCGACCTCCACCGAATCAGCCCTCGAAATCATCCAGCACGATGTAACCGCCCACCGGCGCGAGCAGCGATACGGCACCGGCAAGCTCCGCATCAAAGCCGCAAGGGTCATCAATCCCGTCGGCGGCAACACCGTCCGCGTCAACGTCGGCGAACCTCTTACATTCAAAGTCCTTCTCGAAGCCCACGACCGCATCCCTCTCCCACGCGCCGGCATCCGCATCTTCGATCGCTTCAACAACCTGGTCTTCAGCGCCGGCACCTATCAACTCGGCCAAGTCCTCCCCGCTATGGAGCCCGGCGACCGAGTCGTCGTCACCTTCACCATCACCCTCGACGTCGAGCCCGGCACCTACACCTTCGGCCTGGGCTGCGGCGAGCCCGCCACCGAAGATGTCAACGACGGAATCGCCCACGACCGCATCGACCGCCTCGGGCCCTTCGTTGTCGAACTCCAGCCCGGAGAAGTCCGCAAGTTCTTCGGCATCGCCCGACTCCCCATGACCACGACCTTTTCAAAAGCTCAGCGCGCGGGGAACACGCCGTGACCGTCGCCTTCATCACCGGCTGCGGACGCTCCGGCACCACCATCCTCGGCTCCATCCTCGCCAAGCACCCGCGCGTCACCTATCTCAACGACCGCTTCGACCTCTGGATCCGCCCCTTCGCCGTCGCCGACATCTGGGGCCGACGCCACCAATCCGAAAAAGCCCACCCCCGCATCGAACTCACCGCTGCCGACGCCGAAGCGCAAACCCCCGCCGACCGCGCCCGTTTCCACGAACTCCTCGAACTCGAACGCCGCGGCCGCGATGTCCTGGTCGAAAAACTCGCCATCAACAACTTCCGCCTCGGCTTCCTGCGCGCCCTCTGCCCCGACGCCGCCATCATCAACATCGTCCGTCACGGCCTCGAAGTCGCCTACTCCATCGAGCGCCGCGTCAAAGTCGGCCGCTGGTACGGCATCGAAGATCGCAAGTGGAAGCTCCTGGTCCACCACGCCCACGAGCGGGGCCTCGAACATCTGGTCCCCTATTGCCAGACACCCCTGGAACGCGGCCTCCTGGAATGGCGACTCAGCGTTGATGCCGCCGACGGCTACCTCGCATCACACCCCGCCCCTCGCATCCTGCAACTGCGATACGAAGAGCTCATCGCCGACCCCATCGCCGCCTGCGAGAAACTCGAATCGCTGCTCGGGCTTGAACCTTGTGAACAAGCTCGCGCTTTCGCAAGCGCTGAAGTCAGGCGTCAAAGCCCGTCCCACACCGAGCGACCGATTCCCCAGAACCTGGAAGCCATAGCCGGCGTCGCCCTGCGTCGCTTGGGATACGCCGCGCCCGAGCCCGTCGGGGCAGAGTTATGACCGGGGCGCGCCTGTGACCGACAGCCAACCGCCCATCCGACGTATCGACACCTTCGCCTTCGCCCGCACCGGCTCGCACCTGTTCCGCTATTGCACGATGGGCCTGTTCGACCGGGTCGAACTTCCGCGGCCCGACAATGAGGAAGTTCAGTCGCGTGAAGAAGAGATCGCGCCTGCAGCGCTCCACGCCCTGAGTCGCCGCGAAGAAGGCGTTCCCTTCAGCCCCATCGCCTTCAACACCCGCGCCACCGGCCAGCACGGCTTCCCTGAAAAAGGCTCCGACCCCATGGTCGTGCTCATTCGCGACCCCATCCCGACTTTCTACAGCTTCTTCAAGGTGACCACCGAGCGTTGGAATCAGGCGATCGAGGATCCACCCACGTGGCTCCGCGCCAAGTGCCAGCGCTATATCACGTTCTACCAAACCGCCTTCAGCCTAATCGCGGCATCACCCACCGACTCACTTCTCATCCGATACGAAGACCTCATCACCAGCCCCGAACCCCTTCGCAAACTCGTTCCTCTTGTCGGTATCCGTCCCAAGCTCTCACCTGAGTTCGTCCACTCCGTCACGCGTTTCGAGTCCTTCGCGCGCCCCGGAAAGCGCACCTTCTACCGCGCCGGCGACAACACCGCCTGGAAGGCCGACCCGCAATGGTGCGACATCCTCAGCAGCGCCGACCTCCCCGACCTCTCCCGCTTCGAACACCGCACCCCTACCGTTACTTGAAGTGACCTCCCGCCCTCCCATCTTCATCCTCGGCGTGCCCCGCTCCGGCACCACCCTCCTCCGCACCATCCTCGACGGCCACTCCGCCATCGCCGCGGGACCCGAAACCCCCTGGCTCGGCGGCCATCAACCGCGCAGCCTCATGGCCCTCTGGGGCGCCCTCCGCGACGAGCCCTGGGGCTATTGCAAGAGCTTCGGCATGCCCGACGCCGTCGCCACCGAGGCCGCGCGCGCCTTCATGAACGTCCTCATGGACCGCTACTGCCAACAAAAACACAAGTCCCGCTGGGCCGAAAAAACCCCCGACAACGCGCTGTACGTCCCCTTCCTCCTCGAGCTCTTCCCCGATGCCAAGTTCGTCCACCTCACGCGCGATGGTCTGGACACCGCGATGTCCACTTCGGTGGTCGCCGCTCACCGCAAGGGCATCTCCGCGTTCCTTGAAAAAAACCTCGGCTTCGGCCCCGGCGTCCCGCCCGTAGACAACACACCCTTCGCCGCGATCCTGCGTTGGCGTCACTGGAACAACCTGATCCGCGCCGGTCTCTCCGGCCACAAGCACCACTCCCTCACCTACGAACGCCTCGTCACCGAGCCCGCCTCCACGATCCGCGCTCTCATGGACTTCATCGGCGAACCCTTCGAGCCCGCCATGCTCGACTACGCCAAGTCCAAGCACGACTTCCCCTCCTGGGAGTGGGGGAGCGCCGACGTCATGGCCCGTGGCACTATCGGCTCGGACTCCGTCGGCCGCGGCAAGCGCGAACTCAAGCCCGATCAACTTCGTCACCTGTCTCCGATGGTCCACGCAGGCTCTGCTACAGAACCCCTCCCCGTGCCCGAAGTACTCGGCTACTGGATCCACGCCTTCGCCGCCCCCATGGGCCTGGAACCACCCGAACCACAAGACTTCGCCGCCATCAGTTGGCTCTGGCACCACGGCCTGGCCGAATCTCAGGGCCTGCGAGTCGTTGGCTCACCCTCGCACGCACTCCCCTGGATCTGTGCGCTTCTGGGAGCCAAGCTGTCCTTCCAAACTCCTCCGGATGCCAAGCTCCTTCGCCTGGCGACGGCCCTCAAAATCGATATCGCGGGGCCGCAAGACCAACCCGTGCTGCTTCTCAAAGGGCTTCCAGGCGATGACGACCCGCCCATCCGCGGCGGTTTCGTGCTCGGACACATCGGCCACACCGCCAAACATCGGGTCACCGCATCCTTCCCCGGCGCTTCGGGCGGCCGGGGGGCTTCGATCCTCGCCCCCGCCTAATGTGCATCGCGGATGATCTTTAACCTCTACAAACACCGCTCCTACATCTGGCGCACCGCCTGGGCCGATGTCCGCACCCGCTACGCCGGCGCAGGCCTCGGCGCGGTCTGGAACATCCTCCAGCCCCTCTCGATGATCCTCATCTTCACAATCGTCTTCACCGGGATCTTGAAGCAAGCCGCGGACCTCAAAGTCCACTACGCCGTCTACCTCTGCGCTGCGATGCTCCCCTGGGCCGCGTTCTCCGAGTGCATCACCCGCGGCACCCAATCCTTCGTCCACAACGCCGTCTACCTGCGAAAGCTCCCCATCCCCGAACAGGTCTTCGTCGCCCAGTCCGCGCTCTCAACCATGTTCGGCCTGGCCATCAGTTACGCAGTCCTGATCGCCGTCGCCGTCTGCCTTGGCCACTACCCATCCTGGCACTGGCTCCTCCTCCCCATCCCCATGACACTCCTCATCGGCATGGCGTTCGGCATCGGCATGGCCCTGGGCACGCTCAACGCCTTCATCCGCGATGTCGGCCAGCTCGTCCCCGTCCTCCTCCAGATCGGCTTCTGGACCTACCCCATCGTCTATCACGAATCGATCCTGCCCGAGGCCGTCCGCTGGCTGGTCCCCTACAACCCCCTCTACCCCTTCATGCACGGTATCCGCGACCTCTTCATTGAGCGTGTCGTCCCGGGCCCCCTCCTGTGGCTGCAAATGCTCGGCTGGACCCTGGCCGCCTCTGCAATCGGCTACCTCATCCTCCGCCGCCTGCGCCCCGAACTGCGCGATGTGATTTAGGCTCTTTCGCCTTTCGCCTTTCGCCTTTCGCCTTTCGCCTTTCGCCTTTCGCCTTTCGCCTTTCGCCTCTTCCCTCACTTCCTCCCCATCATCGACACCACAACTCCCGCCACCACCAGCCCCATCGCAACCACATCATTCACCCGCGGCTTCTCGTGCACGACAAAGATCGTGAACACCGTAAACACCACCAGCGTGATCGCCTCTTGAATAATCTTCAGCTGCGGCATCGTGAACGGCCCGCCGTGGTCCACATGCCCCAGCCGGTTCGCCGGCACCTGCAGGATGTACTCAAAGAGCGCGATCCCCCACGACACCCCGATCGCCATGATCAAGGGCCACGCCTTCTGCTTCACGTGGTAATACCACGCAAACGTCATAAACGTGTTCGAGGCCAGCAGCAGCACAACGGTAATCAGCCAGCGAGGTATGTCAGCCATGGCCGCAATGTAGCGGCCGACTCGTGCCACGGCTTTGCCGCCCGAACAACTTACGCGCCCAACCACCCCAACCCGCGGCACAGCCGTGCCGACCACCCCACGCGTTCCCTCTCCCGCCCCCTCGGCTCCGCTCACTGCTTCAGTGAGCCGTGGCGTGTCGCCACGTAGGGACACCCAGCCTCCGTTGACGTTTCGACACACTTTTGTCAGCACGACTTTGCTCGAGCACGACACGATTTCCGCGAAATCCGCACATCAAATCCGCGCCCTATTTCAAGCACTTTCTGAACAACCACCACAATTTTCGACACGGTTTTTGCGCGCAAAACGTGTCTTTGGCCCATAGGTAGAGGGGCTGCTCAAGCAACCCCGGATTGATGAGGCCGCGGATTCGGGGCGGAAACCCCGTGTTGGCTCCGACGCTTCATATTCCGGACGAGATTGAGCGAACCTCTACCGCAAGCAAGTTCTCGAAAGAGAACGTGCCCTCGGTCGCATCGACGTGGACCGCCCGATCTCGGCGCAGCTCAAGTCCTCCCAAGGACCCAACTGCGCAGGCAGCCAACCGGTTCCACGCACGAGCGGAAGACAAGTGAAAACCAAACCGTGCCATCGAAGTCGGTTCCTCCGACCTCGATGTCCGCGGCACCGGTCGCGCCAAGTCCGCTCCGCCAGTCCCCCCGCGCAACTTTCTATCCACACCCCCGCACATCCCGCAGAGCCCCTCACCCTCAAGCCCGATAAGCCCGCCGCGCCCTCTCCGCACCCCGCTTATCAGCCGATCGCCATGGTGCCCCGCAGTGTCCAAGGAGAGATTCGCATGATGCGCCACTTGCTGGCCGCGCCCGTATTGGTCGCCTCCGTCGCCCTCGCTTCCGACCCCCCGCGCTACGCCGTGGAAGTCATCGGAGCGCTCGACCCCCAATCTCCCAACGGCATCCTCAGCCTCCCCCTGGGCCTGAACAACAACGGCCGCGTCGTCGGCTACGGCTCCACCGCCGAAAGTCCCACCAACATCCTCAACTTCAAGTGGGGCGCCATCAACGCCACCGGCGAGCTCCCCGGCTCCGCACGCTCCTTCGGCTCCCGCGTCAACATCCGCGGCCGCATCGCCGGCACCGCGTCCTTCGCCGACCAGAACGGCACCATCATCGGCTCCCACGCCATCCGCTGGTACGCCCGCCAGCCACAAGACCTGGGCACCCTCGGTGGCAACTACGCCGCCGGTGTCAGCATCGATGACTCCGACCGCATCGTCGGCTACTCGACCCTTCCCGGCGACTCCCAAACCCGCGCCTTCATCTGGCAAAACGGCCTGATGTCCCAACTCCCCAGCCCCGCCGGCGCCACCGAAACCTACGCCAACGACATC
Source organism: Phycisphaerales bacterium (assembly GCA_044222485.1). Classification (GTDB taxonomy): domain Bacteria; phylum Planctomycetota; class Phycisphaerae; order Phycisphaerales; family UBA1924; genus JAHBXE01. The sequence continues at coordinate 54,079 of JBGAND010000003.1, read as the reverse complement.
TCCAACACCGGCTACATCGTCGGCACCGCCGCCGGCCCCGGCGCGGCCAAGCCCTACATGTGGACGAGCGGCGTCATCTCTCCCCTGCCCATCCCCACCGGCGCACGCACCGGCGGCGCCAACGCCGTCAACACCGCCGGCCAGGCCGTCGGCACCTACGAAGTCAACCAGTTCACCGGCGAGTTCGCCGCCGTTTCCTGGCTCAACGGCCAGATGCAGGAACTGGGCTTCCTCGGCGGCTCACTTCGCTACTCCGCCGCGGCCGACGTCAACAACCTCGGCCATATCGTCGGCACCAGCAACAGCACCAACGGCTTCACGGGCTTCATCTGGTTCGACGGCGCGATGTACGACCTGCGTTCGCTGCTCGCGCCGGGCTTCGGCTCCTTCGAGATCACCTCCGCCCAAGCCATCAACGATCGCGGCCAGATCGCCGCCGGTGCCCTGATCAACGGCCGAACCACCGCGATCCTGCTCAGCCCCGTGACTTCGTTCATCCCCACGCCGGGCTCAATGGCCGTCCTGCTCGGGGCCGGCCTTCTGGCCCTGCGGCGCCGGCGCTGATTTTGCCGTAACGATGACAGCCACGGAAGCAATGATGACCGCAGCGGCAATCCCCACCCACATCGTCAACTTCTCACTCGCCAGCCACCACCCCAGCACGACAGCCACTACAGGGTTCACGTACGCGTAGGTTGAAATCCGCGAAGACGGGACCACCCCCAGCAGCCAGATGTACGACGTGAACCCCAGCAGCGACCCGAACACGATGAGATAACCCAGCGATCCAAGCGGGTACGCGGTAGACAAAACCGCCTCTCGAGAAACGTGCTCGCGAGCCCCGATCGAGATCAAGAGCAGCATCGCCCCGCCCAGCATGAGCTGCATTCCGGTCATCCGAAACGCACCCGCCTTGACCAAGCCCCGTTGCCGCACCCGCGCCGAGTAGATCGAGCCGCACGCCCAGCAAAGCGACGAAGCCACCGTCGCCGCCGCGGCCAATCCCTGCATCACCGCGCTGTGGTCATTCAAGTGCGTAAGGGCATCCCGCAGCTTGGGAACCACCAAAATCAACACCCCGCCAAACCCAACAAGAACTCCGCCGAGAATCACGAAGTTGAACGGATCGCGCCGGCCCTCAGCGTTTCGTGGGCGATCCAGAATCACCATCCACATGGGTAGCATCGCGATGAGCACAGCCACGACAGACGATGGCAGAAATCCAGAGGCAAATGTGACCAGTCCGTTGCCGCCGACGAGCAGCAGCCCGCCGATGATCGCTGAGATCTTCCACTCCTGAGGCGTCGCGCGCGGCACGGCCTTGAAGTTCAGGAGCAAGTGGATGATCAGGCCCGCGATGAGATTGCGGATGCCCGAGAGAAAGAACGGCGGGAAGCCCTCGCGAGCCCACCGCAGAGCTAGGTACGTCGAACCCCAGAAGAAATAAAGGCAGAAGAACGCCAGCACGATCATCAGCGTGCTTGCGGCCCGGGTTGAAGTGGGGGCGGACATGTGGGGTAAGAAAGAGGGCCGCCGGATCGGCGGCCCCGTCAGTGTGCTTGGTGCAAGAGGGACGCGGGCGTCAATCTTCCGGAATGTTGTCGCTGGTGGCGATCTGGCGGAACCGCGTGCGGAGCTTCTTGGTGATCGGGCCTTCGCCGTCGGAGATCTTGAAGTCGCCCACGGAGTGAACAGCGATGATCTCCGCGGCCGTTCCCGTCAGGAAAACCTCATCAGCGCCCAGCACCTCATCCAGACGCATCAGCTTCTCTTCGCAGGACACCTTGCAGTCCCGGGCGAGCGTGCTCATGACAAAGCCGCGGGTGACGCCCTCGAGCAGGCCGGACTGCCCGCAGATCGGCGGCGGCGTGAACATCTTGCCGTTCTTGATGACGAAGATGTTGTCGCCCGTGCACTCGGTGACGAATCCGTCGGTCGAGAGCATGATCGCCTCGTCACACCCTTGCTCGATGGCTTCAACCTTCGCCAGGATGTTGTTCAAGTAGTTCAAACTCTTGACCCGCGGGTCAAGGCACGCCACCGGCGTCTTGGGGCGGTTGGCGACGATGACCTTCATGCCGGACTTGTACAGGTCCTCGGCGTAGAGGCGAATCTGGTCCGCAATGCAAATGACCCCGGCAGTGGGGCAGCGGCGCGGGTCCAAGCCCAGCGTGCCAAAGCCGCGGGTCACGACCAGCCGGATGTACCCGTCGGTGAGGTTGTTGGCAGAAATGCATTCGCGCTGGATGCGAACCATCTCATCCGGCGGCACCGGAATCTTCAGGTGGATGGCGTCCGCACAGCGGTACAGCCGGTCCATGTGCTGCTTGCACTTGAAGATCTTGGACTTGTAAACGCGGATGCCCTCGAAGACGCCGTCGCCGTACAGCAGACCATGGTCGTACACCGACACCATGGCCTGGCTTTTGGGCAGCATCTTGCCGTTGACGTAAATGAACGGCCGGTCCGCACTCTCAGCCTCGGATGCGGGCTGGGTGGACGACTTGGTTTTCGGACCAGCGGTTGTCTGCGGCATGGGGACCCTCCGTGACTAAGAACGATCATAAGCGGCCGGCGGTTCGCCGTCGCGTGCGTAAGCAGCCCGTTTTGAGCGGGTCAAGTGCGGAGCGTCGCGCCCAGTTTCAGGGCCGCGAGGGTCACGATGGTGCCGACCTGTGGATCGACTTCCTCGTGCCGCAGGGTGCGGGCCGGATCCCGGAATCGCATGCGGAGCGTGACGGACTTCTTGCCCGTGCCAATTTGCTTGCCGCGGTAGGCGCCGATGAAGGAAACCGCTTCGAGCCGTTCCACACCGGATTGGGTGACCAGGTCGTTGACGGATTCCCAGGAGGTGGCCTCATCCAAGATAAGCGACAGGTCGCGGTCGATGCTCGGAAACGCGGGGAGTTCCTGAACCTTGGTCTTGGGCGGATACAGCGCGATCAGCGATTGCAGGTCGATTTCGGCCGCGGCGACGGGGATCTCCAGATCGAAAAGTCGCTGGGTCGCGGCGTCGATGATCCCCAGCGAACCGACCGGGGCGTTGTTGATGCGGATCTGGGCGTGGGCCGCGGCCTCGAACGCGGGGACCGTGGGGGGCTTGGGAATCAGTTCCAGGCGCACAGCGGTTCCGCCGATGGCTTGCGCCGCGGCCTGGATCGTGCCGCGGAGAAGGCGGACGGCGTGCTGGCGCTGCTCGGTGGTGCCGGGCTTGCCCTTGTCCACACCTGGGACATCCAGGAGCAGTGCCAGCGTGCGGCGCTCGGCGTTTTTGCCGGGTGCGGATTCGGCGTAGGTCGCCGCGGTCTCGAAGAGACGGATGCCACCTTCGACGGTCGCGCCGCGATCCTGGTTGGCTTTGCGGCACAGCAGCAGGCTGGGGAGCGAACTGGGGCGCAGGGTGCCGTCTCCCTTTCGGCGGTCATCGGAGACCGCAAGCAAGGAGAGGCCCGGCGGAAGGAACGGCTTGGCGTGCTTGGGTGTGACGAAGCTGAACGTAACGGTTTCGAAGAAGCCCTGGCCGGTGAGGACTTCGCCGATCCGCCGAGCCGCGGATTCGGAGTTCTGAACCGGACGGACCGAGAGGGTCATGCGGGGATGGATGGGGACTTGATCGAGTCCGTGCACGCGACCGACTTCTTCGATGAGATCGACTTCGCGTTCCAGATCCAGGCGGAACGCGGGGATCGTGCAGGCGAGAATCCCCGCGGATTGCAGGGTGTTTTTGATGGAGAGCGCGGAGAGGATTTCGGAAATGCGGGCGTCGGCGACTTCAACGCCCAGCAATGCGCGGCAGCGACTCGTGCGGAGTTGAATGGTGCGGAGCGGCTGGGCTGGGCGGCCGGCATCTTGCGAACCGGTGCAGAGGCGACCGCCGCCGAGATCGGCGATGAGCGCAGCCGCCAGGGCTGCGGGCTCATCGATCGTGCGGGGATCGACGCCGCGCTCGAAGCGGTGGCTGGCATCGGTGCGGAGCTGGTGGCGACGGGCGGCGCGGCGGACGGCAACGGGGTCCCAGGTCGCGGCTTCGAGGACGATGTCGCGGGTGGTGGACGTCACTTCGGATGCGGCGCCGCCCATGACTCCGGCGAGAGAAGTCGCGTGTTGCTCGTCGGCGACGACGACCTCATCGGCCTTGAGCTTGCGCTGTTTGCCATCGAGTGTCGTGAGGGTCTCGCCTTCGCGGGCGTAGCGGACGATCAGCGTGCGGCCGGCAAGTTTGTCCAGATCGAAAGCGTGCGTGGGCTGGCCGTAAAGGAAGTTGATGTAGTTGGTGACATCGACGACGTTGTTGATAGAACGCTGGCCGACAGATTCGAGAGCTTCGACGAGCCACGCCGGGCTGGGGCGGATGGTGACGCCGCGGATGACGCGGGCGGTGAAGCGTGGGCAGGCATCGGGGACTTGGTTCTGGAGGTGGAGAGCGTCGGTGATCGGGCCGGCGGTGGGGGGAGTGGGAGGCGTTGGGGTCTTGAGAGCGCGTCCGGTTCGCGCGGCGATTTCGCGGGCCTGTCCCATGTGACAGAGGCAGTCGCCGCGGTTGGATGTGACTTCAACTTCGAGGCACATGTCACCGCCGGCGGCGGGTTCGCGAGCATCGATGGGGAAGCCGGAATGGGTGAGGAACGACTCGACCTCTTCGGCGGAGAGGTTGCCGGGTTCCAGGAGTCGATTGAGCCAGCGGACGCTTGCTTTCATGAGGGGGGAGGATAGGGGCAGGACAGCGGTTGCGGAAAGCCACATTGCCAACCCGGGGTCGGCCGAATTTGGGCTAGACTGCGCGTGAATGAAGACGTTGATGAAGCCCTTGCTGCTGATCCTGGTGTTCGCGCTGGCCGCGTGCGGTTCAACGCCCCGGAAGATTGAGTCGGTTTCGCGTCCGTTGCCGGATGAGCGGCCCGAGGACCTGTCGATGGCCGCGACGGTGTTTGCGCCGCGGGTGGCTCTGCCGGATGTGGAACTGCCGCGGGCGTTTAAGCCGGGGCGGTACATCATCGAGGCCGATGGAGTGTTGAGGGCGGGTCAGGGGGATGGGCCGGCGTTTCCGCGTCGGGTGAGGCAGTTGACGCCGCGGCAGTCGGATCAGCTGTGGAGGCTGGTGCGGGATTCGGGGTTGCTGGATGAGGCGAACCCCAACCGCGTGAGTGACCCGGATTCACTGGTCAGATCGGGAGATCGGACGACGGCCCTGCTGTATGTCGCTTACGCCGGGAATCGGGCGACGGTGCGGGTGGCGATGGACAGGTCGAACGCGGACGCGTTCGCGGCGGAGCGGATTGTGGACCAACTTGCTGAACTGGCGTGGGTGAAAGACTAAATCCGACACCGGTCGGTTACCGAACCTCATCAGGTCGCCGAGGGTTTCCAGCGGGTAGGATGACTGTCGAAGCAAGCCGGGAGCGTACTTTCCGAGGAACACGTGTATGACGCGGGTTGTGGGCCGGAAACAGGTGGGAGGGGCAAGTCCGGTGACCGCGGCCGCGGTGGCGATGATGGACCGTTGTGAAGCGTTCGTGCTGGCGATACCCGCGGAAAAGTACGCGGTGACATCCAAGACGCTCAAGGGCGGGACGATCGGCAAGCACATCCGGCACACGTTGGACCACTTTCGCGCAGCGCTGGAGGCGGTTTCGGGAATGGTGATCGACTACGACCACCGCGAACGGGATGTGCCGATGGAAACCGAGCCACGCGAGGCGATCCGAGAAATCAAGGCGGTGCGGGCCCGGATTCTCAATCTGGATCCGGCCGCGCTGGAAACCGTGGTGCGGGTTCGCATCATGGTGGATGGCGACGGGACGGAGACGGAACTGGGTTCAACGCTCGCAAGAGAGCTGGCGTTTGTGTCGCACCATGCCGTGCATCACCACGCGATGTTGGGCGCGATAGCCACAGAATTGGGAGTTGTCCTCGATCAGGACTTTGGGAAAGCCCCATCGACCGTGTCTCACGAGAGGGGCCTTCGGTCGCGAGCGGACTAGGATTGGTCGCGGCGACCCGGCCCGCGTGGGCGGGTAGGGGTCCCACAAGCATGTGTACCGTTTCCATCATCCCCCTCAAGCCACGCTCGCTGCATCTGGCGGATCGCGTTTCGGGGGGAACGGGGTTTCGCGTGGTTTGCAACCGGGATGAGATCCGGAGCCGGGCGCCTTCGGCCGCGCCCAAGTGGCGTGCAATCGAGCGGGCCGGGGTGCCGGGGGCGCGGGCGATGTGGCCCATGGACATGGAAGCGGGTGGGACGTGGATCGCCGCGGCCGAGCATGGCCTGGTTCTGTGCTTGCTGAACCTGAATCTTGAGCCGCCCTTGGACATGACGGGTGTGCGAGGCCTCAAGTCGCGTGGGCTGGTGATCCCGGCGTTGATCGGGGCGGCGGATACCGACGACGCGATGCGGCGGCTGCGGCGGATGACGCTGAAGTCGTTTGCGCCGTTCCGCTTGGTGGCAGCGGATGCGATCGCGGGGGAGCTGCGGATCGCCGAGGCGCGATGGGATCGTCGGGAGATCAAGGTGACAACACGGATGTCGGCGCCGGCGTGCTTTGTCAGTTCGGGTTTGGGGGACAGCCTGGTGACGCCGCGGCTGGGGTTGTTTGAGGGCATGGTTACCGGAAGTCATGACGATGCGGAGCGCGCCCAGGACAGTTTCCACCGGCACACCTGGACGGAGCGTCCGGAGGTAAGCGTGCTGATGAGCCGCGCGGATGCTCGGACGGTTTCGGTGACGACGATCGAGGCGGTGCCGGATGAGCGGGGGCTGTGGGATATCACCATGGACTACGAGGCGATCCGGGAGGATGCGGTGATCCAGACGGGGGTCCGCAGGGCCGCGGTTGTGAGGTAAATCGACGCCTTTGGCGGGTGAGCGGGTTATGATCGATCCGCCGGTGCAAGGGAGCGCCGGTCGGAGGCGATGCGACGAACCATGCGAGTTCTTGCCTGTAATCCCGACACTATCGGCGATGTGCTGCTGCGTCAGCCGTTGTACCGCGCTATTCAGGAAGCGGGGCACGAGCTGTGCCTGATTGTGCGGCCGTTGTTGGAACCGATCATCACGAGTATCGCGCCCGGCGCGCGGGTGATCGTGTGCGACATCAATCTGTATGAGGCGGGGCTGGAGGTTGATTCCCCAACGTTGGCGGGCGTTGTGGCGCGGGCCAAGGAGTTCGCCCCGGACATGCTGGTGGTCGCGGCGTATCAGTGGACGGTGCTCGAAGAGCGCCTGAGCCTGGATCTGCCGAATGTTCCGACGGTCGCGATGACGGGGAAGCGGTACGCGAACCCGAACTTCGGGTCGGCGCCGCGGTCGCAACTGCGGGTCACCCGGTCGGTTTCGGTGGCGGAGGATCTGCCGGAGATTGCCAAGAACCAGTTGCTGGCCGGGGCGGTACTGGGGGTGGCGAATGTGCTGCCGGACCCGGCGATGGAGCCTTCGGCCGATCACCTGCGTGCGGCGGATTCGGTGCTGAACAAGCTGGGTTTGGCCGCGGGCGAATATTGGGTGGCTTGCGTCGGAGATTCGCAGTTCACGCGGGTGCGCAACTGGGATCCGGAGCGCTGGTCGGAGCTGCTGGCGGCGTGGACGGCGAGGCACAACCGGCGGTTTCTGCTGATCGGGCATCGCACTGAGGAAGAGTCGATGCGCGTGGTCGCACAAGCGGCCGCGGATCGCTCGGGGCCGGCGCCGATCTGGGTGGGTGGTGAGGATGGTGACCTGAATGTGCTGGCGGGATTGATCGGCCGGTCGTCGGGGTATGTTGGGCGTGATACGGGGCCGATGCACATGGCCGCGGCGATGGGCAAGCCGCTGTTGGCGCTGTTTGGCGGCGGGACGTGGCCGCGATTCCTTCCGGCGGCCAAGGCGAGTGTGTCGCTGGCGCTGAGCGTGCCGTGCTTTGGGTGCGGGTGGCTGTGCCACTTGCCGCGGTCGTACTGCATCAAGGACATTCCCGTGGCGGATGTGCTCAAGGCGGCATCCGACTTGGAAGAGGGTCGCGTGACGACCCGGGAGACACGGGTGTTTAACGCGGACCAGTCGTTGCTTGCGAAGATCGGTCGCGGCGGGGCGGAAGCGGCTCGCGAGCGGATGTACGAGGTTTCGGTTCTGCGTAGAGAGCAGAAGGTGGACCCGGAATCGCTGACCGCGGCGCTGGAACGGGCCCTGAAGCAGGCGGCCAGGGCGGACGCGGTGGCGGCGGAGTTGGAGTCGCTGCGGTCGGAGTCGGCGCGTCGGGAGTCGGTGCTGCGGCAGCGGTTGGCGGCGTTTGAGAACACGGCCGCGGCCCGCGAGGCGAACCTGAAGGAGCGACTGGCGGCGACCGAGGCGAAGCTGTCGCAGCAGACGGTCTCGGCTGAGAAGCTGGCGGAGGTTCGAGCGGCGCACGCCCAGCGTGAATCGGAACTGCACACGCAACTCAAGAAGGCTCTGCGAGAGTTGACGGAACGGCAGTTTGTAGAGTCGGACCTGAGCCTGCGGGTGCAGAAGCTGGAATCGGATCGAGAGACTCTGGGCGCGCTCACGCACCAGCAGGAGACCGAGGTGGTGGTGCTGCGGCAGAGGATTAATGATCTGATGGCGTCGCGCTGGCGGAAGTATGGGCAGAAGCTGGGTCTGTGCATGACGCTCCCCTGGGAGAGCGAAAACGGCGGGAGTTGAGAGTCGCGTGGACCCCAAAGTTCTACCGCCAGATCTGATCCAACCCGATCGCCCGGGCGCTGGTCATGTACCGAGTTGGTCCGGGGCGCTGGGTGAGGCTCCGTTCATCAGTGTTGAGCACAAGGGTGTTTTTGATGCGACCAAAGAGTTGCCGGGGTGGCAGGATCCGCCGGACAGCTTCAAGCTCTTTGAGGCGGCGTACCACAGCGGGTCGGTGATTCTTGAGATCGGGATTTTCGGCGGGCGATCTGCGGTGGTGGAGTTGCGCGGGGCGATTGAGGGCGCGCGGAAGCGGTCCGGGCCGGCGCCTCAGTACTTCGGACTTGATGTGGATGCGAGTGCGATCCAGCGCGGACTGGGAACGGTGCGCGAAGCGGGGTTGCTCGGTCACTCCGTGATGTTTCACGGCGATCTGACCAGGTTTCTGGAAGAGATTCCGATCACGCCCACGATGGTGTTCGTGGATGGCGACCACAGCTATGAGGGTTGCCGGCGCGACCTGTTGCTGCTGGCGTCGAGGCTGGTGCCGGGGACTCCGGTGTTGTGCCACGACTATGGGTGGATCGAGGGTGTGCGCCAGGCGGTGGATGAAGCCATCCGTGGGGGCGGGTATGAGAAGATGGGGTGCTTTGCCAGTTCGGTGCTGCTGAGGGCCGCGGCACCGGAGGGGTCGAAGCGTCCGGCGGCGGCGCGGGGGCTGAGCGTCGGGATGTTCCGGCGGCTGCGCGAGGGGTTGATCGAGCGGTACTTTGGCGGATCGGTGCCGGCGATCAAACCGGATGCGCCGCCAATTAATACGACCGACATCACGGATGCGGCGCGCCGGGACTTGCTGGCGGATGACCCGCAGGAGAAGTCCGATTCGGACACGACGCCGCGGCGGATGGTGGTGGCTCCGGATTTGGCGCAGGCTGATCGGGATGGAGCGACGTACGTTCCGAACTGGTGTACATCGCTGGTGAAGGGCTCGGGGTTTGTGAACTCGGAACACAAGGACATTTACCGGGCGACGCGCGGGTTGCCGGGGTGGCAGGATCCGCCGGATAGTCAGAAGCTGTACGAGGCCGCGTATCACAGCGGATCGGTGATTCTGGAAATCGGCGTCTATGGTGGGCGGTCGGCGGTGGTCGAGTTGCGTGGTGCGTTGGCGGGGGCGCGGGATCGGGGTTTGCCGCCGCCGCAGTGGTATGGAGTGGATGTCGAGGCCGCGGCCATACAACGCGGGTCGGCGACACTGATCAAAGAGGGTGTGGCGGAACGGGCGCTGCTCTATCACGGCGACCTCGCGGGGTTCTTGTCGGAGTTGCCGATTGTGCCCTCGATGGTGTTTGTGGATGGCGATCACTCGTACGCGGGGTGCTGGAGAGACTTGCGTCTGCTGTCGGGGGTGCTCGCGTCCGGCACGCCGGTGATGTGCCACGACTATGGGTGGATTCCCGGCGTGGCGCGGGCGGTGGATGAGGCGGTCGCCGGCGGGAACTTTGAGGTGATGGGGCGGTTTGCTTCGTCCATCCTGCTGCGGGTGACTGGCTTGCCGGCGCCGGGAAGGGCCGGGGCGCCGCGCGGGTTGTCGGAATCGACCTTTGGGTCTGTGCGAGGCGCGCTGCTGGCGAGGTACTTCAACGAAGAGCATCCGAAGCTGCGGTTTGGCGCGATGACGACGCCGACGCGGGACCTGACATCGCTGGGAAGATCCGAGTTGTTGGGGTTGCCGGGCGCGGCGACGGATCCCGCGGCGACGCGGCTTTGGCCGTATGAGTCGGCGAAGACCGAGGAGTCGGCGGAGTTGCCTCGGCTCACGGTGATGACGCTGACGGTGGATCAGCCCGTGTCGCTGGAAGAGACGTTGCTATCGGTTCGGAACCAGGATTACGCGAATACCCGGCACATCGTGGTGAATCGCGGGATTACGGGCGGGGCCGCGGCGATCCTGAAGAAGCGGCGCGAGGATGTGCAAGAGGTGATCGTGGCTGAGAGCCCGATCACGGCGCAGCGTGCGGTGATGAGGGCGGCGCTGGGGCGACGGGTCATCTGGTTGGAGGGGGGCGAGGTGCTCGCGCCCGGGGAGCTTCAGGCGATTGGCAAGGCGATCGCTCGCGAGCCTGCGGATGCGACTGGGGCGCGGATGCCGGTTGAGGAGTTGCTGGATGCGGGCATGTGCTCGCTGGGTGGAAGGGTCTGGCATCCGGAGGACCTGGTGGGGCGGACGAGGCTGGAGTCGCCGCGAGAGGTGTATCAGACGGCGTACCACAACGGAGCGGTGATTCTGTGCGTGGGGACGCTGGGTGGTCGGTCGGGGTTGGTGGAGCTTCGGGGTGCGCTGGCGGGGACCAAGGACCGTGGGCTTGCGCCGCCGCAGTTTTATGCGGTGGATGAGGACCAGGGCAGCTTGCACCGGTTGCGTGCGTCGCTGGAGCGAGCGGGGCTGGCGAGCCGGGCGTTGTTCTTCCATGGCTCGCTGGAAGAGTTCGGTCGAGAGGTGCCGATCGTTCCGTCGCTGGTGCTGCTGGATGGGCAGTTCCGGTATGAGAAGTGCCGCTTGCTGCTGTCGCAACTACGCGGTGTTTTGGCGCCGGGGACGCCGATGCTGGCGCGTCGCATGACTCGGTGCCGCGGCATGCAACGCGCGGTGCATGACGCCATCGGCGAGGGTCACTTCGGGCGGATCGGCGTGATCTGTGGTGAGATGCTGATGACGAGTGGAGGGGGTGGGTCGGTGGCGCCGGCGGGGGTGAACGCTCGTGGATTGCCGTCGGATGTGTTCCTGACCATGCGGCAAGCGCTGCTGGGCCGGATGGCAGAGCCGGGTGCGCCGCACAAGCGATCAGCGGTGACGAGGGCGGCGCGGCGGGCGTTGCTGGGGGCGAACTCGGAGCGATCGCGGAGTGGTCGGGCGGCGTGGCCGTATGCGGCGGTGGAGTCGGCTCCGCTGCCGGCGACGATGCCGGGGGGCAAGCCTTGGCCGCGGATCTCGGTGGTGACACCCAGTTTCAACCAGGGCAAGTACATCGAGGAAACGCTGCTGTCGGTGCGGAATCAGGGGTATCCGAACGTTGAGCACATCGTGATGGATGGGGGTTCGACGGATTCGACGCGGGAGGTTTTGGACCGGTATCGCGACGGACTGGCGCACGTGGTTTCGAAGAAGGACCGGGGCCAGTCCGATGCAATCAACCGTGGGTTCAAGCTGGCGACGGGGGAGATCCTGACATGGCTGAACAGCGATGACATGCTGGCGCCCGGGGCGCTTGCGGCGGTGGCGATGGCGTTTCACCAGTCGGGCGCGGATATGGTCGCGGGTGAGTGCCACATTTACAACGATGGGAAGTTCTCTGCGCGGCACTTGACGGCGTGCGAGGATGGGCCGCTGCCGCTGAAGGACCTGCTGGATGTTCAGGGGTGCTGGCTGGAGGGGCAGTTCTTCTATCAGCCTGAGGTGATGTTCACGCGGAAGGCCTGGGAACGGGCCGGCGGGCTGGTTCGCGAGAACCTTTACCACAGCATGGACTACGAGCTGTGGTTGCGCATGGCCGAGTCGGGGGCGAAGCTGAAGGTGATCGGGCGGCCTGTTGCTTTGTTCAGAGCGCACGCGGAGCAGAAGACCGCGGGGGATGTGGTGGGCGGGTTTAGGGCGGAGCTGCCGCGGGCGCGGGATGAGTTCCTGCAGCGGGCGGGGATGGCCTGGGAGGCTCCGGTGCGCGTGCCGCGGAAGGATGCACTGCGGGTGGTGCTCTACAACGACCTGGGCTACGCGTATGGTGCGGGTATCGCGCACAAGCGGTTGGCGGAGGCGTTCCTGAATGCGGGGCATGAGGTGTTTGCGGTGGCCGCGAGCCTGACGGACCATCACGCCAGCGCGCCCAAGGCGTCGCATGCGGACACGGTGGGTCGGATCGCGGCGTTCCATCCGGACCTGGTGGTGGTCGGCAACATGCACGGCGCGGCCGTAGACCCGAGCATTCTGGGGGCGATTGCGGGGAGGTTCCGTACCGCGTTTGTGCTGCACGATCTGTGGCTGCTGACCGGGCGTTGTGCATATACGGGGAAGTGCAGGAAGTATCTGGACCGGTGTGATGCGGGGTGCACTTGCCCGCAGGTGCATCCGCTGATGGATGGCAACTTGGTGGGCCCGGCGTGGGAGACCAAGCGGCGGGTGATTGGCGGGTCTTCGAATCTGTCGCTTTGGGCCAACAGCGATTGGATGAAGCTAAAGGCTGATGAGGCGCTGTCGCGGGCGGGGGCAATGGCCGGGCCCAAGACCGAGACGATCAAGTTTGGGTTTGAGCTGGACACGTTCCGGCCGCGGGATAAGGCGACGTGCCGCGAACTGCTCGGATTGCCGCAGGACAAGTTCATCATTATGTCGTCGGCATCATCGCTGGCGGACCCGCGGAAGGGGCTGTCGCATTTGGCTGAGGCGATGTCGTTCCTGCAGCTTGAGGATGCGATGGTGGCCGCGGTTGGTTGGTTTGGGCCGGATGAGAAGCCGCCGATTCCGGGCATGCGGGCGATGGGGTATATGAGGGATCCGCGCCGGTTGGCGAAGCTGTACACGGCCGCGGACTTGTTTGTCGGGCCGAGCTTGGAAGAGGCGTTCGGGCAGGTGTATGTTGAGGCCGCGGCGTGCGGGACGCCGAGTGTGGGTTACCCGATCGGCGGCAAGCCCGAGGCGATCTGCGATGGAGTGAGCGGGCGACTGGCGACGGCAAACGAGCCCGAGGCGCTGGCCGAGGCGATTCGCGAGTTGTACGTGGATCGGAAGCTGCGCGAGTCGATGGGACGGTGGGGACGGTTGTGGGTTGAGAATGAATGGTCGATGAGCGCTTCGTATCGTCGGCTGTTCAACGTGATGAACCGGCAGGGATTTGGCGAGGCGATGGGGCTGGGGCGGAGGCTGAATCTGGCGGTGCATCCCAAGCTGGTGCGCGATGCGGTGGCGGTGGGGCCGACGGTGCCGGGGTGGCGGGCGGTGTCAGGGTTCGACCACTGGGAGGGCCCGTACGCGGATCGGAACATCGGGCGGTGCCGGTGGGCGCTGGGGCCGATGGCCGTGTTTGAGATGGATGCGGCGGAGGATCACCGGGCGACGCTGCTGATCTCGTGCCGGCTCAGCTTCGAGGTCAACATGCACGCGGGGACGAACCGGTTTGCGCTGAACTTCTGGAAGTGGGTGGCGGGTGGGCGGGCCATGGCGCTGTTGGTGACCGGGATCACCGCGATACCGATTGGGGCAAAGCCGACGGTTGAGGTGTTGGTGGGGGGGAAGCGGCGTGAGGCGGCGGCCCGGTGAGGGCTACTTTGAGGTGTGCGAAGAGGCCCATTCCGGGGCTTTCTTGAGGCCTTCTGCGGCTTCTGTCGACTTGGGGTCGAGCCGCACAGCTTCCTTGTACTCGGCGATAGCGTCGTCGTATTGACGATTTCCCGTGTAAGCCGCGCCGAGCGCAGCATGGTTGTCCGAAACAGTCGGTCGAAGCCGAACGGCGGTCTTCGCGGCGGCGATGGCATCGGCCCATTCCGCTTTGCCTGCCATGATGGTGGAGCGGGCGTGGAAGAGTCTGTCGTCGGCGGGGGAGAGTGCAATCGCGTGCGTCACGGCGATCAGCGCCTCATCGGGTTGCTTGTTGGCGTAGAGCTGGAGCATGGTGAGCAGGGCCCACGCGCGGCCGTGAAATGGGTCGATTTCCAGGACCTGCTTACACGTTCTGGTCCATGCGTCGGCGAACTGCTTTAGGTCTTTATCCCTCGTGGCCTTCATGATGTCCGCATCTTTCGCCCCTTCGCTGAAAATCTGGTCGGCGCGCCGGATGGTCTCGAACTTCTTGTTCCACTTGCTCCAGAGGATGGCTTCACCGGGAATCAGAGCTCTGATAAGTTCGACCCGCGCGGCGAGCAGGCCGGTTGGAGGCTCTCGACCCTCTGGGTCGAACCCGGCCGACGAACCCGTGACGTGGGCACCAGTCAACACACCAACAACCTTGCCCTCGTGCAGCAGACTGGAGCCCCCCAGCGTCGGTTCGTGGCGAAAGCCGCCAAACGCAAACTTTGTGACGCCGGCATCGGCATTCATCTTGAACTGTTCGGCTCCGCGTCCGAACCCGAGCAACGTGATTGGCTGGCCCTTTGCGGGTGGTGCATCCGCGAGCACGGCGGAAGGGGGCACTTCGCCCTCCCAGTCAATGCGCATGAGCATGAGATTTTCGGGGAAGTTGTAAGCCACGACGCCGCGGGCCTGAACGGGGTCGTGCCCAGCGACGATGATGTCCACGTTGGTGATGGTGCCGAACTTGTGGAAGGTGGTGACGACGAAGCCTTCGGGGATGACCAGCCCGGACTTGGTGGCGAGGACCTTGTCGTGCGCTCTGACGATGACGCGGACGATCGAATCTTCGGGTCCCGCGGCCCATGCGGATGTTGCGATGAACAACAGGGCTGTGGCAAGTCGGAACATTCTCGGTCTCCTGCGGTTGGTCGTGAAGCAGTTGGGAGTGTAACTGATGTTGGGTTTTTTGCGAGAAATGGCCAAAGGCACATTGGCCATGCGGAGCATAACCAAGGCCACCAAAGCCAAAACCCAAACAACATCCAAGGGCAACGGAAAGCAGTCAGCCGCGGGCAGTTTGGATGACGGCGTCGATGATGTCGCGGCTGTTGGCGCAGCGGGGGCACTTGTGTTGGCCGCCGAGTTTGCCGCGGGATTGCATCCAGTTGTGGAAAGCGCCTACGGGCAGGGGCGTGATGGTGGGGGCGACCATGCCCAGACCGTCGGTGCGTTTGACGCCGTAGTCCACGGATTGGGTTTTGAGGGCCGCGTCGAAGGCTTCGCGGAAGCGGGGGAGGTTGGTGGGTTTGCCTTCGACCTCGATCGCAAGTTCGATGGCGCCCTTTTGGCCGGGCTGGGGGTAGATGGGCGCGGCGGTGAACTCACCGACGACGAGGCCCGATTCGCGGGCCGCGGCGGCGACGGCGTTTTCGATGTGCTCGACGATGAGGTTTTCACCGAAGGCGTTGATGAAGTGCTTGTGGCGGCCGACGATGCGGAGGCGGGCGGGGCCTTCACCGCCGGAGCCGGTGAGCTTTGCCGGGATCGTGTCGAACTCGACGACATCGCCGAGGACGTAGCGCCACATGCCGGCGCAGGTGGAGAGGACGACGACGTAGCGTTGGCCCTTCTCGACCTGGTCGCAGGTGAACGCGGGAGGCTCGGGGTCGGAAATGCGTTCCAGGGGGATGAACTCGTGGAAGAGGCCGATGTCGGTGTTGAGGCGCAGGCCCGGGTCGCCGCGGGTGTCCTGCATCGCGATGAAGCCTTCGCTGGCGGGGTAGAGCTCGTGCCGTGCGGGGACATCATCGCCGGTTGGAGAGCCGGACCAGAACTGGCGGACGCGGGGCTCGAAGGGGGCGTACTTCACACCGCCGTGGACGAAGACCTGAAGGTTGGGCCAGATTTCGCGGATGGTGGAGACTTGGCGGCCGCGGGAGCGAGCTTCGGCGATGACGCGCTCGAAGAGGACGATGGCCCAGCTTGGCATGCCGGAGATCATCCGGATGTCCTGGTCGAGGCAGGCTTTGGCCATGGCTTCAATCTTGGAGGGCCAGTGGCTCATCAGGGCGATTTCGGGGCCGGGGGAATAGATCTTGGAGATCGGCCAGCGGATGAGGGGCGATACGAGGCCCGAGAGATCGCCGGTGCGGATGCCCTTGTCGTTGGCGGGGCAGTCGCTGGAACCGCCCAGGAAGAGGCAGCGGCCGGCGGTGACCTTGCGGAGGGGGATTCCGAAACGGGAGAGGTTGGCGAAGATGTCCAATGAGGCGTGGAAGTTGGACTTCATCATCGCCTTGGAGACGGGGATGTACTTGTCGCCGGCGGTGGTGCCGCTGGTCTGGGCGAAGTCGCGGATGAGGCCGGGCCAGAGGAGGTCGGGCTCGCCACCTTCGCGCATGCGGACGATGAGGTCTTTGAAGGCGTACCAGTCGGCGATGGGGACGGCCTTGCGGTAGGCGGGGACCAGCTGGTCGTTGTCGAGCGTGAGGAGCTTGGTGTAGTCGTGGGAGCGGCCCCATTCGGTGGCCTGAGCTTGCGTGAGAAGGTTGCGGAGTTGGGCGATTTGGATGGCTGCGGTGTTGCGGGTCCAGTGTTTGGTGTTGTTGAGGAGCTTGATGCGGCGTACGAGGCGCAGGCGGATACCGGTGCCGACCAGGCCGGTCCATCGGTTGCGGCGTTTTGGAGGGGCGTCGGTGGGCATGGGATTGGATTGAGGGAGAGGAGCACGCTTCGGAGAGTCGTGCCACCAAAGGCGTGCCATCAAGTTAGCCGCGCCGGTCGAGTTCGGTCGCGAAGTCCATGAGGGCCTGGGCGAAGAGGTCGGGCTTCTCGATCATGGGGGCATGCCCGCACTTGTCGAACCAGACGATCCGGGCATCGCGGAGGAGGGCCATGAACTGTTCCGCGGCCTCCGGGGGCGTCACGATGTCTTGCTTGCCCCAGATGAGGAGCGTGGGGGCCTGGATCTCGGGGATGCGGTTGCCCAGGTGGTTGCGGCGAGCCGAACGCGAGAGCTTGATCATCGCCCGGGCGCCGCCGCGGTTGGAGAGCTCGGTGAACGCTCGATCCAGGTCCGCTTCCTTCATGTGAGTCTTGGGGTCGAAGAAGAGCTCGCCGATTTTGCGAGAGAGCCACTCGCGGGACGGGCGGATCTGGACATCGGCGACCATGGATTTTTCGATCAGGCCACTGGCACCGGCGAGGACCAGGCCGCTCACCAGGTCGGGGCGATTGAGCGAGAGGCGAAGGGCGACGTGCCCGCCGAAGGAGTTGCCGACGAGGATCGGGGCGGGTCCAGACTGGCCGGCGAAGTTCTGTTCGAGGAACTTAGCGGTCAGGGTCTCAACACCCATGATCGAGCAGTCATCGCCACGGAGGGAGAGCAAAGGGATCTCAAGCAGGCTGGCGCGCAGGCGGTGCTGGGACAGTCGGACCACGCCATCCCAATGGTCGTTGAGCCCGACCAAGCCGTGCAAAAACACGATCGGGCGGCCTTCGCCGATCTCGACGACTTTGGCGGCCACTTCCTCGCCGCTTAAGCCGACGAGGGTAATGGGGCGGGAAGTCGGTCCCAAGGTGTTGACTGGTGAGCTGGGAGACAAGGGTGACAGTCGGACCTCCGTGGACAATGGCCCCAGATAGTACCGGCTTTACCTGCGCGCCGCTTGGGAAAGCGGTAGGTTTTGGGTCGGGGGTTGGAAGGGGTGGAAAAAAGTGGTTGGCGGCTCAGCCCGCGGCCACGATCCCGTCCTGCAGCTGGATGACCCGGTCGGCCCGGGCGGCGACTTCGGAATCGTGGGTGACCATGACGATGGTCTGGTTGCGGGAGGCGCGGACGGACTGCAGGGCCTCGAGGATCTTGTCGCCCGTGGCGCGGTCCAGGTTGCCGGTGGGCTCATCGGCGAGGAGGACATCGGGCTGGTTGATGAGGGCGCGGGCGATGGCGACGCGTTGGCGTTCGCCGCCGGAGAGCTCTCGGGGGCGGTGTCGCAGGCGCTGGCCCAGGCCAAAGGCGGTGAGGAGTTCGGTGGCTCGGGCGCTGGCTTCTTTGCCGGAGTGGCTCAGCTTGTCACGGACCATGGATGCGATGGTGACGTTCTGAAGCACCGAAAGCTCGGGAAGCAAGTGGTAGAACTGGAAAACGAAGCCGACGTTGGAAGCACGGAAGCGATCCAGATCGCCTTGGGACATGTCGGAGAGGGGGCTGCCCTGGAAAGAGACGGTGCCACCATCTTTGCGGTCGGGGCGGTCCAGGCCGCCCATGAGGTGGAGCAGGGTGGATTTTCCGGAGCCTGAAGCGCCGCGGATGGCGAGCCACTCGCCGTGCTTGACGTTGAGAGAGACGCCGCGGAGCACGGGGACGCTGACCCGGCCCAGGCGGTAGGTCTTGCGCAGGTTTGAGACCGCGATCATGTCTCCCGCACGGCGGAAGGATGGGGCAGGCGGAGTTGGGGCGGCTTTGGTCACGCGGTGTTACTCGAATCTCAGCGAACGAACGGGGTCCATTCTCGCGGCCTTGATGGCGGGGACCAGGGCCCCGAAAACGCTGGCGAGCACGCCGCCGATCAGCACGATTGCGGCTTGCAGGGGGACGATTTTCGCTGGGATTCGCGTGAAGTAATAGATCTTGGGGTCCCAGATCACCATGCCGAACTGCCGGCCGAGCCACTCGTGGATCGGGTTGATGTTGTGCACGATGAGGATGGCGGCGATGCCGCCGAGGATCGCTCCGACGATGCCGATGGCCAGGCCGTAAGCGAGCCAGAGTCCGGCGACGCCGGAGCGGGAGGCGCCGATGGCGCGGAGGACGCCGATGTCTTTGGTCTTCTCGCTGACCATGGCCCAGAAGATGGCGAGCACGAGGAAGACGGCGGTGAGGGAGATGATTCCGAAGAGGAAGAGCGTGAGGCCGATTTCTTTTTCGATCGCGCCGATCATGGTCTTGTTGCGTTCTTTCCAGGTCACGACGCGGAGGGAGCGGTCAGAGGCAGAGGGCGGATGGCCGACTTTGTCAGCGTTTGCCTCGGCGAACTGAGCGTAGATCTGCTGGCAGCGGTCGCGCAGCGCGACCGCGCTGACGCCATCCTTCGCCTTGACCAGCACGGTGGTGACGCGGGCGGGGTATTCGACCGTGACGTTTTCTTCTTCGCCGGTCTGCGGGTTCTTGCGGGTGATTTCGTTGCCCTGGGAGTCTCTTTGAATCTGCTCGGCTTTGTCCATGTGGAGCAGCTTCTGGAGTTCATCCAGGCGGATCATGACAAGCTTGTCATCCAGCTCGAACAGGCCGGTGTGGAACTGGTTGGCGATCGGAAGGATGCGGCTCTTGAGCGTGACATTCTGGCCTTTGGAGTCCAGCGGGGCGACGCTGAGCGTGGCCTTCTTTCCGGCCAGGAGGAAGTCGCCGTAGGGGCGGAGGATTCCACCAGGGAGGCGTTCGTTGTAGCCGCCGACTTCGACACCCAGGACCAAAGCGGGGGAAGGCTCGGGGTTCCGGGCATCGCGGGGAGAGGTGAGCGTTCTGCCTTGCTTCTCAAGGTCACTGAGCAGGTTGCGGAACTCGGAGCGGAGACGAAGGTCCTGGCCTTTGGTGTCTGTCTCGATGGGCTTGTCGAGCGGCTTCCACCACAGGGCATCGTTGAAGCCCACGACATCGTTCATGCTCGGGCCGTCGACGCCCCAGAGCATGATGGTTTCGGGGGCACCGGAGTAGGGGAGTTGGAGGAGGCCGAAACTCTCGACCATGGGGGCCGCGGCCTGCACCATGCCATCTTTTTTCAGACGATCGATCAAGTCTTCGTAGTAGGCAAAGCCGGTGTTGGGGTAGCTGATGGAGACATCCCCGATCAGGGTCTTGCCGGACTCCAGGAACATATTGAGGAACCCGCCCATGACGGACCAGACGATTAGGACCATCGCTGTGCAGAGCATGACCGCGAGAGCGGCGAGCAAGGGCATGACCTTGCTGGTGAGGTACTTGAGTGTGAGTAGGGCTTGGTACACGGGTGGGAGTGTAGATGGAGGGGTGCGCGGAGGCTCTGGCGCACCGGAATACCGACGTATGCTCCCCGTCCTTGGAGAACTTGAATGCGTCGATTGAACGGGTATTGGGCGGTTGCGATGGCGGGTTTCGTGGTTTTGGGAGGTGGCTGCGAAACAAGTTCGCGGCCGCGCAAGATCGATCCCAATGAGAACCTGCCGACGTCCGGAGCGCGAGATCCGCGCTACTTCAGAGAGCCTACGGCCCGGGCGAAGGAGTCGATTTTTTCGCCGCTGACGCTGCCGCCGCCGAACTCGATGCGGACGGGCGCGGGGACGCCGGGTCCGGATTACTGGCAGCAGCAGGTGAACTACTCGATCGATGCGACGCTGGACACGGATGCTAATGAGGTGCGTGGCAAGGCGATCGTGACGTACATCAACAACTCGCCGCAGCAACTGGACTACATCTGGCTGCACCTGGAGCAGAACCTGTTTCGGGAGGATTCGATCGGTGCGCTTTCCAGTGAACCAGACACGCGGTTTGGGTATCGCGGGCACGACGGCGGGTTGAACGTGCGGTATGTGCGGGGGGTAGGCGGTTCGGACGCGGGGAAAGAACTCAAACTCGCCATCTACGACACGGTTGGTCGGCTGGAGATTCCGCACCCGATTGCGCCCAAGGGTGGCAAGATCGAGTTTGAGATCGCCTGGTCGTTCAAGATCCCGCCGTTTGGTGCAGACCGCATGGGGACTCAGAAAGTTGAGCAGGGGACGATCTACGAGATCGCACAGTGGTTCCCGGCGGCGTGCGTGTTTGATGATTACTACGGGTGGAACACGCTGCCGTATCTGGGGCAGGGTGAATTTTACACGAACTTTGGGGATTACGACATTCGGCTGACGGTGCCGCGGGACCACGTGGTGATCTGCACGGGATCACTCCAGAACGAGAAGGATGTGCTGACGAAGTCTCAGCAGGATCGACTGGCCGAGGCGAGGAAGACGGACAAGGCTGTGATGATCGTTTCGCCCGACGACATCGGGAAGAAGGAAACGCGGCCGGATGGGTCGGGGCCGCTGACATGGGCTTTCCACGCTGAAAAGGTGCGAACGGTGGCGTGGACGAGCTCGCCCGCGTTCATCTGGGATGCGTGTTTCCTGAACGACAGCGGCCCGGAGGGTTCAGATGGCAAGCCGACGGGTACGCTGATTCAGTCGGTGTATCCGAAAGAGGCGATGCCGCTGTGGAGCGACAAGTCCAGCGACATGCTGCGGTTCTCGATTGATCACTACAACAAGATGTGGTTCCGGTTCCCTTGGCCGACGGCGACGAACGTGAACGGGGTCGTGGGCGGGATGGAATACCCCATGATCATCTTCTGCTCGGAGCGGCACGATGAGCACGGGCTCTATGGCGTGACGACGCATGAGATCGGGCACAACTGGTTCCCGATGCTTGTGAACACGGATGAACGCCGGCACGCTTGGATGGATGAGGGGTTCAACTCGTTTGTGAACATCTATTCGAACCGGGCGCGGTGGCCGGAAAGCCGCGGCACGCGGGAAGAGGTTCACGACTTTGCGATGCAGAACGCGCGCGGGCAACAGCAGCCGATGGATACGGCCGCGGATGCGGTGTGGCGGGGGCGGCTGGGGTTCCTGGAATACGGCAAGACGCAGGTGGCGATGCAGTTGTTGAGGGAAGAGGTGCTGGGGCCGGAACGGTTTGATCCGGCGTTCAGGCGGTATGTGGCGCAGTGGGCGTTCAAGTCGCCGCGGCCGGCGGACTTCTTCCGGTGCATGGAGGATGCGGCGGGGCAGGACCTGGCGTGGTTCTGGCGTGGGTGGTTCCTGGAGACGGGGGATCTGGATCAGGCGGTGACCGATGTGCGGTACACCAAGGATGAGAAGGTGGCGCTGATCACGTTCACGAACTACGGCGAGCTGGTGATGCCGACGAAGTACCGGGTCACGTTTGAGGGCGGCATCAGCGAGATGCACACGTTGCCGGTTGAGGTGTGGATGACCACGAATCAGTGGACCGCGGCGGTGGAAGTGGGCGCGAAGAAGGTGGTGAAGGTAGAGGTTGATCCGGATGGGAAGCTGCCGGATATTGACTTGAAGAATAATGTCTGGGGGAACTGAGAGGTAATGAGGATGAGACGCTCGGGCGTGGCTTGGTCGCGCCGCGCACTGCCGGAAGCGAAATTTCCATGCGATTGCAACGAATCTTGGCCGCCTGCGGCAGGTGACTGCGCCTGAACGAATGGGTGGACCCGTCGCCAATCGCAAAGGGCAGACCATGAAACTCCTCGCTCGGATTGTGTTGTTTTCAGGCTTCACTTCAGCGTCCGCGATGGCCCAGTGGACGGCGGTTAACCTCCATCCCGCGGGGGCGACCGACTCGTACGCCTACGGCACAGCGGGAGATCGGCAGGGCGGGTATGCCAATGTCGGCGGCCAGTTTCACGCTGGCGTGTGGAGCGGCACGGCAGCTTCGTGGGTAGACATGCATCCGCTGACGGTGACATCTTCAAGGGTGCTGGGCATGCACTCCGGATCACAGGTGGGGTACACCGCGATCGGGAGCGCCGTGCGTGCGGCGATGTGGAGCGGATCCGCCGGATCGTGGATAGACCTTAACCCGACGGGAGTGCCCAGCTCGGCCGCGTACGCGGTTTTTGGAGCACAGCAGGTCGGGCGGATCAGGGTGGGGATCGCTGATCACGCGTGTGTGTGGGGTAGTACGGCAGCCTCGTTTACCGACCTGCATCCATCGAACGTTGCGAACAGTTCATATGCACTTGGCATCGCGGGCTTCTTTATCGTCGGCTACGCCAACATGATCGACCCCGTCACTTCGCACGCGGCTCTGTGGACGGGCACGGCATCTTCGTTTCTGGATCTGAACCCGGCCGCCGCCACGGCGTCGTATTGCTACGGAGTCGGAGCGGGCCAGCAGGTGGGGTATGCACACATCGGGGGCCAGCAGCACGCCAGCCTGTGGAGCGGCACGGCGGCATCGTGGGTGGACCTAAACCCGTCCGGGATGACGTCTCGCGCCTATGGGGTGGCAAACGGACAGCAGGTGGGGTACACAACATCGGCCGCCGGCACCCCACACGCGGCGCTCTGGAGTGGCACGGCCGAATCGTGGGTGGACCTGCACGCGTTCTTACCGCTCGGGTATCCCTGGTCGTACGCCCAGAGCATCTGGAATGATGAGAGTTTCACGTACGTGTCTGGGTACGCCACGAATGCATCGGTGAACCCAGTGCGCGCTTTCCTGTGGAAGAAAGCCAATACCTGCTCGGTGAATTGTGATGCCTCTACGGTCGCGCCCGTGCTGAACGTCAATGACTTCCAGTGTTTCTTGAACAGGTTTGCCGCGGGCAGTTCGTACGCCAACTGCGATGCGTCGAGCGTGGCGCCGGTCCTCAACGTCAATGACTTCCAGTGCTTTTTGAATAAGTTTGCGGCGGGGTGTTCGTAGCTATTTCTGGCTAACCCGGACCACACGTCCGCGGCGTGCTCGGGCCCCTCCACCCAAGACACCCAGGTCCACCAGAACGGCCACGATGACGACGGCGAGGTGAAAGCCATCTACGGACCCGTGGGTGTTCTTCGCCCACGCGTACGCGAGCGTGGTGTAGGGCAGGAAAAAGAATCCCAGCACCGGAATCAAGAGGCCTGTGTAGGCGTTGCTGAGAAAGTTGCTGAACAGGGCCAGCAGGATGATGACCGCGCGGGGGAAGAAGAACGCAATGAGGATGAGCAAGCAGGGCATGTGAACTCCTGAGTGTTTGTTCGGAGTCGGTGCCCCAGGGGTTCACATGGCCCAGCGGGTGACGAGTTGGACGACGATCAGGGCGTAAACCCCGGCCATCAGGTCATCGAGCACTACACCCCACCCACCGGGGACTTTTTGAATCTGTTTGGCCGGCCACGGCTTGATGATGTCCATGACCCGGAACGCGACGAATGCGAGCAGGAGCGTGCCGGCGGCTCGCCAGTGAGTGATGACCGACAACTGAGGCAGGAACATGAGCGAAAGGGCTTGCCCGGCTGTCTCGTCGGCCACGACTTGCGAGGGGTCTTTTTTCAGGAAAATGGCCTCGGCCTCATCGCCCTTGATCACGCACACCAGCGTGAAAAACACCAGAACCGCGGCCAGAACCAGGTTGTAAACGGCGGGGTGTTCAATGGGGCCGGCGCCCAACGCGATCAGGATCCCGGCAATGACGACGGTCGGGATCGAGCCCCAGGTGCCCGGAAACGGCCGCATGTGTCCGAGGCCGAAGGTGGTGATGAGCGGGATCGTTTGTCTCATTGAGGCTTCGTTTCTGATGGGGGAGGGGAGCTGGGGGTCTTCAATGCCCGCTGAATGTAGGGGATCGCGGACCAAACGGTGACGAGCACGGTCGCCCACACGATGGCGACTTGAGGCCACGATGGGGCGGATCGTATGGAAATGTTGGGCAGGATCAGGACCAGCGGAACGCACACCGATTGCAGGATCATCTTCCACTTGCCGCTGGCGCTTGCGCTGAAGTTGACGCCGCGGGATTCAAACGCGGCTCGGATGGAAGTCACCAGGAGTTCGCGTGCGAGAATCACCGCGACCATCCAGGGATGCACGCCCGAAATGGAATGTTCGCCGTTGGAGAACCCGGGTCCAGCGAGGTAAACGAACGCGCCGATGACCAGAACCTTGTCCGCGAACGGGTCCATGATTCGGCCGAACACGGAAACGACGTTCCACTTGCGGGCCAGGTGGCCATCCAGAGCGTCGGTGCCTGCGGCGATGATGAACACGGCCGCGGCGACGATGAGCCAGAGATCCGGGCTTTCTCCTCTGACCAGCGAAGAATTGCGGAAGGTCCACGGCGTAAGAATGGCGAAAAAGGCGACGGCCAGCGCGACGCGGGACATGGTCAGCATGTTGGGGATGTTGCGGCGCGACAGGATCGAGGGCATGTGGGCATCCTATCGGTGGTCGGCGGGACTTCCGCGGAGGACTGTGGTATCGGCAATCGCGGGCAGTTCCGGCCTGTCGCTTGCGCTCCGGCTTCTGAAGGAAGGGGTGAGGGGAGCGGGCGCGGGTTGAAGCCCGGGCGGGCCTGCTCTATCCTGATCCCCCTTCCCCCGGACAGATTGTGTTCGGGGAATGCTCGCGGTGCCTCAGGGGCCTCTTTTGGATCACGTCATTCAACCCGCCATCCTGTACGTCTTGCTTGCCCTAGGGGCTGTCGGCGTGTGCATGGCGCTCCCGCGGCGAGGGGTCAGCCCGCAGCCGATCGGGGCGATTGTGGCTGCCGCGGCCGCTGGATTGGTCATTCTCTTCCTAAGCCTGAAGGCCGCCCCGCATCTCCCCAACCTCTACTTCTACATCTTCTCCGTGATTTCCTTGGGTGGGGCCCTCCGGGTGATTACGCACCCAAGGCCGGTCTACGCCGCGTTGTACTTCATTCTGACCGTCATTTCGTCCGCCGGGTTGTTCGTCATCCTGGGGGCCGAGTTTCTGGCCTTTGCCCTGATCATCGTGTACGCCGGGGCGATTCTGATCACCTACCTGTTCGTGATCATGCTGGCTTCGCAGGCTCCCAGCGGCGATCAGAACGACGTTTTGGCCGAATATGACGCGGTGAGCCGGGAGCCGGTGGCCGCGACCGCGGCAGGGTTTGTGCTGCTGGGTGTGTTGACCACGATGATGTTCCGGGGGCTGCCGGATATGCGGGCACCGGGGCGGTCTGGGGATGAAGCTCTGCTTGCATCCATGCCGCGGAAGGTTGAGTCGGCGCTCCGGAATGCGGGCCTGCTCCAGCCGGGCGACTACGTTTCGGATCGACCGGTCGGTAATCGGCCGGCGATCGACCTTGATCGCGGTGTGATCTCGATTGTTCGAAAGACCTCGGGCGGGGCAGAAGCTCGGGAAATCGAGCGGAAAGACTGGCCGGCGACCCTCACTACCTCGAACATTGAGGGTGTGGGATTTTCGCTGCTGGCGGACCATCCCGGAGCCATCGAAATCGCTGGTGTCATCCTGCTGATGGCGATGCTCGGTGCGGTGGTTTTGGCCCGCAAACAGGTCGAACTGGATGAAGAGGCCAAGGCGCGGCACGCGGCCATGTTGTCGGCCCAGACCGAGGTGCCGACATGATGAACCTCATGCCGCTTATCCTCGCTCAGGCCGACTATCCGACGCCGATGGCAAGCGCGATTTTGGGGCAGTACTTGTTCGTGGCCGCGGCCATGTTCGCGATCGGGCTGATCGGCTTTCTGACGCGGCGCAACCTGATCATCATGTTCCTGTGCACGGAACTGATGTTCCAGGGCGCGGGGATCGCCTTGATCGCGTTCTCGCGGTACCACCTGAACCACACGGGCGAGAGCTTTGTGATTTTCGTTTTGACGGTCGCGGCGGCCGAGGCGGCGATGGCGCTGGCCCTGGTCGTGCTGTTGTTCAGGCGGCGCGAGACGCTGGATGCGGAGGAATGGACGCAGATGAAGGGGTAGAAGAAGGCACGAAGGCACTGAGGCACGCAGGCACGAAGTGAAGCAGGAATACCGGTGACGCAGCTGACGGAAATGACATCTTTGATCTTGAACGCCGGTGCGGTGGGCGCGGCGACTGAATACACCGCCGGCCCCTGGTGGGTTGGTCTGATCCCTGCGCTCCCGTTGCTTTCGGTCGTGCTTTGCACGCTCTGCGCCATTTTCAAGGTCAAGAACAAGCTGCCCGCAGCGCTCACGGTTGGCTGCCTCGCGGCGTCATTCTCGCTGACCCTGGCGATGTACTTCAAGATCGGCGATCACAAGTGGATCGTCACCGCTTTCTCCTGGATTGACTTGAGTTGGGGCGTGAAAGATCAAGCCCACCAGCTCAAGGCCAACATCGGCTTCCTGATTGACTCCCTCACATGCCTCTGGATGCTCTTTGTCACAGGCCTGGCGACGCTGATTGCTCTCTACGCCAGCGAGTACATGGCCCACGATGTCGGCAAGGGCTACACACGGTTTTTCGCGGCGTTCAGCTTGTTCGTGTTCTCTATGGCCTGTCTGGTCATGGCCGACAACCTCGTCCTGCTCTACCTGGGCTGGGAGGGGGTGGGTCTTTGTTCGTACCTGTTGATCGGCTACTTCTACAAGAAGCCTTCGGCCGTCGCGGCCGCGAAGAAGGCGTTCATCATGAACCGCATCGGTGACCTGGGCCTGGCCCTGGGCATCATGATGATCTTCGTGCAGTTTGGGACGATCGAATACGCCAAACTCTTCGCGGATGAACGGTTCGCGACGATGCTCGCCCATGCCAAGGCCGGCGAGTGGGCGCTGATCCCGTTCCGAGTTCAGCTGATCCCAATCCTGCTGATGATCGGCGCCTTCGGAAAGTCCGCTCAGTTCCCGCTCTACGTCTGGCTCCCCGACGCGATGGAAGGCCCAACGCCCGTGTCGGCCCTGATCCACGCCGCGACGATGGTGACCGCGGGCGTGTTCCTGATCGCCCGTACCTACCTGGTATTCCAGTTGTCCGATGTCGCCCTGCCGATCGTGGCCTGGATCGGCACGATCACGGCGTTGCTGGCGGCGACCATCGGCATGGCCCAGTTCGACATCAAGCGGATCATGGCGTATTCGACCGTGAGCCAGCTTGGGTACATGTTCGCGGGCCTGGGCGTCCTCACCAGCACCGGCGCCGCCTTCCACGTCTTCACCCACGCGTTCTTCAAGGCCCTCTTGTTCCTCGCCTGCGGTGCGGTGATGCACGGCTTCGCGGGCCAGCTTGATCTTCGCAAGCTCTCGGGCGTTCAGAAGATGAAGGGGTGGGGGATCGTCGGGATCACGATGCTGGTGGGGTGCTTGAACCTCGCTGGGTTCCCGCTGCTGGCGGGCTTTTGGTCCAAGGACATGATCCTGGCCCAGGCGTTCACGACGCCCGGTAAGGCCGCGATCGGTTGGATTCTGCTGATTACTGCGGGTCTCACCGCGTATTACACCTTCCGCGTCTACTTCCGCGTATTCATGGGCCCGCAACACTTTGAGCCGGGTGATGAGTTGCACGCGGACCATGACGACCATGCCCACGGCGATCACGCGCACGACCACGGTGACCACGGGCACGACAAGGCGCACGCCGCGCACGACTTCCATCCCCACCCTCCGGGTTGGGCAATCAACCTCGTTCTCGCGATTCTCGCGGTCGCTTCGTTTGCCATCATTCCCCTTGCCCTCAAGGGAGAGCATGGCGGCTGGGTCGGCGAGATGGTTTCGCACTCGACGGCAGCTTGGCCCGCGCCAGGCGAACACCACGCAGCGGGCCACGAGGGTGCGCACGAATCACCTGCCAAAGCCGATCACGAGCTTGGCACGTTCCTGGGTCAGAACCCGCACAAAGTGATGTACTACGTCTCGGGTGTCGTGGCGTTCCTGGGCATCGGTGTCGCCTTCTGGCTGCACCTGGCCGGCCGCACCACCGCCGCGACTTCACGGGCCGATTCGCTGCTCCCCTTGCTCGGCCCCATCCCCAAGTGGGCCCAGAACAAGTGGTACGTGGACGAGTTTTATCACTTCATGTTTGTCCGCCCGCTCTGGGTGATCTCGCACTGTTTCCACATGATCGACAAGCTCATCGTGGATGGGCTTGTGAATCTCGCTGGTCTGCTCCCCCGTTCCATCGGCGCGGCCATCCGGCCCAGCCAATCCGGTCAGCTCCATGGTTACGCCGTCGCCATGGCCGGCGGCATCGGTCTTCTGCTCCTGATCGTCCTGCTGGTAACTCGTTAGGAAACGCATCCTCGTGACGCTCTTTGCACTCATCCTGATTCCCCTGGCATTCTCGCTGATCGTGGCGGCACGCCCGGAGAAAGACGCAAAGAGCACTGCGCTGGTCGGCACGCTGGTCGCGTTCGCGGGCGCCATCTATACGCTCTTTGAGTTCGACTGGGCCCGGGCCGCGCAGTTCCAGCTTGAAGGCTCCATCGCCTGGCTCCGCCAGCTCGGCGGAACAGCGTTCAAGCGTGGCGACATGGTTGTCTGGGAGGGTGGCGTCTCCCTCAACGTCGGCGTTGACTCGGTCGCCATCATGCTCGTGGCCCTCACGGCCCTGCTGGGCCCGATCTGCGTGCTCGCGTCATTCACCGCGATCAACCACCGCGTCAAGACGTACTACGCATGGCTCCTGGGTTTGCAGGCCGCGATGACGATGGTCTTTGTGGCACGCGATGTGATCATGTTCTACGTCGGCTTTGAGTTCACGCTCATCCCGATGTGGATTCTGATCAACCTCTACGGCTCCACCAACCGGCGCAAGGCCGCGACCAAGTTCTTTCTGTACACCTTCACAGGCTCGATGATCGCTCTGGCGGGCATCGTGTACGTCGCGTGGAAGGGTGCATCGCACGCGGGGTATTGGAGTTTCGATATCGGGGCCCTGCAGAGCGCGGCCGCCTGGCTCTCCCCTCGCGAACAAGCCTGGGTCTTCTTCGCCCTGCTCGCAGGGTTCGCCGTGAAGGTCCCGCTGTTCCCCTTCCACACCTGGCTTCCCCTGGCCCACACCGAGGCGCCGACCGCAGGTTCGGTCATCCTTGCGGGCGTGCTGCTCAAGCTGGGCACCTACGGCATCTTCCGCTTTGCGATCCCGCTGGCCCCCAACGCCGCGTTCGAATACGCCCCGCTTATCGCAACCGTCAGCATCATCGGCATCGTTTACGCCGGCCTGATCTGCTGGGTGCAGACCGATGTCAAGAAGCTCGTCGCCTACTCGTCGGTCGCCCACCTTGGCTTCTGCATCCTGGGCCTCTTCGCGTTCAACACCACCGGTATCACCGGCTCGGTGCTCTACATGATCAACCACGGCCTCTCCACCGGGGCCCTGTTCCTCATGATCGGAATGATCTACGAGCGCTACCACACACGCTCGATGAAGGAACTCGGCGGCCTGGCTTCCCGGATGCCCATCTGGTCCACGTTCATGGTCTTCTTTACGATGGCCTCGGTCGGCCTTCCCGGCCTGAACGGCTTCGTGTCGGAGTTCCTCTGCCTCATCGGTACCTTCCAGGCCAGTGACCATTGGCAAGGCGATGTCGGAGGCACCGGCGGAAACCTGGGCTTCTGGTACGCGGCCATCGCCGGCACGGGCATGATCGTCGCGGCGATGTACCTGCTCTACATGGTCGGTAAGGTGGTATTCGGTCCCCTGCATGAGCCGCACGGCGACCACGGTCATGCCAGCCACGGCGATGATCACACTCCCAAGCTCCCAACCGACCTGAACAAGCGCGAAATCGGCATTCTGGTTCCGCTCGCAGTGCTCTGTATCGCCATGGGCGTATATCCCAAGCCGCTCCTTGATGCCCTGAAAGACCCCTCTGCTCAAATGACCCGAACCGTTGAAGCCGGACGCAAAGCCGCGGCCGCATTTGGCCAGCCTTCCCGTCCGCTCCCGGAAACGAAGTAATGCACCTCTCGATGACCGACAAGATCCAGGAACTGTGGCCCGAACTTGCGATGTTCGCGGGCACCTGCATCGTGATGGTGATGGGGCTCTCGCCCAAGCTTGCGATTCGCCGGATGTGCGCCCCGGTGGCCGCGGCCGCGTTGGCCATCGCTGGCGTCCTCGCAGCGCTCACGACCCCCGCAGGCAGAGGCTTGCTCCCGGGCCTGATGCCCTTTGCCAAGATCGTCATCGCAGTGGTGGGGCTGCCGCTCCTGCTCCTGCTCGACGGCACCGTTGACCGCACCGAAGAGTGCCAAATCGCCGCGGGCCAGCGGCCGTTTAACGCCCTCCGCACCAACCGCGCCGAGTTCTACGCCTTCTTCCTCTTCAGCCTGACCGGTGTGATGCTGTGCGCTTCCGCCAGCGACCTGATCTGGTTGTTCTTGGCCCTCGAACTCACCAGCCTCCCGACCTACATCATGGTCACGGTCTCCCGAATCGGGAAGTCCGGGGCCAAGGCTCAGGAGGCCGGAGTCAAGTACTTCTTTTTGGGAGCGCTCGGAGCTGCCACGTTCCTCTTCGGTTTCACGCTCCTCTACGGCGCCACCGGTACCACCCATATGGTTGAGATGCGCGACATCTTCGCCCGCGACGGCGTCAACAGCATCGCCGTCATCGGCATGCTCATGTCCATCCTGGGTGTCGCCTTCAAGATCGCCGCCGTCCCCATGCACCTCTACACGCCGGATGTGTACGAAGGTGGTGCGGCGCCTGTCTCCGCATTCCTGGCGTTCACACCCAAAACCGCCGGGTTCCTCGCCCTCATCCTGCTCACTTCAACGTTCGGCTGGACGTATGCCCGTGGTGGCGGCCCCGGCAGCGGGCACTCACTCCCCGAGTTGGTCCGTCTGCTTCTTTGGGTCATGGCCGCGTTGACGATGACCGTCGGCAACGTGCTCGCTCTCCTGCAGGGCAACGTCAAGCGGATGCTGGCGTACTCCTCGATCGCCCACTCCGGCTACATGCTCACGGGCATTATCGCCGGCCCCGGCTCGGGCAAGTCGATCACAGATAACGGCTTGGCCGCGGTGCTGTTCTACCTGCTCTGCTACGGCGTGATGAACCTTGGTGCCTTCGGCGTGCTCGCATGCCTTGAACGCCAGCCCGGCCCCGATGGCGAGTTCCGCGAAGTCGAGACCGTCGATGACCTCCGCGGCCTCTGCAAGACTCACCCCGTCCTCGGCTGGACCATGGTCGTGTGTGCCCTCAGCCTGCTGGGTTTCCCGCCGCTGCTGGGCTTCTTTGGCAAGGTTCCGCTCTTCACATCCGCCATCAACGCCGGCGAGATCGCCTTGGTTGTGGTGCTGGGCATCAACTCGGCCATCGCAGCGTTCTACTACTTGCGGCTGGTCGCGATGCCCTTGCTCGAAGAGCCTGATCCCTCGCTCAAACCGATGGAGCGCACTCCGTTTGTATCGCGCCCCTTCGCGGCCTTTGTTTCGGCCGCGGGCGTCATTGTGCTGATCGCTTTCGCGGGCTCGCTCATGAGCGAAGCGAGCAAGGCGGCCAAGCCCAGTTCAGCTCCCAGCGCGGGTCACTCGGAAGCGGCCCCGGTCACGCCGGATCCGCTGACTTCTTCTTCCGCCGTCCACCGCTGATCTGCACGGCGAACCCGATCACGGCGACCACCATCCACACGATGAGCCAGAAAATCGCCCCGCGGTCCAGCTTCTCGCGCCCGGGCACCTGCAGCGCGTTGACGATCCACATCAGGCTCGGCAGCCACACCGCAGAACCGAAGAGTGATGTCGCGATGGCAGACGACTTCACGGGCGCAAAGAGTCCGATGAAGAACCCAACGGCGGCACCTCCAAGACCCGAGAGCCCCAGGATCACCTGTTGGTCACCCTTCAGCGAGTTCCACGCGGCCTTGACGTCATCGGCCCAGTTCTCGATGAACTCTTTGACAACCTGGGCCACGGGCTTGGCGATCGCAATCGCCTGCTCTTTCTTGCTGGTGATCGTCGGATCGATCGCTCCCTTGCCCGCCTGCGTCGCCGAAGACTTCAGTGCGGACAAGTTCTGCGTCGCGTTTTGCATAGGGGTGAAGTTGATGGATGCAGCCCCGATCAGAGTTCCCGCAAGCCCCAGAGCCACCGCCGTGGAAATCGCGACCGCAAATCGGAAAAGCATCAACCCCGCACCGAGCCCGAACACCGCTCCAATCGCCAGCCCGACGTAGGGGGACTGCACGTTGGCGATCGTCCCCGGCGAAATGGCCGGCAGCGTGAAAAACCCTATCAGCCCCCCGAACACGGCGCCTAGCAACCCGAACACTGGCTTGAGCACTTTCTGCCCGACCAGCCACAGAACAAGACCGCACCCCAGCCCCAGGACGGCAAGGATGTGCGCGGCCAAAGGGAGCGAACCGACAGCCGGATCGGCCTGAGCAAGCAGGAATTGTGAGATCGAATGGACCATGAACGTTCTCCGGCGGTTCCCCACGGCCGGGCGACGCCCAACCTGTCAACTAGTTCGGATCGGCCACCCCCGGGTTTCTAGTCCAGATTCAGGGGGGTAGCCAAGGCTGGTAATTGCGGTGTGAAGTCAGGGGGACTTGCGATCCGATGCAACCATGGTATAGTGCCGTCCGTAACGGATGGGTCCGACACCACGCGGGCAACCGCGCGGTAGCCGGATGAAAGGCCAGGGTGATCGGCCCCCGCTTGCCGAAACCGCCCCGGCGCCGGACTCGACAGAGTTGAGACTCTGGACCAGTCCGGATACCTTGTCGCGGCTCCACCAGCCCCCAGCAATGGGACAAGCCGGAGAGGGCCGTGCGGAGTTCCCTTGAACGCCAGCCTCGGAGCGTTGACTTGGTAGATGGTTCACGCCGGTTCCCGGTGTCGGGTCCGACGTTCACCATCTGAAGAGAAAGAGCCCAGCCTCTCCATTCGCAGGAGTTGTCATGTCCAGCCGCAAGAGCATTCGTCGCAGCCTCTCCCGGTTCAATCCTTTCGCCCGGAAGGAACGCAACCCGTCGCGTCTGGCCGCCGCGGCCGGAGGAGACGGCCGGCTTGACATGCTGGAGCCGCTCGAATCCCGCCAGATGCTCTTCACGGCGACCGTCCCGGGTGCCCCTGGGACCTACGGGACGGTGCAGGGTGTCTTCGGATATTTGATCCCATACCTGCTCGCGACCCAACAGATCGGGAACGCGCCGCGGGCCGCGGTACTGGAGGACTTCAACTCCGATGACCCGGCCGATCCGGGTCCGAACCCCAATGGAATTCCGGTCGCCGCGGGCACATCTTTCGATCAATCGGCGGTGACGTTGAACTATCAGGTCGGCCAGCTCACTTCCGCCCGCTTGGTCCGCGAAGACCTTGCCAATCAGGGCGCGAACTATCTGCGGTTCACGATGCAGGCGGGTGAGAGTTTCAGCATCCGCGTCGGGACCAGCCAAGGGGCGGCCTCCTTTCGCAAGTTCACCAATCCGTTCGGCGTGACGATGGAAATCGGCGGCATTAACGGGGCCTCCAGCATTGACCCCGCGACGACGACCATCGAGCTGCGACTGGCGGGTCAGGTGGTGTTGACGCAACTGCTCAGCTTGTTCCCGAGCACCGCGCTCCCCGGTAGCGGACGAACGTACACATTTCAGGCCCCACCGGGACAGGGCTTCGACGAAATCCGCTTCGTGGCTAACGCGGCGCAGGGTCCGTTCTCGGTCGACAATATCGCATTCTCTGTCCCGGGCGGAAACTTCGTCCAGATGATCGACGCACACTCGGTCGTCGGCGGCGCATCGTGGACATATCGCGGCCTGGCCGGGTCCACCATTCAGTTCCTCGACTTGTACGGCAGGGATATGAGGCCGACGATTTTGCTCGGAATTATCCCCAACTCCCAGCCGCCGATCACGTACTCGGATCCCGACGATGACGGCATCGGCGACTACAACGACGGCATCGGACAGATCATCATCACCGGCGCCGACGGAAACTCATCGTTCACGTTGATCGGCGGCAAAGTCACCGATGCAGGACCGGGCGCGGAGTTCACCGAAGGCCCCAAGGCTTTCTTTCAATCTGAATCGGTGATGGGGATCTATGACGACATGGAAGGGGCGGGCTTTGGATACCGCATCGTCCCCGGGCCGCAGCCGCGAGTGGACGGCCTTCCGCCCGGACCGGGTTCGGTGATCATCGGCGCGCCTTGGATCCGCCCGCAGGTGAACTACAACCCCGGCGGCGCTGCGACGGCAGTTTCCGACACCAACTTCAACCGCGCCGATCAGGGCATCTTCGTCAACGGGACTTCATTTAACGCCGTGACCGTCCACGGCATCCTGCACGGCAGCTCTCAGTTCGCTGGCTTCGTGAACAGCATCGTCACCGGTTACATGGTTGGTACTGCATCGGTCGCGGGAGATCTGGGTTGGTTCAGTTCGGGCAGCGATGCGGGAATGTGGGTGGCCGATGACGGCTCCGTCGCGCGGACCACCAACGGTCAGTTGGTCGTCGGCCGAACCCTCGGCGAGTTCGCCGCCGCGGGGCGGTCTGATATGAACATCACGGTCATTGGCGACATTAACTCGCCCTCGACGCGCCCTGCCCGGCCGCTGATCACGTACTTCGAGAAAGAAAACTTTGTTGCCTCCAACCCGCCCCTGGAGGAGGTCAATATCGGGGCGCTCCTCGGCCGCAACGGACTAACCACGCAGCAGTTCCTCTTTGGCAACAGCTTCCTGCGAAACGACACCATCCTGGGCGCTGAATGGATTGGCTCGCTCTCGACCTCTGTAAACCTCGTCGGATTTGCGACCGGCGCAGCCAATAACGACGCTGTTCTGACCGGCGCGGATCAGGCCGATGTCTTCGCGTTCGCGGTGGATGGGACTCAGGATGTGGTGATCCAGTCCGACTCGCCTCTTGCGTATATGCGACTGCTCGATCAGGATGGTCGTACGCTGGCCGCGACTCAGCAGCCCAATCCGATCGGTAGCTTCAAGGATTATTCGACCATCCGCTACCGCCCCAAGCAGCCGGGGGTGATCTACCTGGATGTCATGGACGGCTGGAACTCGATTCATGTCAACGGCATGGCTCCGACAACCTTCGGCAGGTACCGCACAGGTTCGGGCACCGCGATCCCCAACCTTGGATTGATCCAACTCGGTTTGCCGAATATCCAGGTGCTGTCCGGTTCGATGGGCTCGGTCTCCGTGGGTGTGGCGTTTGCGGGTCGTGGCGGCGGCGACGTCGATCCCACCGTCATCCTCAACACCGACGACCGCGAACTCCAAGCCCCCAGCGACCCTCTGACCGACCGCATGGCCCTCCATGCGATGTCCGTGAACGTTCCGGGCAACTTGTACAACATCACGGGCGGCGCGGGTCTGGGTGATGAGATCCCGTTGTTCATCGGTGGCTTCAGCTTCAGCGTCAACATTGGAGGCAACCTGGGAACGGTCGTCTCCGGCCTTTCCACCGTCATCGGCGTGAGCCCCTTGAAGGGCGACTTCCACTCCGCGAAGTTCATCGTCGGCGGATCAGTCGCGATGATCGATATCCGCGGCGCCATCGGTATCAACCAGAATATTCCCGGCGCGAACCTCTTCCCGGTGGATCCCTTCCCGAACTCGATATCGATCAGAACGGGAACGGCGATCGCCACCAATCCCTCCCTCAAGGGTGACATCGGGTTTATCCGTGTCGGCTCTCACGTCGGCGAAGGCACGTTCCAGGTCATCACCGCGGACAACTCGACCGTTGGCGGCTTTGCGGTATCCCAGGACATCGCCGTTGCGCCCGGTGATCCCCACGTTGGCATCTATGCCGCGGACCCGATCACCTCCACGCCGACCGGCTTGAACTTCCAACTCGGATTCAACTCCGATCTGCGGTTCTTTGATACCCCCCAGATCGACATGCTCGGCGTGAACGACGCGTTCCGTTCGCTCATCCCGGGCGTCCCGCTGAATCTCACCGACGATGGTGGCGGCAATGTGCAGCTCATCCTGAGCGACAACGGCCTGGGCACCACCCCGATCGGACGCATCCGGGTTCTTCCGATCTCCGGATCCCTGGGCGTCGCCATCGGACGCATCGAGGTGGACCTGAGTGGCGGCGGCATCCTCACGATCAACGGCATTTCCGCGGCCTCGCAGACCGACGTCATTTCCATCGGCCGGATCGTCATTCTGGGCGCCAGCGCCGCTTCATCCGTGAACATCCTCGGCACGACCGAAGTGGATGTGTGGCAGATCGTGCAGATTGGCGGGGACGCCTTCGGCGATATCGTCAACAACACGCCGCGCGGCGATATTGTCGCGGCGGACATGATCGCCCTCAACAGTCTCACCATGGGGTCCGGCGATATAGGCCGCACCCAGCTCCCGTTGTGGGGTCCCCAGCTCATCGGCCCGTTCCTTGGAATCACCGCGCAGGCCGGCGCAGGGGCCGCAGGCGCACCGATCGTCGTGCCCGCCAACAGCGTGGTCGCGGTTTGGAACGGCGGCCTCTATCGCCCCGTCAACAACGGTGCGCGTGGCATCCCGCCCGGCCCGTGGCTGGATGACGTCGGCGGCCCGGTGGACCCCTTCCTCAACGGGATCATCGTTCGCACAGGAAACGTCGCCTCCGTTGTCGGCGCTGGCTCGATCGGCGATGTGATTGTCAACGACGCGACCGCCGGCAACGGCGTCATCACCTTCGTGACCGCCAACAACGACGGTATCAACCAATCCGGCCGGCCCGAGGGTGAAGGAATCTTCGGCAACATCTACGCCAACCGCATCTTCCAGGTGGATATCGGCAGCGGCGTGTTGGCTCCCACTCAGTCTCCGCTGGCCACCACCGGCATCGTCGCGAATGACGACATCGGGAATGTCATCGGCGGACGCGTGCAGGGCGCCTACATCAAGAGCATCATCAACGCCGCCAACAACGTTCCGGGCAACATTGACGGCAACTTCGGCACCGACGGCATCAATAGCATCACCCTGAGCAACGGCGGCGTCATCGACCAGGCATACATTGCCTCGATGCAGTTGGACTCGTTCTGGCGCGGCCTGCAGACCGCCTTTGACACCGAGCCGGACCCCTACGAAGGCCGCATCACCCTGATCTCCGGCACGGATATCAACGTGTTCCGCTCACAAATCTGGGCCGTAGACATCGTGCGCATCGACCTGAACGCGACCCTGGCCGACAAGGGCTTCTACGACGCCACGCTCACCCATACCCGCGGCGATGTGAACACGATTATCGCCAAGGGATACCGCAACTCGACCGTGTCGGGCAACAACTCGGAGTTCTTCCCCAACCAGGTTCTGGTCGGCGGCGACCTCTTCTCACTGACGACGTACAACAACACCGGCGACGTCGAAGACTTGAACGTGGACTCGCTGGGCCACATCTTCCTGATGACAGCCAACACAATCACCCGCAGCACGGTCGATGCGGACATTGAGCTGGCCAACTTCCAGACCTTCACCGACTTGCGTTCCTCCACCATCACCACCGGACAGCTCACTCAGGGGCTGGTCAGCGGCAACATCCGTTCTTCCAGCATCAACGTGAGCGGCCGATTGGTGGACCTGACCGTGACCGGCGAGGCCACGAACACTTCCATCGAGGTCTCCGGTCCTGACGGTCGATTGGAGCTGGTCCGTGTCCGCAAGCTCTACACAGGCTCGATCAAGACCGCCGGCCCCATCGTTACGTTTGAAGTAACCGAGGGAGACCTGAATGCACGCCTGGTCACCGCCAAGAATGCCCACGGGGCCAGGGGCGACATCGGCCTGATCACAGCCGGACGCGACATCATTCTGGATGCCGACGTCGAAGGCACCATCACCCGCATCGTCGCCGGCCGCAATATCGGCGACAGGCTCGCTCCCAAGCCCATCGTCGTCCACGGCGATGTGGCCTCGATCGAAATCCCCAACGGTCAGCTCTACTCCGACTTCCGCATCGACCAGGTGCTTTCCTCGATCGTCATCGGCGCCGTGTCGGATATCCCGGGCAGCGCCCGCGTCGGCACCGGTCAGCTCATCGCCTTCGGCCGCATTGAGAATGTCAGCATCAACGGCGACTTCGGCGGCAAGATCATCTCCTGGTCCGGCGGCATCGGGACCGTGACCATCAACAACGGCTCGCTCCTCCCCAACGCGGCCGTCGAGGCCCACGCCGGCGATCTGGTGCAGCTGACCATCAACAGCGGCCACCTCATGGGCTCGGTCCACGCCGACTACATCCTCTGGAACGTCCAGGTCAACGCGTCCGCCGACGGCGTCTTCGGTGACCTTGGAATCAACCCCGCGCTCTCCCAGGGCAATCCAACCACCGACCCGCTGCGTAACCAGCTCCCGCCCGGTGTCGTGGCCGACCCGACCTTCCAGGGCCCGCGCATCACCGCCGGTCGCAACATCGGTCGCATCACGCTCTCCAACGGCTCGATCTTCGAGGCGTTCATCTACGCCGGTCGTGCGATCGGCACCATCAGCGTCAACGGTGACATCCGCAACGACAACCTCACCTCCGGCCTGGGCACCGTGATCGCCGCGGGCTCCTCCATCTTCACGGTCACGGCCACGGGCAACATCGCCAACGCCATCGTCATCAGCGGCGTGCGTTCGTTCGGCAACGACAACCGCCCCGGCGGCAACGGCATCAACGCCGACACCATCCGTTCCGGGCGGATCGAGAGCGTCATCGCCGGCGGCTCGGGCAACAACGTATCGGTTACCGCCGGGCTCTCCGCCGGGGCCGACGGCATCTACAACACGGGCGATGAGCGCGTGGTGCTCGGCACTTCGTACGTTCGCACCGTCACGTTCGGCACCGGAGTCAGCAACGTCTCGGTCTTTGCCGACTCGCCCACGCTCACGGTGTCCGCGGGCGTGCAGCGCTTCGGCACGAACTTCACGCTGGCCGACGGCGACCTCAACAACGGCAGTTCGGTCCCCGGCGGCGGCATCACCGCGGGCGTCCCCTTCGCCTTCAACCTCCCCGGCGGCATCTCCGGCACCATCACGTTCACGGGCCCCGGCCAGGCGTATTACGACAACGTCGGACGCCGCATCCTCCTGGTCAACACCAGCTTTGTCTCCACGCTCAGCGTCACCGCCAACGGAACGCTCACCGACTTTGACATCGTCACCAACGATGACGCCTCCATCGGCACTCTGATCGTCAACGCTCCCCTCGCAGGGGATTCGGACATCGTGATCGACGCCTACGCCGGCTCCATTGTCACCGGCAACTTCGCCGGCACCGGCTCCATCAAGGTCGGAATGAACCTGCGTTCGCTCACCATGGGCAACTTCACCGGCGGCTCGGTCAACGCCGCCTTCTGGGTCCGCGACATCACCATCAACGGCAACTTCGGCGCCTCCGGCGGCGGCGGCGCCCGTATCGACGCCTACGCGGCAGGAAACATCGTGATCAACGGTGTGGACCAGGCCCTCATCAATGTCGAGCGCGACCTGGGCTCGGTTTCCGCCTTCTCCATGAACCTCGCTCAGACCCGCAGCGGCGGCTTCCTGGGCTCCGTCATCACCGGGCCCATCACCCGCTCACGCATCTCGGCCCGTGACGGGATCGGCGGCGTTCAGGCCAATGGCAGCGTTTCGGAGACCTCCATCCAGGCGGGTGGCGATCTGGGCGATGACGCCGCCCCCGGCGGTACCGGTTTCAACGCCGACAGCATCACCAGCGCCAATATCGGCCCGGTCGTGGTCAACGGCAACTTCACCCAGTCCGACGTCGTCGCCGGCCTGCTCCGCGGCACCGACGGCTACTTCGGAACGTTCGACGATTCAGCCGCCGCGGGCCGCTCCAATATCAGCTCAGTTCAGATCTCGGGCACGCAGGTTGGTTCCAACCTCGGCTCCCAGAGCTACCGCGTCTCCGCGACCGGCGTGGTCGGAAGTGTCACGGTCGGCGGGAACATCTACACGCCTCCCACCGGTGGCAACTTTGTGGTGCAGAAACTCGCGACACGGTCCAACCCACTCCGCGTCCAAGACGTGGTGATGAGCCAGAACAGCCAGGAGTGGTTCGCCACCATGGTGTTCAACCAGGATGTGGATTCGGGGTCCGTGCCCGCATCGCTGGCGATCTCCGAGGTTCGTAACGGCGGCCTGACCCTCATTCCACTGATCCAGGGGACCGACTACTCGATCGTCCCCACACCCGGTCACAAGGACTGGATCGTTCTCCGATTCTCTCGCGCCGTCACCGATCGCAACTTGATCCCCACCGGCGGCGTCCCCGTCGGCGGTGGCACGGCCGCGGGCACGCAGGATCCCAGCCTCCCTGGCCCCGGTGTATTCCGTTTCACCCTTGCCGCCAGCACCTTCCGAGGCTCAGTGGTTGACGCCCGCCTGCAGGGCGACCCCGCGCTCCAGACCACGGCCAACTTCTCGCAGGATGTCATCGTCGGAGATGCCGGCGACAAGCTTGTGGCCGAAGTCAACAACATCGGAACCACCCTCAACCCCACGCTTATTGACATGTACGGCCCGGTGGACCTGGACGTGGTTCTTGACAACAACCAGACCCCCGACGGCCAGCCCGACATCAACAGCACCTACACGGTTCGCGGCGTATTGGGCGACCACCCCGATCACGGCGTCAACGCCTTCCGCCCGGCGGCCGATACCGATGTGTACAAGGTCACCCTCCGGGCCGGCCAGATCATCCGAATCGGCACCCTGACCGGATCCGCCAGCGCCGTGCCGATCAACATCTTCAACGCCACCGGCGACATCCAGTTGGGCACCACGGCCGACTCCGTTCAGCTCCCTTCCGAACGGCCGCTGGATATTTTCGATTCCGCGCCCATCAACACGCTTATCAAGACCACGGGCACGTACTTCATCGTCCTTTCCAACAACTTCCCCGACTCGTTCAACGTCCCGGGCCTGGTCCCCGAAAGCTCACCCGGCGTGAACAACACCGGTGCTTACGCATTCACGGTTCAGGTCTTTGATGACGGCGACAGCGGGTTCGGGGCGTCCACCGATTCGGGCAATGGTGCCCCGGTCTTGAACGCTCCAACCGCGCTCGTGTTTGCCGGCCCCAACTCGGTCTTCCAGAATCCCTCGGACCCCGGCTACGACGATCTCACGGAAATCCGCATCGGCGACTACACCTTCACTCTGGACGCCGGCCCGGACGGCGTCCGTGGCACGGGCGACGACGTCGTCTCCGGCAGCAACACAACGGGTATCACGTCCGTCCGTCGTGGGTCCAGTCTCACTTCCACGATCAACTCCGCGATCGGCCCCAAGGGCCACAACGGTGTCGCGGGCGATGTCACGCCGGATGCGGATGTGTTTGTCCTCAACAACGGCCAGACAATCGCGGCCGGACGCACTATCACCGTCAAGGTCAAACTCGCCGATCTGGGCGCCAACCTTGGGTCGTTCTCTCGCCTCACCGGCAGTGACTTCCGCGGCGATGTTCAGTTCGGCCTGTTCGACATCACCAATGCCATCGCGGTCGATGATGGTGCGCTCGTCTTCTCGTCTTCGGAGTTCAAGGCGATCTCGCAGAAGCAAAGGACGATCGGGACCCAGGGACCGATTACCTATGGGTACGACGCCAATGGTGACTTCTTTGTTACCTTCGTCACGACCGGGCCTGTCGGCGGCATCGCCACTGATCCGGCCAAGTATGCCATCTACATCCAAGGCGTGTTCAACACCGACT
Organism: Phycisphaerales bacterium; assembly: GCA_044222485.1. Taxonomy (GTDB): domain Bacteria; phylum Planctomycetota; class Phycisphaerae; order Phycisphaerales; family UBA1924; genus JAHBXE01. The sequence continues at coordinate 11,750 of JBGAND010000003.1, read as the reverse complement.
ACACCATCGAGGTCACCCAGAACGAGGCCACCGCCGCGGCCACCGTCCCCCAGGCCAAGCAGAACTTCCTCATCGAGACCCAAGGCGGCACGATCAACTGGCTTGAGGCCGGTGGTCTGACCACCACCCTTTCGGGCTTCTCCGCGGCTGTCCTGGGCTTCACCGGCGCGATCAATGGGATGTCCGTTGACCAGTACATCCTGCTGAACGTGGTGACCACGCTCAACAGCATCTTCGCAAGCAACGGCCTCAACGTGGTCTTCTCAACCAACCCCGCCGACTTCGAGAACCAAGACTTCTCGCCCATCTTTGTCAGTTCGAGCACTGATCCGATCGACCTGTTCAACTCCTTCGTGCCCAACTTCGGGTACAGCCAGCATTCTGACATCTTCAACGCCGATCGCAACGATCAGGCCGCGATCTTCCTGCCGTCGTTCGGTCAGCTCGCCCTTCCGCCGTCACAAGACGGCGCGGACGCGTTTGTGCTGTCCCTCTCCGCGGCGGTGGGCCGTCGCGCCGGCGAACTCATGGGCCTGCGCATCGAAGCGGACGACTTCAACTTGCCCAGCAGCATCATGGCTGCCGACTCGCCCTTCGCGTTCACCCCCGTGACCGAGTACCCCAACTTCCAGCGATCCCTCTCCGATCAGGGGGACACTGTCATCAACTCCAACTTCTTCCTGGGCCAGCAGAACGCCTTCGCCCTCCTCGACAAGTTCCTTACCCCTTGATCCCCGGGCATCTTCCGATTCACAACAGGGCCCGCGCCACCCGCGCGGGCCCTGTTTCTTTTTGGGTCGCCCCTTCATCCCGCCCGCCATTCGAGTAGTATTCAGGCCTGATGAAGTTCCCCGCCGACACCGTCGAACGTCTCCGCCGCCACTATGACGGACGCACCGTGTGCGTCACGGGAGGGGCCGGGTTTATCGGCGGCCACATGGTCGATGCCCTGCTCTCACTGGGCGCTGTGATTTCCGTTATCGACGACCTCTCCAGCTCAACGCTCGACCACATCGCGGGGCTGATCGAACTCGAGCCCGAGCGCGTCCGCTTCGTCCACGGCTCCATTCTCGACGATGCCGCCGTCGCCGACGCCGTCGAAGATGCCACCACGATCATCCATCTGGCCGCCATCGGATCCGTTCCCCGTTCCATCGTCGACCCCCAGCGAAGCTGGTCCGTCAACGCCACCGGCACGGTGCGCATCATGGAGGCCGCTCGCCACGAATGGTGCAAAGATGGCAAGCCCCCCGCCGGCAAAGAGCGGGTCGTCCTGGCGGCCTCTTCTGCCGCCTACGGCGATGATCCCGCCCTCCCCAAGGTCGAAACTCAATACCCAAGACCCCTGTCCCCCTACGCCGCCACCAAGCTCGCCGGCGAGCACATTCTCGCATCCTGGGCTGCCAGCTTCGGCATTTCCACGGCGTGCGTCCGGTTCTTCAACGTCTTTGGCCCGCGCCAACCCGCCGATTCGGCCTACGCCGCGGTCATCCCGGCCTTCAGCAAGAAGCTGCTCAACGGTGAGGCCCCGGTCATCTTCGGCGATGGCAAGCAATCCCGCGACTTCACCAGCGTCACCAACGCCGTGCTCGCCACCCTGCTCGCCGGAGCCTGCGAAAGGAAACTCGTCGGCGAGGTCTTCAACATCGGCACCGGCAACCGCATCGACCTGCTTGATCTGGCCGCCCTCATGGCAGAGCTTTGCGGCGTCCCGCATCTGAAGCCTGAACTCCGCCCCGCCCGCGTCGGTGATGTCCCGCATTCCCTGGCCGACTTCTCCCGCGCCCGGGACATCCTGGGTTACAAGCCCGTCGAAACGCTTCGAGACGGCCTCGATGAGACCCTCGCCTGGGCCCGGCGCGAAATGGCCGGCACCGGAAAGCCATGAGTTTCATGTTCGACACCCTTGGTGCTCTCTACCAACTCTTCCGCCTGGGGCTTGTCACCGGCTTTCGATTCCGAGGTCCGTACTGGTCTTGGCGTCTCCAGACCGCCTTCGGTCGGGGCTACCCCCAATCTCGGCTCGAACTTGCCAAGTCGGTCCTCGAGTATGGCCGTTGGGTCCACCGTATGCGACAGGGTCGGTCCGGCCTCTGACTCCCCTGTACACTGGCGCTACGCACCGTCAGGGGCACCACCATGAGCGCACCCAAGCCAGTCGCTTCCACGGCCATGAAACCCTTTGTCGGAGGGCTCATCCTCGGCCTCCTGATCGGCGGCCTTGCGGGCGCCTACCTCGGTGGGATCATGGAGGGCTCCCGCATCCCCACGGTGAGGCCTTCTGCGACCAAGCCCGGCACACCCACCGCCCCGCGTGATGAACGACCCGACACGCCGGACGCCGCCCCGACTGGAGCCGTTCCTACCCCAGCCACGGGTGAACCCAAGTGACCCAGCCCGATCGCCTCAACCGCTTGGTCCGCCAGCACGCGACAACCTCTCGCCTTTTGGGCGTTGACTTTGTCCCGGTATTCCACACCGGACCGGCGAGCGTCGAGGTCCCCGCGTCCGTCGAGCCGCCTGTGCCTTCCGTTTCCGTGCGCGTAGAGCTGCCGGATGTCGTCGTGCTTCCGGTCCGTGTGCAGACTCGCCCGCCCGACCGTGACGCGGCTCAGGCCCGACTGGACAAACTCCGCCAACGCTACGAAGCCGATGCTCCCCACCAACACTTCGTTACCGACCACCACAACATTGTGTTCGGAGAAGGCGACCCCCGGGCGCGGCTGATGTTCGTCGGGGAAGCCCCCGGCGCTGAGGAAGACAAGTCCGGTCGCCCCTTTGTCGGACGGGCCGGTCAGCTTCTGAACAAGATGATCACCGCCATGGGACTCTCACGTGAGAGCGTCTATATCGCAAACGTCCTGAAGACCCGCCCGCCGGATAACGCAACTCCAACCACCGACGAGATCAAACTCTGCGCCCCGTACCTCTTCGAACAGATCGCCATCATCGCCCCCGAAGCGATCGTTACCCTCGGCCTGCCCGCCACTCGGGCGCTCCTGAACTCCGTCGAATCCATGTCCCGTCTCCGTGGCCAATGGGCCTCGTTTCAACCGCCATTTGGGTCTGAAATCGCGGTCATGCCAACGTATCACCCCGCGTTTCTATTAAGGTCATACACGCCCGAAAATAGAGCCAAGGTCTGGTCAGACCTCAAGATGGTGATGACGCGTTTGGGGCTGGCCGCGACTGGCCAATCGCCTGCCTAGCACTGGCCACATTCGGCCCATCACAAATTCAACATCATCGCTGTTTCAACGCTGCAACCGGGTGGGTTGCAATGTCGTACACCTGTGTGTCCCCGCGACGCAGACGTCCCTCGCGGGCACTTTCTTTGACCCCCACGAGACCCGGCGCTCGGTCGCAAGCTGAGTGCTGGGTTTTTCTTGCGCGCTGATTTTCGTCGCATCACTTCGCAGGCGCAGCCTTGCCAAAGTGCAGTTCAGTCCCGACTGGTAACTTCACGATCTTCGTGAGTTGCATCCGAGGCTGGCTCTTCCACCTCACCTCAAACGTGAACTCAACCTTGTCGTCTATGGACAGCCCCTCGAGGGACACGCCCTTGGCCAGCGGGAACGGCATCGTCATCGAGTCCATCCCCTGGGACCCATCCATGCCCACGAAGTTGTCGATAGGCTCGTGCTCGATCTGCAGCCCGCTGCCAGGCTTGTCAGCGGCCGGAAGGCCCGCAATCCGTCCCCGAACGGTATAGACCGCCTCAGGCGGAGAAACCGATGGGTTTGAAGCGGTGGGGGCCTTCTCACACGAAAGTGTCAGCATCGCCCCCGCGGCCAGCGCGCAAACACACACCAAGCACGAAAGTAGCTTTGTCATATTCGATGATATGGGCGTTTGTCAGGCCGACTTGACCGAGACATAGCTCGTCAGAGACTTGAGTTCGGGCAGGATCTGCAGGCTGTAGGTCATCTTCCAGGTCGCCCCGGTTTTGGCCTGCACCAGCTTGCCGCAAATCTCCCGCTTGTACCAGTCGCGGTTGCCGCGGTTGTACACAATCATGTCCTGGCGGCGACGCCGCTGGGCCTTGCGCAGGCCACGCTTGATGCCCGTCTCCTGGCGCATCAGCCGCTCAATCGTGTCCACGCAAGCCGCCTTGCGGGGCGTCTTGGTGACAGTGCACTGGATCTGCTGGCCGGGTTTGAGCGTCTCGAGCATGGCGTAAGTCCTTCGCGATTCAGGGCCCAGAGTATTGGGAGGCTGGCCCCCAACGTCCACTCTCTCTCGCTTCCTACACTCCAGACCCATGAGCCAAAGCCCTTCAATCCCCCCCTTTGATCCCAACCTGCCGCACCACCAGATGCCGCGGCTCAGGCCCGTCCGGGGCTTTCCAGCCCAGATGCAGAACGGCACGACCATGCTCGGGCTGTCCGATGTCCGCCAGGTGTCTGACAAAATGGTTTTTGCCCCGATGGCGGCCCAGGGCCTGCTTCCCCTCCTGAACGGTGAAAAATCCGTCCACGAAATCGTGGCGCAGTTCGGGCAAGGTTTGGGTATTGACCACCTCCAGGGCTTCGTCGCCCAACTCGACAACGCGGGTCTGCTCTTTGGCCCCACCTTCGACGCGATGTTGGCCGAAATGCGGGCCGATTTCGACCGTTCGCAGAACCTCCCGCCGGCCGCCACCGCCGCTCTGACCGACTCGCTCGTCACTCAAAAGCTGGGTCAGGATGCCACCGAAGCGCAGAAACTCTCCGAGGCCCCCGCGGCCCTCCGCGAGGCCCTGGACCATTGGATGGAAAAAGCCCTGGAAGGTGAGGCCAACAACCGCTTCGAGAGCTTTCCCAAGGCGGTCATGGTCCCTCACATCGACTACCCCCGCGGATGGCTCAATTACGGTGCCGTTTGGGGGCGTTTCCGTGGCCTGAACCGTCCTGACCGCGTGGTTATCCTGGGCACCAATCACTTCGGAATGGGTACCGGGGTCACCGCCTGTGACAAGGGCTACCAAACAGCCCTTGGCACCTGCCCGGTTGATGCCCGGTTGCTCGCCGCGCTTAAGGCCCGACTTGGCCCTGAAGCCCCCAAGCTGCTGGAAAACCGCTACGACCACGAGCGTGAACATTCGATCGAACTGCAAATTCCATGGATCCAGCACTGCCTGGGCGCCGACGCGAATGGCACTTTTGTGCCTGTTTTAGGCATCCTTGTGCACGATCCCGTGGTAAACAACGGCGAGTCGTACGACGGCAAAGGGCTTGGATTCAACCCCTTCGTGGAAGCCCTCACGGCGGCCCTGGGGGATGTCGGAGGGATGACCCTGATCGTGTCCTCGGCCGATTTGAGCCATGTCGGTCCCATGTTCGGTGATGAGCAATCCCTCGCCGGCGAGTCCCCCGAGGTTGAGCAGATGCGCACTCAGGTACTCCATCACGATCGCGACATGCTCAACCTGTTCGGCGAAAACAAGCCCGACGAACTGATCGCCGCGATGGCTTGGCAGCAGAATCCCACCCGCTGGTGTTCGGTGGGCAACATGGTCGCTGCACTCAAGATCGCCCGCCCTGACAAGGTCCAACTGGTCAAGTACATGGCCGCCATGGACCCCCAGGGCATGGGCATGGTGAGCAGCGCAGGCGCTGTCGCGTTCTGACCATTCCGTAACGGCTGTGTAACACCATGGCTTCGGGGGTTGTCCCGCGGAACTACCCCGCCGATGGGGGCGTACGCTGGTGTGAGCAAATGCGGAGTTCCCTGCAAAGCAGCGGGGCACGATCCGCTGTACCATCCTCGATTCCGCACTCCCAAGAGGTGCGGCTTTGAGGATGCCAAATCAGGCTCGGGCTTGCCCGGGCGCGGCCCTGCCCGTGCCCAGGCCGGTTCAAGCCTTTCAGGAAAGCAGCCATGCCTTCATCCAACATCTGCTGGGGTATCGAAATCGGCGCCGGGTCCATCAAGGGCCTGAAGCTTGAGGCCGCGGGCGATGGCGTCCGGGTCCTCGACTTTGCCAACGTCCCCCACAAGTCGTCGCTCTCAACGCCGGGCCTAGACCAGAACGATGCGCTCCGCGTCGGGTTGGGCGCGTTTGCCAGCCAGGTGGACCTCTCGGGCGCGAGCATCGCGATCTCCGTGCCGGGTCACTCCGCCTTCGCCCGCTTCGCCAAACTCCCGCCCGTTGAGCCCAAAAAAGTCCCGGACATCGTGAAGTTCGAGGCCGTCCAGCAAATCCCTTTCCCGATCGAGCAAGTCGAGTGGGACTACCAGACGTTCAAGAGCGATGACTCGCCCGACATCGAGGTCGGCATCTTCGCCATCACCCGTGAGCGCATCATGGAGCGCCTCACGATGTACGAGGATGTGAACATCACGCCCGACTGTGTGACGCTCTCCCCCGTCGCGGCCTACAACGCCCTGGCCTTCGACCTCTCATTCACCGAGAAGACCCCGGGCACGATCATCCTCGACATCGGCACCACCTCGACGGACCTGATCATCGCCGAGGCCGGTCGCGTGTGGATCCGCACATTCCCCATCGGCGGGCATCACTTCACCGAGGCCCTGGTCAACGCCTTCCAACTCAGCTACCCAAAGGCCGAAAAACTCAAGAGAGAGGCCGAAAGCTCCAAGCACGCCCGCCACATCTTCCAAGCCATGCGCCCGATTTTCGGCGACCTGGCTCAGGATGTGCAGCGCTCCATCGGTTACTACCAGTCGCTCCACAAGGATGCAAAGCTCGAGCGCCTCATCGGCCTGGGTTCCACATTCCGCCTCCCTGGACTTCGCAAGTACCTGCGTCAGCAGATCCAGATGGATGTCTTCCGTCTCGAGCAGTTCAAGCGTCTCTCCATCGAAGGTCCGCGGGCCGGTGAGTTTCAAGCTCAGACGCTGCAACTGGCCACCGCCTACGGCCTGGCCCTTCAGGGTCTGGGCATGGCGGCCCTCGAGGCCAACCTCATGCCATCCGCTGTCGTCAAGACCGCGATGTGGCAGCGCAAGGTCAAGTGGTTTGGCATCGCCGCCGGCGTCGCTGTGGCCGCGGGTATCGCGATGTTCGTCCGCCCCTTCATCGACAACACCGCCGTTGCCGACAACCCGCCCAGCGCTGAAATCAACGATGTCATCGCCAAGGTCAATCAGATCAAGACCGAGAATGCGGACATTCTCACCACCGCCGCGGAGAACGCCGCGGCCGGTGAAATGATCAATCTCCTCGAGAACCGCGAGATCTACGCCCACCTCGTTAACGACCTGGGCTTGATGATGACCGCCGCTAACGCCAAGGCCGGCAACGCCAAACCCGGTGAGCCCGTCTTTACGGTCAAGTCGTTCAAGACGACGTACGCCCCGCCTGCGGATCCTAACGCTGACCAAAGCGGCTCCCCACCTCCGACGCCGCCTGCGGGAGACACCGGCACGCCGATGCCGCCGCGCCCCAAGATCACCGTCACCATCGAGATCAGCACCGCGCAGGCCGACCCGCAGAAGTTCACGATCAACACGCTCGACAGTTGGCTGCGGGCCAACGCCAAGCGTGCCGGCGTTCCTTACGACATCGTCGTGGGCGCTAACCCCTCTCGCGTCATCTCGCGTACCGACGCGACTGAGGCTGCATCGACACAGGTTGCCGGAGGCGCCCTGTCTCAAACTCCGGGCACCAACGGAATCCCCGCTCTGCCGCCAGGCACTGTCTTGACCGGCGGATCGTCCGGCCGCGGGGCCGTTGAAGGCGTCGGCCGCGGTCGCGGCCTTGCCGGAGAATCAGGCGGTGGAATCCCCTCCGCCAGCCCGTTCGACCCCGGCGCTCCTGCTTCCGCACAACTGGGTCAAGACGCAACCGCCGCCCTGGAGCGAATCAAACAACTCGCCCCATTGACACCCCCCAAAGCACCTGAAGGCTCGACGGCGGTCCTGACCGTCACCTGGGACAACATGATCAACCCGCCGGCACCCAAGACCGAGGGTGAGGCCAAGCCTGAATCCAAGGGAGACACCAAGTGAACAACATCATGCCTTGGGTCAAAGCGAACCTCGCCATCGTGATCATCTCCGCGGTGATCCTCGTGGTCCTGCCCGCCTCTTTCGTCGGCAGCAACATGTGGAACTCCAAGATCAGGAAAGGCCGCGAGAACGCGGTCAAGACCAAGTGGGATGCGCTGAGCAACGCCAGCGTGTCGCTCACGCTTCCGCCCGCGGCCCCGGGGCAGACTCCCACTCCCCATCACTACGACGCGCCAAACCCCGCGGTCATCGAGTACTTCAAGGTCCACCGAAAGAGCATCGAAGAGCAGGTCAAGCAGGTGACTGTCGAGGCCGAACTGATCAACAAGGAAGGGCACACCGCCCTGGTTGAGGGTGTGTTCCCGACTCCCGCCAACACGACCAAGACCATCGACTTTGCCGAAGCTCTCGTCGGCAAGGGTGAGAAACCCTCCGCCTATCAGGTGCTGCTGGATCGCATCAAGGCCGGCGGCCCGGCCGATCCGATCAAGGTTCGCGACGTCCTCACCGAGTCTCTGCAGCAGGCGATTGATCGCAACAAGGCCCAGAACAGCACCGACAAGCTCTCCGACGAAGACCAGAAAAAGCTCGGAGAGAAGCTCTCGGAAATCCGCATCGGCCAGTACATGGCCCACGCCAAGGACATTTCCGTTTACGCCACGCGTGATGCTCTCCGTGGCAACATTCTCCGCGGCATCCCGCCCGAGCCCCCGGCCGTGGCCGACTGCTGGAAGTGGCAAGAGGATTACTGGGTCATCTCCGACGTGCTCACCGCCGTCGGGGAGGCCAACAAAGTCAACGGCAAGCTCACGGGTGTGGATCAGTCCGTCGTCAAGCGCATCCTCGACGTTGTGATCTATCCGCTGGAGAGCTCCGGCACACCGATCACCGGGCGCAAGAACTCATCCGCCAACAAGAGCTACGACATCCGCAACGCCACACTGAAGGTGATCGTGTCATCCTCGCGTCTCCCCCAGCTCATCGACGCGATCTCACGCACGGACTTCATGACTGTCGCCGATGTGAGCTTCGTCGAGGTCGAGCGCTTCCGCGACCTGGAACAAGGCTTCTACTACGGCGATGAGCACGTCATCGAGGCGACGCTCACGCTCGAGACCATCTGGCTTCGCAGCTGGACCACCGTCCTGATGCCCGAGGCCGAGAAGACCCGGCGCGAGAGCACGCCCGAGGCTGAAGCTCAAGCCTTGCCACCGCCCTCGCCGCGGGTTGCCGCGCGTATGCCCGACGAAGACTCAGGCAAGAAAACGCCCCCCAAGAAGGGCGATCGCAGCACCAAGCGCCCCGGCGCGAAAAAGGGTGGCGAATAACCCACTCACGCCCCCGCGTCACTTAAGCACACCACCCCCCGCCTCCCACAGGTGAAACGATGAAACTCAAAGGCGTAAGTTGGATCGAGCAGAACGTTGAGAAGGTCGTCCTCTCGGGCGTTTCTGTCGTGTTCCTCGGCGTCGTCGCAATGCAGTTCCTCTACGAACCCAACAAGATCAAGGTTGGCAATGCCGCGCCCCAGTCGCCCGGCAACGCCTTCATTCCTGTCGCCGACAAAGCCAAGGTCATCAAGGCCAAGATGGCCGAAGGCATCGAAACCCTGGACCTGCCCAAGGTCCCCACGGTTGAGCTGGCCAAGCAATTCAGGGACAGGCACAAAAACCCGGTCGCTCCGCTGGCCGTCCTCCCCGCGTTTGGCCCCGGTGCCGCGGTCAAGGGCCTTGAAGTCGCCGGGAGCGTCCCGAAGGGAGACCAGGCCTTCCAGGTGGTCGTGGTCCCGGCGCCCACAAGCGCGGCAGGATTTGCATACCGCCACACGCTCGACCCGACGGAAGTCATCGCCCACCCTGAACTCAAGGCGCTCCTCCCCGCCGAGCAACCGCTGGACAAAGCGTCCGTGAGTGTCGAAGCCCGCTTCGACGGCGCGGCCTTAAAGGCCAAGCTCCTGGACTCAGGCGCCGAAGGCGCTCCGATCCCCGCCGGCTGGTGGCGTGAAGGTCTTGAAATCGTCGGCGTCAAACTCGAACGCCAGGAGCAGGCCAGCGATGGTTCCTGGGGCAAGGAAACCCAGGTTGCTGCCGCCCCCGGCCGCGGCATTCCCGATCTTCTGAAGAACGCCCGCGGCTTGGGCGACATGCCCGACATCCTCGGCACAGCCCGTAACGCGGCCGACGAGATCCAGCGCCCCGCGTATTACCACGTCCTGGCCGGTATGCAGTGGAAGCCGCCGACCGAAGCTGCCAAGACCAGCGGCGCGGGCAACACGGCGGAGGTCAAGAAGCTCCTCGACGCTCGAGCCAAACTCAACAAGGAGCTCGATGCGGTCAAGAAGCAAATCGACACAGCTAACAAGGGTCCAGCGGTTGTTCCGCCCCGCGGCGGTGGCGGCAGTGGTGGGGGCGGCAAGGGATCAGGCGGTGGCGGCGGAGGGGGCGGTGGGGCTCCTCAGCCGGATCCCACTCAAGCGGAAAAAGAGAAGCAAGCCAAACTCAAACCCTTGCTGACTCGGCAGGCTAAGGCTGAGGCAGACTTGGCCAAGAACGAAGAAGCCCTGAAGACCCTCGGCGTTGACACCGAAGGCAACCCGCTCCCCGTGACGGCCCCGGCTCCCGTGCCCGGCAACCCTGTGACGAGCGTCAAGCCTCTCCTCGAAAACCCCGAGATCCGCCTCTGGGCCCACGACATGACCGCGGCCCCGGGCAAGGCCTACCGCTATCGCGTCAAGGTTCTGGTCAACAACCCCATGTTCGGCCGCGCAGCTTCACTCATCCCCGCTCAGCAGGAGCTGGCGAAGGCCCCGTCGATCGAATCCGCGGCCTCCGATTGGACCGAGCCCGTCAGCGTCCTGGCCGACAAGTACTACTTCATCACCACCGCGACCGAAGGTGATGCCAGCGGCCCATCCCGGGCTCAGGCGCGTCTCTTCCAGTTCTTCTACGGGTACTACCGCGAAAACACCGTCTACCTTGAGCCAGGTGATGTCCTGACCACCCAGGTCAAGCTTCCGGATCCAGCCAAGCTGCCCATCTACGACTTGACCAAAATCGCAATGGCCGACCCAGGGCAACCAGCCCCTGCTCCCGGAATCCCCGCTCCGTTGACCCCGGGCGGAGGCAAGGGCCGTAGCGGCCAAGTGGCCAACGAAGGTGGCGGCCGCGGTGGGCAGCCACCGGCGGCGGCTCAGCAGGCCGAGAAGCCCACGCTTCCGGCCAACGCCAAGCCATGGGCGACCCCGATTCGTGCAGAATTTGATGTCTACATGCTCGATGTGGCAAAAATCGCCGGTGAGACCGGGAACAAGGTCCAAGCGTACCTGCGGGCAGAAACCGGCAAAATTGTCACCCGCAACCCCGCAGAGGATGACAAGGTAGACACCTTCCGAATCCTCGCGGCTTCGGCCAAAGAAGGCGAAAACCAGGGCCAGCCGGAGGCTCCAAAGCTCGATCCCAAGAAGGACCCGAACGCCCCTCCGGTGCGCAATCCTGGGCAGTTGCCACCTCCTCCCCCCGGTGGCGGCGGTGGTGGTGGCGGCGGAGGTGGCGGTTAAGCGGTCGAAAAAGTTCAACAAGGCTTGACACTCAAAGGGGGGCAGCTAGAGTCTCCCCGCGACTGAGAACGGTCTCCAGTCGATCCAAAGCCTCAAAACGGCAGCGGAAACCGGGAAAAGGAACAGCCATGGGGTTGGCCCTGATCTCGGAGGCATCTTTGACAACCGGATACGTTTGACGTCTGCTCCGAGCACTGTGCCAGAGGGGTCTCTCAACCCCTGGAAGCACGAGAGTGGCTCG
>JBGAND010000038.1:0-45371 GCA_044222485.1 Phycisphaerales bacterium | reverse complement strand
TCCACACGATTGTGGACATCTTGTCGAAAAACGCCCCGGAGACACCCAGAGTGGCGTTTTCGAGGCTGATTTCTGCATCCGCGATCGCCGCAAGTGCGCTTGCAAGGGCCAGCAAGGGGCGAATAATCCAAATCTGGTCGTTTTCCCTGCAGAGGCGCGCCACCTCCCCTTGACGGCGTGGGGGAGGTCGCTACCATTTGCGATCCCTCACCGGCCACAAGCTTGTGAGGGACTCTTTGACAAGTGAAGCGATGGTCGCGAGTCCAGCTCGCAGGTCGAGCGCAGCGGTTTCCGCAGCGCCTCGGCATGTGTGGTTTGGACCGCGAAACGACATGACATTAACATGTTTAAAGTATGAACCGAGAAAATGAATCTCGAGAATCGTCGAGCTGTCCATGCGTGCGAGTTGTCTGGCGCGCGTGGATCATCGGATCCGCAAAGTCCGATGTGGCATGCACCGCTCACTCGGGATCTCCAGGCGAAAGCCCAGGGGACACCAGAGGGGGTTAGGTAGGCATGGCCAAGCCTGAAAGGGCACATGATGGATGCCTTGGCATTGAGAGGCGATGAAGGACGTAAGAACCTGCGATAAGCCGAGAGGAGCCGGTAACTAGGCTGTGATCCTCGGATCTCCGAATGGGGCAACCCCACCGTAAGGTGACTCTGGCCTGAATGTATAGGGTCGGTAGAGCGAACGCAGCTAACTGAAACATCTCAGTAGCTGTAGGAAAGTAAAGCAACAGCGACTCCGCAAGTAGCGCCGAGCGAACGCGGACCTAAACAGCGACCCGGACGAACAACCTGGAAAGGTTGACCACAGAAGGTGATAGTCCTGTACCACGGGAACTGTGAATGGCTTCAAGTAGAGTCAGGCTCGAGAAACCTGGCTTGAACATGGGGGGACCACCCTCCAAGCCTGAGTACTACTCAATGACCGATAGTGAACCAGTAAGGCGACTGAACGGTGAAAAGCACCCCGACAAGGGGAGTGAAATAGCACCTGAAATCATGTGCTTACACAGCGGTCACGGCCCGCAATGGCGAGTAACTGTCAGCGGCAAGGGTAAGCCGAATCCCGGCGCACCCGAAGCGAAAGCGAGTCTTAAAAGGGCGTCAAGTTGCAGGCGGTAGGCGCGAAACCGGTTGATCTACCCATGGGCAGGTTGAAGGGAAGGTAAAACTTCCTGGAGGACCGAAGCCGTGAACGTTGAAAAGTTCTGGCATGACCTGTGGGGAGGGCTTAAAGTGCAATCATAACCGGAGATATCTCGTTCTCTCCGAAATAGTTTTTGGACTAGCCTCAGCGAATTCAGCATACGGGGGTAGAGCTACTGAATGGGGTTTGGGGGCCTACCCGGCTACCCGCCTCAATCAAACTCCGAATACCGTATGCCTAGAGCTGGGAGTAAGACTACGAGGGATAATCTTCGTGGTCAAAAGGGAAACAACCCGGACCATCGGCTAAGGTCCCTAAGTAATACTCAGTTGTAAAGGTAGTCAGATTGCTATGACAGCTAGGATGTTGGCTTAGAAGCAGCCACCATTTAAAAAGTGCGTAACAGCTTACTAGTCGAGGAATCTGGCGCCGATAATTATCGGGGATAAGTATTACACCGAAGCCGTGGGACTCTTATGAGTCGGTAGGAGAGCGTTGCTGTCAGCGTTGAAGTTTTCCCGTAAGGGTTGATGGAGCGGCAGCAAGTGAATATGCCAGCTTGAGTAACGATTAATGCAGTGAGAATCTGCATCCCCGTATGCCCAAGGTTTCCTGGGGAAGGTAATTCCGCCCAGGGTTAGTCGGAGCCTAAGGCGAGGCCGAAAGGCGTAGTCGATGGACAGCCGGTTAATATTCCGGCACCTCTGCATAGGTTGATGGCAAGTGACGGATTCCCATATCTCAACGGGACAGTGAAGCGTCCAGGCCGTATGGCCGATGTTGGGTGAGGGAGTCTCAAGAAAAGCCTTGCCGGACGACTGTAGAGTCCGTACCAAAACTGACACAGGTGGGCGTGGCGAATAGCCTCAGGGGCTCGAGAAAACGGTCCTGAAGGAACTAGGCAAATTAACCCCGTAAGTTCGCGATAAGGGGGCCCTACTCGTAAGAGAGGGCGCAGAGAAAAGGCTCTGGGAACTGTTTATCAAAAACACAGCACTGTGCTAACTCGCAAGAGGATGTATACAGTGTGACGCTTGCCCGGTGCCGGAACGTCAAGGGAGCTGGTTAGCGCAAGCGAAGCTGGCGACCGAAGCGCCGGTAAACGGCGGCCGTAACTCTGACGGTCCTAAGGTAGCGAAGTTCCTTGTCGGGTAAGTTCCGACGCGCATGAATAGCGTAATCACTGGAGCACTGTCTCCAGGACCGACTCGGTGAAATAGTAGTGGCGGTGAAGATGCCGCCTACCCGCAGCAAGACGGAAAGACCCCGTGGACCTTTACTGTACGCTTGCAGTGATCATGGATTTGTTCTGCGTAGCATAGGTGGGAGCCTGCGAAACCCAGCTTTCGGGCTGAGTGGAGGCTCAGGTGAAATACCACCCTGAACGAATTCGTGGTCTAACCCCGATTCCCATGAAACTGGGCGGGGAACACTGCATGCCGGGCAGTTTGACTGGGGCGGTCTCCTCCCAAAAAGTAACGGAGGAGTGCAAAGGTTGGCTCAGCGCGGTTGGAAACCGCGCCAAGAGTGCAAGAGCATAAGCCAGCTTTAGTGCGAGCCATACACGGCAAGCACTCTCGAAAGAGGGCTCTAGTGATCCGGCGATCCCGTGTGGAAGGGTCGTCGCTCAACGGATAAAAGGTACCCCGGGGATAACAGGCTGATCGCTCCCGAGCGTCCATAGCGGCGGAGCGGTTTGGCACCTCGATGTCGGCTCATCACATCCTGGGGCTGAAGGCGGTCCCAAGGGTTGGGCTGTTCGCCCATTAAAGTGGTACGCGAGCTGGGTTCAGACCGGCGTGAGCCAGGTCGGTCCCTATCTGCTGTACGCGCAGGAATGTTGAGAGGAGACAACCTTAGTACGAGAGGATTGGGTTGGACGAACCCCTGGTGTGCCAGTTGCAGCGCTCGCTGCACAGCTGGGTAGCTACGTTCGGCAGGGATAACCGCTGAAAGCATCTAAGCGGGAAGCCCACCTCAAGATAAGCATTCCATGTCGCAAGACGAGAGACCCCCGGTAGACCACCGGGTTGATAGGACGCGTGTGTAAGCGGAGAGATCCGTTAGCTAAGCGTTACTAACGGTCGACGGTTTGGCCGTGTCTACCAGATTCCCTGGTGGATGACAGCCTTGTGACTCGATCGCTGCGTGCAATGCCTTGTGCAATGCACAGCAAGCGCGGTGTTTGTAAAGCGACCATCACCTTCGATTAACTCCTGCTGACGCCGGAAGGCGTCAGCAGGAATTGCCGGTGACGATAGGCAAAGGGAAACACCTGTTCCCATCCCGAACACAGCAGTTAAGCCTTTACCGCCGATGATACTGCCTAGCGGGAAAGTAGGTCATCGCCGACGCTTGGCCCTTCTCAGGTAAACCTGAGAGGGGCCTTTTCTTTTTTCCGAGTCCCGCGCGCCGATTCTACAATCCAGCTCAAATGGCCCCGGACTCCCCCTCAATCTCGACTGTCCGCCGGCCACCCGTCGAGGTCCCCATCTCCGACTCTTCCCCCCTTCGCACGGTTCACATCATCTTCCCCGTTTACAACGAGGAGGCCGGTTCCCCAGCCGTCGTCAAGCAGGTCGTCGCCTTCGCGACCGAACATCCCGAGTACCGCTTCCTTTTCGTGGATGACGGCTCCTCCGATGGCACCCCCGCCGTCATCGCCGCGGCCATCGACGCCGAGTCCCGAACCAACCCCGCTGCCTCTCGCGTCCGCGTCATGGGCTACCGCGCCAACGGCGGCAAGGGCCACGCCATCGCCCGCGGCGTCGCCGAGATCTCCGGCAACGATGAGGACCCCATCATCTTCACCGATGGTGACCTGGCCTATTCCCTGGATCACCTTCCCATCCTGGTCGAGTCCCTGAAAACCAACGACCTGGTCATCGGCTCTCGCCGCGGCCCCGAGGGCGGCTACGGCGCGCACCTGGCCCGTAACGTCATGGGCTGGACCTACAACCGCATGGCCCGCTGGTGCCTGGGCGCTTCCTTCAAAGACACCCAGGCCGGCCTCAAAGGCTTTCGCCTGGGCGCGGCCCGCAAGATATTTCCCGCGCTCCGCCAAACCGGTTTCGGCTTCGACGTCGAGTTGCTCTACTTGGCCCGTCGTTTCGGCTTCAAGATCGGCGAAGTGCCCGCAACCGTGAGTGAGTTTCACAAGGGCAAGGCCTCGCGCGTCAACCTGCTCCGCGACCCGCGCCGCATGTTCATCGGCCTGGGCGCAGTCAAACTCAACGGCTGGCTGGGAACCTACGACCGAGCTTCTTCGCCGCGCCGTCCGCTGGCCGCGATTAGCTTTGACGCCGAGGAATTCGACCTGCCCGGCGAGTTCGGTACACCCATGACCCGCGACCGCCAGATGGAAGTGGGGGGCGAGGGCATGCGCTTGGCCCTGGAGCTCCTCGACGACATCCCCGCCGTCGCCACCTTTTTCACGACCGCCGCCTTCGCCGAGGCTCATCCCGATCTCATCCGTCGCGCCGTCCGCTCCGGACACGAAATCGCCAGCCACGCCCGCATCCACACCGGCTTTGAGGATGCAGACCTCGAGCTCTCGCGCAAGCAGATCGAGGCCGTCGCCGGTGTCCCCGTCCGCGGCTTCCGCCGCCCACGTTTCGCGACGACCGACCCCGAGAAGATCCTCGCTGCCGGCTACGGCTACGACTCCTCCATTAACCCCATCTGGCTCCCCGGCCGCTACAACGGTTGGAAGTACTCCCGCACAGCCTTCGACGTGAAGGGTCTAGTCCGCATCCCCTGTGCCGCGACGCCGCTCATCCGATGGCCGCTCTTCTGGCTGAGTTTCAAAAACGCCCCGCAGTGGTCCACTCGCGTCGCGACGCGGTGGATTCTGGGGGCGGACGGCTACGCGGCCCTCTGCTTCCACCCCTGGGAGCTTTGCGACCTCTCCAGCTTTGATCTGCCCGGGTACATCAAGCGGATCGACGGCCGCTCCATGCACCGCCGCATGCTCCGCTATCTCCGCTGGCTGCAGCGTCGGTCCTCGCTGGTCACATACTCAGAGCTCGAGACCAGGTTCCGCGCCAAGGCCATCCCCTTCGGCGCCGCGACGCTTGAGCAGCCCGCGGCGGCGCATGCATGAACCCCCTTCTCCTGAAGCCCAGCTTCTGGACGGACAAGCGATCGGTGGCGTTCGGCTGGTGTCTCTGGGCCGCGCTCGCAGTGGTCATCACGATCGCCGTGCTCCGCAATCCCAGCGACCGCTCCGTCACGGACTCGTATCGGAACGCGGCGCAGGCCTACATGCACGGCCAGCCGATGTACGCGCCCGGCGCCATGGGCTGGCTCTATCCCGTCCAGTCGGCGATGCTGTATATCCCGTTCGCGTTCGAGCCGCGGATCGGGTCGGAAATCGCATGGCGGTTGGTCGGAATCCTGGGCTTGGCGTTCGCAATCCGATCCCTGACTCGGAGCTGCGGCTCCGTGCAAGTCGATAGCACCGCGCCGCGGCACGATCTGTTCTTCGTCGTGACCATCTTCGCTCTGCCCGCCGCGGCCGGCGCGGTTCGCAACGGTCAGATGAACGTCCATCTCACGGCGATGCTCGTGCTCGCGTGCGTGGGCCTCATGCGAGAACGTTGGTGGCGGGCGACGTTCTGGCTCGCCCTGGCGCTGGCGGCCAAACCGATCGCGCTGGTACTGCTTCTTTTGTTCACCGCGCTGCGCAGTCCGCTGTGGTGGCGAATCCCCATCGGTGTTGCGGTGGTGGCCGTGCTTCCGTTCCTGAATCCGAACACCGAGTACGTGCGGGAGCAATATCTGGCGGGATTGAGCAAGGTGGTCGAGGCGGGCACGCTGCATGACTACGCCGTCTTCCGCCCCGCGGACCTGACCAGTCTGCTCTCGCTGTTGGGCATGCAGCTGCCCGAAGTGGTGCTGAACATCCTGCGAGGCCTGGCCGCCTTTGTCGTGCTGGGCTTGGGAGGGTTGATCACCTGGCTGTTTGATCGCCGCACCAGCGCGGTGCTCATCCTGTTCCTGGGGACCGCGTATCTCATGGTCTTCAACCCGCGAACAGAGGGCAACACGTACACCATGCTCGGCGTGCCGCTGGCGATGATCGCGGCCTGGTCGTTGCTCGAGCGACGCGCCTCACCCCGATCCATCATCCTCGTGGGCGCGTGCATCCTCATGGGCTACGCCCAGTTCCTGGTGCATAAGCAGAGGGAGTACTGGATCAGGCCCGCGGAGACCATCGTGCTGATGTTGGTACTGGCCGCGGCGTTGGCTGTGCCTCGCTGGCGGAAGTTCATTCCAGTCGCCCCCGAGCTGTCCGAGCAACCAAAGGCGGCTGGTTGAGTTAGGCTGACGTGCATGCCAGACCGCAGATCGCCCTGGACCGACCTGCTCGCCGTCGCGCGTTTCGCGCCATCGCCGCACAACACCCAGCCGTGGCGTGTCCGCATCATCGACGACCAGCGCGCCGAGTTGCTCATCGTCAAGTCGCGGATGCTTCCGGATGAGGACACGACCGGTTCGTTCATCCGCTTGGCGATGGGCTTATTCATGGAGGCCCTGGCCATCGTCGCGGCCAATGCTGGATTCAGGCTGGTGTCGGATATCTACATGCCGGAGCCCGCGGGGGATGCAGAGACCATTCCCTTCGCCGCGCTCATCTTGAGTGCCGATTCCGCGGCCGTTCGCGCGTTCTCGAATGAGTCGATCCTCAACCGCAGCACGTCCCGCCTCCCAACCGATGCACGCGAGGTTCCGCCGGAGACGATTGCTTCCATGGCCGCGGCCGCGACCGCCGGGGGTCAGCGGTTGCTGCATACCGCCGATGCGTCCCAGATCCGCCGCATCCTGGATCAAAACGTCCGGGCAATCGTCGTGGACCTGAACAGTCGCCACTACCACGACGAGATCGTCTCCTGGTTCCGATACACCGAATCGCAGTCCGAGGCGACACGCGACGGCCTGGATGCCCGCTGCATGAACACGCCGGCACACGAGTTGAAGATGATCGCGGTTGCTCCCGGCCTGATGAAGGCGCCGGTGACGGGCCCACTGATACGGGCGCTTTACCATTGGCGGCTGGGAGCTGCCACACAAATTGGAATGTTGTCCGGTCCGATGTTCGAACCCGGCGCCGCAGTTGCTGCTGGTCGGTGCCTCCTGCGGCTCTGGCTCACGATGCACGAACACGGCGTCACGATTCACCCGTTCGGCAATCTGGTGACCAACCCCGACGCCGCGGCCTGGATGCGGAGGGAAATGGGTGTCGAGAAAATATGGCTGGTGTTCCGCATGGGTTTCACGCCCGTGCCCCACAAGAGCAAACGCCTGAACGTGGAGCAAATCCTGTGCTGACCGCGTTCAATGGCTTTATCGTTGCGATCGTGGCCTGGGTGCTGCGGGTGTTCCGGCTTCCGGGCTTGAACAGCACGCGGTTCTACGCGGTGCTTGGGGCGCCGGGCATTCAGCCGCTGTTGGAGCGGTTGGGACGGCGTAGGGCTCTAGAGGTGTTCCGCATCGCCAGTAAGCACTGTCCGGCGTACGCGGAGTTTCTCCAGCAGCAGGGAGCACCGGCCATCTCGCGTCCCTCCGAGTTCGCCCTCATTCCAGAAACGAACAAGGAGAACTTCGTCAGGAAGTTCTCGATCGAAGCGCGGTGCATCGGCGGGCGTATCCCTTCCCGCGGCGTGGTGATCGACGAATCTTCGGGCTCCAGTGGAGTGCCCAACAACTGGGTCCGCGGCATGGCCGAGCGGAGTGCGGTTCGCCGGTTGCTCCGGCACGGCTTTGCCCTCACCTTCCCGGGTGAGGACTTGTTCCTGTTGAACTGCTTTGCGCTGGGTCCGTGGGCCACCGGGATGAATCTCTCGATGTCGCTGGCGGATGCGGTGGTGCTCAAGTCCATCGGGCCCGACAAGCTCAAACTCGAGAACACGCTCAAGACGTTCGGCCCCAAGTACACGTACGTGGTGACTGGTTACCCGCCGTTCATCAAGGACTGGCTCGACACGCGGACCCTCGACTTGAGCCCCTATTCCCTGCACCTCATCGTGGGAGGCGAGGGTATCTCAGAGGGTCTTCGAGATTCGTTCCTGAAGACGTTCAAGTCGGTCCACTCGTCGTATGGGGCGTCGGACCTGGAGATCAATATCGCCGCGGAAACGGACCGGTCGATCGCGTTGCGGCGGCTGTGTGCTTCCAAGCCGGAACTCTGCCGCGCGTTGTTCGGGCGTGATGATGCCCCGATGGTTTTCCAATACAACCCGCTGGATTATCTTGCGGAGCGGTCTGCGCAGGGAGAGCTGGTCATCACGCTTCTCCGCCGTGGCAATGCCGCGCCCAAGATTCGCTACAACATTCATGATGTGGGCGGAATGATGACTTGGCGGAATGTGGAGGCTCAGCTACGCACGTCGGGCGTTGACGCCGCGACGTTGCCGCGCGGTGCAGCGTTTCCAGTGATGTTCGTGTTCGGCCGGAGTGATCTGACCGTTGCGTTCTACGGAGCCAAACTCTACCCAACGGATATGGAAGCCGTCATGAACGCTGACCCCGAACTCCGGGCCGCGTTCCATTCGTTTCAGATGAAGGTGATCAGCGAGGCTGATCTGAGCAAGACGCTGGTCATCACGTTGGAGCGGGCGCAGAGCGAGCCGGCCATCCGCGCGGGTCTCAATCTTCCGGCTGCGATGTACGAGGGTTTGAAGCGAGTCAATCAGGACTTCAGAGAGGTCTCGAAAATGTTCGGCCCTGAGCGGGTCCGGGTCGAAGTGTGCGGCTTTGCCCAGGGGCCGTTCAAAGATCGCGACATCAGGGTGAAGCAGAAGTACATCGGCGGATAGGGAGTGACGAGCGCTGGGATTGGGAAAGCGAAGAACCGAATCGCTGCCCGAGCGTATACCCCTGTGCCCATTTCGTGGCATCGTTCTCCTGGCAAAAGGCCGCCCGATGATTCGCTGGATTGTGTTGGCGTTGCTCGCAATCAGCCTGCTCCCCGCGGGTCCGTCGCCCTGCATGGCCGATGGCAAGGTCTTCCGCACCGGCGTCGGTAAGGTCGAGATTCCCGATCAGGATGCCCTGATCGTCTGGCGCGACGGAGTGGAAACGCTCGCGATTGAGACACGGTTCATCGGTGCCGGTCAGAACTTCGCGTGGGTCGTTCCGCTCCCTTCCAAGCCGGAGATATCACCGGGAACCTCCGGCCTGTTTCCCACGCTCCGGGCTCTTTGCGCGCCCAAGGTCGTGCGGCGGGTCGACGCGTTCTGGGTGATGTGCATCTGGACCACTTTGTTCCTACTGCTGGCGATGGCCGCATCCATGAAGAGGATGCGGC
Organism: Phycisphaerales bacterium; assembly: GCA_044222485.1. Taxonomy (GTDB): domain Bacteria; phylum Planctomycetota; class Phycisphaerae; order Phycisphaerales; family UBA1924; genus JAHBXE01. The sequence goes on along the minus strand of JBGAND010000038.1, from coordinate 35,907 downwards.
ATGTCGCGATCTTTCTGGGCTTCTTTCTGCCCCTCTCGTGCTTTGTCTTACTCCCGTCTCTGGGCACACCGCGCGGCGGTGGGGGGCCGGGGCCTGCTGTTGAAGTTCTGGAGCGCCGCATCATCGGTTCGTACGACGTGTCCACGGTCGCTTCCGCCGATCCGGACACGCTGGGTATCTGGCTGAAGGACAATGGTTTCACGATGAGCCCCGCGGCCCAGCCGGTGATCGCGGACTATGTGAAGGCTGGCTGGGTGTTCTCCGCGGCCAAGTTGCGGCGTGACAAGGACACGCTTGAACCAAGCGCCCCGCATCCCCTGGTGTTCAAGTTCAAGTCCCACGATCCGGTCTATCCGCTCCGGCTCACCGCGGTTGAGAATGGGCCGCTGAAGGTTGACCTGTACGTATTCGGCCCAGAACGGGCCGCGGCCGCGGGTTTCAAGGTGACCAGATGCGCTGCGGCGGAGATCCGGGATGCCGACGAGTTTCGGTACTCGCCTCAGATTGATTACCGAATCGACGTGTCTCACAGCGGCCTGGCCGACCTGGCCGGGAGAGGAATGACACTCACGAAGCTGTCGGCGACGCTCTCGCCGCAGCAAATGTCCGAGGATGCAGTGGTCCGGTTCGCTTCCGGAAACGCGTATTTGCCCGTGTTCCTAACGCCCGACGCGGCTGTGCACTGGAGCATGAACCTGGGTTCGGGCGTGCTGGTTACCGGCGTGCTGATTGCGTTCGTGACCACCCGTAAGGCAACGGGAAACCGCCGCCGGGAGTTCAAGAGAGTGCTGGTCGCCTTGGCCGCGGGCCTGATGACGGGTGGAATCGCGTACGGATCGCTATCGAAGCTGCCGGCGGCGGGCGACGGGCGCGGAGTGAATCGGCGTTTCCACGAGATGCGTTACCTGGGCGTCCACTTGTGGAGTGAGGTGCATGACAGGAAGGCGTCTGGCCAGATGCCTACGGAAAGCTGGTTGAGGGAGCAGATTCCCCGCGTGTGGAAGGACCTGGCGGGCAGCGAGGGCCCGGTTCCCAACGAAGGCGACAGTCCCGGTTGCTTCTGGTTCAAGCTCACACCGAATCATGAGCTTGAGTTCACATGGTACGACGAGTTTGGTCAGATGCACAGGTCTGACTCGAAATGACCCCGTGTCGGCTAGGTTGTCGCAGCGGGGTACACTCCTGAACAAGGAGGTTTCCATGGCCAGTCGCCCCGCTCCCCACAGCCCCGCCAAGGCGCAGCAGAATGTTCGCCTCTATGACGGTGATGCTGACGAACTGCTTTCAACCGATCTCTTTCCCGATCGCGTCACACTTCTTCCCGGCCAGCACAAGGTCACACCCGGCGAGCGCATCCGCGTCATGTGGGGCCAGGACCTGCTGCGAGACTTGCTGGATGGGCACTATCGCACCGTGGTCTGCGCCGTGAACGATCAGGACAACAGCCGCGGCATCATCGCCCAGCTGGTTGAGCTCATTTCCACCAGCCAGTGGTCGGCTAAGAGCGTGACCTCGTTTGCCAAGATGTTTCAGGAGTCGGTAGCGATCCACGCGGCCCATGACAAAGAGCCGTATGTGCTCAAGTACGATCTGGACAGCCTGCTGATTTTGGCCCTGTTGAGGCCGCGGGGACGCGATCACTTCACGGTGGAGGATCTTGGCCGCGGGTTCCGGACGGTGACCAAGATGCTCAAAGACAGGCGTGAACGGACGCCCGTGGCCGCGGTCAGCTTCTTGAATGCCAGAGCGAACCGACTGATTGGCAAGGGTGGGCAAGAGCCCAGTTTCGAAACGGCGCTTCGGACGATGTACGAAGGCGGCTTCCGTGGGGATGTGTACCCGTCGCCGGCGATGTGGCGGTCGGGGCAGATCGGCGTGTTCCCGAGCTATCCGTTCCCGGAAGGTGTGGATCGGATGCGGGCCGGGAGTTCGTGACGGCGATCAGCGGCGGCGGCGGCGACCGGCGGCGATCGCCGCGCCGATCAGAAGTGCGCTGGAGCCCGGCGTCGGAACTTCATAAAAGCCGACGCCGGTGACTTGAATCGTGTATTCACCGGTCTGCCCGACGCCCGTCCAACCGATGTGGGGGTTGAGGCCGCCGGGTCCGTCGGGCCCGGAAATCTCGGTGGGGCTGGCAAAGTTGAAGATCGGACCGTTGAGGCTGACAGGGACGCGTCCTGCGCCGGAGATGGCGATCGCGTAAACGCCCGGGAACTTCAGGGCCGCGCCGGTGCCGTCGCTGGCCAAGGGCCCCAACACAGGTTGGCTTCCGAAAATGGTGTTGTCGTTGGCGAGCAGTCCGAACGCTTCGCCGGCGAGAGTGACGTTGAAGACGAACATTTGAGCGTCAAAGGATGCCCCGGTGATCGTCATGGAAAATGCCAGGGGGTTCAAGACACGGACCAGGTACATGTCTTCAAAGTCCGGGACGAAGGAGGCTCCGCCGAGGTTCCCGCTGATGCTGTTGATCGATCCTGATCCGAGCGTTTGCTGGGCTGATGGCAAGATGGATCCGGCATCGCCGCTCTCAACCCAGTCGGGGCCGGCCAGAGCCGCTTGGCCGGCCAGCAAGAGCAGAGAAGTACCAATAGCGAACAGTTTGGAAGGGGGCATCTTGTCTCTCCGCGAGCCGCGGGTTCAGGTCCCCGACGGCGACTCGTCAACCCGATCCTATTGGAAATGCAAGTATTTGCAACGAAAATTCGCGTTCGACAGCCTTTGTTGACACAAATGTCCGCTTCCGGAGGGCATGCACCGAACCCGGGAAGCGTCGCGTCCGGGCGTAACCCCCTAGAAAAACAACACCGCCCACCCGCGAGAACGGGTGGGCGGTTGCTTTGGCGTCGGGGCAGGGGAGGCAAGTGGTGGTGGGTCGCCCCGTCGCCGTGGTGGTATCGGAGCCCGCCGCGAGTCATTCGCCAACGGGCTATCAATGCGCCCGGCCGCTGGTGGGTCGGCCGGGCACGCGTGCGGGTCTCAAGGGTTCCGAGTGTGACTCACATGCTGGGGTGAAACAAATGCCCCTGCACTCGGCCTGTCGCATCCTTGCGGTCGGCCGATCGAACCACACCCAATGTTCCGTCCTTGTCCTTGAATCCCGCGAACTGTGAGGAGCAGTTTTCCGAAACTCCGCGGCCCTTCGTTTCCGACGGGCCAGGGACACTCTTTCTCTAGCTCCCTCCGTGGAGCTTCATCCTCGGGCCCACCTCATGCGGGCCCGTTTTTCTCCTTCGAATAGATCTTGCTGACCAAGTCGGGAAGCCCGGCGACCCGCGCCCGCCTGGCGGCCTGCCACGCGGCCCGGTCGCGAACCTCGAGCCACCCGCCGCAACCGATGATCACTACTTCCGTCACACCGACCAAACCGGCATCCTCGACGGTCCACTTCGGAATCCCGATGCGGCCCTGAGCATCCACTTCCAGCGTCTCGGTGAGAGCATGGAACCCGACGCTCAACTCGGACGAATCCCGGTCGGACAGAAGCCGATTCATCCCGTTGGTCGATAGCTCCTCGTAGGAAGCCTTTGGATACAGACGAATGGACCCTACCCCCCATGGAACCGCGCACCACGTCCCGCCGTCCGGCGTGCCTTCCAGCTGTGTCCGGTGCTTGGCCGGAATGGACAGCCGCAGCTTGGCGTCGATCGTGTGCTCGGATGTTCCTGTGAAGATGGTTGGCATGGGACCCTATGGGCATGGGTGGGCACATTACCCACCGAATGGGATTCTTGCAAGCCTCGATGGGCCATTTTTCCAAATTGTGGAGAGACTGCGCACAACTTGTCGCGAGCGAACGGCGTGGTCTCTTGGAGAGCAGGTTCCGAACCCCTTGCAGGCGTGGAACTTGCGCTTGAGTTAGACTTGCGATCGGGAGGCACGGGAGTCATGCAGAGGAGCCCCGGCCATGAATCGCAGTGGCTCAACCGACATCCGACAGGCATTGGCACTGTTGCCGTCGGGGTTGTTCGTGATGACAGCGGCCTTCGAATCCAAACGGAGTGGAGCGTTCGTGGGATCGGTCCAGAAGTGCGCGGATGAGCCGCTGCTCATCAGCTTGGCGTGCCGCAAGGGGCACTCGATAGAGCCGCTGATACGGGATTCGCACCACTTTGCGGTGTGCCAGCTGGATCCGCACGACCGCTCGCTGGCCCGGAGATTTGAATCGCCGCGGGAACCGGAGGACCGGTACGACCCGTTTGATTCGCTGGAGGTTGATCACTTGGTGAGTCAGTCGCCGATCTTGAAGCGTGCATTGCTGGCGCTGGACTGCGAAGTCTTCCGCCACTTCGACCTGGAATCGGACCACGAGTTGTACGTTGGTCTGGTGGTGGCGGCTCGGGTGGGTGCACACAACAGCGGACACAAGGGATGAACCAGGTTATGTTGCGTCGAGCTTCGGTGCTTTGTGTGGTCTGTCTGAGTTTCGTGTTGGAGGGTTGTGCGGGCTCTCGGTCGGGCGAAGACTTCCGGCCCGCGACGCTTCGGCCGGATCAGGCGGTGATTTACGTTTTCCGGCAGTCCAATCGACGTCTCCGCAAGCGGTCGGTGCAAGTGATCGTCAACCAGATGCCCGTGGGCGATCTTTACCCCGGCGAGTACATCGAGGATGTGGTGGCGCCGGGTGAGTACCTGATTCGCGTCGAGTCAGATGCCAGCATGGTCCGGCGGGTGAAGCTCGAGCCTGGTGATTGCGTGTACTTCGAGGTCACGACGGCGTCGGCGAACTCCAAGCCCGTGATCGACACGCCCGAGCCGGACCTGGCCCGCAGGCTTATCGCCGGGACGGTGCGGCCAAACCAGCCGTAGATCCGTTCAAGGTCTTGTGAGTTTCGGCGAGAATCGCCGCGTCAAATCGCTCCTCCGTGAAACGGAGCGAGTTCTGGCGGCAGGCGGCATCGAGTCCGCGGGGGATTGACGCCGCGGCCTCCGCTATGGCCTTTGGCAAGGCGGCTTTGAAGAACGCCCCGGTCTTCCCATTCAGCACGATGTCGAGCGCCCCACCCTCGGCGCGGGCGACCAATGGAAGCCCGCATGCCTGCGCCTCAACGGCGACGATTCCGAAGTCCTCAATGTGCGGGAAAAGCAGCACCCTGGCGCGCCGGTACAACTGCCGGAGCGCCTCATCATCTACCCGGCCCAGGAACTCGATCCGAGGCCCGAGGCTTTCGTCGATGTTCAACAGTCGGTTCAGGTCTCCGCGGCCGTGCTGACGGGCCAGCGAGTCCAACTGCGATCCTGCGCCCGCGATGACCAGGTGCGACTTGGCGATCCTGGCAGCCGCAATCGCCAGGTCCACGCGTTTGTAGGGCTCAACCGCGCCGACAACCAGCCAGAAGTCGCCGCGAACCACGCCGGGATCGGGTGTGAAGTAGTCGGTCCGCACCGGCGGATGAATCACCATGGATTCGGCGCCGAAGCACCGACGGATCTCGGATGCCGTGTGCGTCGAGTTGGCGATGAACCGATCCACGTTGGCGGCGGTCGCGCGGTCCCACGCTTTGAATCGATCTGAATAGAACCCGAGGCCGGCGCGGCGCAGCGTTGCCTTCAGGCCCCATCCCCGGCCATAGTCATCGGCGCGCGACCACACATAGCGAGCGGGGCTGTGGCAATAGCACAGATGCTTGACGCCCGGGGGCGCCTTGAGCCCCTTGATTGCCGCGGAACTGGTCGAAATCACCAGGTCGATCGGTTGCGCTGCGTGGATGTCCGCCAGGCGTCGGGAAAGGCCGGCCACGGCACGCGGATAGATGGGCAGCAGCCATCGACGCAAGTCTCCGCGGCCCAGCCAGTTCCACGCCGATGCCCGGATCAACCCTCGCCGACGCCATTCGTCCACGGTTGGCGACAAGGGCTTTCCATCATCAAACATGGTGAGGAGTCCCGCCGCTTCAAACTCGCGTTGGACCAGGGCGCAGATCCGCTCCAGCACGCGTTCACCGCCGCGCAGGCCGCACAGCCAGTCGTGGGCCACAACGATCCGCGGCCTGTGAGTTGTTCGGGGGGCTTCTATCATCTGGCGTGACAAACTCCGCAGCATCTTCCAAGCCGCGCACCGCGGCGAACCTGTTCGGGCTGGATTATCGTGCCGAAGCGGCCCGCATGTCGCCCCCGCCAACCCCGATTACGGATATTCACCTGCACGTGAACGGGCCCAAGGCCTGCAAGGTCTATGAGGAGGTTTCGCGACAGTACGGGATTCGCAGGCTTTTGAGCCAAACTTCCCTCGCGGATGCCGAGGCCGTCAAGTCCGTTCTTGGGGACCGGGTTTCTTTTGTGGCGGTGCCCAACTGGCGCCAGCCGGACAAAGGCAGGGCCTTCCGGGAGGACTTTCTGGATCACATGCGGACTTGGCGGGAGCAGTGGGGGGTCCGGATCGTGAAGTTCTGGGCCGCGCCGCGGCTGTATGAGATTGTCGGCGGCGACCCGTCTGATGTGGTTCCCCTGGATTCTCCGTGGCGCGTGAAGGCGGCCGAGCTGGCCACCGAGCTGGGCATGATGTTCATGACCCACGTTGCGGATCCGAACACGTGGTTCGCGACCAAGTACGCCGATGCGACCAAGTATCGCGCCAAGATCGACCACTACAAGAGTCTGGAGAAGATGCTCGATCGATTCACGAGCCCCTGGATCGCGGCCCACATGGGCGGTTGGCCCGAGGACCTCGAGTTCCTGTCCGGCATGTTCCAGCGGCATCCGAATCTTTACATCGACACATCGGCGACCAAGTGGGTCGTGCGCGAGCTGGGCAAGCACCCGACGGACAAGGCCCGGGAGTTCTTCATCAAGTGGAAGGGGCGAATCCTCTTTGGGTCTGACATCGTCACGCTGGATGATCACATGCAGCCACGGACGACGCCGCAGCCGGCCAGCCCGATGTCCGATCTTGCCGACAGTCCGGAGGCCGCGTTCGACCTGTATGCCAGCCGCTACTACGCCCTGCGGAAGATGTGGGAGACCACGGAACGGGGACCGTCTCCTATTGCCGACCCGGATCTGAAGATGGTCGAGCCCCACAAGCATGACGATTGGGCATCCCCGACCCTGGGTGGTCTCTGGCTCCCGAAGGATGTGCTGCAGGCGATGTATCAGGATGTCGCGGACAATGTGGTCTACCGCTGGATACGGGAGCACCCGTAACCGCAGTCACCCGCGAGCGATTTTCGGACGATGGGCCGGTGATGCCGAAAAACCACTGTATTTCCGGAAGATTGGGTTGGTGGGAACCGCAGGGCCGTGGTAGCTTAATAAGTTGCTTTGTCGGTCACCCTGACCGGAGCCGAAGGTCGATTCCTCCGAAGTTGCGAACCGAGAGTGTGCTCTGATGCCGCGCATAACGCGTTGCCCCAAAGTGTTCAGATTGACCATGATCGTTGTCTGCGCGATGTTGCCGACCTTTGGCGTCCGTGCGGATGATCCTCCCGGCCTGAGTCCGGAGGCAGCGCTGGGTAAGTTGCTCTTTTTCGACACCAGGCTTTCGAATCCCGTTGGCCAGTCGTGCGCCAGTTGCCACGCTCCCGCGGCCGGATTCACGTTTCCGGGCTCCCAGGTGAATCTCCACCTGGGCATCCCGCCGGGGGTTGTGCCCGGACGATTCGTCAGCCGGGCCGCGCCCCAGGTGAGCTACGCCAAGTTCAACCTGCCCGGCCCGCCGCACTTTGATCCTGTGTTCAGTCTGTTCCGGGGCGGGCAGTTCTGGGATGGGCACGCGCCCGACCTGGTGGAGCAGGCCAAGTTGCCCTTCGTCAGTCCAAACGAGATGAACAACCTGACGCACAACATCCCCGATCCGGCGATGGTCGTGTACAAGGTTGCCCACGGCCCGCACGCGCAGAAGTTTCGGAACGTGTTTGGCGCCGGCATTTTTTCTCAGCCCACAGAGGTCGTTTATCACGACATCGCGCACGCGATCGCGGAGTACGAGAAGTCCGACGAGGTTTCACCGTTCAGTTCCAAGTACGACGCGTGGCTCGCGGGTCGGGCTGAGTTGACGCCCAGGGAGCTCAACGGACTGCGGTTGGTGAGCGGCACGTGGACTGGTCGTCCGGACGGCGCGGTGTGGCCGCGGTTTGCCCACTGCGTTGAGTGTCACATGATCCCGTCCATCCCTGCGGGGGGGCCGGACATCTGGACGCTGACCTGCTATCAGAACATCGGCGTGCCGCGGAACCCCAACAATCCGTTCTACACCCAAACCGATCCGATTTCGAACCCCGTGGGCTACAACCCCGAGGGTGAGGACTTTGTCGACATCGGGCTCGGAGAGGTGTTTTACCCGTCGATCGGACTACCGCCGGGCAACATGGGACCTGGCAGCAACGGGCTGGGAGACTTCGCCGGTGCGAACGGGACGTTCAAGGCCCCGAGCCTGCGCAACGTGGACCTGCGTCCCCACCCGGGCTTCGTCAAGGCGTACATGCACAACGGCGTTTTCAAGAGCCTTGAGCAGGTGGTTCACTTTTACAACACGCGGAACCTCACGACCCGCCGCGGCGAGGTCATCGACTTCACGCGGGAAGACCCGTACGCGGGCTTGCGAGGGAGGCCGCTCTGGGACCCTCCGGAGTATGGAGCCCTGGACACGCTGCTCAATCCGGAGGGCGCGCTGGGCACCGAACCGGGAACCGGCCCGGGTGGTGAGTCCACGGCCCAGGTCGGGAACCTTGGGATCACCCTCGATGAGGAGCGCGACATCGTCGCATTCCTCAAGACGCTGAGCGACGGCTATTTTCACCCGCAGACGCCCGCTTGCATGGCGATTTCGCATCAGCCTGTATCGCAGCGCGTGTGCCGCGGCGGCTCGGCGATGACCACGGTGGCCGCCAATCACCCCGGCGGCAATCCTTCCTACCAGTGGCGTCACAACGGCGTGCCCATTGCTGGCGAGAACCACTCGTTTTACACCATCGTTGCTGCGGCACCTTCGGATGCCGGTGTGTATGACTGTGTGCTCACGCTGCCCTGCGGCACGGTAACCAGCCGCGCCGCCACGATCATGGTTTGTCTCGCCGATTTTGATTGCGATGGCAAGGTCGACTTCGGAGACTTCCAGGCCTTCCTGGCGGCGTTCAGATCGGGCCAGGCGACCGCGGACGTGAACGGCGACGGCGTGGTAAACGTTCTAGATGTTCACGCGTTTGTTGAGGCGCTGCGCGGCGGCTGCTAAGGCGACTTGCCGGCCTTCGTCTCGCCTACCTTCAGCAGCACGTCATCCAGCCGTGCCGCGATCCGCTTGGCCATCGCCTCATCCCGGCGCGCCGTGAAGTCGGCGCGCATGACCGCTGCCCCTAGCCGATCCACGAAGTTTCCTGAAGAGCCGGACAACCGCATGGTCGCGCCCTTGAGCGAACCGGAGAACTTGGCATCTCCAACGTGCCCGGATGGCGACAGAAACCCGCCGCCGCTGTAGATCCCGATGTTGCCGTTGGCCAGGATGATGTGCCGCACCGTTGCGCTGCAGGCGCTGGAGGACACCGGTGTGGTCCCCGCCGCGGGCCTCAGGAACATGTTGATCTGAACGATTCGGCCCGAGACTTTCGAAAGGTCGCTACCCCGATCCAGTGCAACCGGGTCCAGGTCTGTCAGGTACACGGTGGCTGAGTTGGACGATTCGGCGATGTAGGCACCTATGGGAAGCCCTGGGGCATCAGCCACGCCCGTTTCCGCCGACTGAATGCAGACTGAACTATCCGCAATGCACCCGGTGATCCCTAACGGGATGCAGACCAACAAGATACGGACGATTCTGGTCGCTAGGCTCATCCGGGGAGGCTCCAGGTGCGTAAGAATGATAGCGTCTGCTTACTTGGCTTCCGGATTGGGGAACCAAGCGGGTTCTGTTCCGTCCAACCACTGTAGCAAGAGGTCAGACGACCGCTTGCGGGACACTCACGGATCGGGGAACACACATGATCCTTGACGATCATCGGCGCTTAGTCGGACTTCTCGCGATGGCGGCGACCTGGGGGATTGCGTCGGTCGCGTCGGCTCAATCGTCGAACAACGAAAACCAACCGGTGTACGCGCCGCCGGTCTACACCAAGCCGGTTTACACCAAGCCGGTCTATACCCCGTTACCGCCCTTGCGTCAGCAGGCGCCTTCTCGGATGTCCGGGCTCGGCGGCGTGCGTTCGCAGCCCGGGGTCCGTTCCGCTGCCCCCAATCGCATTCCGATCAGCACCTTCAAAGCGGTCCCTCCAACGGTGCCAACCAGTGGCGCCGGACCGATCGACCCATCGCCGCTTCCGGGGTCGGTTCCGACGCGGGACTCACACCGGCACGACGGCATCATCGGGGATGGCGTTTCCATCTCGGGTTCTTACTCGGATGGGCCGTTCCGGATCGCGTTTCACACCGGAGGCCTTCGCGGGATCCGGGCAAACGGCAGGGTCCTGCTTCCCACGTACGCGGGCGGCTACGGGCTGCCCTACAACCTCTACTACGTCAACGACGCCGCGATGACCTCCAACTACGGCCCCACGCGCTATCCGCAGACCACTGAGCCAGCCGGCAGCAGCATGCAGAACGCCCCGCCCGCCACGCCGCTCACCCCTGATGAACGCGCGGCCCAGCGACTCAAAAGTGGTGACGCCGCCGGGGCTGTCACTTCCTACCAGGCGATTCTGAAGCAGCGTCCCAGCGATGGCGACGCGATGCGGCTGCTCGGCGCATCGTTGATCGAAAGTGGCCGCCTCGCTGAAGGTGTTTCCGTTATCACGCTGGCGTACAAAACGGATTCCACCCTTCCCGAGCGTCCGTTGGATGCCGAGATCTTCCAGGGCGGCGCGGAGAAGCTCCGTCAGCATCTGAATCGCGTGTCGGCGCTGGCGAACAAGGAAAGGTCGGGCTCAAGCTGGTTCGTTCTGGCGACGCTGATGCAGGCCGAGGGACGCAATAAACAGGCCGCAATCATCGTTGAGCGTGCAAGGGCCGCGGGTTTGGATCCACAACTTGCCGACGAGCTTGCCGGCGCGTTGAGCGGCAACACTCGATAGTTCAAGCGCGGCTGTCGCCGCGATGGTGCGAAGATTCGAACGTAAGGAGCTTGGAAATGTGTCGGCACGTTGCGCGCCGTGAGGTCAGGGCGGCCTGGTTGGTGGCGATGGCCGGTTCGCTGATGTTGGGGGGTGCCGCGGTTGCACAACCCAAGCGGGGTGGGGGGGATGACAAACCCGGTCCCGCTGTCGCACCCGCCAGGCCCGCGCCTCAACCGGCGGCACCTCCCCGAGCAGCTCCGCCGCAAGCGCCTCCCGTCGTAAGGCAAGCGCCTCAGCCCGTGCGTCCCCCGGCTCCGCAGGCAGCCCCGGTCGTCCGCCAGGCGGCGCCTCCTCCCGCGGCACCAAAGCCGGTGATCTTGCAGCAACCTCCCGTCGTCCGCCAGGCGCCGGCGCCTCAGCCCACGAAGGCTGCCGCGCCTCAATCACCTCCGGTGATTCGCCAGGCGGCCCCGCCCAAGGCCGCGCCCGTCGCGCCGCCGGTGATCCGCCAGCCGGTGCAGCCGCCTCCCGTGGTTAAGAGCATTCCCACGCCGGTTCCGACCAAGAGTGTGCCGATCGTTCGTCAATCCTCGGGGCCCAAGTCCGATGACGGCATCCGCCAGCCTTGGACCGGCGGCACCAAGTCGGACAATCCGGTCACCGGCGGAATCAAGCCGGATCGTGGCGGAATCAGGCCTGACGCAGGTGGAATCAAGCCCTCCTCGGACAACCCAGTGACCGGTGGAATCAAACCGGACCGTGGTGGGATCAGGCCCGACATAGGTGGAATCAAGCCCTCGCGAAATCAGAACCCGGTCTTGAACGCAGCGCCAACGACGAAAACTCCGTGGACCCGCTCCGGGTCGGACAAGACGCCGGTGATCCGCTCTCACTCCGGCGGCGAGTTTTCCAAGCCTCTGCCCAGCGTCCGCTCCGATTCGCCGATCCGGCACGCATCGGGCTTTGACCGCAGGCCGAACCCGGCTCCCGCGGCGGACAACCTGCGCCTCGCGGTGAACGTCGGCGTCGGGGCCGGTATCGGCTTTGGCGCTTCGAACTGGTTTGGCAACACCTACGTCAACTTCACGTTCGGCAACTGGCATGGATACTCGCCTTACGCCTACCCCGGTTACGGCTGGTGCCGCCCGCGTCATTACGGCGGCTGGGGCTTTGATCCGTACCGCCACTGCAATCCCTGGGGTGGTTACTACTACGTGCGTCGGTGGCCGTGCTATCCGTTCACGTACTGGTATCCGGGCTACACCGTTTCGGTGAACGCCTGCGGCCCTTGGTACCGCATTTCGTACCACCGACCTGTGTCCACGTGGCTGGTGAACTTCCGCTACTGCGATGCCCCCTGCGAGACCTTTACGGATTGCTCGCTCATCGCGCCCGCGGTTGTTTGTGCCACCCCGCCCGCGGTGTTCTGCTGGTCGGAAGCCAACACGTACCGCTATTCGTACGTGAATCCGGTGGCCGCGGAGGTTCCGTACAGCCCCGAGACCCCGGTCGCGGAGATTCTGCCCGCCCCGGCATCCGCCGATGAGTTGGCGCACACGACCGGTCGCGAACTGGGCGACACGTATATGCGGTTGGGCGATGAGGCCAGCGCGATTCGCGTGTATTCCTCGCATGTCGCCAATCACCCCGGAGATGTCCGGGCCCTGCGTTCACTGGGCGTCGCGCTCATCGAGCGCGGCGATGTTGATCAGGGGACGGGTCTGGTCGAGCGTTCGTATCTGATTGATCCGACGCTGGCTAACACCGCGTTCGATCGGGAACTGCTCCGCGACGTCAACCACCTTTCCGAGGTGCTGGATCGGGTCACCGCCCGGGCCGGTCAGCTCGATGGCAAGCCGGAAGCAGCCGCCCCATGGCTGACGGTCGCGGTCCTGATGCAGGCCGACGGTCGGACCAGCCCGGCCCGAGTCGCCCTGGACAAGGCCAAAGATGCCGGCCTGGCGCCCAAGGTCGTGGAGTTCATGCAGGCGGAGCTGCCGCTCGAGAACAAGCCCTGACGGTCCCTGTCACCGTCCCGGCTCGGCTCTTGAGAATCGCGTACGCTAGTCCTCTCATGCGGTCCTTCATTGACGGAGGCCGCGCCCAACGAGGGGATCGTGCCGGTCATGCCCGTAGAGTCAGCTCCCGAACAGTCGCAGGTTGAAGTGTCGTTCGTCATGCCCTGCCTGAACGAGGCCGAGACCATCGAGCGCTGCGTGCAGGCCGCGTTCAAGTGCATTAAGGACCACAATCTGAGCGCCGAGGTCGTCGTCGGCGACAACGGCAGCACGGACGGGTCTCAGGAACTAGCAAGGCGTGCTGGTGCCCGCGTCATCCCCATCCCCATCCGCGGCTACGGCGCGGCCCTGAACGGCGCGATCCACGCCGCCCGCGGCAAGTTCATCATCATGGGCGATTCGGACCTGCAGCACGACTTTGCCGCGTGCTACCCGTTTGTTGAGAAGCTGCGCGAGGGCTACCAACTGGTCATGGGTTCGCGACGCCTGGGCAAAGTCATGCCCGGGGCGATGAAATGGAAGAACCGGTACATCGGCGCCCCCGTGCTTTCCGGCGTCGGGCGAATCCTGTTCCGCGCTCCCATCTCTGACTTTCACTGCGGACTTCGGGCCTTCACCAAAGAGGCGTACCTCTCGCTCCGGATCCGCACCTCCGGCATGGAGTTCGCCTCCGAGCACATCATCAAGTCCACGCTCGCCCGTCACAAGATGACGGACATCCCGATCATCGTGTATCCCGAGGGCCGGTCCCGCCCGCCGCACTTGAAACCCTGGCGCGATGGCTGGCGGCATTTGCGGTTCATGCTCTTGTTGAGTCCGCGCTGGACGTTTGCGGTGCCCGGGATGTTGCTGATGGCCGCGGGGCTGTTCATGTCATCGCTGGTCGCAACGGGCCCGGCGCACCTGTTCGGATTGGCCCTGGACATCCACACGCTGGTGCTGGGCTGCCTGCTGATCCTCGTCGGTTTCACAGCCTTGACCATCGGTGCCGCGGCCCGCATTTATGCCATCGTCGAAGAGATCGGGCCGCCCGCCAAGTACCAGACGCAGCTCTTCTCGATCTTCACCCTCGAGCGCGGTCTGATTTTCGGCGGACTCGTTCTGGCGCTGGGGATGGCCTTAGTCGGCTCGCTGATCTTCAAGGCGCTCACGGTTGACATACATCCCGAAGAGGTTTCCGTAACGCTTCGCCGCATGGTCATCGGCTCCACAATGATCGCCCTTGGTGCTCAGATCGTGCTCATGTCGTTCTTCTACAGCATGCTCGGCATCGAGCGCGGCCTGCCCAAGCCACCACCCCCTCCTGTGTCCTGACGGTTGCGCATGGAAGCGAAGCCCAACATCCAGCCCGACACAGCTTTGCACGATGAGGGCCGCGCCCTGGGACGGTTCATCCTCGGCTCACCGGTCGATGTCGAGTTCGTCAATCGCTACGCCGCGGCCCATGAGCACCTGTTCCGCGACCCTCCGACGCGGGGTGATTCCGCGGTTTTGGAGCTCGCCGTCAACCGCCCGGTGCTGCTCCCGTTCCTGGCCGCGGCATCCGGGCTCATCCGGCGCGAGTCCATTCTGCACAAGAAATCGCTGCTGATGGCCGCGATCCTTGAAGCCTCGCCGCGATACGCGGACGAGTTTCTGCCGCGACCCACGCGGCCGTTCAGACTGGCCATCATCCTCGCTTGGACGGGCCTGGTCACCGCGTTTCAGGTCGCCATTGGCCTGCCCATCCTCTTGCTGGTGGGCAAGCGGTCATGAGCAACGCCGACGTCATCATCGTCGGCTCCGGAGCCAGCGCCGCTCACGCCGCGTGCCCCTTGGTTGAGGCCGGGCTCAAGGTCCTCATGCTCGATGTCGGCGAGCGCGATGAGCGTTACGCCCCGCTTATTCCAGGCGGCACGTTCTCGCACATCCGCCGCACGGATCAGAACCAGCACCGTTACTTTCTTGGAGACACGTTCGAGGGAGTCCCCTTCGGCGGCGTCCGCGTCGGTGCGCAGCTCACGCCGCCGCGGGCCTTCATCACGCGCCGCGTTGAAGAACTCACTCCTGTTACCTCCAAGGACTTCATTGGGATGGAGAGCCTGGCCCTGGGTGGATTGGCCGCGGGCTGGGGTGCGGGGCTCGCGCGCTTCGATGACGGCGACCTTCAGGGAACACCGCTCACCGCCAAGGACCTCGCCCCGCATTACGCTGCGGTCGAAGCCCGCATCGGCGTCTCCGCCGACGATGACGACCTCTCTCCCGTGCTCGGAAAGCACGAGTCGGCCATGCCCTCGCTCCGCCTGGATACGCCGTGCAAGCTGATCATGGACCGCTACAGCCGCGACCGCACAGCCTTCCATGCCATCGGCCTGCGCATGGGTGTCAGCCGCTTGGCCGCGTGCTCCCAGGCCCACAACGGCCGCGGCCCGCATGCCTACGACGATATGGACTTCTGGTCCGACCGCACGCGGTCCACCTATCGCCCGCGCTACACCATCGAAGAGCTCAAAGCCCGCGAGAACTTCACCTATCTCTCGGGCCGACTCGCGCAGTCGTTCCGCGAATCCACCGACGGCGTGCGCGTGCGGGCCCGCCGCCTTGATTCCCCCGGCGAAGAAGAGTTCCACGCCAAAGCCGTTGTGATGGGCGCGGGAGTCTTCGGCACCGCCCGCATCGTTCTTCGCTCGCTCGGTTGCTACGACACACCCGTCGGCTTCGTCTGCGACCCCTCCAGCTACGCCCCGTGCATCAACCTCAACATGATGGGCAAGACTCCAGAAGATGAACGCCACAGCCTCTCTCAGTTGAGCGCGGTACTTTCACCGCCGCAAGGGTCAGCACACGGCCAGGTCTTCGCTTCGTTCTACTCCTACCGCTCCCTTCTGACGTTCAAGCTGATGAAAGAGACGCCGCTCTCTGCCCGTGCCGCGCTCCGTGTCATGCGGGCCCTGATCCCGATATTCACCGTGGTGAGCCTTCAGCACGCGGATTATCCCAGCCCCGAAAAACACATCACACTTCGGCGCGACCCTGCCGGCGGCCCGGATTGGCTGCACGTTCAGTATGCACTCTCCAAGTCCGAAGAGTCCACGATCCGCACGCTCGAACGCCGCATGTTCCGCTGCGTCCGGCGCCTGGGCATCCTGCCCCTCAAACGCATCTACCCCGGCCACGGCGCCAGCGTCCACTACGCCGGCACGCTCCCGATGAAGGCCAGCCCCCGCGACCTGCAGTGCTCCCCCGACGGCCTCCTCGCCCCGACGCGATCTGTCTACATCGCCGACGGCTCCACGCTCCCGCACCTGACCAGCAAGGCCCTTACGCTCACGCTCATGGCCAACGCACATCGGATCGGCACTCAACTGGCCCAGCGCCTCGCATGATTCCCAAACCCACCATCGCAATCACCGGTGCCACCGGCCTCATCGGCCGCGCCCTGTGCAAGCACTTGGCTTCCCGCGGCTATCCCATCCGCGCCTTAGCACGGAGTGGAGATGCCGCGCTCTCCGCGATACCAGGTGTTCAACTTCACCGCATAGACCTGCCGGAGTCACTGAATCCCGATTCCCTTCGCGGCTGCGGCATTGTCATTCACGCGGCTTACCCCACGATGCTCCGCGACCTCACGCAGATCAAACACATCAACGAGACCGGAACCCGCCTTCTCCTCAAGACATCTCGCGATGTCGGGGTCGCCCGCTTCCTCTTCGTCTCGACTACTTCCGCCCACGATTCCGCGGCCTCCTACTACGGCCAAAGCAAACTCCGCCTCGAGGGCGCACTGGACCCCAATCGCGACCTGGTCATCCGTCCCGGTCTGGTCCTCGCCTCCGACGGCGGCCTCTTCAACCGCATCCGTGCCATGGTTCGAAAGGGCGGAGTGATACCCCTCTTCGGCGGCGGCAAACAGGTCATTCAAACCATCCACATCCAAGACCTCTGCGCCGGTTTCGAAGCGGCGATCGAGAAAGGGACGACCGGTCGCATCATCCTCGCCGAGTCCCGCGGCCTGCTCTTCAAAGAGTTCCTGCGACTCGTCGCGGCCGGCGAAGGCCGAAAGGTCACCCTCATCCCGCTGCCCATCGCCCCCGCACTGCTCGCCTTCAAGATCGCCGAACGCCTCAAGCTTGGTCTCCCCGTCGGCTCCGAAAACCTCCTGGGCCTGAAGAGCATGCGCTTTGTCGAATCGCAGGATGACATCGCCAAGCTCGGTATCACGGTCCGATCCGCGGCCGAGAGCCTCAAGGCGCTCGCATAGGTGGGGGTTCTTTGCGACCTCTACCCCACCCACATACCATCACTCTCCGACGGCACTAGGAACCGCAATGGACCCGAAGCCTCCCGAAATCAAATTCGACATTCGCCCGGTGATCGACAACCCAGCCGAGGTTGAGAAGATCGTCGCCCTCTTCCGCGACACGATGCCCGAGGGCCCATCCTGGAAACTCGACTACATCCGCTGGCTCTACTTTGAGAATCCCGTCGGCCCGATCATCGGCGCCAACGCGTGGGATGGCCCGAATCTGGCCGCGCATTATGTTGTCATGCCCATCCGCGCTGCGTTCCACGGCACGCCCGTCGATGCCGCGCTCTCGCTGAACACGGCGACCCACCCCAACTACCAACGCCGCGGCCTCTTCGTCCGCCTCGCCGAAGCCACCTACGAGATGGCACGCACCCAGGGCCTCCACCACATCATCGGAGTCGCCAACGCCAACAGCACGCCCGGCTTCCTCACCAAGCTCAAGTTCCAGGATGTCGGCCCGCTCGATGCCGTGATGAGCCTGGGCATGCCCACCGTAGGCCCCACGCCCGAGGCCTCAACAACCTCCTGGCGCCGCATCTGGCAAGAGAAGGATCTGGCCTGGCGTCTCCGCAATCCCGCTACGTCCTACCGCTCGCAAAAAATGGGCGAGCACATCGCCGCCCTCGCCCCCACCGGAATCCTTGCCATCCAAGCCATCATGATGATTGAGAGCGACCCCGCCCGCTCACGCATCATCCGCGAAAACCTGAACTCTCTACTGTCCATCGCCCCGCGGCTCTGGATCGGCCTCTCCCGCCGCATCCGCCCCGCCGCCGCCAGCCTCGAAGTTCCCGAGCGATTCCGTAAGTCCCCACTCAATCTCATCTTCCGGCCGCTCCAAGCAGCCGATATCACTCTGGACAAAGCCACGGTTGAGTTCGAGACGATTGACTTCGATGCCTACTGACACCCCGCTCTTCATGTTCAGCATCGATCTGGAAGATGTCCGGACGATGATTCCCAACGGCGAGTGCTACCGCCCGCGCGTCCCGGCGATGACGCACCTCTATCTCAACTTCCTGCGCAAGCACAACGCCAAGTGCACGTTCTTCATCGTGGGCCGCACAGCCCTAGAGAATCGCTCCCTCATCGGAGAGATCATCTCCGAAGGCCACGAGATCGCCTGCCATACGCACACGCACCAACCGCTGACGGAAATGACCCCCGACACGTTCCGCGATGACCTCAAGCAGAACATCCAGGCCCTCACCGACTGCGGTGCCAAGTCCATCAAGGGCTTCCGCGCCCCGACGTTCTCACTCGTCAAGACCACCGCCTGGGCCTACGACGTGATGGCCCAACAGGGCATCGAATATTCCAGCTCCGTCCTCCCCGCCAAAAACCCCCTGTTCGGCTGGGAAGAGTTCGGGACCGCGCCCCGCCAGGTCGAGAACGGCAAGGTCGGGATCGCCCGAGACGACAGTGGGGCGGGTGGCGCCAGCGGCGTCGTCGAGATCCCCATGACCCTGCTCACGTCCCGCTTCCTCACCGCCCCCTTCGGCGGCGGCGTCTACTTCCGAGCCCTTCCTTGGTCCCTCATTTCCCGCTGTTTCCGCCGCCACAACGTGCGCGGCAGCGCAGTTCTCTCCTACTTCCACCCCTACGACATCGATACCGAGCAGGAGCGTTTCATGCACCCGGGCATCAAAAACAGCCGATTCTACAACTGGCTGATGTATCGCAACCGGGCCGCGGTCTTTGCTCGCCTGGAACGCGTGCTCGCCATGGGTTACAAGATCGATACCTATGCGAACTTCGTCCAGAGCCACATCGTCCCTCTTCTGAACTGACACCTTGACCACACCACCCACTCATTCCGCTCCTCCCGCGCCGCGCCCCATTCCCCCTACGCAATATCAACGCTTCGCCAAACTCTCCTTCATCGCGCCCCTCCTCATCGCGATCGCCGTCCTGCTCTCCTACTCCGGTGCCCCCGGCAACGCCTTCGCACTCGACGATTGGCACGGCATCACCGACAACCCCTCCGTCCGCGATCTGGACAAGATCCCCAGCTACTTCCGCGATGCCAAGACGATGTCGATCCTCTCGACCAACATCGACTATCGCCCCATCCTCCAGATCACCTACGCGATCAACTACAACCTCACCAAGTACGACGTCGCAGGCCCGCACACCGACTCGTGGCACTGGACCAACATCCTCATCCACATGATGGTGTCCTGGTCCATCTTCCTCCTGGGCCGCCGCCTCTTCGGCTCTCTGGGCCTCGCACCCATCCCCGGCCTCCCAGCCCCCATCGCCGACGCCTGCATCCTCGCCGCGGCCATCCTCTTTGCCGCCCACCCCATCTCCGCCGCCTGCGTGAACTACATCTCCGCACGGTCCAGTTCTCTCACGACCATGTTCGTGATGTTCTCGCTGCACTTCTATCTCCGCGGCCTGGCCCGCCCGCACCGCTGGTGGCGATTCGCATGCTCCGGTCTGCTCTTCGCACTGGCCATGCTCACCAAGGTCGAAGCCCTCAGCATCCTTGCCGCATTCTTCCTCGCAGAAGTCCTCCTCAACCCCGCCGCCCGCGGCCGCAACCTCGCAGATCGCGCGACCGACTGGCGTCCCTACGCCCGTTTCGTCCCGATGCTCATCCTGGGCATCAGCTTGGTGCTCCTCTGGAAGAACAAAACCGGCCTCACCGAAAGCTCCACCCGCGCCGGTGTCGGCGTCACCTCCGGCGACTACCTCTTCACCCAGTTCCGCGCCTGGTGGTACTACATCGCGCAAATCTTCGCCCCCATCAATCTCATCGCCGACTACCCGACCTACCCCCTCTCCAACGCCAATGCCTTCTGGCAAGGTCACGAACACGGCGTGCTCCTCGCCCTCGCAGGCTGGGTGCTCGTCGGCTTCCTCGCCCTCGCCACACTCCGCCGCGCGCCCGTCGTGAGCTTCCTGATCGTCTGCTTCTTCGCCTACCTCTCCCCGCACTCGAGCGTGATCCCCTTCGCCGAACCCGTCAACGAGCACCGCCCCTATCTCGCCGACACGTGCGTCTTCCTGCTGCTCGCCATCGCCGCGGGCATGCTCCTGGCCCGCTTCACCGTCCGCCCCCGCAGCGTCCTGGCCGCGGCCGCCATCATCCTCCTCATACCCCTCACCCTCCTCGCCCGTGACCGCACCAAAGTCTGGCTCGACGATGAAACCCTCTGGGGCGACAACGTCAAAAAGACCCCCGATTCCACCCGCGTCCAAATGAACTACGGCCTCGCGTTGATGCGCAAAGGCAAGGATGTCGAAGCCGAGGCCCGCTTCCGCGAATCCATCCGCCTGGCCCCCAACTACCACTACGCCTGGTCAAACCTGGGCATCATCCTCGCCAAAAAGGGCGACTACACCGGCGCCCTGGCCGCGCACGCGTCCGCCATCAACACCGCCGGAAACCTGGATCAGCCGTGGTATTGGCGAGCCCGCTGCCGCGCCGAGCTCCGCGACATTCCCGGTGCCGCTGCCGACTTCCAGACCGCCATCAGCAAAGCCACCTCCCCCTACCGCGAACTCGCCGGCGCGGCCGAGTGTCTCCTGCGCCTAGGAAAGGCCGCCGAAGCCCAGGCCCTCATCGACCGCGGCCAAGCCATCGACCCCAAAGACTTCGACGCCCAGCGCGCCCAGATGCGAGCCCTGCTCGGCCCCACCGACGCCAACTCCGTCACCCTCGAAGCCGACAAGCTCCGTGATGACGGCAAGTGGTTCCAGGCCGAGTGGCGCTACCGCGAAGCCCTCCGCATCGACGCCACCAACGTCCCCAACCACATCAACATGGGCATCGTGCTCGCACACCAGGGCAACGCCAAAGTCGCCCAAGAGTGGTTCGACTACGCCGCCAAGCTCCAGCCCAACTCCGACTTGCCCCTCTACTGGCGCGGCCGCTTCCACGCTTCACAGGGCAACTGGGATGCCGCCCTCGCCGACTTCCGCGGCGCGCAATCCTTCGGCCCCAACCCCATCCGCGACTACGCCGCCATCATCGAAACCCTCAACGCCGCAGGCCGCGGTGCCGACGCCGCGATCGAGCTGGGCAAGATCGACCCCGCCAACGCCGTAGCCCTGGAAGCCGAACGAACCGCATTCCGCGCACGCGTCTTCAAGGCGAAGTAGCTCACGCCTTCTCTAACACAAACCCCTCCTGATACGCTCGCACCAGCGCCTCCAGATCCTTAATCAGCCCGCGTACAACCTCCCCCTCATCCGAATCCCCGATCTTCCGCGCCTTCTCAAACTGCCGCACCGTCGTCATCTTCGGCACAATATCCGCCCCGTGCTCGATCACCCTCTCGATCCCGTCAAACGGCGAGTGCTCCGCCAAGTCAATCCGATCCGGCTTCAACACCAGCGTAAATCCACGATCCCCATACGCCTGGCTGAACGCCCCATCGATCGTGATCGCGTTCCCGCCGCGCTTGATCGGCTGCTCACCCTTCTCGATCTTCACCGGCACGTGCCCGTTCACCACCAGCACATCATCCCCACACCCAAACATCTTCCCGATCCGCTTGATGAACCGCGCATCGTGCATCAGGTCAAAGTACGCGTTCTTTACTTCCTTGTGCGTCGCCTTGTCCGCAACAAAGTGCGTCTCAAACGTCGTCATTTTGTCCTTACCAAACAGCGGACTCCGCGGCCCACCCCACAAGTACCACAACCAGTCCGCATCCTCATCCATCGCAAACCACCGCTTCCGCATCGCCCGCCGCACCACGCTCGAGAGGCCATCCATCAACTCGCGCCCGGCAAGGTCTCGCCCATCTACACGCAAATTCAGCGGCGATCCATCCTTATCCACGGGCACGCACGCATGGAACAGCAGCACATCGTCCCGAGTCGTCCACATCCCGCCCCGTCGCGTCAACCAGTTCATGTGCTCGTGCAGCTTCTGGCTCTGAACGAAGTTGGCCTTCAGCCGGTCAATGCACTCCTGCTCTTCCGGTGAATACGCGTATGGATTCGCCGGATCCAGCGTCGGCAGGAACGTGTCCCGCAGCGCGTGCTTCACACCGTCAATCTCAACAGTCCCGGCCTTCAAATCGATCCGATGCAACAGCCGACGATGATCCAGGTTCCACTCCGGATGCCGCGCAATCATCTGCCCCTCCGCCTTGAACTGCAGAATCGATACCGCCTTCTGCATCCGCGCCACCGCCAGGGGATCGCGCAGCCCCTCCCCCTTGGCCACGAAAAACTCCGCCGGGTCTTCCGCATAGCACTTCTGCACCAGCACTTCCAAAGGCAGCCGCGGAATGCCGTAGCCCTCTTCGAGCTGCGCCGCCACGCGATACCGCACGCTGAAGCGCAGCACCGTCAGCAGGCAGGCCTCGTGCCCCAGGCTCGCCCCCATCCAGATCGTGTCATGGTTCCCCCAGATCACATTGCACTTGGGCTGCCGCATCAGCGCATCAATCACCCGATCCACCCGCGGCCCACGATCCCCCACATCCCCAAGCACCAGCAGCTCCTCACACGTCAGATCCCGCACCAGCCGAGCCGCCGCCCGCACCGCGCCCCAATCCCGATCATGCCGCGCCAGCCCCGCGATCATGTCATTGATGTACTCCGGCCGCTGCCCGCTGGCCAGCTCCACAAACAACTCGCGATAGAGCGAAGGCACCAACCGCTCAAAGTGATCCCGCCGATACGTCTTCCGCAGCGCCCGGATGATCTCAAACTGCAAGTTCAAGGTCTGAAACACCCACTCCAGCCGTTTTCCGCTCGCGACGATGTCCCGCGAAAACCGGTTGATCGCCTCCCGCGGGTAATACAGCACCGCCAGAAACCGATCCTTCTCACCCACCGGCAGCCGATCCCCAATCACTTCATCCACGAGCTGCCGCAGCGCCCCCGAAGCGTTGTTGATCACATGCCGCAGCTTGGCATCCTCACCATGGATGTCGCTGATCACATGCACCACACCCTTGGGCAACGACAACTTCGCCCGCAGCGCGGCCGCCTCCGAAATAGCCGCCTCCGCCGTCGGATACTGAGCCCCCAGCGCCCGCAGATGTGCCAACCGATCCGCTGTCAAGTCCAAAGCCATGCAATCC
This sequence comes from Phycisphaerales bacterium, assembly GCA_044222485.1. Lineage (GTDB taxonomy): Bacteria > Planctomycetota > Phycisphaerae > Phycisphaerales > UBA1924 > JAHBXE01. The sequence continues at coordinate 12,575 of JBGAND010000038.1, read as the reverse complement.
CTCCAAACGAGTGGGCCAATCCTAACCCCCTTCCCCCTCTTCCTTCTCTCTCATTCTCAGCGCCCTCTGCGCCTCTGCGGTGATTCCTTCTTCCCCAACACCACCGTCCAACCGATACCCTCCCCCATGCCCCCAACGCTCCTCTACTCCCCTCTCCTCGCCCACATCCTCCTCTACTCCCCTCTCCTCGCCCACATCCCCCACGCGTTCACCACCCGCCAAGGCGGCATCTCCAAGGGCATCTTTAACTCCCTGAATTTCGGCAACCCCTCCGACCTCCCCCAGGCAGACCGCGACCCACCTGCCAACATCCGCGAGAACTTCACCCGAGTCCTCACCACACTCCACTGCCAATCCCGCGAACTCGTCGAAGTCCACCAAGTCCACGGCCCCGATGTCCACACCATCCGCGCCAACCACCCCGCGCACCCAACCCCCCACGACACCAAAGCCGACGCCATCGTCACGAGCGACCCCACCCGCATCCTCGCCATCCGAATCGCCGACTGCACCCCCGTCCTCTTTTCCTCCCAGGATGGCAAAGTCGTCGGAATCGCCCACGCCGGCTGGCGAGGCGTGATCTCAGGCATCATCCCCAACACCATCCGCGCGATGCAAGCCCTCGGCGCCACCCAAATCACCGCCGCCATCGGCCCCTGCATCTCCGAAGCCCACTTCGAAGTCGGCCCCGAAGTCGCCGACCAGTTCCTCCAAACCTTCGGCCCCTCCGTGCTCTTAGGTGCCACTGCTCGCGGCCCCCAAACCCCAACTCTCCCTCCACCCCAGCCGCCGCGCAGCAGTGCCGACCACCCAGCGCCCCCCTCATCGCGCAAACCCCACATCAACCTCAAACACGCCATCCACCTCCAACTCCAAACCGCCGGCATCACCCACACCGACATCCTCCCTCACTGCACCTACCGCGACCGCGACCTCTTCTTCTCCCACCGTCGCGACCACGGCCGCACCGGCCGCATGGCCGCGCTCATCGGCCCACGCTGAACTTCCCACGCTCGCGGCCGCGCTACTCTCCCTCTCAACCAAGGAGTTCACAGTTTGGCAAAGAAAGCAAAGAAGAAGTCCAAGAAAGTCGCAAAGAAGTCCGCCAAGAAGGCCGCCCGCAAGCCCGTTGCCGCTAAGCCCGCCGCCAAGCCCGCCCGTAAGAAGGCCCGCCGCACCGTCCTCCGCAGCAGCAAGGGCACCAAGCTCTACGCGGTCCGCACCGCCGAGGGCAAGTTCAAAGACATCCAGACCTTCAAGCGTGCCCACGGCCAGGACCTCAAGCGCAAGTCCAAAGCCGAAGTCGCCCCTACGGAATAATCCGCTCCACCAAACTCAATCGAACACCGCCGCGGATCGGGCCCCCCGATCCGCGGCTTCGTTTCAAAAGCGCCAGCGCTGGGCCCTCCCAAAACAGAAGCCCAAGCGCCAGCGCCGGGCCCTCCCACCCGTTGCGTTCTCTTTCGCACCAAGCCGTGCTCACTTCCCCTCCCGCCCCCGGCGGGAGGGACCAGCGGGCGGGCTGCCGCATCTACCCGCCTCCTCTACCATCTCTCTCTCCCCCTCTCCCCTCTCTCCCCTCTCCCCATCTCCTACTCTCCCCCATGTCCGTCACCCGCGACAAATCCGACCGCAACGACCCCAACACCGGCTACACCAAGCAGGACCTCCTGGACGCTGCCGAGCTCTCCCCCAAAACCTTCGATACCCTCCGCAAAGCCGCCCGCATCAAGGGCCCCAGCCACGGCGGCCTCTTCTGGGTCTTCTCCGTCGACGATGTCATCGCCCTCATCAAGCGCGCTGAATCCGGCGCCTGGACCGACAAAGGCGGCCCCGCCGCCAAAGAGTGGCGAGCCCTCCTCAAGGAGCGGGGCATCGAAATCGATTAACTGAAGCGCATCTTCGCGGTTCTTGACCACCCGAGTATTCTGCACGCATGAAGTCCTTCGTCCTCATTGTTCTGCTTTCATGCGCCGCGTGGGCAGCCGCCCAAGTCACGTGGTTCCCGGATGACATACAGATTCCTGAAAATGCCATGGGCGGACCATTGGCCAATGTAGGCGGACTGAGAAAGTTGCTCGGCGTACCAAATTCAGGCAAAGATGGCCGATCCGACTTGATCCGCGCTATCGATTCCAACGACCTAGGCCGTGTGAAGGAACTAATTGCCACAGGAACCTCTCTCCATGATGCGGACGGTCCCAATCCTCTGGCACGTTCCGTCGTGGTGGGAAACTTGGATGTGATTCGCGCAGTGCTCGATGCTGGAGGGGAGTCTCCAGAACGAAACATCTGCCTCTCGATGGCGACCTCACAAGGCGACCGCAAGGTCATCGCAGAAGCACTCAAGCGAGGCATGAGCCCGCTGGTGCCATTCTTGAAGCCGATGCGCAGCGAGCCCATGGACTTGCTCACGATTGCCCGTATCTTCTGTTCGAAGCCTCAGGACGGCGGTCCCCCCATCTATGAGACCTTCCTGCCGACATACGCCGCCGCCGCGCTGGGTGAAGGCCCCAGCCACGAGTTCGTTGCCAAAGCCGGAATCACCCGCTTGATGGCCTTTGCGTACCGCGGGGATATTGCCGAAGTCGTCAAGGAGCTTGATGCGCACGCTGATATCGCCGCGCACGACGCCGCGGGCTGGACCGCGCTCCACTGGGCCGCGGCCGGCGAAGGTGACCGAAGCGATGTCATTCACACGCTCCTCAATCGAGGTGCCAAGCTCGATGCCCTTGCCAAGTACAAGAAAGGGCCATTCTCGACCGCTTGTGTGCGAGCAAATCCTCAAACGGTCGCCGCCCTTTTGCCACCCGATGGGGCCGAGCCCAAAAACTGGGTTGGGCAGGGACTTGTCCGGGCTGTTGCTTACCACCACATCGATCTCGTATCGCTTCTTTCCAAGCGAGCCGACATTCCGCCCGCGGCGATCGAGTTGGCCGCCGAATGGGAGGTAGAGGCCGGTGGTCTGGATCTGTTGCCACTGCTAATTGATCGAACTCCACCCTTGTCCGTGAAGGCTTTGAGCGGTCTCTTGGGTCGTGCCATCTTTGCCAAGAACGAAGATGCCGTGCGGCTGCTGATCTCCAAGGGAGCGCCCCTCACCCTTCAAGAGCCGTCAACTTCTCACTTGCTCGCCGCGGTATCTAGTAGCCCTGCTGTTTTTCAGGTCATATTCGATGAAACCAAACAGCGGGGCGAGTTGCGGAATCTCTTCGAGGGTGGGCACCTTGTGGACACCGTGCTGATGAATCTCGCGATGAGTGGTCAGCTCGAACTGTGCCGACAGGTTTTGGAAGCGGGGGCCAACATCAACGCCACGCAAAACTCAGCCACCGCTCTGACCTGCGCTGTTGACGGTGGGAACATCGAAATCGTGAAGTTCCTAATTGAACGCGGAGCTGAGGTTCGTCCTGTGCCAAGCGCAAAGACCAGCGCCCTGGGTATCGCCGCTTGGAAGGGGAGTGCAGAAATGGTTGACCTCCTCATCAACCAGGGTGCCGACCCCAACGGACCTGGTATCTATTCCGCCACACCGCTGGCCAATGCTGTGTCCTCGGGAAATGCACATGCGATTCGCGTCTTGATTCAGGCCGGTGCGAAGACCGGCCCACCGGTAGAACGCGATGATTTGATCAAACTCGCCATCGATAATCACAAACCTCAAAGCCTTCGAGCGCTGCTCGAATCCGGAGTGAGACCTAGAACCACCGGCGACCGCTCTAAGCCATTTGCCGAGTGGCCCCACTTGGAGCAGGCGAGGTATTGGCTGGTGCCGAACGCACTTCCGGAGAACGAGGAAATCGTCGAGCTGCTTAAGAAGGCGACAACCGCCCCGCCGGACAGCCGCTGATCAAACCTCTATGACAGCAGATATCCTGAGCCCCATGCCCACCCTCACCGACCTCATCCGCCCCCTTCTCCTCCCCGCCTACATCATCACTCCCACCAAACTCCGCCGCGGCCTCTCCGCTCCCATCACCTCCACAAAATTCGGCGGCCACCCCTACGCCGAACTCGACGAAGACTGGCCCATCTGCGGCGGCTGCGAAGAAGGCCTCTCCTTCATCTTCCAATGCAACCTCGCCGAATGCCCGCATCAAAAAGCGCAAGGCCTCTTCGCCTTCTACTACTGCCACGAGTGCAGCTCCTGGGGCGACATCCCTCCCGAAATCGAAGACGCCTGGCTCGTCCGCCGCTACGAAGCGCCCGCCGCAAACAAAGCCGTCGAACTCGAAGACGCTTCTCCCGACAATGCCCGCACCAAAGAGTGTTCCGTGAAACTGGAGATCGTGCAGTCTCTCCCCAATTGGGAGAGCATCAACGACCTCCTCCCCGCCGCGGCCGAACTCTCAGCCAAATCCAACAAAGAAGAGCCGTGGGCCGCCTACCAAAAAACCGTCGAAGAACTCCTCGGCGGCGAACCCGAAATCAACTCCCAAATCGGCGGCTACCCCAACTGGATCCAGGGCGCTGAATCCATCGAGTGCGAGAAGTGCAGCACCACAATGCGCCTCCTCGGACAGATTGATAGCGAAGAAGATGCCGGCCTCATGTGGGGAGATGCCGGCTCCGTCTACCTCTTCGAATGTCCCAAGCACCCCGACCAGGTCCAGATGCGTTTGCAGTGCTTCTAGGCAGGAGGATCCGATGGGCCTCTTCGGCAAAAAGAAAGACAAGGGCAACAAGCCGCCCAACCCCGTGGCCCCCGAACCCCCTCCCAACTGGGCCGCCTACTTCAACTCCAGCGACCGCTACGAGCGCTTCGAATCCGCCGTCCGCACATTCTTCAAGTCGCAAGGTGTCAAAGTCCTCATCACCGACGGCGTCATCCTCATCCCGCCCCAGGTCAGCAAGAACCACCCCTGGGGCAAGGAGATGGGCCTGACCAACCTCGGACAGATCTGCGCCCAGGCCGATGAATCCAAGTGGTCACAGCTCATCTCCGACCACTTCGCGCGCCTGGGCCGCGGCCACGAAGAAATCAAAGAACTCGAAGCCCTCGACTCCGACTTCGACCAGATCGCCCCGCACCTCTCCGTCCGCCTCTACGAACCCGGTGATGTGAAAAAAGTCCTCGACGCCGCTGTCTGGCGCGAAGACATTCCCGGCCTGGCCACCGTCCTCTGCCTCGACATGCCCGACTCCATTCACACCGTCACGCTCGAGCGCGCCAAAAAGTGGGGGCCCAGCGGCGCAGACCTCTTCGACATCGCGATCGCGAACCTCGAACGCCTCATCGATGCCGAGCCCCAGAAAACCGAGATCGATGAGAACACCAGCATCTGGATGATGGGTGGCGACTCCCTTTACAACGCCTCCCTCCTCCTGCTCCCCGAACGACTCGAAGGAGTCGCCGGCAAACACGGCGGCTTCATCAGCGTCCCCACGCGTCACCTGGCCCTCGCCATCCCCTTCGACGACGCCTCCGCCCTCAACGCCGTCGCCGCCCTCATCCACTTCACCGTCAACTTCGAACGCGACGGCCCCGGCTCCCTCTCCCGCCGAGTCTGGTGGCACCGCGGCACCGAACGCATCGAACTACCCTACGAAATCACCGACAAAGGCATCGAAGTTCACCCCACGCCTGACTTCGTCAAGATCATGGAAGAGCTCGCCTAGGCCCCGATAATTGCGAACCTTTCTCGGGAATACGCGGGTGCCTGCCGCGTTATCCTCCCGTACAACCGTCTGCTGTAAGTACGGAAAACGTTCGGTATCCCCCCAATGGAGCGTGCACGATGCGCAAGATGAATATTCCAATCTCAATGCTGGCCATCAGCGCCATGAGCCTCTCGGCCATGGCTCAAAGCGGCCAGCCCAAGGATCGTCCCCAACCCCCCGCAGGTGATCGCCCGGCCCCCCGCGGCGGTGGCGAAGGCGGCGGCCGCGGCGGCCAGATGGCCCAGCTCTCCCCCGAAAAATCCAAGGCCGCCCAAGAGCTTGCCGCCACCGGCGTTGCCAAGCGCAACGGCCTGAACGATGAGCAGACCAAGGTCCTTGTCGCGGCCTACCTCGAAGCCCGATCCAGCCACGGCGCCGCCACTCAGAAGCTCCGCGAAGAGCAGCGCGAGAAAATGCGCGACGCCGGCGATGACCGTCAGGCCGCCGCGGAAGCGATGCAAAAGGCTGTCGCCGACCTCAACAAGTCCGAATCCGCCAAGTTCGAGAAGGCCTTGGGCGACAAGATCCCGGCCGACAAGAAGTCCGCGGTCGTCGGCTCGCTCGGCACGTTCACTCCCCAGTGGGACCGCTGGGTTGACGCCCTCTCCGAGTTCAAGCTCGAGGCCGCCAAGCAGCAGTCCGGCCTCAACGCCATCGAAGACTTCGTTGTCGCCCAAGGCAAGAACCGCGGCGGCGGCGACCGCGAAGCGATGCGCACCGCCAACCAGGAAAACCGTCAGAAGCTCACCGACACCATGAAGAAGATCCTCTCTGAGGAGCAGTTCACCAAGTTCGAGGCCAGCATGGGCGGCGGCGGTCGCGGCCGCGGCGGCCCCGGCGGCGGCGGCCCTGGCGGCGGTGGTGGCGGCGGAGAGCCGAAGTAACAAACCCCACCTTACAAGCACAGTGAGGGGGACGACCTTGGCGCAAGCCAAGGGTCGGTCAGGAACCAGCGGCGGCGCGATTCGCGCCGCTGCTGTCTTTTTCCCCAACCGCCAAAGTGCGTCCGGCATACCAATAGACCGTGCCACTCAAACCGTCCATTGCGTCCGCCGTGCTGTGGGTCTTTCCGATCATCCAAACGATCGGCTGCATGGCCTTTGCGCTCGGAGGCAGCAAACTGGGATTCGCGATCCAGTCGCGCCAGCGCGGGCCCGGTGGGCCTGAAGCGCTGGTCGGCTTGTTGCTGGTGGCGATGCACGTGGGGTACTTTCTCGCGCCGCTGTGGTGCGGCTCGGGTCGGAAGTGGTGGGCGGTTCTGATGATGGTGCCGGTGGCCGTCATTGTGTTGGGGGCGACGCTGTTCTTGTTTCGCGAGGCGCTTTCCGGCGATGGCACGGCCGGGCAGATGCGAACGGCGCTGGTTGTGCTCGCGATTGAGCTTGTGGTCTATGCCGCGCCGATGGTGATCACGGCTGCCACGGGCTCTAGCCTCCCGCGGCCTTGACCTGGTATCCGCGCGACTTGAGTAGCTCCACGAGCTTGTCGCGGTGGTCGCCTTGGATTTCGATTTCGTTGTCATCGTTAACCGTGCCGCCGGCGCCTAGTTTGGGCTTGAGCTCTTGCAGCAGTTCCTTCAGCGCGTTCTGTTTAAGGTCCAGGCCCGCGATCACGGTCGTCATCTTGCCGCGGCGCTTTTCGCGGCGGACGCGGGGATGCTGGTCCTTGGGCGTGACCACCTTGCCCTGCGCGTTGCGGGGGCAGGTGCACTTGCCGTGGGTTTGGCCGCAGTGTTCGCAGGTTACGGGGCGCTGGAGTGGGGTTCCGTCGAAGAGTCCGGGCATGTTCACTTCTCGTTGAGCAGGTTGTGGAGGTCGGCCAGGTCGATGTGAGGCGGGATGCCGTAGATTCGCGTGTGTTCGTGGCCGCGGCGGGTGGTGTAGCGGAGGGTGAGGGTGGGGAAGTCGGGTTCCTGATTGTCGATTGCGGCCGCGAGCGGTTTGGAGCGGTCGATGGCGAAGGAGGAGTCGCCGTGGGAGATGTGGATGCGGCGGGCTGAGATTTTGATCGTGGGGGGGAAGAGGTAGAGGAGGCCGACCTTCAGGAAGATGAACATGGGAATGACCAGCGGGGCGGCGAAGACCTGGGGCGGGGTGCGGAAGCCGGGCTGGAAGAGGTACATCGCGACGATGGCCGCGCCGGCCAGGATCGCGCTGAGGGCGTAGACGCGGAGCCAGAACTTCAGGGAGAACAGGCCTGAATCCAGCAGTTCGGAGATGTAGCGCGGCCGGAAGGACCAGGTGGGTTCGCGCCAGGAGAGGGAGGAGGGCATGGAGAGTCAGGGTAAGGGATCACTGGTTACCGCGGTGAGATTCATCGTGAGAACGGCCCCGGGTTTGGGGAGCGCGGCGACGCCGATGGTGGTGCGGGCGGGTCGGTGATTGCCCATGACCTCCACGTAAGCGCGGTTCATTTCTTCGAAGTCGGCCATGTTCAGGAGGAAGATGTTGATGTGGGTGATGTGGGCCAGGTCGGAGTTGACGGCCTGAAGCATGGTGCGGAAGTTGTGGAGGATTTGGAGTGCCTGCGCGTAGGGGTCCGCGCCGGCGAGTTTGCCGGTGGCGGGGTTGACTCCGGCGGTGCCGCCGATGGTGATGTTGGCGCCCACCTTGGAAATGTGGGAGTAGGGGCCGATGGGGGTGGGAGTGTTGGGTGGGGTGAGCGTTTGGACTGGGGGCATGGAGGAGGGTAAGTCAGGGGGCGGGGCCGGCGAGGCCCGCGGCGGAGGTGAGGTGGGAGAGAGGCGAAGGGCGAGAGGCGAAAGGCGAGAGTGGGGGGAGGAGGGCAGTGGGGAGTGAGGAGTGGGGAGTGGGGAACAGAGCAGAAGCCGGCGACGATCTGAGTGGCGGCGCGGGTGGGAGAGGAGGACGGGTGGGACCGGAGGCGGGTGAGGGAGAAGAGAGGCGCAGGTTGGTGCGGGGTTCTGTTGGCAGGGTCGAGGTGCCCGCACGAGGAGGAGGCTGGGTAGGAGGAGTAGGGACGGAGCCCCCTCCGCCGCGAAGCGCGGCACCTCCCCCGGAGGGGGAGGAAGCGGCGGCGGCCGCGAGGGTGGGTTGGCGGCGGGGGGTTTGGTGGGCCCGGAGGATGGCTTGGGCGGCGCGGCGTTTTTCGACGAGGTTTTCGGTGGCCTTCATCGTTTCGACGAGTGCGGCGATGGCAGAGGTGATGAGCGAGTGCCCGGCGATCTCTCGGTAGGCCTCGGCCCAGAGCCTGATTTCAGGGGCCGCGGCCCAGGCGGTCAGCTCGGCCATGTTTCGGCCTGAGTGCTCGGCGAGGGCGTGGAGGTCGAGGCGGCAGGAGGCGTAGAGGCTGAAAAAAGGTGGTGGTCAGCCTCGGGAGGCGGGGGGGAGGTGGGGGAGTGAGAGATGGGGGCGGGGGAGGGCATTTCAGGGCAATATACGGGTTTTGATTGGGTGTGTCAAGGGAAATGTTTGGTATGCCCAAATTACTCGTCATGGAAATAAAGACGTCCCAGCTTCGCGTCACGCTTTAAGAGGTATGTCTAGATAACTCCAAAATGCGCGGTGCACCGCAAATCGTCTCTGTCCTGAGCGTTCCGACACCTTCGTCGCCAAGACCTGATTGCGCCGAAGTTCTTGGGGTTCATCCGAGAACCGAAATTCGTTCTCGTGAACCTCCAAGCCCAGGAAAGAGAGAAGGCACAAATGGTCAAGCACTGAGTCCACCTTTGGCTGTGCAATACCTGTCTTGGCGATTGACGTTCGCACCTGTTCCTCTGAGAGTACCGATGAATTGCCGGCGAACTCGAGAATCACCTGCTCGAGTTGCTCGATGCTGATGCCGTTCTCCACAAGAATGCTGTCGACAGCGAAATCAGAATAGAGCTTGTGTGCTTCGAGGACGTCTGCCGACTGAACAACGGCGTTTCTCCGGTTGATTGCGACATCGATTGCAGCACTGACCAGGAAAATCAAGTCGCGAGGCCGCGGCAGTGTCGACCATGTAAGGAAATCTCGCATCGGCATTCCATTGACGTCCGATGCGAAGAATTTGCTCCACATCTCCGAACCGTTCACCTCGGCGGTACGCGAAGCGACGTATCGCTCTTCGATAATCCGTCGCAGAAGAATTGGGTCCGTCCATTCAAGTCTGGTATGCTGAATCTTGTCTGGCTCCCTCGCCACCTTCATCAGACTTGAGAAAATGTCTGATCTCATGAAGACAGCCAAAGTCAGGTTCATTGCTTGTCTTCGCGAATCCTGTTTTTGAAATTCCGTTACCAACCGAGACGCCGCCGTAAGAAGCCCGAGTAGCACCTCTGAAAGATTGGGCAAATCCTGTTGTTTTCCCCAGGATTTGTCGAGATTGTCTACCAGAATTGCCACACGTTGTTTCGTCGACAGCACGGAGCCAAGGAGATCGCGCAGTTGCTTAATCATTCCGCTGTGCAGCGCTTCTGAAATCGCCAACCAGCCAGCGGAAACTGCGGTTTCCTCCGTAGTCTTACTGTTGTCCTGAACGCTTTTGAGAGCCTGCACGCAGCTTTCGAGCCTGGCTGGAAAGGAGCTGCGGAAAGGGCTGCGAGAGTCTCCCATCAGCTTCTTGAGCTGCACCATGACTTTGGGATCATAATCGCCCGAACGCGAGTCGTAGTCACTCAGCACCGCCGCCGCTACTTCGGTGTAGAGCAAGTACTTCCACAAGCTTTCAATCGCGAATCCTTTTTGATCTCGAGATCGGTAGGCCTTCATAAGAGCGAGAATTCCATCCAGCTCATACGCTACCGGTCTGATTTCGCAAACGATATTTGTTGCACGCGCTCGAAGAGTTGAGGCTAGCTTTAGGAAGAGGGCTGTTTTGCCAGCGCCCTTGCGTCCCACAAAAAGCGCGTGTCGTCCATTCAGTGCATCGCGATATGCAACAGTTTCTACGAAGTACTTTTCAACCAGGTCCTTGCTCTCATTTTCGGCGAGATATGTTCCAATATCCAGACTGCGCAAGTCATTCTGTCTGGCTGCTTGTGCTGAGTCTAAATGCTTCTTAGCTCGGAATTTTGCATACGCTGTTTCAAACGGAAGTAACCATTCATCTAAACGAAGTTCCGCAGATCGTGAGTTGTCATAGTGATGGAGTAGGTCTCTGTAATCGAGTGGCGTAAGGAATTCCCCTTCAGAGAGCATCAGGGTAGGCTTTTGCATGCCAACGGAAAGGCCGCAAATAAAAGCATACTTAGAGTTAATTAGATTGGAGCCAATTCTGCGCGGACTCGTGAAGTGGCATAGCACGGCTTCGACGGCAAATATTTCTTTGGCGTATTGAGCGATCGATTTGACGGCTGATTCGGCTGGGTCGTCTATGACAACTGGAAGTGATCTTCCGACCCGATCGGTGATGCGTACGCTAGCTTCTGTGTCGAAACGACTTTTGAGATACAACACTGTATCGTGAGTTCGTCCCATGAGGTGGGGTGCGATTGCGTTGCGAAAGAATGTGTTGCTAAGATCTTCGTGTGGTCGGTCCGAGAGGAACCCCTTCTTGATGTCTTTCGAATTGACGTAGCTGGTGTATCCAAGCGATGACAACAGTGACAACTTGCCAAGCCGCTCTGAGGAATCCGCATAAGTGGTGTCAAAGATGGTCCAGATGCGCTTGTTGGTCGCGATGGCGTACCCGAGTTCAAAGAGGACGTTGGGATTGAGATCGGTCAGATCGACGCAGAAGACGTCGGCCTGGTCGATTGCAGAGAGAACGCGTTCAATCACGTAGTTGCCGGATATGCGGAGCTCTTCCCAAGTCTGGATCTTGACTTGTTCTAAGTCGTTGATTTCCGCAACCGCCGCTCGAATAGCTTCGCCAGCGCTGCCGGGAGAGGACGGGTAAGCGAAGAAGGCTCGTCGAAGGTCACTTGACATCGCGTAAACGCTTTCTGCTTTCGGGAGGTTACCCGGACGTGGTGTTCTTTCGTTGGAGCGCAGGACTCAAGCGTACCAAGGACTAGGCGAGCAAGCCCAACGCATAGAAACGATTGTGTGGCGCGGAGCTTGCGGTGCGAAGGCGGGGCGGCCGCGGACTTGCTTCACCCCCGGGCTAATGACGGTCAGCCCTTCGGGCTGTAAGGCGGTGCGAGGCCGCGGGGTTGGTAGGTGGTGGGGTCGGCGGGGTCGAAGGGGCGGCCGCATTCGGGGCAGGGGCCGGCGGGGAGGGAATGGAGGGAGTAGTTGCAGGCGGCGCAGGTGGGGGACACGGGGGGAGAGTATCAGCGGGCTGGGAGCGGGTGTCGGAAGGTTGAGGTGTGCGGGCCCGGCGCTGGCGCTTGGGCTTCTGTGAAGACAGTTACCAGTCGGCGTCGGGGGACCAGAGGTCTACGCCTTTGAGCTGGGCGCCGGCCGCGGCGGCGGATTGTTGCATTTGGGTGAAGTGGGTGGTGAGGTCGGAGTCGGTGGGGTTGGCGGTGATGCGGGCAAGGAGGAGGGGCGCGGCGTCCAGGGTTACAGATTTGGTGCGGAGGCCGCGGGCGGAGAGATCGCGGTCGAGGGTTGGGAGGATTTGGGCGGAGCCTTCGAACGCGAAAATGAAGTCGGCCTTGCCCATCTGTCCGGTGTCGGCGAAGTGACGCAGGCGCCACTTGGCATCGTCGAGGGAGAGCCACTTGATGCTGAGCCAGTCGATGCCGGGGATGCGGCAGCCGACGCCGAGGAACTCAAGGCCGTGTTCGCGGGCGATGGTGGTGGAGTCGGTGAGTGTTTTCTGGGCCTTGCGCGGTGAGAGGGGGCCGTCGATCACGATGGAGACGATGACGGTGCCGGGGTTGTCGCCGATGGATTCGCCTGTGGAGGTTTGGTAGGGGAGGTGGATGGCGAGACGGGCTTTGGTGAAGCGGAAACTCTGGCGGCCGTCGGCGGCGCGGAAGCGGAACCACCATTGGAGTTTTTCGGGTGGGGCGGTGGGGAGGG
>JBGAND010000059.1:0-6958 GCA_044222485.1 Phycisphaerales bacterium | reverse complement strand
CGCCCCCGACCGCCCCAGCCTCGATCTCCAACACCGCCTCGCGCACGGCCGCGGCCGGCACGATCGTGTCCGCATCAACAAACACCAGCATCTCCCCGCGCGCCACCTTGGCCCCCGCATTCCGCGCCGCCGCGATGTGCCGGCTCTCAATCCGCACCACCCGTGCCCCCTCGCGCTCCGCTACCTCCCCGGTCCGGTCCGTGCTCGAATCATCCGCCACGATGATCTCATGCTCGGTGCCGCACTTCTTAAGCGCCCGCACCGTCTCCCCGATCAACCCCTCTTCGTTATGTGCCGGAATGACAAACGAGATCATCCCTCCACATACCGCAACCGCCCGCCCCGGTTGCACCGCCCGATCCCGCCGCACCCTCGCCCCTCCCCTTAAGGAACTTTCCCTCAATAACCCCGAACCCGCGGCCGATGAATCGCCGGAACAGGTGAGGCCCGCGAGTTATCGCCCCTCCCTCTGCACCAGGAGCCGCGCATGAAACTGATCCCGGAAACCAACGATCGCGCCGGCGAAGTCCGCCGCTCCTTCGTCACTCAACTCGACCCCATCGAAACCTTCGCCCTTGCCAACACGCTCCTGGCCCCGCGCGGCTTCACGCTCGAAGAGGGCAACCCCGGCCGCTTCCAACGCTGGAACCGCGGCCAACCTACCGCCTCCACCAAGTCACCTCTCATCAACCTCCCGCACTCCATTCGGCTCGAGATCGACCACGGCCGAATCTCCTACACCGCCAGCATGCAAGCCGGCCCGCGCCAGGCCCAGGCCGGCGTCTTGCTTACGGCTTACGCCGAGTCCCTCGAAGCCCTGCTGGCCCGCCGCGAATCCCCCGACCAAGCCGCGCGCGTCGCGAACCTCGCCGAGTCCAATCTCAAACGCGATCAGAACAAGGCCCGAGCCAAAGTCGGCGCGCTCGCCCTGGCTGTCATTGGCGCCGCGATCGCCGCCGGTGTCTTCCTCGTGATGTGGAATCCTGGCGTCAAGAAAGCTGTCATGGGAAGCTCATCCGAGCGAGCAGCGAAGTCCAAGAACCACACCCCGCCCATCGTCACCGTCCGCCGCGCCAATCAGCCGCCCGCGCAATCCGCGGTTCCCGCGCCGCGCGAGTAGTGGGTCGAAAACTCCCGAAAATCCCAATCTGGTAAGCTGCGTGCCTCGGCCCTATGAAACCCCGCCGCTCCAGGCTCGCTTTCCTTCTCCTCGCCGGCTCTCTTTCTGCCGCTCTGGCCTTCATTTGGCTCATCTCGTCCTTCTGGTGGACCACGATCCCCATCCACACGCGCAGCCACGTCTACAACATCGACTTCAGCATCGGGTGCATCTGGATCACCGACTTTGCGATCTGGCCCGGGTCATTGTCCCGGCCGCTTTACATGTCTCGCGAAGACTTCTCCTCTGGCCTGATTCTCGACTCCGGCGAATACGGCTGGCGAGCATTGCCCACCTTTGAATGGACCGGCGACGTCACGACACCGCCTCCGCCCGGCAGCCGGCTCAACGTCCGCTGGCAACTCATGGTGCCCCTCTACCCCTTCTTCCTCGCCCTGGGCATCCCCGCGTTCCTGATGCTCCGCAACGACTGGAGGCAACGCCGCCGCGCCCGCATCGGAAAGTGCAGGAACTGCGGCTACGACATCTCCGGCATCACCGGGCCGTGTCCCGAATGCGGCCAGACAAGCGCCTCGGCCGACCCGACCTAAACTCACTTCCATGCGCGACCCGCAATCCCCGAGCGCCGCATGACTTCTTCTTCCAGAAGAGCGGTGCTTTGCCGCATCGCCTTCAGGACGCTGATCGCCCTGGGCATCGTCAGCGCCACCGCAATCGGCCTGTCCTTGGTCCCAAGCGTGCGAATGCGCTGTCCCGCGACTTCCACATTCCCTAAGGGATGGCGAGGCGATGACTGGCGATACCTCGAACGCGGGTCGCTCGTTCGGGACCGCCGCCTCGATCCCGAAAACCCACCCATTTGGTGGACGCGATTCTCGCCCCCAGGAAGCACATGGAACTGGAGATGGACTGTTGAGCCCGAACGCATCGACATCAGCGTTCCGGTCTGGCCGCTTCCCATCGTTCTGCTCGCCGCGGGCTGGATGGTTGGGCGACGCGCCAAGCCGATCCCCACTAGCTCGGCCTTTGGCAAAGCCGCCCGGCGCGGAGGCGTCGCCTTGATTCTGCTAGGCGCGAGCACCGCGACGATCGTGATTCTCAGCTTCTTGTGTTCCGACGGAATCACCGGCGTCACCCTTACTTCCGGAAGCAACGCGCTCAACAATCCCATGATCCGACGTTGGGGCTCAGCAAACGGAGAACTCTACCTTTTCACTGAAGGCATTCAACAGATCGCGGCTCAAGGCCTTCCGAAGTTCATGCAGGTTCTCGTGGAACTCGACCGATCCACGCCACAGATAGCCTTCCCCATCTGGCCCCTCCCGATTCTCCTGCTCACCGGCGGCCTCTTTCTTGGGCGGAAATCCTCCCTCGCCATCCGCCGCGCGGCCGCCGATCACTGCCCCAACTGCGGGTATTCGTTGGCTGGACTGGCCGCCCGCGCCTGTCCGGAGTGCGGGGCATCGTCACCCGCCGCACACGCCTGATATCCTGCCGACTTGTCATCTCCTGACCCTCCAACCTCCTCCCAAACCATCGTCAGCAAGACCGCGCCCTCAACCACTCACCTCGACCCCGGCGCCACCCTCGCGAACCGCTACCGCATCATCTCCCACCTGGGCAAAGGCGGCATGGGTGAGGTCTACCGCGCCGATGACCTCACCCTCGGCGTCTCCGTCGCGCTCAAGTTCCTCCCGCCATCTCTTGCCCAAGACCCCCTCCGCCTCGAACACTTCCGCTCCGAAGTCCGCCTCGCGCGCCAAGTCAGCCACCCAAACGTCTGCCGCGTCTACGACATCGGTGAGTCCACCAACGAGAGTGGGGGAGCGGGGGGGCCGCCCCGCATCTTCATCTCCATGGAGTACGTCGACGGTGAAGACCTCGCCTCTCTCCTCCGCCGCATCGGCCGCCTGCCTCCCGACAAAGCCGTCCAGATCGCCCGCCAACTCTGCTTCGGCCTCGCCGCCGCCCACGAACAGGGCATCATCCATCGCGACCTCAAACCCGCCAACGTCATGCTCGACGGCCGCGGCCAGTCCCGCATCATGGACTTCGGCATCGCAGGCCTTTCCTCCGATCTCTCCAAGCCCTCCGCCATCGCCGGCACACCCGGCTACATGTCCCCCGAGCAACTCTCCGGCAACGAAGTCACCAAACGCTCCGACATCTACTCCCTGGGCGTGCTTCTCTACGAACTCTTCACCGGCCGCGCCGCCTTCACCGCCACCGCGATCGAAGAGCTTCGCACGCAGCAATCCAAGTCATCCACCAACCTCACCCGCCCCTCCGTCTTCATCGCCGACATCGACCCCGCCGTCGAACGCGTCATCCTGCAGTGCCTTGAGCCCGACCCCAAGGACCGCCCACCCTCGGCCATGTCCATCGCCGCAGCGCTGCCCGGCGGTGACCCTCTGGCTGCCGCCCTCGCCGCGGGCGAAACCCCATCCCCCGAACTCATCGCTGCATCGGGGGCATCTCAATCACTCTCGCAGGTGCAGGCGTGGGGCCGGGCCGCCCTCATCGTCGCCTTGCTCGCCGTCGCGGTGCTTGTCACAACATCCTGGAGCATGGTCTCCCTGGTCAAGCCCGCCAAGTCGCCCACGGTTCTCGAAGACCGTGCCGCCGAAATCATCAAAGCCCTGGGCTACACCAATCCCCCCGCCGACACCGTTCGCAGCCTTGGCCTCCGCTCGGCCTTTGTTTCGTACGTCAACCGCGAAGAATCGATCACCAACAAGGTAGATCGTCTGAAAGCCCGTCCCGGTCCCTACGACTTCTGGTACCGCAGCAGCCCCTCACCCATCAGTGCCACCTCCAACGATGGCAGAGTCCAATACCAAAACCCATTTCCATCACAAGCCGGTGAGATCCTGCTCCGACTCGATGCCTTCGGTCGCCTCGAAACGTTCCTCGCGCTTCCATCACGAACGCGAAGCACTCCACCGGCCGAAACTCCGGAAGCCTCCATCAAGCGCCTGTTTGAGTTTGCGGACCTCGATCAATCCCGCTTCACTCCAGCGCCACCAACCCTTCGCTCTTTCATCCCGACCGAATCTGTCCGGTCGTGGACCGGCACCATCCCCGAATCCCCTGACATTCCCCTCCGGATTCACGTCGGTTCTGTCGAGGGCAAGGTCAACACGTTCTCCATCCAATACGAATATCCGCAGCCCAACCCCAGCGCCACTCAGGCCGCGCCGGGCACTCCCGACTGGCAGCAGAGACTCTCCAAAGCAATCAACTACGGCGTCGAAAACGGCGCTCCCATCGTTCTGGTTCTCATCCTCATCGGTACCTGCCACCTCGCCTGGCGAAACCTCCGCACAACCCGCGGCGATCGCACCACCGCCGTCCGCCTCAGCGCCGCGATGGCCGTGCTTGTTCTCATCGCCCTCTTCTTTGCTCATCACAGCCTCCCTTCCGCCCGCTCCCTCTTTTTCGACGGCGATGGAGTCTCCCCCGCCATCTTCACCGCCGTCGAGTTCTGGCTTTTCTATACCGCCCTCGAGCCCTACGCCCGCCGCGTCTACCCCCACGCCCTTGTCACCTGGACCCGCATCGCCCGCGGCGGGTTCAATGATGCTCTTGTCGGCCGCCACATCCTCATCGGCCTCCTCCTGGGTTCCGCGAGCGTTCTGTGCACGACGCTTCTCGCCGGTGGATTCCGCGTCCTGATGCAAGACTCGTTCGCCATTTCAGTCTTCGGTCGCACCGGCGCCCTTCTCACCGGCCCCTCCGGAGTCGCGGCGAGCACCGCTTCCGCCATCGTCACCGCCATCCTCGTCGGCACCGGAACAATGCTCCCACTGGTCATCGGTCAGCTCGTGTTCAAGCGCCGTTGGGTCGGCTATGTCATCCTCGTCATCGGGCTCGCCGCTATCACCGGACAGGGACTTGTTCTGAACCGTGTTGACTCGCTGATCGGCATAGCGATCTCCATGATTCCGGTCCTGTCGATTCGCTCCGGCGGCCTCCTGGCCTTGGTCACCACCCACCTCACCATTTACCTTGGCCTCTCGCTTCACTCCGGCCTCGACTGGTCCCACTGGTTTACAGCTCCAACCCTGATCCCCGCTTCACTCCTTGCCGCGCTGCTTTTCTTCTCCGCAAAAGCAGCCTGCGGCGGGCGGACTTTCTTGAACTGAAGCTTGTGTTCGACGCACCAGTTCGTTTTGTCACGCTCGAGTTTTCCTTGCGTAGTTGGGGGTTTTCCCGTATGCTCAAACGAGCATCAGGAGGTCTCAAAATGCGACAGTTCCGCGTTCTCGCAGCCGCTGCCGTTCTCACCGCGGTTCCCGCCACCCTCGCCCAACCCCTCACCACCGCCTTCACCTACCAAGGTGAACTTAAGCAGTCCGGCAATCCCGCCACCGGCACCTTCGACCTCCAGTTCAAGCTCTACGACGCAGTCTCCGTAGGCAGTCAAATCGGCACGACTATCTGCATCGACAACGTTGTGATCACAGGCGGACGCTTCACCCAGACTCTGGACTTCGGCAATGCCTTCACCGGCCAGAAGCGTTTCCTTGAAGTCTCCGTCCGCGCCGACGCGACCAGCTCCACACCCTGCTCCACTCTCACCGGCTACACCACCCTCATCCCCCGCCAGGAACTCACCGTCGCCCCCAACGCCGCCTTCGCCCTGACCGCGGCCACCGCAACCAGCGCAACCACCGCCACCTCGGCAACCACGGCGACGACCGCCACCACCGCAACCAACTCCACCCAGCTCAACGGCCAGTCAGCCTCGTTCTACCAGAACGCCGCAAACCTGAACGCCGGCCCCCTCCCCGGCGGCCTCCTCAGCGGCACCTACACCGGCCTGCTCACATTCAACAACGCATCCAACTCATTCACCGGCTCCTTCACCGGCCCCGGCGCCGGCCTCACATCTCTCAATGCCACCAACCTCTCCTCCGGCACCCTCAACGATGGTCGGCTCTCCACCAACGTCGCCCTCCTGGGAAGCACGCAGACATTCACGGCCACCAAGACCTTCTCCGTCGCCCCCTCCTTCACCGCCGCCAGCGTGCCGTTCTCCGTCACCGGGACGGGAGTCGTGACCAACCTCAACGCGGACATGGTGGACGGCTTCAGCGCCGGCGCCTTCGGCCAGATCGCCGGATCCCAGGCTTGGTCCGGCGCCAACACCTTCTCCAACGCCGGAAACTCATTCACCGGCTCCTTCTCCGGCACCGGCTCGAACATCACCTTACTCAACGCCGCGAACATTGCGTCGAACACCCTCGCCGACGCCAGGCTCTCACCCAACGTCGCATTGCTCGGGACGAGCCAGACCTTCTCCGCAGCGAAGACCTTCAGCGCCGCCCCCGCGTTCACCGCCGCCGGCGCGCCGTTTACCGTCGCCACCACCACCCGCGTCACCAATCTCAACGCCGACCTCTTTGACGGGTTCGACAGTTCCACCTTCTTTCGAACCGGCAATCCCATCGACGTGGTCACAACTTCACCCGGCGGCAGCACCGTGCGTGCGAACAACCTCGACGTCTCCACGTTCGACAGTTCTTCGATCCGAGGCAACGTGTTCGGCACCACCGGCGTCAACGCCATTGGGGTCATCGGCTACAAGGGCCCGTCCGGTGCCAGCCACACCATGATCGGCGGCGGCGCGGGCGTCGTGGGCTATGCCGACTCGGGCTTCGGCATCGCCGGCGTCTTGTTCGGAACGGGCACGGGCACAGCGATCTACGGATTCGCCGAAACACCCAATGCATCCGCGGGGCTCTTCCAAGGTCGCGTGGCCGTCAACGGCACCTTCGACGTCAACCTCCCCACCAAGTCCGTTCAGTTCCGTTTGGATGGCGGCCTTGTGCCCGG
>JBGAND010000037.1:0-46959 GCA_044222485.1 Phycisphaerales bacterium | reverse complement strand
ATGCGCCTCCGATTGGACCACAGGGACACGCCGCATGACCGACTCGCAATACGCCATCCTCGCGTACATCCTGAGCTTCACGCTTTTGCTGGGGTATGCGCAACTTATATGGTGGGCCAGGTGGCGAGGGAGGCGCCGATGATCCGCTCGCGCGAACTCCAGTCTGAAGCGCTCGGAAGGGTTGAAAGCCTCGCGGCGATGGTGGGGAACACGCCGCTGATTGAGGTGAGATACCTGTCTGGCGGCCGTGAGCGCCGGGTGTTTGCCAAGTACGAACAGAAGAACATGACCGGGAGCATCAAGGACCGGATGGCGCTCTGGATTCTGCGTGAGGCATATCGAACGGGGGAGTTGCAGCCGGGCGACACCATCGCGGAGGCGACGAGCGGGAATACGGGGATTTCGTTCGCGGCCATGGGTAGAGCTCTGGGGCATCCGGTGAAGATCTTCATGCCCGACTGGATGAGCCGCGAACGGGTGGGCTTGATCGTGTCCATGGGCGCGGAGGTGGTGCCGGTTTCCAAGGAAGAGGGCGGGTTTCGCGGGAGCATCGCGCTGGCGGATGCGTACGCCTCGGAGCAGCCGGATGTTTTTCTGCCGCATCAGTTCTGCAATCCGGCGAATGCCGAGGCGCATGAGAGGACAACAGGACCGGAGATCGTGTCGCAGGTGCGGTCGATGGGTAAGCGCGTGGATGCGCTGGTCGCGGGTGTCGGCACCGGTGGAACGGTGATGGGACTGGGAAAGCACCTTCGATCCATCTGGCCTGCAGCGCGGGTTCACCCGCTTGAGCCGGCCAACTCCCCCACTCTCAGCACGGGGTGCAAGTGTGGCTCGCACCGTATCCAGGGCATTTCTGACGAGTTCGTGCCGGACCTGGTGCGGCTGGCGGAGCTTGATCGGATCATTGACGTGTGGGATGGCGACGCGATCGCCATGGCACAGGCACTCGGACACGTGGGTCTCGCCGTAGGGATTTCGTCGGGTGCCAACTTTCTTGGCGCCGACCAGGTGTTGGATGACATGGGACAAGACGCCACCGTCGTCACGGTCTTTGCCGACAGCAATAAGAAGTATCTGAGCACCGACCTGGGACGACCCATCAAGGTTGAGGAGGGGTTCAGGTCCGGTCACATCAAGGTTCTGGATTGGCGGGCTATCCCTTGTGAACTCGGAGTGGAATGAACTCAAGCCCGCAAGATCGCGTGATGAGCGGCTGGTTCGCGGGCCCCAAGGCCGAGAACGGGGAGTGGTTCGCCGCCACGATCCAGCGCATCTTCCAGGACTATCACTCCTGGCGGCGGAACTACTTCCCTGAGGACGGGGTGGTCTTGGATTCGCAGCACCGGCGTGCGAGTGAGCCATTCCAGGATGCGTTTGAAGATCGTTTGATGGAGCTGCTGGCCAAGCTCAAAGGGGACTTCCCGTTCTACAGCCCGCGCTATGCCGCGCACATGATCTCGGAGCAGACGCTCCCGAGCATCGCGGGATACATCGCGGCCATGCTGTACAACCCGAACAATGTCTCGCCCGAGGCCGCGCCGGTCACGGTGCGGCTGGAGCTTGAAGCATCGCAGATGATTGCCGGGATGCTGGGCTACGGCCCTGACTGCTGGGCGCACCTGACCAGTGGAGGCACGATCGCGAACATTGAGGCGATGTGGGTCGCGCGGACGGTGAAGTTCCTGCCGCTGGTGATCAGGGATATGCGCAGCGCCTTTGGCCTGGATCCGATGCCGTGGCCTGAAGCACCGCGAGCACTCATCGAGATCAACCCCATGGAGACGCTCCAGGGACTTGCTCGCACATTTGCCGACACGTTCTCCCGTGTGGGCAAGACGCCGGACACGACGCGACGGCTGATCCGTGCCTATCAGGAGTCGGCGTTCAACGCGGTCGAACGGGGCCTTCAGAGTGTCACGGGGATGACCGGGGCCAAGCCCACCGTGCTCGTACCGGAAAGCCATCACTACTGCTTTGAGAAGGCGGTGGATGTGCTGGGATTCGGTCGACGCTCGCTGGTTTCGGTTCGCGTGGATTCGGACTTTCGAATGGATGTTGGGCACTTGTCGGAACAGTTGGAACACGTTCGATCCGGAGGCGGCACGGTGGTCGCCGTCGTCGCCGTGGTAGGCTCCACAGAAGAGGGCGCGGTTGACCCACTGGATGACATCCTCGAACTCAGATCACAGCGCGAGGCCGCGAAACTGGGGTCGTTCTGGCTGCACGCGGATGCGGCGTACGGCGGGTATCTGCGGACGATGATCCTGCCCGAACGCATAGGGCTGGGAAAGCCGCATACCGAAGTGAAGTTCGGGGACAAGGTTCGGCGGATTGACCTGAAGTTTCCTGAGCGCGGCGCGTGCGAGGCACTTCAGCGGATGGGGGAGTGTGATTCGATCACCATCGACCCGCACAAGCTGGGATTCATCCCGTATCCGGCTGGTGCGGTGTGCTTCCGATCCAACCTCGTCAAACCGGTCGCTCGCCAGGATGCGCCGTATCTTGAGGATGCGCCCAGTGACGTCGAGACGGAGCGCAAGTCGGACGGGGTTGGTCTTTACATTCTTGAAGGAAGCAAGCCCGGCGCGGCGGCCGCGGCCGTGTGGCTATCACACAAGGTCATCCCCCTGGACAACTCCGGACACGGCCTGCTGGTGCGGGAGACGATTCGCAACGCGTTCGAACTGCACGCCTTGCTCGAGGAATACCCGGATTCGACGATGCAGGCGGTTTGCCTGTGCCCGCCGGGCTCGAACATCGTGTGCTATTCGTTCCGTCCGAAGGAGGGGCCGGCTTCACTTGTGCAGCTCAACGCCCTGAACGACCACCTGTTTCGCCGTTTCACACTGCACGAAAACGAGCGGGTGTACAACAAGTCCTTCTTTGTGAGCCGGACGACGATCTCGCCGGCGCGCTATTCCGTGGGTGCGGTGGAGGGCTTCCTGGGCCGGCTGGGCGTTTCGAAGGATGAATACGCGAACGCCGGTGTGTTCCTGCTTCGATCCGTGCTGATGAACCCGTGGTACACGGAAGCCAAAGCGCGAGGGCGCCACTTTTTGAGCGAACTGACGACCGCCTTGCACCGGGCCGCGGAAGAGGAATGGGCGGGGCTTGTCGCGGCGCGGAACCATCAGAGCGGTTGAAGTTTGATCCCATCCCGCAGGCGAGAAGAAAGTGGGCTCTGCGATTCTCACCGATGGGAAGGACCTAATCGCTCTAATAAAGGATACGCCTATCCGCTGATGGCACGGGACGTGCAGGGAGTCCGGCATGGCCGCGATTTCGCCTGGACGCCCTTGGTTCGCCTTCACGTGGACGATGGTGGCGACGTTGACTCTGGGTGTGGGCCACCGCGCGGCCTGGGGCCAGATCACGCCTAAGCCCCCGGGAGTGGCGGCGAACGCTGCATCCCGGACCTGTGCCGGGGAATGCCACAAGGAGATCTTGAACCACAAGGTCATGCATGGCCCGGTCCAGAGCGACTGCGGGGCGTGCCATGTCGGGACGGGGGAGCCCAAGGACCACAAGTTCTCGTACATCGTGCCCAAGCAGGAACTGTGCGTTCGGTGTCATGCGTTGCCGCACGAAACCTCGATGCACCAGCCCGTGAAAGAGGGCAAGTGCATGGAGTGCCACAACCCGCACGGGTCAGAACACGCCAGGGTTCTGGTGGCGGACCCGCAAAAAGACCTGTGCATGAAGTGTCACAAGCAGGACTTCTCCAAGTCCAAGTTTGTTCACGGGCCGGTGGCCATCGGCGCTTGCGTGGTGTGTCACAAGCCGCACTCTTCGGCACAGCCCAAGCTCCTGATCCAGGATGCCAAGTCGCTTTGTCTCAACTGCCACTCCGAGGTCCAGGCCAAGATCACCGAAGGGGCCCACATGCACGGGGCCCTTGAGCAGGGTTGCACCGGGTGCCACAGCCCGCACGCATCGGACCACAAGTTTCAGTTGAAGCAGACCTCGCCCGGCCTGTGCATGACGTGCCACAAGGATCGCTTCGACCAGATCACTGCCGGGGCAACGGTCATTCACGGGGCCGTCACTGATGAGGGCGGGTGCTCGGTGTGCCACGAGCCGCACTCGTCAAGGCTGGCATCCCTGCAGCGTGGCACGCAGCCGGGGACGTGTTTGTCTTGCCATGACAAGCAGCTCAAGACCAAGGAGGGCACGCCCCTGACCAATATGGCCGCGCTTCTCAAGAACAACACCGACTGGCACGGACCGATCCGCGAGGGTGCTTGCACCGCCTGCCACAGCCCGCACGCGGGCAAGAACTTCCGCCTGCTGGCAGAGGACTACCCGCCCCAGTTCTACGCGCCGTTCAAGGTGGATACCTTCAAGCTCTGCTTCAAGTGCCACATCCCGGACCTGGTGCTCAAGCCCAGCGGTCAGGGACTCACCCAGTTCCGCAACGGCGACAAGAACCTGCATTGGTTGCATGTCAATCAAGAAAAGGGCCGGACCTGCCGCGCGTGCCACGAGGTTCACGCATCTCAGCGACCGGCGCACATTCGGGAAGCGGTCCCCTTCGGCTCCAGCGGGTGGCTGCTGGACATCAACTTCAAGAAGAACGTCGATGGCGGCAGTTGCTCGCCCGGATGCCACACGGCGCGCAGCTACGGACGGGCCACTCCGATGCCCGTGCTCAACGCCGGCCCGACAGGAGGGTCTCAATGAAGATCAGGAATCCCTTGGTCGCATCGATCGTCGCGGCGTTCATCGCGTTGGCTTTGATTCAGTCGCCTTTGGAGGCCGCGCCGCCGCGGGGCTCGGTCGCTCCGCCCATCACGCTCAAAGACCTGAGCGGCGAGACGGTCTCCACCACCAAGTTCGCCAACAAAACGCTGATTCTGGTCTTTGGCGAGCTGGGCAATGACGGGGCCAAGCAGGCGTGCGCCGATGTCCTCGATGTGATCGCGGACCCGCGGCTCTCTGGTGAAGCCGTGGTCCCGATCCTGGTCATCGCGCGGGACGCTTCGCCGTCGCAGCTCAAGGAAGAGGCGACGCAAGGGCGCTTCCCGGCCCTGATCTTGCACGACCCCAAGCGCGAGGCGTTTGGCGCTTACCGCGTGCTGGTGGTCCCGACGCTAGTGGTTGTGGATCCCAAGAGCAAGGTTGTTTACAGCATGCCCGGGTATCTCCAGAAGTCCAAGGACCTTCTCCTCGAGGCCGTTTTGACCTCGGTGGGCAAAGAGCCCGTGGCGCAGTTTGAGCAGTCGATTGACCCCAAGGCACAGAACTCTTCGGCGCCCGAGGTCGTGAAGAGTGATCGCCTTGTGCACCTCGGTATCGAGCTGACCAAGCACGGCATGTTTGACATCGCGGAGTTGCGATTCAAAGAGGCGATTGCGTCGGTGCCGGGGCACGTAGGGGCGACTCTCGGATTGGGCGATCTGATGCTTAAGCAGAACAAGCTGGCAGACGCTGAGCGGTACTTCCGATCCTTGCTTGTCGGCGCGCCGGAGTCACAGGATGCCCTGGTCGGGATCGCGACTGTGCAGGTTCGCCGAGGCGGGGATGACCTCGCGGCCGCGGAAGCGACGCTCAAGCCCGT
Organism: Phycisphaerales bacterium; assembly: GCA_044222485.1. GTDB lineage: Bacteria > Planctomycetota > Phycisphaerae > Phycisphaerales > UBA1924 > JAHBXE01. The sequence continues at coordinate 41,399 of JBGAND010000037.1, read as the reverse complement.
CATCGAGAAGAACCCAAAGCTGCCTAAGGCACGATTCCTGATGGCCCAGATTCATGAACAGCAAGGGAACATCCCCGGCGCGATGGCTGAGTACAAGGTCGCCGCGGAGTTGCTGCTGGAACGCTGAATCCACTTGAACGCACACGGACACATTCCCGAAGCAACACCAACCCCGCTATCGCGGAGCGGGATGCCCGTGTGGGCCATCGGACCCGCGTTTGTCTTGATCGGCGCCATCATTATCCTGGTGCCACAGCGGGCCGAGGTGCCGCGCGGCGAAATGAACATCGTTTCTCGTGAACGCATCGTGCCCGGGGCGCCTCGCAAGCACATGGGTGAACCGCCGAGCGTGGTGATCGGCGGCTTTGACCACGCGTGCAACGAGTGTCACAAGCTTTTCAACTCTCCACCCGTTGAGCGTCGCACGCTGACTCAGCACACGCACATCACTCTGAACCACGGCATGAACAACCGCTGCTTCAACTGCCACGACCGGAACAACCGGGAGCGGCTGGTGCTGCACGACGGCACACTGCTCCGCTTTGACGAGGTGCCGCGGCTGTGTTCGCAGTGTCACGGCACTGTTTTTCGTGACTGGCAACGCGGCACGCACGGCAAGACCATGGGATCCTGGGACGCGTCGAGTGGAAAGCAGGTCCGGCTCAACTGCAACGATTGTCACGATCCGCACGCTCCGGCGTACAAGCGGATCGCGCCGTTGCCGGGGCCGCACACTCTACGCATGGGTGACCAGTCGCGCACCGAAGAGCCGCCTCATCGCCACATGCCGCTTCGCCGGTGGTCGCTGTCGGAACAGCTCCCCGAGGCCGAGCTGCCCCTCACCATCGACCAGGAGCCCAAGCCATGAACGTCCGAATCTGGGAAGGTCGGTCGATGGGTGAGCCCGCTCCGCAAGCGGGGCCTTCGATGACGCGCCGGAGCTTTTTGCGGGCCGGCACGGCCGCGGCTGGCGGGTTGGCGGCCCTCGCAGCAGCCCTCAGCCCGCTTCGCGAACTCAAGGATGAGGACGAGTTCACGATTCAAAAGTTCCTGCAAAAGCATTACAAGGAAATGACGCCTAAGGACATGGAGGGCGCGCTGGATCGGATTCGGCGCGAGGTGACCAAGCGCTACGGCGTTCGCCCCGAGATCTGCGACATCAAGCCCAAAGCAGGAGTCGAGTTTGTCTATGCCCTGAATCTCAGCCGCTGCATCGGGTGCCGCAAGTGCGTCCATGCCTGCGTGAATGAGAACAACCAGAGCCGCGCACCAGAGATTCAGTACATCCGCGTCATCGAAATGCCCCGCGGCACGCTGGACACCGAAAAGGGTGACCACCACTACGACCGCCCCACTGTCCCCGATGCGGGCCATTTCTACATGCCGGTGCAATGCCATCAGTGCGCCAACCCGCCGTGTGTGAAGGTGTGTCCGGTCGAGGCGACGTGGCAAGAGCCCGACGGCATCACTGTTATCGACTACGACTGGTGCATCGGATGTCGCTACTGCGAAGCCGCGTGTCCTTACTGGGCCCGTCGTTTCAACTTTACCCAGCCGTCGATCCCCACGGACAGGCTCAACCCGGACATGAGCTATCTCTCCAACCGTCCGCGGCCTAAGGGCGTGATGGAGAAGTGCCACTTCTGCCTGCACCGCACGCGCGCCGGAAAGCTCCCGGCGTGCCTTGAGGCGTGCCCCACCGGTGCTCGCAAGTTTGGCAACGTCCTGGATCCTGACAGCGAGGTCTCGCAGATTCTTCGCACCAAGCGTGTCTTTGTGCTCAAGGAAGAAGTCGGCACACTCCCCCGCTTCTTCTACTACTTCGACGAGCGGTACCCGCGAAGCCTCGATCCCGAGGCCGCCGCCATCGCTGTTTCGATGGGCATCTCCCCCGCCACCCCCGTCATCGCGCCCGAGAAGGAGGATCGACTCGCGTGAAGCAGTACCTGACCTTCCTCACCCGCTGCTTCCGCCTGAGCTTCGTCGGCGATGGACGCTACTACGCGTGGATGTTCACGCTGTCGGTAATCATCCTTTTTGGGATCAACGCGTACTGCAAACAGTTCGTCAACGGCCTGGGCGTGACAGGGATGACCGACCAGGTCTCCTGGGGCCTCTTCATCGCGAACTTCACGTTCCTGGTGGGGATGGCCGCGGCCGCGGTGATGCTGGTCATCCCGGTCTACATATACCGAAACCGCGAACTGCACGATCTGGTGATTTTCGGCGAACTCTTCGCGGTGGCCGCGATCATGATGGCGTTGCTGTTCGTCACGGTGGATCTGGGCCGGCCGGATCGCTTCCACCACCTCATGCTGCGGTTCAACTTCCCGATTTCCATGCTCACCTGGGACGTGATCGTCCTCAACGGGTACTTGGTCCTGAATCTCCACATCTGCGGTTACCTGATCTACTGCGCGTACCGCAAGCGTGCGCCAAGCAAGCTGTTCTACATCCCGTTCGTGTTTGTCGCGATCGCCTGGGCGATCAGCATCCACACGGTGACGGCGTTCTTGTACAGCGGGCTGGGAGGCCGACCCTTCTGGAACTCGGCGGTAATCGCGCCCCGGTTCCTCGCTTCGGCCTTCGCCGCGGGCCCGGCGTTCCTGATCCTCACGCTTCAGGTGATCGGGACCACCACGACGTACAACGTTCCAGCCCGGGCCCTCATGACGCTCCGCAACATCGTCACCATCGCGATGACCATCAACATGTTTCTGCTGGGCTCGGAGGCGTTCACCGAGTTCTACACCGATTCGGCACACGTCGCCTCCGCCCGCTACCTCTTCTTCGGACTCGACGGCCGGCACGCTCTGGTCCCTTGGATCTGGACTGCGATCGGTATGAACACGATTGCTTTGGTCCTGCTCTACACGCCGCTCTCACGCCGCCACGGCTTCCTGAACGCCGCCTGCGTTCTGCTCATCGTCGGCGTATGGATCGAGAAGGGCATGGGCCTGATCATCCCCGCGTTCATTCCGACGCCGCTAGGTGAGATCGTCGAGTACACGCCCACCCTTAACGAGTCGCTCGTCGCTCTCGGTATTTGGGCCTTCGGGCTTCTGGTTTACACCATTCTCGTTCGCGTCACCATCCCGGTCCTTTCGGGTCGGTTGACCTTCGACCACCCGTACACCGCTCCGTCCAGTTCTGACATCGCATCAACCCACACCGATTCGCATCACTGATCTCGCCATGGAGACATCGTCGATGAAGACCTCCTTTCTCGCTTCCGCGCTTCTTGTCGCGGCCCTTGCCTCCCCCGCGTTTTCCCAGGCCTTTGGGCCGCGGGACATCTCCGAGCAAAGCAAGCAGTGCATCGCGTGCCACAAGGAGCACAGCCCCGCGCTCTACCAACAATGGGGCCAGAGCAAGCACTTCCGCGGCAACGTTGGTTGCTTTGAGTGCCACACGGCAAACGTCGGCGAACCGGACGCGTTCACGCACTACGGCCAGACTATCGCCGTGCTAGTCACACCCAAGGACTGCTCACGCTGCCACTCCAAGGAGGTCGAAGAGTTCTCCGCCTCCCGCCACTCCAAGGCCGCGAGAATCCTGGGATCACTCGACAATGTGCTCGCTGAGGTGGTCGAAGGCAACCACGGCATGAAGTCCGCGGCCCATCCCGAGGGAGTCTCGGCCTCCGCTGTCAATGGTTGCTGGCAGTGCCACGGGAGCGAGGTCAAAGTTTTACCCGCGGGCAAGCTCGACCCCACCACCTGGCCCAATAGCGGCATCGGCCGCATCAACCCCGACGGATCCGAAGGCTCGTGCATGGCCTGCCACGCCCGCCACTCCTTTTCCGCGGCCCAGGCCCGCTACCCAGACACATGCGGCAAGTGCCACCTGGGTCCGGATCACCCACAAAAGGAAATCTACGAGGAGTCCAAGCACGGCGCGAACTTTTTCGCCAACATCAATCACATGAACCTCGACAACGCCAAGTGGGTCGTTGGCGAGGACTACTTCAACGCCCCCACTTGCGCAACGTGTCACATGTCCGCCACCCGCAAGCAACCGGTCACACACGATGTGGGTATGCGGATCTCGTGGAACAACCGTCCAGAGCTTTCAATCCGGCCGGAAGTCGCCGACGCCAAGATGGGCCTTCCCGGCGGCAAGGTCCCGTGGCAGACACGCCGGGCCAACATGACCGATGTGTGCATCAACTGCCACGATGCCCAGTGGATCGGGAACTTCTACACCCAGTATGACGGCCTCATCGAACTGTACAACACCAAGTTTGGCCAGCCGGGCAAGGACCTTTACGCGATGGCCAAGCCGCTGCTCTCGCCCGTGCAGTTCTCCAATCAGCTCGACTGGACGTGGTACGAAATTTGGCACCACGAAGGCCGCCGGGCGCGGCACGGCGCATCGATGATGGCCCCGGACTACACCCACTGGCACGGCATGTACGAGGTCTCCAAGAAGTTCTACTCGGACTTCATCCCGCAGCTCGGTGCCCTCGTGGACAAGTTCCACATCGATGCTGATCCGGCCAAGGTGAAGGCGGCCGACGCACTCAAGCTCAAGCTCGACGAGGTGCTCGCGGGTGAAAACCACAAGTGGTATGTCGGGAAGATGGACCCCGAAGAAACCGCTCGTCGCCAGAAGGCCACCGAGGAGTTCCGCGAACGGTACGAGAAGAAGAAGGAGTAAGGGGGTATGGCACGACAACTCACCGAACGTGACGGACGCGTGGCGCTCGGAGACCACGTCCTTGAGAAAGCCCGCGTGGCCCGCGAGCGATATGGCCCGTTTATTGACGCGACGGCGATCATGCGGATTCTCGACGATCGCGACATCGTGCGCTATCCCGTCGGGATCCGATTCGACGCCGAACCTCTTCATCCCGGAGAGTTCGGCTACGCCATGCCACTGGGTGAGCACCCCCGCGAGGGCTACTGCCTGTTTCTGCACCCGGCTTTCGAGCACCAGCGGGAGCTATGGCCGCGGCTTATCGCGTACCACATTCCGCCTATCAACTACGGAGACATCGCGGACTCGGAAGACAGCGAGTTGTTCGGCGCATCTCTTCTGGGGCTCACAGTGGATTCGTACTACCGGGAGCTCTGCGGAATCGCCGATTCGGTGGCGAAGCACGAGGCATACTAGTGGTTGGCACACATCGTCCGGAGAGTTTGCCATGAGCGCACCACAACCGAGGTCTCTCAAGTCACACGAACTCATCGCCCCGACAGACATCGCGGATTGGGTATGGGTCAACCTTTCCCGTGGGGCCGATCGACACAGCCATCCCTTCCACCTGCTCACGATGGCCACCGTCTCTCCCGACGGGCGGCCCGCGGCCCGGATCATGACAAATCGTGGCGCTGATCGCGTCACGGGTCGTATGTGGTTCTATACGCGACTGGATACACCGAAAGTGGCCGATCTCCGCGCCCGGCACCTGGTCTGCTTCATCGGCTACGACCCGGACAACGGTGTTCAAGTCCGCTTCTCCGGCTCCGCCACGCTCCATCAGCACGGACCGCTCGCCGATGAGCATTGGCAGCACGTATCCGACGTGTCACGATGGCTCTTTCACCTCTCACCTGAGCAAAGCGCGGCCGCAGTAGGGATTGATCCGCGGTTGCCGCGCGACCACGAGCTGTTGGCCAAGGGGCTCACCGCCAGGTCCCGGGCACAGTTTGTCGTGCTGGAAGTTGCGGTAGAAACGATCGACTGGCATCAGACCGACGGCGCCCATCAGCGTCGGGCGGTGATGCACGGAAAGGACGGCTGGCGTGCGCTGAGGGTCGAGTAGATTTCCCTGAGGTTCGACCCCACTACAGACTTCTACCATTGAACTCTTCAGCACCCCGAAAGGAAGCGCATGACATCCATGACCTCCCCCCCAGAGAGCAAGACTAGTCCTAGCGCACCCGGCCTGCGGGAGGTGGATGCGACGCAAGTCAAGGCGTGGCTCGATGCCGGTCAGGCGTGCGTGTTCGATGTTCGCGAGCTCGATGAACGGGCACGCGAATCCATATCCGGCACGCTGGCAGCCCCACTTTCCCGGCTTGACGCCTCCATCCTGCCCACCTCAGGACGCCTGGTTTTTCACTGCAAGAGCGGCACCCGATCTCGCGAGGCAGCCGCCCGTGCCTTGGCCGGCGGCAGGACCGATGTGTTCTTTCTAAAGGGCGGGATCGAAGGATGGAGGGACGCGGGTTTGCCCGTGTCCAAGGGAATCAGGGTTCCGATCAGTATCATGCGGCAGGTACAGATCGTCGTGGGGTCGGTGGTGCTGGCGTGCAGCGTGCTGGCATTCACGGTTTCGCCGTACTTCATCGGGGGCGCGGCCTTCTTTGGTGCGGGCCTGATCTTCGCTGGGACAACCGGCATGTGCGGGATGGCGGCCGTGCTGGGGCTGATGCCCTGGAACAAGTCGCTTCGCGCATGTGGTGACTCGTGTTCGGGTTGCTAGAGGAGATCTTCCATGAGTGAGACCATGAACGGAACGGCGAATGAGTACACCGCGGACTTCCACGCCAACTGGACTGCGGGGATGGTGAAGATGAAGCTGAAGGCCCCGGATATCGGGCGGGCCTTTGGCGGCATGTTTCAGGCCCTCATGAAGGATGGAGCGCTGGCCTCGCGAGACAAGGAACTAATCGCGGTCGGCATCGCGGTGGCGACCCGCTGCGAAGCCTGCATCCTGTCTCACGTCGAGAAGAGCCTCAAACTTGGGGCCACTCCTGAACAGATCATGGAGGCCGGTGGCGTCGCGGTGGTGATGCAGGGCGGGCCCGCGTACGTGCATATGCCCGATGTCATGAACGCCATCGAGCTCTTTCAAGCCAAGGCCAAAGTCGGCTGAAACCCCGCGCGACTCGTCTGGCGTAGTGTTGACTGATGTGGCGGATCGCGCTCAGGATGCTCTTTGGCGACCGGCCCAAGTACCTTTCGTTGGTGCTGGGGTTGTCGTTTGCCGTGCTGCTGATCGCCCAGCAGGGGGCGATCTTCCTGGGGCTTATGCTCCAGGCAACCGGGCCGCTCCAGAACATCTCGCAGCCGGACCTCTGGGTCACCGACCCCTACCTCAAGTGGGTCTCTGAGACTCGCAACCTCAACGACTCGGACCTGAACCGCGTGCGCTCCGTGCCCGGCGTGGCCTGGGCCGAGCCCTTCTTCAACATCCGCGCGGCCTGTGACCTGCCCGGCGGGGACTTCCGCTTTGTCAACCTCGTGGGCGTCAGCCGCAACACGATGGTCGGTCGGCCGCCGGAAGTAACGCAGGGGCGTCTTGAAGACCTCCGCATCGCCGACGCGGTCCTCGTCGAAGAATCCGCGCGACCGAAGCTGGGCAATCCGAACATCGGCGACACACTCAAGCTCAACGACCGACGGGCCCTGGTGGTGGGTTTCTGCCGCGCCAAGTCGGGGTGGGATTCGCCATCGCTGCTCTACACGACGTACGAGAACGCCATCACGTTTGCACCACTGGGGCGGAACAAGATCCCGTTCGTGCTCGTGGGTGTGCGTGACGGAGTTCAGGTGGCAGATGTGCAGCGGCGCATCGACAAGCTGCCCGACCTCAAGGCGTTCACACCCTCGGGGCTCCGGCTCCAGACCATCTTCTTCATCATGAAGGAGACGGGCATCGGCATCAACTTCGGGATTACCGTGTTCCTGGGAGTCGTTGTAGGCCTCACGGTCTCCGCCGCGATCTTTTACCAGTTCACGCTGGAGAACATCAAGCACTTTGCCGTGCTCAAAGCGATGGGGTGCACAAACCTTGTGCTGACGACCATGGTGCTGGCACAGGCGTTGGTTGTGGGGATGGTGGGATTCGGGATCGGCGTCGGCGGAGCGGGGATCTTCTCGCTCAGCGCCCGCAAACCAGGAGCGGAACTCGCGGCCCATTTCCCATGGCAAATGTTGGTGGTTTCGTTGATCGGCACAATCGTGTGCATCAGCATGGGTAGCCTGCTCAGCTTGCGCCGGGTGCTGAGGCTCGATCCCGCGGTGGTCTTCAAGTGAAAGAGGTGCGGTCATGATCAAGTGGATCACGTTTCTGGCGGCCGCGGCGGGATTGACACTCGGCGTGTACACGGCCGCAACGGCGAAGTTCCAGGCCCCCAAGGCGGAACTGGCAGCCCCGCCGAGCGTAAACCCGTACGCCAACGGGATCGCAGCCACGGGGCAGGTGGAAGCCGCTTCGCGCAACCTGCGCATCGGCGCGCCCGAGGGTGGGATCGTGATGGGCGTGGTCGTCGAGGTCGGGCAGCAGGTAAAGGCCGGGGACCCGCTGTTCGAGCTGGACACGCGACCTCTGCAAGCCGAGTTGCTCAAGGCAAACGCAACACGCCGCTCGGCCGAAGCAACCCTCAAACGGATTCAGGCCGCACCGCGGGCAGAAGAACTGCCGCCGCTGGAGGCGACGGTGACGGCGGCAGAGTCGGAAGTCGCGGATTGGTCCGATCAGTATCAGCGGTACGGGGAGGCCAAGGCCCAGATCGCAACCGGTGACTACGAGATGGTGCGCCGCAGATTCGCGCTGGATGGCGCCAAGTCGCGGTTGGCGGCGGCGCGCGGCAGGCTCGCGCTGGTGAAGGCCGGAGCTTGGGCCCCTGAGGTGGATGTCGCCAAGTCCGACCTTGAAGTTGCAGAAGCGACGATCAAGGCTTTGGAAGTGCTCATCGAGCGCCGAACCGTGCGAGCACCCATCGGCGGCACGGTGTTGAAGCGAAACGTGGAGCCGGGCCAGTTCATCGCCGCAGACCCCACGAACGCCGCCATCGTGCTCGGGGACCTCTCGCACTTGTCCATTCGGGCCCGCGTCGATGAGGAAGACCTGCCGATGCTGGTATCTGGGGCCGCGGGCCAGGCGCGAATCCGCGGCCAGAAGGCAACCATGGTGCCCCTGACCATGATCCGAATCGAGCCCTTGGCGGAGGCCAAGACCCAGCTATCAGGCTCCACGACGGAACGCGTGGATACGCGAGTGCTCGAGGTCCTGTTCAAGGTTGAGAACGCGGGGTCCGCGACGCTTTATCCTGGCCAGTTGGTGGATGTGTTCATTGACGGAGCTGCGAAGTAGCTCTGATTGCATGAATTGGCTGCTTCTTTGGCTTATCGGGAACCTTCGCCTAGAGTTACCCGTCCGATTCCTTCGGACGTCCCCAGGTCCATCGACCCGGTTTGCGGCTGTTCCGCGCCCGAGCACGGTGGTAGAAATGGAGACCCGCGGCCGCCGCGGCGCGTCTTGAGGGGGATGGTTGATGTCGTAGGCTTTGGGGACGTGGGTCCCGTAACGCCCCCAACATCTGTCATCCCTCGAAACGCGTCCCGGGCGCGGGTTGGATGATGCAGCACGACAACGAACCGTCTTCAACCACTCCGACCTTTGACAACCAAACTACCCCGCCGCCATTGCCGCAGGCGGGAGTCGCGTTTGACCACGCGCCCGACGGCCACATCGTGGTGCACGGCCCGGTGACCGGTGAGCATCCCGCTCCAACCCCCCCACCGCCCGTGGTCGGCGAGATCTTCGACGAGGGCAAGACTTTCGCGCAGCTGGGATTGCGGAACAGCGTTCTCAAGGGCATCGAGGCCGCGGGGTTCAAGCAGCCGACCGCGGTTCAGGCTCAGATAATTCCGGTCATCCTCTCTGGTCGCGATGTGATCGGTCAGGCCAAGACGGGCACGGGCAAGACGGCTGCCTTCGGGTTGCCGCTGTACAACCAGGCCGTGCGGAACCTGGCGTTCCAGTCGCTGATTCTGGCGCCGACGCGTGAGTTGGCGATCCAGATCGCCCACGAACTAGAAGAACTCGGCAAGTTCACACCCATCCAGGTCGCACCGATCTACGGCGGCCAGCGAATCAGTTCGCAGGCCAGCAAGCTCAGCAAAGACCCCGAGATCATCGTCGGCACGCCCGGTCGCGTGATGGACATGGTCGAGCGCGGGATGCTGCACTTCAACAACATCAAGTTCGTCGTCCTGGATGAAGTGGACCGGATGCTTGACATCGGGTTCCGCGAGGACATCCGCAAGATTCTGGGCAAGTGTCCGCCGCCGATCTTGCCCGACGGCAAGCGCGGCCGCCAGACCATCTTCGTCTCCGCAACACTCAGCCCGGAGATTGAGAAGCTGGCCCGGTCGTACATGCACGACCCGGAGAAGCTCAAGGTTGCAGCCGGTTCGTTGACCGTGAGCCTGGTCAAGCAGTTCCACCTTCCTGTGGCCCCCTGGGACAAGAAGCGGCTACTCAAGCACTTGTTGACTCACGAAGCGCCCGCTCTGACGCTGGTGTTCTGCCGGCTCAAGCGTTCCTGCGATGACCTGGCCAAGTATCTGGCGAGCAAGGGTGTGGATGCCCACGCGATTCACGCCGACCTGGGCCAGGGAAAACGCAACCAGATCATGGAAAAACTGCGTGCCGGGCAACTCGAAGTGCTGATCGCTTCCGACCTTGCCAGCCGCGGCATTGACGTGGACGGCATCACGCATGTCATCAACTACGACCTTCCGGATGACATCGAGCTCTACGTCCACCGCATTGGCCGCACCGCGCGTGCGGGCCGCGGCGGAGTGGCGTGGTCGTTCGTTACACCCGATCAGGGTGGACTGCTCACCGAAATCGAGCGACTCATCAATGCCGAGATTCCCAAGCTGGACTATCAGGACTTCGAGCCAGGGCCTCTGCCGGACTGGGTGGCCAAAGAGAAAGAACAAAAAGAACGCTCCGCGGCGAACAAGGGCAGCCGCTTTGCCACGCCGACCGCGCCCGTCTCCGCGGCCCCTGTTCAATACGCCGATGGTTCTGCACCCAGCTCACCCCAGCCCAGCGCCCCCATCCCCATGGATGCCAGCAAGTTCCCCGGCGGCATCATTCCTACAAAGCTGCCCCCTAAGCGGATGCAAGGCCGGGTCAAGACCCGCGGCAGGTAACCGGGAGGTTGTGATGCTGGTTGGGTTGGGACAACTTCGGTGGTTGATGTGCGCACTGGTCCTCGCAGGCTCGCTGTGCGGCTGCGGGTCGAGTTACAAGCTGCTGGTGTCGGAAAACACCATCCCCGACCTGCGGGCTGCCGCGCAGGCAACGACCGATGGCGGCAATCGGACTCTGGTGACCACGACGCACGGCGCGGATGGGCAGATCGTCCGCCTGGCCATCCACGAGCTGGAATCTCCGACCAAGGACCGCATTCTCGTCCTGATTCACGGCGTTTTTGCAGACCACACAACCTGGCGGTTCGTCGCCGGCGACCTGGCCCGCGACCACGGAGTGTGGATTGTGGACTTGCCCGGATGCGGACAGAGTGACGCACCGCGCCCACAAGGACCAGATTCGTACACGGCCGCGGATCTGACGGAACGCACCCTGGAAGCACTCCGAGAGCAGTTGACATCTCGATCCGCAGAAACGCGGATATCGCTGGTGGGGCATTCCTACGGCGGGACACTCATCGCCGTGATGTTCGGCAACCAGTCTCTGAGGGCTCGCTACGCGGATGTGCTGGACCGGGTGGATCGCCTGGTCATGATCTCGCCGTTTGATGTCGCCATGAACCGGCCGACGTCGGTGTTTCAGGAGTTGGCGGAGGCGTCATCGCTCAAAGTCAGCCTCGCGTCCAAGCTCGGCATTCTCAAAGAGCGCGTGGCCAAAGCAACCATCGCGTCGGTCATGGACCCTTCGCGGGCCTTAAAGGAAGAGGCTGACAAGAGGATTGAGTTCCTCGAAGACAGCAACAAGCGGATTGCTCTTCAGGAAACCATCAAGAAAGCGGTCCCCTGGACTCGCGAGCAGCGCCCCGACTGGGACAAGATCGAGCCTGTGGAAGCGTCGTACGCCAGAGTTGATCGCGATTGCCTGGTCATCGTGGGGCTGCGCGATGAGGCACTTCCCGCATCGATGGCCTTCAAACTGGCCGCTCAGATGCCCCGGGCCATGATCGTGTCTCTGCCCAAGGTCATGCACTCGCCGCACATTGAGTCGCACGAGAAGTGCTCGGCGATGATCCGGTCCTTTGTGACCACGGGCAAGGTGGATGGCGAAGCGGTCCGCACCCGCGAACATTCCCTGGCCCATTGACCTTATCATCCGGGCATGACGATTCCCCCGGTCGCCAGAGAACTCCATCACCGTTGGCTATTGGACCTCACGCAGCTCCCCACGGCCGCGGGGCGCGAACAGCGCGTCGTCGCGTGGATCAAGCGGTGGGTTTCCGAACGATCCAAGCTTGCTCTGACCGTGGATAGATCGGGCAACCTGCACATCGCCAACCCCGCGTGGGCAAAGCTCGGCGGGTCGCCGATCTACTTCACCGCCCACATGGATCACCCCGCCTTCACGGTCGCGGCGATCAATGGCGGAATGGTCGAGCTCGGGTTCCGCGGCGGAGTTATGGATGACTACTTCAAGGAAGCCCGCGTCACCATTCACACCGAGGAAGCCGGCCCTGTCGGAGCGCTTCTCACCGGAAAGACCGATACCACCGTGCCCTTTCCGGTCTATCTGGCCGAACTGGACTCCCCCGTACCGGGCATTCGCGTTGGCGATGTAGCGACTTGGGAGCTGCCCGAGGCGGTCATTGAGCACGGATTAGTGCGAACGCACGCCTGCGACGACCTGGCCGCGCTCGCCGCGGCCCTCGCGGCGTTCGACGTACTGCTGACCTCCTCTCCACCTCCCGGGCACGATGTGAGGTTGATATTCACCCGGGCCGAGGAAATCGGGTTCATCGGCGCCATCGGAGCCTGTCACGACAAGACGATCGAACCCGGCTCCCGCGTGCTCGCGCTGGAAAATAGCCGCTCATTTGATGACTCACCCATCGGCGGCGGCCCGATTGTGCGCGTCGGAGATCGGCTGAGCATTTTCTCACCCAGCCTGACCGCCTCTATCGCCCGGCGTGCTGAAGAGCTTGCCGGCGGCCCGCCGCCAACCGCTTCTCAGAAGATCTCTTCCGCGCCCTCGTGGAAGTGGCAACGCAAGCTGATGGCCGGGGGCGCCTGCGAGGCGACGGTGTTTTGCACCTATGGCTACGACGCGACATGCGTGTGCCTCCCCCTGGGCAACTACCACAACATGGCGGACCTGACCGCCGTTCAAGCGGGGACCAACACCTCACCGGCGCGCGTCGGCCCGGAGTTCATCTCGATCTCGGACTTTGACGGCCTTGTGGACCTGCTGTCCGCCTGCGGCCGCAAGCTAGAACCGGCGCCATCCATCCAGGATCGAATCGACAAAATGTGGGCCGAAAAGAGCTTCGTTCTGAGGGATTAACCTGACGGACTCCGGCGATAGTCGCTACGCGGTTTCATGTGCAAATGGACCCGAACCTTGGTAGTCTTTGGGCTCAACACAGGAGATCCGCCGGATGATTCAGCCCAAGCGCGTTTTCACCATCACCCTCGCTGCCGTCACCATCGGCCTCGCCACGCTCGCCGGCAGCAGCGCCTCGGGCCAGCCCGAAGGTAAGCAGCCACCCGTCCGTCAGCCCGAGGGCAAGCAGCCCGCCGAAGGCCGCCAACCCGGCCGCCCCGGCGAAGGCCGCGGCCCGCAGCAGGCCCCGAACGTCGAAGGCTCGATGAAGGGCATGAATCGCGCGATGAAGCAGCTCAGCGAACAGATCGGGGACGCCTCCAAGAAGGAAGACAACCTTCGACTCATCGGCGACATGGAGCGGAGCTGTGCTCAGGCTAAGAACGGGCAGCCCAACAAGATCCGCGAGATGAAGGATGAGGCCCAGCGCACCAAGGCCATGGTTGACTATCGCAAGCACCTCATCGACCTGATGCGCAAACAGCTCGAACTCGAAGAGAGCATCATGGCCGGCAACACCGACGCCGCCAAGAAGCAGCTCGAGGCGATCGGCAAGTTTGCCGAAGAGCAGCACAAGGCGCTGGGCGTCGACGAACACTGATCAAGGACCCGAAATGAAAGTCCGGCCCGTGTTGCGGCTCATGCCGTTCCTGGTTCTGGCGGTTCTGGGTTTGGGCGCAGCGCGTTTGGTGTCGCTCACGGCCGACATGGCCGCGGCGGCGGCGGACTACCTGAACTCCCTGAGTCCGGAGCTGCGCGCCCGCGCATCGGTTCCCTTCGATGGGCCCGGTCGCACCGACTGGCACTACGTCCCGCGAAGTCGCACCGGCGTCACGTTTGGCCAGATGACCGAGCCCCAGCGGATCGCGGCCCGCAATCTCATGCGGGCCGCGCTTTCGTCCCGGGGTCTTCTCAAGGCCGACGCCATCATGTCTTTGGACACCGTGCTGCGGGAGCTGGAAAAGGGCTCGCAGGGGCCCACGCGCGACCCCATGGCGTACGAGGTCACGGTCTTCGGCGACCCCACCAAGCCGCCTTGGGGCTGGAAGGTCGAGGGGCACCACATCTCTCTGAACTTCACGGTGGGGGCGGACGGTGCCTGGGGCGCGACCCCTTCCTTTCTCGGGGCCAACCCGGCGGAGATCCGCACCGGACCTCTCGCGGGCCAGCGCGTGCTCGGTGCAGAGGAGGACCTGGGCCGGGAACTCGCCTCCTCTCTGGATGACACCCAAAGAAAAGAAGCCATCCTTGCAAGCAACGTCCCCGGCGACATCTTGACGATCCCCGGCCGCTCGCTCGATGAGGTGCCCTCCGTCGGTCTCGCCTATTCAGCAATGAGGCCCGAGCAGCGGGCGATTCTCGAACGCCTGCTCGACGAATACGCGGGCAGCCTTCGGCACGATGCGGCCGCGGAGCAGTTGAAACGAATCCGCGATGCCGGCATGGACAACATCCGCTTCGCGTGGGTGGGCAAGACCGAGCCCGGCCTCCCCCACTACTACCGCATCAGCGGGCCGACCTTTGTCATCGAGCTGGACAACACTCAGAACAATGCCAACCACGTGCACACGGTGTGGCACGACAAGACCCGCGACTTCGGGCGCGACCTCCTGGGTGACCATTACAAGCACGACAAATAACAACAACGCCCCGGGAAGGCCCGAGGCGTTGGACACTGTTCAGCTTGTTCGACTCGATCAGACTTCCTCGGCCTTGCCGATCTGCCACTCTTCGAGCTCGATGGGCGCCTGGCGGCCGAAGATCGTGACCAGAACGCGGACCAGACCCTTCTCAGGCAGTAACTCGTCCACCGTTCCCTCGTATCCCTGGAACGGACCTTCCTTGATCATGACGTTCTCGCCCTTCTCGAAGACCATCTTGACGGACGGCTGGTCCTCGGGCTTGCGCGAGTCCTTGAGCATCTTCTCGATCTCGTGCTCTTTCATCGCCGTGGGGCGGCCCGCGGTGCCGACGAAGTCGCCCACGCCCGTGGTTTCCTTGATCAGGAAGAAAACATCCTGCGGAATGCGGCCGTCGGGCTCGAGTTGCATCTCGACGAACACGTACCCGGGATAGAGCTTGGTCTCGGTGATCTTCTGCTTGCCGGCCTTGATGGTCTTGGTCTTCTCGGTGGGGACCAAGATGCGGCCGACCAAGTGCACCATGTTCTCGATCTTGACCTTGCGGAGAAGCGTCTCTCGGACGGAGCCCTCTTTGTTCGATGCGACGCGGAGAACGAACCAGTTCATGCCTGCCTGGCGAATCGGTTCATCCGCACCGAGCACGTCGCCCTTGCCGATGACTTCCTTCTTGGGCTGCTCGGGTTCCTGGGGTGCGCCGCCGGCGGGCAGAGTTTCGTCGGGCATTGTGTTGGTTCCGGTTGGAGTGGTCACTTACTTGTCCTGCAAGACGTGAATAAGGCGGAAGAAACTCGAGAACGCCAGGTCCACAAAGAACAGCCCGACCACCAGCAGCACGCACCACATGATCACGACCTGCGTGGAGCCGATGATGTCCTTCTTGCTCGACCAGTTCACTTTCTTCATCTCGCCATCGGTGGCAATCAGGAACTCGACCGACGACTGTTTCGACCCGACGAGCCAGAACACCAGCACCCCGCCCACCAGGATCAGGACGGATACGCCCGCGGCCTGCAGGTAGAGAGCTTCGAAAATCGGTTGGCCCTGGGCCGATCCCGACAGTTTGCCGCTCAGGGTCGCCTTGCTCCCGGGCGCGGGAGCAACGCTCTGGATCTGTGCCCCGGATTGGCCGGGCTTGAACTCAACTTTGCGAACGATCAACTGCTGACCCGTGGTCCCGGGCTTGAGCGAGACGACCTCGCCGGTTCCCACTTCGGGGCCGGGCTTGTCCGGCTCCGAGGACTCACCCAGGAAAATGACCGTCTGGCCCGCCGCGGCGTCGCCAATCGCTGTCTTCCCCTTCTCGGGAACAACATTCATGGACCAGGTCGGCGTGGGAAGCTGGACACCGCCGAGCATGTTCCACATCCACGCGCAGGCAATAAGAACGATGATGCCGGAGAAGGCCGCGGTCATCACGCGTACCCAGTAACCCTGACCCGGCTTGTACAGTCCAAGGCCCATCAAAAAGACCCTTTCAAACTCGATCAAGCACGCCGGGAGGGACTTGAACCCGCAACCTGCGGATTTGGAATCCGCTGCTCTACCAATTGAGCTACCGGCGTCCGTGAAACAAAGTGCTGCGTCCCGAGTCCCAAGTGCCGAGTTGGCTCGGCACTTGGGACTCGGGACTTGGCACTGGCTATCTCACTTCTTCTTCACCTTGTGCAGCGTGTGCTTGCGCACCCGCGGGGAGTACTTCTTCAGGCCCGCCTTGAGCCCCTCGGGCATGCCGCCCTTGGTGTTCACTTCGGTCCTGTAGTTCAGGTCACCGGTCTCGGTGCACTGAAGCCACAGGTATTCACGGGCTGCTGCTTTCTTCTTGGCCATGATCGCTACCTCGTTTCGCCCCTGGCCCCACGCCGGGAGTTTTCGGACACTTTTCTGAGAAAAGCGGCCCGTCGGCACTGTGCCGACGGGCCGTTCATTCTGCCTGTTTGCCGCGGAAACCCAGCTTCCGAGGCCTATGTCGCGGCCCCTTTGGGGGTCGCCCACCTGCAACCAACTTCGCCTTAGGCGATAATCTCTGTCACAACGCCCGAACCGATCGTCCGGCCACCCTCGCGAACGGCGAAGCGGAGGCCCTTCTCCATGGCGACGGGCTTGTCGCCAAGGTCCACTTCCATCTCGATGTTGTCGCCGGGCATGCACATCTCGGCCCCACCCAGGAGCTTGACCGAGCCGGTGACGTCCGTCGTGCGGAAGTAGAACTGGGGGCGATAGTTCGAGAAGAACGGAGTGTGGCGGCCACCCTCCTCCTTGGTCAGAACGTAAACCTCACCCTTGAACTTGGTGTGCGGCTTGATCGAGCCCGGCTTGCAGATGACCTGCCCGCGCTCGATGCCATCCTTTTCAATACCGCGGAGGAGGACGCCGACGTTCTCGCCAGCGCGGGCCTCATCCAGGGTCTTCTGGAACATTTCGATGCCCGTGATGACCGTCTTCACCGGCTCCTTGCGGATACCGACGATTTCGACCGCATCGTTGATCTTGCCGACGCCACGCTCAACGCGGCCCGTCGCGACCGTACCACGGCCCTTGATCGAGAACACGTCTTCGACGCTCATGAGGAACGGCTTGTCGGTCTCGCGGGGCGGCTCGGGAATGAAGCTGTCGATGGCCTCGAACAGGTCATCGATGGGCTTACAGGCCTTGTCATCCTTGGGGTTCTCAAGGGCCAGCTTGGACTGGCCACGGACTACCGGGGTCTTGTCGCCGGGGAAGCCGTACTTCTTGAGCAGCTCGCGGATCTCGAGCTCGACCAGGTCCAGAAGCTCGGGGTCATCCACAAGGTCAACCTTGTTCATGAACACCACGATGTGCGGCACACCGACCTGGCGGGCCAGGAGGACGTGCTCGCGGGTCTGCGGCATCGGGCCGTCCGCGGCGGACACGACCAGGATCGCGCCGTCCATCTGAGCAGCGCCGGTGATCATGTTCTTGACGAAGTCGGCGTGGCCCGGGCAGTCCACGTGGGCGTAGTGCCGGTTCTTGGTCTCGTACTCGGTGTGCGAGGACGCGATGGTGACCGTCTTGTTGGCGTCGCGGACCGTACCACCCTTGGTGATTTCCGCGTAGCTCTTGATGATGCCGCCAAAGGTCGCGGCGGAGCGGGCCGAAAGGGCCGCAGTAAGCGTGGACTTGCCGTGGTCAATGTGGCCGATCGTGCCAACGTTCACGTGCGGTTTTTTTCTCTCGAATACGCCCTTAGCCATCGCAAAACTCCCAATCAAACCGGTGAGTGGACAGGCCCCGGATTGGTAGTCCGGGGTCCCACGGGGGAAGCAAGTCTAGACCCTCAACTCAAGGGTCGCCGATACCATTTGTCGTGCCCGGGAAGCCGGGACCGACCAAAGCCGCTGATGGGACTTGAACCCACGACCTCTCCCTTACCAAGGGAGTGCTCTACCACTGAGCTACGGCGGCACTTTGCGCGCCGGGTGAGGTTCTCGCCCACCAAGCGAGCGGAGATCATACACCGGGCGGGGAGGGGG
Source organism: Phycisphaerales bacterium (assembly GCA_044222485.1). Taxonomy (GTDB): domain Bacteria; phylum Planctomycetota; class Phycisphaerae; order Phycisphaerales; family UBA1924; genus JAHBXE01. Next base: position 22,989 of record JBGAND010000037.1, on the reverse strand, counting down.
TCAAATGGGCACCGGTCCGACCGATAGCGGGCACCTCTTCAAGCTGTCCGTTGTGCCCGCCTTGCCCACCACGGCAGGACAGACAACACCACGAAACAACTCCCAGGCGAAGGCGCAATCGGAACCTGAACCGTTGGCCCAAATGTGCTGCTCACCACCACCGTTCCAAACTGCGGGTTACCGCCGGGATCGCTTCCGATGTTGAGGAACAGATGTGGATAGTCGCCCGAGACAACACTGGGCGAAAAGGCGACTTGGCCTGGTGAGTAGCCCGAAGGAGTCCAATTGGCACCCCAGACATTGATGAGGGGATTCGTTGCGATGGGTGAAGATCCAACCGGTGGATTGGGCTGCCAGACGGAGCAAAAAGCCAAACTCCCATCCGGAAGCGATGAGCCGAGCGACCCCGAAAAACCCGGTGTGACACCAAACGCATCCCACGAACCTCCCGAGAACGTCGTCGGACTGATTCCAAAACCTGTTCTTTGAAACCCAGCTACCGGCGCCATGAATCCCGGAGGGGGAAAGTAAGGAAGCAGTGTGCCGACGGGTGTAAAACTGATGGAAATTGAGAATCTGACCGCTTCGCCTGGCTCAAGGATGCCATTTGGAGAGGGCACCGGAATCGCTGTACCGCTCACAACCTCGTTCCAGCTCAGAGTTATGTCAGCATGCCCGAGCTGGGCAAACACGGGTGCTTTGAGCATACATACGCTCGCAACCATGAAACATGTCAAGATCTGATGTTTCACCTTCGATGGATCCTCTGGAATCATCAGTGGCAAAACCTCGGCGGAGCCCGAGTCGCACCCGAGGTTTGATCCGCCGCAATGAATGTACCTCACGGACCTCCGTGTGCAACGCCAACCGCCAGATAAGGTCTTTGCGAGGCCATTGATCGCTGGAATTAGGGCCCAATCGGCCACCTTGCGGTCATCAAGCTCCGGATTAGGCGGTACCACTTCCAGAAGCCGACCTTGGGGCTCTTGCTGCTTTTTTCGGGTTTGCGGGTATAAAGAGTGCCATGAAAGCCGTTTTGGCCATCCTTGCGATCGCTCTCTCGTGCATGGCCCAACCCCCAGCCAAGCCCACCAAGCCTCCCGACTACAAGAAGCTAACCCAAACCCGGGTCACCAGCGTCTTGGAGTCCATCACCAAGGATGCCGACTTCACCCGCGCCACAAAGGACCTCACCACCCTTTTCGATGAACTCATCGCCTACGCGCCCGACAGCGAGACCGACGCCTTCCGCGAAGCCGACTTCGGGCTCCGGCTCGTCAGTCAACTCTCTCAGGTTAAAACCGGGCGCATCGATCTCCTGACCTATCTGCGCGCCAATCCCGAGCTCGCTCAGGCCCTGGTCTTCCAGGTTCAGCCCGAAGACAAGATCCCGGCTGTTTACGCCTTGCTCAACAAGCTCCAGCAAAAGCACGGCAAGGACCTCAGCAGGCTCGCGTCCCTCACGGCCGCGGTCTGCGTCGTCCACGATCAGCCACTGGTCGACCAGGTCAACGAGAACACCGCCAAGGCCGCGGACCCCGTGCAGATCTTCGAGTTTTTCCGCGATCACCAGGGCTCGATGCACTTCCCGCTCACTTCCATGCCGCCGGAGCTGCTGGTCTTCGTCGTCAACACCACCGCCAGCATCGACGACCTGAACTGGGCCATGAACAAGTACGCCGGCGATGCCCGCGTGAACCGGCGGTATTCCGAGGTTCACTACGACAAAGCCTACTTCCGCGGCCAAGCCGACAAGAAGGTCACCGTCGCGGGGTTCAACCTCCCAAGCATTCTCAAGAACGGCGGCGTGTGCGCGGACCAATCGTACTTCGCCCAGCAGGTTGGAAAGGCGATCGGCATCCCGACCGCGGGGATTTCGGGCCGCAACGCGTCGATGGCCCACGCCTGGGTCGGCTTCTTCGAGGTGGTCACCGAGAAACCCCGCTGGAACTTCGACGCCGGCCACTACGAGGGATACGAAAACGTCCGTGGCAGCACGCTGGATCCGCAGACGCGCCAAACCATCCCGGACAGCGCCCTGTGCCTGATCGCCGATACTTCCGCGAGTGGCTCCGCCAACCGCCGGGCCGCAATCGCGATGACCGACGCCTCGCTCCGCCTCGCCACCATCCAGAAGTCCAAACTTCCCTTCCCCCCCACCGGCGAGACCGTCATCCCGATCCGCAATCCCGCGCGGAAGGCGGACATCGCCGCCCGTCTTGAGTTGCTGGAAGCAGGATTGCGCAAGAGCCCCGCGCTGGCCCAAGGCTGGAACGTCGTCTCAACCTCTGCCACGGAACTCTCTCTCAAGGACAAGCAGCACTGGGCCGCGGTGCTCGACAGCCTGTGCGGAGCCAAGAACCCCGACTTCACGCTGGGGATCTTGACCACTTTGGTGAAGGCCATCCCCAACGTGCAGGATCAAGACGCATTCTGGAACTCGCTGTTCACCACCTATCAGAAGCGGCCGGACTTGGCCGCGGAGGTGCGGTTCTGCCAGGGCGGAATGTGGGAGAAGTCCGGCGACAAAGCCAAGGCCTGGACGTGCTACGAGGATGTGTTCAAGCGATTCCCCAATGAAGGGCCGTTCGCCGTCGAAGCCGCGCAGCGGTGTGAGAAGCTGATGAAAGATGGCGGCAAGGCAGCCTCAGCCCTGTACGCCGCACTCTGGCCACGCATGGAACGACCGGGCGCCAGCATCTCCCAGGAGTTCAAGCAGCAGAGCAACTGGTACCGCGTGGGCAAGCTGTACGCGTCGAGCTTGGAATCGGAAGGCAACCTTCCCTTGGCGGAATCCGTCAAGAAACAGCTTGACCGCTAGCGAACTTTCCGCTGCCGCGCCATGGTTTTCCATGTAAAACGCCCCGTCAAACGCCGCCTTTTGACGCAATCCGCCCCTCCGACATGCTTCCGCCCGCCGGAATTTCACTACAATAAAGAAGGTGGATGGCCGCTCGGAGGACAGTCAAGACCATGGCCGCGGACGTGTTCCCCCAAACCTCGACTTCCTGGATCCAGGACCGCCTATTGGACGGTCATGGCGGTCGTCGTGAGGTCGATCGGCACGTCATGGAGGTCTACGCCTTCCCCATGCGGGTCTACTACCTGGGCACCAGAGACCGGTCTCTGGGTGAGCCCGACGATGTGATTCAGGGCTTCTTCGCCGACCGCCTCGCCAAGCCGGAGTTCTTCGCCCAGTGGCAATCCAGCGGCCTGCCCCTGCGCCGCTGGCTCATGAACGCCCTCAACTTCTATCTCAAAGAGCTCCGTCGCTCCAACAAGCGCGGCCACCCTTCCGGCGATTCTGCCGATGAGCAGGGAACCAACACGGGCGACCCCAACGAGGAGATGGAACGGGCCTTTGTCATCTCCATCGTGCGGGCCGCACTCGAAAAAACGCAACATCATTGCGAGGCTCACGGTTTGAAAGACCACTGGACTGCTTTCTTTGAGCACTTCTATATGGAACGCCCGTACGCCGAAATCGCCCCTGAACTCAAAGTCACCGCGGCCCGCGCAATGGTGATGGCGCGAACGGTGCGGCACAAGTTCCAAGCCGAAATCCGTCGCATGATGACCATTGATGGCGCCGAAAGCCGTCTGGACGATGCCATCCTGAATCTGGTTCAAGGAGCGGGTAAATGACCGGCAAAGACAAGAAACGCCCGTTCGAAGACCTCGGAGGCGATCGCGCCACCAAGATGCTGCGCCTGGGAGTCGTCGGGCCCCGCCGCGGCGTGGATGACCTGATTGACCGCCTCCGTACCCCCGACGGCTGGGCCTGGTGGGAGACGTGCATGGGTGAACTGGGTGAGGGTTCGGCCAAAGAAGCCGCCAACCGCCTAGTCCTGGGAAAGGGTGACCTTAACTTCATTTCGTCATCCAAAGAGCGCCACAAAGCGAAGATGGGGTCGGGCAACCCCGCGCCCGTGCGCCTGGCCGCGATGGCGTCGTACTACGTCTGCGTCGCCGCGGCCCTGGTTCACCACAAAAAGACCATCACAGGTCAGGATTCAGACCTGCTGAGCGAAGCGTTGGCAGACCTCGCCGCATCGGTTCCGGAGCCGTGGGCCGACATGCTGGGCAAGGCGTCCATTGGCGGGGTGAAGAAGAAGCCCAAGAAGTCGGTGTAGGCCCGAATGGGAAAAAGCGCCCCGTCAGTCCTTTCGGGCGGACGGGGCTTTCTCAACGCTCCTCTCAAACTTGGTGGTCCGGACAACCGTGTGATTGGCCGGACACAAAAGCCAGACCCGACGTGTCGCCCATCTGCGCCTGGCAAACCCCTGAATCTGGCCCCTGAATCAGGCACGTCCAAGAACCGGTCGGGGGTTCCCGCGGGGCGAACCAAGCCTTCGACGCTGCGTCTAACCGATAAGGGTGCCAACGACGGAGGCGGCCCCTAGACTGTTCCCTTCCGGCACGGCCGCCGGACCTCAATCCGCCCATCGACGGGCCTTCTTGGAGACGATGCGATGAAACTGAACAAGCTGCTGGGAACGGCCCTTTTGGTCGGATGTCTGTTCGCGGCCCCGAGCGTTCGCGGGCAGGACAAGCCGGCGACGGACAAGCCCGCCCAACCTGCCACTCCCCCCACCACCCAACCCACCCCACCCAAAGCGGAGATCCCGATGGTGTATGTGCTGATGAAGACAAACAAAGGTGACATCACCATCGAGCTCAACCAGGAGAAGGCGCCGATCACGGTCGCCAACTTCCTGAGCTACGTGGACAAGAAGTTCTACGACGGCACGATTTTCCACCGCATCATGGACAACTTCATGATCCAGGGCGGCGGGATGGATGCCGGCGGCAAGGACAAGCAAACCGACAAGCCCATCAAGAACGAATGGCAGAACGGCCTGAAGAACGTCAAGTACTCGATCGCCATGGCTCGCCAGGGCGGCACGCCCGGCGCGGCCGACTCGGCCACCTGCCAGTTCTTCATCAACGTCGCGGACAACGCAGGCCTTGACCGCAGGCAGCCCGCGCCCGACAACGCCGCGTACTGTGCCTTTGGCATGGTCGTCGCCGGCAAGGATGTGGTTGACAAGATCAAGAAGGTCGAGACCGTCATGGACGGCCGCGGCGAGAAGAGCAAGCCCACCGAGCAGATCAAGATCGAGAGCGTCCGCCGCCTGACGCCCGAAGAGACCACCGCCCTCAAGGCCAAGCTCAAGTAATCGGACGCGCAATAACCGCATGAACCCGCGGCCCGCCGGCGAACCCGGCGGGCCGTCTTTTTGGGCGCGCCCACAACGATTTGTGCGGAATCCTGCTTGCCCTGCTTTCATCTCTAAAACGCTGTGGTACTGTCTCTTGCGGAAGCCGACCGGAACGCGAGTTTTCGGACTGGCTCTCACGGGGAGTGGAGAGCGCCCTTAAGCGCTTTGAAGGAGTTCGCCCATGAACGCGCCAGACCAGACGCCGGTTGAGCTACTGCCGTACTACCGCGAGTACTTGGACCAGATCCTTCGCCCAAGGGTCGTCCGGCTGGTGGAAGAAGTCCGCGCCAACCTCGCGACCCACGCGTGGAACGAGTTGCTCGAACGCCTTGCCGAAGAGCAGAGCCCCGGTGCTTCGACCGATATCGCCACCATCCAAAAAATGCGCACCCTGCTCGAATCCACCCTGGGCCTCAAACTGGGGGTGCACATGCACGCCGAGTTTGCGGACGGTCCGGCCGCCAAGCCCGTCGAGCCGCGCCGGCCCGAGATCGAGGTCATCGAGCGCCAGGGAGCTGGATTCCCGGACAATCCGCTGGCCCGCGCTGTCGGCGGTGTGCGTCGCCCGCCCGGCCGCTGAACCGCTCTGTCGATTCTCAACTTCGAGAGTACGCCCTTTCGCCTCGCGCGAAACAGGCGGTGACTTCACTTAGCGCGGCCGGATGAAGCCTGGATCATCACGCCGGTCGGCCACCCGAAGCCGTGAACGGCGGTACGTGCGCACCTTGTGGCCCAAGTGCCATCGCGAGCGTTCTTAGCGCACATCGATTCTCCAATTCATCGCGACCCACGCCTCGTCGCGCTTAGGGGAAACTTTCCGCGTAGTCCATCCTCCCTCTGTGCTTTACGGTGAACACGTGCTGGCGATGCCGCGCTCGACGCAGGACTCCACGCAGCCCAGAGCCTGAGCCACCGAGTGAGACATCCTTGCCGCCTTTCCCGTGTTTCGCGGGTCGGGTTCCTTCACCTTTACGGGCTGCATGGAGGCTTCACCATGCGGAATTCCAGGATCATCGTCGGATGTCTCGCGGCCGCGGCACTCACCATGCTTGCCGGGCAGGCACAATCTCGGGCCCACCCGAGCTTCGCGTCGGCATTTGCCACCAAGTATCCGACTTCCACTCTCCCCGCACGCATGCAGAGCGTCACCGGGTCTTCGTGCAACGTCTGTCACACGCCCGGAAATACGTCCGCGGACGGGAGCTGCTACAAAACCGATCTCGCCGCCCAGATCAGCGCGGGCGCCAACATCACCCAAGCCATCAACAACATCGCACTGTTTGACTCCGACGGCGACGGCGTTTCCAATCAGATCGAGATCCTCATGGCCCGCACCGATCTTCCCGGGCAGATCGGATACCACCCGGGCCTGAAGGGCCCGACGGGGACGGGTCCCTGCAACACGAACACGACCGTGGCGGTCACCAATCAGCTCGAGACCCCGCCAGCCGCCACGTGCTACCCCAACTGCGACGGCAGCGCGGCAACTCCCCTGCTGACCGCCAATGACTTCCAGTGCTTCCTCAACAAATACGCCTCCAACGACCCCTACGCCAACTGCGATGCAAGCACGGCAACACCGTTGCTCACCGCCAACGACTTCCAGTGTTTCCTCAACAAGTACGCAGCCGGCTGCACCTAAGAGCCCCACTGTCGCTAGGGGCGAGTCCAGCGACTCGCCCTTGGTTTGCCCCTCGCGCGAGCCGGCCGTTGAAACGGAACCACCGCATCCCATGCCGAACCTGGTGCGTACGGGCCCAGATCCTGACCGGCACAACGTGGATTGACAGACAGTCCATTGTTTGTAAAATCCAAACAAGGCCGCGATCGCTGTACCCGAGGAGCGCATCCATGAAGCGATACTTCGCCCTCGTGTTTTCAGCCCTGCCCTTTGTGTTCTCGAACTCGGCCGACGCGTCAAACATCTACATGCTCTCCGGCGGATTCGGGACCAACGATCTTACCATCGCCGCTGACCTGACCGCACGCGGCCACACTGTCCACATCGGCGTTGATTACGAGAGTTTCAACGGCTCGATCGAACTTGGGGGCTACGACACGGTGTACCTCCAGTGCAACGGCAACTGGTCAACGGGATTGCGGATGCCATCTGCCGGCCAACAGCAGTTGGTCAACTGGGTAAACGCCGGCGGAAGGCTCGTGACCAGCGAGTGGGTCATCTATTACACCTTTCCGGGAAGCAAGTTCGATATTCTCGCGCCCATCATCCCGGGCGCGGTCACGGCCAGCTACGGCAGTGCTTCGGAAACGACCTACACGCAGGTCTGGCCCCACTCAGTCATCAACGCTGGATTGCCGACGGCGTTTGGAATTCCACTCAACAACTTCACCGGAACCGAAACCTTCACCTTGGCCAAGCCGGGCGCGTTCACGTACTACAACACCGGAAGCGCGCCGGGTGCGATGGGCCTGTGCGGCTGGGGCGTCGGCGAGGGTTCGGTGTTCTCGTTCACATCGACGTGCGGCCCCGACCAGGTCCTGGAAGCCAACTTCGGTCGGCTCTTTTCCAATGTCATGAGCGCCACAGCGCCGGTTCCCACGCAGCCGTGCTATGCCAACTGCGACGGTTCGACGGGCAACCCTTCCCTCACCGCCAACGACTTCCAGTGCTTCCTCAACAAGTACGCCGCCAGTGACTCGTACGCCAACTGCGACGGCAGCACCGCGACGCCCACGCTGACGGCCAACGACTTCCAGTGCTTCCTGAACAAGTACGCTGCCGGCTGCAGCTGATACCTCACTCTCGACGGACTATCCCCGCGACTCGCCCTGCATTTCCCCGTGTGCAGCCCTGCACGCGTGCTACGGTTATTGTCTATGCCACGCACGTGCCGCGCCGGAAGTGTTGAAATCGGTTCAGGCCATCCCCTGGCGATCATCGCCGGCCCTTGTGTACTCGAATCTCTTGAACTTGGCATGACCATTGGCCGCCACCTCGCGCCTATCTGCCGCGAGCTGGGGCTCTCTTACATCTTCAAGGCCTCCTTCGACAAAGCCAACCGCTCCAGCATCAACTCCGCCCGTGGCCCCGGACTCGAACGTGGCCTGGCGTGGCTCGACACCATCCGTAAGGAACTGGGAGTGCCCATCACCACTGACATCCACGACCCGGTGCAGGCCGAGCCCGTCGCACGCCGCGGCCATGCACGGCCGAGCCGTGAACGTAAAGAAAGGCCAGTTCATGTCGCCCAATGAAATGGGCGGCGCGGTCCGGAAGCTCGGCGAGGCCGGATGCACCAACGTCATGCTCACTGAGCGAGGAACGTTCTTCGGATACGGCCGCCTCGTCAACGACTTCCTGGGCCTGGGCGATCTGATGGAACTGGACACCAGCAAGTTTGACAAGCTCGGAAGCCCGCCCGTGTGCTTTGACTGCACGCATTCGACGCAGTTGCCAGGGGCGGGCGAACAGACGGGCGGTAGACCTGACCGTGCGCCACTGCTGTCACGTGCGGCGACAGCCGCGGGTGTGCACGCGTTGTTCATCGAATGCCATCCGGAGCCGACCAAGGCACTGAGCGATTCGAGCACGATGCTGCGATTGGATGGGATGGGGGCACTGCTCGCGTCGATGGCGGCAATCCGCGGGGCGCTGAAGGGTTGAATGTCAATCCCCTCGGATGTCATGATCGGCGCGGTCTTCATCGCCTCGTCGGTGCTCTGCATCGTGGTCACAGTCATCTGGGATGAGCTTCGCATGCGGAGCATTTCGCGATCTTTGACCTCATCGGGATTCGTCGTGGACCGCCCGAGGTTTTTTCAGCGCAAGCGCGACGATCCGGTGACCCGTGCGATCGAGATCGGCGCACGAATGCGATGGCATACTTCAGGAGTGATGAACGGTTTTGGTTTTTCGCTTGCCGAATCACAGATTTATGGACGCAGGAACACCCGGCCCCACTCTGTGGCTTACATCGCAGTTCCGGTGGCAGCCGTGATGCTCCGATACTCCAGAAGCCTGCTGGTGCAGTTACTCTCACGCAGCGAGGGCCTGGCGCCGGGCTGGAAACTGATCGACGGGGACATGTCCAGAGCGATCTCGATGACGACGGCGATTGAGACGCTCTGTCACTCGTCAAGTCTGCGCATCGACGAAATGGCGATCGATGATGGCGGCATTCTGATTGCCTGCCACCGCCGGCTGAACGCGACCAAGGTCACCGCACTCATGAACCTTGGCCGCGAGATCAGCACCATCGCGGCTCGGGCCGGTTCTCAGGACCGCTCAATCACCGACTCCAGATAGTCACTCGCCACCGCGACCGGGCCGCTCCCCTTGTTGCGGTCAAACTTCAGGATGAGCTCCCTCCACTCGCGCGTCAGTTCCGCCTGCTTATCCGGAGCCAATGCCGCAAACGACTTCACCGTCGGCCCAAAGAACGCCTTGAACACCTCGATCTTGTCCTCGGGCGACTTGAACCGCATGATGGCCTGGCGCATGTTGCTCTTGATCGACTTGATCGCGCTCCCGAGGATCGTCTTGAGGTGCGGCTCGGTTCCCCACATCACCGGCGGGGTCAGCCCCGGCGCCGGCGGCACATACTTGGAAAAGAGTTTGAACATCTGCCCCGCGTAACCGTCCGGCGTCCAACTCGCCAGCGCGATCCGGCCGCCGGGTTTGCACACGCGGGCCAGCTCGCCCGCTGCCTTGGCGTGATTTGGCGCGAACATCGCGCCGTAGATCGATGTCACCGCGTCAAAGGACCCGTCCGCGAAAGGCAGCTTTTCGGCGTCGGCAACGACAAACTCCATCTTGAGTTGCTCCGCCGCGGCCCGGAGCTTGCCGCGCTCCAGCAGGGCCGGGACGTAGTCCGAGCTCGTCACCACGCACCCGCGGTGCGCTGCGGCGATGGCCGCGTTCCCGCTGCCGCTGGCCACATCCAGCACCTTCCAACCCGCCTGGAGGTCGGCGGACTCGCAGAGCTGCTCCGCCGAAAACACGATCCTCGCGGCCACGACGGAAAAGTCTCCCGTCGCCCAAGTGGCTTGTTGCTTCTGCTTCACTGCCTCGAAATCGGGTCCGCTCATCGTGTATCTCCTGAGTTGGTGGTTAACTTCCACGCTCCGTCCAAGGCGCAGAATACACGCGCGGGCAAGATTTTTTGAAACAAGAACCAATCGCACGGACCGCAAACAAAAAACCGACCCAAACGGGTCGGTTGAGCTTCGTATTGAAGTCGTCGGCTCAGTTCGCCATCAGGTAGCTAGGGCGCGGGGTCTTGGGGTCGGTCGGGACGACGTGAACCTTGCGGCCGCGATAAACCACCTTGCCCTCCGTCACCGAAAACAGCGTGTCATCCTTGCCGCGGCGGACCATGAACCCGGGCAGGAAGGGTGTGCCTACCTGACGGACGATGATCGAACCAGACTGGCAGACTTCACCGCCAAAGAGCTTGATGCCGCGGAACTGCGGGTTGGAGTCGCGCCCGTTCTTGGTCGAGCCCTGTCCCTTTTTATGTGCCATAGCTGAATCTCGTCAAAAAGTGGGTGCGAAACCGGCCGCGGCCGGGCAGAGACCTTAGGCGGGTTGATCGGCTCAGAAAAGCCCTGAATGAACCCGGGGAGGCCGAGGGCCGGTTTACCGCATAATCCAGCGGGATTCATTGGGTTCAAAAGTCGTGCCATCTCCCGCCGTGAGGTCGCCGGGCATGCGATACCGCATCATCCACGACTTGCGGAGGAGCTTGTTGACCATTTTGCCATCCTCGGCCGGAATCGCGACCGAAGTTGTTTCCCCGCTGAATCCTGCGCAATAGATTGCCACTTCGGTCAGGTGTTCCTGGGGAACCGGCCAGATCACCACGCCTTGGCGGGCGTTCTCCGGGCCACGCAGGAGCGTGCCGACAATCCCGATCTGGTCCTCGATCAGTTCGTTGTCCAGCCGCCCCATGATGTCGCGGGTGACATCCATGGGCACATCCCGCCCGGACCGCAACAGGTCGCCGGTGTCGGACGTGGCCAGTTCGAACGCCGGGGCGAACAGCAAGTCCTGAGAAGAGTTATTGGTCACCTTGTAGGTCATGAAGAAATAGGCCTTTTCGGTGCCGCCCACGTTGACCATGGCGGTCCGAAGCACGGACGGTGAAATCTCAAGCTGCCAGCGCTTGGGAATCGGAGACGGCTCCGGCGCAGCCATTGCGGAACGCGGAGCCATGCCGACAAAAGCCAGCATTCCCACACCCGCCAAAGCGGCGATCGCGGCGGTAACAGTCATCAGCCGGCGGGCCGCAGCCCGTGCCCGGTTCGTCAATGCCATCATGAACAAGCCTCCCGGAAGGAACCCAGTCTAGTCTACAGTGCCCCGCCGTCCCGTCAATGTTCGCTGGAACTGGGTGTGTCTGATCCCTCAACCAGACAAAACAAGTCCCCCTCCCCCGCTTCCATCGGGTTTGTTCCGGTCCGCATACCGGCGGACATGACCCTTTCGTCCGCGGCACGCTTGATTAGCGATGGTTCAGGCTCGAAACAGCAGGCCGCAAAGCGGATGCTCTCGGCCGCGGCGATGCACGGAATCGACCTGTCCATGATGTGGGGCACGGTAGATCGGTCCCCGGACGGGCGAATTTCGCGGATTCGGGAAGTCTGCCTGGCTGTCCCCGGGAGCGCAAGGGAGCGACTTCAAGCTTGCCCAGACCCTCCCTGAGCCCCGACAGGCCTGGGCGGTCGATGCCTATTCCGACGCTGGGTTCGTGAAAGTGGGCGACTTGGCGTACATGCGGCGTGGTGTCCAGCCCCTCGAGGGCCCGGCAAAACAAGACTGGCCCGAAGGTGTGACCGTGCGGAACGTCCGCGGCCTGGGGCCAGGGGACGAAGACCGCAGGCTCATTCTTGAGGCCCTGGACCGGTCCTATTTGGAAACCCTGGATTGCCCTGAACTCTGCGGCCTCCGCGATACCACCGATGTGCTGGAATCGCACCGTTCCACCGGCGAGTGGAACCCGCATCTCTGGTGGCTGGTGTTCAAGCACGGCCAGCCACACGGGTGCGTGCTGTTCAACCGCGTTCCGGAGCAAGGCTCCGTTGAACTGGTGTATCTGGGCCTCTCGCCGGACCTCCGCGGCACGGGTCTGGGCCTCAAGCTCATGGTGCTCGGTTTGGAGAGCGCGATCCGCACCGATGCAACGCAAGTCACTTGCGCCGTGGACCTTCGGAACGCCCCGGCGCTCAAGCTCTACGGGCGGCTGGGCTTCCACGAGTTCGGACGACGCGTCGCGATGGTGTGCCCGGTGGGTCCGGCCTGAGCCCACGGCGGATTCTCCACAAGCGCAAGGGTCGCCCTGGTGGGCTGTAACCCGCATATTGCCAAGGCTCTTGCGCTAGTCGGCGAGGTTGTCCACAAGTTGTCCGCAATCCAAAGCCCGAAAGTGCAGAATGAATTATTTGCATCGCGCAAAGCCCTGAAATGACCGATGCGAACGGCACTTGCACTCGTGTGCACATCAACTCTGAGATTGCAGTCGCGACCAGTGCCGTCTACTCTTCGCCCCTCTCGGCCATGGACAGCGGCCGAGCGATGAGAAGCACTTCATGGCGTCGGTGCGTGGGCCCGACGTTTCGCTCAAAATCGATTCTCGCGGGGCCAGAGGTTGCTCTGCGCGCTGATCGAACGGGGAGTGAGAGTACTTTCTCGGGTTGTGAACGGACTCGTGAGAAAGCAGACGGGCGCTCTAGGCCCGTCGTCGCGTTGCCGCACGGGAAGGCGTCGATGCACAATCATGGCCGGGATACCGCCAACCAAAATCAGGCGGGACAGCACGGAAGGCACGAGGAAGCCAAGGCGCAGGCCAGGTCCGCCGCGCCGGGATCTCAATCAGGGCGCACCGCCGACAGCGAGAGGGGCATCCTGGACCGGGTGTCCCGCTCTGTGGGGCCCGAGGAATACCGGCGCTACTTCGAGCACCAGACGCGCGTGCTGATCGACGGCAAGCGCGTGCAGATCACCGTCCCCACTGGCTTCATGGCCGACATGCTCGGACGCCGGTTCGGCGAATCGCTGCGCAAGGCCGCCGGTGAAGAACTTGGCGCCAACGGGCCCGACATCGAACTGGTGTTCCGGGTGGATCGCGGCGCGTTCGGCGATGCCGGACGCATCCCTGGTCGCTCCGAGCGTGCTGAGCCCCGCGCTCTTCCTAAGCGCCCTGCGCAGACCGCGGACAAGCCCGCCCGGTATCGCCTCGACGACTTTGAGGTCGGCGAGTCCAACCGGCTCGCACACGCCGCGGCCGTCCGCATGACCGAGCCCGACTGCCCGCGCTCCGCCAGCCCGCTGTTCATCCACGGGCCCTGCGGTGTCGGCAAGACGCACCTGCTCCAGGGCATCACGCAGAAAATCAAAGAGCGCGGCTCAACGGTGGTCTACCTCACCGCCGAGTCGTTCATGAACGAATACGTCATAGCGCTGCGCACCAACAAGATGGATGGGTTCCGCAAGCGCTACCGCGGCGTTGATCTTCTCTGCATCGACGATGTGCAGTTCCTCAACGGCAAGGCCGGCACGCAGAAGGAGTTGCTCCACACGTTCGATGCGATCGACCTCAGCGGCGCGCGTGTGGTTCTCGCATCCGATGAGCACCCGCGCCGCGTTCAAAAGCTCAGCGAGGCGCTGGTGTCTCGGTTCGTCGCCGGCATGGTTGTCCGCGTCGATCCACCGGATGTGGCGCTGCGGGCCCGCATCGTCGCCAAACTGGCAGAGCGACGCGGACTGTCGCTGGATGCCGCGGGCGCGGCCATGATCGCCTCCAGTTTCGCAGGCGCTGCCCCAACCGCTCGCGATATCGAGGGTGTCCTCACCCGCATCGAGGCGATGCGTTCACTCCCCGGCCAGCCCGCCCACAACGCGGTCGGCCTCGTGTTGATCCGCAAAGCCCTGGGCGTCTCCGAGAGCGAGCAAACCGGAACCAGCGGAGCCCCCGGGGATGGCCGCCGCCCCGTCCGCCCCGTTCGCTTCACCCACATTATTGATGAAGTCTGCCGCGTGCTGCGGGTCGATGCCTCCGAACTCTTCGGCAAAGGCCGCCACAAGCGGGTGGTTCTGGCCCGTTCCATGTGCGCCACGTTGGGGAGGATGCTGACAACCATGAGCTACCCCGAGATCGCCCGCGGCCTCGGACGGCCCAACCACTCGACGGTCATCACGGCCGTCAAGCGGCTGGAGCGGCAGATGGCTGATGAGGCGACCTCTAGTGTGGGGCTTTACCTGGGGTCCGACATGGACGGGGCGGCCGGTGAGCTGGCCGCGCTCAGCCTGCGGATGCTGGCGGACCGGCTCCGGCATGACATTCTGCGCTCAGCTCCCGGCACGTAAATCTTGAGGGTGAAACCTGTCCCGGGCACAAGCCCGGCGGCGGGTTGGTCCGATGTTGGCTGTACCAGAGGGCTAGGGTTGCGCACAGGCGCGACGGGCCCCGGACGGGAACCCAAGATATGACCAGCGCCTCATCTCAGGCCTCTCGGGAATCGGAACGGATGCCGCACCACGAGATACCCCTCAGCCGACCCGACATCTCCGAACTCGAGATCGACATGGTCGTGCAGACTTTGCGCTCCGGTCGGCTGGCCCTCGGGCCGATGGCCGAGAAGTTCGAGAAACTCGTCGCCTCAAGGGCAGGGTGCCGGCACGGCATCTCCGTTTCCTCCGGCACCAGCGGCCTGCACCTGGTCATGCGTGCCCTGGGTATCGGGCCCGGCGATGAGGTCATCACAACGCCGTTCTCGTTCATCGCCTCTTCAAACTGCATCCTCTACGTCGGCGCCACACCTGTCTTCGTGGACATCTGTCCAAAGACGATGAACATGGACCCCAACCTGATCGAGAAAGCGATCACGCGCCGCACCAAGGCGATCCTGGCGGTCGAGACGTTTGGCAACCCGGCTCACATGGATGCGTACGCCTCCATCGCCGCGCGGCACGAGATCCCGCTCATCGAAGACTCTTGCGAAGCCCTCGGCACCTCCATGGGCGGGCGAGTCTGTGGCAGCTTCGGACGCGTTGGCGTGTTTGGCTTCTATCCCAACAAGCAGATCACCACGGGCGAAGGCGGCATGATCGACACAGACGATCAGCGACTCGCCGAGATGTGCCACTCGATGCGGAATCAGGGCCGCGCGGTAGGACCTGATCAGGCCGTCGCGGATGACAAGAAGGTCCACAACCCCCGCAACGTCGGCGCGTGGCTGCGGCACGAGCGGCTCGGTTACAACTACCGCATGCCCGAGATCAACGCGGCTCTGGGTGTCGCCCAGATGCGCCGCTTCGATGAGATCATCCTGAAGCGTCAGCAGGTTGCCGATGCCTACATGAAGCGGCTCATGGCCAACCCGAGCCTGGTCCTCCCGACCATCAACCCCGAAACGGTGATGAGTTGGTTCGTCTTCGTTGTACGCTTGGCCACTGGCTACACCGCCGAAGAACGCGACACCATCATCGCCGGCATGCGCAACCACGATGTGGGCGCGGCCGACTACTTCCCCTGCATCCACCTCCAACCCTTCTATCGCGAAGAGTTCGGCTTCCAGCCCGGCATGTTCCCGATCGCCGAAACGGTCAGCCAGCGAACCATCGCGGTGCCGTTCTACAACAGCTTGAGCCAGCGCGAGGTCGAGATCGTCTGCTCGACGCTGGAGGTCATGATTTCCCGGGAAAACCTCCGGCGCGGGTAGACAGACAGATACCTGACGGAGTCCGTTCTACGCTTTTGGGCTTGGGCACTTGGCGCAGACTCGGTAAGCTGTTGACGCCGAGTGTTCCCTCGGCGCAACTCGTCATGAAACTGGATCGGCCCCCATCCCCCTCAGCGCGCGCCGCCCGTCAGTGGCTGCTGGTGACGATTTCCGGAATGTCCACTTCGCTCGCGCACGCCCAATGCAACGGCGTCTGGATCACCGATGGTGGCACCCAAGCGCTGGACTCACCCGCATGGGCCGTCACTTCCTGGGATCCTCCCGGACCCGCACCCGCGGTGGCGGTGATCGGCGGCGGCTTCCTGAACGCGACCGGCAATCCCGTGAACTATGTGGCCACGTGGGGTACGCAGCCCGGCGGCGGTATTGGGTTCTCCGCTCTGGGCCAGGGCGTCAATAACACGGTGCTGGCTCTGGGTGTCTTTCAGGGTGACCTGGTGGCGGGCGGCAACTTCACATCCGCCAGCGGTGTGAACTGCTCATATGTCGCGACCTGGAATGGCACCACTTGGCACCCCCTGGGCTCGGGCGGAGTGAACGGTGGAATCACAGACTTCGCCTCCGTCGGGACCTCGCTGTACGCGACCGGCGCCATGACCAAGGGGCTGTTGCGCTGGGACGGTACGCAGTGGTCCGGCCTTGGCGCCGGGCTTGATGGCGTTGGATGGTCCGTCATGCCTTACGGCGCACAAGGCGTGTTGGTCGGCGGAGCGTTCAGCACTGCCGGCGGAGCGCCCGCGGCGGGCCTTGCGGTCTGGAATGGGTCCAGTTGGTCGGAGTTGGGCGGCGGTGTCGATGGCATTGTCCGCAAAGTCATCAGCTACCGCGGCGAACTGATCGTTGCAGGTTCTTTCGCACACGCCGGCGATGTCCCCGCCAACAACATCGCCCGCTGGGATGGCACAACTTGGCACGCGCTGGGTTCCGGCACCGAGAACATGGTCCAGACCATGGCCGTGTATCGCAACGATCTGGTCGTCGGCGGCAACTTCGGCAGCGCCGGCGGAATCGCCAACACCACCAACATCGCCCGCTGGGATGGCACAGCCTGGCGAGCCCTGGGCACCGGCACCAGCGACACCGTCAGCGGCCTGGCCGTTCACAATGATCAGGTCTTCGTTGTCGGCTGGTTTGTCGCCGCTGGCGGCAGCCTCGCCTATCGCTGGGCCCGCTGGCAGGATGCCGCGGCCCCGGCAATCGTCTCACAACCCACTCGCGTCTCGACATGCCCTGGCGGCTCGGTCTTTATGCACATTGATGCCACTTGGAACGGGTCCATCTCCTACCAGTGGCGAAAGGGCAAGATCCTCTTGATGGATGGCGGTCGGATCTCGGGCGCGAACACCGACACGCTGACCATCACTGGCACTGTTCCTTGGGATGCGGGTGCCTACACGTGCAGTCTGTCCTCACCCTGCGGGGATCTTGTCAGCGGCCCCATCTCCCTCACCTACTGCACAGCCAACTGCGACTGCTCCGCCGTTGCACCGGTCCTGAACGCCAACGACTTCCAGTGCTTCCTCAACAGCTTCGCCAACGGACTTCTCACGGCAAACTGCGACGGCAGCACCATCGCTCCGCTTCTGACTGCCAACGACTTCCAGTGCTTCCTGAACGCGTACGCGGCGGGGTGCTCCTGACCGTGCGCGGCAACCGGTATTCGCGGAGGCCCACCATGAATCTGCGCATTGCCGCAATCTTCGGGCTCGCAGGACTTGCTGTCGCGGCGCACGCACAGGATTGCCTCTGGAGCCACTCCAGCATCCCTTACGTACCCGCCTCGTTGTTCTATGACCCGGTGCAAAGCCGCATTCTGGCGGTGTTCTCTGACCATTCCATCCAGACCTGGAACGGATCCAGTTGGGTTCCCATACCCGTCGTCGGAAATCCGGGGCACGGCGGCGCCATGACCCTTGACACCGTCCGCGGACGACTCGTTCAGCAAGGCGGAGCGACCGGCCCATCGCTTTATAGCGACACTTGGGAATGGGACGGGCTCACCTGGACGCTCCAACCTCAATCGGGACCTTCGGGCATTTCGACGATGGTGTTTGATGTAGCGCACAGTCGATCGGTGCTTTACCACCCGATTTCCGGCTCGGGGCTTGGACAGACCTGGACGTGGGACGGATCAAGTTGGACTCAGGCCGCGCCATCCGGCCCCGTAACGGGTTCGTATCCAATGGTGTACGACGGCGACCGGCAGCGTGTGATGCTCTTCGGCCCGGTCAGCGGACCTACACGGCAAGTTTGGTAGTGGGACGGGGTGGCCTGGCAGCGATTGGCCGATGCGCCGTTCGCAGTGTCCGGTGGCAGGGCAATACATGACCCGGCACGACACCGCGTGGTGCTCCACTTAGGCAGCCCCTACACCGGGCAGCTCAATCAAGCTTGGGAACTCAACTCTGTTTCCGGAATATGGCAACAGCGTACAACAGTCGGCCCGGGAGACGGCCCGTTCATTTTCGATCAGTCGCGAAACAAGGGCCTGATATTTGCTTACAGCGTTTCTACTGGAACCGCCTCGTGGGAATGGAACGGCAACGGCACCATTACGCCGGTAAACCTGACACAGCACCCGGTTTCGCTCGAAGTTCTGCCCGGCGCGCCGGCGGCGTTCAATGTGGTCGCCCAAGGCGGAGGCACCCTCACCTACCAGTGGTATCGCGGAACCAGCGCCGTTGTGAACGGCGGGAACGTCTCAGGAGCGGACACTCCAACGTTGTCGTTCAGCACTGTCACTCCGGCTGACTCCGGGGCCTATTCGGTGACAGTGAGCAACGGGTGTACAACGGTCTTGAGTTCTAACGCCTCCCTATTCATCACGACGACCAACTGCTACGCCAACTGCGACCTCAGCACCCATGTGCCGGTCCTGACGGCAAACGACTTTCAGTGTTTCCTCAACGCTTTCGTCGCCGTACAGCCTTACGCGAACTGCGATGGCAGCACCGCTTCCCCCTTGCTGACCTCCGGTGACTTTCAGTGCTTCCTGAACGCCTACGCCGGTGGTTGCCACCCATAAGACCCGAACGCCCGGACTTCAGCTTGAGATTTTGGGGTATTCGACCGTTCATTGAACCCCTCCCCCCACCCGCCTAGACTCCCCGCCCCCATTTTCGAGGTGACCCCATGCCGTTTGAATGCCATTACACCGGTAAGAAGACCAAGTTCGGGAAGAAGCGTGCGTGGCGCGGCCAGGCCATCACCAAGGGCGGGTTCGGTTTGAAGCCCACCGGCATCAGCCCCCGCACCTTCAAGCCCAATCTTCAGGATGTCGTCGCCATCGTCGATGGCGCCCAGACCCGCATCAAGGTCTCCACCCGCGCCATCCGCGCCGGGCTGGTCACCAAGGCCCTCAAGCGGAAGTACGGCTACACCCGCACCCAGAAGGCCGCGGCCCACTAAGCCTGCTTCCACCGCCCTCCGCCCGTTATCAAGGCCCGCTCAGGGCCTTGTTTGTTTTTCCGCCCATCCGCAGAATCCCCCTACCGCAACCCGCACTAGACTCATTGAGCGAGGACCGCCGTTCATGAAGCAGAAGTGCGACAAATGCGAAGCCGAGGCGACGGTTCACGAGCTCCGCGTCGTCGGCGGCAAACGCCAAGAACGCCACCTGTGCGAGAACTGTGCTCGCCAGATGGGTATCGCGGTCCAGCAAGGAATGACCGTCCCCGACCTCATCGAGAAGATGCTCGAGCAATCCGTCGAGGCCCCCAAACCCGCAAAAACCGAACCGGCCAAGGGCACTTCCTGCCCCGAGTGCGGCACAAGCTATCCCGAGTTCCGCCAGTCGGGCCTCTTGGGCTGCGCCGAGTGCTACAAGGCTTTTGAATCTCAACTCGGCCCGCTGCTTGAACGCGCCCACGAGGGTGGCACTCATCACGTCGGCAAGATGCCCAAGCGTGCCCTGCGCGGCGAGGAGCCCGACCAGCCCGCCCGGAAGCCCGGAACTCTCAAAAAGCCCGCCGAATCCGTGCTCGGCGGGCCCGAACAGCGGGCCGGCCGCATCAGCGTCCTCCGCAAGCAACTCGATGAAGCCGTGCGAACCGAGCAATACGAACGCGCCGCCAAAGTCCGCGATGAACTCCGCCGCCTGACCGAGCTCGAAAGCCAGCCCCCCGAACAGGCCGGCCCCAGCGCCGCCTGAGCCACAAATGCCCACGCCGCCATCACAGCCCGAGCCACCCCCACCGCCGCCCATGACGACAACTGAGTGGCTCCGCGGCGACGGCGCTCACTCGGACATTGTGTTGTCTTCACGGGTCCGCCTGGCCCGGAATCTCGCCGGATACGCCTTCGTGAACCGCGCCTCCAGGCCGCAGCGCTCGCAGGTCATGGCCGCGTGCCAGGCCCAACTCCGGGCCGCGCCCATCGGCAATCAGGTCACCTGGCACGACCTGCACCGTACCCCCGCATTCCAGCGCACGCTGCTGGTCGAGCGCCACCTCATCAGCCAGCAGCACTCCCGGGGCAAACAGTCCACCGGCGCCGGCGGCGCTGAAGAACCCCGAGGCGTGGCCGTCACCACTCCCGATGAACGCGTTTCCATCATGGTCAACGAAGAGGACCACCTCCGCATCCAGGTGATCCGTTCGGGCCTGGATTTGGGCCGCGTTCTGGCCGAAGCCGATGAGGTCGATGACAAGCTCGAATCGGGCCTGGGCTTCGCTTTCTCGCCTCGGTTTGGCTATCTGACGGCCTGCCCCACCAACGTCGGCACCGGCATGCGCCTGAGTGTCATGCTCCACCTTCCGGCACTGCGCCTCACGGGCAACATCGAGAAAGCCAAGCGGGCCGCGGCCGATATGTGCCTGGCTGTCCGGGGCTTTTATGGCGAAGGTTCCGAGGCCGCGGGCGACTTCTACCAGATCTCCAACCAGACCACGCTGGGCAAGACTGAAAGGGTTCTCCTCCACGAAATGGAGGAGAAACTGATCCCCGACGTCATCAACTACGAACGGGCGGACCGCAAGAAACTCCTCGAAAAGCGCCGGCATGATCTGGATGACCAGGTCTACCGCGCTCTGGGCACCCTCACCAATGCCCGACTCCTGACCACCGAGGAATCCATGCTCCACCTGAGTCTGGTACGCCTCGGCGTCGCCATGGGCATCCTCCAGCACATCTCGCTACAGGCCGTAAACCTGCTGATGCTGATGACCCAGCCCGGGCACCTGCAACTGGCCGCCGGCCGCGAGCTCAATCAGGATGAGCGCCGCCTCGCTCGCGCCCAGATGTTGCGCGACCGCCTCACTCCCCGGTAAACTCCGCGGCCATGACGCAGGGTGATCAGCCCAACGCGCGATTCGTTTGGCCGCCCGTGCGCCCGCCGGCGCACGTTCACGTCGAAACTCCCGACCTTGAACCCCACGACGATTCTGAACCCGTGACCGCGGCCCCAATCCCGCGTGATTTTCGCGGCGCCCTCCTCGAGTTTGAACGCGTCTGGCTCGGCCTCACCAAACCCCCACTCGCTGAACGCATGGCCGCGGCCAACTGGATGCCCGACGCCCCCGAACGCTACTGCCACCGCTGCGGCACAACCGCCGGCCCGCACGACACCGACGGCTCCGGTTGCTCCTGGTGCCGCGAGCACAACGTGTTGTGGGAACGCACGATCCGCCTGGGCGAGTTCAAGGGGATGCTCCGCGAGGTCGTGCACGATGTGAAGTTCTCCCGCTGGCGAAGGTTGGGGCGCGACATCGGCAGAATGCTCGGGCAGGCCATCGATGTCGCCCTGGAGAACAACGAAATAAAACGCGATCAGGCGGTGATTGTGCCGGTTCCCATGTCCCTGACACGCAGGCTCACGCGGGGCATCGACCACGCGACGGTCATCGCCCGCGGCGCTGCGGAAGTGACAGGCCTCCCCCTGGTTCACGCCCTGACTCGACGGTACGCCCGACCCCAGGCTGGCCTGAGTGCGACCGCGCGGCAGTCCAACATCGCCGGCAAGTTCACCCCCATCCGCGGCGTAGACCTCTCCGACCTGACGATTGTGCTTCTGGATGACGTCACGACCAGCCGGGCAACCCTTCGGGCTACTCCACAACCTGCTAACAGGCCTGCATGAGGGCCCCGGCGGGAATTGAGCGCAGATTCAGAAGCCGCTCAAATCAGGCGAATTTGGCCTGTTTTCCAAGGCCGGAACAGTTTTTCAAGAAACGGAGAACTCCACCATCTTGACCCTCCGGGGGTGGCTGCTACACTCCCCCCTGCCACTCGGAACGCCGAATGGACAAATGTTCGGGGGACAGGGTGATCCTGTCGACCGAACCGCCTCTTTGAAAAGTGAACAGTTGGGATTCTGCGAGAATGTGCGATTCTGGCACTGGCGACACGCCAGGTCTCCGGTTGGAGACAGCCAGAATCTTTCCATGTCCATACCGGACAACAGCTTGACTGAGGTTCACAGCTCAGTCAGTTGGCATTCTCGTGTCTGCCGGGTCACGGTCACACGCAACCCGGCAGCGAATGTCAGCGAAATCCCTGGGATTTGCCGTCCCGGGGGTCTGAACAACTCTCTCCAAAAGAGGGGTTGTGAAGATTGACCGGCCTCGACTCTGTTCCTCGCAAGGGGCACAGATCGGGGTTGTTGATTGCCGGCAAACACTTTATTGAAGTTCGCTCTTCTGATTGGGACCCCCGTCTTGGTCAGAGGAGATAACAACAAAATTCAATTGAAGAGTTTGATTCTGGCTCAGATTGAACGCTGGCGGCGTGGCTAAAGCATGCAAGTCGAGCGAACCCGCATGGGTGAGCGGCGGACGGGTTAGTAATACGATCGAACGTACCTCGAGGTGGGGGATAGGCACGGGAAACTGTGCGTAATACCCCATGATCTCTCCGGAGCAAAGGTTTACCGCCTTGAGATCGGCGATCGTCCTATCAGCTAGTTGGCGGGGTAAAAGCCCACCAAGGCTATGACGGGTAGCAGGTGTGAGAGCACGACCTGCAACATCGGGACTGAGACACTGCCCGGACTCCTACGGGAGGCTGCAGCGACGAATCTTCCGCAATGGGCGCAAGCCTGACGGAGCGACGCCGCGTGTGGGATGAAGCG
>JBGAND010000036.1:0-47008 GCA_044222485.1 Phycisphaerales bacterium | reverse complement strand
GGTCGGTGGGGTGGGGGGTGCCAAGGATGGTGACCACCCGGGGCGGAAAGTCCCGGTTGTGCTAGACTGAAGTTCCGCGCCTGATCGGCGGGCCGGTGGTGGATTTCTCGGCAGACGGTTTCGGTTAGGGAGCTGCGTGATCATGAATCAGGTACTTTCGCGCGTACGTATTCTCTTCGTGGCGGCCGGGCTTTGCGTGAGCATGGTGGCCTGCGAAGAGAAGGATGTCTCGGCCGATGCGCTCCAGAAGGCGAACATCCAGCTGGCCTCGCTGAGCCCGTTCGGCACGCCCGCAGGCTCCAACAAGTTCAAGGTTCAAACGTATTCCGAGGTCATCAAGTCGCTTCAGCCCGTTTCGCGCGCAGGCTCTGCCTCGCAGAAGGCCGCCGCATCCCTGCTGATCGCTCAGTCCCAGGCCGGCCTTGCCGAGCCCCCCGCGACCAACGCCGGCGAGTATGAGCGCACCGTTCTCAACAGCCTCTCGGGCATCCGCTCGCGACTTGATCTCTTCCTGAACCAGAGTTCCAGCGCCGCCGCCTCCGCGTCCTACGACCCCACCAAAGAAGTTGCGGAGATTGAAAGGTCCGACAAAGAGAAGGCCGAGCAGATCAAGGCTGAGCAGGCTAAGAAGGCCGTGATTGACAAGAAGGTGGCCGACCTCAAGGCCCAGGCTCAGGCCAAGGCCGACCAGGCCCGAGTCCTGCGGCAAGAAGCCGGCGTGTTGTTCCAGCAAATTCCCAACCAGACCGCCACCGAGGGTGAAAAGACACTGCTCAAGGCCCGCGAAATCACCCGCCGTGCCGATGCTCTCGAGGTGGAGTCCGCATCCCTTGACGCCCAAGCTTCACACACCGCTCCCCAAGCCGTCGAAGGTCAGAACTCGATCGAACGCCTCAACAAGCAGCGCGAACTGCTCGCCAAGGAACGCGGCGAAATCGCCAAGCGCGCCCAGGTCGCCAAAGACAAGGCGGCCAAAGACCGCGCCGATGCCGCCAAAACCGCCGACGAAATCAAGCAGGCCATCACCAAGATCGAAGAGATCCGTAACGGCGATCTCAAGACGATGACCGAACAGGCCGTCAAGGGATACACCGACGCTTCCACGGCCGCCAAGGCCGCGGCCTCGGAAATGAAGACGACCGCCCAGATGACCATCGGCGCGGCCAACCAGTCCCTCGCCGACGTCCAACTCGCCCGCGCCCAGGGCCTCCAGTCTTACGCCCAGGCGCTCGACACACTGGCCACCGCCAAGCCCGCCCTGCCGGATGCCGCCGCGTACAAGTCCAAGAGCGATGAAGCCAAGGCCGCGGCCAAGGAATCGGTCGAGGCCGCCCGCGAGTCCTACAAGACCGCCGATGCGGCGTACCAGGCCGCCGGCGCCACGGGCGAGGCCAAAGCCCGTCTCGACAAGATCAACCGCCGCCTCCGCGAACTGGTGAAGGCCACCGGCGGCGACCAAGACATGATCCCGTCCCAGGGCGAGGCCGTGCCTGAAACGCCTCCACCCGCCGAGGCCACGCCCGCTACCACTGCGGACGCGACCGGCGGACCCCAAGCGACGATCCAGGCAGTCATCGACATCGTCGCCACCGGCAATCTGGAGAAAATGGAAGATTGGATGCTCTGGAACAACGAGGACGACCGCAAGGTCTTCAAGTCCTTGGTCGCGATCATTCCGGCGGCCAAGCGTCTCGACGCCGCGGCCAAGGCCAAGTTCGGCCAGTCCATCCCCATGGGTCTTGACCGGATGGCGTCCGGTCCCATGAAGATCTTCCAGGGACTCAAAGTCTCGGACGTGAAATTCACGGTCACCGGCGATACCGCCGTAGCGGATATTCCTGGCGATCCCGAGCCCACCAAGCTCAAGAAGCAGGGCGACAAGTGGCTCATCGATCCCGAAGCCCTGCCCCCCGAGATGAAGGAAATGGCTTCCACGATGGACGCGATGGCTAAGTCCCTCAACTCAATCGCCGCGGATGTCGAGAGCGGGAAGATCGCCGACATGCAGGCGTTCGGGATCGCGGTTCAGCAGGCGATGGCTCCGTTCATGGCGAAGATGATGCCCCCGGGCGGCGGCTGAACCCCGAGCCGGTGCCTTCTAGAATCGCTCGATGCCTACCGCCTCTACCCCCGAGATCCCCCTGACCGAAGTGCAAATGCACCTCCACTCCCCCGCCGAACCGGCGACGGCGGTCTGCATCTCCAACGAACGCTGCACCGAGCGCAAGGCCGCCCACTTCGTCCGCCACGTCTCCTTTGACGTCTCGGGCTCAAAGCTGGCCGGAAACTTCCGCGCCGGCCAGAGCTTCGGCATCCTCCCCCCAGGCGCTGACGAGAAGGGCAAACCCCACAAGCTCCGCCTCTATTCCATCGCTTCCCCTTCCTTCGGCGAGGATGGCAAGGGCAACGTTCTGGCCACCACCGTCAAGCGAACCATCGATGAGCACTGGGACACCGGAAAGCTCTTCCTGGGCGTTGCCTCCAACTTCATGTGCGACCTGAAGGTCGGCGACAAGGTCCACCTCACCGGACCCGCCGGAAAACGGTTCGTCCTTCCCAAAGACCCCGCGGCCCACGATTACGTCTTCTTCGCCACCGGCACCGGCATCGCCCCCTTCCGCGGCATGCTCCTTGAGCTCCTGGCCGCCAAAGTCCCCTCACGCATCGCCCTGGTCATGGGCGCCGCCTACGCCACCGACCTGCTCTACCACAGCCAGCTCCTCCAGATGCAGCAGGAACACCCCAACTTCACCTACATCACCGCCATCAGCCGCGAGAAACAGGCCGACGGCCCCGGCCCCCTCTACGTCCAGGACCGCCTCACCACCCACCGCGATGCGCTCCTGCCCATTCTCGACAACGAGCGGACCCTGGTCTACGTCTGCGGCCTGGCCGGCATGGAGCTGGGGATCTTCCAGAAAATGGCCACATCTCTGGCCGACCACGCTCTCTCAAGGTTCCTGCAGGTCGAGCCCGCCGCCATGGCCGACGTCCGATCCTGGCAGCGATCCATGCTCCATAAGCAAGTTAAGCCGACTCGCCGGGTATTCCTTGAGGTCTACTAGTCGCCGCTGCAACCCAACCCCCGCAGCCTCCGAAAGGTCAGAGTCCGGCCACCCGGGCCCCCTCGCCTTCTGTTGGGATCCATTTCGTGCCTCTGCGAGTTGACCCGTCGTGGGGCTACTGGTAGCTTTCCCGTCCCCGGATGGGGATATGGTGGTGGTGCGGACCGCACGGATGGTTGGGGGTCTTGGTCTAGCGGCACTTTTGCGGCCGCGGTCGCGTGTTTGTTCGGTCTTTGATCTAGTGATAGGGCGCGAATGAGGCTTCGATCAATCCTGACCTTGATGCTCGCGTGCGTCGCGATGCTGCTTCCGATGTCGCGTGCGATGGCGCAGGCGGAGCTTCCGCAAGACACCATCACGCGAAGCCCACTGAACGAAGCGGACAAGCAGCTGGTCGACAAGTTTGTGGCCGCCCGCCTTCCCGATCTTTCCAGCTCCGATCCCATGGCGATGAAAAAGAGCCGGGAGGAGTTGCTCCGTCCTTTCCGCAACACCGGTGTCAGCGTCCCGTTCCGGCAGTACTTCAGCGAGAAGCTCAAGGATGAGCTCAAGAAGAATGTCGGGGGCAAAGATGCGGTGGTCATCAGTGCCCTGATCATCGCCGGTGATGTCGCCACCAACGACACGGCCGCGATCGTGGAATCAAAGCTCAATGACCCCGGCGAGGCGATCCGCTACGCCGCGGTCAAAGGCGTCGAGCGGATCGTCGACGCGGTCTCTACCCGCAATCCGGCGCTCCCCGCGAGCAGCGTGGAACGGCTCATCGGCAAACTGGGCGATGTCGTCAAGGACCCGACCAGCACGGAAAAGGTCATCGACGGGGCCATCCGTGCCCTGCGCAAGTCCATGGAACTCAGCCGCCCGGGTTTCGAAGAGCGCCCGCTGGCGATGCGCACCTTGTGTGAGTCCGCTGGCGCACTGAGCGATCGCGTTGATGCCCCGCCCAAGGAACTCGTCCGCGCTAGCGAGCTGATTTTGGAGCTCTTTACGAAGGTGGATCCCGCTCACCCGATGACCCCCGAAGGCGCCACCCAGTGCGCCGCGATGAGCGGTCAGCTGCTGAGTTGGGTCTCCTGCCAGGTCAAGAAGGGCCGGTTGCCCGTGGGCGAGCCGGGCGCTCGCGAAGATGCCCTCAAGGTGGTGAAGGCCGCGGAGAGAACCATTCGGCTGGCGGGCGAAAAGGTCGGCAAGCCCAACGCGGCTCCGGCTCTGGCCGATGAGTTCGCCAAGGCGACCGCGGAAGGCGACCGGATGTTCTATCGGAACCTGCTGAGTCTGCTCGATCCCCTCAACTCTGCTCCCTTTAACATCAAGCCTGAGACGTTCCTGAAGTGCAACGAGAAGTAGCACTCTCAGCCTTCGCCCGCGATACCCTCCCCTCTGAATGCTCCGCCTCCTGGTCCCCTTCATCCTCCTGATCGGGCTCATCGGCATCTCCGTTTGGTCCGACCGGCCCCTTCCCAAGGCCGACATCTCTATCATCAACCGCGGCGACGTTTCCACCATGGACAACCAGACCATGACGTGGATGCAGGACTTCCGCATCTCTCGCCTGGTCTTCGAGGGCCTGGTCCGGGCGGACATCTTCACTCACAACTATGAACCCCGCCCCGGCGTCGCCAAGAGCTGGGACATCAGCCCCGACAAGAAAACCTACACCTTCCACCTGCGCGGTGAGGCCAAGTGGTCCAATGGCACCCCCGTCACCGCCAAGGACTTCCTCTACGCCTGGAAGCGGGCCATGCTCCCCGACGTCGCGGCCGATTACGTCCGCCAGGTCCAGCTCATCAAGGGTGGCAAGGAGTTCTACGACTGGCGTCAAAGGGCGATGAACGACTTCACCGCCCGCAAAGACCTCACGGGCGAACCACGCCGCCTGGCCGCCGAAGCCCTCTGGAAAGAGACCGACGCCAAGTTCTCTGAGATCGTCGGAGCCCGCTCTACAGACCCGCACACGCTCATCGTCGAACTCATCCGCCCCTCACCCTTCTTCCTCGACCTGGTCTGGCTCCCGGTCTTCTACCCCATCTGCGCCGATGTGGTCAATGCCTACGAACGTGTGGACACCACCACCGGTCGGGTCCGCTGGGAGCAGGACTGGACCAAGCCGCCGCGGCTGGTCAGCAACGGCCCTTTCAATCTCACCGTCTGGCGCTTCAAGCGTGACATGCGCCTGGAGCGCAACCCCCTGTTCTGGGACAAGTCCCTGCTTTCCATCGACTCCATCGCGATCCCCTCCGTCGAAGACTCCAACGCCCAGGTGCTCGCCTACCAGACCGGCACCGTCGATTGGGTCAGTGACGTCGTCGTCCCCTACCGCACAGAGATGATCGCGGCCAAGAACCAGTTCTACAAAGAGCACACCGCCGAATACGAATCCCTCAAAGCCCAAGGCCTGGACCCCATCGAGATCGACCGCAGGCTGCCCGCGGACCCGCGCAACCACATCCACGTGATCCCCGCGATGGGCACGTACTTCTACAACTTCAACTGCATGGAAAAGCTCTCCGACGGCCGCAAGAACCCGTTCCATGACTCCCGCATCCGCCGCGCCTTTGCGATGGCCATCGACAAGCAATCCCTCACCGACAACGTCCGCCAGATCGGTGAGCCCGTGGCTTCCACCGTCATCCCGCCCAACTCCATCCCCGGCTACCACTCCCCCAAAGGCCTGCCCTACAACCCCGAAGCCGCCCGCAAGCTCCTGGCCGAAGCCGGCTACCCCGGCGGCAAGGGATTCATCACGGTGGAGATGCTCTTCAACAAGGAGGGCGGGCACGACCTCATCGCCCAGGCCATCGCCAAGAACTGGGAGCAAAACCTCGGCGTCTCGGTCATTCTCCAGCAGAAGGAAATCAAGGTCTTCCGCGAAGACCTCAAGAGTTTCAACTACATGACCAGCCGCGCCGGCTGGTTCGCCGACTTTGGTGACCCCATGACGTTCATGGACATCCACAAAACCGGCGACGGCAACAACGACCGCAAGTACTCGAATCCCGCGTACGACAAAATGCTTGACCAGGCCGCTAACGAGGCCGACCCCCAGCGACGCATGCAGATTCTGTCGGATGCCGAGCGGATGCTCTTCGAAGAAGAAATGCCCGTAGTCCCCCTCTTCCACTACATGCAGCTCTATCTGTTTGATGCCCGCAAGCTCACCGGCTTCAGCAGCCACCCCAGGCAGGACCAAGTGCTCTATTGGTGCGATGTGCTGGGCGATGGCAAGGGGCGGGAGAAACCGCTGATGATGCCTCCTCAGATCATCGCCCCCGGGAGCAACTGACCCCGCCTTCGCCCCGTATCCTTCCCCGTGCTCATCCTCACCGTACTTCAAGGCCCGGACCAGAACCGCAAGTTCGAGCTTCCCGATCACGAGCCCCAGCTCATCGGCCGCTCCTCCGAAGCGCTTCCCCTTACCGACAACACCGTCTCGCGCCGGCACGCCGAACTCACGCCCGATGACGGCGTCTGGTGGATTCGCGACCTGCAATCTCAGAACGGCACCTACGTCAACGGTGTCCGCATCACCGAGCGCACCCGCCTGAAACAGGGCGACCAGATCCGCGCCGGGGCCACGCTCTTTGTCTTCGGCCGCGCTGAGCCCGGCGAAGAAAAGGATGTCATCCGGCTCCTGAACCCCGACTTCCTCGAAGCCGACATCGAAACCACGATGGCCAGCAACGAGGACTCGGTCATTCTCGCCGAGCCCGAACCCCGGGCCGCGGCCGTGGACCACCTTCGCGTTATCTACCGCCTCACCACCATCACCACTCAGGCCCTCTCGCGCCAGGAGCTCCTCAAGAAGGTGCTCGAGCTGGTCGTCGCCGAGTTCAAGCCCGAGCGCGGCTTCATCCTCCTGGGCAGCGGCATCGGCGATGATGCCCTGCGTCCCGCGGTCGTGAAGTACAAGACGCCGCCCAAAGACAAGGATGAAGCCCAGTTCAACGTCTCGCGCACGATCCTGACCCACGCAATCCAGAATGCCGAGGGTGTGCTCTCCACCAACGCGATGAGCGACCCGCGCTTCCAGGCGGGTGACTCCGTGCAGCGCCTCCGCATCCGCTCTGCCATCTGCTCTCCCATCCGCTTCCGTGAGCGGACCTTCGGCGCGATTTACGTCGACAGCTCCATCGCCAACTACACCTTTACCTCCGAACAGCTGGCCCTCATGAACGCCATCGGTCAGCACGCGGGCCTGGCCCTCGCCAACGCCGATCTCTACGCCCAGAAACTCCAGACCGAACGCCTCGCGGCCATCGGCGAGACCGTCGCCAGCCTTTCCCACGCCATCAAGAACATCCTCCAAGGCCTCCGTGGCGGCGCCGACGTTGTCGAAATGGGTCTCAAAAAGGATGACCTCAAGATCGCCAAGGGCGGCTGGGAAATCCTCAAGCGCAACCTCGACCGCATCGTCAGCCTCACCCTGAACATGCTGGCCTTCAGCCGCCAGCGGCAGATCGAGCTTGAGCTCACACCTGTCGGCAAACTTATCGAAGACTGCGCCGAACTCATGGAAGGCCAGTGCAACACCAAGGGTGTCGCCCTCCTGGTGGACACGGAGGCCGACCTGCCGCCCGTGCCAATGGATGCGCCGCTCATGCACCAGGCCATCATGAACCTCCTGACCAACGCCGTGGAGGCAGCGCCCCACGGCCGCGGAGCGATCACCATCCGCGCCAACTACTTCGGCGCCAACCAGCGCGGCGAGGGCGCACCCGCGGCACTCGAAATCGCGGTCATCGACAACGGCCCGGGTATCTCCAAAGAGCGCATGTCCCGCCTCTTCGAACCCTTCAACACCACCAAGGGCACGCGGGGCACCGGCCTGGGCCTGGCCGTGACCAAGCGCGTCGTTGAAGAGCACCGCGGCCGCATCCGCGTCGAATCCACCGAAGGTCAGGGTGCCACGTTCCGCATCATCCTCCCCGGCGATTCGGGCACCATGATCGACCCGTCTGAGACCGCCCACTCCAAACCCACCGCCGCCGACTTCGAGCGCGAGCTCTAGAACCGTGGACTATCTGATCGTCACGGCCTCCGCCCTCTGCGTCGCCATCATGACCTTCTTCGCTGGCTTCGGCTTGGGCACCCTGCTCATGCCCGTCTTCGCGATCTTCTTCCCGGTCCAGGTCGCCATCGCCGCCACCGCCGTCGTCCACTTCCTCAACAACCTCTTCAAGCTCGCGCTGGTCGGCAAGGATGCCCACTGGCCCACCGTGTGGCGCTACGGCATCGCCGCGGCCATCGCCTCTCTCATCGGGGCCGGTGCGCTCGAACTCCTCGGCCATCCCGCCCCCCTTGCCACGCACACGCTCTTCGGCCGTCAGTGTGAAGTCACACTCCTCAAGCTGGTGGTTGCCGCAGTCATCGCGGGCTTCGCGATCCTGGAACTCTCACCCCGCTTCGACCGCGCTTCGTTTGACAAGAAGTGGCTCTGGGTCGGCGGCATCCTCTCGGGCTTCTTCGGCGGGCTGTCCGGGCACCAGGGTGCCCTCCGCTCCGCCTTCCTCATCCGCGTCGGCCTCACCAAAGAGCAGCTCGTGGGCACGCGAGTGGTGGGGGCTGTCATCGTCGATTCGTCTCGCCTGGCCGTCTATGCCGCGGCCTGGGCTCTGGCCTTGGGCTCAGGAGGGGACTCCCTGAGCATTCTCAGGAAAGGTGGGGGCTTTGGCCTTGTCATCGCCGCATCGCTGGCGGCCTTTCTAGGGTCTTTTCTTGGCACACGTCTGGTCCGCAAAGTGACGCTCACAGGCCTGAAACGGGCCATCGGCGTCATGCTCATCCTGATGGCCATCGCGCTGGGCCTGGGTGTCGTTTAGGCCAGATAAGCAGTCCAAACATGACGTCGGCGACGTGTATCGCTATCGTCTCCGCTCATGACTCCGGCCAGTCCCCCCGAAATCTGCGATGCGGAATCTCGAATAACCGATGGCGAAGGTATCCGCCGGAGTGCGCGCTCGATGACAACCCTGGCCCCCGCCCATCCGGGCAAGCACAAGTACCGCTTCATCAAAGAGTTCATCACTCAGCCGTTCGTCATCGGCGCGGTCGCCCCCAGCTCCAAGCACCTGGCCAAAAAAATGGTCGAAGGTGTAGACCTCCAGAACGCTAAGGCTGTCGTCGAGTTCGGCCCCGGCACCGGCTCCTTTACCGACTACATCCTGCCACTGCTGAACCCCAACTGCCGCTTCTTCGCCATTGAGCTCAACCCCACCATGGCCGACCTCTGGCGCTCCCGCCATCCCGGCCGCACGCTCCACCAAAGCAGCGTGAAGGATGTCGATGTGCTCTGCGCCCAGGAAGGCATCGAGCAGGTTGACGTGATCTTCAGCGGCCTGCCCTGGGCCTCGTTCGGCGATCGCCTCCAGAAAGACACCCTCGACGCGACCCTCCGAGTGCTCAAGCCCGGCGGCCAGCTCATCACGTTCGGCTACCGCGTCGGAACACTGCTCCCCAAGGGTCGCCGCTTCTACAGGCGGCTGCCCAAGTACTTCTCCCGCGTTGAGCGCAGCGAATACGTCTGGCGCAACCTGCCCCCGGCGTTCGTTGTCCGCTGCACGAAGTAGCGCATACTCCCCGACCATCAGCGAGCCGTGGCGTGTCGCCACGGCGGATGTTGAATCCCGTGACCCGCCCTCTGGTGGAATCTGGGTGTTCCGAATGGGATCCTCTGAAAAATGACGCCGCCGTGGCGACACGCCACGGCTCGCCATCACATGACGCGAGTTCTGCGTCACGCCAGATCAAACAACAGGATCTCCGCTTCCTTGTCCGCCTTCACCGTGAGCGCCGCCTCATCCGAAATGGCCGCCCCATCACCCGCGCCCATCTTGGACCCGTTCAGCGTCGCCTCACCCCGCAGCACCTGCACCCACCCGTGCCGCCCCTTCCCCAGCGTGTGCGACACCGACTTCCCCGCCCCGATTGTCGAGGCAAACAGCTTCGCATCCGCGTTGATCGGGATCGACCCGTCCGCACCATCCGGCGAAGCCACCAGCTTCAACTTGTCCGCCCGCGTCTCAGGCGCAAACCGAGTCTGGTGATACGCCGGCTTGATGCTCTCGCTCTTGGGCTCGATCCAGATCTGGTACAGGTGCACCGGCTCAGTCGGCGAGGGGTTGAACTCGCTGTGCATGATCCCCGTCCCCGCCGACATGTGCTGCACCTCGCCTGGCACGATGTCCTGCTGGTGCCCCATCGAGTCCTTGTGCCGCAGCGTGCCCGACAGGATGTACGTGATGATCTCCATGTTGTCGTGCGGGTGCGTCCCAAAGCCGCGGCCAGCCGCCACCTTGTCATCGTTGATGACCCGCAGCGAACGAAAGCCCATGAACTTGGGGTCATAAAACCCCGCAAACGAGAACGTGTGGTACGTGTCCAGCCAGCCGTGGTTGGCATGGCCGCGGTCAGAAGCTTTGCGAATCGTGATCAATGGTTTCTCCTTTATGCTTTGGTTCGAGGGGCCGGCGATGCGCCGTGGACAGGGCCGATGCTCCAACGTCCGGGCCCCGTAAAGACCAGTCCGACGGCAAACGCCCCCAGCGTCAGCGCAAACTCGCCGCTGCCCTTGCCGATGAGCTTGCCGTGATGGGCTGTGAAGAATGCCACAAACATGGTAAAGGCGAACGGAATGGCCGCCAGCCGCGGGAACAGCCCGACGGCGATGAGGATCCCGCCGAAGAACTCCGCAGCGCCGGCCAAGAACGCCGACACCATCGGTACTGGCACGTTCATTCCCTTGAGCACCTCAGCGAATGCGCGCAAACCGTCGCCCCCAAAAGCCCCAAAGAGCTTGCCCCCTCCGTGGATGACGCCCACCACGCCGATCATCGCCCGCATAATGAGCAGGCCAAGGTTCGGGTTCATCGGGATCAGGTTCTTGTTCACGGGGTTCCTTTCACCAGCCAACTATCTGTTCAAACAAGTATATAGACGCTTCAGAACGGTTCGGGGTTCGCGCCTCGCGGGATTTATGAATTCGGGTGCCGGGCCTTGGTCAGCAACCGGTTGAGCTCGGTCAACTCAGCCGCGGCCATGTGCTTGAACTGGTTCTTGTGAATATCCATCAAGGGCTTGTCGAGCTGCTCCAGCACCGACAGCCCCTTCTTGGTAATGCTCACCAGCACGATGCGCCGGTCCTGGTCCGTCCGCCCTCGTTTCACCATTCCCGCGGCCTCTAACCTGTCAATCAGCCGCGTTACATCGGGTACTCGGCTGATCAGCCGCTCGCCAATCAGTTGGCAAGGGATCCCCGCCGCCGCCCCGTGCGACTGCTCGCCACGCAAAATCCGCAGCGCGTTGTACGTCGCCTCAGACAACCCCCGCGCCTTGAACAGTTTGGACACCTCTTCATCCAGAACGCTCATCGTCCGCATCAGGTTGAGATACGCCTCCTGCTCCAGATGCTCGAACGGGCGGCGCTTGCCGATCTCATCCTGAAGCGAAGTGGGGGTGTGCGGGTTCTGGGCCATAGATATCTGTTGGAACAGTAGTTGGAAGTAGGGAACAAGTCAAGGCGGCGGAATCAAGGGGAAAGTGGGGGTCCTGTCCTCCACGTTGACCACGCCATCCCCAGGCCGAACCGACATCGCCGCGGCCCACACGGCGTGTTCCGTGCCACACTCCGGGCACCGCGACTCATCCGTCAGGCTCAAGGGATGTCCGCAATGCGGACACTGGTCCAAAGCCAGCCGCTCCCGCCCGCGAGAGCGGTAGATCACCGCCTTGGCCCGATTCCACCAGGCCAGCCCCAGCAGCCCAGCACCCCCCATGATCCCAAACAGCCTCAGCCACTCCCCCCACGGTGGAAACTGCCCGACCGACTTCGCGGTGCCGCCCGACAGGTACAGCGACAGCGCCTCCCGAAACGCCGCCTCCGCCCGTGGCGTCAGAGTGGCCGCGCCCTCCGGCGGCGGAACCGACTTCCCCAGCACCGCGGCGATATCCGGCCGCAGCGTCGCTGTGTAAAGGGCTGCCCGCTTGGGCGATAGCTGAACCACCTCTTCCTTGGCCGTGTACGCCCGGCCCACCGTCATCAACTCCCCATCGTTCTTCGCCGTCAGCGTGATCCGCAGGATCGCGGCCAAATCCTCAGCATTCGGATCCCCCGGCGGCGCGGCCACAACCGTCCCGTCCGGCATGTCCCGCATGTGCACCGTCATCACCCACGTGCAACGATGAAAGCGTGCCGATCCGACACTGCCCACGGTGAAGATCAGGATGGCCAACAAGAAGTAGAGAAGGTTCTTAGCGATCCAGTTGGTGGTCGCCAGTTGTTTCCGGGCCGCGGCAAAGCCGGGAAGAGCCTCGGAGGTTGTTGGGTCAAAGGCTTCAGCCACAGACCTACTTATCGGTCGAATTCCAGGCCCCCGCCAATCCGAATGAAACCCGCCCAATCCAGCCGAAATCCAGGTTCCGGTCTTCCCAACTCTCTGATAGCCTGAAGTCCTCACCGCGGAGATTTCCCCATGTTCGCCACCATCAATCGCAGTTGGCAACTCGGCAAGCAGAGCCTGCAAGTCCTCAAACAGGACACGCAGCTGGTCATCTTCCCGATCATCAGCGCCGTCTCGTGCCTGGTGGTCCTCGCCAGCTTCGCCGTGCCGCTGTTCGTGACAGGCGTGTTCGCATCCATCGCGCAGAGCGCCCAGAGCGGTCCGAACGGCTCGAGCGTCCAGTTCCACATGACGCCCGCCTACTACGCCGTCTGCTTCGCCTTCTACTTCGTCAACTACTTCGTGATCGCCTTCTTCAACTCCGCGCTGATCGCCTGCGTCATGAAGCGGTTTGACGGCCAGCCCACAAGTGTCGGCGACGGCCTGCGAATGGCCGCGGCCCGCCTGCCGCAGATCCTCGGCTGGGCCCTCATCTCCGCCACCGTCGGCATGGTCCTGAAAATGATCTCCGAGCGCTCCGGCCTCATCGGCAAGATCGTGACCGGCGTCATCGGCTTCGCTTGGACCATCGCGACCTACTTCGTCGTTCCCGTGCTCGTCGTCGAAGGTGTCGGCCCCATCGAGGCGATCAAGCGCTCCGGCTCCACCATCCGCAAGACCTGGGGCGAGGCCCTCGTCGCCAACGCCGGCCTGGGCGCCCTCAGCTTCGTGATGTTCCTGGGCGCCATCGTCCCCGCCGGCATCGGCCTGACGGCATCCATCATGCTTCAGACCATCTGGCCCGTCGCCGTCGGCGGCGCCCTGACCATCGGCGCCCTCATCGGCGTCAGCCTCGTCACTAGCACGCTCCAAATGATCCTGGTCGCCGCCGTCTACCGCTTCGCGGCCACGGGTCAGGTGCCCGGGCAGTTTGATGCGGAGCTGCTTTCGAAGGCGTTCCGGCAGAAGAAGAGCAAGGAGTGAACCTCCTCAAAGCTCATCAAAAGCGAGCCGTGCCGTGTCGGCACGGCGGAAGGTCCCTCTCGCTCAGTTAAAATCCCTGCCGGGATCATCGGGTGGATTCGTGCCGACACGGCACGGCTCACTTCCGACTCTCACTCAATTCACCGCAAAGGCCTCCGCTACCCCACCTTCATCGCCTTCGCCATCGCCGCACCCATATCCGCCGGGCTCAAAGCCACCTCAACCCCCGCCCCCTGCAAAGCCTTGATCTTCGCATCCGCCGTGTCATCCGCCCCGCCGATGATCGCCCCCGCGTGGCCCATCCGCCGCCCCGGCGGCGCTGTCCGCCCCGCGATGAACGCCGCCACCGGCTTCTTCACGTTCTGCTTGATGAACTCCGCGGCCTCAATCTCATCTGTCCCGCCGATCTCCCCGATCATCAGAATCCCGTGCGTATCCGGATCCTCGTTGAACAGCTTGATGCAATCAATGTGCGACAAGCCACGCACCGGATCCCCGCCGATGCCCACGCAAGTGGACTGCCCCAGCCCCATCCGCGAGGTCTGCCACACCGCCTCATACGTCAGCGTTCCCGACCGCGACACAATCCCCACCGACTTGCCCAGCTTCGACTGGCTCACATGCGTGTGGATGTACCCCGGCATGATGCCGATCTTGCAACCCGCGTTGGTGTAGGGATCTGACCCCGACGTCCCGCCACCCGTCTTCGGCCCCGGCGTGATGATCCCCGGGCAGTTCGGCCCGATCAGCGTGAACCGCTGCGTCTTGCTGTTGAGTTCATCCAGCACCGCCCGCACCCGGATCATGTCCTGAACCGGCACACCCTCCGTGATGCAGCAGATCACCTTGATCCCCGCAGCCGCGGCCTCCAGCACCGCATCCCCCGCCATTGGCGGCGGCACAAAGATCATCGTCGCATCCGCCCCCGTCGCCTTCACCGCCTGCTCAACGGTGTCAAACACCGGCAACCCGTTGGCATCCTTGGTCCCGCCCTTGCCGGGCGTGACGCCGCCGACAACCTTGGTTCCATAGTGGTAACAGCCAAGCGTGTGCTGAGCGCCGTAAGCGCCCGTGATGCCCTGGCAGATGACGCGGGTTTGAGCGTTGACGAGGATCGACATGGGTCGAGAGGATACGCGGGAAACCGACACCAGACGCGCCCCGCCCTAGTGAGCCGGGGCGTCCACGCCCCGGTCCGCAGGCCCGCACCCGAGCTCCCTCTGTAAAGCCCCCGGAATCTCCTCCGGCTTCACGGAACCATCAAACCCGCCCCGAAACCGATCCATCACCGCCGCCATTCCCCACCCGTAAAACGCCTGCCTCGCCATGTACTTCGGCGTGCCTCTCGCCGCCCGCGGGCTCTTGGCGACCGGTAATTCGGTCCCCTGAGCCCAGGTCCGCAGCCGCGGGTTGTCATCCGCCCAGACCCAATAGTTCCAGTCATCCACAGCCCAGTGGGTAATCGGCGTGCCATCCGGCGTCGTGGTCCCGCCCGAGTCCCGCCGCAGCCGCGACCGCAACCGGCACCGGGCCTGCACCTGCAGCGGATCGCGGCATCGGTAATGCCGAACCGGGATCCGCTCAAATGCCGTCAGTCCATCATTCCAAGGTACCGCCCGAGCCGCCGGCCACTTCATCGAAGGCCGATACCGAAACAACCGCACCTCCGGATGCGGGTCCACGTAATAGATGCGCCGGCGCTCCGTGATGTCGCGCGAACGATCCGCAACCGACTCTTCTCCCCGCTCCCACGCCTCCACCATCGACCGCGTCAGCACAAACTCAAACATCTGCACCCGAACCCGCCCCTCCGCCCGCGACACGCTCGACCTCACAAACTCCGGCGGCGCGACGTGATAGAACTCATCCGCATCCAGCCGCACAATCCAGTCGTCCCTCCCAAACCGCGGCCGGTACTTGTCAAACAGCATCGCCCGCAATCCCAGATTCCAGAACAGCGGCCGCGACATCATCGGCACAACACGCTTCTCGCGCAGCGCCAACTCGTTGACGATCTCCCAAGTCCCATCCGTGCTCCCCGTATCCAGGATGTACACCCCATCCGCCCAAGTGAGCAGATGATCCAGTGTCTGAGCAATGATGTCCGCCTCGTCCCGAACGACAAGCAGTCCGTGAAACGCCATGCGACCAGCCTATCGCCAAGGGTCTGGTGGCACTGGTCATGCTCGGCATGGCCAGTGGTCTTTCCTGCTCCCCTTCCTGAGGGGGGTTGGGGGAAAGGAGTTCGTCCGCGCAACAAGCGCTTTGACACGTTTTTTGCACACCAATCGTGCTCACCCACGACACGATTTCTGCGAAATCCACACATCAAATCCGCGCCCTATTTCAAGCACTTTCTGAACAATCACCACATTTTTCGACACGGTTTTTGCGCGCAAAACGTGTCTTTGGCCCATAGGTAGAGGGGCTGCTCAAACAACCCCGGATTGATGAGGCCGCGGATTCGGGGCGGAAACCCCGTGTTGGCTCCGACGCTTCGTATTCCGGGAACGCTTGAGCGAACCTCTACCGCAAGTGACGAGTCGAAAGACCCGCCACCCTCGGTCGCATCGACGTGGACCGCCCGATCTCGGCGCAGCTCAAGCCCACAAGGCCCAACTGCGCAGGCAGCCAACCGGCCCACGCACGAGCGGAAGACAACTGAAGACTCGCGAAAGTCACCGACCTACAAGGCCTAAGCCCGCAGGGCTCCAAGTCGAAAGGCAGGGGCAACACCCCTGCAAGCAGTGCGGTGTTTTCCACGACCCTGAAGGGGTCGCAGTGCGCCCGCCGCACGCGCCCCACCTCCAATGTGCTTAACCCCCGGGAGGTATCCTGCCCCCATGCCCAAGAAACCCCGGACCAATATCGCAACTCTCCGCGACATTCCCAACATCGGTCCCCGCACCGAGGGTGACCTCCACCGCATCGGCATCACACGCCCCGACCAACTCATCAGTCAGAACGGCTTCAAGCTCTACGACAAGGTCTGCCGCAAGGATGGCGTCCGCCACGATCCATGCCTGATCGACGTATTCCTGGCCGCCGTGGACTACATGAACGGCGCACCCAAGAAAGGCTGGTGGAAGTACACCCCCCAACGAAAGAAGGCCCAAACCAAGGAGTAACAGTTGCATTTGGTGGCACTGATCATGCTCCGCATGGCCAGTGGAGGGGCGCCCGAGCAACGGCCGCTCAGGGCAGCGACCAGTGCCACCAAAGCTAGGAAATGGCCAAAGCTCCGGTGCCCGCGCTCTCCGCACCCCTCGTTTCTTATACTCCCCTCAGGTGGGACCCCTTGGAGGCCTTGCATGCGCGCGATCGTGACCGGTCAGGTGGGAATGGACAAGAAGTCGTACCTCGAAGCCGTCCGCGAGTTCGCCGGACAGCAAGGTGAGACTCTCTCCCTCTACAACGTCGGCGACATGATGTATAAGGAAGCCCCGGATGTCCGGCCGGGCAAGATCCTCGACCTGCCGCTTTCTCGCCTCAACTCCCTCCGCCGCGCCGCCATCAAAGACATCATCGCCGACTCCCGCGGCCAGAAAAACATCATCGTCAACACCCACGCCACCTTCCGCTGGCGCCACGGCCTCTTCTCCGCATTCGACTTCGATCAGATCAAACTGCTCGAGCCCGACCTCTGCATCTGTTTGGTCGACAACATCGAGGTCGTCAACCATCGCCTCCACCGCGACCACGTGATCGACGCGACACTCAAGGACTGCATGGTCTGGCGCGAAGAGGAAATCCTCGCGACCGAGCTCCTCAGCCAGTCCATCCCGGGCTGCAAGTTCGCGATCCTCAGCCGCGGCCGCCACAACGACACGCGGAAGACCCTGTTCCGATTGACCTGCCGCCCATCCCTGAAGAACGTCTACCCCAGCTTCCCCATGAGCCACGTCGTGGACATGCCCGACGTCCTGGCCGAGATCGACCACTTCCGCGCCAAGCTCGCCGAGCACTTCATCACCTTCGACCCCGGCGATGTGGATGAAAAGCTCCTGCTCGAACGCGCCCTGGTCGCCGCCCGCGATGGCAAAGAGTTCCTGGATGTCGCTCCCCACAGCTTCGGCGGTTCAAAGGCAGTGCCCGAGCCCATCCGCGTCCGCGTCCGCGAAGTCCTCGACATCGCCGGCGACATCGATGGCCAGATCTACATGCGGGACTTCAAGCTCATCGACCAATCCGACATGATTGTGAGCCTGATCCCCGAGCTGCCCGGCGGGGTCCCCGGTCTGTCCTCTGGCGTCGAACGCGAACTGCACCACGCCTTCGAGCACACCAAAGAGGTCTACGTCGTCTGGAAGCCCAAAAAGAGCCCCAGCCCATTCATCACCGAAACGGCGACCAAGATCTTCAAAGATGTAGATGAGGCCCTTGCCCACTTCGAGGCCCAAGGCCTGTTCGGCGAACGGAACCTGTTCGGGAACTAGCGCCCTGAAAATGGGCAAACCCCTTCCCGAATACCTCATTCATGGCAGGTGCAGCGACCATGAACACAGGGCAAGTCTTCAGCGAAGTCATCCACGGCAAGCAGCGGGTCGTCGATCCGCACGCGGCCGAGTGGGAACGCACCTACGCCATGTTCACCCATCTGGCCTTGGTCTCGATCCACTTCGGGCTCCCGGTTATCCCGACGTTGGTGATGTGGCTCATCAAGCGCGACCGCTCGCCATTCCTGGATGACCACGGCCGCGAGGCCATGAACTTCCAAATCTCACTGTTCATTTATGCGCTGGGCACCCTGGTCGTCGGGTTCATCACCTGCGGCGTGGGCTTCATCCTCTGGGCCCCGCTCTACCTGCTGGCAATCACCGGCATGGTCCTGGCCGCGATCGCCGCAAACAAGGGTCAGTACTATCGCTACCCAATGACCATTCGCATGCTCTAACAGCCACCAACCCGCATTCCCCGCCGTACCGGCATAAACTCTCCGGCCAGTGCCTCTCCTGCAAGCACAACATCTCCAGAAGACCTACGCCGGGCGAACCGTCGTGAACGATGTGTCGTTCCACGTCGAGAAGTCCGAGATCGTCGGCCTCCTGGGGCGCAACGGTGCAGGCAAAACCACCAGCTTCCGCATCACTATCGGCATGATCGACGCCGATGCCGGCAGCGTCTCATTCGGCGGCCAGGATGTGACCGGGCTTCCCATGTATCAGCGGGCCCGCCGCGGCATGGGCTACCTCAGCCAGGAACCCAGCATCTTCACGCGGATGACGGTCGAGCAGAACCTGCTGGCGATCCTCGAAACCGTCCAAATCAAGGAAGCACGGGAAGATGGCAAGCCGCCCAAGGTCCGGGCTCTTAGCCGCGCCGAGCAACGCGACAAGGCGGCCGAGCTTCTTAAGCAGTTTGGTCTGACCCACAAAGCCAAGCAGGCGGCCCGGACCTGCTCGGGTGGTGAGCGGCGCAAGCTCGAGATCGCCCGGGCCATGGTGACCAATCCGGCCCTCATCCTGCTGGATGAACCCTTC
Organism: Phycisphaerales bacterium; assembly: GCA_044222485.1. Classification (GTDB taxonomy): domain Bacteria; phylum Planctomycetota; class Phycisphaerae; order Phycisphaerales; family UBA1924; genus JAHBXE01. The sequence goes on along the minus strand of JBGAND010000036.1, from coordinate 28,105 downwards.
AGCGGTGTGGACCCGATCGCGGTAGAGGACCTGCAGACCGAGATCCGCCGCCTCGCGGGGCAGGGCATTGCGTGTCTGATTACGGACCACAACGTCCAGCAGACGCTGCGTGTGTGCGACCGGGCCTACATCCTGGATAGCGGGAAGGTGTTCGCGGAAGGCACGCCGCGCGACCTGATCAACGATGAAACCGTGCGGCGGGTCTATCTCGGCTCGCTCTTCCGGGGCGATGAGTTTGATCGCCCGCACGAGCCGCCCGCCCGCAACGGGGCGGCCAAGGCGGCGGTGGCTGTTCCTTCTTCCCCGGCCGCGACCAAACCCCGTCAGCCCGGAGCGATGCGATGAAGCGTGCCGCGGCCATCGTGATGCTCGCATCGTTGCTCAGTGCTCAAGGCTGTCTGGAGCGTCGTGTTCAGATCACATCTGAGCCGCCGGGGGCGACGGTGTGGGTGAACGATGTCGAAGTCGGGCGCACGCCGTGCACCACCGGGTTCCTGTTTTACGGCGAGTACGACGTCCGCGCGGCCAAGGATGGGTACCAGCCGCTTACCACCTCGCGCGGTACGCCCACGCCAATTTGGGAATACGCACCCGTCGACCTGTTGGCGACTGCGGCGCCCTTGACGATTACCAACACGGTGAAGTGGCAACTGGACCTCAAGCCCAACGACCCGGCCGCGGATGAACCTGACGGGTTAATCAAGCGGGCGAGCGAGATGCGTTCGCGGGCGATTCCCACCAAGTAGCTTTAGAGCGGTTTGGCTGGCACACCCGCGACGCGTGCTCCATCCACAAGGGCGCTGATGACGACCGCGCCGGCTCCGATGATGCAGGACTTGCCGATGCTCTGGCCGGGCAGCACGCGCGAACCGATGCCTACCAGCGTGTCGGCCCCGACGGTGGTTCTTCCGCCGACCACGGCCCCCGGGGCGATATGGGCGTTCTCACCGATGCGGCACTCGTGTTCGACGATGCAGCCGGAGTTGACGATGGCGTGGTTGGCGATGACGGCGCGGGTGTGGACGACGGCGCCGGGGCCGATGTAGACGCCGCGGCCGATGTCGGCGGAGGGAGACACGCTGGCGCGGGGGTGGATGACGGTGCGTGCATCGGCGCGGCCCATGCGGGCGATGAGTTTGCGGCGCAGGGCCAGGTCGCCGATGGCCAGGATGCAGGTGTGCCGGGTGAATCGCTCCAGGTCTGCGAAGCCGCCGAGGCGCGGGCAGCTTGGTTGCCCGTGGGCAAGCGGCGCTTCGGTGACGTCATCCAGAAAGCCTTCAACCCTGAGCCCGGCAAGTTCGGCCGCATCGGCGACGACCAGTGCGTGCCCGCCGCCGCCGATGAGGATGAGGTTGGTCGCGTCAGTCATGGGTACATCATGACCAGTTGCGGCCGCCGCGTCGAGTCGGGATCAACTGCATCCCGCGGCGTAGGTGTTCAAGAAGCACTGGAAGTCGTTGGCGGTGAGAAGGGGCGCGGAAGTTGAGCCGTCGCAGTTGGCGTAGGTGTCATTGGCGGCGAAGGCGTTCAAGAAGCACTGGAAATCGTTGGCGGTAAGGAGCGGGGCCGAGGTGGAGCCGTCGCAGTTGGCGTAGCAGGAGGATTGGGAGATGGTCAGCTTGTTGACGAGCTGAGCGCCGCTGGTCACCAGGACGATGGTGTCTCCACCGGTGGCGAGATTCTTGACGTGAATGCCGGAGCTGGCGGTCCACATGATGTCGCCGTTCTGGAGCTCGATGACGCCGCGGGCGCCGGGGGCGGCGAAAAGGTTGCCCAGGTCGGTTCCGTTGGCGTCGTAGCGGTGGATGTTGCCATCGGTGAAGCCGGCGATGAGGAACTCGCCGTTGGCGCGCCGGGTGATCTGCTCGGCGAAGCTGATCGTTCCGTTGTTCCAGGTGCCCAAGAGGGTGCCGGCCAAGTCATGGCGGGTGACGTCGGGGTTGTTGCTGCTGCCGCTGACGAGAATCTCGGTGGGGCTGAGCGGGTAGATGTCAAAGGGGCTGGCGGCCGCGGTGAAGTTGCCGATGTTGGCCCCGGTCGTGTCGAACTTGACGACGCTGTTGGCACCGGGAGATCCGTTGGCGGTGCCGCCGTTGGAGACGTAGATCGTGCCGGCGATGAACTCCATGCCGCGGATGTTGTCCAGGCCGCCGGTGGCCCCGCCGCCGATGGTGGAGAGGTATTGGCCCTGAAGGTTGAATCGGAAAATCGAGTCGGCTGTCTGGTCCGAAACCCAGACTTCGTTCCCAACTTGGATGACATCTTTGGGGAAGTTGAAGGTGAATCCCGCTTGGTTCACGATGAAGCTGGCGTTGACCAGCGAGCCGTCCACAGCGCTGAAGATCGAGATGCGGTCGTTGGTCGAGTCGGCGACCATCACGAGTTGCTGGGCTTGGGCTGAGGTGATGGCCGCGGTCAGACCGGCGATTGCGACGAGGAGTCGGGTGTTCATGAACGGTTCCTTGTGATATCCGCGGCCCTCCAATGTAACCAAATCCCGGCTTCGCACAATGCCTGATTTGCCTCAATTCCACCGGCGCGGCACCCTAAAGTTGCCCATGCACCCTATTCGGATCGCCTGCGTTCGGTATCTCAACACCGTGCCGCTCATTGAAGGTCTCGACCGGCTTTCGGGTTGCGAACTGGTGCCGACCGTGCCCTCGCAGATCGCGGCGATGGTCGACTCGGGCTCGGCGGACTTGGGGCTGGTGTCGATGATTGATGCGGCGAGGTTTGGGCTCAGCCTGCTGCCGGTAGGGATGATCGGGTGCGATGGGCCGACGCTGACGGTGCGGCTATTTTCGGGTGTGCCGCTGAATCAGATCACGGCGATTCACGCGGATACGGATAGTCACACATCGATCGTGCTGTGCCGGATACTGCTGAAGGCGTTGCATAGGGTGCGGCCGCGGATTGTGGATTTTGATGCGCGCGAGCGGACGCCGGTGAGTGCGCCGGGGCCGGCGAAAGACTTGGACGAGGCTTGGCCGGAGACGGTGCTGTTGATTGGCGACAAGGTTGTTACGGATTCGCCGCCGGCGGTGAGGTATCCGTATCAGTTGGATCTTGGGGAGGCTTGGAAGGCGCTTACGGGGTTGCCGTTTGTGTATGCGATGTGGATGTGCCGGGAGGATCGGGCGGGGGATGAGTTGATCCGCAACGCCGCAGCGCTGTTGGACCGGCAGCTCAAGCACAACCGGACGCGCATCGATTGGATCGTGAGCACGCGTGCGCCGGAGCATCGGTGGCCGGAGGATCTGGCGCGGAGCTATTTGGGTTCGTTGCTGCGGTTCAGTGTGGGCCGGCGCGAGCGTGAGGCGGTTGAGAAGTTCTTTGAAATGGCGGCCGCGGATGGCCTGATCGAATCGTTTAGACCGCGCTGGGTTGAGCTGGGCTCAGCGCCTGCGATTGCGAGGTAAAGGTGCCGCCGCTTCGCAAGCTTCGTATCGGTGCTCTGGAAGACCTGGCTCAGCAGTTGCGGTTTGCGCCCGCGGAGACTTCGCGGCGGCAGCTCGAGCGTGCGGAGCAGTTGGCGGCGGAGGTCGATCCGAAGGTGAACTACCCGGAGGATTGGGTGGTGTTTCGCGTGACGGGGTATCGGCCGCAGATGGATGCGCCGGCGATCGTGGTGGGGGAGGCGTTGCTGGGTGATATTTCAGTGCTGGTGGAGCAGCTTTCGGCGGCCGCGGGGATCGCGGAGAAGGACCTGCCGGCGGGGAAGTACATCGACTCGGCGGCGCTGCAAGGCCGCTGGAACGTGAGCAGGAAGACGCTGGATCGGTACCGGCTGCGCGGGCTGATTGCGCGGCGCGTGGCCTCGGAGCACTCGGTGTCGAGGCTGATGTTTCCGCTTGATTCGGTGGAGCGATTTGAGAAGCAGTGGGGGGAGAGCATCAAGACCGCGGCGGAGTATTCGCGGATTGGTGCGGGGCTGGAAGAGAAGATGATCCGGCGGGCGCGGGTGTACCATGATCGCTTCGGGTGCACGCTGAATCAGGCGGCGAAGCGCCTCGCGGATCGATTCGAACGGGCGCACGAGACGGTGCGGCAGATTCTGCGGCGGCATGATGCGGGGTCAAAGGACCCGATCTTCGGCGAGGCGGGACCGCCGACGAAGCGTGATCGGGCGCTGGTGGAGCGGGCGTGGTGGTGGGGGGTGGAGCCGGGGCGGATTGCGGATCACTTGAAACGGTCGAGTGCGAGTGTTCAGCGCGTGATTGTGGATGTGCGCGCGGCGCGGCTGCAGGCGCTGAAGCTGGATGTGGTGGCTGTGGAGGCGGACAAAGCGCTGACGTCGCCGCATTGCACTACGGGTCTGGGTGCGGCGGGGAATGTGGATGTGGCGGTGTGGCTGGCGGAGGCTCGGGAGGCCCAGCCGCCGGCGCAGGCCGCGGAGAAGGCGCGGGCCATTGGGTATCACGCGCTGCGGGCGCGGGCGGCGGGGGCGATTGCTTCGCTGGTGCGGCATGGGAACTCGGCGACGGTGGTGGACCGGATCGAGACCGACTTGCGCTGGGCCGCGCGGCTCAAGGCGGAGTTGGTGCGCAGCCAGTTCTCGCTGATTGTGCGGTCGCTGGAGAACGCGATTGGACGGCCGCTGGAGGAGCTGCGTGGCCCGGTGCTGGTGGAGTTGATTGCGGCTTCGATTGCCGCGGTCGCGGAGGCGGTGGATGAGTTTCACGCGGCCAAGGGCGGGCGGCTGGCTTCGCCGGCGGGGTTTGCGATGACGCGGATTGCGACGGGATTTGCACGGAATGCGGCGGCGAAGTTGGAGGTGGGAAGGCCGCGAGCGGTGGGGCGGCTGGCATCGGGGTTGATGATGCCGGACTGGACGCGGCGCGTGGCGGTGTGGCAGAGCTATCAGGGAAGTCTGTGGCTGGAGCCGCATCGGTCAGTACGAGAGGGGTTGGGGAGTTTGCAGGCGCGGGCGCGGAAGCTGATGGAGTTGAGGTACGGGTGGGGCGGAGGTGCGCCGCGGACGATCGCGGAGGCGGCGGTGGAGATCGGGTTGCCGGCGGTGCGGGCGGCGGCGCTTGAGCGGCGGGTGCTGGGGGCGCGGCGGAAGGCGCCGCCATGACACGCATCGCCACAGGTGCCGCGGACTTGCCGGAGCCGCCGCATGGGCAGCACTGGGTGTTTCATCGCGGGGCGTTGGGGGATTCGGTGCTGCTGTGGCCGATGCTGCGGCACTGGAAACGGCGCGGGCTGGATGTGGTGTTGGTGACGGATTTGTCCAAGGCGCGGCTTGCTGAGCGGGAGCTGGGGATTCGTGGTGAGGATGCGGAGTCACCGCGGTTCAATCGGATGTGGGTAAAGGGTGCGGAGGTTGAGCCCGTGCGGGTGGTGCAGGGGGTGACGGCGTACTTGGGGCCGGATGAGGGGCTGAAGGTGTGGCGGGGGAATGCGGAGCGGATGTTTCCTGGGGCGAAGGTGAGGTTCAAGGCGGAGCGGCCGGATCGGCTGCAGGCGCAGTGGTATCCGGTGCCGGCGCTGAACCCGTGTGATCCGGGGGCGGTTGTGATGCACGTGGGGGCGGGGTCGGAGGAGAAGCGGTGGGCGGTGGATCGGTGGTTGGCGTTGGCGGGGCTCGTTCAGGGGTCGCGGCGTGTGCGATTGATTGCCGGTGAGGTTGAGCGTGAGCGACTGAGCGCGACGGATCTGCAGGCGTTTGTGAAGGCGGGCGGGGAGTTTTTGTTCGAGCTTGATGTTCTGGCCGCGGCGATCAAGTCGGCTCGCGTCTTTGTCGCGGCGGATAGCGGTCCGGGGCACTTGGCGGCGCAGCTGGGGGTGCCGACGGTTTCGTTGTTTGGGTTCACTTCGGCTGCGCAGTGGGGGCCGGTGGGGCCGGCGGTTCATGTGCTGGCACCGTCGTCGCCGCGGTCGATGGATTGGTTGGAACCGGGAGTCGTAGTGACGGCGATTCGCGATCTTTCCCGCTCGGTATACGGCAAGCCCGGGTGAACAGGGCTCGGGCGTGCGAGATGAACCGGAGTGGTCGACAGACTTCGTGGCGACACGCCACGGCTCGCTGGATTAGCATTGGCTCATGGCTGCCGCCCCCCACCCTCCCGCGATTCAATCCGTCAAACTCAAGGTCGGGCTCGAGGTGCATGTTGAGCTGGCGACGCGGACCAAGATGTTCTCGCGGTGTCCGAGCCCGGCGCATCCGGAGTTTGATGGGGCCGCGCCTAACACCTTGATTGATCCTGTGGTGCTGGCGTTGCCGGGGGCGCTGCCGGTGATGAACCGCGAGGCGGTGCAGATGGCGATGATGGTGGGGCTGGCGCTGAACTGCTCGATCGCGCAGCGGACCAAGTGGGATCGGAAGAGTTACTTCTATCCGGACCTGCCCAAGGGGTATCAGATCAGTCAGTATGACCTGCCGCTGTGCTTTGACGGGATGGTGAGCGTGCCGCCGATTGATGAGAAGGGGTTTGTGGCTGAGGGTGAGCCAAAGCAGATTGGGATCATCCGGGCGCATCTGGAAGAGGATGCGGGGAAGTTGCTGCATGAGGCGCCGGGTGGGCACGCGATCGATTTTTCGATCGTGGATTGGAATCGCGCGGGGACGCCGCTGCTTGAGATCGTGACGCAGCCGGACTTTGAAACGGCGGATCAGGTGGTGAGCTTTGCGCGGATGCTGCGGAATATCTGCCGGTTCCTTGGGGTCACCGAGGGGATCATGCAGAAGGGGCATATGCGGTTTGAGCCGAACATCAACACGATCCTGACGCTGGAGGGTGGAAAGACGGTCGCGACGCCGATCACGGAGGTGAAGAACCTCAACTCGTTCAAGTCTGTGCGCGGGGCGATTGAGTATGAGCTTGCCGAGCAGCCGCGGCGGTGGATTGAGGATCAGCGCGAGATGGGGCGCGGACAGAAGCGGACGATGGGGTGGGATGATGTGCGCGGCGTCACAACTTTGCAGCGGGAGAAGGAGGATGCGCACGACTATCGGTACTTCCCGGATCCGGATCTGGTGCCGGTGGTGATCAGTGAGAAGTGGCGGGAGGAAGTGCGGGGGCGGATTCCGGAGCTGCCGTTGTCGCGGCAGAGGCGGTATGTGGAGGAGTATGGATTGGCGGCGAAGGAGGCCGCGGCGTTGGTGGAGGAGCGGGATACGTGTTTGTTTTACGAGGCTTCGATCGGGGCGATGCAGGGGTTGGGGATGGATGCGCCGCGGGCGGGGAAGGTGGCGGCGAACTTTGTTTTGCAGAGTGGGGCGAAGAGGGCCAATGAGCGTGGGGTGATGGTGCAGGAGTTGGGGATTCCGGCCGCGGCCATTGCACGGATTGCTCAACTGCGGGAGGAGGGGAAGGTTGGGAGCAATGCCGCGGATGAGTTGTTTGGGTTGATGTGTGAGATGCCGGGGGCGGATGTGGAGGCGGTGGCGCAGGAGCGGGGGCTGCTGATCGTCCGCGACGATGCGGCACTGGATCGCTGGTGCGATGAGGTGATCGCGAAGAACGAGAAGGTGGCCGCGGATGTGAGGGGCGGGAAGGTGGCGGCGATCGGGCGGCTGGTGGGAGAGGTGATGAAGCTGGCGGGGGGGAAGGCGGATGCGAAGGTGGTGAGGGAGGTGATGGGGAGGAAGTTGGGGCAGGGCTAGTGTGGGAGTGGCGGCATGGACTTGCTCTGGATTCTCGGGTATCGCACGCGGGGCTACCGAAAGCGGCGTGCTCAAGTGGAGGCGGCGATCGCTGCCGGCGATGTTCCTGGCGCAATCGACCTACTGCGCGAACAGGAGAGAGCATGGAGCGGCAACTGGACGAATGGCAGCAGAAAGTCCGAGCTTGTGGATGTCGACCACTTGCTGTGGGTTGTCACAACGCTCTCATCCCTGTCGCCGAATCAAACCCTTGAACGGGTGCATCGCGCGGCCCAGGACTTTCGGACCTTCATCGCCGACCGGACCAATTTCGGCATCGACGGCCGCATGATGAAGTGGAAGTCGGCAGTTCTCCTAGGCAAGATTCACGATGAACTGGCCGCGGCCAGGAGGGCGATGCGGGCCGCGTTGGAATCACAGCAGCGCTAGGGAAGCTGGTTGTTTACCTGCGCGACGCCTACATGAACGGATTCACAATCTCAATTCCCGGCACGCGCCCACCCGGCACATCTTCTGAGTATAACCGCGTCACGCCGCCTTCAAGACACGCCGCGATCAGCATCGCGTCCCAGAACGCAACGCCGCGATCGCGGTGGAGCACGCTGGCCCGATCCAGCACCGCTCCGGTCGGCACGATGAGTGGAAAGAGCTTGACAAGTGATCCGAGCCGCGCCCATGCGTCCGCAACCGTGAATCCGTACGGCCCGAGCTTGCGAGACACCGCGACGAACTCGCATGCCGCCTGCCAGGGCAAGACGGTGTCCCGGAGCGAGCCAATGAGCGCCAGAGCGCGTTGTTGCTTCAGCGCGTCACGCGAGTCGCACGCATAGAGCAGCACATTCGTGTCAATCGCGTTCATGGAGTTGATCGCGAGTGGGGTAGCCACCGCCGTTTGACTTGAACTTCATCCGGGCCACACCGTCGGTGAACTCCCGCAGGGCCGCGGCCCGAGTTGCATCGTCGGGGGCATCGATGGACTCCACGATCAGCCGAACGCGTTGGTGCTCGCGCAGGGTCAGCTTGCTCTCGGGCTTGAACACGCCGTTGGCGAAAATGGCCTCGGTGATCTGCATCATCGGCACCATTGTATCGGCCGATTTGGGCTTAGTCTGGCGTCACTCCAAGCCCGGCATGATTGTCCACCCCTGCCTCCCTTACCATCCTCCCCCATGGACTCCTTCCACCATTCCCCCCGCGGCCAGCTTCTCTGCGAGGGCATCCCCGCCGCGGACTTGGCTGAGCGATTCGGCACTCCGTCGTACATTTACTCGCGCCAGACGCTTGAGGACCATTATGACAAGATCGCCAAGGCGTTTGCCGATCTGAAGCCGCTCATCTGCTACTCCATCAAGTCGTGTTCGAATATCCACATTTGCCGCGTGCTGGCCGAGCGGGGGTCGGGGATGGATGTGGTGTCGGGTGGTGAGTTGGAGCGGGCTGTCCTTGCTGGAACGTCGGCGTCAAAGGTTGTGTATGCGGGAGTTGGCAAGACTGATGCCGAGATTGCGGCGGCGCTGAAGGCGGGCATTGGTTACTTCAACATCGAATCCGAGCCCGAGTTTGAGATCATCGCGGCGACTGCTCGACGGGTGGGCGTCAAGTCGCACGCGGCTCTTCGCATCAATCCGGATATCGACCCGCATACGCACGCATACACATCTACCGGCAAGAAGGAGTCCAAGTTTGGCGTGGACATCCAGCGGGCGGTGGCGTTCTTTGAGCGGTACGGGCGGGATGAGTTTCTGAAGCTTGATGCCCTGCACCTGCACATCGGTTCGCCGGTGTATTCGACCGAGCCGTACGTCGGGGCGATTAAGAAGGCTCTGGATTTGATGGATGAGCTTGCCCGCCGCGGGTACACGGTTTCGACGCTGGATGTTGGTGGTGGATTTGGGGCGGATTACGAGACGGACAAGTCGCCATTGGCGACGGATTACGCCGCGGCCATTGTGCCGCTACTTCGCGATCGTGTGAAGCAGGGGCTCAAGATCATCTTGGAGCCGGGGCGGTCGATTTCGGCGAACGCGGGGCTGTTGCTCACGCGGGTGCTGTTCGTCAAGGACGGCTGGGGCACGACGGCGGAGGGCAAGGCGGTTCCCAAGAGGTTTGTCATCTGCGATGCGGGGATGAACACGCTGCTGAGGCCGTCGTTGTACGGGGCGTTTCACTTTATCTGGCCGGTGCAGGTTGCGGATGGCTTCGTTCCGCCGCGGCGGGGTGATATCCGGATGCCGGGGTTGGAACTGTGCGATGTGGTGGGGCCGATTTGTGAGTCGGGGGACTTTCTGGCGAAGGATCGGATGTTGCCGCCGGTGAAGCGGGGTGATCTGCTGGCGGTGTTCGCGGCCGGGGCGTATGGGATGTCGATGGCATCCACGTACAACTCGCAGCCGCTGCCGGCGGAGGTGTTGGTGGAGGGGGATGGGGCGCGGGTGATTCGCCAACGGCAATCGACCGCAGACCTGTTCGCGGCGGAACTCCAATCGGAACCGCGCCACTAAGTGGGCAAAACCGGGCGAACGGCAACTACACTCAGCTCTCATTAGTCGAATATCGCAAGTCGAAGCGCCCCCGACACGGGCTCTAGAGCGTCAGGGCTGCCTGCGTTGCAAGTCACGATCAAGGTCACGTTCTCTTCGACATATCGGAAGATATTGGCCCCGAAGCCAAACTCGTTGGCCCCGCCCACATTGCGGACCGGCGTGCCGCGGCGGGACTGGCCGATCATCCAGCCATAGCCCTCACCCCCGCCTCCGGCGCCCAGCGGCACGTGAGCGGTGAACATCTTGGCCCGTGCGGCCGCGTTGAGGACGCGGTCACTCTCCATCGCGAGCATCCAGGTATTCAGGTCTGACGCGGAAGAGACAATTCCGCCGGAGCCAATGAGTGCCCAGGTTGGCGACGGCCACTGGTTGGGGGCTTTGGCGCCGTTGACGTCACGCCGGCCATAGCCCCGCGCAACGCGCGAGTCCTCCCAGGTGGTCTCGCCGTAGAAGCCCGATGACGACATTCCTGCACGCTTGAACAGCCGCTCGCGGACGAAGTGCGGATAGGTGTCCCCGCTGGCGGATTCAATGACCATCGCGAGCAGGACGTAACCGCCATTGGAATACTCGCTCCTCTGCCCGGGCGCGAAGAGAAGCGGGCTTTCCATGATTCTCTTGAAGGCTTCGGCCTTCTGGATGGGGGCAAAGTCGCCACCTTCTCCCGGGCGATCGATGTAGTCGATGGTTCCGGCCGAGTGTGTGAGGAGGTGATGGATTGTGATCCCGGCCTTGTCGGCTGGGATGCCGGAAAGGTGCTTGCTGATGGGATCGGAAACGGACAGCTTGCCGTCCTGTTCAAGCGCGAGTATTGCCGCGGCCGTGAACGCTTTGGTGACCGAGCCGATGCTGAACACAGAGTCGGCATCGATCGGCGTTGATTTCGCACGGTCGGCAAGTCCGTACCCCTTGTGGAGGATGATCGTTCCCTCCTTGGCGACGAGGATGGTTCCGGAGAAGCCGGACTTCTGGCCTGCCTCGAGCACGGCGGCGTCGAGCTTGGCGCCGAGTGCTCCTTCAACAATGGCGCGTTTGTCGCCCGGGCCAGCCGCCGGCCCCGCGTCGGCCGCGTTTGCGGCCATGGCATTCTGGATGGCTCGAAAGTCCTTGTCATCTCGAAGCGACAGGAGATCCTCATCGCGGGTCAGCACACCCGCATCGCTGAACCCGGCCTCGACTGCCTTTCGCAGGGCTAGGACCGCCCCGGGCTTGTCGCCACTCATCGCTTTGGCGCACGCCACGTTGTACAACGACTCTTTCCGAACCTCTTCGAACTCCGCGGCCCGAGTGTGCGCTGCGATCGCCTTCTCCCAGTTCTTCATGCGGTGGTAGCACATGCCCAGCGATTGCCAGGCCAGGGGACGGTCTGAGTCTTTGGCGACCATCGCCTCTAGCGCGGCCGCGGCCTCAGGGAGCTTGCCATCTTTCATGAGTTTGCGAGCGCGCTGAACGTCGGCGGGCACGCCGTCGGGTTGGGCCATCGCGAAGGATGCCGGGCAGAGGGCCGCCGGCGCGAGCGAGAGAAAGAGCAGTGGGGCGATCAGACCGGTTAAACGCGTGCGCATGGACATCCTCCGGCGATCGTTCGCAATAGGCTTTACAGATGCGCACCGTGGGGTGGTCCGTCAGGAACGCGAGCAGGCAGAAGCCGTCGAATTCACGGAAATGTCCTGGTATCCGCGACCTCGCGGGGCCCTTGAAGGTCCTGATCTTCCTACCCTCCCCCGTGCCTGAAATGCCCTCTAACCCCCCCTCCCCCCTCGGCCTCACCGCCGACGCCTTCACCCGCCACTACTCCCACCTGAAGGGCGAGAAGCTATCGCATTACCGTCAGCTCTTCCGCGAAGGGTCTTCACCCGCGGTCCCGCTCGCGCTCCCGCCCGTCACGCGCGAACTTCGCGAGGAGTCTCCCGAAGGTGAGGTGATCAAGTTCATCCTTCCCGTCGGCTCTCACCCGACCACCCCGGGAGCTACGCTCGAAACGGAGTCGGTGCTTATCCCGATGATCGGCCGCCAGGGCGCTTCCACGTACACGCTCTGCCTCTCCTCCCAGGTCGGCTGCGCCATGGGTTGCACGTTCTGCGAGACCGCGCAGATGGGCCTCATCCGCTCTCTGGAGCCGCAAGAGATCGTCGCCCAATGGTTCACCGCGACTCACATCCTCAAGACCCGACCTAAGAACATTGTTTTCATGGGCATGGGTGAGCCCCTCGACAACTTCGACAACGTCATCGCGGCCATCGCGGTGCTGACCGACCACAATGGCGCCCACGCGCCGATGAACAAGATCACCATCTCCACCGTCGGCCGCATCGATGGTCTGAAAAAGCTCGCTGCCAAAATCCACGATCCCGGCTGGCACCGCCTCAACCTCGCCGTCTCCGTCAACGCCCCGAACGATGAGGTCCGCTCCCAGATCATGCCCATCAACCGCGGCATGCCGATGGCCGAACTGCGCGATGTCCTCCTCGCCTGGCCCAAGTATGGTGGCGCCAAGATCTGCATCGAATACGTCCTGATCCCCGGCGTGAACGACAAGCCCGAGCACGCGGCCCAGCTCGCCGAATACGTCAAGCCCCTCCCCGCGTGCGTGAACCTGATCCCCTACAACCCGCGGCGAAACTCCCCATGGCCCGCGCCGCAGGAGGCGGATGTCGTCGCCTTCCTGAATCTACTCACCGATGCTGGGGCGTACGCCAAACGCCGCCGAACGAAGGGCCGCGACATGATGGGGGCGTGCGGGCAGTTGGGGAATGCGGAGATCAGAAAGCGGAAGCTCGTGCCGCTTACCAACACGGGCCTACTCGCATAAGACTCGGTGGTATCAGGTCCCTGCTGTGCCCTGTCACTTGAAGGACACGGCTCTCTTCAATCTGAGACGGTTTCCGCCGCATGAGTTCTTCTACCACTACCACCCACCCGCACTCCGCTCGATGGGGCGTTCGGCTCTTCTGGTTTACCTACGTCGTGTTGCTCGTCGCGTCGCTGGGTTACGAGTTTGTCAAAGGCGCGGCGTCGGCACTTCCAGGAATGGACCAAGTCGAGGGCTTGCTCCGCATCCCCGCTTTCTCCGAGCGATCTGGCGGAGAAAGCCGGCAGATCAAGTTGGCATATTCGGCGTGGCCGACATTCGGCCCCGGCACCGGCACGCCAACGATGAAGGACACGGGTCGGCCGCCGGTCATTTTGATCCACGGGTCGCCCGGCGAAGGCCAAGAACTCGGCAAGATCGGAACGGCTCTTGAGAAGGCGGGCTATCAAGTGTTGGCCCCAGATCTTCCTGGCTTCGGCGACTCCACGCACAACCCACCCTCCCTCTCCATCCTCGCCCACGCCCACGAAGTCCTCGCGCTGCTGGACCAGCTCCACATCCAGAAAGCCCACATCCTCGGCTGGTCCCTCGGCGGCGGCGTCGCGATGCACATCGTCGATCTCGCCCCCGACCGCGTCGCCTCCCTAACGCTTATGGCTTCCATCTCTGACCAGGAATCCGAAGGCACCCGTTCTTACTTCGCCGAGCACGCCAAGTACGCCCTCGGGTACGCCGCCGCGACCGCCGCTCGCTATGCCATCCCGCACTTTGGAAGCCTTGCCGAGTTCGACAACATCCGCGCCTCCATGATCAACTTCTGGGACACGGACCTGCGGCCCTTGCAAGACCTCATGCGCCGCATCAAGACGCCGACCCTCATCCTCCACGGCACCAATGACCCCCTGGTCCCCCGCTGGGCCGCGGAACACTCCCACGAACTCATCGAGCCCAGCACGCTGGTGATGACGCCGTACAGCCACTTCTTTCCGTTCATGCAGCCCGACTACGCCGCGGCCGTGATCCTCCCCTTCATTACCCGCCACGACACACCGACCCCCGCACTCCGCCAACTCATCAACCTCGCGCCGGAGCGCCCCTCTCTCCTCGGAGCCTTCGGCGACTGGGCCGCCCTCCAATTTCGCCAAGCCCACTGGCTCACACTTCTGATCGCCGCCACCGCCGTCCTTCTCTACCGCCGCCGCACCGCGGCCATCCTCCTGTTCCTGGCCGTCTACTTCAGCCTGATCGACAACGGCATCGCCTTCGGAGCGATCTTCGCCGCGCAGCTCATCGCCGCGATCGTCGCCCTCATCCGCGGCCGATCCGGAGGTGCCACTGCTCGCCGTCGCAATTCCGATTTCTCCGAACACCACAAACCAGGCGCAGCAGTGCCGACGCGCCCCGCGACTCCCACGCCCCCGCACTGCTGCGCCTCGTCCCAGGACTACGAAGGCGACACGATTTCGACGGCGAGCAGTGGCACCATTAGACCGCATCCCCGCGTTATCGGCACGGGAATCTCCACCCGCGCCGAATCCCACTGGCAGCAACTGCTCACCGAGCGCCCCATCCTCCTCACCCTCGCGTCACGCTTTGTTCCGAACGAACAGGAAACAACGATCCAGGCCGCGGCCTCGGTCGGGTCGGTTCCGCTCCACGCACGCCTCGCATTCCTGGTCGCGACCCTCTTCTCCTGGCCCCTTTGGACTCTTTTCTACCTCATCACCACGATTCTCGCCGCGATGTTCATTGTCCAACCGCTGACCGATCGCGCCCGCCTCGCCGGCCTGCTCCTGGGAATCGCCATCTCCATCCCCCTCATCCGGTCCCTCGAACTCCTCCTCACCACCACCGGCCGGCGCCTCCTGCGCATCCGCTTCACGCGACTGACCCGCCGCGAATACTGGCCCTCGCATCTCCTCTACTACCCCACCGCCCCGTACTTCATCTACCTTGGCCTCAAGCACGCGCCGATCGCTTTCACGGCGTGCAACCCCGGCATCGAGCACGGTGGGGGACTCATCGGTGAGTCCAAGCAATCCATTCTCGACGCGATGCCGGATGCCGCGCCGTGGATACTGCAATCGGTCCGCATCGGCCGCGGCGACCCCGGCCAGCGCACCGCGCAAGCCATCGAAGCCATGAAGAACGTCCCCAACCTCACCTACCCCGTTATCCTCAAACCCGACTCCGGCTACCGAGGCCACGCTGTCAGGCTCGCGCGCAGCGACTCCGACATACGCAACTACTTCCAGTCAATGCTCGCCCCCGCCATCCTCCAGCAATACCACCCCGGCCCGCGAGAGTGCGGCATTCTCTGGGCCCGCAATCCCAAAAGCCCCCAAGGCCCCGGCTTCATCTTCTCCGTCACCCGTAAAGAGTTCCCGATCCTTACCGGAGACGGCCGCCACACGTTCGAGCAGCTCATCTTCCGCCACAAGCGATTCCACGCCCAGGCCGGAGTCTTCCTCTCACGCCACGCCGACAAGCGCACGTGGATCCTCGCCGCGGGGGAGACTTTCCGTCTTGCCGAATCCGGCAACCACTGCCAGGGCACGCTCTTTCTCGATGGCGAAGACCTCATCACCCCGGAGCTGTCCGCCGCTATCGACTCCATCGCCCAGGGCTTCCGCGGCGGCCTGGACATCGGCCGCTTCGACATCCGGTACGAATCTGATGAGCTGCTCCGTCAAGGCAAAAGCTTCGCCATCCTCGAGCTCAACGGCATCACCGGTGAATCTACGAACATCTACGATCCCAGCAAGTCAATCTGGTGGGCCTACAAGACGCACTTCCGACAATGGCGCCTGATGTACGAACTGGGCATGACCCGGATGGCCACCGGCCACAAACCGATGTCCGTCAAAGAAGTCTTCAAACGCATTAGCACCCACAAGCGATCGCGCTCGGGTTCGGCGCTCGCGGATTGACTCTCTACTTCGTGCCTGCTTGCCTCAGTGCCTTCGTGCCTTCCGCCTACGCCGCCAGCGACCTCAAGTACTCCGTCAACAGCAGCGCATCATCCCTGCTCACATCATCCAGCCCCAGCGACTCCAGCACGTTCTCGGCCCGGTCTTTCCCAGGCACAAACGAGTGCGACAGAATCCGCTTCCCCGACGAGTCGCTCAAGAACGCCATCGCCTGCGAGGGCCCGCTCACCTCGATCTCGATGTTGTGCCCGGCGATCGCGAACCGCTCCGGCCCGCCCGCGGTCTCGTCGTGGAACTGCTTGGCCATCGTCCCGTCGATCATCTCGATCAACTGGCACTGCACCTGGTCCGCGACGGTTGCCACGTTGGCCAGCGTTTCCGCAGTGTCCTTGAACAGCTCCGACATCGCGCTGTATTCGCCCGTCGACTTCTTCACGATCACTTCCAGTCGATCCGGACGCAGCCCCAGCACACGCTCGGCCGTCATCGGCATGGGCGCCGCTTCCCGCGGCTGGTTGCTCGCCTCAAGCTGCAACGACCCGACGTAGTACGCGATTCGTGACAGCTTCGACAGCGGGTCTGTGCCGCCACCGTCCACGGGCGCTGTGTGGTGACGCTCGATAGGCTTGGCCAGGATCTCCGGCAGTTTCCAACGCCGCACCAGCGCTGTCGCTACATCCACGTGCGTGAACTCAAGCGACTGGAACTCTTCCTTGTACTGCCGCGTCGGTGTCTTCTGTTCTTCAAGCAGCGTGCCGTACTTGGGCCCCACCAGCTTGAAGGAGATCGGCACGCCGACATCCAGCATCAGTCCGATCACAAACGCCTCGGGGGCATATCCCGGGCATGTCTCGCGAGCGATCTCCGCGGCCAACGCCGCGCGGTACACACCCTCGCCCCACACCCGCCGCGAAAGCGCATTGCCAGCATCCGTTGAGGCCGCGCGGCTCAGATAGAACCCAAGTGAAATCGCCTTGAGCCTCTCCAACCCCAAGAGAACGCACGCTCGCTCTAGGTTCGTCACCGGTTGGCGCTGCGCGAAAAACGCCGAGTTGGCCAACCGCAACAGCCGACCCGAAATCGCCGGGTCCGACTTGATCACATCCGCGTATTGCCGAAGCCCCGACTGGGGGTCCGACACCAGCTTGAGCACGCGCGACGCCACCTGCGGCTGGGTCTCCAGGCCGATGCTGTCCAGCTTCTTGTCGATCAAGCCGTACAGCCCGTCAACATCTGCGGCGGAAAGAAGAGCCCGGGCTTTCATGCGACAGTGTTCCTCTGGTGCTACGTCCGGTTAACAAAAACCCGGACGCCCGGGCACTCGTGCTGATGGGTATTGGTCGGTCAAAACGGGCCGCGGCTTGACGCGATGGGGCCGATAGCCATCGCCCTAGGGGAAAACCTCCGGCGACCGCGCCAACCTTGCGCTAGAAACCACCCGACTCTCAGGGTTGCAGCCGCGTCGCCGTCCACACCCCGCCTCGGAACCCCTCACCGTTCTTGACCAGCGTCCGGCTCCACACCGCCCGGTCATGGATTCGGGCCTCACCCGCCACCCAAAGCTCGACGCGCTCAGCCCACAACCGGTACCCACCCCAATGCGGGGGCCGGGGGATGCCGCCCTTGGCATCCACCCCGAACCGCATGATGGTCTCGGCCACGCGATCGCGCAGGGCCGCGCGAGAGGCGATCGGCCGGCTCTGCTCGCTGCTCCAGGCCCCGATCTGGCTCTCCCACGGCCGGGTCGCAAAGTACGCGTCACTTTCGGCCGCGGCCGTCCGGGTCACGGGCCCCTCGATGCGGATCTGCCGGTCCAGCGTGTCCCAGTGAAACAGCACGGCCGCGAACGGATTGGTGTCCAAGGCCACCGCCTTCCGCCCTGTGTAGTTCGTGTAGAAGACCACGCTTCCACCCGCCACATCCATCTCCTTGCACAGCACGGTCCGGGCCGACAGTCTCCCGTGCGGCGGCGGATCCAGCGTCGCCAGGGTCATGGCGTTGGGGTTGGGCTGGACTTTTTTGGTGTGCGCCTCATCGAACCACTGTCGGCACAAGGGCATAGGGTCCAACGGAAGCTCATCGGGCAGATGCTCTCCGGCCGGCCCATCGCTCTGGTCAAAAGCTGAATCCATGAAGATACGGTAGGGAATCTCGGAGGACCGTGATATGCTGCCCCTCAACAGGGCACGTCACGGAAAACCGTCCCCCTGTCGCTTCCCGTGAACACCATCTGAGTGACTTGGCGGCCCGCCCACAAGCCCCTCTGAGCAAGAGAGAATCCCGTCATGGATGACAAACGCCCGCGCCGCGAGTTCCGCGCCGCTGATTCCTTCTCCAAGCTCTATGAGCGGCCCATGCCCTACTCCCTCGAGGCCGAGATGGCCCTCCTGGGATCGCTCCTGATTGACCCGCGGGTGCTCTCCGATGTCGCCTCCATCGTCGGCGGCCGCGAAGACTTCTACTCCGAAGCCCACGGCGACATTTTCCAGGCCCTCTTTGACGTCTACGACAAACTTCCCGATGCGGACATGGTCGCCATTCTCGACACCCTCCGCGACCGCGGCAAGCTCGAACTCATCGGCGGGGCCGACTACCTCAGCAAACTCGCGTACGAAACTCCCTCCTCCGCCGGCGCCATCCGTTACGCCAAGACTGTCTCCGACAAGGCCCGCCTCCGCCGCCTGATCGACGCGGCCGACCAGATGATTTATGACGCCCTGAACGCCGGTGACTTCGGCGTTGAAGGCGCCAGCGAGATTATCGATGCCGCGGAAAGCTCGGTCTTCGAGATCGCCCAGGCGACCCAGAAGGCCGACCCGCAAGCCCTGTCCGAGCTTCTCGCCAAGGAACTGGAGCGCATCGAGGCGGCCGAAGGCATGGGCATCAGCGGCCTCTCTACCGGATTCACCGATCTGGACAAGCTCCTCTCCGGCATGCAGCCCGGCGAACTGCTGATCCTCGCGGCCCGTCCATCCATGGGCAAGACCGCGATGGTCCTGAACCTCGCCGAACAGATCGCCCGCGGCGGCCGCACCCCCGACGAACCCAAAAAGGGAGACCACCAGCCCGTCGGCATCTTCAGCCTGGAAATGAGCAAGTCGTCCCTGGTTCAGCGTCTGCTCTCGGCCTTCTCCCAGATCGACTCTCACCGCATGCGAACGGGGCACCTGAGCAAAGCCGAAATGGCTTCCCTCAAAACCCACGCCGAGGGCCTGCAGGAAACCCCGCTCTACATCGATGACACTCCCGGCCTTTCCATCCTCCAGCTCCGCGCCCGGGCCCGCCGCATGGTCGCGCAGCACGGCGTGCGCGCCATCATGATCGACTACCTCCAGCTACTCTCTTCCCCCGGCTCCGCGCGCGAAAGTCGCCAGGTTGAAGTCTCGTCCATCTCGCGAGGCCTCAAAGCCCTGGCCCGCGAACTCAACGTGCCGGTCGTGTGCCTCTCCCAGCTCAACCGAGCCAGCGAACAGCGCGAAGGCAACCGCCCCCGCATGAGCGACCTCCGCGAATCAGGCTCCATCGAGCAGGATGCCGACGTGGTCATGCTCCTGCACCGAGAGGACTATTACCACCAGGGTGATGAGTCCTGGGCCTCCGATCCCGAGAACCAGGACAAGGTCGGTATCGCCGAGCTCATCATCGCCAAGCAGCGCAACGGCCCCACCGGAATGGTCAAGCTTACCTGGGACAACAAAACCACCCGCTTCCGCAACCACGCGGGTGCAGGCTGGAGTGGCAGCAGTGGGGGCTCAGGCTTTGGCGCAGGCGGCCAAGGCAACTACGGCTCAAGCAGCTTCGGTGGAGGCAGCGGCGGCGGCGGGGGGGGCGGCAACTACTCCGGCACCCCCGCGGCCGCGCTGGAAGCCAAACCCCCCTTCAGCCCACCCCCCCAAACCACCACCGAGCCTTACTCCGGCGGCTTCCCATCTTCACGCCCCACTGGTCCGGTCCCGGAGTTCCGGGACGGCGGCGGCCCTGATCGTGACGATGAGGATTCACTGCCCCCGTTCTAGTTCCAAACGCATCGTAGTTGGCCGCGACTGAGCTCGAACCTCTACGAGGAGATAGCTTCGCCATGGATGAAGCACGCTTGCCCAGTCTCCCAACCGCATTTTTCGTTGCGTTTCACGCGGTTCAGAGGTAACTTCACCGATGCGCCCGGGCTGAGAGTCCTCATCCTCGCGCAGTCCCCAGGAGCATCAACTATGCAACTGCACCGCTTTCTCCCCTTCATTCTCATGTCACTTCTGTGCTCCGCATCCCTCGCCACCCCCACCGACACCTCCTTCACCTACCAGGGCCGCCTCAAGAAAACCGGCATCCCCGTCAACACCACCGCCGACCTCACCTTCTCCCTCTATGACGCCGCGGCCGGCGGCTCCCAAATCGGCCTCACCCAAACCGCCTCCAACATATCGCTCACCGACGGCCTCCTCACCGTTGATCTCGACTTCGGCGCCAGCGCCTTTGACGGCAACGGTCGCTGGCTCCAAATCACCGCCCGCTCCCCCGCCGGCTCGGGCTCTTTCACCACACTTACGCCCCGCCAGCCCATCCTCCCGGCGCCCTACGCCCTTTACGCGCTCAACGCCTCACCCATTCCCTCCGGCCTCATGGTCCTGAGCAGCACTTCCGCCGCCCCCGCAGGTTTCACATTCACCGGCCATCAACTCAGCGCCACCAACCCCTGGGTCAACAAGCCCGCGGCCCTGGCCAGCGGCAACTCCCTCAACCTCTGCACCAACCTCTTGGGCAAGGTCTACCACGTCCCCAGCAGCTCCAACCTCTTCTCCGCTTTCGATCCCGCCACCAACGCGTGGACCGCCCGCGCCTTCGTCCCCGCCGTCATCAACAGCGGCTGCCTCGTCGGGGCCCAGAACAAGGTCATGTTCGTCAACCCCGCCACCGGCCCGTCGTACGTCTACGACCCCGGCAGCAACACTTGGGCCAACGCGACGCCCATGACCACCCTTCGCGTCACCAGCGCGGGCGAGTTCCTGGGCTTGGTCTTCACCTGCGGCGGCTTCATCACTCCCAACTACAGCGCGGTCGTCGAGTCCTACGACCCCAGCACCAACTCCTGGACGCCGCGCCAGTCCCTCCCCGCCCAGCGTCTCTCCGGCAGCGTCACCAGTGTCGGCGGCAAGCTCTACTACGCCGGGGGCGTTGACAACACCGGGGCCATTACGACCTCGCTCTACGTCTACGACCCCGTCCCCGGCACTTGGTCACCTCGTGCTTCGCTCCTCTCGCCACGAACCGCGCACGGTTCAGGCGAAGCCAACGGCAAGCTCTACATCTTCGGCGGCGCCTCGGCCGCGGGCGTCACCACCGACACCACCGACATTTACGACCCGGCCACCGACACCTGGACGCGCCTTCCCGCGCGCATCAACACCCAGCGGTTCGGCCCCGGCGGCACATCGCTCAACGGCAAGCTCTACATCGTCGGCGGCAATATCCCACCGTCTACACCCACCACCGCCTTCGAAGAGCTCCTCGCGCCCCCCGCGGCCTTCTACATCATGAGCAAGAACTGATCTCCTTCTCCAGCTCCTCGCACCTCCCCAAAACACCCTAACAGCCCTCAGGGTTGCCCCTAATTCTTACTTCCAGAGTGACAACGTCATGTCACCGGCGCTCGCCGGATTTGCCCTCCACCTCTTGTTGAGGCCCTTTTCAACGCCAAACTGCTCCTGTCTCGCACACGAGTCCAAAACCACTCACGAGAAAGGATGCTCCCATGATCGCCGACCCCGAAACCTTCTCCTTCAGCTTCGATCCCGATGCCCTCCTTCACGACTTCCTCGCCTCCGAGGGCTCGCTCCTGGAGCTGGCCGACAAGCACCGGATTTCGATCATCGACCTCCTCACCTGGTACGAGGATGACGCCACCCAGGAACTGCTCCAGATGATCGAGACGCTGGGCGCTCGCCGCGCGGCACTTCGGGCTATGGATCATGTCCCCGGCGCCGTCAACGCCTTGGCGGCGGATCTTGCCGATCCGGGGTTGGCACCCGCCGATCGGGCACGGTCCGCCGGCTTGATTCTGCGAGGTATTCCAGCACTGGATGCGACCGCGGGCCGACTGGACTCGACCACGGGGAAAATCGAGCCCGGCCGCGGCATGCCTGGAGGCGCTGGCCGCCGGGGCGAGGCACGCGACCCGATCGCCCACGCGGCCCGGCATCGCACGGCGCGTCCGGATCGCGGGGACTCGCAGGCGGCCTGATTGGCCTACCGCAGTTGACCCCCGGTGCCCCTGTGGTAGCTTGGTTCCATGCGCAAGCTCACGTTCGCGGCACTTTCGGTCTTTCTGGTCGCCGGGTTGGCCCATGGTCAACCCGGCGCTCAACCCAAGACGCTTCCGGAATCGGCCAAGCCAGAGGCGGCGGCTGAAGCCAAGAAAGCGCCTTCGATTCCTGACGCCATCACCAAGGGCATCAACCTCGTCCTCAACATGCAGGAGGGTGACAACAACGCCGAGTGGCCGTACGAGGGTGTGTACAAGGTGCAGGGCCAGATCCCCATCGGCTATCGCATCGGCAACACGGGCATCTGCGCATCCGCCATCGTCCTCGCGCCCGGTTATTCCGACGACCAGAAAAAGAAGGACGCCATCGCGCGCGCCGTCGCCTTCGTCTGCAAGGGCATCGAGCACCCGCTCATGAACCCCGACTACGACGGGGGCTACGACGTCCGCGGCTGGGGCTACACCTACGGCCTGCGTTTCCTGCTGCTGCTCAAGTCCAAAAACCTGATGCCCGCTGATCAGGCTGAGTCGGCCGAAAAAACAATCCACTTCTACATCAACGCGATCAAAGAAACCCAGATCCCCGAAGTCGGCGGCTGGAACTACGCAAGACCCGCCGGAAAAGAGAAAGTCGCCCCACCCTCACCCTTCATGACTGCGCCGACATTGCAAGCCCTCTTCGAAGCCAAAGCCCAGGGCTACGAGATCGATCCCACCGTCGTTGAGAAGGGCCTGAAGTTCCTCGAGTCCGCCCACCTTCCCTCGGGTGCGGTTGTTTACTCAGGCGAGGGTGGCAACAAGAAGGATGGCGTCCCCGGCGCGGTCGGCCGCATGCTCGCCACCGAATCGGTCCTCTATCTCGCCGGCCGCTCCAACCAGAACAACATCCGCGGCGCGTTGGATGCGTTCATCGTCCACTGGCAATGGTTGGACAAACGCCGCGCCCAGAACGGCACGCACATCGCCCCGTACATGATCGCCCCGTACTACTTCTATTACGCCCACTTCTACGCCGCGCAGGCGATCGAGCTGCTCCCCCAGAACGAGCGTGCCGAATACCGCCGGCGCGTCAACGACCTGCTCTTCTCAGTCCAGCTTCCCGACGGCACGTGGAACGACCGCGTCTTCAAACGCTCCGCCAACTTTGGTACCGCGTTCTCAACCATGGCCCTGATGATGCCGGACTTGCCCAAGCCGGTTGGCTATAAGATTGAGAAGTGACCTGGGTTGCGGACATGTCGGTGTGCACCTACATGGTCGCGAGCACCCACGCGAA
The DNA here is from genome assembly GCA_044222485.1 of Phycisphaerales bacterium. Classification (GTDB taxonomy): domain Bacteria; phylum Planctomycetota; class Phycisphaerae; order Phycisphaerales; family UBA1924; genus JAHBXE01. The sequence continues at coordinate 4,679 of JBGAND010000036.1, read as the reverse complement.
TATTCTGGCCGTCGGATGGTTGGGCAAGCGGCATCCATTTCCCACCGGTCAGATGCCCGCAGACGCATTTCAACGGCTTCTCGAGTTGACGATTGAACCTTGGCAGCCCTTCGTAGCGGGTGGAGCACATTCGTGCGACTTCTGTCGGCAAGCACACGGGAGCGCTAATCTTTTCATTCCACATAGTGGACGCCTGTTCATCGCTCCGGAGTTGATCGTTCACTATGTGTCCAAGCACGAGTACCGTCCTCCTGACGAGTTCTGCCTTGCCGTTCTGGAATGTCCAGACATGGATTCCAAGGCATACCTCGATGCGGTCATCGCATGCCAGCCGCCCGAACACATGATGCCGATGTGACCGTCAGGTCCCGATCTTCCGCGCCACCAAAATCCCGTGCCCCACCGGGATCCCCACCGACTCAAACCCCACATCCGCGGCCACCATGCGGTTGAACTGATCGACTGCATCGCGGTCCGCGCTGGTGCCCGGGGCATCATCCATCCACCAAGTCTTAGAGCCCAGGATGTTGTCCGCAATCACCAGCCCGTTGGCCCGAATCAGTGGCCGCATGATCGCGAAGTACTCGGAGTACTCGGTCTTGACGGCATCCAGAAACAACAGATCGATTGACGATGGCGGCATGGTCTTGGCCATTACCTTCAGTTGCTCAATCGCCGGCCCGCGCCGGATCTGGATCCGCGCCGAAACGCCCGCCCGCGCAAACTCGCGGGCCGCAAAGTCCGCGTGCTTGGGATTCAGTTCGATGGTCGTCAGCTTGCCGCCGGGAGCCATGCCGCGGGTCAGCCATATGGCCGAATACCCGCCGAGCGTCCCGACTTCCACCGCCTGCCTCGCGCCGCCATGCCCGCCCGCGAGCCGCGCCAGGATGGAGAGCAGCTTCCCCGTTTCGGGCGACACCGAAATATCCGGCAAGCCTTCGGCCACCGCGCGCGACATCAGCGATGCGAGCTGCGGGTCTTCCTTGGCGAAGACATCAGCCAGATACCCCGACAGAAATTGCGTCCGCTCTTTAGCCATCACGAAGATTCATCGAAACCTAAGGCCGGAACTTCCTGACCACCAACGTGTCGTTCTGTCCCCCGAATCCGAAGCTGTTCGAGAGGCACACATCAACCCCACCCTTGGCCCGCTCATCGCGGGCCTTGTTGGGGATGTAGTCAAGATCACACTCCGGGTCCGGAGTGGTCAGGTTCATCGTCGGAGGCAGAAATCCGGTCCGGATTGCCTCGACGCACGTCATCAGTTCGACAGCGCCGGCCGCCTGGATCAGATGGCCGAACATGCTCTTGACGCTGCTGAACGGGACGCGCGGCGCCAGCGGGCCAAAGACGCCCTTCACGGCCGCGGTCTCAATCTTGTCGTTTTCTTTGGTGCCCGTGCCGTGCGCCGAGATGTAGTGCACCAGCGGCCGGTCGCGTTCATCGGTCGCGCGCGGGTCGACGCCCGCCTCTTCCAAAGCCTGCTTCATCGCGGCCTGCGCACCCTTGCCCTGCGGCTGAATGTCCGTGATGCGGAAGGCGTCCGCGGTCGAGCCAAAGCCCGCGACCTCCGCCAAGGGTCTGGCCCCGCGTGCGCTGGCGTGCTCCAGCGTCTCCAAGATCAGCATCCCCGCGCCCTCACCCATCACAAACCCGTCGCGAGTTCGGTCGAAGGGCCGCGCCGCGTGCGTCGGGTCATCGCGACGGGCGCTCATCGCCGTCAACCGGATGAATCCGGTGATCCCCAAGGGGTGGATCATCGAGTGTGTTCCACCCGCCAGCATCACGTCCGCATCGCCGCGCCGGATGATCTCAAAGGCCTCGCCGATCGCCTGAGTGCTGGCGGCGCACGCCGTCATGCAGTTGCTCGAAGGGCCGCGGCAGCCAAAGGCCCGGGCGATATGAGTCAGGCAGGCATTGGGCTCCTGCTCCAACTCGCGACGGCGGTCCATCGTCGCGTACGCCCCCTTGGCGAACTCCACCGCGTCGGCAGACCGCTTCTGGGCGTTCCACGACTTCAGGTGGGTCATGAAGAACGGGTCGTAATCCAGCGTGCCCTCGCCCGCGCCGAGGTAGATCCCCATCCGCCGCGGCTTGAAGTGGCCCTTGAGTCCCGCCTGCTTCCAAGCCTGGGCCGCGGCCGCGAGGGCGAACTTGGTGCTCCGCCCCGCCTGCTCGTGGTCGGTCGTGTTGGTCAGGAAGTCCCCGAGCTTGAAGTCCCGAACCTCGCTGGCAAAGTTAGTGGACCAGGTCGCGGCGTCAAAGTGGGTGATGGGGCCGATGCCGGACTGGCCTTCCATCAGGCGAGCCCAGACCGCGGGCACATCATGCCCCAGCGGCGTGACCCAGCCCATTCCTGTGATGACTACGCGGCGGTTCACGATGGGCCAAGTGTAGGGGATTGAGCCGGGGAAGCGGGGTATGGGGGAAACGTCGAGTTTCGGGGCGCGGTAGGGTCACTTCCGACCCTTGATCTTGTCGTTGTTGCGATACCGGTAGATGAACGCGATCCGGAAGATCACGTAGAGCACCAGGATCGCAAAGAGGATTGGGCTCATAGCGAGCCTTAGGCGGGCTGTTCACCCTGGGGGGCCGCGCCGGGCTCATCCTCGTACTCATCTTCACCGTCACCCTTGAGCTCGTTGAGCTTGTCGGGATTCAGGACGCGGACCAAGCCGTCCTTCAGGCGTCGCTCGCCGAAGTTGATGATGAGGCCGAGCTCGACATCGGCCGCGCGGAGCTGGGCCCGCAGGGCTGACCGCTCAAACGAACCGATTTCGCCGGGGCGGGCCATGATCTCGACGATGAAGCGGTCACCGACCCACATGTCGGCGGTCACGGTCCCGATCACCTTCTCATCAAAGAAGATCTCGAATGGATGAGCCGTCTTGTAGGTCACACCCTCGCGGTCCAGTTCCATCTTGAGGGCGTTGAGGTACACCGACTCTTCGTAACCGGGCCCGAGCTCCATGTGGACCTCGATGGCGCAGCCGATCACCTTGCGGCTGACCTCTGTGAGGGCAGGATCAAGCTCGGAGAGTGGCGTGCCGCGGCGTTCGCCACGGTCTCCACCCCTGTCGCCCCGATCGCCGCCTCGGTCGTCACGATCGCGACCGCGTCCGCCGCCGCGGTCGTCGCGGTGGCCTCCGCGGCCGCCGCCCCGGTTGTCACGGTTGTTGTAGTTACGGTTGCCGTCGTTGTATTCGTTCATGGGAGTCTCCAGGGAAGGCGTCGTAGCAATGGGCCGGGCCACGCGGCGCTGGCCTGTTCAGTTCGGACCAGATCAGGCATCGGTTGCCCGTAAAACCAGGGCGGCGTTCTGGCCGCCCATGGATCCGGTGAGAACGAGGGTATGGCGCAAGGAAGCCCGCCGGGATGGTGCCGCGCCGGATTGCGCATCGGGGTGTGGATTTCCGGAATGCAGGCGTGCGGGAAGGGTCTGGTGTTCCAGGCACAGGGTGGCGACGGCCGCGGCCAGACCACCGCTGCCGGCCATGGTCTCGCCGATGGCGGGTGTTACTGTGACCAACGGAATATCTTTGAGGCGGGCGCCAAAGACTTTGCGGAGCGCACCGAGCTCGCCGGCATCCACGTGCGGCACGCCACAGCCGTGGGGGATGATGGCGTCGATGTCCTGGGGCCTGAGTTTGGCATCTTCCAGGGCGTTCTCGACGGCGAACTGGGTTCCTTCATCAAAGCCGGACCAGTTAGGCTTGGGGAACTCGAGCATGTCTCCCAGTGAATCAGAGTGAGCAGCGCCAAAGCCGACGATCTCAGCGCGGATCGTGGCCTTGCGCTTCAGGGCGCTGTCGCGATCCTCCAGAATCAGGATGCCGCCGCCCTCGCCGAGCACAGAGCCTGGTGAATCGACGTCGTAGGGTCGGATGAACTCCTGCCCGGTCGCGGCATCGCCCGTTTCGGCGAGGCGTCCGGCAAAGTCCATCCTCATCATGCCCATGAAGTTCAGCTTGGATTCGGCGCCACCGGAGAAACACAGTTCGGCATCGCCGCGCTGGATGATGCGGAGGGATTCGCCGAGGGAAAGCAGGCCGCTGGCCTCGGAGCAGGTGATCGTGTTGGAGGGGCCCTCAGCGCCGTGGATGATGGTGACGTGGCAGGCCAGCATGTTGGGCAGGTACTTGAGCATCCAGAGCGGCGGGAGGTTGTTGACCGCGCCCGCGCCGCCGGGGCCAGAGCCCCAGGCCTTCATATCCAGCGTGGGGTGCGCGGCATCGCCGGCGCGGGCGGTGGCCAGGGCCATGGCCAGTTCGTCGGTTTCCGCGGCGATCAGGCCGGCGCCGATGTGGCAGCCCATGCGTTCGGGGGCGTAGGTGGTGGGGTCGGTCGAGTCGTCGGGGAGTGTGCCGCGGGTGATGATTCGGGCCTCATCGACGGCGCAGCGGGCGGCGGCCACGGCGATCTCCGTGTCGCGGGCCATGACCTTGACGGCCTTGCGGTAGGACTTGGGGACAAAGTCTTTGGCCCCTTGGAAGCCCTGAATCTCCGCGGCCAGGCGGGAGCGGAAGCCGGCGGGATCAAAGAGGGAAATACGGCGGATGGCCGAGGCCCCCGAGGTGAGGCCTTGCCAGAGTGGTGCCGCACCGATGCCGAAGCCGGAAACGGCGCCAATGCCAGTGATAACGACGCGACGGTCCATGGGCCCAAGTGTAGAAGGGGGG
>JBGAND010000035.1:0-48189 GCA_044222485.1 Phycisphaerales bacterium | reverse complement strand
CCCCGCCCCGATCACCCAAACCCCCGAAGGCCTGGAAACCTCCATCCCCATCACACTCAAAAACCAAAACCCCCGCCGCCTGGTCATCCACCTCCGCTTCCAACGCAACGGCCCCCTCGCTGGCTGCTGGCTCCTCGACGGCGTCTACTGCTTCCACCCACCCCGCAACACCAGCTAGCGGGCTTTCTTCCTGTACACTCTCCAAATGACTACCCAATCGCCACGGCCGCGATTCGCCCGTTCATTCTGGATGCTCAACACCATCGAGATGTGGGAGCGCCTCGCGTATTACAACCTGCGCGTCATGGCTCCCATCTACATCATGCAGGCCGATGACCCCGGCGGCCTCCATCTCACCGCCGGCCAGAAGGGCACCATCTACGCCTGGTGGGCCGCGTTCCAAAGCCTCCTCCCTATCGTCACCGGCGGCTTCGCCGACCGCTATGGCTACAAGCGTGTCCTGGGCCTCTCCATCTTCACGATGATGATCGGGTACCTGCTCATCGCCTTCGCGCGCGACATCCCCGGCATCAGCAACTTCGCGGCCCTGTTCACCGCGATCATGGTCCTGGCCACCGGCACCGCCTTCTTCAAGCCGAGCATCCAGGGATCCCTGGCCCAGAACCTGACCAAAGACAACTCATCCATGGGCTGGGGCATCTTCTACTGGGTCGTTAACGTTGGCGCGTTCGTCGGCCACTTCCTCCCGGGTCTGCTCCTCGGCCAGCACCACACCGTCGAATCCTGGCGCAACCTCTTCATCGCCTCCGCAGCCTTCACCGCCCTCAACCTGCTCATGCTCTTTACGTTCAAAGATGTGCCCAGCGGTGCCGACAAAAACGAATCCGTCCTGGGCGTGATCAAACGGACTTTCGTCAACATCGCTGAGCCGCGGTTGGTCATGTGGCTCCTCATCATGTCCGGCTTCTGGCTCATGATGTACCAACTCTGGGACCTCCAGCCCAACTTCATCAAGGACTGGGTCGACTCCACCTCCCTGGTTGAGTCCCTCCGCTGGCTCCCCGACTCTGCTTTCAAGGCCGTCACCGAAACCACACCCCGCGGCCTGCAAGTCCCCCAGCAAGTCCTCCTTTCCGTCAACTCCTTCTGCATCATCCTCGGCGTCGTGGGCATGGCCTACCTCACCCGCCGCATGCGCACACTCACCGCCATGCTCGGCGGCATGATCCTGGCCGTTGCCGGAATCCTGGTCGCCGGCTTCACGATGAACGTCTGGATCCTCATCGCCGGCATCGTCTGCTTCTCGCTCGGCGAGATGACCACCGGCCCCAAGAAGAGCGAATACCTCGCCCTCATCGCCCCACCCGGCAAGAAGGGCCTGTACCTGGGCTACGTCAACATCCCCGTCGGGGTCGGTGTGTTCATTGGCTCGAAAATCGCCGGCTACGTCTACGGCCACTACGGCGAAAAAGCCGTGCTCGCGCAAAAGTACCTGCTACAACACACCCCACTGGGCGAAGGCAAGACGTGGGACGGCAACCCCACAACCCTGGGCCCCCTGCTCGACGTGGAGCGCCCCAACGCGTTCGCGAAACTCATGGAAGTCGCAGGGCTCGATGCCCACGGAGCCACCCGCCTCCTTTGGGATACGTATCACCCCCACCTCTACGTATGGCTGCCCTTCGCCGCGATCGGTGTGATTTCTGCAATCGCGCTGTGGTGGTTCGGCCGCATGGCTCGCAAGTGGAGCGACATGAACGCGTAACCTCACGAGGAGCCCATGAAGCCACTCATCGCGGCGTTTCTCATGCTTCCGACCATCTCCAGCGCTCAACTCCGATTCGAAATCGCGTTGCCCGCGGGTGAAAAACCCATCGACGGCCGCGTGCTGGTCCTTCTTTCCACATCGGATGAGGATGAGCCGCGCATGTTGATCCGCGAGGGTGTCAAGACCCAGCAGATCTTCGGCGTCGATGCCGAGGCGATGAAGCCCGGCACGCCAGTCACCATTGACGCGAGCACGCTGGGCTACCCACTCGAGTCCCTGGCCTGGATCCCCGCCGGCGACTACTTCATCCAGGCCCTCCTCCACCGCTACGAGACTTTCACTCGCAAGGATGGCCACACCCTCAAACTCCCCATGGACCGCGGCGAAGGCCAGCACTGGAACATCGCCCCCGGCAACCTCTACTCCACCACCAAGAGACTCCACATCGATCCCAAGTCCGCAACGCCCATCCGCATCACGCTCGACCAGACCATCCCACCGATCCCGCCGCCTCAAGACACCAAGTACGTCAAGCACCTCCGCATCCAGAGCACCCTCCTGACTGAGTTCTGGGGCCGCCCGATGCACTTGGGCGCGGCCATCCTTCTCCCCAAGGGCTTCGATGAACATCCCGAGGCTCGCTACCCGCTGATGCTCAACCACGGTCACTTCGACCCCGGCTTCGACGAGTTCCGCGAAGAGCCGCCCGATCCACTTCTGGCCCCCGACTACAACGAACGCTTCCGCATGACCGGCTACAACCGCGTGCAGCAGGAGTGCGCCCACCAGTTCTTCAAGGAATGGACCGGTCCGGAATTTCCGCGCTTCGTGGTAGTGAAAGTCCAACACGCCAATCCGTTCTACGACGACTCCTACGCCGTCAACTCAGCCAATCTCGGCCCCTACGGCGATGCGATCATGACCGAGTTGCTCCCCGAGATCGAGAGGCAGTTCCGTTGCATCGGTAAGGGCTGGGCACGGTTCACGTATGGCGGGTCCACCGGGGGTTGGGAGGCCCTGGCCGTCCAGATGTTCTACCCCGACGAGTTCAACGGCTGCTTTGCCGCGTGCCCCGATCCGATCGACTTTCGCGCCTACGGCGCTGTCAATATCTACGAAGACAAGAACGCCTACTTCGCCGAGGGCCCATGGAACAAAGTTCCACGCCCCGCACTGCGCGACTACCGCGGCCTCATGACCGCCTCATGTGAAGAGATCAACCGCCTCGAACTGGTCTTGGGCACGCACGGCCGCTCCGGCGGCCAATGGGACATCTGGGAAGCCGTCTTCGGCCCCGTCGGCCCGGATGGCTATCCCGCGCGAATCTATGACAAACGAACGGGCGAGATCAACCCGCAAGTTGCCGCGTACTGGCGCGACCATTTTGACCTGCGCCACATGCTCGAACGCGACTGGGCAGTGCTCGGCCCAAAGCTCACCGGCAAAATCCATATCTACTGCGGCACGATGGACAACTACTTCCTGAACAACGCGGTTGTTCTGATGGAAGACTTCCTCAAGAAGACGACCAACCCCCACTACGGCGGCATCGTCGACTACGAATGCGGCTCCGAGCATTGCTGGAATGGCGACCACGCTCGTCCGAACGCGATCAGCCGGCTCCGCTACAACCAGATGTATGTGGACCAAGTCTTAAAGCGAATCGCCGAAACGGCACCGCCGGGCGCTGACTTGACCAGTTGGCGATACAAGTAGCTGGCCTCACTCCACGCCACGGAGCCCCTCCATCAGCGAGCCCAGATGGCGCTGGTACTTCTTCCACCGGCCGATGGAGGTGTCATACACCGGCCGCCGCACTTGTTCCACGCTTGCCGTCCCGATCGACCTGCGGTTCTCATAGAACTTCAGACACCGATCATCCCACGGCAGGCCCGCAAACTCAACGAGCCGGCGCGCCTGAGCCTGGGGGTCTTTCACCACTTCCTCGTAGCGCACTTCCAGCATCGGCACTCGCAGTGTGGCACGCCAATGGTCCATCAGCCGAACGTATTCGCGATAGGTGGCGGCCAGATTCCCCAGGTCGTTCTTATACGCGTGCGACTCGTTGAACGCTGTGGCGTAAATCGACACGCACGTATCCAGCGGGTTTCTCCGGCAATGAATGATTTTGGCGCCGGGAAACAGGATGTCGATCAGCCCGCAGTACACAAAGTTCCACGGCATCTTGTCGGTCGCCACCTTCGCGTCACCACTCTTGGCACGCAGTTTCTGAAGATAGCCGCTGCCGATGCGCTCGACGTCGCCGCGGGTCAGGCACAGCACCCCGCCCGGGAAACCGATGCCACCTCCCCCGGGCGGCTGCCTCAGCGCCGGCAGTTCGGCGCAGATCCGGTTGAGATCTGGAAGCTCGCCGGCCCCGAACACGTCCGGGTGACTGGCGAGGATTTGCTCTACGAGGGAGGTACCCGAACGCGGCATACCGACGATAAACAACGGCAGCGAGTCCATTGTCGTGGGCCGCGGAATCCGCTCCAGGTTTTCTCGACTGAACACGGTCATGATCGAGCTGAATGACTGGGCCGTACTGGCGGCGGAGATCGGGGGGCCGCTGTAGTCGTTGGCGGTTTGGTAGCACTCGAACGCCGCGTCGTGCTCACCGTCGGCATCCTTGAGCTTTCCCAGCGAGAAGAGCAGCGCGACGCGCTGGGACCGACCCTGAATGAGGGTCAGCCGCCGCTCGAGAAACCGGCGGGCTTGGGCGCGTTGCTCGGGCGTCTTTGCGAGGCGTGCGTGCGTGATGACCAAAGAGTCGTCCAGTCCACCCTGGTTCAGGGCCGCGGCGAGCAGGAGGCGGGCCTCATCTTCGCGTTGCAACTCGATGAGCACCTCTGCCTTGCCGGAAATGGCGAGTTCAAGGCGCGGATCCGCCGCCAGCACTGCATCTAGCTCTTGGAGAGCTTCTGCGTATCGCTTGACCATGTGCAGAGCCCACCCCAACTCTGCCCGCCACGTCAGCGCCGGTCGCACGCGAATCGCGGCCCGATAGTGGCCGATTGATTCTTCGGAGGACCCGATGGTGAAATACGCCTGGGCCAGCGCCGCGTTGAGGAACGGATCGGTCCCGTTGGTCGGAAGCAGAGTGCGGAGCTTGGCCGCGGCTTCGGCCGCCTGACGGCTCGCAACGGCACAGAGCGCCATTCCGACTTTCGCAGGCAGGGACGCTGGGTCACGCTGGAAGATTGACTCGAAGATCACGCGGGCTTCGGGAATCTGACCGATGCCCAAACTGCACCGGCCCATCAGGTTCCGGAGTTCGCCATCCAACGGTCGCGCCCGCGCGGCGATCGAGACTACTTCGTGCGCATCGTGGTTCCGGCGACGATCCAGCAGGGCTTCACCAAGCAGCCGCGCGGCCTGCGCCTGAGTCGGGTCCTTGGCGAGCACCGCCCGGCACATCCGCTCGGCCTCGGCGAGATCCCCGGCTTTCCACTTCGCCTTGGCGGCGGTTAGCAACCAAACCGTGTCCCTCATATCCAACGCGCACTCCGGTGCAGACGACAGGAACCACTCACCCAAGCGCGACCAAACACGAAGCACTCCGGGGGATCCTCTAAGCCAACTCCGATAAATCGGACCAAACTGACCTGAAGACGAGTGCACTTCCGCAGGGATACCCCTTGCGGTTCCGTGCCGGATGATTGCGACACTCAATCTACTTTCGTCCAACGACTTCCACGCCCGACCCCACCACCCTCACCACCCCATTCCCCACCTCAACCCGCGTCTCCGGCGAGCCGGGCGGGTGAAACACCTGTCCGCCCTGATGAAACAGATTCTGCGCGTTGCCATTCACCCTCTGGATCACAAGCCGTCCCTGGTTTTTGTTCACCTGGATCAGAATCCGCTGATCACTCCGCGGTCCGAATGAGTATTCCCCGACGCAAGCATCCCGCTCTTCTTGGGTGAGCGGGAGGTCCTTATAGGCGACGTCGGCATCTCCCAGCGCCGTCAGATACCCCGCCACCGCGGCGCTTTGGTCTCCACCCGCCAGCGCGTGCTTCAAGAGCGTGATCCCGTGCGGGCCTTTCACCCTTTGAATGCCCGGGTGGGCCGCGACCATGCCTTTGACTGCCTCCAGGTTGCCGAGCATCGCCAACGCGAAGATGTCGGCCCGCGCGCCGTGTTCGAGGAGGACCGCAGCGATGTTCCGGCGGCCTGTGTGCGAAGCCGCGCCCAGGGCGGTTTCCCAATCACCATACCCCCAGTCGTACACGGCATTGGCCAGGCGGGGGGCCTCCTTCAGCAGAGCCTTCACGCGATCGACATCCCGGTGGGAAGCCCCGACGATTTCCTTGACCATCTTGGGGTCTTGGAACGGGAAGAAGTCGGGCGGGCCATCGGGCTTAGGTGACGCCGCTTGTTCGGTCGAAGGCTGGGCCGCCAATCGGCCGGCCAGCAAGACAACAGGAGCAACAGAGGCGAGCACCTGACGACGGGACATGGATTCTGACATAGGGAGTCTCCGGGCTCAGTTTGATGGGGAATCAAACGCCACGGAAGCTAAGACGCCCGCGCGTGCCGTGCCTGCCAACGAATCTTGTGAAATCTGAATCGGCTCAGACGCCCGAGGACACCTTGGTCCGGCGGGTCGCCCTGGTCTTTGCGGCTTCCCCGCACAACCTGACCGCCGAAATCGCCGGCTGCTGTTCTTTCCAGGCGCGGTCCAGCAGCCGGGTGTGGTACCCCAGGTCCTGGAGCACCGACTCGGTGATCACGCACCGGTGCTTATCGCCGCTCTCGGGGTCTTCGTAGTCATCCACGCCATCCGGGCAGCCGAGGACCACCGCGCCATCGCACATGGCCTCCAGCCCCTTGAGCGTGGGGCCCAGCGCCGCCTGGTCCACGTGCTCGGGCCCATGCCACCAGATGATCACGTCGAACCGCTCCTGAGACGACCTGACGAACTCGGTCACATCCGCCTGCAGAGCGCGAATCCTGAACCGGGCGCGAGTCGGGTGCGGGTGGAGCTGCGCGACGTAGGACTCGCAGCCTTCGATGATCGTGTGCTTGGGGAGCATGCCCTTGGTCCGCCCGCGGATGTGGTTCAGGTACCAATCTCCGCCCCACTTTCCGAACGTGTGCGGATGCCAGCCGACGTAGAGAATCCGCTGCCAGCGATCAACCGGAAGCATCGTCTCGAGCCACTGCAGCGTGTCCAAGCCTTCATCAGCGTTCATGCCATCTCCCGCGCGGCACCGCCGCCGGAAGATGTATCGGCTGAATCGACTGCGAGGTTTGCACCGTCCCCGATAACTCTGGTCCGCCTGACAAGCCCCTGACAGCTACAGCTTTTTGACCAGCAGTTCGCGGATCGCGTTGTCGCTGAACATGCCGTCGGTCCTCAGGGCGTAGGCACAGTGCATTTCCAGCACCCCGCCCTCAAACGTCATCTTCATCGAGGCCTTGTCCTTGACGTTTTTGAGCTTGATGGTCTTGAGTCCATCCCGCACCGCCTCCTTGCCCATGTCATCCTGGCAGATCACCCTCAGAGCCATGTTCATCCGGTGGCACGAGAGGTTGTCGATGAAGTTCAGTCCCTCGGCATCATCGGCCAGGCTGTCCCAGTTCACCTCGTAGGGGATCGCCTTCCCGCAGATCTCTTCGATCTCCTTGACGCGTCCTGGAAAGGTCACATCCTGAAGTTCCTTGATCTTGCGGCGTTCGTTCAGTCCCATGCGGTTCTCCTCAAAGTAAGGGCGGCCATTGTAACCCGTATCGATCCTCACCCGGTCTGGTATTCTTTCTCCATGAAAACGTCGGCACTGTGGATCGTCGCGATCGTCTTGTGCGCCTTAGGCTCGGCGGGCGCGCAGACACCGTATCACGATGATGCCCTTCACTGGGGCCTGACGATTCCGCCGGGTTGGGCGATGCGATCTGAGCAGGACATCAAGGACCTCAATGAGGAGGTCCACCGCCGCGCACCCAACAAGAACTTTCACTTCGTGGCCGGGCTCCGCGTGGACCCCGAGGGGCCCGCCTTCCCGTACATCCTGGTTCAACGCAATGAGATCCCTCTGACAGGCGCCACCTACGAGGACATCGAAAAGGTCTTTGGCGCCACCGACTTCAACAAGATCGGGCGTGAGGCGGTCAAGTCCTCCGCCGACTTCATCAAGTCCGCCGACTTTGGCAAGCCACGCTTGGACCGGGCCACCAACCGCATCTTCCTGGACCACACCATATCTGATGCCGAAGGTCGCTCACTCCGCGGCGTCTCCATCATGCAACTCACACCCGACGGAGCGATCCAGCTCAACTTCTACACCCTTGCTGAGAACTTTGACAAGGAAATTGCCAAGCTCGACCCGTTTCTGGCCAGCTTCAAGATCGACCCCGGCCACGAGTTCGTTTCCGGCCGCGGCTCGCGTGCGACGGCGATCGGCGTCAAGACCGGCGTTGGCGTTCTGGTCGGCCTCCTGGTCGCATTCGTGAGCATCATGAGGCGAAAGAACGCCAAGCCCGCTCAGGTTTAACCCATGCTCATCCGTCTGCTTACACCCGACGATGCAGAGCCCTACACCGCTCTTCGACGCGAGATGCTCGACGATGCCCCGTGGGCGTTCACGGCCACCGCCGAAGAAGACATCGGCTGCGATCCAATCAAACTCGCGGCTCGCCTGAAGGAACCGGGCCAGGCTCTCGTGGGCGCTTTCGACGCCCACGGCCGCCTGGTCGGTGCCGCGGGCTTAGTGCGGAATCCAAAGAAGAAGCTCTCCCATCGAGCTTTGGTCTGGGGCGTTTACGTCACCCCCAGCGCGCGTGGCCTGGGTTTGGCCCGCGAAATCCTCACCCGCATTATTGAGGTCGCCCGCACCTGGCCGGGCGTCACCAGTCTGGCCCTCTCGGTCAGTGAGCGCGCCGAATCGGCCCAGCGCCTCTATCCGCGTCTGGGTTTCAAGATTTGGGGTATTGAGCCCGCTGCGCTGGAAACCCACGGGCACACCTACAGCGAGATCCACATGGTCGCCTTCCTCGACAACCTCTGACATTCCGAAATCGGCTCGCTGCAACCCAGCGAACACCTTGACATGGTTCGCACCTACCTCTTCGTTAACGCCGCACTCTACATCCTGTTCGCCGTCTGGTGCACTATCGCACCCACCAAGACCTCGGAGGTTGTCGGCCTGGCGTTCCGCTCCGGCTCCGGCAAGAGCGAGTACATCACCGTCTATGGGGGCCTGGAGTTCGGCGTTGCGATGTTCTTTCTCATCTCGGCCCTCCGACCCGAACTTAACCGCGCCGGGTTACTCTTCGGCCTGCTCTTCTACGCGAGCCTCATCCTCTGGCGCATCCCTGGCCTGCTCACCATTTCCGGCATCGCCAAGCCGACCTACTTCTTCGCCGCCGCCGAGTTCGCGTTCGGACTTTGGGGCCTTGCCGTCTGGCTCACTTCAAGGCCTTGACGGGTACACTTTCCCCATGCAGAGCAAAGCCACCACCGTCAAAGCCTACCTCGCAGAACTGCCTCCGGATCGCCGCGACGCGATCGAGGCCGTTCGCAAGGTCATCCTCAAGAACCTGGACAAGGACTACCAGGAAGGCATGTCCTACGGCATGATCGGCTATTACGTGCCGCACAGCGTCTACCCGCCGGGCTACCACTGCGATCCCAAGCAACCGCTCCCGTACGCTGGCCTGGCTTCTCAGAAGAATCACATGTCCATCTATCTGATGTGCACCTACGGCGATTCCGACCACGCCGAGTGGTTCAAGAAGGCCTGGGCCAAGACCGGCAAAAAGCTCGACATGGGCAAGTCTTGCATTCGGTTCAAGAAGATCGAAGATGTCGCTCTGGACGTTATCGGCGAGTCCATCCGGCGCGTGCCCGCCAAGAAGTACATCGCTTTCTGCGAAGCGGCGCTGGCCACCAGTCGCGCATCCAAACCAACCAAGCCCGCCAAGGCCAGTAAGAAGGCGGCAACCAGGAAGTGACTCTCAGCGTGAACCAACCTGCCATACTCTTGCCCGCACGCTAAGCCAAAAAGGAAACCCATGACCACCTGCAATGTCGCCGTTATTGTCGGCAGCCTCCGCAAAGAATCCTTCAACAAGAAGATCGCTCAGGAACTCATCAAGGCCGCGCCGCCCTCCCTCAAGTTCACCTTCATCCCCATCGGCGACCTTCCCCTGTTCAACGAAGACCTCGAAGCCGCCCCCCCCGCCGCTTGGACCACCATCCGCCAGCACATCAAGGCCGCGGATGCGCTTCTGTTCTTCACACCCGAGTACAACCGATCCGTTCCCGCGGCCCTCAAGAACGCCCTCGACGTGGGTTCCCGTCCGTACGGCCAGAGCGTCTGGAACGGCAAGCCCGGCGCGATCGTCAGCGTCTCAGTCGGCGGCATTGCTGGGTTTGGCGCCAACCACCATCTCCGCCAATCTCTGGTCTTCCTGAACGTTCCCGCCATGCCTCAGCCGGAGGCATACATCGGCAACGCCTCGACATTGTTTGACGCCGCGGGCAACCTGACCAACGACACTACGAAGGGGCTGCTGGCGAAGTTTGCCAAGGCCTTTGCGGCATGGGTGGAGCAGAACGTCGCGAAGTGAGGCATCAGGCCTGCCCAGAACCCAGGGACTGCAGTCCCAAGGTTTGTTATAATCTATGTCATGTTCATCCGCCCACTGCTCGCGGCTGTGCTGACGGTGCTGCTGTCCCTTGCCGGTTGCGACGCTCGCGCCGCCGACAAGGAAGAGATTTCTGCTATCTATGACCAGCTCGACCAATGCAACAACAACAAGGATGGCACCGGCGTGCTCACGGTGTTCACCAAAGCGTCCTTCCCCCGCTACGAATCCTTGATCAAGATCGCCCTCGATGGCACACCGGAGCAGGTGCGGGCGCTCCCGCCCACCGACCGAACCGAAGTCCTCCGGATGAGGCTCCGGGCCACCCGCGCTGAGCTCGCCGGCCTGAATGGCATGGAATACACCCGCTTCGCCACCGGCCGCGGCTGGTACGTCTCGCCCGACGGCGGGCAAGTCCAAAGCACCCTCACTGGTTTCCGGTTCAACAAGACCGCCACCGAAGCGACCGCGGAGTTGGTCTCCGACGGTGAACGCTCCGGCATGCGCTTCCGCTTCATCAAGGAGGATGACTACTGGAAGTACGATGAGCCCTTCGCCATCGAGCTTTACGACCGAGATCTGCGCCGCGCGGCCCGGGATGAGGGCGTTTCCGAAGAGCAGTTCATCCTGGACCTTCTCGAAGAAGAGATCGGTAAGGAAGTTCCGGCGACGGTGTGGGAGCCCATGCCCTGAGGGCCAGAGCACCGCAGGGGCTTTCTGGTGTGCGTGGCGTTTTGGAGCGCCGTCTGGATCATCCCGTTGTACTCGTTCCGAGCTGTTCAAACGCAATTCCGCTACCGGGCCGGTCGCTGCATTGCGTGCGGATACGACCTCAAAGGTCTGGCTCTCGCATCGACGTGCCCCGAATGCGGCACTGACCGCTCCGGGAAGGGGCAAGAGTGACAAGCCCACACCGAGAATACTTGGGTGCCACCAATGCCCTCGGTGGGCCAGTACCACCCAAGCTCTTTCTTCGATCCCCCCTCACCCCCCCATCAACCCCACCAACTCCCCCACTCCCCTCTCTAAAACCCCTTCCTCCACCGCATAACTCAACCGAAAGTGCGTATCCCGCGAGCTGAACGCCCGACCGGGAACAATCAGGACTTTCCGAGCCTTCGCCGCATCCTTGAACTCTGACGCCGTCATCCCCATCCGTTCCGGCACCTTCGCGAATGCGTAGAAAGCTCCGCCCGGATGCGGCACTTCTGTCACGCGGCTCAACCGCTCCACCACCATGTCCCGTCGCTTCTGATACTTCAGAATCTGCGCCGACATATCCAGGTCCAGCGCCTCCACCGCCCCCGCCTGCAGCGGTGTCGGCGCACAGATGTAGATGTGCTGCTGAAGCTTGATCATCGTGTCGATCAACGCCGGCGGTCCGGATGCGTAGCCCATTCGCCAGCCTGTGAAGCCGTACGTTTTTCCAAAGCCCCGGATCAGCAGCGTGTTCTCTTGGGCTCCCGGCAACCGGCAGGGGCTGGGGCATACCTTCGCGCGGCCATCCGCGCTCTTGCTCATCCTCGCCTCCGAATACGTGAACTCGTCATAGATCTCATCGCTGATGAGCAGCACACCTTTGCGCTTGCACAACTCCAGCAACTCCGCGCATTCTTTCTCCGTCGACACCACCCCGCACGGGTTGCTCGGGCTGTTCAGCACCAAGGCCTTGGTCTTGGGCGTAATCAACTTCTCCACCCGCGCCGCTGTCATCCGAAAGTCCGGATACGTATCGCACGTGACGGCCCGGGCCCCGCACAACTCCCCCAGGCGCGGATACAGCACGAAGTATGGGTCCGGGATGATGATCTCATCGCCTGCATCCAGCAGCGCCAGCGCTGCCAAGATCAGCCCACCCGAGGTTCCACCCGTCACCATCAAGCCGCTCTGCCCCGGCCCGCACTTCGCGGTCGCTGAAACATCCCAACCAATATCCGCCTTCAGCTTCGCCGCGAGCTTCTTCAGTAGCGGGTCAATCCCGCGGTTCGACGAGTACCCGTTCTGGTTCTCCTGGATCGCCTTGATCGCCGCCCGTTTCACAACATCCGGCACGGGAAAGTCCGGCTGCCCGAGCGTCAGGTTAATCGGGTCCACCACATCCCGGGCCTCTTCGAAGACCTTCCGGATGACGGATTCCTGCACCGCCGCCGAACGTGCACTGAGCAATCGATCAAGGTTCATAGCCACGACTTTAGTTCAGCCGACCCGCCGGATCACCACCATCGTCAGGTCATCCTGCTGGCGTTCCCCACCGGCAAACGCTTCCACCTCCGCCGTGATCGCGTCGATAATGGCCGTCGCGGGCAGGTGCGCGTTCTTCCGAAGCGACTGCCGAAGCCGCTCGGTCCCGAACTGTTCCCGTTTCCCGTTGTCGTGCCGCGCCCACTCCACAAATCCGTCCGTCGCCAGTGCCAGCACATCTCCTGGCTTCATGTCCACCGTCAGCGCCGGGCCAAACTCGCCGTCCGCAAGAACCGCCAGCGGCATGTCGCTGGCCATGATGTCCCGCAGTTCACCAGACCCACCCGCGTACATCACGATCGGCCCGTGCCCCGCCGACAGGAGCGACACCGAATCTCGCTTCGGGCTGATCACCACGCTGGCCATCGTCACAAACCGACCCGACGGAAGGTCCTCTGCCAAGAGCCCGTTCACCCGGGATGTCAGCGGGCCCAGGTCGCGGAGATGCGCGCTGCTCGCCCGCACGTATGCCCTGCACGCCGCGGTCACCATCGCCGGCCCGATCCCGTGCCCGCTCACATCCGCCAGCGTCACGATCCAGTTCCCGTCGGGCATCTTCTGCCAGTCGTAGTAGTCCCCACCGGTCTGGTCCGCCGGCCTGTTCCAGCCGGCGATCTCGAACCCTTCAATCTCCGGCGCTATCCGCGGCAAGAGCGCCTGCTGAATCGACCGCGCCACCTCCAGGTCCTGCTCGATCCGCGAACGAGTTTCCGCCTCAGAGAGAGCCGCCTCTACGTACCCCCTGACCTCTCTTGCCACCCACGCCGCCGCGAACCCGCTGATCAATATCAACATCGCATCGTTGATGTAGGCCGCCCGGGGCAGGCCCGTCGTCGGCTCTCGCAAGCCTAGGCCGTACGTGACGTACATCAGCAGCCCGAAGTATCCCGCCGCGGCCACACTGCTCGAAACAATGCACAGCCACGGTCGCAGCCGGAGCGTTGAGAGGCTGATCACCAGCCCCGCCGAGAGCAAGGGCGGCGTCACAAGCGATGTATACGGCGGAAGCAGCTTCCCGAGAATTTGAGAGAGCATCATCCCCGTCGGGATGAGCGATTCGGCAACCACGGTCGCCACGATGAACCACGTTGGAATCAGCCGGTCTCGCCGCAGCGCCCGGCGAGCGACCCACAGCAGCCCAAACTGAATTCCACCAAGGATCCCGATGCCGATTAACCCGCCCAATACCAGTCGGCCGCTCAACGCACGGGTGGTTCCGTTGGGAATGATGAGCACCGCCACCAGCGCGATCACCACCAGCATTCCATAGGCACGGCGCACCTCGCTGCGCATCATCGCCTCGCGAAACGCCCGGGAATGGGTGAGCGATTCGCTGCCAACGCGCTGCTGTGTTTCGCCCGCGGCCATCGGTAAGAGTCTACCGCCAGCCGACAACTGAAAGGTCCCGGCGATGAGCCGGTCTTAGGTCTTGGGCTGCAAGGTCTTGGGCAGGCCCAGCGGCTTGCTCTTCTTGGGGTCAAACTTCTTGTCTTCGGTCAGCTTGGCGATCCGCTCTCCGCGGGTCATCACGCTGCGCTTCGAAGACAATCCACCACCGGTCCTGAGAGAGCGATCCAGACTCATTGACTCATCCTTCCATCGGGGTCAGTTGGAATATCGCTGCCAATAGGCCTGCGAAAAATCCGTCTTGCCCTTGCGTTCCTTCTGCCAGACCTTCCCCAAGCGCGACACCTGGGTTTCCACTTCGGTTCTGGCCGCGGCCCGCGTTTTGTATTCTTCGGGCTTGATTCCTCGGGTCACGAACACCACATACGAGCCGGGATTGTTGGACCCCGTGGGCTTTCGATCAACCGCCGCGGCCGATTGGAGCCCATTCTCAGTCAAGAAATCAGCAATTTTCTGGGCGCCATCTTTGTCCAGCCCGCTTGCGAGCAGGTAGTAGTTCAACCCGACCACCCGAGGCTCCGTCCCGACGGCCGGAGCGGGCGGTGGCGGATCAACCTTGGGCTTTCGTTCGGGTTGAGGGGCCTTAGGCTCTGGTGCCTTCAACTCGTTATTGACCAGGTTTGGATTGACCGGAATCGACTCCCGCCCTGGTTCCTTGATGGTTCCGCCCAGGCCTAGGTCCTTCACCGCTTGATCTTCGCCCCTGCCGTGGGCCACCTTGTACGCAACGGCCCAGGTAACAATCAGCAGTACCACCAGGCCCGCAACCCCATAGAGCACCGTGCTCATTCGGATCGTGATCGCTTTGCTCGAATCAAAAAGGGGACCCCGCTTCGGCTGGGGCGCGGCTTCCTGTGCCGCTTCCTGAACCGGTTCGGGCTTCGGCTGCGGCGCGCGAACTTCAGGCGTGAGCGCAGGCCGAGGGGGCGCCGCCGCGGGCGCGGGGCTCGACCCGCTCCCTCGGATCAGTTCAAACAGTGCCGGTCCATGCCTGCCTGCCATATGGGAAGTGTATCGACCCAAGCCCCCACCCGCCCGTAAAGGCTTATACTCGCCCCCATGGCCATCCGCGAAGAAGACATCCTGACCATCAAGCCCGCCGAAATGACCCGCTCAGAGGGCATCTATCTCCCCGAGATCATCAAGGGCTTTGGGACAACAATGCGGCACTTTTTCACGTCATTTGGCCAGGGCCGCACCAGCCGAACCCTCCAGTACCCCGAACAACGCCGCGAGCACTTCAAGCCCGAGGATGGCGGCCTGGAGCCCAGCAACTTCCGGGGCGTCCATCGCCTCAATCGCGATGAAGAGGGCCGCCCCAAGTGCGTCGCCTGCATGATGTGCCCGACGATCTGCCCCGCCAAGTGCATCCACATCGAGGCGGCCGAGTCTCCCTGGGATGATCGAGAGAAGTACCCCAAAAAGTTCGAAATTGACGAGCTGCGCTGCATTTTCTGTGGCATGTGTGAAGAGGCTTGTCCTGTCGACGCGATTGAGCTGACCACCGAGTACGACGTGGTTGGGGCTACGCGGCGCGAGATGATTTTTGACAAAGAGAAGCTGCTGAGCGTCTACGACGTGACGATCAACAAGAAGCCCATGTAACGCGGTCTTTTCCGCGAGGATTGGGCGATCCGTTCAAAATCCTAACGAGGGTTGACCTCCTGTAGCAAAATATCTTTGTTGCGGGGTTTCTGGCGTCTGTCCATTTCTGAGGCATGTTTGCACGTGAGAAGTCGGGTTCGACTGGACCCGATGGGTTCGCGCTTAGGGAGAGCGCCGCCGTTATGCCCTTTTTGGACGGACGGAGGGTTCGATGAAGATTCGATATCTCGCGTTGGTGGCGCTGGCCGCGGCGGCTGGTACGGCGGATGCCGCTCTTTTGAGCTTTTCGTCCGGTTCGGCCGGCGGATCGTGGACGTGGACGGGCTCGGGCTCGAACGTCACGGACGCCACTGGTCCGAACGCGCCGATTATTCTGGACATCGACGACAACAACGGGGTTCTGCCGACGTTGAGCGTGTCGACCCAGTTTAACGCTCAATACACGCTTTCGTACGTGGCTTCGGTGCCCTTGGGGAACGGTGCGTTCTCGCACAACTACCTGGCATCCGGGTCGTTCAGCTTCCAGGACATGGTTTCTGGAACGACGCTGTTGACGGTCAACTTCACAAACTGCCTGTACACGGCTCGCGGGGCGGTTTCGTCGTGGTTCACGACGGGCGCGCTGCAGGGTGACCCCGGCGCGGGCGCTTCGGTGAACATGGTGTGGAGCGGTGCAGCTCTTCCGGGATACGGCCTTGCTCCGGGGGCGTTGACCGGCGGATTCGCGTTCGACAAGACCGCGGTCAATACCAGCGGAGCCATTCCCTACGGCGGGCAGAACCCGGGCGTGGGCCTGACGAACAACCTGCCAAACGCGACATGGTTCTCCGAAGGATCGTTCTCGGCGTACACGAACATTCCGGCTCCGGGATCGCTGGCCCTGCTGGGCTTGGCGGGTCTGGTCGGTGTGCGTCGGCGTCGCTGATTACGCGGCGGCTTCAACCTCTTGATCTATGAACGCATGGTCTTCGGATCGTGCGTTTTCTTTGCGCGGTAGGTGATGGAGATCGATGAGGTCGGCGATGACGGCTTCGGTGGTGGGCCAGCGGCCGGCGCCTTTGCCCTTGAGCAGTGTTTGTGAGCCGTCCTCGTGCGTGATTTCGATGGCGTTGCCTTCGCGGCGGGCTTGGGCGAGGGTGTGGGTGGTGGGGACGGGTTCGGGGGCGACGGTGATTTGGACACCCACGGGCGTTTGAAAGAGGGTTGCGACCTGGCGAAGTGTCGTGCCCGGTTTGAACTTGAGGGCGGCGATGTCGGCCGTGAGAGCGATGCGCCGAACGCTTACGGGGTCGGCGTTCCAGGCTTCGCGGGCGAGGATTCGGAGTTTGTCTTCGGCATCGCGGCCGTCAAGGTCTCTGGAGGGATCGGCTTCGGCCAGGCCGCGGAGTTGGGCTTCGGAGATGGCGTCGGCGAAGGGGGTGCCTTCGGCGGTTTTGTCGAGGATGAAGTTGGAGGTGCCGTTGACGACGGCGCGGATGGTCGAGATCGGTGAGGCGTTGCGGACGGTTTCGATGACCGGGACAGAGCCGCCAACGGCGGCGCTGTAGGAAAGCTTGGCGCCCGTGATTGCGGCGATTTGTTCGAGCTCGCGGCCGTACTTGGCGACGACGGCTTTGTTGGCGGTGATGACGTGTTTGCCGGCTTGGAGGGCGGCCTTGATGAGCGTGTACGGGGGCTCCAGGCCGCCGATGGCTTCGATGACGACGTCGGCGGGGCCGGTGGCCGCGGCGAGGGCGTCGGTGGTGAGGTAGTGCTTGGGGATGGTGGTGTGTTTTTCTGGGGTGCGGACGGCGATGGAGATGAGCTCGAAGCGCTCGGGCTGGCGGCGGATGGCGCGGGCGACGCCGCCGCCGACGGTGCCGTGGCCGAGGATGGAGATGCGGAGGGGGGAGTTGGGAGTGGGGAGTTGGGAGTGGGGAGAGAAGAAGCGGGATTGGAGGGTGCCGACTTGGGTGGCGTCTTCGGAGAGGAGGGCGGCGACTTCTAGTTTGACTTGGTTGTCGCGGGCGTAGGTGGCGGTTTTGGGTTGGACGATTTTGCCGCCGACTTTGATGAGCTCTTCCCAGGTGATTTGTTGGTAGCGCTGGGCGGTGGAGTTTTTTTCGTTGGGATCGGCGTTGTAGACGCCGGGGACATCTTTGATGAGGCGGCATCTTGCGCCCAGTTTGTGGGCGAGGTAGAGGGCGGTGAGGTCGGAGCCGCCGCGGCCTAGGAGGGTGGTTTCGTTTTGGTCGTTGCGGGCGATGAAGCCGGGGATGATGAGGACGGGGTTCTGGTCGAGCGCGCGAGTGATGGCGCTGGTGTCGACGTTTGACAGGGTGCTGTCGAGGCGGGGGCCGGTGGAGCGAAGGTTGATGGCCGCGGCGTCTAGGAGGTGAGCTGGGATTCCGGCCCGGTCGAGGTGAAGGGTGAGGAGGGAGGCGGAGGTAAGTTCGCCGGTGGCGATGAGTGTGGCGACGGCGGATTCGTTGGGTTGGTCGCCGTAGCGCTGGGTGCGCGCGAGGAGGCGGTCGGTGGTGCCGTGGAGGGCGGAGACGACGGCGATGACTTTGTAGCCTTGGCGGACCCAGCGGTAGATTTCGTGGGTGGCGAGGGCGAGGTCGGATTCGCCGGCGAGGATGGAGCCGCCGAGTTTGAGGAGGATGAGGGGAGACTTAGACACGCGCCACCTCCACACGCTTCTTTGACGGGATCAACAGCGAAGGGACGCCCTCGACCCCCACCGGCCTCGAAGACTCGGCCACCTCCCCCGCCGGCGGCGGGGGAGGGAGCGGCCTTTCGGCCTTGTGGCAAGGACGCGTGGCGATGCTGATGGCTCGCTCGAGGTCGGCGAGGATGTCTTTGGGGTCTTCGAGGCCGACGCTGATTCGAATGAGGCCGTCGGTGATGCCGGCGGCGAGGCGTTGTTCTCTTGGCACGTCGGCGTGGGTCATGGTGGCCGGGTGCGTGAGGAGCGTTTCGACACTGCCGACGTGTTCGACGAGGGTGCAAAGTTTGACGTTGTTCAGCAGTGCGCGGCCGGCTTCTACGCCACCTTCGACTTCAAAGGAGATGACGCCGCCGTGGAGGATGCGACCTTTGGTGTCGCGGTGTTGACGGAGGGCGAGTTCGCGTTGGGGGAAAGAGTCGAGGCCGGGGTAGTTGACGCGCGTGATGCGTGGGTGGTTTTCGAGCCATTGGGCTACTTCGAGTGCGTTTTCGGAGTGTTGGCGGAGGCGGAGGGGGAGGGTTTTGAGGCCACGGGAGGTGAGGAAGGCGTTGAAGGGAGTCTGGATCGCGCCGGTGGCTTTGCGGTAGAAGCGGAGTTGGGTGAGGAAGGCTTCGTCGCGCGAAGTGACTGCGCCGCCCAGCGCCGTTGAGTGGCCTTCGATGTGTTTGGTGGTGGAGACGACGGAGATGTCGGCGCCGAGATCGAGGGGACGCTGGATTACCGGCGTGAGGAAGGTGTTGTCGACGACGAGCTTCACACCAGCGCGTTTTGTGATCGCGGCGATGGCGGGGATGTCGGCGAGTTCGAGCGTGGGGTTGGTGGGGGTTTCGATGAAGACGATCTTGGTTTGCGGGGTGATCGCGGCGGCAATCTCGTCGAGGTTGGCTGTGTTGACAAAGGTGGCGGTGATGCCGAGTTTGGAGAGGACTTGGCGGAAGAGGCGGACGGTGCCGCCGTAGATGCCGCTGCCGACGACGGCGTGGTCGCCTTGCTGGAGGAGCGTCAGGAAGAGGGCGGTTTCGGCGGCCAGACCGGTGGAGAAGGTGACGGCGGGCGGGGCGTTTTCGAGGGCGCCGAGTTCGCGTTCGAGGGCATCGACGGTGGGGTTGGAGACTCGGGAGTAGGCGTGACCGGTTGCGCCGACTTGGTCTTGGACGTAGGTGGTGGATTGGACGAGGGGGGTTACGAGCGCGTGACACCAGGGGTCGGGGGAGGAGCCGTGGAGGGCGATGGTGTCGATGCCGAAAGAGCTGTTGGGCTCACGATCGTTGGAAAAAGCCGACATGCCGCGAAATTCCTTTCACGGCATCAGTCGCAGGCTGCGTGTGGTGCGGGAGGGCGAACATTCGCCTTCCTTTTTGCCGCATCACCAGATGGTGACTTGGCCGCATCGGTTCCCACGCTGGGAGCCTCGGCACCGCGACGGGTCTTAGCCGTTCGGTTGCCGCCCGGGAAGCACTTGCTTTCCGGGACTCTTGATGCACGTCGGGGGGAGAGTAGCGGGGAGTGATTTGGAGTCAAGGGGGGAAGAGCAGCAAATTTGCAGAGAAGCAACGCAGCCTATTCGGAGCCGCTTTAGGCGTGATGGCTGTAATTTGGCTTTGTTGGTTTGTTGTACCGGAAGTAGAGAATGATCGCGATGACGACCAGAAGGATGAGAAGGTCTGGGCCTTGGAAGAGGTTGCGGACAAGGGCGAGCGTCATTGTTGCCTGGGCTTGTTGGTGTCGCGGCCTCGGAGAATGAAGACGATGACCGCGATGAGGAGGAGGATGAGGAGGTTGGGGCCGCGGAGGAGGTTGGTGAAGAGGGCGAGGAGCATGGGGAAATACTAGCGGAATTGGCGGCCGTTTGTGGGCGTTGAGATTGCCGCGGATTCGGCCGATAAGTTGGGGATGAGGCGTACACCGGGGCGAACGAGGCGGATTCTGCGTCGCGTATCGATGGGCGTCTTTCTATTCATGTCGCTGCCGATGCTCTTTCCAAGGCTGCGGTGGATTCCCTACACCGAACTGGACCATCCTTCGCCGCACACTCACAGCGCGATAGCGCTGAGCTCTGACCACCTGTACCTCGAGCGGTCGGTGGGTGTGTTGTCGGCGTCACTCCCTCCGGGAACCGGCACCGCGCAGCATAGATGCACGTATGGGCCGATCGAATATGACTACCACGGAAGCGCGTCGATCGATGGCACGTGGAGCGCGACTTGGTGGAGTGTCACGGTCCATCTCTTTTGGCCCATGGTTGTCGCTGGCATCTTGGCGATCATGGTGTGGTGGAGGACGCGAGTTGTTCGCGAGGGGACCTGTGCGACGTGCTCGTATGACTTGCGAGGGCTGGCCTTGGATGCGACATGTCCGGAATGCGGAACTCGGCGATTGGCCGCTCAGCCGACCAACGATCACAACGCGCGAAGTTCTTCCGCGAACTGCTGGGCCGCGGCGGCGACCGAGGATTGCCAGCTGTTGTCGTCAGGCTTGAACGCGTAGATAACGGAACGACTTGCCGTCACGAGCATGTGGCCGCTGGTGATTGGGTGGCCCGCGAGCATGGCTTTGATGTCTTGGGCGGTTCCGCCTTGGGCGCCGTAGCCGGGGATGAGGAAGGGTTGGTGGGGCATGCGTTTGCGAAGGGCGAGGGCATCCTCGGCTTTGGTGGCCCCCACTACTGCTCCGACGTTGCTCAGGCCCATGGTGCCCATGTTTTTGTCACCTAGGGCCTTGGTGTAGTCGGCGAACATTTCGGCGACGGTGCGGCCGTCGGCGAGTTTGGTGGATTGGATGCCGTCGCTGTCGGGGTTTGACGTGCGAACAAGGATAAAGACCCCGAGGCCGGCTTTGAGGTAGGGCTCGATGGTGCTGGGGCCGAGGTAGGCGTTGGCGGTGATGGCGTGGGCGCCCAGGGCGACGGTGGCCGCGGCGTAGTGGTCGGCGGAGATGCCGATGTCGCCGCGTTTGGCATCCAGGAGGATGGTGAGGCCGGCGGTGGCGGCTTCGTTGATGAGCTCCCGCATGATGGTGAGACCGGGGCCGCCGTAGCGTTCGAAGCAGGCGGACTGGAATTTGATGGCCGCGGCGTGGGGGGCGGAGGCCTGGATGACCTGGTGGCAGAAGGCGCGGATGGCGGCGACGGGTTCCCAGTGCTCGGCACGGACGGAGGCGGGGAGTTTCTCGAGGACGGGGTCCAGGCCGATGCAGGTTGGGGCGTTGACGCGGCGGATGGAGTTGAGGAGGCGGTCGGAGAAGTGGGTCATGGGGATTGGCGAATGGGCAATGGTGAGTGGAGAAACAGGAAAGGCACGCCGCAGATAGAGTAGGGGTGCGATGACACAGCCGGCACACATCGATTTGAAGAAGGACCGGGGGTTGACCATCCAGTGGGATGACGGGGCGACTTCGTATTACTCGATCGCGTATTTGCGGCGGATGTCGCCGTCGGCGGAGGCGAAGGACTTGCGGGAGAAGATGAAGAAGAATCCGTTGACGGTGTTGCCGGCGGGGGCGGGGAAGAGCGGGCCGCTGGTGGCCCTGGGGGCGGAGATGGTGGGGAACTATGCGATCCGGATTGAGTTTTCGGATGGGCATTCGACGGGGTTGTTTTCCTGGGCTTATTTGAGGGAGATTGATCCGGGGGACAAGAAGCCGGAATGAAGAAGACTCACCGCAGAGACGCAGAGAACACTGAGTAAGGCAAAAGGCGCGGGCGGGGTGCGAGTGAGGTTGGATGGGCCGTCCCCAGTTTTGCACTTTCTTCGGCATTTCCGGTTTTCTCGGCGACCTCTGCGACTCTGCGGTAAGTCTTCTTACGCTTCCACCCCGCACCTCGCTCACTACGATTGACCGATGGCTGAGGCTCCGGACATTTCGCTTGCAACCCCGATTGATCTGGTGCCGGGGGTAACCTCGAAACGCGCGGGGGCGCTGGTGGAGTTGGGGGTTTCGAATCTGGGGAAGCTGATCGCGTACTTGCCTATGCGGCATGAGCGGTTGGAGGCGGAGGCGGAGGTTTCTCAGCTTGGGCACGATCAGAACATTTCGGCTCGGGGGCAGGTGACGGCGACCCGGGTGGTGATGCATGGACGGCGGCCACGGTTTGAGGCGGTTTTGATTGACCCTTCGGGGCGGCTGGACCTGGTGTGGTTCAACGCGACGTACTTGCGGGACAAGATTCATCCCGGCGTGCGGTTGATCGTGCGCGGGAAGGCGAAGCTGCATCGCGGGGGGTTGCAGGTTGCGAATCCGAAGTTTGACATCATCAAGGAGGGGGAGGAGCCGGAGGGCCGCGGGGAGCGGGTGCGGCCGGTGTATCCGGCATCCGCGGCCATTTCGTCGAGCCAGATTGAGCAGGTGATGGTGAAGGCGTTGCCGGTGGCGCTGCCGCTGATTGAGGATCACCTGACGGCGGCGTATCGGCGGAAGCGGGAGTTGCCGGAGTTGCGCGAGGCGTATCGGATGCTGCATGCGCCGGAGGAGGAGCATGAGGCCTCGGAGGGAAGGCGGCGGCTGGCGTATGACGAGTTGCTGCTGATGCAGCTGGGTGTGCATATCAAGCGGGCTCATTTGAGGGAGACGCTGAAGGCTCCGGCGCTGAAGTGGAATGAGGCGATTGATCGGCGGATTCGGGAACGGTTTCCGTTTGTGTTGACCAGTGCGCAGGATGTGGTGGTGGGTGACCTGGTGAAGGATCTTTCGAGCGGGACGCCGACCAATCGGTTGATTCAGGGGGATGTGGGGAGCGGCAAGACGGTGGTGGCGCTGTATGCGATGCTGATGGCGGTGGCGTCGGAGCAGCAAGCGGCGATCATGGCGCCGACGGAGTTGCTGGCAGAGCAGCACTTTGCTTCGATTTCGCGGATGCTGGAGGGGTCGAAGGTTCGGGTGAAGCTGTTGACGGGCGGGACGGTGGCGGCGGAGAGGGAGGCGATTCTGCGGGATGTGGAGTCGGGGGAGATTGACATTCTGATCGGGACGCACGCACTGCTGACGGAGACGGTGAAGTTTGATTCGCTGGCGGTGGCGGTGATTGACGAGCAGCACCGGTTTGGTGTTCACCAGCGGGCGGTGCTCAGAAGCAAGGCGGGATTGGGGGATTTGACGCCGCACGTGATTGTGATGACGGCGACGCCGATTCCGCGGACGATTGCGATTTCGTTGTTTGGCGATCTGGATATTTCCACGATCGCGGGGTTGCCGCCGGGAAGGCAGCCGATCGCGACGCGGCTGGTGGGGCCCGAGAAACGGGAGGAGGTGTACGCGTACATCCGGCAGCGGCTGGATAAGGGGGAGCAGGCGTACATCGTGGTGCCGACGATTGAGGCGGGGGTGGTGGAGTCGGATGGGGAGGGGGGAGGGGGGGATGCGTCGCCGGCGGATGTGCGGACCCTTTTGAAGAGTTTGGAGGCCGGGGAGTTGGCGGGGAAGCGGCTGGCGGCGCTGCATGGGCGGCTGAAGCGCGGGACGCGAGAGGCGATCATGGAGCGGTTCCGCGGCGGGGTGATTGATGCCCTGGTGGCTACGACGGTGATCGAGGTCGGTGTGGATGTGGCCAATGCGACGATGATGATCGTGGAGCATGCGGATCGGTTTGGGCTGGCTCAGCTTCACCAGTTGCGAGGGCGCGTCGGGCGTGGGGATAAGAAGAGCTTGTGCGTTTTGATTTCGGATCCGACGACGGATGATGCCAAGGCGCGGCTGGAAGTGATGGTGCGGACCAATGACGGTTTTGCGCTGGCGGAGAAGGACCTGGAGATTCGCGGGCCGGGTGAGGTTTTCGGGACGCGGCAGGCGGGCGGGGACTTGTTCAAGGTTGCGGACCTGTCAAAGGATCTGGATCTGCTGAAGATGGCTCGGAAGGATGCGGCGGAGTGGATCGCCAAGTCGCCTTCACTTTCGAAGCCCGAAGAGACGCTGGTGCGGAGGCGGTTGGTGAAGGCGCATGGGCAGTGGATTGGGCTGGGGGATGTTGGGTGAAGAAGGCACGGAGGCACTGAGGCACGTAGGCACGAAGGGAATAAGCGATGGGGTTGAATCAGGCGCTGGCGGCGAAGCTCGATGAGATCGCCAAGATGATGGAAGTGTTGGGGGAGGATTCGTTCCGATCCGGAGCGAATGCTCGGGCCGCGCGGAATATTGAGGCGCTGGCGTTTGATATCGGGGATATCGCGGGCGATAAGAAGAAGCTGCTGGAGTTGGAGGGGATCGGTCCCAAGATCGCAGACAAGATCATGGAGTTTGCCGCGACGGGGAAGATGAAGGAGCACGCGGAGCTGCGCGAGAAGGTGCCGGCGGGGCTGCTTCAGATGATGACGATTCCGGGGCTGGGGCCTAAGTCGGTCAAGGCGATCTGGGAGACGCTGAAGGTCACGAATATGGCGGGGCTGAAGAAAGCGATTGATGATGGGTCGATTCTGACCGTGCCGCGGATGGGCGAAAAAGCGGTTGAGAAGATCAAGCAGTCGATCGGACTGGCCGAGCAGGGGCAGCAGCGGCTGTGGATCGGCGTGGCGATGCCGATTGCGGATCGGGTGATCGAGCATCTCAAGAGCAAGCTGGGAAAGAAGATCAAGAAGATCGACTTTGCGGGTTCGCTGCGGCGCGGGAAGGAGAGCATCGGGGATATCGATGTGTTGGTGGCGACCAACGAGGCCGCGGCCTGTTCGGAGGCGTTTCGCACGATGCCGGGTGTTGTGGCGATTCTGGTGGGAGGAGATACCAAGTCATCGGTGCGAATTGCGACGGGGGTTGATCTGGCGCGTTGGAACAAGGAAGGCCAGGATGAGGAGAAGGTCGGGCCCTCGATTCAAGTAGACCTGAAGATCGTGCCGGAGGACAGTTGGGGCGCGGCGTTGATGTACTTCACGGGTTCCAAGGAGCACAACGTCAAGCTGCGGCAGAAGGCTCTGGATATGGGGATGACGCTGAATGAATACGGGTTGTTTCCGGAGGATGGGGAAGCAACACCGCCGCATCAGCGTGGGGTGAAGGCGGTGGCGAGCAAGACGGAGGAGGAGATTTACAAGAAGCTCAAGACGACTTGGGTGCCGGCGGAGATCCGGGAGGCACGTGGCGAGTTTGAACTGAAAGAAACGCCGCGGCTGATTGAGGTGGAGGACATTAAGGCGGAGTTGCACTCGCACACGACGGCTTCAGATGGGTCGCTGTCGATCGAGGAACTCGCGGCCAAGGCGAAGGAGCGCGGCTTCCACACGATTGCGGTGACGGATCACTCGCAGTCTTCGGTGATCGCCAATGGTCTCAAGCCCGAACGGTTGCTCACGCACATTGAGGCGATTCGAAAGGCTCAGGAGAAGTTCATCGACAAGTCAGGGAAGCCAACGATCACGCTGCTGGCGGGGTCGGAGGTGGACATTCTGAATGACGGGACGCTGGATTACAAGGATGACCTGCTCAAGCAGCTGGATGTCGTCGTCGCGTCGCCGCACAATGCGTTGTCGCAGGATCCGCAGTCGGCGACCAAACGGCTTCTCAAGGCGATCAAACATCCGATGGTGCACATTCTGGGGCATCCGACGGGGCGGCTCATCAATCGGCGGGCGGGGCTGGACCCGGATATGGGCAAGTTGATCGCCGCGGCCGTGGAATCGCGGACGGCGATGGAGATCAATGCCCACTGGATGAGGCTGGATCTGCGGGATGTTCATGTGAGGGCGGCGGTGAACGCGGGGTGTCTGATCGCGATCGATTGCGATGTACACCAGGCGGAGGACTATGACAATCTGCGGTATGGGGTGATGACGGGGAGGCGGGGGTGGTTGGGGCCTGAGTTGTGCGTAAACACGTGGACGGCGAAGAAGCTGCATGAGTGGTTGAAGAGCAAGCGATAGGCCGCGGATAAACGCGGATGGACACGGACAGGAAGGGAAAGGAGGACTCTAGTATGCCAACGACTTCAAAGGGTTTGAAGCATGAAGAGGTTACCGATCGCATTCTCGCGGCGTTCTACGAGGTGTACCGGGAACTTGGGCATGGCTTTCTGGAGTCCGTTTATGAGAGAGCCCTTGAAATTGTGTTGCAGGAGAAGGGGCTACGGCTGCGGCGCCAGGTTCCGGTGCCGGTGTACTTTCGAGGTCAGTTGATCGGGGAGTTTTGCGCAGACATGTTCATTGAAGAATGCGTGATCGCGGAGCTAAAGGCCGCGAAGGCTATCGATCCTGCACACCACTCGCAGCTTTTGAACTACTTAAAGGCGACCAGGATCGAGGTCGGGATGATTCTCAACTTCGGTGCCAAACCCGAGTTCAAGAGGATGGTCTTTGACAACGAACGAAAGACCGCCATCGGCGCGCATGGCGATCTAGCTTCTTCTGTTCCTGTCCGTGTCAATCCGCGTTCATCCGCGGCTGATCTCAGTTCCACCACGCCAGCATGATGTTCGCCCCCGAGTTCGCCAGCAGCAGCAGGATGAGCAGGATCAACACCGAGTCGGTGTTGTCGCTGTCTCGCATCTTGCGCCAGGCAACGATCAGGGAGATCGCGGTCATCTGGATGGCCGCGATGGGGAGGTACTGATCAAGATGAGATTGGGGCGAGCCGCTGGTGCCGACGGTTGAGGCGTCGTAGGCCGTGCGGGCGGTCCATCCCGCGGCGTGGAAAGGCATGCCCTGGACGGCGAACTGGATGCGCTGCCAGATAGGCATGGTGCCGCTGTTTTCAACGACGAAACCGACTTGGATGGCTGAGGTCAGTCCCCCGATGATGCCCTGAATCCCAAAGCCATGGGCGAAGGCGACCACCCACGTCCGCGGCGAAAACACCATAAGGGTCAGCGTCGTCGCGATGAGCAAAAGGCCGAGGGATGTGAGCAGCGTGTCCATGGGACTCCCGTTGGGGGCGGGTTTCCCGGGGCCCCCGCGGTTCTATCGGCCATTGGGTGGGGCCGCGGGCTTTGTTGGCGACACCGGCGTCTTTCCTGACTGTTGCGATCGCTACACTTTCGCGGCTAGGACCGGTAATGCGGTCGAAACGAAGCAAAGACCCGCCGCGGAGCGTCGGGCTACCCAAGAGCAGGAGTTGGCATGTTCGAGCGTCTGTCTGAATCGTTTGCCGGTGTGTATAAGAAGCTCTCGGGCAAGGGCACGATCTCTGAGTCCAACGTGGAGGAGGCTCTGAGCGACGTTCGGACGGCGCTGCTGGAGGCCGACGTTCATCACGATGTGGTGGACAAGTTCGTAGATCAGGTCAAGCAGGACTCCATCGGCCGGCACGTCACCAAGAGCCTGGAGCCGGGCCAGGAGATGATCGGCATCGTGTACCGGCGGCTGATCGAGCTGCTGGGTGGTGAGCAGAAGCTGGCGAAGGAATCGGGCGAGCTGGCTGCGATGGGTGTGCCGGGGGCGATGGCCGGTCCGATCGTGGCTGAGCCGGGGATCATGCACGTTTCACCGGGGCCGACGGTGGTGATGATGTGCGGGTTGCAGGGCTCGGGTAAGACGACGACCTGCGGCAAGCTGGCGGGGTATCTGAAGAAGCGTGGACGGTCGGTGATGCTGGCCGCGGCGGACTTGCAGCGTCCCGCGGCAGTGGAACAGCTCCAGACCGTGGCGGCGCAGGTTGAGGCCGACCTGCCGGGCGGGGCGAAGGTGAGCTTCTACTCCGAGCCTGACAAGGTCGCCGCGTATGGCAAGGCGATGGGTGTCGCGGTGGGTGTGTGCCAGCGGGCGGTTGAGGCCGCGAGGAAGCAAGGCATTGACACGGTGATCCTCGACACCGCGGGCCGGCTGCACATCAACGATGACCTGATGGGCGAGTTGCAGGGTGTGAACAGGACCGTTCACCCGCACCAGATCTTCCTGGTTGTGGATGCGATGACGGGTCAGGATGCGATCAACTCCGCCAAGGCGTTCCACGAGCGGCTTGAAGTGGACGGGATCATCCTGACCAAGTTCGACTCGGATACCCGCGGCGGCGCGGCGTTGTCCGTTAAGCACGTCACGGGCGCTCCGATCAAGTTCGTGGGTGTGGGTGAAAAGCTCGACGCGATTGAAGAGTTCCACGCCGAGCGCATGGCCGGACGCATCCTGGGCATGGGCGACGTCGTGTCGCTGGTCGAAAAAGCTCAGGAGCAGGTCAGCGAGGAAGAGGCCAAGCGGCTGGAAGAGAAGCTCGCCAAGGGCGAGATGACGATGGAGGACTTTCTGGGGCAGCTCAAGGCCCTGCGGCGGATGGGACCGCTGAAGCACCTGCTGGGGCTGATCCCCGGCGTCGGCGCTGCCTTGAAGGATGCCCAGATCGACGACAAACAGATGGACCGCGTCGAGGCGATGATCAACTCGATGACCAAGAAGGAACGGCAGAAGCCGGAGATGATCGATAACTCGCGGCGGCGGCGGATCGCGACGGGGTCGGGGACCAAACAGGATGATGTGGGGCTGCTGGTCAAGCAGTTCACGACGCTGTCCAAGATCACCAAGCAGATGGCGGGGATGAGCGCTGCGTCAAAGGTGAGGGCGATGAAGGAGATGGGGAATCAGGGGGCGGCGGGGGGCATGGGTGGGTTCAGCGGAAAGGGCTCGACGCGCACGGTGAGCGTGAAGGACAAGTTCAAGAAGAGGAAAAAGTGAGCGCTATGGTGTCGCGGCCTTGGCGGCAAGGAGACCGCAGATCGTGGCGGCGATGGCCAGGCCCGCCTGAATCAATGACTCTCCTGCGATGAGACCAGACGCAACGGGCACGTTGTAGTCGTCCACCGACTTCTTGTGGATGCGGCTCCAGATGGCGACGATCACTGATCCGATGGCGAACGAGAACGCGTTGGCGAAGGTCATGACCCACGCGAGGCCAATGCCGGTCGCGGAAGGCATGAACTTGCGGGCTTTGGGTGGGAGCGCTCGTTCGATGAGGGGGAGAGCGATGCCCAGGCATGCGCCAACAAGAATCGCCCACCGCGCCGAAACAGGCAGATAGCTGATCCCCTGCGTGAGTGCGCGGGCGACGGCTTCCCAGATCTTGGTCGACGGGAGTTGGAACGTTTCCAGCTTCGCGCGGGTGGGCACCATGAGGTAGAAAATCGGGACGATCGCGACCGTACCGAAGAAGACACCAACGAACTGCGCGAGGAACTGCTTGCGGGGATTGGCGCCCAGCAGGTATCCAGTCTTGAGATCGGTCAAGAGGTCGGAGCTTGAGCTGGCGCTGTTGGCTGCGATTCCGGCCGCGGCCAGGTTGGGCAGCATTTGGCCCCTGGTGCCGGGTAGAACGGCGAACATAAGCTGCATGACTTTGCCCATAGCACCGATGGGCGTGGTATCGGTTTCGCCAGTCGCGCGGCTGCCAACCAGTGAGAGCACGAACGACATAGCGACCGCGATGAGCCCTGCCCACCACGACACGCTGAACGCGGTGATGAGAAGCCAGATCATCGCGATCGTAATCGGGAGCATTCCCATGATCATCCACTTGCCGGGCACCTCGATTTCGGCCATGGCTGTATCGTGATCGGACTTCTCACCACCGACGCCACGGAACGCCCGAGCCAGTGTTTTCCACTGCAAGGCAACGCTTGTAAGGCTGGAGAACACCATGATCGCAGTGCCGCCCCAGAGGGCCCATCGCTGAAGGGCGATGACACCATTTCCGACGCCGAAGTTGGCGTGATATCCGGCAACGCCGGCATTAGCCGCATCAATCCCTGACAACCAGGGACCGATGACCAGGTAGAGGATTAAGGAGCTCGCGAGCATAGACAGGCTAATACGCAGGCCGACGATCATGCCCGCGGCGATAAGGAGCGCCGAAGGCTCAGTTGCGAATCCGTTGGGCTTCAGACCGGCGGGATAAAAGTACCTCGAAATGCCCGTCATCTCGAACTCGGTCGGAATCCGGATCGGGAACAGCTTGGTCTTAAAGAACTCGAAGAAGCGGTTCAGAAAGCCGACGTTTTTCAGAACATCGTCATCGGCCCTCAGGAACCCGATGACCAGACCGGCAAACAGACCTGCGACCAGGACGTAGGCCTTCCGCAGGGCGGCCTTGCTGGCGCTGTACAGACTGCGGAGGGTTTCCGCGGCCGCGATGCCGGATGGGAACGGAAGCTGCTCGTGGTTGATCATCTGCCGCTTCATGGGGATCGCGAGGAACACTCCCATAAGGCCTGTGCACAGCGTGAACACGACGACAACCCAAGGTTTGCACACATCGACCGTTTTGATATCAAACGATGTCTGCCCGGGTTTCGGGTCAGTCAGGAGGATCATCGCACCGAACATGGTCGCGATGGTGGACCCCGTCGAATATCCGGCGGCAGAAGCGGTGGACGCCATGCAGGCGTTCTCGAGCACCGACATCTGGCTCACGCGCTTTCCGGACGTCAAAACCACGAAGTTCCAGATCAGGAACGAGAGCACGCACGCGGTAATGGCGATGCCGAAGGCCCAGCCGATCTGCAGAGTGGTGTACAGGTTCGCCGCCGACATGAGCATGCCTAGGAGACCGCCCATGATCACCGCTCGCCACGTGAGCTGCGGCATCTTGTCGCCCTGGTAGACGTACTTGAACCAGTGCGCATCCTTTTGGTCGCTAGTCGCGTTGTCGGGCAAGGGCGGGATGCCGGGAGTCGCGGGGTTGGAGTGGATAGCCGACTCTTCGGAAGCGGGACCTGACATGCCGGACTCCTGAGGCCTTCGGGCGGCGTGACGCTGTTCGCCGCGATCGGGGCGATTGTTAAGGTAGCAGAAATCGGCGAATTCGTCGCGGGGAGATCGAAGATGGCGCGGCGGAGTGTGGGGACGGTCTCAGTTCGGCTTGGAGACGGTCTTCATTTGGGACCGCGGCCGGGGCTTGGGAAGGGGCTTTCCCTCGGCGATCCAGAGGATGGAGAGGGCGCTGACCAGCCGCGGAGGCAGGAGCAGTCGAGCCAACCAGCGAACCAGCGGGCGGCCGGTCCACAACCCGACGAACATGCCGGCCAGGACCGTGGACAGGCCGGCGGCCACCAGGTACGGCGAAAGGAGGCGGCCCGCGGCATCGTTGGCCCACAAGATCCCACTGCTCCACCGGCTGCCCATGCGATCCTGAAAGAGGGATCCCCAGATCAACTCAAAGCCGAACGCGATCGCGACCACAAGCAACCCCAAGCCCAGGAGTCGCGAGCGCCTCAACCCCAGCAAGAGAACGGACCACACAAAGCCCATGGATAGGCCAGCGACAAAGGCTCCGATCAAGGGCTCCGACGCGTGCGGGTCTATCGCCTTGGTCACGCCACCCACTGAAGTGATGAGAGTGCGTTTATCCAGACCGTCCCACCAGGCGTTGTCGATGTAGGTGTAGGCCCCAACGGGGATTGGGCCGGCGCCACCTCCCCATTGAGACTTGAAGCCCACCTTGGCTTTTTCGTCCGCGGTTGCGTACCAATCGGCGAACTTCTGCGAGATGGAAGTGGCGAGTTTCTGTGAGCCGGTCTGAACGACGCCCTCCGTCATGCCAAACGAGATGCCCGCGGAAGCGAGCAGCCCGCCGATGAGCATCAGGAGCCAGGCGGCCGCAAGAAGAGCCGCGATTCGTCCCGGCCACTTGCCCAAGAGCGGATATTCCTGGAGCGATGCCGGCGTGGAGCACTCGGGACAGCGGACCATGACCATGCCGTACACCGGCTCGCGGACCACCACCTGGCCTTGGAGGTTGAATCCGCAGTTGATGCAGAGCCGGTCGCCGCGGAGCGTGGTTAGGCGCACTTCGGTCAGGGTGGGACCATCGGTGGTCATGAGGCGCGTCTCCGTTTGCGGTACTTGGCGAGGCGGCGTGTGAAGAAGTAGCCGTGGATTCGGGGCCCAAGCCGGGCCAAGCCGTATCCCATCGGTGTGCCCAGGAGGGTGACGATCAGATTCATGCCGAGTACCGTCGCGATATTGACGGACTGGGGAAGGGTCGGGCCGTCGTATCGACTGGCTTCACCGCTGATTTTGCCCAGACTCCAGGACAGCGGCCAAAAGATCACGTCAATCCAGGTGATGATGATGACAAACAAGATCCATGCCAGGAACTGGCGCGGCCAACGCCAATGGGCCAATCCGGTGCGGAGCCAGACACCCGAGGCCAGGGCAACAGACACGAACGCCATAAGGAACAAGAACCCGTTGCTTTCGACTCCCCAGGCCCGCCAAAGCCGCTCGTGGTCCTTGGCATTGAACAGGGCCTTGAGAAACGAGATGGGCGTGTACTTGAGGTTGCGAAGATCGTGTTCCAGGCCGCGGACGCAGGAGGCGGTGAAGATGGAAAGCAGGGCGACCAGGATAAGTTGGAGCACCAATCGCGCAACAGCCGCGGCAATGAGCATCGCCCGCCGCCACCGGACGGTCAGCGGATGCCGCCGCCGGACCGCCACGTGCCCGCAGTCACACCGGACAATGGGCAGTTTGTAGACGGCATCCAGCGCGGCCCGGGTCCGGGTCAACTCGTTACCGCAGCAAGGGCAGGCGTGGGCGACAGGCACAAACAGAGAATACCGGGAAAGCTACGCCGGGTTTCACATAGAGTTATCCTGAAACCGCGGCGGCCCCCCGCCGAAGCATTCCTCCGAAGGGAGCCTTCATGGGCATTTTCGATCGTCTGAAACAAGAGCTCGTAGACATCATCCAGTTCCTGGATGACACCAACAACACCCTGGTCTACCGCTTTGAGCGGTTCAACAACGAGATCAAGTACGGAGCCAAGCTGGTGGTCCGCGAGGGCCAGTCGGCGGTGTTCATCAACGAGGGCAAGCTGGCGGATGTGTACGGGCCGGGGACGTACACGCTGACCACGCAGAACCTGCCGATCCTGGCCACCCTCAAGGGCTGGAAGTACGGCTTTGAGTCGCCATTCAAAGCTGAGGTTTACTTCATCTCGACCCGGCAGTTCACGGACATGAAGTGGGGAACGATGAACCCGGTCATCGTCCGCGACCCGGAGTTCGGGCCGGTGCGGCTGCGGGCCTTCGGGACGTACGCGATGCGGGTGAAGGACCCGGCGGCGTTCATCCGCGAGATCGTGGGGACGGATGGCCGGTTCACGGTGGATGAGGTTTCCAACCAACTTCGGAACGTGATCGTCTCGAATCTCGGCGATGCCTTGGGTGAGTCCAAGCTGTCCATCATGGACATGTCGGCGCGATACAAAGAAATGGGGGACTTCCTTCGCGACCAGATGAAGGAGGGCTTTGAGAAGCTCGGTATTGAGCTGACCATGATGCTCGTCGAGAACATCTCCCTGCCGCCCGAGGTCGAGCAGGCGATGGACAAACGGTCCAGCATGGGTGTGCTGGGGAATCTTGATCAGTACACGAAGTTTCAGGCCGCGGAAGCGATGCGGGATGCGGCCAAGAACCCTGGGGGCGCGGGAATGGTGATGGGGATGGGGGTTGGTTCGATGCTGGGTGGCCAGGTCGCCGGCGCGGCCGCGGGGGGCATGGCTTCGCCGCCTCCGATGCCGACCTTGGCGTTCTACGTCGCGATCAACAACGCCCAAGCGGGGCCGTTTGATGCGGGTGGATTGCGGGCCAAGGTCGCCAGCGGCGAGTTGACCAAGGAAACGTTAGTGTGGAAACAGGGCATGGCCACATGGGCCGCGGCCAAGGATGTGCCGGAGTTGGCGTCGGTTTTTGGGAGTGCACCGCCGCCGTTGCCGCCGCGGTAACTTGAGTTTGCCGGTGATCGAGTAGACCTTCGCTTGCGATTCGGGCTCGTAAGGCATGTCCATCGAACCTCCCCCCACCACTCCTTCATCGCCCTCCGCGCGATTCTTTCCTTGCAAGCAGTGCGGGGCGAAGTTGCAA
Organism: Phycisphaerales bacterium; assembly: GCA_044222485.1. Lineage (GTDB taxonomy): Bacteria > Planctomycetota > Phycisphaerae > Phycisphaerales > UBA1924 > JAHBXE01. The sequence goes on along the minus strand of JBGAND010000035.1, from coordinate 14,142 downwards.
TACGAACCCGGCACCAAGCACCTCAAGTGCCCGTATTGCTCGGCGGAGAACGAGATCGCTGTGGCCGATGAGCCCGCGGCCGAACTCGACTTCGACGTGGCCCTGACCCGGCTTGACAGTTCCACACCGACCGAGAAAACCGACACGGTCCAGTGCGATGGCTGCCGCGCAGTGCTGACGCTGGCACCCAACATCACGAGCCTTGCCTGCCCGTTCTGCGGGACCAACATCGTCAACCAGGGCCGGACCGCAAGCCTGATCAAGCCCAATGCGGTGCTGCCGTTTGCGATCAAGCGCGAGGCCGCGGTCGAGTCGTATCGCAAGTGGATCAAGAGCCGCTGGTTTGCCCCCAGCAAGCTCAAGAGCCAGGCCTTGCTGGATGCGACGCTGCAGGGGCTGTATCTGCCTGCGTGGACCTACGACTGCGACTCCAACACTACCTACACAGGTGAGCGCGGCGATGCGTATTACGTCAGCGTCACGGTGATGGTCAACGGCAAGCCGCAGATCCGCCAGGAACGCCGCATCCGGTGGACCCCCGTTCGCGGCAGCGTCTTCGTTCGTTTCGATGATGTCCTGGTCCTCGCTTCCCCCACTCTTCCTCCCAAACTCACTGAGAAGCTCGAACCCTGGGACCTCAAAACGTGCCTGCCCTATCGAGACGACTTCCTCGCCGGCTTCACCGCGGAGTGCTACCAGACCGACCTCGAACAGGGGTTCGGCGTCGCCAAGGACAAGATGGCCCCCGAGATTGATGCGGCCATCCGCTCGGACATCGGCGGCGATGAGCAGCGGATCTCCTCTCGCTCATCCCGCTACTCGCGAATCACCTTCAAGCACATCCTGCTTCCCGTGTGGGTCTCGGCGTATCGCTTCGGCGGGAAGGTCTTTCAGTTTCTGATCAACGCACGAACAGGTGAGGTCCAGGGGCAGCGCCCTTATTCGGCGCTGAAGATCGCGCTGGCGGTTCTGGCGGGGCTGATGGTGGTGGGCATCATCATCGCCATCGCCCAGCGATAACTCAGGGGCGTGCGCCGTTCGAGCCATCAAGACGAGCGATCGCCTCATCCAGCTCGGGGATTCGGATCTTGTCCGTACTCGCCGCCTTCAGTTCCTCGAGGCGTTGCACAAACTCCGCCTTCTGACCCGGGAAGCACTCAAGATACTCGATTCCCTTGCTATTGAGCCAAACAGTCCGATCTCCGAGAGCAATCCCGGTCAAGACCTCTTCGGCGAGCACGTTCGACCCCGCGGCAACGGCGGCATCAATCAGTACCTCGCATTGCCAGCGGTACCAACTGAACCTGCGATTGGCCATATCCATCGCGGCGCGACCCTCAGCAGGGCTCCCGGCTTTCACCAATGCATCCGAGGCGTCTTGGAGCGGTTCGACCGCCGCGCGACCCTCCCGGAGTATCCGCTTGAATGTGTCCTGCAGGATGGACCCGGTCAGCTCCGCCGGCAGTTGGCGCAATATGTCAACCGCCACGCCCCATGCCACATCGAACTGGTGATGCTGCAAGTACCCCTGGGGGCCTTGCTCGTACGGCTCCGCGTGAACCACGAGTTCGTTGAGCGAGGGTACAAACAGTGCCGCGGCCACCAAAGGGAGGAACCCTTGCGGGTGCGACCGAATGACCTCCGCCTGCCTCGCGTGGGCGGGCGCACGCTCCGCGGCGAGTTGCATTGCCGCGTTTCCGCAGTCCACCACGGGCAATCGTTCTTCGATCATCTCTGAAAACACAACCTGGGCCGCGCGCTGCTCCGCCAGGAGACGGCTCTGGAACGCGGCGCGGGGTCCTTGACCGAGTGCGGGTGAGGATACGACCGCCGCGGCCCCAAGCACCAGACTGGCCAGACCGTACCTCATCGTGGAACTATATCGGCACTAGCCGGATGCTGATGTGGTCAGCTTGTGCCCGTTACGTACCTGTGACACATCAAAGATGGGCCCGCACCACTCGCACGTCGTGCCCCAGCACTTTCGCAACTTCCCTGACAAACGCCGGCTTCAGATCCGGCCAGTTCCAGAACGTGAACCCAACATTGCCAAACCCCCAGGGAAATGGGCCATCCCACAACACCAGCTTCTGCGACTTTCCGCACTTGGGGCAGGCGTACTGGGCATCATCATCACCAAGGTGCCACTGCTCCGCGGCATCCATAAATGCATCGTCCGGGTCCGCCGTCTCATGCTTGCACTTGGGACACTTCACCGCCAAGCCGTTCTCAAACGCAGTAAACACCTCGCGCCCGATGCAGACCTCAAGGCCATTGACCGCCAACTCCACAATCTTCGGATACACCTTCCCGGACGCCTTCGCGTAGTTGGGTCCCGGGGCGTGGCCCTTTTTGTCTAGAGCCAGAATGCACTTGGTCAGCTTCTTCTGAACAATGCCGCGATCCACAAGAAACTCGACGACCCGCGCCGCCGCGGCCTTGGCATCGCGTTTGGAAACCTCTATGTCAACGACGGTGACCGAGTTGTCGCTCATGCGTGAGATGGTACATTGGCATCGCCGCGCCGTCAGGGGGCTTGAGCCGGCACACTTCTTCCGCACTCCGGACACACCGGCCCGGGCGCACCCTTCAGGTCATACCCACACCCCGCACACGTATCCAGATCCGCGGCCGGCGGCTCCAGCTTCCCAAGCCTCCTCACCTCCGGCCACAGCCACGCCACACCCAGCACCACCAGAATCGTCCCGATCCCACCGCTGACCACGCTGATGAGCGGCGAGAACAACTGCGCCACCGCCCCCGATTCAAATGCGCCCAGCTCGTTGGAACTCTCAATAAACACGCTGTTGACCGAACCCACCCGCCCGCGGAGGTGATCCGGAGTCCGCACCTGCACCAGCACATGCCGGATCACGACGCTGATGTTGTCCAGCCCGCCCAGGATCATCAGCATCAGAATCGAAAGCGGGAACCACGTCGAAAGCCCGAAGATGATCGTCGCGACACCGAAGCCCGCGATGCTCCAGAGCAGCGCCGGCCCCGCGTGCTTGAACGCTGGGCGAGAGGCGATCACCAGCGCCATCAGAAACGCACCCACATAGGGTGAGGCCTTCAGGGCCCCCAATCCAACCGGCCCCACGTGCAAGATGTCCTTGGCGTACACCGGCATCAGCGCTGTCGCCCCGCCCAGCAGCACCGCGAACAGGTCCAGCGCGATCGCCGCCAGAATCGTCTTTTCTTTCCAGAGGTGGCTGGCGCCCTGAAGCATCGAGCCCAGCGTGAAGTTGCCCTTGCGCTTGGCCGTCGGGCGCGGCTCGATGAACGCCGCCGAAAACGCGAACACCAGGCACATCACCGCGGCCGCGGCGTACACGGGCCACGCCACTTTGGTCACGGCGATCATGCCCCCCGCAATGATCGGGCCGCCCACGGCCGAGAACTGGAACACCCCGCTGTTCCACGTCACCGCGTTGTGAAAGTCCTCCGGCGGCACGATCGATGGCAACAGTGCCGAGCGCGATGGCCCGTTGAACGACCTCGCACACCCCGTGAGCATCAAGAGGGCGTAGGTGAATATCAACGGCAACTGCGCATGGGACAAAATCGCCAGCGCCCCGATCAACACAAAGAACGCCGACTGCGTCGCGACGAGGATCTTCTTGCGGCTGAACAGGTCAATCGCCTGCCCCGCGGGCAGCGCCATGAGAATCACGGGAATCGCCCGCGACAGCCCCATGTATCCAAGGTGCAGCGGGTTGTGGGTCCGCTCGTACACCTCCCACGCCAGCCCCGTCCCCATCATCTGCAGGCCGGTGCTCGAGACCACAAAGCCCAGGGCAAACTTGCGATAGTTGGGCGAGCGGACGGCCGCGAACGGGTCGTGCGGCTTCTCGATCAGCTCCGCAACCGACTCGGGTTCCACATCCGCCCCCGCGGGCCGATGCTCTTCCACCGGCATGTTGGGTTCATCGGGCACAGGCGGATTCACCACGACGACCGCAGCTCGTTCACAATGCTGCGCGCCAGCTCCTGCACCGCGGCGTGCTGCCCCAGCGCCAGGCTCTCATTGGTGCCGCGCGCGGGCACGAACGACTGCATGATCTTAAACCCGTTGCGAGCGATCAGGACCTCCCCCGACCGCGCATCCCGCCACTCAAAGTTCACCATCACTTCAACACCCTGCTCCATCACCATGCCTGTCTTTGACGAGAGCGACAAGGGTTGCATCTGGGCTTGAGTAATAGACCCCGTCAGCGTCGACTGCGCGCTCCCGCCCTGGATCACCACCCACTGCGTCGTCCGCTGAATCTCTTTGACGATCGCCTCCGTAAGGTCCGACTCAAGCCCGTGCATGTAGCTGTTGTTGTCGAACATCGGCACCGCGATCGTTTTGATCCCCGCCGTGCGCGCGGGTCGGAAGGAATACCCCTGTGTGGGATCACTTGAGCAGGCGCCAAGGAAGGCACAAAGGCACAGAAGCGCGAAGGCATGAAGGCAAGACCACGGCCGCGGCGTCATGGCTTGGACTCCGGTGCAGCGGCAGGCTGTGTACCTTCGGGCATCGCCATCGGCTTGGGCGGTAGCGCCCACTTCTTGGACTCCATGATCTGCAACGCGGTCGTCGCGGCCACGCTTTTGGGGTGGTCTGCGCACACTCGACGCAGCGATGACCGAGCCGAAACTGGATCACCTCGCTTTAAGTAGTATCTGGCTCGCTCCAGCTTTTGGGCGGCGAGAGACTCGTCGATCTTGGCCAGGAGCGCATCGGTCAGGTCGGCTCGCTGGGCTCCGATCGGATCTTCTTTGGCGTAGTCCTCGATGAGCACTTTGGCATCAACCAAACCTGATGCGTCGTAGTTGGGCCCCTTGAACAACCCCACGCTCGCAAAGATCCGCTGCTGCTTGGCGTGCCCCACCAGCGAACTGCGCGGATACAACTCGACAAACTTCTGGCAGGCGATCTGCGTCATCTTCAGATCGCGATCGCGGTAGTAATAGTCCACCAGCTCGATAAGCGCCCGTTCACCCAGACGCGATCCCGGCATCCTCTCCGTCGTTCGGACCAAGAGTTCCTCGCCCACATCTTCGGCGTTGGTGATCCGCATCCCCAGGAACTTCCGCTTGTACCCGTTCACGTAACGGATGCCGATCTCAAGCTCCCGCTCAACTGCCTTCACAAACTCCCGCGTCGCCGGGAAGTCCTTGCAAACCACCTCGTAGTCGTAGAGAGCCCGGTACTCGCTCCCCGAGGCCGTCTTGGCATCCGCCCGCAGCAGATACGCCTCCGCCAAGTAGGACGACTCCGAAAACTCGTTCTTGTCGATCCACGTATTCAGCAGGCTCTTGGCGTACGTCGGCTTGTCTTCCGCCAGGTACGTCCGGGCCTTGTCCATCACGGCCTGATCCGGCGAAGGCGCGGGGGCTTCCACCGGCGTCCAACGGCCCGATGCGTCAAACTTCATTTCCACCGGCTGCGCGACAGCGTGGGCCGCGAGGCAGAGGCAGGCAATTAATGCGAAAGTGCGTCTCATGGAAGCCCAAGGATACGGTCGCCAGGGTCTGAAAGGGGAGGGCAGCCTGTCACTTGCTCTTCTTCCAATCCTCCAGCAGATTCGCCTCGCGTTCCGGAGACATGCCGGTCTTGGACACCGCCTTCTGAATGTCCTCGGGAAGCGAGTCGTACCACTTGAGCGTTGACTTGGTGGTGTCCGCAACCGAACGGAACTTCAGGCCATTTCGGACCGCCTTGGCGACGCTCACCCGGTGGAAGCCCGCGTTCTCACCCTTGGGCGGCATCCAAAGATGCAGTTCGCCCAGGCCCTTCTTCTCAAGGAACTCCGCGGGCACCCATGTGGTCGTTGCCGTTTCCGTGCCCGCACCCTTCTTGCAACCTTCCACCATCTCCTTCATGGAGAGTTCCTTTTCCGGACCCGTCGCATTGAAGACGCCGACGATGTTCTTCTCGATGCAGTGGACGCACCATTCGGCCAAGTCCCGGACGTCAATGATCTGGATCGGGTCGGTCGGATCTCCCGGCACCAGAATCTCCCCACCTCGCCGCGCACGCAGCGGCCAATAGATGAATCGCGCCGTGGAGTCGCGCTCGCCAACGATGAAGCCCGGCCGGATGTTCGCCACCCGCCCCTTCATCGCCGCCTCGGCCACATCCTCGCACGCGGCCTTACCGCCGCCATAGTTCTCAAACTGGGAGCCAAACTCTTCTGTGCTCGGGTTGCTCAGCGTCGCCAGTTCACCGTTCTCATCCTGGCCCGGTTTGCTGTTGTCTTTGTACACCGAGATTGAAGAGATAAACGTGTAGTGCTTGACGTTCGGCGCCAAGAACTCCGCCGACGCCTTGACCATCCGCGGGAAGTACCCCGAAGTGTCAATCACCGCATCCCACTTCCGGCCCGCAAGTTGGCTGAGCCCCTTGGGTGAGTTGGGATCCTTCTTGTCCGCTTCCTTCACATCCGCATCCGCGGTCTTCTCCGGATCGCGGTTGCCATACAGCACCTCAACCCCCTCCGGCACCACACTCGGACGCCCCTTCTCCTTCCGCATCGCCTCGCGGATGCCTCGATTAAACAAGGTCACCTTGTGCCCGCGGGCCAGAGCCGCCTCTGTGCACGCCGGCCCAAGAAACCCAGTCCCGCCCAGGATCAGGATCGTCTTGGGTTCCAACCCCCTGGCCGCGGCCAAGCGAGGCCCGGCCGCAAGGGCAATCCCGGAAGCGGTCACAAGCCGAACGAAGTCACGACGCGTCTGCATGAGGAGGCTCCAAAACTCGAAGTGTGAACCAGAATACCCGATCTAGGATGGGGCATTCTCGGGAGATGCACCGTTGGCGAACGAAGCGCAGGGCGGACTAGCAGTCAAGATCGTCGTCGGCATCACTTCCGTCATCGGACTGGGCATTTTTGCGTACAAACAGGCCGGACCCGCCTTCGCCGATGTCGATGCAGACCATCCCGGGCCGCTGATCGCCGTCGGCGTTGTAGTGATCGCCCTCGGGGGTTTGGCAGCGTGGCGCTGGACCGCCCACCGCCGCGGCCTCAGCGCGCGGATTCGGCGGAAGGACTAGCCACGGGCTTGAGTTCTTCGAGCCGCGTCTTCAACCGAGAGTAACGGTCGCGGAGCCACCCCGGCGCGTCATCCGCGAGCAGCATCCACGGCTCACGGGCAGGAGCGATGACGACGTCAACGTTCTCTACCCCAACTCGTGCCGCGAGAATGAACAGTTCCTCGATCGCCGGGTCCCCCATCGCAATGCACCCCACCGATCCGGTCTTGCCGTGGATCATGATGTCCCCGCCAAGATCCGTCCGGCGGTCGATGGTCGCGGCGTCCCGATCCTCTTGGTTCGGATAGTCCAATCGCATCGAAAGGTGGTACAGGCTGTTGGGATTCAACGACTCGATCTTGTAGAAGCCCTCGGGCACTTGTCGGTCGCCTTGGACCAGCTTGGGCCCATACGCCCCGCTGGCGCCCTTGATCGGAAACGCCACGATCTGTTTAAGAGCCCCACCATCGGAAGCATACAGCCAGACGTACCACTCCTGCTTGATGGCCAGTAGCGTCACCGACTTGGGTGGATACGCCACACCCGCGGCCACGAACCGCTCCTTCAGCCGCGGCTCTGCTACCGGCCCATATTGGGCCACCCGCTCCGCGACAGTCGCCCGACCCTTCAAAAACTGGACCATCGAAATAAGAATCCGCGGCTTGAAAGTCACGCCGACCAGTATCAGCAGCGCGACCCCGCACACCAGCACGCACCACCGAGTTCTCGCAAATCCTGCGTTCATGACGTGGACCGGATATCGGCGCGCACGACCGCGATTGAGCAGCCCGCCCCGCCCTCCGATACGCTTCCCGCGTGGAACTCACCCCCCTCCGCTACTTCAAAGCCATCGCCGAAGCCCGCCACATGACGCGCGCCGCCGAGACCCTCGGCGTCACTCAACCCGCCCTCTCCGCCATGCTCCGCAAACTCGAAGCCGAAGTCGGCGCTGAACTTCCGCACCGCACGGGCAAGGGTGTCGAACTTACCGACGCCGGCAAAGCCTTCCTTCTCCACGCTGAAGACGCCTTGCGGGCCGCAAACCAGGGCATTACCGCTGTCCGTCAGCTCCTGGGCCTCGAATCCGGCTCCATCCGCGTCGGCGGCGGCGCCACCGCCACCACTTACCTCCTTCCCCCTGTTGTTTCCGCGATCCGCAAGAAACACGCCGGCCTCCGCTTCTACATCCGCGAAGCCGGCAGCAGCACCGTCGCCGCGGCCGTCCTCAGTGGCGAACTGGACCTGGGCATCGTCACACTCCCTGTGGCTGTCCCCGGCATGCGCGACTTGCTCACTATCCCGCTGGTTGAAGATGAACTCCGCCTTCTTATCCCGACCAGCCGCAGCGCCAAAGTACCTACCACGGGCATCTGGGCCAAGGGCGCCAAGTCCTTTCGCTGGAAAGAGCTGGACGGCATCCCCTTGGTCTCGTTCGAAGCAGGCACCGCCGTGCGAGACCTCATCGACAGCGCCGCTAAGGCCGCGGGCGTCAAGCTCGACGTCGTGATGGAACTTCGCTCCATCGAAAGCATCAAGAGCATGGTCAGCGCCGGCATCGGCGTTGGACTGGTCAGCCGTTTCGCCCTCACCAACGATCAAGGCCTCACCTGCCGCGATGCCAAACTCTCCCGCACGCTCGCCGTCATCCGCCGCCGCGACCGAATCCCCAGCCGCGCGGCCGCGGAGTTTGAGAAGTTGCTCCTCCAAACTCAATCCTGATCGAACGAGGCTTGGTCGTGTTTGCAATGGCGAGCCGGATTCGCTCTCATCACTGTGGCACCGACAACCTGTCCACGATCTTCGCCGTCTCAAACGGCGAAATCTCATAGTTCACAATCGACCCCACCACCCGCCGATGCAGATAAAGCCCCGACCCCGCCGGCAGTTTCAGCTCCCGATCCGACGCCACCTGGTCCATCATCACCAGCACTTCCTTCGAATCCACCTTCGCCAGCAGCAGCATGGTGCTGTCCCCGATGAGCTTCCCGGGGAACCCCGCGTTGTACGCCCAGCCCAGCAACTGAATGTTCGAAGCCGAAGCCATGAGCAGCGGCGTCCCCAGACGGTCCTTGGTCGCCTTCTTGAACTCCTCATCCGTCGTGCACACAAACTCCGGCTGAAAACCGCGCGATATCAGCTTGGCGTACACCTTCTCCGGACCAACCGTCCTACCCACTGGTCCACCCGAAAAAACCGCAACCCGCACTCCGATCCCTACCAGCAGCAACGCCGCGGCGATCGCCATCCCCCGCCACATCCGATTCCGCCCCGGGAACACAATCGGCGCGGGAGCTTCTACCTCGGGCTCCGCCGGAAACACCGGCGCCCGCGACTCGTCGTACGCGTACATGTCCTTGAGTTCGCGATCGATCCGTCCCTGCAGCGATGCCTCCCTCGCCAGCCGCGGATCCGACGTCACCTGTTTCTCAATGGCCGCTTCATCATCCGGCCCGAGCAGGCCGTCAAGGAAGTCCTCAAAGTTGGGGTTGGAACTCATCGCTTCTCCCCCTTCCCCGCATCCTCACCTTGCCAGTACGGCATCAGCTTCGACCGCAGCGCCTGCCGCGAACGATGCACATGGCTCATCGCCGTCCCCTCTGGAATCCCTAGCGCCGCCCCGATCTCCTGATACGGCATGTCCATCACCGTCCGCATCAGCAGACAAGCCCGCGCCGTGTCATCCAGCGTCTCCATCGCCCCCGCCAGCCTCCCACGCATCTCCGCGTCAACCCCCTCCCCACCACCGCCACCTCGCGGAGCCGCCCCCGGCGAGATCAACGCATCCTCCCCCGACCGCGGCGCCCGCCCCTTCCGGCGAAGCTCATTGAGCGCCGTAAACCGCACGATCTGCCCTGCCCAGGCGGCAAAGCTCGTCGTCCGGTCAAACTCGCTCATCTTCCCCATCGCCACCACGGCCGCCTCCTGCACAATGTCATGCGCCAGCGATCGATCCTTCACAATGGCTGCCGCTATACACCACAACGCCTTGGCCGACGCCTTATAAGCGCTCTCAAACCACGCACGATCCGCCGGGCCGATCGGCCCTGGCGCAGCACGCCCCCCACCCTCACGAACGCCTGACTGGGGGTCTACAGGGCTGATGTACGCGCCTCCGGGTTCATTGCAGGAATCCTACAAGAATTCCAAAGGCTACCGGGAAGCCCTCTCCGCGGCCACACCCTCTAGGATTCCCCGTGCAACGCCCCGCCCCCAAGACCCTCGGCTCCGTAACCCTCACCAAGGGCTTCCGCGTCTCGGTCTCGCCACGCTACCTCGCCGACCACTCCGAGCCCGTCGCCTCCCGATACGTCTTTTCCTACCGCATCCGCATCACCAACGGCAGCGACTCCGCGGCCAAACTCATCAGCCGCCGCCCTGGAGCGTGGTGGAGAAAGGCTGGACGGGTCCTCAATTTTCATTGCCCAGCAGAGAGCATCCGGCGCCGCGCAAGGATGCTGCCGGCTGTCTCAGCGAAGATGCCGCCACACGCCTCTATGCCAGCGCCGGCCCGCGCGGGGCCGATGCCCCGCCGCCACCTTTTCCGGGGGGCGGCGTCCACACAGAGAGGAGGAGGCTTGTTAAGGGGCCGGGTCGTTCAGAAACAAACAACCGACAGGCCCCACTCCTGTATCTGCAATTTCCGTGCCGGGTTATTGCACCGGATCGCAGCGGGTTTGCGTAGCTCATGGCCACCATTGTGGCCAATTCTCGCGCCAGGTGGCTCGCTCTAGCCACCGCCCGTGTTTACGGGCCTTCCGCCGCCACTGCCGCCGCGGCTGCCACCGCGTTTGCATGGCCCCCGGACAAGCCGGGTGCCCGCGGATCATCGGAGGTCACCTGTAACGTCGTCAGGGAGAACTGCCAACCATGGGTGTTCTTACCCGTCGCCCCGCCATCAATCCGCAGGCTCCGAAGTCCATTGGCGGGGTTCAATGGCCATTCCTTCAGATAGGGACCATACATCCCGCCCGCCATCACCGTGCCGCTATCATCCGTCTTCTGTGTCAATCGAGCGATGACCACGACGGCATTGGACTGAATCGAGCCATCCGCATTCTGCGTCGGCAGATGGTCAAAGTGCTCCGCAGCATACATCTCCATCGCGAACTGAATATTCCGCGCACTGGCCTTCACCGCAGCATCCCGCGAGTTGTCCGCTGCCGAAGACATCCGCGGAATGGCAATCGCCGAGATGAACCCCATGGTGCAAAGCACCATGATCATCTCAAGCAACGAGAACGCCGGACGGACGATTCTCGGACCGGATAAGCGCGCAGCCACCATGCAAGCAATCGAATCGTGCATTTGAGGCCGCGCCCTGACGCCCAGACCAACCACTCCCAAATCTCGGACCTGAATACAGTGAAGCTGAATCGTCTCGGAAGGTTCCGTCGAAAGCCCCAACGAAATCTCAGGCACCACCGAAGGGACCCCCTTGCCCGAGCACACGTTCGAACAAGAATGCCTCATCCCCGCCCCGCTCGATCGGGCCTTCGCTTTCTTTTCCGACGCCACCAACCTCGCCCGCATCACCCCGCCCCAGCTCGGCCTTCGAATCCTCACGCCCACTCCCATCTCGATGAAAGCCGGCACCGAAATCACCTACCGCATCCGCGTCCGCGGCATCCCCCTTCGCTGGACCTCGCGCATCACCATCTGGGAACCCGGCAAACGCTTCATCGATGAGCAACTCCGCGGCCCCTACAAGCTCTGGGTCCACGAACATCGCTTCGAAGCAACCCCCAACGGCACCCGCATGTTCGACCACGTCCGCTACAGCACACCCATGGACTGGCTCGTGCATCGCTGGCTGGTTGCTCCGGATATCAAACGCATCTTCGAGCACCGTACCCGCGTCATCCTCGAAGTTTTCGGCCCACCCCCATCCCCTTGATCTGGCCTTCTTCTTGTTTTGGTAGCACTGGTCACTGCTCTGAGCGGCCGGTGTTCCCCGCCCTCCATTCGCCATATATTCCCCCGCTCCAACCGGGGAACCGCCATGGCAGTCAAAATCACCGAAGTGCTCGGACCTCTGGCGCCCAAGATCGACATCGTCGACATCGGCGCCACATGGCTCGGCGGATTCTCTGTTCCATACCAGCCCTTGACCATGTCCGGCCTGGTCAACCTCACCCGCTTCGAGCCGTCATCCGCTGAATGCGCCAACCTCAACTCCCTGGGCCTCCCCAACCAGAAGTACCTCCCTTACTTCCCAGGAGATGGCACCCGCCGCAAGCTCCACGCCACCGACAAACCAGCGACCTCGTCCATTTACGAGCCGAACGCGAAACTGCTCGACCGGTTCCAGGCCCTCGAAGGCCTGACACAGGTACAAAAGGTCTCCGAAGTCCAAACCCACCGCCTCGACGACATGCCCGAGCTCACCAACATCGACTATCTCAAAATCGATGTCCAGGGCGCAGAGCTCGACGTGATCCGTGGCGGCCCCAAAGCCCTCCAGAACGCCGTCGTCATCCACACCGAAGCCGCGTTCGTCCCGTTGTACAAAGGCCAGCCCCTCTTTGGCGAGGTGGATGCCGCGCTCCGTGCCCAGGGCTTCATGCTGCACTCTTTTGTCGCGATGTCCGGCCGCGCATTCAGACCCTTCATGGCTCCCAACGAGCCGACGCGTCCCCTGCGCCAGAACCTCTGGGCCGATGTCGTTTACGTCAAAGACTTCGACAACCTCGCCGCGCTCACGGCCGACCAGCTCTTGAAAATGGCCGCGATCCTGCACGAGTGCTACTCGTCCTGGGACCTGGCCAGCCTCGCACTCGCCAACTACGACGCCAAGATCGGCGACTTCTCCGCCTGGGGCGCGGCGGCGGGAGTCAAGTACCCCACATGGCGCAAGTACATGAACTCCCTCATGCCCGGCGCACCCTTCGAACCGCCCGCCATCCTCTGATCCCCCAACCCCATGACTCTCCACCTCCGACTGACCGCGTCTCGCCGTTACTAGGTCTCCGCTAATGCACAAACGCCAGCACGATCTCGAGCAAGATCAACAAAATCACAATGATCTCCAGCGCCTCCATCCGCCGCGTTGATTGCCGATCCGTAAGCTTCTGATAAATGCTCTCTGCCATCTCCAGCTTCCGGATGATGCTCGCATCCCAATCCGGTAAGTGCAGCCTCTCCGCCGCGCACCGATAGAGCCGCGCCAGATATTGATCTCCCACCAGCTTCAACGCGTTGTTCACCCCTTCAAACAAGATCGCGCTATCCACCTGCAACTCCGAGATTCTTCGTATCCCGCGGCTGGGCAACCCGAACCGGATCAACCGCTCCGGCCTCTGGAACTGCTGGTACGACTTGTCCAGCACATCATCAAGCTGATTGTCCAGGTTCCGCATTTCCAGCAGCTCAACGGTCGCGTATTCCAGCACCGCCCGTGTGTCCTCGGCATCTTCCTGAAACAAAACGACCGCCGCGTTCCAGTCCACAATCGTCGCCTCCCGCGGCGAATACCCGATCCGCGAGGACAACGCCTCCGCCACCTCCTGCTCAGAAAGCTCACTCTTCTCCGACCGAAGAATCTGCGCCAGCAACTGCCGATTCGCCGCGATCAACGCATCCGGGTCCGCACCACCACCCGCCTTCCGAATCTCAAAGATCGCGTAGTCCTCAACGAAGTCCGCGATGTGCGGCTTATCCACCGCATCCCGAATCGACCACAGCAAGTCCGCAACGCGCTTCCGCGAGTCCTGCATCAACGCCTGGTTCTCGTACAATTGATCGCTGATCGCCCGCAACCCCTCCAGTCCGCACGTCACGGGCATCTGATACGCCACCGAAACCGCCCCGAAATCGAAAATCGTCAGCTCTACTCGCGGCGAAGTTTCCACCACCCCGAGCCTGATCGGCTCCCCGCGCTGAATCACCTTCACCGGCGTCGGGTGATACTGAAACGATGACGGCGTCCGCCGCTTGCCCGACAGCACCTCGCGCTCCGTCTCCTGCGAGCACAGGGTCGCGGCCGCATCCAGCCGGACCGCCAACGCGATGTCGTACGCGAAGAACGCGTGACAGATCCCCACAATGTCCGGCGACGTTCCCGGCATGCCATTGAGCATACTGCACCGGGAGATGTCTCGTCTTGAAACACAAGGGTCCCGGGT
>JBGAND010000034.1:0-50303 GCA_044222485.1 Phycisphaerales bacterium | reverse complement strand
CACCGCCACGGCCCCCTGCATACCGACCCCCCCCCGGCACTCGGCGGTCGACCACCCCACCCCTCCCTTCTCCCCCGCCGCCCCAGCGGGCCCCCACAACCCACCACGCCCCCGACCCCCGACTGCCGTCGGGGGCTCGGAATGCAGGGAGCCTTGCATTTCGGTACTCTCGTTGGATGTCTACCAGCGCTCTGGGTCACTTGCTGACGTGGACCTGTTACGGAACATGGCTGCACGGTGATCCGCGCGGGTCTGTGGATGACGATCACAATTTGCATGGGCATCCGGTTCTGCGGGCTGATGTGGAGCGGCTCCAACGCGAGGCGGCGTTGCTCTCGCAGTCGCCCATGCTCCTGTCCGACGAGGCGCGCCGAGTGGTCGTTCGCGCCATCGTTGAACACTGTCCATATCGCCGGGTTGATTTGCGGGCGCTGAGCGTACGTACAAACCATGTCCACGCGGTGGTTACTGTCGGGCCAATGAAACCTGGCAAACTCGTGGGCAGTTTCAAGGCTCGGGCGACATTTTGCCTTCGAGAGGCAGGGATCGTCGGTCCGGAGGAGGAGGTCTGGGGTGCGCGATCGAGCACGGAGTATTTGTGGACACCGGAGTCCATGGAGAGAGCTGTGGATTACGTTGCGCGCCTTCAGGGGCCGCCGGATGAGTTCACGGTTAGAGCGAAGGACTTGGCGAGGTTTCATTCAGAGCCCCCTGCGGCAGCAGGGGGTTGAAATAACCCTGCGGGTATACGACCCCCGACTGCCGTCGGGGGCTCTGAAATGAAAAGCCCCCTGCTTTCGCAGGGGGCTTTGAAGGGCTAAACGAAGCAGATTGGCTTACGGGAAGATCCCGCGGATCGCGTAGGCCTTGTCGATGTGATCCAGGGCTGCGATGTACGCGGCGGTGCGCATGTCGGTGCCGTACTTCTGGCGGGCCAGGAGGGTGCGACGGGCCGCGGCGACCATGTGCTGGTTGAGTTTGCGGTCGACTTCTTCCAGGTCCCAGGCGGTGCTGGTCTTGTTCTGGACCCACTCGAAGTAGGAGACGGTGACGCCGCCGGCGTTGGCGAGGATGGCGGGGATGACTTCGATGCCGCGGCCTTCCAGGACGCGGTCACCGGCGGGGGTCGTCGGGGCGTTGGCGCCTTCGGCGATGACCTTGGCGTCGATCCACTTGGCTTCCTTGTCCTTGATCATTTGTTCGAGGGCCGCGGGAACCAGGACGTCGACCTTGGTCTTGTAGAACTCTTCGTTGGAGATGGCCTGGGCGCCCTGAGCGGTCTTGCCGCCGGACTTGGAACCAGCGCCGAAGCCGGCGACGCCGCCGTTCTTGCCGACGTGGACAGCGAGGGCCTCGGTGTCGATGCCCGCATCGTTGCGGATCGCGCCGGTGTGGTCCATGACGGCGACGAGTTTGGCGCCGTGCTTGGCGAGAATGCGGGCGGTCCATGAACCGACGTTGCCGTATCCGATGACGCTGAACTTCATGCCCTTGGCTTCGACCTTGAGCGTGGGGAGCAGTTCGAGGAGGGTGTCAACGACGCCTTGGCCCGTGGCCTTTTCGCGTCCGAGCGAGCCGCCGATTTCGACGGGCTTGCCGGTGAAGACGCGCATCGAGTCGCCGGAGCTCTTGCCGTTGCCGTCGAGGCTGGCGTAGGTGTCGGCCATCCACGCCATGATCTGGGCGTTGGTGTTTACGTCGGGGGCGGGGATGTCGTAGTCGGGTCCGATGTAGCGGAAGATGCTGGCGCAGAAGCGGCGGCTGACGCGCATCAACTCGCCTTGGGAAAGCTTGCGGGGGTCGCACTTCACGCCGCCCTTGCCGCCGCCATAGGGGATGCGGGCCAGGGAGCACTTCATGGTCATGAGGAGCGCGAGGCTCTTGACGTCGTCGAGGTGAACGTCGGGGTGGAAACGCAGGCCGCCCTTGTAGGGTCCCAAAGCGTTGTTGTGCTGAACGCGGTAGCCCTTGAAGAGCTGGAACTCTCCGTCATCCATGCGGACGGGGAAGTGAACCATGATCTCGCTGTTGGGTTGAGCGAGGATGCACTTGACGCCGTGGGGTGTGCCCAGGAGGTCGGCAGCTTTAAGCATGACCTCGACGGTCTGCAGGTAAAGATTGTCCGGATCCTTGGGGAACCCGAGTTCATCGAACACGGGGTCGCGCTCGCCGGGGGCGCGGGTCTTGGGCTTGCTGGAAGGGACGCTCTTGCCTTTGCTGACGGTTGTCATGGGATTTATTCCGCGAGCTACGATTGAAAGAGGCGGGTGCAGTACCGGCCGACACGTCAATGGCCGGTGGATGGACTTGATCGGCACATTTGGGACTGGGAGGGTAGGCCGGTTCTACCGATTTCGGGCCGGTTGAGTTCGATTTCCAGACCACTATCGGGCTGGGGAAAAGGGGCCAATGGTAGCTTATCACGCCGCGGATTTGGTTTGGCAGACGAGAATCAAGGCGACAGGGCAGGATGTGGGGGTGGAATGTCGCCCCGTGCGGAATTTGGAGATGCTGGAGGCGAGGCTGGGGGATTCGGCGGTACGGGGATTGATCGTGGATTTGGAGTCGGCGGAGGTGGGGCTGGCGTTGATTGCGGCGTTGCGGGGGGCAGGGGGGCGGGATCCGGAGAAGAAGATCAGGATTCTGGCGTTTGGCCCGCACGTGGCGGTGGAGTTGTTTGAGCAGGCACGGGCCGCGGGTGCGGATCAGGTTTTGGCGCGGGGGGCGTTTGATAGGAATCTTGGAGAGTTGATTAAGACGCTCGAAGGGGCGGCCTGAGCGGGTTCAGGCGCTAGTATTGTCCCCACGAAAGTGGATGCCGGACCGTTATCTTCCGCGTGTGCGGGAGCGGTGAGTGAAAGGCGCCTAGCCGCCCAGAAGGGTCGTCCCGGGTTTCAAGATCCGGGTCGTTAAGCCGACGGATAGCGCGACGGGGCCATGCTGGCGGGCCACGGAGCGAGTGCCGTTGGAAGTAGAAGGAAATCAAAGAACATGATCGACGAAACGCTTTTGGCGTCACTTGGTACTGCCGACAACGAGGCAGAGGCCATGCTGACCGCGGCCTTCGGTAAGAAGGCTTCGACGACGGATGAGCAGTACATGGATTCGTTCCTGGGTGAGCAGATCGCAGATCTCTCGCCGGGGAAGCTCATCCGTGGCAAGGTGGTCGGGTTTGCCGGTGATGACATCGTCATCGAGGTGGGCCTGAAGTCTGAGGGGCTGATTCCCAAGGACGAGTTCGAGGGCGCTGACATCAAGGTCGGCGACATGGTCGATGTCCTCCTGGAGAACATGGAGGGCGAGAGCGGCCTGGTGATGCTGAGCAAGCGCAAGGCCGACCGCATGCTGAACTGGCAGCGGATCATGGACACCACCAAGGAAGGTGATGTCGTTGAAGGCACCGTCATGCGGAAGATCAAGGGCGGGTTGCTGGTGGACATCGGCGTGCCGGTGTTCCTCCCCGCTTCGCAGGTTGATGTCCGCCGTCCGGGCGATATCGGCGAGTTCATTGGCCGCAAGGTCCGGGCTTCGATCCTCAAGATCGACATGGAGCGGCGGAACATCGTGATCAGCCGTCGCAAGCTGATCGAAGAGGAGCGGGATTCGGCCAAGAAGAACCTGCTCGAGAAGCTCAAGGAAGGCGATATCGTCAACGGCACGGTCAAGAACATCGCCGACTTCGGCGCGTTCGTGGACCTGGGCGGGATCGACGGCCTGCTGCACATTACGGATATGTCCTGGGGTCGGATCAACCACCCCAGCGAGCTTCTGAAGATCGATCAGAAGGTCGAGGTCAAGGTTCTGAACATCGACCGCGAGAAGGAGAAGATCGCGCTGGGCCTGAAGCAGCGCGAGGCTTCACCGTGGGAAGAGATCGAGAAGAAGTACCCCGTTGGTTGCCGCGTCAAGGGCGCGGTGGTCAACCTCATGTCGTACGGCGCGTTCGTGCGGCTTGAGGACGGCATCGAAGGCCTGGTCCACATCTCCGAGATGTCTTGGACCCGCCGCGTCAACCACCCGAGCGAACTGGTCCAGCCGGGCCAGGAGCTCGAGGTCGTCGTTCTCGAGATCAATAAAGAGAAGCAGGAAATCAGCCTCGGCATGAAGCAGACGGAGATCAATCCGTGGGAGCTGGTGGCCGAGAAGTATCCGCCCGGGACGGTCATCGAGGGCAAGGTTCGGAACCTGGCCAACTACGGCGCGTTCGTCGAGATCGAGCCGGGGATCGACGGCCTGCTTCACATCAGCGACATGTCGTGGACCAAGAAGGTCACGCATCCCAACGAGGTGCTCAAGAAGGGTGACAGCGTCAAGTGCGTCGTGCTGGAAGTGGATCAGTCCAAGCAGCGCGTCAGCCTAGGCGTCAAGCAGCTCACCGAGGATCCGTGGATTTCCGCCATCCCCGAGCACTACAAGCCGGGCATGGTCGTCCGCGGGGCCGTCACGAAGATCACCAACTTCGGTGTATTCGTGGAGCTCGAGTCGGACCTCGAAGGCCTCCTGCACATCTCCGAGTTGGCCGACCACAAGGTCGAGAACCCGCAGGATGTGGTCAAGAGCGGCGATGAGGTCGATGTCAAGATTCTGCGGGTCGATACCGCGGATCGCAAGATCGGTCTGTCGCTCAAGCGCGCCCAGTGGGGCGATGCGACGGGCGGCGGCGGGGCCACCGGCGGCGGCGGCGAAGAGCGTGGCGGCGGGCCATACCCGACCAAGGGCGGTATGGATGCCCACGACGCGATGGGTACGGACAAGATCCGTATGCCGGAGCGGTAAGCAGTGAGTTAGAAAGTTGAATCAAGGCCCCGGATCATTCCGGGGCCTTTTTCATGCGCGGTCTTGTCTCTCGCCTTCAGACCTGGGGACGGTGGGAGCGGAGCGCGCGAAGAATCGTTAGGGTGAAGCTTGAGTGCAGGGGCTTGCGACTTGGGAGTTTGGGGAACCCGGCACGCGGCCGGAACGGACTAGCACAGGGACAGGAAGCTCAGCAGGGCAAGGAGAGCGATCTTGCGATGGTTCTCAGACAGAGCGGCGATGGCGATTGCGGTCTTCATGTCTTCACCCTTTTTGCGGTTGTGCGGACTGACGCAAGAAGAAGAACAACATCCGTGCCGAATCGCGAGCCGTCCGTGCCAAACGCCGAACGCGGCCCGCAGAGGCCGGTTCTGGTCTGGTAACGATCAGAATAGCAGGTGGGGGCGTGTGGGGGCGGTGCGGCGGGGCATCGTGGGGTGTTGCGTGGGGGCAACGGTGGGGCTGTGGAGCCTGGTTGGCGGGTCTGTGGCCGCGGCCCAGGAGCCAGCGGCGGAAGTGGGGCAGGCACCGTCGCCAGACGTTTCGATGAAGGCTTATCGGGCGGTGGATGAGTGGGTGCGGGGTTGGAAGGTGGGGGAGGAGGCTGTGCCCGAGTGCGTCGCGGCGTCGGTGACGCTGCGGATGGATGGTGAGGTCATGGGGCGCGGCGTGGCAATGGGGGAGAGGTGTCTGGCCGCGGCGACCAAGCAGGCCATTGGGGAAGCCGAGCCGAAACTGGGCGCGCCGCGGGATGCGCTGTATCAGGTGACGCTTAAGGACCTGGCCAAGCGGATGACGGTGAGCGTGCAACTCGCGGGTGAGTTGGTGCCGATCACGATTAAGGATGCGGCGGATGCCGCGGCCGCTGTAGCGCCGGGGATGGAGGGTGCGGGCGCGCGGCTGGGTGATCGCGTACTGGTGATGTTCCCAGAGCGAATGCTGACGATGGGGACCGAGCCGGGGCCGGCGCTGGCGTCGCTGGTGGCAAAGCTGGGGGATGACGCGTCGCTGGCGGTGTTGCCGCTGTCGATGCTGGCGAAGGAACATGGGGCGGTGTATTACCGGTTCAAGGTGTCGCACTTGGCGCAGGTGAAGGCGGGGGATACGCCGCGGTTTTTGAGTCGGTGTGGCCGGGTGGTGGGGGCGGGAACGATTGATCAGGCGGAGTTGAGGCGGTGGGCTCATGAGATGGCGATGCACCTGATCCGGCGTAGAACAATTGCGAAAGATCAATGGGGAATCGATGGATTCCGGGATCCAATTCGAGGGGTGAGTGACCCGGAGCGTGCCGATCGAGTTGAGCAGGCCACCGTTGCGTTGTCGTTGCGGAGGTATTCCAAACTTTCGGGCTTGGATATGAATGCCGCGAAGATCGCGAAGGCAACGAGTGAAGCGATCATCGGGGACACGGTCGAGGTGGACCCGGGAGGCCACAGTTCGTGGGAAGATCCGGTGGTGGCCGCGGCGTGGCTTTTGGCTGTGGGCGGGAGGATCGAGCTTGTCGCAGATCAGGTGACGATCGACAACACCTACATCACGTGCGAGCCCAAGGTGACGACCTTCTTCGCCGCTCCTCAGGAGTTTGCGGCGTCGGTTCCGGCGCCGTCCAGGGGGCTGGTGCTATTGGCGATGAAGGATGCGATGAGGTACGCCGACCCATCTGTCCGCTTTGATGCGGCGGGACTAGCCGCGGTGGAACAGACAGTGTGGAGCGAGGCCGGAGGCGGCAAGTTGTCGGCGATGATGCCGTGGTTTGGCTGGTCACAGGCGCGCTGGACCGACCTCTCGGACGGGAGCATGACGGCCCCGGTTCCCGCCGCCCAGGCCTTCCGCGACATGCGGGATCAGATGTGGAGTCACCAGATTCAGGCGGACGGATTGCCCGGGGATCAGCTCGACTTGGGCGGTGGCGTGGTGTTCACGACAGCAAGAAGTCCGATGCCCACTTGGCACATGGCTCGACCGCTGGCGTTCATCGCGACGATGCTGGGAGATCCGAGGCTTACCGAGGACAAGGAAGTCTCCACCGAGCTGCTTCACTTGCTCGATTCACTTCGATTCCTGCGGCAACTGACCGTGCGCGAAGCCGAGTGCTTCATGTACCGTGAGCCGGAAAAGGCGATCGGCGGTGTGCGTTCAAGTCTGTGGGACCAGCGGATGCCGCCGGAGGCGACGGCGATGACACTGATGGCGGTGTGCGAGACGCTGCGGAGTTTGGAGGAGATTCAGAAGAGGGAGAAGAAGTGATTCACCGCTGAGACGCAGAGAACGCTGAGCAGGAGGGAGCAGGAAAAGAGAGAAAGAGCGTTCGAACTCATGAGCCCCTCCCGTCGGTCGCTAACACTTTTGAGTTGATTTTTAGCCTTCTTCTCAGCGTTCTCTGCGCCTCTGCGGTGAACCTGATTTGTTACCAATTTGGGGGTGATTTCTGGGTAAGAATTCAGGCCTGGCGCGGCCGCCTTGCATACACTTCTCGGCCCGGGTTTTGACCCGGAATTCCACGGAGATTTCAGGTCATGGCCGACGCCGACAACAGCCCGGGTAATGCGGATTCCACACCCCCGGAGACGCCCGGAAATGGGGCGGGTTCGGGCGGTTCTTTGCCGCCGATTCCGCCCGCCAAGGGTGAGACGATCCTCGAGCTTGAGATTGAGCGGGAGCTCAAGGACTCATACCTGACGTACGCGATGAGCACGATCATGGACCGGGCGTTGCCCGATGTCCGTGACGGGCTCAAGCCCAGCCAGCGGCGGCTGTTGGTTGCGATGAACGATTTGAAGCTGCGGCCGGGTCGGAAGCACATCAAGTGCGCCAAGATCGTCGGCGACACGATGGGTAACTATCACCCGCACGGTGATGCGGCTCTGTACGGCACGTTGGTCAACATGGCCCAGGCGTGGAAGACGCGGGTGCCGACGGTGGATCCGCAGGGCAACTTTGGGTCGATCGAGGGTGACCCGCCGGCATCGATGCGATACACCGAAGCGCGGATGACGCAGGCCGCGGTGGACATGTTGACGGACATCGATCTGGACACGGTTGATGTCCAGCCCAACTACGACGACCGCATGACCGAGCCGACGGTGCTGCCGGGGAAGTTCCCGAATCTGTTGGTGAACGGCACGGTGGGGATCGCGGTGGGCATGGCGACGAGTTTGGCACCGCACAACCCGATTGAGATTCTGGATGGCATCACGCGGATCGTGGACAAGCCGGACATTCAGCTTGCGGAGTTGATGACGGATGAGGTGGATGCCAAGGGCGTAGTGACGCGGCGGGGTGTGAAGGGGCCGGATTTTCCAACCGGCGGGATTATTCTCGGTCGGTCGGGGATCGTTGAGGCTTATTCCACAGGCCGCGGCAAGGTTGTGGTACGGGGCACGATTCATCTGGAGCCGATCGGTGGCAAGTCCGCAGATCGTCAGCAGATTGTGATTGACACGATCCCGTTCAACCTGTCGCAGGATGGGCTGGTCAAGAAGATCGCTGAAGTGGTCAACGAAGAGAAGATCACGGATGTGTCGGATGTGCGGAACGAGTCGGGTCGCGAAGCCCGGACGCGCGTGGTCGTTGAGCTCAAGAAGGGCGCCGACCCCGCAGTGGTCGAGAACCAGCTCTACCAGTTCACGCCACTGCAGGACACGTTCTCGATGATGAACATCGCGCTGGTGAATCGCCAGCCGCGGACGCTCTCTCTCAAGGAGATGATGGAGCGGTACATCGAGCACCGCCAGCATGTGATCCGGCGGCGGACGGCATACCTGCTGCGGCAGGCCAAGCAAGAGGCCCACAAGTTGGAGGGCCTGATCTACGCGGTGTGCGATATTGACGAGGTCATCCGGATTATCCGGGCTAGCAAGACCCGTGAAGAAGCGATCCAGGCGTTGATGGCGCGGCGGTTCCGCATCGCGGAAACGCACAAGTTCGCCCCGATGATTCCCAAGCGGTTGATGGATTACGTCCGGGCCGCGGATGCTGCCGGCGGTGTCGCGCTTACCCGCGTTCAGGCCGACAAGATCGGCGAGATGCGGCTCATTCAGTTGGTCGGGCTTGAGATCGAGAAGCTGACCAACGAGTATCGCGCGCTGGTCGAAGAGATCGAGGGGTACGAGAAGATCCTGGCCGAGGCCTGGCGCGTGATGGAGATCATCAAGGAAGACTGCCTTGAGATGAAAGAGCGGTTCAGCGTCGGCAAGGTCGGCGATCGCAAGACCGAGATCCAGGATGCCGCGGGCGATATCAACATCGAGGCGCTCATCCAGGTTGAGGACATGGCGGTCACGATCAGCCATCAGGGCTATGCCAAGCGCGTGTCGCTGAACACCTATCGCCAGCAGGGCCGCGGCGGCAAGGGCATCATCGCGTCGGACTCCAAGGATGACGACTTCATCGAGCACCTGTTCGTGGCGAGCACGCACGATGACCTGTTGTGCTTTACCAACACGGGTCGTATTTTCAAGATCAAGGTGTACGAGCTTCCCGAGATGAGCCGCACCAGCAAGGGTCGCTCGATGGTGAACATCATCGATCTCAAGCCGGGTGTGGATGGCCAGCCCGGCGAGCGAACGTGCGCCTATCTGGCGATCAAGAACTTTGAGGAGGGGTCCAACTACCTCACGTTCGCATCGCGCGAGGGCATCGTGAAGCGCACGGCGCTGAAGGAATATCGCAACGTCAATAAGAGCGGCATCATCGCCGTCGGGCTGAAGGAAGGGGACTCGCTGCTGGATGTCACGCTGACGGACGGCAATGACGACATCCTGCTCGCAACGGCTGAGGGTCAGGCGATCCGGTTCAACGAGCAGGATGCCCGGCTCATGGGCCGCTCCGCGGCCGGCGTCAAGGGCATTGAACTGGCCGAAGGTGATCAGGTCATCGGACTCGTCAGGATTCCCATGGGTCCGGATGCCGATGGCGACCTCATGACCAAGAACCCCAAGACGTGCCTCCTCACCGTTTGCGAGAAGGGGTATGGCAAGCGGACACCCTTGGATGAATACAGGGTTCAGCCTGAGACGGGCAAGATGCGGTCGCAGTCCCGCGGCGGCAAGGGCAGGGCGGATATCAACACCAGTGACCGAAACGGCAAGGCTGTGGCCGCGCTCTCGGTGGATGAGAAAGACGATGTCGTAGTCATCAGCAAGGGCGGAAAGCTCGTGCGGATGCCCACTGCGACCATCCGGGAGTGCGGGCGTGGCACCCAGGGGGTCCGCGTGGCGGCTCTGGATGAAGGCGATACCGTGATCGCCGCGGCCAGGGTCGCTGAGGGAGAGGCTGAGAGTGAAGCGGGGGGTGTGAATCCTGTGCCCCCGCCCGAACCTGCCGCGGGCTGAGGCGTAGAAGGCGCGAAGGCCGCTCTGAGAGCGAGCCGGGACAAACGTGCCCCGACTCGTCGAGAAACTGGTAGACTGCACCTATGGCTACGGAATGGTCCGAGGATATTGCGATTGCGGAGCTCAGCGATGAGCCGGCGATCTCTGACGAGTTGACGGGGTTGATCGACCGCGTTCAGCAGGCCGGGGATGCGACACCGCATGTGGTTCTGAACCTCGGTTCGGTGACGTATCTGAACAGCTCGAACATTGCCCAGCTTCTGAAGCTGCGTGCGGGCCTGACCAAGGCGGGGCGGCGGATGAAGCTCTGCTCGGTGAGTGATCAGGTGTGGTCGGTGTTCCTGGTTACCGGGCTGGACAAGGTGTTTATGTTTGCTCCGGACCCGATGACGGCCCTGGCTGGGTTGCAGCTAGAGGATGCCGAGGGTGAGGCGAGCTGACTTTGCAGGGAATTGGATGCACCCTTTCTGATGCCGTTTGGTAAAGTGATTGTCCCGGTCCGGTGACGGCTCTGGTGGTCTGCGGCATCTAACCCTTGGTGAATCCCTCTGAACAACCTGTGGCAGAGTTGCGGGCCCTCCGCAAGACTTACTACAAGCCCGACGGCTCGATCATGGTCGAAGCGCTCAAGGGTGTGGATGTGTCGATCCGCCGCGGCGAGTACGTGGCGATCATGGGGGCGTCGGGTTCCGGCAAGTCCACGCTGATGAACGTCGTGGGTTGCCTGGATAAGCCGACCGGCGGGCAGTATCTGCTGGACGGCAAGGACATCGGCACGATGGATGATGCGGCGCTCTCGGAGTTTCGCGGGCGGACGATCGGATTTGTGTTTCAGGCGTTTAACCTGATCCCGGCCGAGACGATCGAAGAGAATGTCGCGGTGCCGCTGTTCTATCAGAGCATTCCCAAGCACGAGCGGCGTCAGCGAGCGGTTGAGGCTTTGAATCTCGTCGGGCTTGGGGATCGATTGGGGCATCGGCCGCGCGAGCTTTCGGGTGGCCAACAGCAACGGGTGGCGATTGCCCGGGCGCTGGTGACCAAGCCGGTCGTGCTGCTGGCCGATGAGCCCACGGGGAACCTGGATACCACCACGGGCCGGGCGATCCTGGACACGTTTGATGACCTTCATAGCAAGGGCATGACAATAGTGATGGTGACGCACGATCCGTCAACATCGGCGCGGTGTCACCGCGTGGTGCGGTTGCGAGATGGGTTGGTCGAATACGACCGACTTCAGAAGCCGCGCGTGGTTGATGCACCGCCGCCTGAGCAGATCATGCAGCCCGTCTGATGGAACCGGTGTCGGCCGCGACGGACCTTGCCGAAATCGCAACCGCCGTCACATCGTCAATCTGGTGGAGCGAGCCGCTCTGCTCATCGATTCGGTTCTCGAGTTCGTGCAGCGCATCCACGGCCGTGCCCTTGTGCGTGTGGGATGGCCACGGGAGGCGGGACAACTCGGCCATGTACGAATCGGCGGCCTTGCGCCGATGCGGCATGTTTTCAGGCGGGGCGAAGGCGGTTTCGAAGCCGTCGCTGTAGAGCAGGAGCGTTTCGTCATCGGAGAGAGTGAAGGAGGCTTCGTCGTACTTCTCACCTGGGAACACGCCGAGCAGCGGGCCGTCGGTGTCCACCTTGGACATGAAGCTGCCGCGGATGCGAAGGGGCGGCGGGTGGCCGGCGCCGGAGAGAGAGACGCGCCGCGTGAGCGTGTCGATAATTCCGTAAACAGCGGTGGAGAACCGGGGAGAGTCTTTCTTGCCGCGGCAGAGTTCATCGTTGAGCTTGGTCATGGCCTCGCTGGGGGAGATGATCTCCTTGCCCTGCTCACCCATGCGGGTCATGCGGAGGCTGCGGCTGATGACCATGGTCATGAGCGCGGCGGGAACGCCGTGCCCGACGGCGTCAGCGATGAAGAAGCCGATGGTGCGGTCATCGAGTTGGACCACGTCGTAGATGTCGCCGCTGACGTAGCCCGCGGGTCGGAAAAGTGTTGCGAACTGGATCTGCGGGGTCTCGGGCATGAAGCGGGGAAGCATTTCCTGCTGCACGGCCGCGGCAAGGTTGAGCTCATCGTGAATGCGGTCGATTTCGCCGCGGACTCCGCCTTGGTAGCGGCTGGAGATGGAGAGGTCGCGGTTGAGGCTGCGGACGGTGGCCTGGCGCTGGCCGAGCGTGAAGAGATAGGCGGCGATCAGCGATGGGGACGCGTCCCAACTATCCACGATCACGCCTTCGCTTTCGAGCTGGCGGATGGGGCCCTCGACGGAGGGGAAAAGCAGGACCGCTGGGACCATCAGTTGCTGAAGGCGGTCAACCAGTTGGAAGAGCATGGATCCGCCGATTTCGGGGCCCAGGATCAGGAGCATGGGGGAGAAGGGGTCGAGCACTTCCGGGGAGTTGGCCGCGAGGATTTGTTGCGTCAGCTCGTTGAGCGAGAGGTATCGCGGCTGGGGGGCGGCGGTGGTCCGTGGCCACGCGGCCACCACGGGCAGCCACCAGCGCGCGGTTGCATCGCCCGCGGAGGTAGAAGCAGCGACTGTCACTATGTGCTGGGCCATCCGTGAACCCCGCCGACGCCTGGGTTACCGGGTCCAAAAACAGGACCGGCAGGGCGCTGCAACGTGGTATCGGTCTACTTAGCCCTGCTCTTCAGCGCGGCCAGCGGAAGGTCGATCTTGTCGCCTTCCTTGATATTGAGGCTGGGTAGCGTTCCGCCCTTGAGTTCGATCACGAACTGGGAGGGGTTGCGGCTGGGGTAGGGCTTCAGGCGTTTCTCGTAGACGTCATTGCCAAACTCTCCGACCGCGCCTTCACCCTTGGATGCATCGCGGGGCGGCTCTGCCTTCATCTGGTGAGACGCGAGGACCTTGCCGTACTGATCCAAGTAGATGATGTCGATATCGATCGGGCAGTCGCGCATGACGAACGCGGTGGTGTGGGGCGTGGTGAACAGGAAGATCATCCCGCCGTCGGGCTCGATGTGGGTGCGCTGGCCCAGGCCCTTCATGCGGATCTCGTCGGTGTCGGCGACTTCGAGGTGGAACCACTTGCCGCCGATCTTGACGGTCTGGACCTTGCCGTTGGTGGTTTGGTCGCACCCGCGGAAGAACGCGACGGCGAAGATCGCGGCGACGGCGATGATGACCAGCCCGCCGCGCCACCAGACGCCGCCCTTGGATGTCAGACTTACCTGCCCTGTAGCCACGCGTCATCCTCCGGAGAGAAGATCACATCTTCACGGGACATCGTATCAAGGCTCAGCCCTTGGGCGAAGTTGGCGGCGGAGAGAGGTTGTGGGCTGGGGAGGATGCCTGACCAGGCCGCAAGTAGGCCGATGACGCGCTCCGCGGGCACCCCGGCAGATCGGTAGCTTTCGAGGCGGGTGTCGCCGTGGCGTTTGGCGAGGCGTTTGCCGTCGTGGCCGCGGATGAGGGGGAGGTGGGTGTAGGTGGGTTCGGGGGCGAGGTTGAGGGCGCGGTAGAGGAGGAGTTGGCGGGAGGCGGAGTCGAGGAGGTCGTTGCCGCGGACGATGTGGGTGATGCCCTGGCGGGCGTCATCGACGATGACGGCGAGCTGATACGAAGGCTGGGCGCGTTTGGTCCAAATGACGAAGTCACCGATGGTGTTTGCGGGGTTGTGGGATTGGGGGCCGGCGAAGGCGTCGTTGAATGTGACGGTGACGGGATCGACGACGAAGCGCCAGTTGGTGTCGGGGGTGTCGAAGTTGCGGGCCATGAGTGGGGGGCGCAGTGAGGCGGGGAAGGGCGTTTCGTGGGTGCCTTCTTGCGGCGCGGAGGCCGCGGCCTCGATTTCGGTGCGGGTGAGATTGGAGGGGTAGGCTCGTGCGCACTGTGCGAGGGTTTGCATCGCGTCGCGGTACGGGGTGAGGTCGTGCGACTGGATGAAGGGTCCTTCATCCCAGTCGATGCCAAGCCAGCGGAGGATGTCGATGGTGCCCTCGATGGCGCCGGGTTTGACGCGCGGGCCGTCGAGGTCCTCGATGCGGAGGATGATCGGCCAGCCGTTGCGGCGGGCCAGGGCCCAGTTGATGAGGAAGGTGCGGGCGTTGCCCAGGTGGAGCGCGCCGGTGGGGGATGGGGCCAGGCGTGTAGTTGGGCTTCGCGGGGTCATGGGAGTGAAACGGACGCCAAGGATAGCGGTTGCACGCGGGAACCTCCCCTGCGATACACTTGGCGGCCATGGGTGCGGAGCATTCGATGAACAAGCTGTCCGAGACGGAAATTCAGGCCGCGCTGGTGGCAGTGCCGGAGTGGTCGGAGCTCAACGGGGCGATCCAGCGGTCGCTGCAGTTTGCGAACTTCGTTGAGGCGATGAAGTTTGTGAACCAGGTGGCGGAGGCCGCGGAGAAGGACCAGCACCACCCGGACATTCTGATTCGGTACAACAAGGTGACGCTGACGCTGTCTACCCATGATTCGGGGGGGATCACGGAGAAGGACTTTGCGTTGGCGAAGAAGGTGGATGGGATGGTGCCGGGGGTGGCGCCTGTGGCGGGGAAGCAGGGGGTGGGGAAGGGGAAGAAGAAGGGGTAGGGGAACGGGGCATGTGGTGGGTTGTTGTGACCACTGGTGCGTGAAGCATCGAAGTCGGAGGAACCGACTTCGATGGCACGTTGGATTGGGAAGTCCGCGTTACCGCAGCTCGACTGACCAATACGCCTCATCCAAGAACGCCTTCCACGACTGATACTTTTCGCTGCCCAGACGCAGCGTGATCAGGGGGTTTCGCTTGGGCCGCTTGACGGCGCGGATGAGTTTCATGCCGGCCTGCTCGGGCGTGCGGCCGCCCTTGCGGGCGTTGCACCAGATGCAGGCGCAAACGAGGTTTTCCCAGGATTCGCCGCCGCCGAGTGTGCGGGGGAGGACGTGGTCCAGGGAGAGGTCGGCGGTGGGGAAGTGCTTGCCGCAGTACTGGCACTGGTTACGGTCGCGGGCGAAGAGGTTGCGGCGGTTGAGCTTGACCGTCTGGGCGGGAAGCCGCTCGTAGCCGAAGAGGCGGATGATGCGGGGCACGGCGATGTCGAGGCGAACGGTTTTCACCCAGTCGTGCTGCTCGCGCTCGTACTCCTTCTGGAAGGCCGCGACCTCGACCCAGGAGGTGAAGTTGTAGTTGTGGTACTTGCCGTCATCGACGTGGATGACTTCGGCCAGGTCCTTGGCGAGCATGGTGAACGCGCGGCGTGCGGAGACGACGCGGATCGCCATGTAGAGCTTGTTGAGAACGAGGACCTTGGAGTCCAGGCCGTTTCCGAAGCGTTCGACGAGGGACCCGCTTGGCCCCATGACGACAGAGCCATCGATGCTCTCGGAATCGGGAACATCGTGCTCGAATCGGTTTGGCTCAGCAGACCGAGACATAGCCGTCGGATCCATCCTTCGGGCGGGCGCGACCCGCCCAACTACCTAAAAGTGTAGTGGCGGGGGGCGCAAGAAGCAACAGTAATCGTGGGAGGGCGTGGTGAGGGTGTTGCGGCCGGCCCATAACCCGGGGTGGCCTGCTATTCAGAGCCGAGCGGCGCGAGTCGCCGGAGTGTGGTCGGGAGTTGATGAGATGAAGCGAGAAAATCGACCGGCGGCTTGCGCCGCTCGGCTCTGATTCCGACCAGCCTAGTGCTTGAAGTGGCGCACGCCGGTGGTCATGCAGGTGACATTCTTGGCGTTGCAGAGGTCGAAGGTGTCTTGGTCGCGCTTGGAGCCGCCGGGGTGGACGAGCATCGAGACTCCGGCGTCGATCAGGAGTTGCGGGCCGTCGGAGAAGGGGAAGAAGGCGTCGCCGACGGCGATGGAGCCTTTGGCTTTTTCGCCGGCTTTGGAGATGGCGATCTTGCAGGCGGTGACGCGGTCTACCTGGCCGCCGCCGGCGCCGCAAAGGGCGTGAGCCGCGGACACGGTTCCACCTAAGACAACCGCGTTGCTGGCGACGAATCGGCCGACGCATTCGAGGAAGGCCGCGGCGTTGCGCTGTTGATCGGTGGGGGCGGGGCCGGCGGCGTGCGTCCACTGGAATGGTGTCGGGATGCGGACGTCGCGATCCTGGACGAGCATGCCGCCGGGGACGGAGCGGTATTCGATCTTGCGTGAGACCGTGGCGGCGCGGCTGCCGGTGGCGAGGATGCGGACGTTGGCCCAGCGCTTTTTGATCAATTCGAGGGCCGCGGGATCGAAGTCGGGGGCGATGACGACTTCGAAGAAGGTCTCGGGGACGCAGATTCTTTCGGCGGTGGGGAGGTCGATGGTGGCGTTGGTGGCGAGGATGCCGCCGTAGGCCGCGAGGGGGTCGCCGGCTATGGCGAGGTCAACGGCTTGCTTGAGGACGCCGGGTCCGGCCGGAACGGTGGCCGCGCCGCAGGGATTGGTGTGCTTGATGACGGCGGCGCCGATGCGGTCGGGGTCGAGGCGTTTCAAGGCCTTGACCAGTTCGAGCGCGGCCGCGGCATCGTTGATGTTGTTGTAGCTGAGTTCTTTGCCGTGGAGCTTCTGGGCGTTGACGACGGTGGGTCCGGTGGAGGCTGGGTCGCGATAGAGCGCGGCCTCTTGATGCGGGTTCTCGCCGTAGCGGAGTTCATCGATCTTGATGTAGCCCAGGCGCAGTACCTGCGGAAAGGCAACGGAACCGGAACGGCCGAGGTAGGACGCGATGGCCGCGTCGTATTCGGCGGTGCGCCCGAAAGCGGCCGCGGCGAGCTCGCTGCGGAGTCGGTGCGTTGTGCTGCCGTTGTTGGAATGGAGTTCGGCGACGACGCGGTCGTACATGGAGGGGGACGTGACGACGGTAACCCACGCGAAGTTCTTGGCCGCGGAGCGGATCATGCTGGGGCCGCCGATGTCGATCTGCTCGATGGCTTCACGGTCGGTGACACCCTCGGTGCCGATGGTCCGCTCGAAGGGGTAGAGGTTGATGCAGACTAGGTCGATCGGCTTGATGCCGTGCTTCTGCATCGCGGTCTGGTGGTCCGGGTCATCGCGGAGGGCGAGCAGGCCGCCGTGGACCATGGGGTGCAGGGTCTTGACGCGGCCGCCCATCATTTCGGGGAAGCCTGTGACCTTGTCGATGGGTGTGACCGCGACGCCCGCGGCCGCAAGGGCCTGGGCGGTGCCGCCGGTCGAGATGATCTCAACGCCTCGGGAAGCCAGGGACTTGGCGAAGGGGATCAGATCGGTCTTGTCGGACACGGACAAGAGGGCGCGGGAGATGGGAACGAGGTCAGGCATTTAGCGGCGAAGGAACTTGGCGACGACTCCGGACTTGCTGACGGCGTAGAGGTTGCCATCGACGAAGGTGTCGGGCTGAAGGATGGCGATGCCGGGGAGCTTGGCACGGTCGATGACATCGCCGCGCTGGGCGTCGATGAGGGCTGCTTCCTCACCGTTGAAGACGACCAGGTTGGCGCGGTTGACCGCGACGACTACGCCGTTGGCGAAGTTCTTGCAGGTCCAGACGATGTTGCCGTTGGCGCAATCGAAGGCGACCAGACCTTGTCCGGGGACGGAACAGAACAGTTTGCCGCCGTGGACGGCGGGCTGGGAGCGGAGGGGTGTGGAAGTGCGGTGACGCCAGAGAACCGCGCCACCCTGAGGGGCGAAGGCGTAAATGGACTGGTCAACGCTCGCGACGTACATCGCCTGGCCATCGGAAACCGGGTCGGTGTCCAGGCCGGCGTAGATGGAGTTGCTGCCAGCCAGGCCGCCGGTCTGGGCATCCAGGAAGTACACCTGCCCGGCCTGAGAGACGGTCCCGACGAAAGGTCCGATCAACACGGGCTTGTGCATGATGGCGCTGCCGGTGGCGAATCCCCAGGCCTTGACGCCGCCGACGCTGCCGACAGCCAGGTGCGCGAGTACCTCACCGGAGGGGGTTCCGAAGATGAGCGTGTTGCCCGACTGAACGGGTTCTGTAGCGACATTTTTTTCAGTCTTCTGCCGGCTGCGGAGAATGCCCGTCTGTTGGTCAACGGTGAAGACCTCGGCCTCGCTAATGGCGAGGATGCGGTCTCCATCGCGTCCCAGGGCGACGAACTTGGTCAGTGGGTTGGCAAGCTGGTTTGAGGCCCGGCGGTTGCCGGTTGTCGCTTCGAGGAAAGTCAGGTGGCTGCCGCCCTCCAGCGTCACCACGAGGTCCGGGTAGGCCTTGATGAACTGGACGGGCAGGTTTCCGGTCACTTCAGGAAAGCCGGTCCAGTCGAGTTGGTAACCGATTTTGCGCCAGTCTTCGGCCACGATCGGGAACTCAGCCCGACGCTGCTCGAGCGACTTGGTTGAGCCAAAGTCGCCTCCCGAGTGGCAACCCGTGCTGAGGGCCGCGGCCGTAAGGGCTAATCCAAGGGCAATAGAACTCATGGAACGTTGAAACAGCATCAGTCGCGACTCCCGGGGTCCCCACAGGGAGGAGCAGTATCGAGCATGGGTGCCGGTGGGTCAAGCGGGGTCGGTTCTATGACCTTCCGAAAGCGGCAGTTTCATGGTCGAGGGTGCTTTACCTGCGGCCCCGGGGGCCAGAGAGTTCCCTGATGTTCACGGGACTTGTGCAAACGGTGGGGGTCGTGGCCGCGGCGGAGGCCGGGGTGGCGGGGCTGCGGCTCTCGATTAGGGCTCCGGGCTGGGACTATCGCCCTAGTTTGGGGGACTCGATTTCAGTCAACGGGTGTTGTTTGACGCTCGCAGCCGAGTTTGACGGGTTAATGCGGTTCGATGTCGTTTCGGAGACGCTGTCGAAAAACGACTCTGGGCGGGTTCGGAGTTGATTCCAGGGTGGGGCGGAGCGGTCCTTGGCGGTGGGGATTTGATGGGGGGGCATCAGGTTCAGGGACATGTGGATGGGGTGGGGATGGTGGAGCGGGTTGGGGCGGATTGGCGGGTGTGGGTGCGGCCGCCGGTGGGGTTGAGGGTGTACATGGTGCCGCGGGGGTCGATTTGTATTGATGGGGTTTCGCTGACGCTGGCCGATGTTGACCCGTCGGGGGGGTTGATCCAGGTGGCGTTGATCCCGACGACGCTGGAGAAGACGACGCTGGGGGGGTGGGTCGCGGGGACAAGGGTGAACATTGAGGCAGATGCGATGGCCAAGACGATCGTGCACTACCTGAAGCACTTTGGGGGCCAGACTTTGTGAGCAGGGGAGTCTGATGCGGTTTCTAGGAATCGATCCCGGGCTTCGCATCACGGGCTATGGATGCGTGGAAAGTTCGCGGGGCGATCCGACGCTGGTCGAGGCGGGGGTGATTCGGCTGGCTTCGAGTGAGAAGGAATCGGTGTCGGACCGGCTGCTGGAGCTTGATCGCGACATTCGGGAAATGATCGAACGGCTTAGGCCTGAGGCGGTGGCGGTTGAGGGGTTGTTTGCTCACTACAAGCACCCGGCGACGGCGATCACGATGGGGCACGCACGGGGCGTGATTCTGCTGGCGATCCGACAGGCGGAGTTGCGGCTGGTAGAACTTAAGCCCAATGAGATCAAGAAGTTTCTGACGGGTAACGGGCACGCGGACAAGGTGCAGATGCAGCGGGCGGTGCAGACGCGGCTGAAACTGGCCGCGCCTCCGGAGCCGCCGGATGTGGCGGATGCGATTGCGATTGCGATGTGTGCGGCGTCGAGAAGTCAGATCGTGCAGGGTGTGCGGGGGTTATGAATTCAGGCGGGGAGTTCGTGGCCGCACTCAGGGCAGCGTGCGACTTGAATTCCCGTCAGGTCGTAGTTGCACGTTGGGCAGCGGCCCGGGACTACATCGGGGATTGTGGGTAGAAAGAGCCTCGCGATGAGTGCTGACCCGATGTACGTGGCCACGGTCCCCAGAGAGGCGTCTGGAACTTCCGTGCCGCTCAAGGCGAGGGCAAGGGCGACGGCGGTTGTGGAGCCCAGCCAGATTGCGATAGTCGGTACATGTTGCTTACGGCACAGGGCAAACCCAGCGAATGGGGCAAAGAGCACGCCGATGAACGCGCCGGCAACAACTCCCCCGCCGCCTCCAGCGCGGCCTCCGGTGATCAGGCCCCAGAGTGCTCCGAACACGATCGATTCGGTGCAAAGGAGGAGCATTCGCGCCGTGTCTTCGGACATCGCCGATGGCTCAGTGGATAGGTGCACACACCAAAGTCTAGCGAAGGCGTGAACACTTCGGCGTGGTGGGACGCAGCAGCCTTCTGGGGCGCAATCGTCCGATGACCATGCGAGCGCAGGTGGTGGGAACGCCATACCATGATCCCTCATGACGCCGCCGACCCAAGACTCCACAAAACCCGCCAGCCGAGCCCAGGTTCTCATCGTTGACGATGAGCCCGATCATGCGGAAGTGATGGCCGAGTCGCTTCGCAAGCCCGGGCATATCTGCACGATCGTGAACTCGGTGGCCGCGGCCTTGGAAGAGCTCAAGCTCGGGGCGTTTGATGTGATCATCACGGATCTGCGGATGCCGAGTTCGGGCGGGAAAGATGGAGTGGCGGCGGATGGAGCTGATGCGGGGTTGAGGGTTTTGGACGCGTCGCGGAAGCTGCAACCCGCGGCCGAGACGATCATGGTGACGGCTCACGGGGATGTGCCGACGGCCAGGGCGGCGTTCAAGCACGGGGCGTATGACTTTATCGAGAAGCCGCTTGACCTGGATGTGTTCCGCAACCTTGTGAACCGCGCGGCCGAGACGGTGCTGCTGCGGCATGAAGCGAGCAACACGGGGTTGAGCGATCTGGTTCAACACGAGGGCTTCGCGGGGATCATCGCGGGCTCGGAGCCGATGCGGCGGATACTGCGGCAGGTCAAGACCGTCGCGGCATCGAACTTGCCTGTTCTGATCACTGGTGAAAGCGGGACTGGCAAGGAGTTGATCGCGCAGGCGATCCACAAGAACAGCCCGCGGGCTCCGAAGCGGTTTGTGGCGTTGAACTGTGCCGCGGAGGCGGAGAATTTGCTGGAGGATCAGTTGTTCGGGCACGTGAGGGGAGCGTTCACGGGTGCGGAGAAGGACCGCGAGGGTGTGTTCGAGTACGCGACGGGCGGAACGCTGTTTTTGGATGAAATCGGTGACATGCCCCTGAAGATGCAGGCAAAGCTGCTGCGTGTGCTGGAGACGGGCGAGGTGGTGCGGCTGGGGTCTAACGAGACACGCAAGAGCGATGTTCGGCTCGTGAGCGCGACGAACAAGGATGTAAAGGCGATGTCGTCGCGGCATGAGTTCCGCGAGGATCTGTTGTTCCGCATTCAGGGGTCGTTGATTCATCTGCCGCCGCTGCGCGAGCGGCGAGAGGACATTCCCCGCATCGTGCGGCACGCCATCGCGAAGGCATCGACGGCAAACTTCCCGAATCTGGCCACGCCCGACATTACGGATGCGGCGATGATGCGGTTGACGGCGTTCAACTGGCCGGGCAACGTGCGGCAGCTTCTCAACGTGGTGCAGAACATGGTGGTGATTGCGGTTGGAGAGAACGCCGACAAGCCCGCGGCGGGAGCGACGGTTTTGGATGTTCGCCACATTCCGGACGACATCCGCACGGGCGATGAGGACATGACCGGGCCGCAGGCTGAAGCTTCCGGCGCAGGCCAGGCCTCGTTGGCGGGGACGACGCTGGAGCAGATCGAGAAGCGGGCGATCCGCGAGACGTTGCGGCTGACGGCAGGGAACCGCGAGCAGGCGGCCAAACTCCTGGGGATTGGGGAGCGGACGCTCTACCGAAAGCTCAAGGAATACGGGCTGCGGTAGGGGCCCGTTGCCTCCGTTTTTCATGCAGATTCAGGCCTCGGGCCGAACCCTCACGGTGAATACCCGTACGTCGCTACGGGTCTGCACACGGGAGGTGTTCATGCTGGGTTACTTCAAGCAGCTGGATCAGCTGCTCCGCGGCGAGCGCACACGCACCGATGCGCTTTCGACCGGTAACTTCGATCTAAGACTGCGGACGTTCGTGCCCTTGGCGATCGCGCTGGGGTGTGCGTACGGCTTCTTCATGGGTTGGTATGCCATGGCCCAGCACTGGGGAGGTGGGGCGGTGGTTGAATCCGGGCCTGCTCACGCGCCCAGCGGGGGATGGATGCAGCTTTTTGCCTGCGTGGTGAAACTGCCCGCGCTCTTTCTTCTGACGCTTCTTGTGACGTTCCCTTCGCTGTACGTGTTCAACGCACTGGTGGGAACGAGGCTGTCTTTCGCCGCGGTGCTGAGGCTACTGGTCGCGGCCATTGTTGTGAACTTGTCGGTCGCCGCTTCGCTGGGGACAATCCTGGCGTTCTTTACGCTCAGCACGACGAGCTATCACTTCATGGTGTTGCTGAACGTGATCTTGCTGGCGATCTCCGGGTGCGTCGGATTGGGATTCCTGCTTCAGACGCTCAAGCGGTTGTCGCCGACGGGAATCACGGTGCCGCTGAACGATGATGAAGATTCAGCACCGCCGGCATCGGCCGCGAACACGATTTTCTATGTGTGGATATTCATCTACTCGCTGGTCGGGATGCAGATGGGCTGGTTGCTGCGGCCGTTTATCGGTAAGCCCGATGCACCGTTCGAGTGGTTCCGCACGCGGCAGGGCAACTTCTTCCAGGGCCTGTTTGACAACATCCAGCGCATGATCGGCAGTTGATGTTCCGACTTCTGGCGACAACTGATGGGCTGATCAAGGACCTGGGGCGCCGGGAGCGGCTGGATGCCGCGCTGAAGTGGTGGATGCTCCCGCTGATCGTGCTGGCGACGGGGCCGATCTACGGCGCGTTCATGGGCACCTTTGCTCTGGGCACGTGGGAGCGGGCGCCGATGATCGTGTACGCGGCGGTAAAGGTGCCGCTGTTGATCTTTGTGACCACGGCTCTGTGCCTGCCGGGCTTTTTCGTTCTCAACACCGTGCTGGGGTTGAGGGAGGACTTCGGGCGGGCAATTCGAGCGATCTTTGCGGGGCAGGCGGGGTTGACGGTCGCACTGGCCTCGCTCGGGCCTATCACGCGGTTTGCTTATTCATCGGGAGTGAGTCATCGGCAGGCGCTGCTGTTCAACGCGGCGATGTTCACAGTGGCGACGGCCCTGGGTCAGTTGGTGCTGGTGAGGCGATATCGTGAGTTGACGTCAAGCCCGGTGAGCGGCGGGCGTCATAAAGCGATGTTGTGGATGTGGGTGGTCCTGTACGCGTTCGTTGGGATGCAACTGGGGTGGATGCTGCGGCCGTTTGTGGGTGGACCGGGACGACCGGTTTCGTTCTTCCGGGATGAGCCGTTCAGCAATGCGTATGTGGTGATTGCGAAGTTGATTTTCGGAGGCTGACTGGCGGCGTGCGCCGCATGGCTCTGACTACCAGTCGAGCGTGCCGAGCCACGCTTTCGCGAGTTCATCCGTTTTCAGATCTACGGACTGTGCTATCCACATCAGGCGTGAGGTGTCGTCGATTTGGCCGACTTGGGTCCAAGGAATGTCGGCCAGGGCTTTGCCGATTCGCGGAACGTCTGCCGCGGCGACTTCCAGCACGTAGCGGCTGGGTGATTCACTGAACGCGGCGGCGATGGGGTCGGCGTGGACCTTGGAAAAATCGAGCGATGCGCCCAAGCCGGGGGATGCGATGAGCATCTCGCTGATCGCGGTCAGGAGCCCGCCATCAGAGACGTCGTGGGCGGACGCGACCAAGCCTTGGGCGATCAAGGAGGAGACGGCCCGGGCCGTTTGCGGACCGGCTGCGAGATCGAGATGCGGCACCTTGGACGAGACAGCGTCCGACTGCGCTCCCGCGAGGCCCACGTAGTGCGACCCACCCATCGCGTCCGTTGTGTGGCCGACGAGGATGAGCACGTTTCCCGCCCGCTTGGCATCCATTGAAACGCCGCGGCGTACATCCGGCACGATGCCCATCCCCGAAATGAGGAGAGTGGGGGGGATCTCGATCACACGCTCTTTGCCCGTGGCGGGGTCGGTGTACTTGAGCTGGTTGTTGAGCGAGTCTTTGCCGGAGACGAACGGTGTGCGATAGGCCTTGGCGCCGTCGTAGCAGCCCTCGGCGGCACGCACG
Source organism: Phycisphaerales bacterium (assembly GCA_044222485.1). Taxonomy (GTDB): domain Bacteria; phylum Planctomycetota; class Phycisphaerae; order Phycisphaerales; family UBA1924; genus JAHBXE01. The sequence goes on along the minus strand of JBGAND010000034.1, from coordinate 26,182 downwards.
AGTGAGCCAAGGTTCTCAGGCTTCTGGCAACTCGGCCAGCAGAAGTTGTCGAGGATGGCGATCCGGGAAGGATCGGTGCCAACGCATACGAGGTTTCGCACGCACTCATCAATCGCGGCCAGGGCCATGAGGTACGGGTCGCCGCCGATGATCGGGTCGCCGACGCCTGTTTGCAGGCCGCAGGCGATGGCCAGGCCGCGGCTGGTGCCGGCGACGGGTTCGAGAACGGCGGCATCTCCGGGGCCGCGGGAGGCGGTTCCGACCAGCGGTTTCATCAGCGTGTTGCCTTGCACCTCGTGGTCGTATTGGCGGATGATCCAGTGTTTGCTGGCGATGTTGGGGTGCGAAAGTAAGGAAAGGAGGCACGAAGGCACGGAGGCAGGAAGTGAAGTTGATGAGGGTTTGGTGCTTTCGTGTCGCTGTCCCTTCGCGACTTCCCAAGTTGCTTCCCTCACCGGCTGCGGAATCCCTTCGTGCAGGAAGTGCGTGTCGAGGCGGCCGACTTCCTGGCCTTTGTAGTGGAGGATGATGTCTTTCTTGGGTGTGCCGAAGTGGCCCAGGTCGGCGAGTTCGACACCTTCATCGTCGCAGATCTGTTGGAGGGCGGCGATGTTGGCGGAGGGCACGGCCAGCACCATGCGTTCCTGGGCTTCGCTGATCCAGATCTCGGTGTAAGAGAGGCCGTCGTACTTGAGTGGGGCCTTGTCGAGGTGGACTTCGGCACCGATTTCGCCGCCCATTTCGCCAACTGCGGAGGAGAAGCCGCCTGCGCCGCAGTCGGTGATGCCGCTGAAGAGTTGCCCCTCGTCACGGGCACGAAGGATCGCGTCGAGCACACGCTTCTCTTCAATGGCGTTGCCGATCTGCACCGCGTGGGAAAACTCGTCAGCGCTGGTGCCCTCGAGCTCTGCGGATGAGAACGTCGCGCCGTGGATACCGTCGCGGCCGGTCCGCCCGCCCAAGGCGATGATGCGGTCGCCGGGTTTGGCTCCACCCTTGATCTTGTGCCGCGGCATGATGCCCACGCAGCCGCAGAATACCAAGGGGTTCCCGACGTAGCGGTCATCGAAGTAGACCGCGCCGTTGAGTGTCGGAATGCCCATCCGGTTGCCGTAATCGCGGACACCCGCGACAACCTGATTGAGAATGCGGGCGGGCGGGAGCGTGCCGGGCGGGAGGGGCGCTTGCCCGGTTCGATCCGGCATCGCGACGCAGAACACATCGGTGTTGGCGATGGGCTTGGCGGCCAGGCCGGTGCCGATGACGTCACGGATGCAGCCGCCAGCGCCGGTGGCCGCGCCGCCGTAGGGCTCGAGCGCCGAAGGGTGGTTGTGGGTTTCGACCTTGATGCACACCGCATGTTTGTCATCGAAGGCGATCACGCCCGCGTTGTCCTTGAACACGCTCAGTGTCCAATCCACACCCTCTTTGATGAGCTCGAACGTGGCCGCGGCAACGGTACTTTTAAGCAGGTTGTCGATCGTCACCGACCCATCTGCGTGAATCGTGTGTCCAGGCCGACTTGTCCAGTTGATGGGGTCCTCTTCGTGCCTTCGTGCCTCAGTGCCTCCGTGCCTGTACCTGATCTTGCTCTTGAGCGTCTTGTGTACGCAGTGCTCGCTCCAGGTCTGGGCAAGCGTCTCAAGCTCCACATCCGTCGGCTCGCGATTTTGGCGCTTGTACTCGGCCTGGATCGCCTTCATCTCTTCGAGGCTCAGGAACAGGTGAGCCTCTCGTGAAAGCTTGGTCAGTTGATCATCGCTGAGCGTCCGGATCGGCACGTGCGTGAGCTTGAACTGGTACGCCTTGCCCCGCGGCAACTGGTCCGGCAAAAAGGCTCCCGTGTGCACGCGGTGAACCACCGGGTTGGCCAGCACTCGATTGGCCAGTTCTTTGGCCTGCTCCGCCGTCGCGCCCGCGATGTCGTATCGCTGGCCGGTGGACACCTGCGGTTCGGTTCCAACAAGGTCCCGGATCGCCTCGCGCACGGATTGCGCGACCGGGTCCATGACCCCGGGCAGCGGGTGAACCTCAATCAACGCCGACCCCGCGGCCACCGGATGCGCTCCTATCGCCGCGTGCTCAGTCACCGGATCGATCAGCAGGCTCTCCCGCACCTGGGTCAGCTCAGCCTCGCTCAGACGCCCCTCAATCAGGTAGACGCGGGCCGTGCTCACCGACTTCACGGGTATGCCCAGCGCCTTGGCCTGCTGCTCCAGCGACCGGGCACGAGGGTCACTCTCCCCGCGCGGGCGGACTTCAAACCGGTGGACCTTGCTCGGGGTGGCGATGGGGGCGGGTGTCATGCCGCGATAATACGAAGTCGCCGGAGCCTCCGCGGCATCCAAACCCCCGCTACATTGGTGCCCATGCCCGAACCCAGGGAACCCAAACCCGGATCAGCCACACCCGTGACCACGGAGCGCGACTTTGACCGCGGTCCGCCCGGGGCGATCCTGTTTGAGATCGCCTGGGAGGTTTGCAACCAGGTCGGTGGCATCTACCAGGTCCTGAGGTCTAAGGCTGAGACGATCGAGGATCGCTGGAAAGAGCGGTATTGCCTGGTCGGGCCCTACATCGAGTCCAAGGCCAGTCTTGAGTTTGAGCCGACGCGGGCAACGGGCTGGATGGCAAGACTCCTGAACGCGCTTCGGGAAGAGGGCCTGAATGTCCATCACGGGCGGTGGTTGGTCCCGGGGAACCCGCGCGTGCTCCTGATTGAGCACGGCGTGTCTCCGAAGAAGCTTGCCGAAGTGAAGTACCGCCTGTGGAAGGATCATGGCGTCGAGTCTCCATCAGGAGATGGCCTTATCGATGGAGCGATTTCGTTCGGTGAGGGGGTTCGACGTCTGATTCAGATGGCGTGCCGGGTCTGGCCGGAGGCGCCTAAGTCCAAAACCGCGGAAGTCGAGCCTAAGCGCGTCATCGCGCACTTTCACGAATGGCTTGGTGGGCTGGCGTTACCCATGCTGCGGCACGAGAAGTCGCCTGCCGCGTTGGTCTTCACGACCCACGCCACGCTGCTGGGTCGATACATCGCTTCCAGTGAGGAAGGTTTTTACGATCGCCTCCCGTGGCTGAACGGTCCCGAGCAGGCCGTCAAGTTCAACGTGAAGTCGCAGTTTGCGATGGAGAAGGCCTGCGCCCACGCGGCCCATGTCTTCACCACCGTTTCTTCGATCACGGGCGAAGAGTGTGCCCAGCTCCTGGGCCGCGCTCCGGACCTGGTCACCCCCAACGGCCTGAACATCGCCCAGTACTACGCGGCCCATCAGATGCAGTTCTGGCATGCCGAATACAAGGAGCGGATCAATCAGTTCGTGATGGGCCACTTCTTTCCGAGTTACTCGTTTGATCTGGACAAAACTCTTTACTTCTTCACCAGCGGTCGATTTGAGCCGCGGAACAAGGGGTTTGATCTGTGTTTGGAGGCGCTGGCTCGGCTGAATGCGGAGCTCAAGGCCGCGAAGCTGGGGATCACCGTTGTCTTCTTTATCGTGACCAGCCGCCAGACGCGATCGATTAACCCGATCGTCCTGGAAAAGCGCGGCGTGCTCAACGAGTTCCGAACGGTCTGCCAGAAGATCACCGAGAACCTTGAAGAAAAGCTGTATCGCTCAGGCGCGGCCGGCGAGAAGATTCATCTTGATGACAAGGTCGATGAGTACTGGCGACTCCGCTACAAGCGAACCCAGTTTGCCCTCAAGACCAACCGTCTCCCTCTGATCAACACGCACATGCTGGATGATGACGGCCTGGACCCTGTTCTGAATCAGATGCGGTACCTGAATCTGATTAACAAGCAGGAAGACCCCGTCAAGGTCGTCTACCACCCCGAGTTCATCAACCCCGTCAGCCCGCTCTGGGGAATCGAATACGAGCAGTTCGTTCGAGGCTGTCACTTGGGCATCTTCCCGAGCCTGTATGAACCCTGGGGCTACACGCCGCTGGAGTGCATGGCCCTGGGTGTGCCCTCTATCACCAGCGACCTGGCGGGCTTTGGTCGCTACGCCCTGGAGCACTTCATCGGGCATCAGGAACTGGGGTTGTCGGTCATCCACCGGCGCGGCCGCTCGTATCACGACGCCGCGGCCGAGATGTGCAAGCAGATGCTCAACTATTGCACTACTCGCAGGCGCGATCGCATTGCGCTGCGGAACGCTGTGGAGCGGTTCAGCTGGGAGTTTGACTGGTCGCGGCTGGGGCCGGCGTATCACAGAGCTCACGATCTGGCTCTGGAGCGGAAGGCCGCGGAGCACGGGTGAGCGTGTGCCGTTGGAGAACCTCGTCCCTCACGGGGAGCCATTCCTGACTTCAATCACGATTGGTATGATGACGAGCCCCGGCACGGAGCAACCCGATGTCCAGCCGACCGTCCGCCCTGCTCTTGTCGCTTCCCCATCACTACTGTGAGAATCGACGACGGCCCACACCCAGGCGCCGAACACCACAGGTCCGAACTGGCTTTACGGGTCAGCCCCACCTCCAATGACATCGTCGCCGCATGGCAGGAACACTTCACGCAGGCGGTGATCCGAATCTACTACACGGTCTCGACCGATGGTCGGACCTTCCCCGCGGCCCCATCTCCCGAGCACCCGACGCCTGCTCCCGTTCCGTTGCCGTCAACATGTTGGAATCAGGTCATTGGTGCGGACCCCTCGGTTGCCTTTACCCGCGATGGCACCGCGTGGGTCGGCTATATGGGGAGGGGCCTGCCAGACCCGGTATCGAGCTATCGCCCCTTCGATCGCGTCTGGATCACCAAAAAGCTCCCTGGAGCCGCGGCGGCGGATGTCGCGTGGCCCCAGATCGTTCCATCGGGGATCAGGATCGACAAGGACATCATTGCGGCCGGGCCTTTGCCCGGTGGCTTCGACGACACGCTCGGTGTTTGCTTTGTCGCCAAGCCCTACGCCACCGCCAACGCCCCATGGCTGCCAGTGGCCATCCCCTCACCGCCCGAGTACCACGACTTCTGCACGCAGCCCCAATATCCAGCCGTCTATGACATGTGGCACGCCAGCGACCCGGAACCCCGTCGCGCCCCACAGTCCGCGCTCATTCTGAAAGGTGTCCCGGGCCAGGTTCCCCACGGCCGCTGGATCGTGGGGCAGTACATCGTCGACGTACCCGGAGGGGTCCGCGTCGGCAGCGCCCACAGCGACAACGGCGGCCAATCCTGGGTCCTTCCATCAAGCGATCCCACCAAGGCGCGGCTGGCGGACGACGACGCGCAGGTCGAAAACATCGCCTGGGGCAATCCTCCCGGCAATCCCGCGTACTACTTCAACTCCCCAATCCTCGCCGCGGATCCAACCAATCCGAACAACGTGTACATGGTCTTCACGGGCCGCGCAGAGAGCCAGACCAACCAGAACAACATCGACATCTTCATCGCCAAGAGCAGCGATGGGGGCGTCAACTTCTCAGGTACAGCAGGCGAGGGCGGCGACGGCTTTCGCGTCGTCCGCCTCACCGACCACGACTTAGGTGATGACCTCGGGCCGAGCGCGTGGGCGGTCCAGTTCCACCCGAGCATCGCCATCGACGCCTGGGGCGGCATCCACATTCTGTACTACGCGGGTTGGCTCGTGTCCGGCCACTGGACCTACAAGGTAAGGCTTGCCAGCATCCCCAGCATTGATCTGCAGCACCACCCGTCCGCCTCGACCGTGGATATCACCACCCATTCCTTCACGCTCGAAGACCCATCCATGACCCCCTGGATCAAGGAAGGCAGGGCATTCATCGGGGATTACATGAACAGCCTGGATGTCCGTGGCTGTCAGGCGATCGCCGGGTACATCGCGCAGCCCCCCGAAGGAGGTCCTTGTGGCGTATTCGTCTCCTTCGCACCCATCTCCAGCGTGCCGTGCAGGTGCTACGCCAACTGCGATTATTCCACCGTATCGCCATTCCTCAACATCAACGACTTTCAGTGCTTCCTGAACAAGTTCGCCGCCGAAGATGAGGCCGCAAACTGCGACGGCAGCTCACTGCCGCCATTGCTGAACGTGAACGACTTTCAGTGCTTTCTCAACAAGTTTGCTGCGGGGTGTTCGTAAGGCGAATCTGCCCAATGGCCAGGGTCCAAATGGACAAGTAGTACCGGCCTAGTCTTGTTCGCTCCTATTTTGCCACTTGGGAATCTGCGACTTGGCCACTTCACTTCTCCCCCATGTCTTTCTCTACACCGACGGCGCCTGCTCCGGCAACCCTGGGCCCGGGGGCTGGGCTTTCGTACTCAAACACCCTTCTACGGGCAAGCAGTTGGAGCGCTCGGGTGCAGAACTCGACACGACCAACAATCGCATGGAGCTGATGGCCGCGATCGAGGGGCTCAAGGCTCTCAAGGCCAAGTCCACCGTAGAGCTTTATTCGGACTCCAAGTACGTGCTCAACGGCCTGAAGGAGTGGCTACCGGGTTGGAAGGCCAAAGGCTGGAAGACTGCCAGCAAGCAACCGGTCAAGAACGTGGACTTGTGGAAGGAACTCGATGCTCTTGCCTCCGGGCACGAGGTCAAGTTCCACTGGATCCGCGGCCACAACGAGCACCCCGAGAACGAGCGCTGCGATCGGCTCGCCGTGGCCGCGCGAGAAGCTCTTGTCTCGAATCGCGCGTCTCAATAACCAGCTCTGCGTCGTGGCGTCCTCGCCCTAGTCCGAATGCCCGGGGAACGCGAACCGAAACGAGGACGCCCCGGCTTACCTCTCGGACGCGGTTCACCCGGGCTCACCCCTACACCCGTTACACATTCTCGACATCCCGCAGCCCCCGCGGTCAACGAGGCCGGTCCGCACGCCGATATCCACTCCGCGCACCTGCGCGCACGCCCCGCTGGGAGAGACCGTGCACCTGGAGTTGATATGAAGCTCAATGAGATTCTTAAGGCCGCGTACGATGCCGACGCTTCCGACGTACACCTGGTGTCGGGCCAGCCGCCGGTCATCCGCGTCCACCAGGTGATGACGCCGATGGACCTGCCGCCCATCGCGCCCGCCAGCGCTCGCCAGATGTTCGAGTCGATGTGCCAGAAAGAGACGATCGAACTCTTCGATCGCCAGAAGGATGCGGACTTCTCGTACGAAGTCCCCGGCCTGGCCCGTTACCGCGTGAACGCCCACATGCAGCGGGCCTCCGTCGGCCTGGCGATGCGAATGATCAAGACCAAGGTCCCGCCCCTGGCCAACCTGAATCTGCCCGAAGTCATCGCACGCCTCACCTACCTGCCCCGCGGCCTGGTGCTCGTCACAGGCGACACCGGTTCGGGTAAGTCCACCACGCTGGCCGCGATGATCCAGGCAATGAACGAGCGCTACCGCAAGCACATCATCACGCTCGAGGACCCCGTCGAATACTCCTTCAAGAGCGACAAGTGCCTCATCGAGCAGCGTGAGCTCGGGCAGGATATGCCCAGCTTCGCCTCGGGCCTTAAGCACTGCTTGCGTCAGGACCCCGACATCATCCTGGTCGGTGAAATGCGAGACCTTGAAACGACCGCGCTGGCGATCTCGGCCGCCGAAACCGGTCACTTGGTGCTCAGCACCCTGCACACCGTGAACGCCTCGCAGACGGTGGAACGAATCATCGATATGTACCCCGCGGGTCAGCAGAACCAGATCCGTTCGATGCTCTCCAACACGCTCCAGGCTGTGGTCTCTCAGACCCTGTTTAGTCGAACCGACAAGCCAGGCATGGTGCCCGCCGTCGAGACGCTGCTGTGTACGCCGGCGGTCCGCAACCTGATCCGCGAGGCGCGCACCTTCGAAATCCCCAACGTGATCGAAACCAACCGCGCCATCGGCATGAGCAGCCTGGACAGCTCGATCGCCGAGCTCTACTTCAACGGCATGATTTCCAAGGAAGATGCGATCGCTCAGGCCGCGTATCCGGACAAGCTTGAGCGGCAGTTGGTGGCGTAAGCAGGTCGGAGGAATGAGAGAGGGGCCGCCCCGCAGTAGGAACCCATGCCGAACTATCGCTACCAAATCCGTAACGCTCAGAACCAGGTCCAGGTGGGCGTGGTCAGCGCCGACACCGTCGCCACCGCGGCCACGGTTTTGCGGAACCAGGGCGTGCACGTCCTGTCGCTCACGCCAATCAACGCGGCGATGACGGGCTCAAAGCTCGCCCAGAAGTTCCGCGAGCTCAATGCCGGCAAGCCCAAGCAAAAGCATATCTTGGACTTCACGACCCAGCTGTCCGTTATGATCAAGGCCGGCATCAACCTTCGGGCCGCGCTCGACGGGATTGCCGACCAGACCGATCACTCCGCATTCAAGCGGATCATCCTGGGGCTGAAGACGGATGTCGAATCCGGTAAGCAGTTCTCCGACGCTATCGGCCGGCACCCCAAGCTCTTCGGCCCGCTCTACATCAACATGGTCCGGGCGTCGGAAATGTCGGGCAGCTTTGCCAAAATGCTCGACCGAATCGCGGGCTACATCGGTCAGCAGATCGAAACCCGCAAGATGGTGATCGGTGCCTCGATCTACCCGGGCGTGATCGGCACCATGGCCATCTCCGTGACCATCTTCCTGCTCACGTTCGTGCTCCCGCGGTTCTACAAGGTATTTGAGGGCAAGGAGGAAATCCTGCCCTTTGCGACCAAGTTCCTCATGAATATGAGCCGCTTCATCGTCGGCAACTGGCCTTACCTGGTCGGGTGTGTGGTGGTGGTGGGTGTAGGTTTCTTCGCCTTCGTCAAGACCGAACTTGGTGCCTTCTGGATGGACCGGACCAAGCTGACGGTGCCCATCCTTCGCACCATGTTCCGCTCACTCTACATCTCCCGCTCGCTCCAGACCATGGGGCAGCTCATCAACGCCGGCGTGCCCATGCTCGACACGCTCGCGATCACCGGCGATATTTCCGGCAACCGCCTCTACAAGGGCATGTGGCGCACCGTCTTCTCTAGTGTGAAGCAGGGTAAGAAGATCACCGCGCCGCTTATGAAGACGCGTCTGCTCCCGCGGGCCGTCTCACAGATGATCTCCGCCGGTGAAGAGTCCGGTAAGCTCGGCGAGGTGCTTGACGAGATTTCGGTGTATTACAGCAAGCAGCTCAAAGAGCACATCAAGGCGGTTACCTCGATGATCGAGCCCATCATGATCATTCTTATGGGCGGTGTCGTCGGATTCATCGCGATGGCGATTATCCTGCCCATCTTCAAGATGAGTCAGGTCGTCAAGTAGCCGATATTGGCTCAAGGGGAGCGCGGGCGCCGGGTGGCGTCCGCTCATCCTCTGTCGGGAGGCCGGCAGGAGAGCCCATGCGACTTCGTGGTCCAGTGCACCGTTCCCGCGGTTTCACCCTGCTTGAAACCGCATTGGCGATGATCATCGTCATGGTCGGCGTCCTGGCGATGGTCGAAGCCCATGGCGGCTTCCTCCGGGCCAACGCGTGGTCCAGCCACGAGGCGACAGCAACCTACCTTGCCAACGAACTTCGCGAACGAATGCGAGCCCTGCCGCGGCACGATCCGGTAACCGGTCTGAAGGTCGTCACGGGCGGCAGCGGCCAGCCCATCGCTCAGGGTGTAGGTCCTGAAAGCGGTGAGGTGTCGGTCACGGACTACGACGACATCGATGACTACAACGGCGCCAAGTTCGGCAACGGCGGCAACTTTGACGGCCCGATCGACGCCTTCGGCCGCGTCATCCCCGACGTGGACTTCAACGGCCTTGTCCGCAACGACCCCTCCACCGGCCAGCCCATGGCATTGCAGGGCTGGTCGCAAGAGGTTACGGTTGAGAAGGTCGATCCCTACAACTTCGCCCAGGCCCGCGGGTGGGAATATGCATGGGCCGGGCCCCCGGCTATCCCTGTCGATCGATTCCCTTTGCGCGTCACCATCAGCGTGCGCTACCAGGCCCCGCTGTCCACGGTCGAAGAGGTAGTGACTCAGGTGAGCTGGATTGTCCCCGCAAACTGATTCCAGTGGTGGAGGCTTGGGAGTTCGTCCGATGGTGTTCACACTTTCCCGCAAACGGCTGAAGCAACTCCGGCGTGCTGGGTTCTCGACCCGCCGGGGCGTCGTGTCCGTCGTTTCGATGATGTTCCTTATCCTCTTTGGCTCGCTGGCGGCCGCGATGGCCATTATGAGCAAGGGCAACATCATCACGGCCGCCACGCACCAGCACGTCATTCGCGCCCAAGGCGCGGCGGAGACCGGGCTGGGAATCGCGTCCCAGCGTCTTGCCGAGGCGGTGGGCCGCTTCGTGATCGAGAGGGGCACCATCGACTCCGGTTTTGGTCAGAGGCTGTGGTCCGACTCGTACACCTCCAGCGATGGGCAGGTCGTCATCCTGGCCCCGACCAGTTATTCCTCCAGCAACCTCCCGACCCACTGGGGTCTTGAGGATGCGATCGCCGAGATTCACGGGCATGACGTCAACACGGTTGCCGATGGGATTCACTCTCCCAATCAGGTTGACGTGAGCCCCAATCCGACCGCGGACCCCAACGTCTACGCGAACACGAAGTGGATTCGCACTCCCGCTGTCGGCCTGAACACCGAGGCCGACCGTATGAACCCCTCGGGAACGGCATTTCAGATCGACTACGCGCTGCTCAAGGATGGCACCACCGTCCGCGTGATGTCTACTGGTTACGACTTTGGCTACCAGACCAGCCGCAACCGGGCCGTCACCCGCCGCATCGTTCAGGACTTCAGCCTCGTCAAGCGGGTCAACTCGGCCGTGCTGAGCCCCAGCCGCATCATGATCGGCAAAAACGTCATGATCCAGGGCGACCTGGGCTCGACCAACCTCGATACCGACAAGCAGTACGGCGACCCGATCGTCATGAAGTCCGACTTCTTCGGGCTTGAATCCGGCCTGGATGCGGAGTTGACCAAGCTGTTCAACGCCCTGGCCACCTACGACACGGACAAGGACAACCGCCTGCGCATTGGGCACGCGACCGAGGGTGCACATTTGCCGGATTACTCAGGCCTGGGTTACGCGGGCACTCAGTGCGATGTCACCGGCGATGGCTATCTCGACGAGTTCGATGTGTTCATCATGTACTACGACGGCAAGAACGGCGGCTCTCGAGACGGCGCCGTCACCCTGGGCGGTGCACTGACGGCCGGCACCCCGTCCGCGGGCCTGACCGCCGAGTTCGTGCTGGGCACCGGCCAGTCCGTGGATGACCAACTGGGCCTGATGATCGACTCCGCCAACCCCGACCGCAACAAAAACGGCATCTACTCCTACACCGATCTCAACGGCAACGGCAAGTACGATCCGGGTGAGCCCCTGTCGGACGTCGAGGAGGTCGAGGCCAACACGGTTCCCTCCAACCTCCAGTCATACATCGTTACCGCCAACAGCAGCACGTACCTCTACAAGGACCAGGTCCTGGGCTTCCGAGACGGTCGGATTGACAGGCGTGATCAGTACGCCAAGGTCCGCGGCCGCCTGGTCTTCAAGACCTCTGAGAGCGCATGGATCGCCGGTCAAGGCAACTACATGTCCCGCCTCAAGGGCCCGATCCTGCCGCAGACCGGCATGTCGCCTCTGCTCTTTTCCGCCCCCAGCAGCAACCTGCCCGATCTGACAGTCACCAGTTTCACGAACTCAGAGACGGCACTGCGTGCCGCCGCTGATGGCGATGGAAAGTCATTCTCCGAGCAGGTCGCTCTGAACCTGGGCATTTCGGCGACCCAGCTGGCTACGTGGACCGTTGCCAACAACCCCAGCGGCGCGACCGCGCCCAAGTACACACCACTGGCGGCCGACGCGAACAACGACGGTTTGCCGGATAACTACTCGACGACGGCGTACTTCGAGAAGATGCCCTTCAACGCCCCGACCTACACAGATTGGTACTACCGTCCCGTGTACGAGAACATGACGTTCCACAACGTCGTCATCGATGCCGGCAACAATGGCTTGTTCAAGAACTGCAGCTTCATCGGCGTGACCTACGTCAAAACGAACACGACCAACAGCCACATCAACTGGACGATCTATGGCAAGCTGAAGCTCAACTCCTCCGGCAAGCCCGTGCTGGACCCGCCGCGGTACCTCTACACCGGCACCAGCTTCCCCACCATGCTCTCTTCAACGGACCGCCCGGTTCTGATGGCGACCACGCCGCTGGACAAGGCGGACATCCCCAACAACCAGATTGCGACGACCGTGGGGTATAACACGCTTCCCGATCCGCTGATCATCAACAACAAACGGTGCATTGACACCAAGGCTCAGTCCAACAACGTTCGTTTCCACGACTGCCTGTTCGTGGGCTCCATCGTCAGCGATGCGCCGGCGGAGTACACCCACGCCCGCAACAAGCTGCAGTTCACCGGTGGTACGCGGTTTACGCAGAAGCACCCCGCCCACCCCGAGGACCCCGCCTACAACCCCGATCCAAACAACCTGGGCGAGATCGAGAAGAGCTCCATGATGCTCCCCAACTACTCGGTGGACATCGGGCAGTTCAACTCACCCCCTAGTCAGAACGTCCAGCTCAAGGGCGCGATTATCGCCGGCGTGCTGGATGTCCGCGGCAACTGCTCCATCGACGGCGCCCTGCTGCTGACCTTCCGCCCCGTGCTCGGCCAGATTCCGCTCAAGGATGCCCTGGGCAACCCGGTGGGCAATCCCAACATGTTCAACACGACGATCGGATACTTCGGCCCGGCCGACGGTGATGACGAGTCGCTGGACCCCAACACCTTGCCCGTGGTCAACGGACAACGGATCGTCGGATATGACTTGGATGGCGACGGCCTGCCCGACCTGGGTCCGACCCAAACGCCTACGGCCGCTCAGATCGCAGCGGGCGCCACCGCCGTGCCGTTCTACGGCTACGGAGCCGTGTCGCTCCGCTTTGATCCCAATATGTCCCTGCCCGACGGCATCATGCTGCCCATGCAGATTGATATCCGGCGCGGCAGCTATCAGGAGACTGCCAAGTGAGCAACCTCCTGAAGCACCCCATGTTCGCGGCACGCCGCGCCTTTAGCATGATCGAAATGCTCATCGCCCTGATGATCAGTTCGCTCCTGCTCACGGCGTGCCTGGTTGCCTTGGACAGTTCGTTCAAGTCGTATCAGTCCACCACGGACTCAGCCTCCACCCACGTGATCTCGCGACTGGTCATGCACCGGATGCTGGGCATGATCCGCCAGGGTGAGGAGTTTGGCCCATATCCGCTGGGTGTTCTCACCCCCACGCGCGTCGACTCGGACTACGTCGAGTTCGTCTCGCTTCAGGATGAGGATACGGGCGTGCGCCAGGTGACCAAGCTGGCCAAGACCGCCGACACGGCTCATCCCGGCACGTTCATGCTCTCTTACCAGCGCCAGGACTTCACCAACGGCACGATGACCGGCCAGTTCGACTATCCGCTGGTCCGCAACCTCAAGGATGCCAAGTTCACGCTCGAATACGACATCGGGCCGCGGCTCATGCGGGCCACGATCGACCTGACTATTCAGCCTGAGAGCGGGGCCAGCAACGCCGCTCACATCGCGGGCGGCATGAGTGGAGAGGTTCTTCGCCTGATCGCTTCAACCAGCCCGCGCCGCTTGGATGAGTGATCTAGTGCAGCGTCGCCAGCACCGCCGGCAGCAGGTCCGCCAGCTCCATCGCCAGCAAACCCGCTTCGGCCTTCGCGTGTGACGCCCACCGCTCACCCGCGAGCCCGTGCGTGTGGACCGCGATCCTGGCGGCATCAAACAGATCCAAAGGCCTCGCGGGGCTCCGCCGCGTTCCCAGCGACACATATTGCGCCGCGAGGCCCGCGATCAGCCCGCCCAGCACATCACCCGTCCCCGCCGTCGCCAGCATCGACCCACCGGTCGCGTTGACCCACGTTCGCTGCCCGTCGCTCACCACCGTGCCCGATCCCTTGAGCACCACGATACAACCCAGGCGCTGCGCCAGAGCCGCGGCCGCCGCAGGCCGTGATTCCTCCTTCACAGGATCCGCATCCACGTTCAGCGCGTTGGCCAATCGCGAGAACTCCCCTGGATGCGGCGTCAGCACGGCCGCGGCCTTGAAGTCCCGCCACAACTCTGGTACCTCCGCCAGCGCGTTGATCGCATCGGCATCCACAATCACCGGGCACTCTTCCTGCTGCACGCACCGCAAAGCGACGGATTGGACACTCTCCCCGCTTCCCAATCCCGGCCCGACCACGATCGCCTGGGCCGACCCAAACTGAACATCCAGCACCTCAGCCGCCTCGCTGCCGAGCATCTCGCCTCGGCCATCCACCGGGATTGGGATGCCGGTCGCCGACGGGCAGATGACCAGCGCCGAGTTCATGATCGGCGCCGGAACTACCAGCTTGGTCAGCCCACATCCAGACCGGAGCGCGGCCGCGGCACACAACGCCGGGGCGCCGATCATCCGCTTGCCCTCTGTTGCGCATCCGCCGACGACGACGACCGTCCCGAACGTGCCCTTGTGCCCGCGCGGGTCGCGGCGCGGCAGCTTCGGCAACTCCCCTTGATCAGCCTGCGACATCGTTACTCCGCCTTCTCGACCTTGATCTTGAGCCGCCCCAGCATCGTCGCGAGCGTCATGAATGAGTCCTGAGCGTCGCCATCGGCCAGCGATGCGACTGCCAGCGCGATGTGCGTCGCGTCGAACGTCCTGTCGTTCGGAAGTGTGCCATCCATATCCACCCACGTGGCTTTGCCATTCACATCCACCAGTGCCTGGGCCCACATGTGATATGCGAAGATGTCCTTTCCACCCGCAAACTGGTCGGCGTAGATCAGCCCGGCCGCGACGCGGCTGGGTATTCCGTTGGCTCTCAGCAGGGCCGCGGCCAGCACGCCATGCTCAGTGCAGTCACCCTTGTGAGATCGCACCACCTCGGTGGCCGTCGCAAACCCAACGTCGAGGTCTTTCTTGTTGATGAACTTGTAGACGTACGCGCGGATGGCCTTGGCCTTATCCAGTTGGACATCCCCCGCTCCCTTCACCGCTTCCGCCGCGATCTTCTTGATCTCCGGATCGTTGCAGTTCAATGTCGCCGAGCAGGCTGTGAACGCCTCGTTCTTGGTGTCTTCGGCCTGCGCCGGCGAAAGTGACACGCCATCGATCGTCACCTTGACTGACTTAGCGTTCAGCACCTCCGGGTGCTGAGATCCTGTCGTGGGCAACGCGGGAAGCTCACCTTCAGGCACACTCAGCACGTACACGGCCTTCTCCACACCGCGAGCATTGGCGATCGGTTTGTCGGGGGTCACAAATGTGCTGACCATCAGTTCCGGCCCCTCGTGCGCGGCCATCGCTTCCTTCTTGCTCACGGCCCGCATGGTCATCGCCATCATGCCCATATCCGCCTTTGATGACAGCGGAATGCCGTGGTCATCGACAACCTCTTCCGACTTTACCCCGGGCTGAGAGCTGCTGGTCGTGATGCACTTGGTCGCCTTGACGACCTTTCCTTCAAACGTAAACTCCGTCGGCTGCAGGCTAGTCCTCTCAACGACAACCGCCTTCAAGGCCGACATCGGATCCATCCCACCCACCGGCTCCATCGTCCGCACCACGATCTTCTCGGCGCTGGCCTTCATCCGCTGCAACACGTAATCCGCCGCGGCCGCCGGTGGCAGCCACGTTCCCTCAGGCAGCGGCTTCTTGCTCGTTTCGGTCCTCCCCGCCTGCGTGATGGCGACCTCGATCTCCTTCTCGCCAAAGGTCGCCTTCATCATGGTCGGCGATGCACCCAGCTTCATCTTGGTTGACATGGAGACAGGCTTGCCGCCTTTGGTCTCAACAAAGGACCCTTCCATCGTGATCTTCGCCCCCGTCTGATCGCGCGACAGGCTGAACTCCATCTTGCTTGCCGTCGTAATGAGGTCCCCGTCGGTCTTCTGCGACTGAACCATCCAACCCGCGCGGCTCTTTCCAAGCTCTACGGCATACCAGCGTTCATAGTCATCCCCGGCCAGCGCACGAAGCGCGGTACAGGTGAGGACGAGGGCCCAGATCACTGCGAAGCGGACGGGCTTAATCATTCGATACTCCATGAAGCTCGATTGTACGGGCCGGCGGCCAAGCCCGTTCCTAAGCTCCCTTGTGATCGACACGCACTGCCATCTGACGTTCCCCGATTTTGACGGAAAGATCCCCGAGACCCTTAGGGAGGCCGCGGATCACGGCGTCAGTGGCTGTATTACCGTCTCCACCACGACCCAGAACTGTCTTGAATGCCTGGCGATCGCGGAGCGCTTCCCCAACGTCTGGTGCACCACGGGCATCCACCCGCTCTACGCCGACCAGGCACCCCACGAATGGGACAACCTCCTCAAGGTCGCCCGCTCCCCTCGCTGCGTCGCCTGGGGAGAGCTTGGCCTGGACAATCACTACGACGAACCCGCTCGCCTCCTCCAGGATCGCATCCTCGGCGAACATCTCGGTTTCATCGAGACCGCCCACGCCTCCGGACAGGTCAACCTTCCCATAGTCATCCACTGCCGCGAGGCCTTCGCCGATTTGCTCCCCATCCTCCGCCGCACGCGCCTCGATCCCACCCGCTTCGTCTTCCACTGCTTCACGGGCACACCCATCGAGGCCCGTCGCGTCCTGGACTTCGGCGCCATGATCTCCTTAACCGGCGTCGCAACCTACAAGAACGCCGCGGACGTCCAGGAAGCCGCCAAGCTCACCCCCATCGACCGCATCATGATCGAGACCGATGCCCCATACCTCTCCCCCGACCCACACCGCGGCCAGCGTCCCTGCAAACCCTGGATGTCCTCTGTCACCGCCCGCCGCATCGCCGAACTCAAAGGCTTGCCGTGGGAAGACTTCCATCGCGCAATCAACGACAACACCCGGCGTTTCTTCGGCATCGACCCCGACGCCATCCACACCTGATCCGTTCCGATACACTCGCCACCATGATTCTCGCGGCCTGGTTGCACAACCTCGGTCCCTTCGCGTTCAAGATCACCCAGGACTTCGGTCTGCGGTGGTACGGCCTGTCCTATGCCATGGGCTTTGTGGCCGGCTGGATGCTCCTGCGGTTCCTCTGCAAGCGCGGCGCATGCCTGATTCCCCTGGACCGCATCGGCGATGCAGTCCTGCTCGCGGTCATGGGTGTAGTAGTGGGGGGGCGGCTGGGTTACGTGATCTTCTACGAGCCCTCGCTCATCACTCACTTCGACAAGTCATCGCCCCCGTGGTGGGGCGTCCTTATGATCAACCACGGCGGCATGGCCAGCCACGGCGGCATGATCGGCGTGATTATTTCCGCCTTTTTCATCGGCCGCGGCTTCAAGACTCCGACCGGCACTCGCATCGGCAAAGCGCCGACCCTCCACATTCTCGACACACTCGCGATGATCGCCTGCGCCGGCTTGGGCCTGGGTCGCCTGGCCAACTTCATTAACGGCGAATTACTCGGCAAGATCGTCGCGCTCCCCGGTCAGCCCGCCCCGTGGTGGGCCGTGCGATTCCCCCAAGAGCTCCAAAGCACTTTCATGAAACCCGACGGAACCGGCGGCCACCGGCCGGAGCTCACCCCCGAACAGTTCAAAGCCCTCGACGCCGTGATGGAACCGTTCCGAATCCCCGGCCGCTCGATCGATGAAGCCTTCGGTAGAGTCATCGAAAAGATCCAATCCGGCGACCACGCCCTCGCCCGCGCCATCGAGCCCTTCATTTCCGCCCGCCACCCCTCCCAGCTCTATCAAGCCTTCACCGATGGCGTCATCGTCTTCGCCTTCACCTGGTTCATCGCCCGCAAGCCCCGCCTCCCCGGCATCGTCGGATGCTGGTTCCTCATCAGCTACGGCATCCTCCGCATCATCACCGAGTTCTACCGCCTGCCCGATGCCCAACTCGCCAACCAGCGAATCATGGGCTTCAGCCGCGGCCAATGGCTCAGTGCCGCCATGGTCGCCGTGGGCTTCATCGCCCTTCCCATCATCATCCGCCGCGGCGGGAAAAAGCTCGGCGGATGGTGGTCCATAACCGCGGCTCCTTGACCCCACCCGCGGCTACGCTTGCCCTCCAACGGAGTGGTTCATGAACATCCTCGTCACCGGCGGCGCCGGCTACATCGGTTCCCACGCAGTCCAACGCCTCCTCCGCGACGGCCACACCGTCATCGCTCTCGACAACCTCTTCCGCGGCCATATCGAAGCCATGGAAGCACTCAAGCCCACCGCCGGTGGACGCCTGCACTTCGTCAAGGGCGATGTCGGCGACCGCCCCCACGTCGAAGATCTCCTCCGCAAAAACCACATCGAAGCCGTCATGCACTTCGCGGCCCTCGCCTACGTCGGCGAGTCCGTCCAGCAGCCGTTGCGTTACTACCGGGCAAACGCCACCGCGGCCCTGGCCCTTCTCGAAGCCTGCGACGCCGCGGGCGTTACGAAGATCGTCTTCAGCTCCACCTGCGCCACCTACGGCGAACCCTCCGAAAAGTTCATTCCCATCCCCGAGACCTGCCCCCAATTCCCCATTAACCCCTACGGTCGCAGCAAGCTTCACGTCGAGCACATGCTCTTCGACCACGCCGAAGCCAAGCGCCTCGCCAACCAACCCTTCGCCTTCGCCGCGCTGCGATACTTCAACGTCGCCGGCTCCGACCGCACCGGCACCATCGGCGAACACCACGAACCCGAAACGCACCTCATCCCCGTCATCCTCAACACCATCCTCGGCCAACGCGAATCGCTGACCGTCTTCGGCACCGACTACCCAACCCCAGACGGCACCTGCATCCGCGACTACATCCACGTTGAAGACCTGATCGACGCCCACGTCAAAGTCCTCGCCGCCCTCCAACCCGGCGACACCCGCACTTACAACCTGGGCATTGGCCGCGGCCACTCCGTCCGCGAAATCATCAACGCTGCCCGCAAGGTCACCGGCCGCGACTTCAAAGTGATCGAAGGCCCCCGTCGTCAGGGAGACCCCCCGCGCCTCTTCGCCGACCCCTCCAAAATCAAACGCGAGCTAGGCTGGTCCGCCTCCATCACCGACCTGAATGAAACCATCCGCTCCGCTTGGAACTGGTTCGAAAAACACCCCAGCGGTTACGGCTCCTGACCTCCTGACTTCCTCACTTCATGCCTCCGTGCCTTAGTGCCTCCGTGCCTTCTCCCCTATCCTTCCCGATGATCATCGCCGTCAGCCCCTACCACCTGACCACCCGCGAGCCCGCCGCGCTCGCGGCCATGCTGCTGGCTGAACGCGTGGTGACGATGCTTCCGGCTCCTCTTCAAGGCAAGCAGTGGGGGGCCGTCCAAGCCGCCGCGCAAAACGTTCCACGCTACCTCGAGTTCATGAAAACATGGCAGTGGACAATCCCGCTCTGGGAAGAAGGCGTCATCACGTCCTCCCTCGAAGGCCAGGAGGCCGTGGATGAACTCCGTCCCGTCTGTGCCCGCATCGATGAAGAAGAACGCCTCGCCCCTCTCCGACTTCTGATGAAGCCCGAGTTGTTCGAAGACCACGAACGTTACCTCGATGCCTTCGCCCACGACCTGCTCAAAGCAGGCCCGGACCCCGGTCTCACCGTCCCAATCGCCTCCGGTCTCGACAGCTTCGCCTCCCGCCACGGCGCCGCCGTCGCACGCTCCGAACCGGCATCCGTAGTGCAAAAGACTGAGGCCGCCTTGGGCCGCGAGGTCTTCAGCGTCGCCATCCCCGTCCTCCTCCAGGCCGACGCCGAGCGAATCCTCGAAGCCCGCGAACTGCTCCAGACGGAACTGGACACTCTCCGCGATTCCCTCGCCGCCATCGCGGACGGGACCGCCCCAAACGGCTCGGGCACAACAAGCCTCGCCTCCGCGGCCAAGGGCTACGCCAAAGCCTTCGAAGAACACCGCGACATCCTCATCGCGCCTTCCGAAGATGACGAACAGCGGGTCATCGAAGGCACCGTCGTCATCACGGGCATCCGCCTCCCGGCAGATGCAGTCTTGGATTCAAGCCTCTCTGCGATGCGAAACCTCTCACCCGTTTTTGCAGGCCGCGAGAGTGCCCCCGCGAAACCCACGGGCAGTGCCATCCAGCGTCAAGGCGTCCTCTCCCTCGTGGTCCGCGTACTCGGTCGCCCGGCTCGACGTTAAGCCATGAGTCATGCGACAAGCAAACATCCCGCCAACCGCCTCGCTCGCGAGACCAGCCCCTACCTCCTCCAGCACGCGCACAACCCCGTGGACTGGTTCCCCTGGGGCGACGAAGCCTTCGCCGAAGCCCGCCGCCGCGGCGTCCCCATCTTTCTCTCCATCGGCTACTCCACCTGCTACTGGTGCCACGTCATGGAGCGCGAGTGCTTCGAAAGCGAGGCCGTCGCCGCGCAGATGAACAAAGACTTCGTCTGCATCAAAGTAGACCGCGAAGAACGCCCCGACCTCGACGACATCTACATGGCCGCGACCCAGATGACCACCGGCCACGGCGGCTGGCCGATGAGCGTCTTCCTCGAACCCGCCAAGCTCCGCCCCTTCTACTGCGGCACCTACTTCCCTCCCGAGCCGCGCCAAGGCATGCGCAGCTTCCCGCAAATCCTCGCGGCTCTCTCTTCCGCATGGTCCGAGCGCCGCGATGAAGTCGTTGAGCAAAGCCAAACCCTCGCCGACGCCGTCACCGAACACCTCTCCCGCCAAGAAGAGCCCGTCCCACTCGGTCTCACACAGGTCTCCACTGCCGCCCAATCCCTCATCCGAATGCTCGACCGCATTCACGGCGGCTTCGGCTCGGCCCCGAAGTTCCCCCAGCCCGTTTTCCTCGAACTCCTCCTCGACATCCGCTCCGCCGCGGCCGACGATGCCACCCGCGACGCCACCGACCACGCCCTCCGCCTCACGCTCGACAAAATGGCCCAGGGCGGCATGAACGACCAGATCGGTGGCGGCTTCCACCGCTACAGCGTCGACGAAAAATGGCTCGTTCCGCACTTCGAAAAGATGCTCTACGACAACGCCCAGCTTGCGGCCGTCTACGCGCGAGCGGCCGACATCTACGGCGATGACTTCTACACCCGAACCTGCCGCCGCACCCTCGACTACGTGCTCAAGGAAATGACCCAACCCTCCGGCGCATTCTCCAGCGCTCAGGATGCCGAAGTCGACGGCCGCGAAGGCGCCAACTACGTCTGGACCCCCTCCGACCTGGC
This sequence comes from Phycisphaerales bacterium, assembly GCA_044222485.1. Taxonomy (GTDB): domain Bacteria; phylum Planctomycetota; class Phycisphaerae; order Phycisphaerales; family UBA1924; genus JAHBXE01. The sequence goes on along the minus strand of JBGAND010000034.1, from coordinate 5,073 downwards.
CGCGGCTCTCTCCCCAGATGACGCCCAGTGGATTAGCAGGGTCTACGGCCTCGACCAAGGCTCCAACTTCCGCGACCCACACCACCCCCAAGCCCCCGCCACCAACGTCCTCTTCCTCCCAGAACGGCCCAACCGCCTCGCGCAAGACTCCGGCCTCTCCCTCGCCGACTTCCACACCCGCCTCGACCATATCAACACCAAGCTCTATCAAGTCCGCGCCGCCCGCAAGCAACCCCGCCTCGACGACAAAGTTCTCACATCCTGGAACGGCATGATGATCGCCGCGCTCGCCCGCGCCGGGACGATCCTGAACGAACCTCGCTACACCCAAGCCGCCGCCAAAGCCGCCGACTTCATCCTTACCACCATGCGCGACGCCCGGGGCCTCCTCCGCACCTCCCGATCCGGCACCGCCAAAACCCCCGCCTTTCTCGAAGACTACGCCTACCTCATCGACGCCCTCTTAGCTCTCCACTCTTCTCCCCTCCGCGCCTCCGCATCCCTACGAGAGACTCTCCCCGCCGCCCTGGAACTCACCAACCAAGCCCTCAAACTCTTCACCACTCCCTCGCGCCCCGGCCTCTTCGACACCCGCGACGCCCAACAAGACCTCTTCGTCCGCCCCCGCTCCACCCACGACGGCGCCCTCCCTTCGGGCTCCTCGGTCATGCTCGCCAACCTCATCACCCTCCACGACCTGACCAAAGATCGTGCTTACCTCAACGCCGCGATTTCCACGCTCGACTCCATGTCCGCCTCAATCGCCGACTCCCCCATCTCCACCGTCAACTCAGTCCGCAGCATCCTCCGCCTGATCTCCACCGGCCGCCTCGCCGACACGGACCATGCCCAATCAGAGCCGAGCAACGCAAGCCGCCGGTCAGATTCCCCGAACCCCGACTTCACCCCAGTTGAGATCTACGCCGCCACCGACCGAATCCAAGTCGGCCAAGACCACCCCGCCACACTCCGCCTCGTTCTCCGAATCGCCGACGGCTACCACATCAACGCCGCCGACCCCGGCCCCAACGGCCAACAACTCATCCCCCTCCGTGTCGGCGTCATCAACGGCACCGGCATCACCGCCTTCGCCGACTACCCCCCAGGCGAAAAATACAACGACCTCCTGATCCACAAAGGCTCCATCGAGTTCGACATCGCCGTAGAGCAATCCGGCGACTGGCGCGGCCGCCCCCTCCTCGCCGTCACCTTCCAAGCCTGCACCGACACCGAGTGCCTGGCCCCAGTCACCGCCGAACTCGACGTAGCGATCGACCGCATTAGTTAGAGCAAGTGCGCTTGATCCGTAGCGGGCGTCTTCGCAGTTGAGCGGGGTTACGTTCGAAAGCGAGCCGTGCCGTGTCGGCACGGCGGTCGTTCTGTTACGGCGATGAAAGGATTGGAGCTGGGATTGTCTCATCGGGGGCACACATCGGTGAAGGAGCCTTCCGCCGTGCCGGCACGGCTCGCCATCGCAGACGCAATTTGTGGAGCGGGTTCGCTCTCAATTAGCTCATTAGACTCTGCGATAAAAAAACTCTTCACTCAAAGATCCCATGCCTCTTCAGCGCCCCTTCAACCTGCGCCGCCGTATCCCCCAAGTGGTCCACCAGCTCCACCACCCACCCCTGAGCCCGCGCAACCTCCGCGTTCTCGCTCAAATCATCAAAGTACAAAATCTCCGCCCCGCGATAATCCGTCCGCCGCTCAAAGTCCCTGAAAATCCTCGGGTCCGGCTTGGCCATCCCCATCACATGGCTCGCATGCCGATGCCGCAGCATCGCCGGAGTCGGAAACTCGGGCGTCCGCCCATTTATCTTGTTCATCCGCGACCAATGCGCCGCGTTCGTGTTGCTCAATATCCCCGTATCGATTGTGCTCACACTGATCAACCGATGAATCACCGCCGCAACCCCGTCATACTCCGGCCCCAGCCAGAAGTGATGCAGCTTCCGAATCTCCTCCGGCGAATACACCCCGCCCATCAATCGCGACATGTCGCGATTGAACTGCTCATCGCTGATCTTCCCGCACGTGTACGCCGCGGCCATCTCCCGCCGATGCGCAGCAGCCTCCGGCGTCATCGCCTCCGGCCGCAACGGCAATCCCGCGGCCGCGCACCCCTCCTCCCATGTCCGCCGATGCTTGATCAGCACACCACCAACATCGAAGCACACCATCTTGATCGAGTTTGTACGCATCGGGGCCAACAGTAGTCGCCAGAGCCGCGACCGTCAGGGAGCGGTCGTCTTCGGCTATGCGCGGGCGGAATCAGCTCCTAATCCACCAACTTCGGCTCCGCCTCCCCCAACTTCTTCGCGAGCTCCCTCACTGCCGCGTTCAACGCCGCGACCTGAGCTTCGAGCTTCTCAACCTGACCTGGCGCAGCCGCACTCTCCCCCTCCTCCACGCGCGCCACATCCAACCGGTGCAACGTCGGGCACAACAACTGCACATACCGCTGCCCCCGCGACCCCGGCGGCGGCGGCACCTCCTTTACCAACACCTGCCGCTCCCCCTGCACCGCCATCATTCCCTTCAGAATCTCTTGCACCCCTTCCAGCGACTCCAGGTTGTGCATCCGCGACGCATGCCCCCGCAGCTCCCCCAAACTCTGCGGCCCACGCAACAACAACTCCGTCAGCAGAATCAGCTCTAAGGTCGAAACCGCCAGCGTCTCCCGAGCCAGATGCCGGTACTTGCTCACTCGCGAGCCAGACAGCATCACCTCCGACGCCAGCTTCTTGGCCCGCAGCCCATCCAGAGCATCCAGCACCTTCTCCTCGCTCAGCTCCGTCACTGGAAACCGGTTGCTCTTCTGGTTACACCCCGTCACCAGCGCATTGAGCGTGATCGGATACTGCGACGCCACCGTCTGCGCCTTCTCCACCAACACCCCAAGCACGCGGCACTCATCCGGCATCAATGTGATCATGTCCGAAGCGTACCGCGCTCCCAGCCCCCGTGGCGTCGACCTTCCGGTCGATGTCGGCGCCCGAACCCAAAACAACACCGGGCAGAAGCCCGGTGCCGCGCCAAAGACCCGCCAAAAACAAAACCGCCCCAACCATCCGGTCGGGGCGGCAGTAAGCGTGTTCTAATCCCTACTTCGAGCTGCTCGCCTTCTTGTACTGCTCAAGCCGCTCTTTCATCGTGCCGGCTTCCCTGTCGTCCGCCGGGATGAGCTTGACCGCGGCTTCCTGGATCTTCACCGCTTCGCTCGCCTTGCCGTCATCGAAGTACGCTTTCGCGAGCGTGTCCATAATGTACGCATCCTTGTTTTTGGTGAGGGCAACCGCCTGGGCCGCGGCCCGGATCGCCAGCTTGATATCCCGGTTGGGAATATCTGAGTTCGCCGGGTCCACAATCGTCCACGCAACTTGATTCAGGCCCTGGGGATCGTTTCCAAACACTCCATCCACAAGGTGGGCGCCGTACTTGGAAGCGTTTGCCGCATCCTTGGCTTTCAGAAACATCAACTCGAACTTCATGAAGCCAAAGTCGGCCTCCGCGCCCTTGTCCATGGCGAACAACTGGTCCAAGGCCGCAATCGCGCCCTTGTAGTCATCCGCCGCCGCGGCCTTCTGCGACTCTTCGATCAGGTCCAGCTTCTTCTGCTGGGCATCCTTCCACTTGTCGGTGATCGCCCGTGACTTCTCCGCCGTCAACTTGCCGGCTACAGCCGTTTCCAGGGCCTCATCGATCTCGCCCATCGGCCAGATCGGATTGCCGATCCAACCAATGGTCCCTTCCTGAGTCACGATGAACGCGTGAGGAATGCCCTTCTGGTTCGCGGGCTTGGACCACGAATCGATCGTGTTCCGCTCCCCGTCAAACCCGACCGTGTACGTCATCTTGTCCGACCAGTCCTTGACAAACTCGGTCACCTTCGTGGCCGACTCGCCGGTCTGGTCCTTGCGGCTGATGCCCACAATCGTCACACCCTTGTCCTTGTACTTCTTCTGAAGCTCAGACAAGTGTGGGATGCTCTTCTTGCACGGCCCGCACCAGGTCGCCCAGAACTCAACAACATAAACCTTGCCCTTCTCAAACCCGGTCACAGGCTGCCCCTGCACCCAATCCGAGACTGTCAAAGTCGGCGCCTTGTCGCCGATCTTGAGCTTTGTCGTGGCCTCAGCCTTCGCCGGCTCCTTGGTCTTCTCCGGCTGATACGAAGCAAGCGTCACCAACGGTGAGCGATCGACCATGCCGGTCTTCTTTACCGCATCCGCCAGTTTCTTGACCTGTTCATCCATCCCATCCATGGGGTGGCCGATCCACGCGATCTTCCCGTCCGTCCCGACGATGAACGCGCACGGGATCCCGTTCTGCCCCGCGGGTGCCATCCAGTCCTTGGACATCGACGAATCCGAGTCGTACCCCACGGTGTAGTTCATCCCGTCGGCCTTCGCCTTGACGAAGTTCTTCAAGCCATCGAGCTTCAGCTTCTCGGTTTTCGCGTGCTCGCTGCTGGCAACCCCGATGACGGTGACGTTCCTGCTTTTGAAGTCCTTCTGGAGCTTGGTCAAGTGCGGGATGCTCTCCTTACACGGGCCGCACCAGGTCGCCCAGAACTCCACAACGTAGATCTTCCCGCTCTCAAACTTCTCAATCTTCTGGCCCTTGATCCACTCTTCGATGGTCAGAGCCGGAGCCTTATCGCCCACCTTCAACGTCGCGGCCGCCGTAGGCGCCGCCGGCTTGTCCTTCTTCTTCACCGGCGGGTTCTGCGCAAAAGCACCCGTCGTCGCGATCAAGACCGCGGCGGACGACACCAACCAACGATTCACCATGGGGAAGCTCCTAAGGACCTTCATTCTCCCTGACCGGCAGCGCTCCATCGCCAGCGGCAACGTCAGGGAAGTGGGGCAGACACGGGGAGCGATGGGGCGGGCGGGGCCCCGTCAGCCTGCATAGGGTATACAAACCAACCCCTCCCGGGTTCCCTGAAAGCAGCCCATGAACAGGGCCGATCCCAGCAAAACAGCCCTCATAGCCGGCTTCCTCGTCAGTGCCGCCTTTCACCTGTCGGTCTGGGGTATCGCTTCGGGTTTTGTTAAGATAGGTAGACAG
>JBGAND010000058.1:0-8110 GCA_044222485.1 Phycisphaerales bacterium | reverse complement strand
ACGCTGCGGGCCGCGCTCTGGCGGGCGAACTACTCACGGTTTGAACGGGCCAAGTCAACGGGCAAGTTCTCGACGATCTCGGTGATCGTGATTGCGTTGACCGGGTTTCTGCTCGGACGGTCCATGGACTGGTGGGTCGGCAGCTACCGCGTGTTTGTGCCGCTCGTGTGTCTGCTGGGACTTTTCGGGGGACGTTCTTATCAGCAGATCCGCATGCGTGGCCGGGCCGCGGCGATCAAGGCGGAGAAGCTCGTGGACCGCGCGGCATCGTTTCACCCGATGGCGATGGTCAAGTTGCTGCGGCAGGATCGCTATTACGCGCGCTTCATGGGGAGCATGTTTGTGATCGGGTTTGGGAACCTGATGCTGACCGCACCGCTGGTCATCACGCTCAAGGACAGGTTCGGGCAGGGCTATCTGGGCGGGATCGCGGTGACGACGGCGATTCCGTATCTGGTGATGCCGTGGTTCATCCCGATGTGGGCGCGGCTGCTGGCCAAGAAACACGTGGTGCACTTTCGGACGATTCACAGCTGGGTATTTGTGCTGGCGCAGGCGATCGTGCTGGCCGCGGTGGTGACCAAAACGTACTGGCTGCTGTTTGGATCATCGTTTGCCATGGGTGTTGCGATGGCCGGTGGGACGCTGGCGTGGAACCTGGGGCATCTGGACTTTGCGCCCGGGCCGAAAGCGGCGCAGTACATGGGTGTGCACGTGACGCTGAACGGGGTTCGGGGGATCGTCGCGCCATTTCTAGCTGTTGGGCTGTACCGACTGCTCGAGCACTGGCAGGTGGGTGCGGGGGCGTGGGTATTTGCGGTGAGCGTGGTGTTGTGCGCTCTGGGAGCGATTGGATTCGCTGCCTTGGGGAAGGCGATGGGTGAAAAGGCCTCTGCACGCCCCAGAGATTGATGGCGCGCAAAAACGCGGAAGGACCGGGGTGGTCGGCCCTTCCGCGTTCACGCACATTCGCAACGGACTTTCCGCGGCGATTTAGCCGATCTTCACCTTCTTGGGGAGCGCTTTTTCGCTCTTGGGGATGCGGAGGGTGAGGACGCCATCCTTGAGTTCCGCGGCGGTCTGCGTGTCATCGACCACGCTCGGCAGCGAGATGCTGCGGGCCACAGCTCCGATGCGGCGTTCGCGCTGGAAGTAGTTCTCACCCTTCTCTTCGGTCTCATCCGTGCGTTCGGCCTTGATGGTGAGAACCCCGTCGTGGATTTCGACGTCGATGTTCTCTCTAGCGAATCCCGGCAGTGAGGCGCGGACGATGACTGCCTTCTCATCCTCGGAAATGTCGAGCGCCAGATTGCCCGTATTGGCCGAATGCGGGTCCGCGAAGAACGGCTCGTTCATGAAGCTGGACATCAGGCGAGAGACGCTGGGGAACGGGGTCGGGTCGCGGCGAATCAGGGTCAACATGGGAAAGCTCCTTTGTGGGTTGTGTCGTTGCCCGGCAGCGGCGTCGTTCGCGACACCCGCCGGGGTGTGCCTGAGGGATTGCAAAGGACGGTCCAGGGGTGGAAGGTCGTTTTTTGCTTGTTTTCAAGGGTTGTTGGTGTCAGGATGGCTAGGAAGCCTGGCGGTGGGGGTCAGTTTGGCAGGCCGGAGTGACACCGATCCCGGCGCTGGCGCTTGGGCTTCTGAAGGATGTTGGAAGGGTTATTCTTCCGTTATGTCAGACCCACACCAGATCGTCGATCTTCGTTCCGACACGGTCACGCGTCCTACTCCGGGCATGCGCAAGGCGATGGCTGAAGCCGTCGTTGGAGATGATGTGCTGGGTGATGACCCGACGGTGATCCGGCTGCAGGAGCGGATCGCGGAGATCACGGGGAAGCCGGCGGCGTGCTTTGTGCCTTCGGGGACGATGGCCAACCAGACGGCGATCAAGGCCCATACCGAGCCGGGCGATGAAGTCATCGCGCACTTTGACAGTCACATCATCAACTATGAGACCGGAGCGCCCGCGGCCTTGTCCGGCGTAATGATCCGGACCGCCAGCGGCGATCGCGGACTGTTCGATGCGGACCAGGTGGAAGCCTTGGTGCGGCCGGATTCGGTGCACTTCCCCCACTCTTGCCTGATGGTGGTCGAGAACACGCAGAACCGCGGGGGCGGGGCGGTGTGGCCGATCGAGCAGGTGAAGCGGGTCACGGCAAAGGGTCGGCAGCACAAATTAAAGCTGCACTTGGATGGTGCCCGCGTGTGGAACGCGTGCGCGAAGACGGGCTTGAACCCGGCCGACTACGCCAAGCACTTTGACACGATGTCGTGTTGTTTTTCCAAGGGGCTAGGTTCACCGGCGGGATCGGCGGTGTGCGGCGATCCGGCGATCATCGCACGGGTGTTCCGGTTCCGTAAAATGTTTGGCGGGGCGATGCGGCAGGCGGGGATTCTGGCCGCGGCGGCGCTGTATGCACTGGACAACCATCGTGAGCGGCTGGTTGAGGATCACGAGAACGCGACACGACTGGCGGAGGGACTTGGGGACATCCCGGGCGTGAACATTCCGATGGCGGTAGACACCAACATGGTGTTCATTGACGTCGATCGCAAGCACGGAACGGGCGCGGAGGTGTGCGCGAAGCTCAAAGCTCAGAATGTGTGGGCCCTTCCGACAGCCCCGCAGAGGATCCGCATGGTGACGCACCTGGATGTGTCGCGGCCGATGATCGATCGGGCGGTCGAGGTGATCGGGCGGACGCTTGGGGCACGTGTGGCGGTTTGATGGCTGGCCGCGGCGTATCGGACCCGAACACAAGCGGATTCCGTGAATTCGGACCCGGCACGGCTCGAAGATGCTCATAGGAGCATCGCATGGCCATTCTGTTCCTTCTCGTGAACGGGTTCATCGGCACCGCAGGGTCCTATCTGGTGTTCAAGCGGTTCCGGCACATCGGGCTGATGCTGGCGGGGATCTGCCTGGTGATCGGGTCGATCTGGTCCATGAGCAACAACCGGTGGATGCCCATGATGGGGCTGACGGTGATCGGGGTGCTGGTGGCCAAGGTGGTGGGCGACCCGCTGGAGGCCTAGGCGGGGCCGCTAGACTGCCCGGTCTTCCGAGTTTTTCAAGGAAAACCGAACGGTTTGAAACCTTTCGCGGCCGAGCCGATACATAGGGGCAGGCCAGGGCGGCCCAAACTGAGGATCACCATGAAGATTCGACTCATCGCGCTGACGGCAGTGTTGGCTCTTGGCGTTCCGGCATGGGCCCAGAGCGGGGGCTCGGGGGGAGTCAATGTCGTCCCGCAGCCCAGGGAATCGGCGCCCAAAACGGATGGCCGCATTGACCTCCGGCCAAAGTTTGAGAAAGGCCAGGAGATCAAGTTCAAGCTTGAGGTAAACAGCACCTCCGAACAGCCGGCGGTGGATATCGACGTGTTGGATGATCCGGACAGCAAGCCCAAGCCGACGACGAATCGCCCGGGCACCAATCCGCCGAGCAAGACCTCTTCGAGGACTCCGAAGGACAAACTGGAAATCAGCAAGAGCAAGGTCGAGTTCGGGATCGTGATGAAGGTGAAGGATGTGGATGCGGCCCGTAACTCCACGGTGGATATGACATTCACGACCGTCAAGGTGTCCATCGATGGCCCCGGCGGCAAGGAAGAGTTTGACAGCACGCGGCCGCGTAAGCCCAAGGCCGATGAGATTGACATCATCGGAACGGTGCTGGCGCCGCTGGTGGGCTCCACGTTCACGATGAAGGTGGACAGCGCGGGAAACATCTCGAGCGTGACCGGAGGCGATGGGTTCGCGATGCTGGGGCAGGTGGTGCCCGGTGCGGGCGGCGCGGGGTCGCTGCCGCAGGTGTTCGGGCCGATCTTCACGATCAAGAAGGGTGACGGCTTCGCCACGGTGGGTCAGTCCTGGGAGGATGTGGACACCCTGGACTCAGGACTCATGGGTCAGTTCAAGATGACCTCGCGGCACACACTCAGCAGCGCCGCGGGCGGGACGGCCAAGCTCGACTTGAAGGGCAAGATCGAGGCTCGCTCGCAGGCCCCGGGTTCAAGCACGTTCCTGATGAGAGATTCGACGTATTCGGGCAAGTACACGTGGGACTACGCCCTGGGCATGCTCCGCCAGATGGACACCAAGATGTCGATCAAGGTGGAGCACTCGCTGCAGGGCCAGCCCGTTGAGGTCACCAGCGAGTCGGTGACGAAGCTGACGCGCGTGAACTGACTCTGGCCGCGGGTTATCGGGACTGATTCTGCTGCAATCTTCAAGGTTGCCTGCGCACCTGTCGATGCGAGGGTGCTATGGCCAACACCTTCGAGATGCCGCCGCAACTGACCGCTCCGAACAAGAATGCCCGGCGCTCGGGGCGGGTTCGGTGCCAGTGGACCCACTGCAGCCTCGGGGCGGTTGAGGACATCTCGGCGACGGGGATGCGGGTGATCAGCCGGCGGAAGCTCGCGGCCGAAAAGGGCTCGCGGATCGCGGCCATCGTTGAAGGACTCGACGGCGAGTTTGACATCTCCGGTCGGATTGTGTGGAAGAAAAAACTGGGCTGGTTCAAGTGGGAAATGGGGATCGAGTTTGATGAGGTGACGCCGGAGGCCCGGAAAGGGCTTGCGCTTTTGGCGCGATCCGCGCTGACCAATGACGCGATGGCGATCAAGGATCGCTCACGCAAGTCGGCGTGATCATCCATCAGAGCCCCCTGCGGCAGCAGGGGGTCGAACTCGATCATCCTCGCAATTGACCCCCGACTACCGTCGGGGGCTCTGATTGAAACAGCGTGTGCGAGTTATCGCTGCAACCGCTCATTGAGCCCTGGGAGCGGGCGCAGCGGCTGCGACGGCAGCGATTGATACCAGTAGGCCACGGACGCGATGTCGTCGGTGAGGGGTTGAAACTTGCCCGTGGGCCACCAGCCCAGGGCCTGCACCGTGACTCGCAGATCTTTCTGAAACCGAATCGGGTCGGGGATGTGCCAGCGGTAGAGCGCGTGGGCGGGGACTCGCGGCTGCATCTTCTGTTCACTGCGCTCGGACGGCGCGTACGCGGCCTGCGGATAGCCCAGATACATGGTCGAATACGGGTGCGGTGTGAGATCACGCGGGTGATCCATGACGAAGCCCCAGGCGCCGCCGAAGTAGTCCTCGGTGCCCGTGCCGCAGATCGTCGGAGCATCTGGTCTGTCGCCATCGATGAAGAACTTCACTTCACCCTCGCCCCACCAACCGTTGGACAGCTGATGCCAGATGAGGTACGTTCCGACGTATTGACCCGCGCCCTTAATGCCGTCGATGATGTTGTGTTCAGGGTTCTCTCGCGTCGTCATCGCGCGGCGCCAGGAGGCGTGGAGGTAGCCGGCATCCGCGGAAACCTCCTGCAAGGCGTAGGTCACCTGATAGAAGAACTCACTGATGGGCTTGGGGCCATCGTTGGTGATTTCGATGCGGATGCGCTTGCGGAAGGGCATGGGCCAGTAGCTGTTCATGCCGCCTTTGGGATTCACGGCGATCATGGCGGAGTTGATGAGGGCCAATCCGTCGAGGCCGTTGGCGAAGAAATCGCCCAGAGGGCACTCAATGGAGGGATGCTTCTGATCGTCGTAATACACCCGGAGGGCGATCCAGCGGTGGACATCCGTGAGCACCGTGCACCAGATGTGCTGGATGATGCCCGGGCCGGTGATGTCGGCGAGGGTGATGGTCTGACCCGACTGGATGTCTTTGGCGCAGGGGCGGACTTTCCAGCCGCGACCGAGGTCGCTGGCCGCGGCGTTGGTCCAGGGGTCGGAGCCAGCGGTTGTCCCGGTCGGCGGCGTGGCCTGCGCGCCGCCGGACTTGGTGCCGGTAGGGTTTTCGGCGGAAATCGAGCGGGTCTGCGCGGACGTGATTCGGGTGAAGTCGAAGGTGCTCATGATGACTGACCAGCCTACACGGTCGGGCGCGCCACGGCTTTGGGCCGCTTTGGGCCGACCGGGATCATCTCAACGAGATCGTGATCGGCTTGCCCTCAAGACCCGTCCCCCGAACCGTGCGGCCGCCGTCGAGCAGCACGAATACTTCGACGACTCGTTCGGTCGCGTGCATTCGACCGAATGGTTTGTCGGGACGAACCGTGATGTGACCCTGTTCGGTAAGGGCTTCGAAGGTCGTCAGGCGGAAAAAGCCTTCCTGATATCCGTAACCGTCGCCCGCATCTTCGTAGAGCTGCCCCTGGGCGCGGCCGTGTTCATCCGGACATACAACGAGCGTGAGCGGGTTAAGGGGTTTCTCATCGGAGAACTGGACGGTCGGCCCCAGAGGAACGATCGACCCGCCGCGGATGTGGAGGGTTGGAAGCTCGGGGTCACTGGTGCCGTCGGCGCGCGGGCAAGGCTCGTACGCACGCCAGATGCCGCGCGGCTTTGGTGAGGCACAGGCCTCGGTCTCTTTGACCTGACAGCGCACGAGGATGTCAGGGCCCAGCAGGAAACAGTCGTCAATCTCGCGGAGCGCGGGGTCGCGCGGATCGGCGAAGAACACCGGACGCACCACGGGCACATCCGTCTTGGACGCTTCGCGGAACAGCGTGTAGATATACGGGAGCAGGCGGTAGCGGCGTTCAAGGGCGAGTCGGCAGGTGTTTTCACACTCCTCGCCGAAGGCCCATGGCTCGTGGGGTTTGGAGTCTTTGATCGAGTGGCCGCGGGCGAAGGGGAGCAGGGCGCCGATCCCCATCCAGCGGCCAAAGAGCTTGCCATCAGCTTCACCCGCGAAGCCGCCGATATCCGGGCCGACGAAGGGCTGACCTGAGAGACCCAGGTTCAGCGCCATCGGGATCGACCAGGCCAGATGCTCCCACGTGCTCTTGTTATCCCCTGTCCAGGTCGCGGCGTACCGGTGCCCACCCAGGAAGTTCGACCGCGTGAGCACGAACGGCCTCTTGTCCGGCCGCGCACGCATCATGCCCTCGCGCGTCGCGCGGACCATCAGCATGCCGTACACGTTGTGATACCGCGTGTGCGGCGCGGGGCCTCCCAGAGCCATGTCGGCACGGTGGAAGTTGTCCTCGGGCATTTGTTTCTGAGGATTGTCAAAGATCGCCGGCTCGTTCATGTCGTTCCAGACGCCGTCGATGTTGTGATCCAGGAAGCCGCGGTAGAGATCCCCCCACCACTTGCGAGTCGCCTCGCGCGTGAAGTCCGGAAAACCGCACTCACCGGGCCAGACCTTGCCGTGGTACTCATCTCCCTTGGCATCTCGCAGGAAGTGCCCGCCATCGCCACCACCCTTGCCCTGCTGGTAAACCCAATAGTCGGGATCGACCTTGATGCCCGGATCGATCATCCAGACCGACTTGAACCCGCGGGCGTGAAGCTCGGCGTTCAGGGCCGCGGGGTCGGGGAATTTGAAGGGATCGAACGTGAAACACCGGAAGCCATCCATGTAGTCGATGTCCATCCAGATGACATCGCACGGCATGCGGTGGTTACGGAACTCTTCGGCGAGTTCCACGACCCGCGAAGCTGGTTCATACGACCATCGCGACTGCTGATACCCCAGTGCCCAGCGCGGCGGCATGGGCATCTCCCCCGTCAGGTCCGCCAGGGCCGCGACCACCTGTTGTGGCGTCTCGCGTTCGATGATGTAGACCGCAAACGGCGGCGAGGATTCGTCTACTGAAAACCGGATGTCCGTGGTCAGATCGATCTCACACTTGCAGGTTGTGTCGGCGAGAACTCCGAACGCCGTCCCATCCGGACGCACCGCCAGCACCCACGGGTGCGCCTGGTACAAGCTCTGATTGGTCAGGTCATACTCAAAGCTATCTGTCGTCCAGCAGATCGTGCGGGCGCCATTCCGCAGAAGTGGCCCGGCGATCTCGCCGGTGCCATAAAGGCTGGTTCCGTCCTGAATCGCTACCCGGACAATCCGGCGGGAGCCCTCTCCACTCTTGGCATGCCCGAACTCCGCCCGGGCTCGAAAGGTCTGAGGCAGGGGGAACCGCGGCCGAACCGAAGCGATGATCGCCAAGGATGGGGCCGCGGCCCGATCCGCATCCGCCGGATCGCGAAACCGGGCGATTCCGTCGGCGATCAGGAACGGGTGGTCGTCAGGGGACCAGTGCGTAAGTGGGTTGGGTTCGGTCATGGAAGGTCAAA
>JBGAND010000033.1:0-55539 GCA_044222485.1 Phycisphaerales bacterium | reverse complement strand
TATTGGCAGCCTAGTCGGAATTGGCCGCGGCGTGGAAGCGGGTGGGGCGGGATTCAAGGGTTTTTGGAGGCGGATCGAGACTGGGATGGGGGTCGGGGTGGTTGCGTTGGGGGGGCGGTTTGGGTGGTGGTTTGATTGGCGGGGCGGGTTTGTAGTCGAAGTAGAGGTGGTCGATGACCCAGCAGTCTTTGAGGGTGCCGCCGGGGATTTTTTCGAGGTTGATGAAGAGGTAGTGGAGGGAGCCGTTGGAGAGTGTGAGCGCGGCTTGAAAGCGGGTCTTGTTGCCGAAGGCGGAGTGGTGGTCGAGCTTGCAGTCGGTGTAGTGCCAGGCGTCGCCGACGCAGTTGCGGAGGTAGTTGTTTTTGTACTCGCTGAAGGCCGCGAGGGAGCGGTCGCGGATGTAGCCCTGGAGGTTGAAGAGGATGCGTGCGCCGGCGCCATCGCAGGGATCGTCGGGGGACTGGATGGCTTTCATCGCCAAGAGCGCGACATCGTTTGCGGCGCGGCCGGGGTCGGGGAGGGGAACGTGCGGGACGGATTCGACCTGGCCGGGTTTGTCGGCGAAGGCTTCGGGGATGGAGAGGACGGGGGTGGTGGATTTGAAGTGGTAGGGAATCAAGCCCGGGGAGGGGAAGTCTGCGGCGTTCTTGGCGGCGAGGGCGGTGGCGAGAGAAGAAGGTGCTGAGTGCTGAGTGCCAAGTGCCGAGTTGGGTGCCGAGTTTTCGGAGGGGTCTTCATCGTCGGCCTGGTCGATGAGGGCGTCGTCTTCGTCGATGGAGTTGTCGGGGCGGGGAAGTGCCGAGTCCCGAGTCCCAAGTGCCGAGTTGGAGGAGGGACGCGGGGATGCGGCCGCGCCTCCCCGGCCTTGATTGAGGAGGCGGAGCATGGAGCTGGCGGCGCGGCGTTTTTCTATGGGGTCATCGGAGGAATCGATGATTTCTTTGAGGGCGTCGATGGCTTTGCGATGGTCGAGGTGGGCGATGTGTTTGCGGTAGAGGGAGATGTAGGGAGCGATGTGGGGTGCGGCGGTCCAGATGAGGAGGGAGAGGGGGGACGGGGGGGAGTGGGGAGTGGGCAGTGGGGAGTCGGGAGAGGACTGAGGACTGAGTGCTGAGGACTGAGTTTGGGCAGGAGCGGCGTGTTGGGGGGCTGAGGACTGAGCGAGCTCGGCGGCGAGGGGGGACGGGGGGGAGTGGGCAGTGGGGAGTCGGGAGAGGATTGAGGACTGAGTGCTGAGGACTGAGCGAGTTCGGCGGCGAGGGGGGTGAGGCACTCTTTGTGGTGCATGTAGCGGAGGAGGAGGTGCTCATCCTCGGGGGAGAGGGTTGGGAGGTCTGGATTTGTTAGGGTTGCGACCACGGGGGCAGGATAGCGGGGATTTTGGGGAGTGCAAGAGTGATTTTGGAGATTTGATAGGATTTTGTGAGGATGATGGTTTTGCTGGGTTGGCGGTGGGAAATAGGACCAATAGGACCAATAGGACCAATAGGACCAATAGGACCAATGGGACGGATGGGACGGTCAGGGGTTGAGAGTTGTCGCGGAGTGATCGCCAGGGAGGGAGAACGTGGCGACACGCCACGGCTCACTGGGATGCGGCTGCGAGTGTGTTACGGGCAGCCGGTGGCGTAGGCGTTGAGGAAACATTGGAAGTCGTTGGCGGTGAGCATGGGTGTTGATAAGGAACCGTCGCAGTTGGCGTAGGGTTCGCCGGCGGCGTATTTGTTGAGGAAGCACTGGAAGTCGTTGGCGGTGAGGACCGGATTGGGAAGGGAGCCGTCACAGTTGGCGTAGCACATGGTCCACAGGACGGCTTCGCGACGATTGGTGGCCAGGTTGAAGCCGTGACCGACGACAAGGTAGTTAGCTCCCGAACGAGTGATTTGTTCGGCTCTGGTGGCGACCCATGAGCCCGGAAGGAAGAGGGAGAGGTTCTCCCAGGAGGCCGCGGTGTTTCGCCAGAGGCTCGCGATGCTCTGGCCACCGGCGATGCGGACGTATCCGACCTGGATGCCCCCGGATGTTCCCAGAGCCTGCGACTCGGTGGACCCGGCGGGATTGAGGTCTACGAATGCGGGGCCGTCCCAGTAGCAGGCGTGTGAGGTGTGGCCGCCGACACCCGCGGCGTACCCGGCGATGCGACCTAATTGGACGGCGCGCGCTTCGGAACCGGTAGCGCCGATGCCCGTGGGGTGGAGGTCGACGAAGGTGGCGGCCGAGCCGGTCCAGGAGCAGGCGTGGAGAACGTTGGAAATCACGGCGCTGCCGACTTGGGTGTTGCCGTAGACGGCAAAGGCGGTGGAGTTGTTCGCGGCGGCGGGGTGGAGGTCGGTCCAGGACGCGGCGGTTCCGGTCCAGGAGCTGGCGTGATCGAAGAGGCCCACGCGGGCGACGCCGACTTGCTGGACGCCGTTGGTGCCGAGGGCTACGGAACGAAACGTGCCGGTGGGGCTCAGGTCGATCCATGAGGCAGCACTGCCGGTCCAGAGGCTGGCTCGGAGCTGACCGCTGGCGAAGGCGTCACCGACTTGTTGGGTGGCCGCGGCGGCGTTGGCGTGCGAATCGGTTGCGCCGGCAGGGTGGAGGGTGAGGTAGGAAGCGGCGGTTCCGAGCCAGAGGGCGGCGGTGTCGGACGTGCCGGAGAGGAAGCCCACCTGCTGGGTGGTGGAGACGCCCAGGGCGCTGGATTGGGTGGCGCCGGTGGGGTGGAGGATGGAGACGGTCCACTGGGCCCGGGCCGCGGATGCGGTGAGAATGAGTGGGATGAGTGCGAGTTTCGCGGGAGCGGCCATGGCGGGATTCCCTTTTTCGCAATTTTACAAGGGAAGTTGGGGGCAGCAAGGGAATTATGAGCGGCGTGGGAGGCTCGCGCGGTCGGGATCAGCTGTGCAAGCGGATATGGATGAAACGGCGGGGCAGCGTGGCTCAAGCCGGGAGCCGAGGAAGAACGTGGCGACACGCCACGGCTCACTATTTCGTTATTGGCAGCCGGAGGCGAAGGCGTTGAGGAAGCATTGGAAGTCGTTGGCGTTGAGGGTGGGGGGATTGGTGGAGTGGTCGCAGTTGGCGTAGGAGTCGGCCGCGGCGAACTTGTTGAGGAAGCATTGGAAGTCGTTGGCGGTGAGGAGGGGTGGGGAGGTGGAGGAGTCGCAGTTGGGGTAGCAGGGGGGCGCGACCTTGATGGTGAGGAAGTCTCCGACTTCGCCGATGGGGCCGAAGTCGGCGACTCCGACGGCGATCAGGCTGTCGTCGGGTGCGATAGCGATGGCGTGGAACATGTCGAGGTAGCCTAGTGGCCCGGCGAAGGTGTAGGTCCAGACGGGGCCGTTCTGATACTTAATCACGCGGGCGTTGAGCGGGTCCGCGGCGGGGGCGTCGAAGCGGACCGCGGTGTAGACAGCGCCGGTAGTGTCGAGGACGACTTTGTCGGCCGCGGCGGCCGCGCCGGGGTCGTGGCGATCTTGCCAGCGGAGTTGGCCGTCGGGGTCGTAGGCGATGGTGGTGGCGAGGTTGTAGGCGGGGCCGAAGGTTTGTCCGGCGATGTAGATATTGCGGGCGGAGTCGATGGCAAGGCCGAAGGCGGAGTCGGCGCCGGTGTTGGCGTTGGGGCCGTGAACGCGGCGGGTCCAGCGGAGGTCGCCTTGGGGGGAGTACTTGAGGGCAACCAGGTCGGCGAGGAAGAAGGTCCCGGAGGAGCCGGCGACGATGACCTCGCCGTTGCTGTCGAGCTCGATGGCTTCGTAGATTTCGGCGGTGGCGCCGGGGGTGCTGAGGATGCGAGACCAGGCGAGGGTGCCGGCGGCATCGTACTTCAAGAGCAGGGCGTTCCAGTCTTCGGCGAGATAGGTGTGGCCGCACACGTAGACCTCACCCGCGGCGTTCACGCGGAGATCTCTTGGCTCATCGAAGAAGTGTCCGGGCCCGTCGAAACTGCGGGACCAGACGAGCTGGCCCTGGGGGTTGTACTTGATGGTGGTGATGTCGGTGAAGTTGCCGGCGGTGGTTTCGCCGGTGACATAGACATTGCCCGCGACGTCGACGGCCAGGCCGCGGAGTTGGTCCTGCCCCGCGCCGGCGCGGCGCGCGGTCCAGATCTGGTTGCCGTCGGTGTCGTACTTGATGACCAAGTAGTCCTCGGCGGAGGAGGCGACGGTTGTGGTGCCGCCGACGTAGACGAATCCGCCGCGGACGATGATGCGGGTGCCCTCATCGTTCAGATGTGCGGGGCCGTCGTAGGTGCGGACCCAGAGCTGCTGGCCCGAGGGGCTGTACTTGACGGTGGCGATGTCGCGAGCGGTCATGCCGCTGACGCCGGTGACGTAGATGTTGCCCTGGGGGTCCAGGGCGAGGTCCTGAGCGCTGTCGGCATCACCGATGGGACCGCTGTAGCGCTGGGTCCAGGCGGGGGAGACCTGGGCGGCGGCGGGAAACGTGATGAGCAGGAGGAGGACAAAGAGTCGGGACATGGCGTAACTCCGGGCGGGTGGTGCCGCCAAGGAGAAAACACCGTTGTGGGAAGGACGGGATCACGGAATCAGGAACAGCCCGCGGCGAAGGCGTTGAGGAAGCACTGAAAGTCATTGGCGGTGAGGATGGGTGGAGAGGTTGAGCCGTCGCAGTTGGCGTAAGCGTCTTGCGCGGCGAACTTGTTGAGGAAACACTGGAAGTCGTTGGCGGTGAGGACGGGCGGAGCGGTAGAAGCGTCGCAGTTTGCGTAGCACTGGATTCCAAGGGTCCATGTTTCATCGTTGGTGTAACCGTTGAGGCCGCCGAAGAGGACGGTCTTTCGACGGGCGGCGTCGTAGGCCATCGCGAGCGCTTCGCGCGGCGAGGGGCCGCCGACCTGCTGGGACCATGTCACACCGTTCCATTCCCAGGTCTGGTTGTCGATGTGACTCGGCGGGACGCTCACGTACCCGCCGAAGAGGACTGTGACGCCGCGGGATGAGTCGTACGCCATCGAGTGGTGGTACCGGGCGGGTGGGCCGGTCACGAGCCGCCGGGTCCAGACGGTCCCGTTCCATTCCCAGGTTTCTGATCCATAGCTGGACCCGCCGAACATGACTGAGACTCCCCGGGCCGAATCGAATGCCATGGCGTGCACCTGCCGGGGAAATGGTCCGTTGCTGGTCCGGTAGGTCCATGTGACGCCGTTCCATTCCCAGGTGTCGCTCTGGTTCTGACCGTTTACGCCGCCGCCATAGAGAACCGTTAGGCCGCGGGCGGAGTCGTAGCACATGGCGTGGGCTTCACGGGCGGCGGGGCCCGTCACTTGGCGCTGAGTCCAAGAAGTTCCGTCCCATTCCCAGGTGTCGCCGACGTCATTCCCGGTGGCGGCGCGGCCGCCGAAGAGGACGGTTACGCCGCGGGCGGAGTCGTAGGCCATGGCGTGCCCGTCGCGCGGCGAGGGTCCGGTGGTGGATCTCAAGCTCCAGGCGGCGCCATCCCACTCCCAGGTCTCATTGCTCACGAAGGGAGCGGTGTAGCCGCCGAAAAGGACCGTCACGGCGCGGGCCGAGTCGTAGGCCATGGCGTGGTAAGCCCGCGCGGAAGGGCCGGCGACGGCGGGGTGGGTCCAGGCGATGGGCTGGGCGGACGCGGAGGCGAGTCCCGAGAGGAGCACGATCAAACTGAGGCGTTTCATGGGAATCTCCACTGGGGGCTATGGAGATACCGGGATGACGCCGTTTGGTTGCGGGACTTGTGGCGCGGGATCGGGGGGCCTGTTGGGGGGTTCGGGCTTGCGGGGGCTGGTGTAGTCGAACCAGAGGTGGTTGATGACCCAGCAGCCTTTGAGAACACCGGCGGGGATTTCTTCGAGGTTGATGTTCAGGGGGCGGATGCGCCCGTGGGTGAGGGTGATCCACGCGCGGAAGTTGGCGCGGTCGTTGGTGGTGGAGATCGGCATCGCGGTGGTTCCAGGCGGGGCGGACGACGTTTTTGAGGTAGTTGTCTTTGTATTCGTTGAACTCCTCGATGGAGCGATCGAGGAGGTAGCCCTGGAGGTTGAAGAGGATTCGGGGGCCGGCGCCATCGGTGGGCTGGTCGGGAGTTTGGATGGCTTTGAGGATGAGGAGCGCGACGTCGGAAGGCTCGCGGCAGGGATCGGGCAGGGGCGCGAAGGGGACGGAGTCGATCTGGCCGGGCTTGTCGGCGTAGGCGTCGATGAGAGGTTTTCGTTGTGATGGATGTAGCGCTCGAGGAGTTGCTGGTCCTCGGGGGAGAGGGGTGGAAGGTTGGTTGTGGTGGCGAGCGCGGCCATGAGGGGAATGTAACGCGCTGCGTGTGGGTTGCAAGTTGGAAAGTGCGTGCCGGTGACATGACGTTGTCAGCGGGTTTGCACCTAATTTGGGTGTGTGGTGGGGGTGGTGGGGAGATAGGTCGAACAGGTCACATAGGACCAATAGGACTTTTGATGGCACAGGAGAGTGGGGTCTATGGACAGCCCGCGGCGAAGGAGTTGAGGAAGCACTGGAAGTCGTTGACGTTGAGGGTGGGGGGATTGGTGGAGTGGTCGCAGTTGGCGTAGGAATCGGCCGCGGCGAACTTGTTGAGGAAGCATTGGAAGTCGTTGGCGGTGAGGAGGGGTGGGGAGGTGGAGGAGTCGCAGTTGGGATAGCAGGCGAGGGGCTTGGTCCACAGGAGTGCTTCGCTGCGACCTGTGGTGTTGTTTTCGCCGTACCCCACGACGTAAATCTTGGTGGCGTCGCTCCAGATTCCGGTTGCTTCGGAAGCGTTCCACGAGCCGGTCAATACGGTGTGGAGATCTTCCCATGAGGCGGCGGTGCCGGTCCAGACGCTGGCGTGGGAGAATGGTCCAACTTGAACGGTGCCGGCCTGCATGTCGGTGTAGATTGCGTTGACATAAGAAGCGGAGGCGCCGGCCGGGTGCAGGTCGATCCGCGAGGCGGGGGTGCCGCTCCACAGGCTGGCGCGCAGGGTGCCCTGGTCTATGTATCCGGCCTGGTGCCCTTGGTGAATCGCGAAGGCCCGGGACTCGGCCGCGGCGGCGGGATGAAGGTCGGTCCATGAGGATGCGGAGCCGGTCCAGAATCCTGCGTGGTAGTGGCCGGCGAAGGATGCGATACCTACTTGCTGGCCGTTGTAGGTGCCGTAGGCGTTTGACTGCGAAGCGCCGGTGGGGTGAAGGTCGACGCGAGAGCCCGGCGATCCTGTCCAAGCGCTGGCACGGAAAACAGAACCGATCTGGGCGAACCCGACTTGCTGGCCGGCGTGGACGGCGTTGACGATGCACCAGGGGCTGCCCGCGGGTGTGAGGTCAACCCAGGATGCGGCGGAACCGGTCCACAGGCCGCCGTGGAAGTTGCCACCGATGGTGGCATGGCCGACTTGCTCGCCGCCCTGAACCGCGAAGGCGGTCGAGGCGGTTGCGCCCGCGGGATGAAGGTCGATCCAGGAGGCAGCGGTGCCGCTCCAGACACTGGCGTGGGTTGCGGCGCCGATGGTGGCGCTTCCAACTTGCTGCCCCTGACCGACGCCGTAGATGACAGACTGCGAGCTGCTTGGGGGGTGGAGGTTGGTGACGGTCCACTGGGCGGAAGCAAAGGGAGTAATGGAAAGTAGCACGGCGGGACACAGGAAACACGGGAACACCAAGTGTGACGGGGCCATGGTCATCCTTACCGGATGTCTTGCGCGACTGAGTACGTGAGCCTACTCGGGGGTCGCCAAAAACAATCCCGAAGAGCTGGGTTGAGCACGGGATGTTCAGGTGCAGCCCGTGGCGAAGGCGTTGAGGAAGCACTGGAAGTCGTTGGCGTTAAGGGTGGGGGGAGTGGTGGAGTGGTCGCAGTTGGCATAGGGGTCGGCCGCGGCGAACTTGTTGAGGAAGCATTGGAAGTCGTTGGCCGTGAGGAGAGGCGCGGCGGTTGTGTTGTCGCAGTTGGGGTAGCAGGGGGAGGGCACGAAGGCCAGGCCGAGGAGGTTGGCGACGGCGGTGATGCCGACGAGGGTGGCGGCACCGGTGGAGGTGTTGATGTGGTAGAGCAGGTTGGCTTGATTTTGCAGGCCGGTGTTGTCGGTGGCGAAGAGGCCCAGGACGGGATCGAACGCCATACCCATGCCGATCTGCACGAAGGGTGTGCCGGGGATGCCGAAGGGGCCGACGAGGGTGAGCGCGCCGGTCGCGAGGTTGAGGGTGTAGAGATTTTGAGAGAGGATTTCGGCCGCGTACATCACTCCGACGGAGGTGTCGAAGGCGATGTTGTAGATGCCGTTGGTGGACAGGTTCGCGATAGAAGTTGCTGAGCCGGTGGTGGTGTTGATGCGGTAGAGGACGGCGGTGGGCCCGGATGGCCGCGCGACGCCGTAGAGGGTGTCGTCGGCGGGGTTGTACTCGAGTCCGTGCATGAGGAAAGTGCCCAGGGGTCCGATGACGGTGGTGGCGCCGGTGGCGGGGTTGATGCGGAGGAGTTGGTGTGTTTGGGTGGAGGTGGCGTAGAGGATGTTGTGCGCAGAGTCGTAGGCGAGAGAGGCGACGGTGGACACGGAGAGAGGGCCGATGACGGTGAACGCGGCGGTGGCGGGGTCCAGGCGCAGGAGGCGGTTGTTCTGTCCGTCGGCGGCCAGGAGCATCGGGGATTGCGCGTGTGCCGCGGCGGTCGCGCAGAGCAGAAGCACGATGGGATGGGGGCGCATGCGAGATCTCACAAAAGGAGGGGGGGTTAGGAACACCCCGCGGCGTACGCGTTCAGAAAGCACTGGAAGTCGTTGACGTTGAGGGTCGGAGCGGTGGTGGAGTGATCGCAGTTGGCGAAGGAATCGGACGCGGCGAACTTGTTGAGGAAGCACTGGAAGTCGTTCACGTTGAGGATGGGGGCCATGGTGGAGGCATCGCAGTTGGAGTAGCAGGGCGTCGGCAGCGTGACGAGGTAGACTCCAAATGGACCGGTCGGGTGCGCGGCGGTGCCGACAATGGCTTTCCCGTCGGGAGAGATCGCGTACGCGCTGGTCAGTTGCCACCCGTTCAGATTGAGGCCGAACTCGGAGACAAGCGCCGTGCTCAGGGAGCGCATGCCGGCCGCGGGGGTCCAGATGAACGGCGTGCTCGCGGCGCCCGAGCAGAATCCAACGACGATGGATCCATCTCCGCTGATTCCAAGCGCCTGGCAGCTTGAGTATCCGGGCAGCGCGCCCAGGAACTGCATCCCAGAGGCGATGTTCCACACGAAGGGGTCGCTTCCTGGAATGCCCACGGTGTAAGACCCGCCAATAACGGTTGTGCCGTCGGCGCTCATTGTGGTGGCAGCGCTGGCGTTCCTTCCCGGCAGGAAACCAAGCCCGACCATTCCAACGCCCTGGACATGTCGGTAGGCCTGTTCCGGATAGCCGCCGCCGGCGATGTAGTTGTAGCTGGTCCCGACGGTGACAAATCCATCCCCGCTGACACCGGTGGCGTTGCTCTGGGCATAACCGGTCAGAACCCCGATGCTGGTCATTCCACCTACCTGGGTCCACCTGTATCCAAGCGACTGGCTTGGGTTCAGAAAGCTCGTCCCAACGAGAACTGAACCGTCGGCGCTCACGGCCCGTCCGTTGCTATTGGTGTGGGCTGGGTTGACAAAACCAAGGCCTTGCAATCCTCCCCCGCTCGTCCAGCGGACCGCCTGACCGGGGTTAATGCCTTGTGTGCCGACAACCACGTTCCCATCGGCGCTGACGCCCATGGCGAAGCCGATGTAGCCCAGGTTCACCGTCCCGCTGGCCGCGGTCCATCGCCAGGGGATGGTGCTGCCGGCCATGGAAGCCTGGCCGACGACGACTGCTCCTCCGTTACTGACGCCCCTGGGGAGCGTGAATGAGGCGCCGGCCGGGGCTTCCAGAAACGTGAAGGTCTGGGCGAGGCCGGGACCGGCGGCGGCCGCCAAAGTCCCAAGGCTGGCTATGAGGTGTCTTGTTGCCATGCTCGGCTCCTTCAAGGGAACAGCTACGACCCTTACTAGCCGCGGGAATCCCCTTCTTGGACGCGCCCGCATCGAAATTAAGAAAGGCGGTTGCCCGCCGTGTTAGGATGTCGTGCGAGGGCGACCTGGTCTGTCTCCATGGAACTCACCCGAGCATCACTGCTGTCGCGTGTTCGCAACGTCTCAGACGAGGGGGCGTGGCGTGAGTTTGAAGCGTTGTATCACGACCTGCTGGTCCGGTTTTGCCGTCGACGGGGCTTGCAGGAGGCGGACGCGTCTGATGTGGTGCAGACGGTGATGGCCAGTCTTGTGAAGTCATTGCCGGGCTTTGTCTACGACCGTGCGCGCGGGCGATTTCGAGATTACCTGTACCGGTGCGCGGACAACGCGATTGGGCGCTGGTCGCAAAATCGGGCGGCGCGTCCAACGCAGGGGGAGATCGCGCTAGAGAGTGAAGGGTCACCGGCTGAGCAGGAAGCCGCGTGGGAAGAGGAGTGGATGGCTCATCACTACCGCCTCGCGATGAAGACCATCCGGCGGACGTTTGAGCCTAAGAGCGTGGAGATCTTTGATCGGAGCATCGCGGGTGAGACGGTGGCTGAGTTGGCGGCGGGAACGGGCATGTCGGAGCAGGCGGTGCACAAGGTGCGGCAGCGCATCAAGGCGCGAATGGAGCAGTTGATCGCGGCCCAGATCGCCGCGGAGGATGACGCCGGTGAATCGTGAATCGAGCATCGAGGCGGCGGGACTGAAGGATGGGGACGAGCGCTCCAGGTTCGGGTTCGACGCCGATGAAGAGACGTGGCTGAAGCGGTGCCGCGGAGCGATGAACGGGCCGGCGCCGGGCCACTTGGGGCCGTATCGATTGCTCGGGGATGCGGGGCGCGGCTCGCAGGGGAGCGTGTACAAGGCTGTGCAGCCGGGGACGGGGCGGATTGTAGCGATCAAGCGGCTGGGGGCGGGGCGCTTTGCGACGCCGAACATGCGGGCGCGGTTTGAGCTTGAGATCCTCGCGCTGGCATCTTTGAACCATCCGGGCATCGTGACGGTCTTTGGCGCTGATGAGGTGGAGGAGCAACGCATCCTGCTGATGGAGTGGGTTCACGGCGGGCCCATCGATGAATGGGCTCGGGCGCGGACGGTGCGAGAGCGGCTGAAGGCCTTCGCGCTGACGTGCGATGCGGTGGCCCATGCGCACCGGCGCGGCGTGATTCACCGCGACTTGAAACCGTCGAACATTCTCGTGGACGGGAATGGGCAGCCGCACGTGCTGGACTTTGGCTTGGCGCGGCTGGCGGAAGATGAAGGCGGGCTGCGGGTGAGCCTGACGGGCGGCTTTGTTGGCACGCCGGCCTACGCTGCGCCGGAGCAGCTTACCGGGAGGTCCGAGGATGTCGACACGCGCACTGATGTTTACGCGCTGGGGGTGGTGCTGTATGAGCTGATGACCGGTGCGCGGCCGATTGAGCATCCGGCCGACCTCGGGAAGATGGTTGATGCGATCCGGCATCAGGAGCCGCGCGCGCCATCGACTCACCAGCGTGAACTGGGGGCGGAAGTCGACGCGATCGTGCTCAAGGCGCTGGCGAAGGACCCGGCGCAGCGGTACCAGTCGGTAACGGAACTGGGAGATGATGTTCGAAGGCATCTGTCGGGCGAGGCCGTGCTGGCCCATCCGCCCAGTCGGGCCTACCGGGCCCGGAAGTTTGTGCGCAGGCACCGTACGGGAGTCGTGGCCTGCGCGGCCGTGGTGCTGGCGATTCTCGGCGGGGCCGCGGCGACCGCGCTTCAGGCCGTGCGGGCTACGAGGGCCGAAACCCAGATGGCCGGTCAGCGGGATGCCGCCCGGACAGAGGCCCGGCGTGCGGATGCGGTGCGGGACTTCCTGACCACGATGCTGTCGGATGCCGGTCCGCGCGCGGGGCGGACGCGTGACTTGACGGTGCGAGACGCGCTGGACAAGGCGGCCGCGAAACTTGATGGGGGATCGCTTAAGGATGAGCCGGAGATTGAGGAGGCCATTCGCTGGTCGCTGGCGTCGGCGTACATCGCGCTGGGAAGCCGCGCCGCGGCCGCGGCACAGTTTGAGTGGATTGTGAAGTACAGGGAACAGAAGTTCGGGCCTCGCAGCACTGAGGTCGCGGATGGACTGTATTGGTGGGGAAGCGAGCTGAATGGGGATGGAAAGCGGGAACGCGCCGAATTGGTCCTGCAACGCAGCGTTGAGCTCTATGGGGAGCTAGGTCCTGGGAAGTGGCAGCGCGTGCACCCGCTGCTGTCGCTGGCCGAAGTGCAGCGGCGTATGGGGCGGTTACCGGAGGCGGTGCGCAGTTACCAGGAGCTGATCCAGGAGTTTGAGCGTGAGGCTCCCAAGTACCCGCGTGAGTTGGCGTGGTCGATCTATGGGCTGGCACTGACCTATCGGGACCAGGGTCGCGGGGATGAATGCGTGGCCGCGCTCGAGCGCGCGCGCCCGCTGGTGGAACGTTCCATTACGCCCGGGACGCGCCCGCGCTTGTGGTTTGCGGATGACTACTGCCTCAATGTGCTGGAGCCAGGGCAGCGTTACGAGGAAGTGATCGGCATGATCCGACCCTTGCTGGATTCCACGCTCGAGTCGTTCGGTATCCAGGATCGCACCATTGCAAGAGTCGTTGTTTTGTTGGCGCGGGCGCTCATTGAGACTGGAAGAGGGACGGAAGCGGAGTCGCTGCTGCGTGGGGTGCTGGCGGCGCAGGAAGGCAGGTTGGCGGCGGATGCTGTCCCGCTCTGGGTGACGCGGAGCCTGCTGGGGGCGGCGCTGGGCCAGGCGGGGAGGATCCAGGAGGCCGAGCCGTTGCTGGTTTCATCTTTCGAGGTGTTGGATACCAAAGCGGATGCTCTGGAACGCTTCCGGGCGCTGCGCTATCTAATCCTGTTCTATGAAGCCCTGGGGCGCGAGGATGAAGCGGCGCTGTACCGGGCGCGGGGTGATCCGCCGAAGTGAGGCGTAGACCGCATCAGGGGTAAGAGATCGGAGAATCGGGCAAATGAATAAGGGCCCAGACAATCTGTCCGGGCCCTTTGCGTTTCATGAGAGTTTGGTACCTACTTCGTCGGTTTCCAGGAGCTCTTGAACGCGTTGATGGCGTCGGTGAGCTTCTTTTCCATGGCCGCGTCGATGGCTTTGGATTTGTCGAGGTCATTCCAGACCGGCTTGGCGACCGTCTGGAAGTAGGCCAGCAAGCCCTTCTCGAAAGCGGGGACCTGGGGGACGGGGACATCGTCGAGCATGCCCTTGCTGCCGGCATAGATCGAGATGACCTGGTCTACGACGTGCTGGGGGGCGTATTGGGGTTGCTTGAGGAGTTCGACCATTCGGGCGCCGCGGTCGAGCTGCTTTTGAGTGGCCTTGTCGAGCTCGGTGCCGAGCTGGGCGAAGGCTTCGAGCTCGCGGTAGGACGCCAGGTCGAGGCGGAGGGAGCCGGCGATTTTCTTCATCGCCTTGATCTGGGCGTTGCCACCCACGCGGGACACCGAGATACCGACGTTGATGGCGGGGCGGACGCCGGAGAAGAAGAGTTCACCCTCGAGGTAGATCTGGCCGTCGGTGATAGAGATCACGTTGGTGGGGATGTAGGCGGAGACGTCGCCTTCCTGGGTTTCGATGATGGGGAGGGCGGTGAGGGAGCCGGCGCCGTTTTCGTTGCTGAGCTTGGTGGCGCGCTCGAGGAGGCGGGAGTGGAGATAGAAGACGTCGCCGGGGTACGCCTCGCGGCCGGGCGGGCGGCGGAGGAGGAGAGAAAGCTGGCGGTAGGCGACGGCCTGCTTGGACAAGTCGTCGTAGATGCAGAGGGCGTGCTTGGGGGCGCCGGGCTTGTTCTTGCCCTGCCACATGAAGTACTCACCCATGGCGCAGCCGGAGTAGGGGGCGACGTACTGCATGGGGGCCGGGTCGGAGGCTCCGGCGGAGACGACGATGGTGTACTCCATTGCGCCGGCTTTGCGGAGGGTTTCTACGACGGCCGCGACCGTGGATTCTTTTTGACCGACGGCGACGTAGACGCAGACGACGGCGTCGGGCGTGCCCCAGTACTGCTTCTGATTGATGATGGTGTCGATGGCGACGGCGGTCTTGCCGGTCTTGCGGTCACCGATGATGAGCTCGCGCTGGCCCTTGCCGATCGGGATCATGGCGTCGATGGCCTTGATGCCGGTCTGGACGGGCTCGGTGACGGGCTGACGCTCGGCGATGCCGGGGGCGATGATGTCGACCTTGCGGAACTCGCGGGTGTTGATGGCGGGGCCGTTATCGAGCGGGCGGCCGAGGGGGTCCACGACGCGGCCCAGGAGGGCATCGCCGACGGGGACTTCCAGGAGGCGACCGGTGGACTTGACGATGTCGCCTTCCTTTACGGAGAGGTAGTCGCCGTAGATGACCGCGCCGACGGTGTCGAGCTCGAGGTTGAAGACCTGGCCCATGACGGCGCCGTCGGTGGTCTGGAACTCGAGGAGCTCGCCGGCCATGGCGTTGGCCAGGCCGTAGATGCGGGCGATGCCGTCGCCGACTTCGACCACGCGGCCGACTTCGGAGACTTCGAGCTGGGAAGCGAACTGCTCGATTTCCTGCTTGATGACGCTGGCGATTTCGTCGGTCTTGATCTTCACGGGATGGTCCTTGCTGGGCCCTGGCTTGGTCCCCGGAAGGGGGCCTGGTGAGGGGGGCAGAAGGGTATACGGGTGGAAGGAGAATTCCCAGTCGGCAGGGGGGTTGGGAACGCGGTACCGGCGGGATGGACGACGGACAGAAATGCCCCCGCCGCGGAGCGGCAGGCCACCCAAAGGCACACCAATCGGGGCTATTTGGGGGGGGCGGTGTCGCGCTTGCGGACCAGGACGCGGATGACTTTTTGCTTGGCGTCGAAGGAGAGGGGGGTGGGGATATCGCTGAAGAGGGGCTCTTTGGCGAGGACCTGGCCGGTGATGGTGGCTCGTTCGAGCTCTTGGGTAGAGAGGGAGATGGTGGCGATGGGGTTGAGCTTGCCGGCCTTGATCTGTTCGATGAGGTCTATGGGGCCGACGACGGAGACGTCCTTGAGTTCGGAGATGTCGGTGTCGAGGTCGTACTTGCCGGTGGCATCGACGGGGAGGCGGAGCTGGACAGGGACGGAGGCGATGGAGTAGACATCGACGCGGGAGCGGAGCTGGACGCTGACGGAGACCTGGCTGGGGGAGAGCTTGATGGCGTCCAGGGGCCAGACTTCCGCGGGGAGTTCGAGGGTGATGTTGTGGATGGTGCCCTGGCGGCCTTCGGGAAGGGAGGCCAGGGCCGCGGGTTCGAGGCGGGCGAGGGCGGCCAAGTCGATGGGAAAGTCTTTGGCCATCGACACGGGGTATGTGAACTGGACGGTGGAGGGGGAGACTTCGGCACCGCCCTCGATGAGGCGGCCTTCGGGGATGATGACGCGAACGGGGATCATCTGCGACTTCATGTTGTCCACGAAGATGATGGCGGTGGAAGGTTCGACTTCGGTGATGCTGACGCCGGAGTTGCGGACAATGGGAAGGGCGCGGATGGCGGTTTCAAGGTTGATGGATTGCTCGCCGGCTTCTCGAGATACTCCATCATCTCCGGGCTTCAGGAAGACACCTTTGCGGAGGGTGGCGGCGAGGGCGTCGACCCGGGCGTTGGAGCCTTCGAGCTTGAGCGTGACGTTGCCGGTGAAGTCCTGGGTGGGGCCGAGTTTGACCAGGTAAACGTCGGGGTCGCTGCGGAAGGCGACTTCGATGCGGAGCTTTTCGGTGCGGAGGCTCTCGGACTCGGCGAGGAGCCAGATGATCATGGTGATGAGGCTGATCACCAGGGTGGAGCGGACGGTGGTGAAGATGGCACGGGAGGAGTCGCTCACGCGGCGGGCTCCCGGGTCTTGGCTTTGCCGGTCTTGGGGCCGGTGGTGGAGGGGGGTTCGATGATGGTGGGGGTGTCGGCGATGGTCTGGGCGAGCATCATCGTGGTGATGGTTTTTTCTTCGGCGGTCTGGGCCTCAGCGGAGGGGGGCTCGAGCTTGAGGCGCTTGAGGAGTTCGGGGGAGAGGTCTTCGCGGGCCATGGGCTCGGAGAGTTGGCCGCGCTCGGCGATGCGGATGTGGCCGGTTTCTTCGCTGACGACGACGACCAAGGCGTCGCACTCTTTGCTCAGGCCGACGGCGGCGCGATGGCGGGAGCCCAGGCGTGCGTCGGGCATGTCGGCGGGGTCGGCGAGGGGGAGTTGGACGCCCGCGGCGTGGATGACGTTGCCCTTGATGACCATCGCCAGATCGTGGAGGGCGGTGCCGGGGAAGAACAGAGTTTGGATGAGGCGCGAGGAGAGCGCGGCGTCGAGGACCGTGCCGCCCTCGACGATGCCTTGGAGACTGGCCTGGCGCTGAATGACCAGGAGGGCGCCGAAGCGGGACTTGGAGAGGTAAGCGCAGGCGTCGGCGATGGCGTCCACGGCTTCGGCGACTTGCGGGGAGCCGGATCGGAAGAAGCCGGTCTCGCCGAGGCGAAGGAGTGCGCGGCGGAGCTCGGGCTGGAAGATGATGAGTAGTCCGATAGCGACGACGGCGAGGAAGCGGTCGTATAAGAAGGTAAGACGCTGGAAGGCTTCACCGCCGCCGGCGATGCGGGCGATGAGTGTGGCCAGGAGGAGGACGACGAAGATGCCCTTCAGGGCGCCGGCGGCGCGGGTGCCGCGGAGAAAGCGGGTGACGGCAAGGACGACCAGGCCGATGAGGAGGAGTTCGATGGCGACTTCCCACTTCGGGTAGGAAGCTAGGCGGTTGAGCAGGCCATAGAGACGATCGAACTGCATGACTCTCCGTGGGGAAGGGGCGCTTTGTACTAGGTCGGACCTGAAGACTCCTCACCATGAGTCTACCGCGTGGATGGGGGGAAGATTGCACGGATTTGGAACGGATGTGCGGGCTTACGATCCGGGCGATATGGGGTACAAGATCAAGAGCTATCAGGAGACGCCGAACCCTAATGCAATCAAGTGCGTTTTGGATCGGCGGACGGGGGAGAAGACGCGGTCCTATTTCAAGGCCGCGGATGTGGGGGAGGATGCGCTGGCGGCACGGCTTTTTGCGATTTCTGGGGTGACCAATCTGTTGATTCATCCGGAGTGGATTACGGTGAGCAAGAGCGCGGGGGTGAGTTGGAAGGTGATTAAGGGGGAGTTGGAGCGGGTGTTGAATGAGGGGGAGTGAGGCGGTCGGGGCTGGGAGAAGGCGGGGAATCGCGGGGGCGGTTTCGCGGTGGTTTTTGGGGGCGGGGCGGGAGTTGCCGTGGCGGGTTTGGCCGCGGGATCCGTATCTGTCGCTGCTCTCGGAGTTCATGCTGCAGCAGACGCAGGTGTCGCGGGTGATTGAGAAGTTTGGGCCGTTTGTGGAGCGGTTTCCAACTTTGGGGGACTTGGCGGCGGCGCGGCTGGATGATGTGCTGGCGATGTGGTCGGGGATGGGGTATTACCGGAGAGCGCGGAGTTTGCATGCCGCGGCGGGGGAGGTTGTGGCGCGGTTTGGGGGAAGGGTTCCCGAGGATGAGAAGGAGCTGGCGACGCTGCCGGGGGTGGGGCGGTACACGGCGGGGGCGGTGGCCTCGATTGTGTTTGGTCGGGCGGTGCCGATTGTGGATGGGAATGTGGCTCGCGTGTTGATGCGGGTGGAGGGGAAGGATTTTGCGCATGGCAGCGCTGATGGGATGGAGTGGGCGTGGGGGGAGGCGGAGCGGTTGGTGGCGGAGCGGGGGAGAGCGAGGGTCGGGGCGTTGAATGAGGGGTTAATGGAGTTGGGGGCGCGGGTTTGTGTGCCGCGGGGGCCGAAGTGTGGGGAGTGCCCGTTGAGGGAGGTCTGCCGGGCCGCGGCGGAGGGGAAGCAGGAGGAGATTCCGCGGGCCAAGGCGCGGGTGAAGCGGTCGGTGATGGAGTGCGAGGTGGTGGTGGTGAGGGACGGGAAGGGGAGGGTGCTTGTGGAGCGGCGGCCGGATGAGGGGATGTGGGCGGGGCTGTGGCAGGCGCCGACTTGGGAGCGAGGGGCAGGGAGGGTTGCGGCGCGGGAGGTTGCGGAGTGGGTTGGGGCGGAGGCGGTGGTGAAGCGGGAGAGGTTTGAATTTCAGACGACGCACAGAGATGTGCGGTTTACGGTGTGGGAGGGGGTTGGGGTGAAGGCGGGGAAAGGGCGGCGATTGGTGACCGCGGAGGAAATCGCGGAGCTGGGGATTTCGAATGCACAGCGGAGGGTGTTGCTCGCATGGAGCAAGGTTGCTGAGGCGAAGGGCGGCGGAAAGAAGCTATAACTCTGCGGAGGTTTCTGGTGACGACTGTTGTGCAGACATTGCCGGCGTGGTTGAGTCGTGTGCGGATGGAGGATGGCCTCTTTCACATCAGCGAGGCGAAGCGGTTTGCGCATGATGAGGCGAAGTACGACCAGCAGTACGGCAATGAAGCGGCGGACATGCAGGTGGGGCGGGGGATTGTGAATCTGTTGAAAGAGAGTGGTGCGCCGTTTGATGGGCCGGCGCTGGAGGTGGGGTGCGGGACGGGGTTGGCGACGGCGGGGCTGGTAGCGTTGGGCGAGTATCCGCTGGTCGTGGCGACGGATTCGTCGCTGGCGTTTCTCAAGATCACGCGCGAGAAGCTCAAGGCTCAGGGGTTGATGTCGGAGCGTGTCGCGTTGGCGGTGATGCAGGGGGAAGAGATTGATAGGATTCCGGAGGGGTCGTTTTCGTTGATCCTGCTCAGGTCAACGCTGCATCACATTCTTCATCCGAAGAAGTTTTTGCGGGCCGCGGCGAAGGTGTTGGTGCCGGGTGGGGTGCTCACGTGCGAGGAGCCGTGTCTTGAAGGCTACTTGATGATGGGGACGATCATGCAGTTTTTCCCCGTGGTGGCCAAGAGCGCGGGAGTGGAACTGACGGACGAGCAGCTTGCGAAAGTGGATGTGTTTGTGCGGTCGATGCAGTTCTACACACGGCGGGATGTGGATAAGTCACAGGCGGAGGACAAGCACCTGTTCCGGGTGGATGAGATCATGGAGGTGGGTGCGGAGTGCGGGTTGAGCGTGAAGTGCCATCCGAACGTGGGGTATCGATACTTCTCGGTGCCGGAGGC
Source organism: Phycisphaerales bacterium (assembly GCA_044222485.1). Lineage (GTDB taxonomy): Bacteria > Planctomycetota > Phycisphaerae > Phycisphaerales > UBA1924 > JAHBXE01. Next base: position 36,486 of record JBGAND010000033.1, on the reverse strand, counting down.
GGAGCGCGCGGGGGGAAGGGGGCCGGAGGCGGAGGCGCGGCGGGCTCAGAATCGGCAGCAGGAGGCGGTGACGGGGTTGCGCGAGCAGGGGTGGTTCCGGAAGTTTGCGAGGAACTATGTGCGGGAGTGCATGGGCTGGGATCCGGGGCTGATTGAGATCTTTGATCGGTGCATGGGGTCGTATTGCGACTACGTGGATGAATCTTCACGGGGCGGGCGGGTGCCGTACTTGAACGGGACATTTGTTTGCCGGAAAGTTGGGTGAGAGAAGAGTTTTCGGTGAGATTGCGGAACACGGAGCGGGGGTGGGGGTTCTAAATCAACTTCGGATTGCCTTAGCGGGGTCCTGCTGCGCCGTGGCGGGAAGATGGGTGACCGTCCGCCGAAAGGGGCATTTATGAAGCGTCTGGCTGCTGGATTGGCTGTGGCATTGGCCGCGGGCGCGGCGATGGGGCAGGATGTGGTGGTGGCGTCGCTGCCGTTTCTGGGTGGGCAGACGTCGGGGCCCAACGGGACGGACTATCCGCCGCCCAATGATGCCAAGGACCTGTGGATCATCGAGGACTTTGGGGTATCTAGCGCGGTGGCGCTGGGGCGTTTCGAGACCTTTGGGACGGTGTTTCCAAGCCCCATGAGCGTGACGGATGTGAACGTGCGGATTTATAACGCGATGCCGCCGGCGGGGAATGTGGTGATGTCGTCGGTGCCGGGGCATGGGAGTGTGAACGCGGCGGGGCTGTTTTCGACGGACTTTGGCGGGCAGTATCTGGGGGCGGGGTCGTACTACGTGGTGTGGGATGCTTCGACGGTGGGGACTCAGATTGTGGTGATCTGGGCGCAAGGTGGGGCGCACGCGGTGGGGGGAGGGCTGCCGGAGAATGCGTGGTTGTGGAACCCCAACGGTGGGTGGGGCTTTACGAATAACATCAAGAAGGTGCCGGCGGACCTGAACGGGAACGGGCAGACGGGTGTGAACTTTGCGTTGTATGGGTCGCCGGTGGGGTGCTATGCGAACTGTGATGACTCGATGTCAGCGCCGCGATTGAACGCGAACGACTTCCAGTGCTTTATCAACAGGTTTGCAGCGGGCGCGGCGTATGCGAACTGTGACGGGTCGAGTCTGGCGCCGATCCTGAATGTGAACGATTTTCAGTGCTTTTTGAATGCGTTTGCGGCGGGGTGTTCGTGAAACCGAGTGCTGAGTGCCAAGTCCCGAGTGCCGAGTGAAAGGGTTGAGTTGAGGAGACGCGATTACAGAATGACCCGGGGCTGGCGCCCCTCGGTTCTGATGGAGGGCGACGTGTTCGGAATTCGGGCGCATTGGCACTGCCGCGCTGGTGGACTCGCGAGCAGTGGCACCGTCGGGGTACTTACTCGATAAACTTCAGGCCTTGCATGGCGCGGAGGTAGTTGATCTGGCCGAAGTGATACGCGTCGTGGGGGAGGAAGTGCATGATGGGGTCGGCGGCGGGGGAGGGGGTTTTGAGGGCCGCGGCGATTTTGGTTTGGGTTTCTTCGAACCGGCGGCGGGCCTCTGCCCAGGCGGCTTCGGACTTGTCGGAGATGATGGGGAAGTTGAGGGTGGCGCGCTCTTCGGGGGTTGTGCGTTGATCGGTGGCGAGGCGGCGGAGCCAGGCTTCGCGCCAGAAGACCATGTGGAGGACGAACTGCCAGATGGAGTGGCGTTCGCCGGAGACGCCCGGGGCGGAGGGTGGGGACCAGGCGGCTTGGGCGGCGGTGAGGCCTTCGAGGGATTTTTGCCAGGAGGCGGCCCAGAGGCCTTCGGTCCAGGCGTCGTTCCACCATTTTGAGATCAGTTCCCGATCAGTGGTTGGCATTGCGCACTCCTCTTGTTGATGAACGGACTAACCACCTTGTTCGTACAGGCCCACGGCCTTATCGAGCTCGCCGCGCGCCAGGTCACCCTTTCGGATCCACCATTGCAACGAGCCGGCATCGCCCCAGACAAAGCCGGGGTCATCATCGCTGTCCAGGAGGAATAGAAGGCGGTATTCGGCGGCGGCGCGATTCAAGGCTGCCATGGTCGTTTTAGAGTGGTCGGCGAATTCGGCGACTTCCGCGGCTGCGCAGGCCGCGCTGAACCGACTGTTGGTCTGCATCTCGTACAGATCGCCGAGCACGCGGTGATTCGGTGCGTTGCCTGGCTGCCGGTTCTCGATCCCGCCGAGAAAGGCGTACACGCGGTCCCAACCGGCCTTGCGGTCGGCCTTCTCTTCGGCATCCATGATGATGCGGGTGGCCTGAGCATTGAGACACCAGATTGGTTCAAAGGTGAAAGAGACTTGCTTGAAGGGTTCCCATTCGCACCAGTTCAACTCGAGGTCATCGGGCAGCGGCGGAAGTTCGCGCCGGATGCGCCGTTGCGACTCATCGGGGTCGAACGTCAGGTGTGCAAGGGGCGGGTCGTAATCCGCGGCATTGATTTCGGTTCGCGCGTTTCGAGCATCCTCCTCGATGGTGTCGTACCAAAGGTGGACCCAGCCCTGAGGGGGTAGGTCTGCAAGGTGGCCACGCGGAATCTCGGAGAGGCGGAGTTGAGCGAGGAAATGGAGCGGGCGGCCATCCTTGGTGGGCCAGGGAGTTGAGGAGGGGAGGTCGGGGTCGCCGCCGAGCTTGGACTTTCCCTTGCCGGGTTTGCCGGTGGCGAGGCGGTAAGCGGGGACAAGACCGTTGCTTATCGTCTCGCGATGAGCGTCGAGCTTGTACTTGGAGATGAGCGCGGCGATGGAGGGTGACATAGGGTGCATGCGGCTGGAAATCCGGCTGACTATGTTACTTTGTGCCCGTCGGCCACCATGCATCGATGGCGATTTTGTGGGTCCCGTCTGACTGCTTTCGCCAGACTACCAGGAACTGAACGTCCGAGACGCTCGGCTTATTCTGCCACTCGCCCTTGAGCAGGGAACGACCACGCTGGATTGGCATCGTGTCCGTGCCTTCCAACGAAAGGACTTCCAAGGTCCAGGTTCGCGCCGCGGTCGGGCGGGCAGGATCAGCCGGGGGATTCCAATACGCGTCAATGGCCGCGCGTCCTTCGTATCGCTCACCGCCGGAGCTCATCAAGATGGCGGTGTCTTCATACATTCGGGCGACGCCGAGCTTGTCGCCGCGGTTGTAGCGGTCCATGAGTTCGCGGTTGGCAGCTTGGATGGCGTTGAGTGTGGAAGTGGTTGTGTGCGGGGCGGGTGTTGAGGTGCAGGCGGCGATGAGCGGGAGGATGGCGAAGATGACGGAGCGCACGTTCATTTCTCCATGGTACAACCGCGCCGCATTTTGTGGATGCCGGTTTGATCGCCGGGCCATGTTCTCGTGGTCTCACATCCCGCAGGAATAGAAGAACTTGCCCTCGGTGATCTTGCCGTTCTTGACGGTGTAGAGGCAGGTCTCGCTCATGGTCATGCGTTGGTTGGCCATGGGGCCTTCGGAGCAGGTGCAGTCCATGGTCATGGGGACCACGAACTGGTCGCCGTTGACGATGGGCTTGCCGACGCTGGCGCTGTGGACGGTGGTGGTCTTTTCCCAGTGCTGGGCTTTTTCGATGAGGGTCTTCTTGCCGTCCATGATGCGGGAGCAGCCGGGGCCTTCCATGACTTCGACGTGCTTGGCGTTGTCGGCGTAGAGCTCTTTGAGGGCATCCATGTGTTTGCCGGTGGAGCAGAGCTCGACCAGGCGCGTGGCAACCTTTTGGGTGGCCTGGTGCTCGGCGGACATGGGGGGCATTTGGAACGACGGTTTGGTGGTTGTGGTGGTCATGAGCGAAGGATATAGCGCGGAGTGAAAAGCGAAAAGCGGAAAGATACCGGAATTGAGTTGATTGAATGTCCGGTCAAGCGACCTAGTTCAGGGTCTGACTCAGGGGTGCACTTGTGGTAGGGTTTAGCTATGACCACTATCCCTATGGCTGCGTGGTGCGTGCGGTTGATTGCGGAGCTGGAGGTGAATGATGGCCGCGCGGCTCGGCTGGTTGAGGGCTTAACAACCGATCAACTCAACTGGAAGCCGGCACCGGATTCGTGGAGCGTGGGGCAGTGTTTGGCGCATCTGGTTTTGGCCAATGAGGTGTACCTGCCGCCGATCGCGGCGGCGCTGGATGGTGCGGGTAAGGGGTTGAGGCGGCCGGTGCAGTATGTTCATCCGGGGTGGTTCAGTGGGTGGTTCATGAGGGAGTTCATTGAGCCGCAGAAGAACTTGGCGAAGCCGAAGCGCGTGAGGACGCCCGGGAAGATTGTTCCTGCGGCGCGGGCTGAGTTGTCGGTGCTTGATGAGTTTGTGAAGGGGAACCGCGGGCTGCGGGAGCTTGTGGTGCGCGCGGGGGAGTTTGATGTGAATCGGATTCGGTTCAGGAATCCGTTTGTTTCGTGGATTCGATTTACCGTGGGGACGGGGCTTGAGATCGTGTCGCGGCATCAGGTGAGGCACTTGATGCAGGGGGAGAGGGTTAAGGAACGCATGGCGTCGACTTAGGCCTACTCCGGAATTGCCAGCTCGCGATACTCGTCAGATCGAATTGAATTGACCGCCGAGATCACGAGTTGCACATGCTTCTTGATTCGCGGCCAGCTCGTCGTGGAGAGCACGAGGATGGCAATGGTCCGTGCCGTCAGATTCTGTTGATACTGCAGGTTCTGATCTGTGGTGATGAATAGGTCGAACTCACTCGCGGCTCGGCCGAGAAGCTCGCCATTAACCAAGTCTGACCATCCCAGTTCGAATGATGTCGCCACCTCGTGGCCGATGAGCTCGTGCCGCAGAGGGGCAGGTGTGCCTTGATCGAAGAGGATCCTCATCGCAGAGGATTCTAACGAATCACGCGACGTTCAGGCTGCGCTCGGTGTGGGCCAGCACGGCCTCGACCTGTTCGCGGGTAACGCCGGGAAACCACTGGAGGAAGTCATCCACGCGGGCGCCGGATTCGATATTCTCGAAGAGCGCTTTCACGGGAACGCGCGTGCCCTTGAAGACCCAGGCGCCGCTTAGTTTGCCGGGGACGCGTTCGACGGCGGGGCATTTGGTCCAGTCGAGCATGGCAGATATTAGGGGGCTTAGGCTCTGTTAGTTGAATGGAGCCCAATGCCGGTGCACCCAGTACAGAACAACTCCGCCCGTGTAGCGAATGGCGACTCCGGCGGACGTGGCGTCGAGCCCGGGATCAACGATGACCCGGTGGAGCACCACGATTTCAAAGTCCTTGGGCAATCCAATGTCGGGGTCGGCGGATGGTTCGATGAGCGACCAGCGAGGAGCGCCGTAATTTGCTAACGGCCCAGTCCGTCCTCCGATGACTGCCTTCGGCAAGGTGACGAACTCCTTCGCCTGTTGGCGAAACTGAGTGGCAAGCGCGTCCGCTTCTGATGGAGACATCGTGCATCGAAGCATGAGAGAGACTTCGTGGTTTCCCGTCTCTTCGAAAAAGTACATCGATGCGTTTTGCAACCCTCCGGTGGTTGACGGCATGTGCGCCCATGCCTCGTTCGGAAGCCTTTCATGAATTCGAGCGAGAGCCCGTGGGTAGTCAGACGGACTACTGAACTCCAGAGGCTTAGGCCGAAATCGAAGCCAAAGCAGAAAGCCGATGGCGACAACAACACAAAGGAGAATCAAACGCAGAATGCAAGACTCGGTCTTTCGCAACGACTTCTTGTCGTTTGCCGGTGTCACAACAACTGGTCCTCTTTGCGGATCCCCATCGCCGGCCTCACATCCACCTGCACCAGCACTTCGCGGCCGGCTTTTTCGGTTTGGAGTTTCTTGGCGGTGTCGGGGTCTACGTAGTCGGAGTGGCAGGAGGCCTTGGCGGAATCCTCGCTCGCGCTTCGGGCTCGTTCGGCGGTCATTGCCTTCTTGGTCTTGTTCGCGAGGCGGTGGATTTCGTCGGGGGAGAGAACGCCGCGGGTGGAGAGGATCTGTTGTTGCTCGGGGGTGAGCGCGGCGGAGAGAGCGGGAGCTCCGGGGGTCATTCCATCCTTGCCGCCCATGCGTTCGAATCCGTCGGCTTTCCCGCTGGCGAACTCCTGGATTTCTTTGCTGATTCGCACCGAGCACCAGTCGTGGCCGCACATGGCGCAGAAGTCGGTGTCTACGTCGAGGTCTTCATCGTGGTAGGCGCGGGCGGTGTCGGGGTCGAAGGAGAGTTCGAAGTGTTTTTCCCAGTTCAGGGCCGCGCGGGCTTTGGTGAGTTCGTCGTCGTTGTCGCGGGAGCCGGGGATTCCCAGGGCGATGTCGGCGGCGTGCGCGGCGATTTTGTAGGCGATGCAGCCTTGTTTGACGTCATCCTTTTTCGGGAGGCCGAGGTGTTCCTTGGGCGTGACGTAGCAGAGCATGGCCGCGCCGTGGTAGGCCATGGCGGTGGCCCCGATGCAGCTGGTGATGTGGTCGAAGCCGGGGAACATGTCGGTGACCAGGGGGCCCAGGACGTAGAAGGGTGCGCCGTGGCAGAGCGTGCGCTGGATCTTGGCGTTCCATTCGATTTGATCGAAGGGGACGTGGCCGGGGCCTTCGATCATGACCTGGACACCCTTGCGCCAGGCTCGCTCGGTGAGTTCGCCGAGGGTTTCGAGTTCGGCGAGCTGGGCGTCATCGGTGGCGTCGGCGAGGCCGCCGGGGCGGAGGCCGTCGCCGATGGAGAAGGTGACGTCGTATTGGCGGAGGATGTCGCAGATGTCTTCCCAGTGGGTGTACATGGGGTTTTCTGCGTTGTGGACGAGCATCCATTTGGCGAGGAGACTGCCGCCGCGGGAGACGATGCCGATGAGACGGTTCTTGACGTACTTCAGGTGAGCGCGGCGGACGCCGGCGTGGATGGTGAAGTAGTCGACGCCTTGCTGAGCCTGGTGATGGAGGGAGGCTTCGATGGTGGGCCAGTCGAGGTCTTCGAGTTTCTTCCCGATGATCATGGAGTAGATCGGGACGGTGCCGATGGGGACGGTGGAGTGTTTGCAGAAGGCGTCGCGGCAGGCTTCGATGTCGCCGCCGGTAGAGAGGTCCATGACGGTGTCGGCGCCCCACTTGACGGACCAGTCGAGCTTTTCGAGTTCTTCGTGCGTGCCTGAGGAGATGGGGGAGGCGCCCATGTTGGCGTTGATCTTGGTTTTGCTCGCGCGGCCGATGCACATGGGGTCGAGGCGGTGCTTGAGGTGGTTGATGTTGGCGGGGATGACCATGCGGCCGGCGGCGATTTCGTCGCGGACTTGGGCGGGTGTGAGGTGGGGTTCGCGCTCGGAGATGCGTGCCATTTGGGGCGTGATGATGCCCAAACGCGCGTGCTCGAGTTGGGTGATGGGGGTGAAGGTGGGGGGTGGGGTTACCTTGCGGGTGATGCCTCGGGCGTCGGTGAAGATGTGACAGTCGCAGCCGGTGCAGGGGGATGAGGCGGGGGCCTTGGTGCTGGCGGGGACGATTTCGACGAGCCAGTCGGCGGGCATGAAGTCCCAGGCGGTTTTGTCGCTGGGGGCGGGCATGCCCGGGGTGTCGGGGGAGGCGAACATCAGCGGTCCACCGATGTCGGGCTTGAGGGCGAAGGAGCCGGGGGTGGTGACTCCGGTGGTGTTGCCGGGATTGGCGGCGCCGTGGCGCGGCAAACTGAAACGATGAATTGTGCTACTCATGGACGCTTCCCTCCGCCGGTTCGAACCGGATCAGGTTCCGCGGGTGCATCTCAGCGGCTTGATGCTTCGCAAGCACCGCGGCCGCGCCCCGAGCGATTTGGCATCGTAGCAAGGGCCGAGCGGCTCATCGGGCCGTACAGATGGATTAGCCGGCATAAGCGGTTCTGTTTCACCTGCAAAACCCCTGCTGGCGTGCCGATGGGATGGGTACTCCTTGGAGGTACGTATGAACCTGGGCAAGGGCTTGGCATTTTCTGCGGTTGGCGCTCTGGCGGGCGCGGTTGTCTGGATCATTCTCGTGAAGATCACGGGGTGGAGCCTGTGGGTGCTTGCGCCCATCGTCGGCGGGGCCGCGGGGTTCGGGATGATGCGGGCGACCCAGATGAAAGGCGGGCCTGTCGCGGGGGTTGGCGCGGCGGCGATGACGCTTGTCGCCATCTTCGGCGCGCGGTACTTCATCGTGAGTCAGGATGTCCAGGCGCGGCTGGCCGTGAGCGAGGACGACGCGTACGCAATGCTCGTAGGGGATGTCGCCGAACGGATGGAGCAACGCGGCCTTGAGGTCTACGACGATGATGGCGAATACGTGACGGCCGTGCGTCGAAAAGCCAAGGAAGTTTGGTCTGAAATGTCGGAGCTCGAACGCAGTCAGTATGCGGCAGCGCGGCAGCGGGAAAGCGATGAGGCCGCGGGGATGCTGACGCCGCTGGGGTTGCTCTTTGACTTTGGGATCTTCGGGACGATCTGCGCGGCCCTGGCGGCCGGCACGGCCTTTAAGACGGGCAGCGCGAAACTCGAGGACACCCTGGTGGAAAGAGGATTGGCCGCGGGCGGTGAGGACGCGGCGGGATTGGCAGCGAAAATGCGGTCGGAAGACTCTCCCGCATCGTCCGCCGGGCGCTGGTGTTTGCCGATGCAGGCGGCGGATGAGCGGCCTCTGCCGAAAATCAAGCTTCCCAGCAGCGAGGATGGTGCGGCGGCGGGCCGGGATTTGGATCGAAAAGTGGCGTGATGCTCGGCCTAGTGCGCTGGCCCGGCAACTGGTGATGCTTACGGCTCGCCGGCAACCTGCCATTCGAGTTCGTCGAGATCGGCGTTGATGGGTCGACCGAGTTGTTTGAGCATGTTCATGCATTGGGCACGGTGGTGCATGCCGTGGTTGGTGACGTGGATAATGGCCGCGGAGACGGTGAAGCGGTGCGTTTCTTCGCCGAACTTCCACTCGCGGACTTCGGCGAGTTTGGGGCGTGCGCGGCGGACGACATCGGCGAAGTCGCGGCAGGCTTCATCATTGAGTTGGATGAGTTCCACGGGCGTGCGGTGGGTCATGGGTTTGGCCTCGCCGGGCTTGCGGCCTTCGATGGAGGGACGGAGAGCGCGGCCGTCGATACGGTCGGACCAGCGGAAGATGGCTCCGATGGAGTGTGTGAGTGTGTCGTGCAACGTGCCGGGGCCGATGTTGAATGACTTGTGGAAGTCGGCCTCGGTCAGAGGCTTGCAGGCTTCCAGGAGCTTTTTGATGCCCCAGTGGTTGTGGCCCAGGAGGATGTCAAAGGGATCGTGTGAATAAGCCAAGCGCTTCCCTCCGCCGGTGCGAACCGGATCAGGTTCTACGGGTGCTTCTCAGCGGCTTAGGCCGCGCCCCGAGCGAATGCAGGAGGATATGCGGTTACTTCTTGCCGCGGAGCTTTTTGAACACGACGACCAGGATGATTGCGATGACGCAGCCGGCGGCGACCCTTCCCATGACGCTGCTGGTGCCGAGGTAGGGGGTCGAACCGGACTGTGCGAGGATTGAGAAGAGCATAATTACCTCCTCTGGTGTTGGCGGTCGAGTCAGCGAGCTCTTTTGGGCAACATCATCGCCGCCCAGTACATCCACAGGGCGGTGCAGATGCCCATGGAGAGCCAAGCGTTGATGGGGGCCGTGGCCATGGCGAGGCCGTAGGCGGGCGGGCCGATCCAATAGCCGCGGCGGAAGGAGCGGACGAGTTTGGGGTCGGCATCGGGGGCGAGGCACTCAGGTCGCAGGGCGCGGAAGACGACGCCGACAAAGGTGAGTGCGACGAAGACGAAGGAGCCTGAATAGAGGGCCGCGGCTGTTGATGCGGCGGGGGTGGTCATGTATTCGGCGACCACGGCGGTGGGGAAGGGCACGATGCTGACGGCCAGCAGGAGGAGGCCGTTGGCCAGGAGGAGCGAAGGGTTTACGCGTTTGACGAGGCGGAACATCGCGTGGTGGTGCAACCACATGATGAGGACGGAGAGGAAGCTGGTGATGAAGGCGATGTAGCTGGGCCACTCCTTGAGGAGTTCCTCGCAGAGCCAGGCGGAAGTGGCGTGCTCATCGTGAGTCGGGAGGTGTGGCACTTTGAGTTCGAGGATCAGGAGTGTGATGGCGATGGCGAAGACACCGTCGCTGAAGGCTTCGAGGCGTGCGGTCTGCTTTTCGTCATTGGCGGTGGTGGATTCGGACATGTGTGGTTCACGTGGCAAGGGCTGTTCAGCGTTTCACTTTGGGGCCGGCGATCGCGAAGAAGTTTGAGACCCAGGTGGAGCCGAGGCACGCGATCACAAAGGGTACAACGAGGTCTTTGATGGGGCGGAAGTTGGGCAGCAGTATGAAGTAGCACATGACGATGCACGAGAGCGTCAGGAAGGCGGCAAGCGAGATCATGACGATGCGGCCGATTCCATCGCGTTTCAGGCCTGCCAGCGCTATTGGGATTGGCAAGAGCCCGGTCAGGAGTGCGCAGAACTCGAAGAAGATGCCGCCCTGGATAGCCCACAACGTGAGGAAGGTCGCGGGCGGGATGAGAGAGGCACCGAAGGCCGCGGCGGCCCAGCGTTGGGCGGGGCGGAGGACGATACGACCGAAGCTGCTTGAGAGAAGAAAGAGGTTGAAGAGAGGGACGGCGACGATGGTGCCGATCGCGAACACGAAGTACGCGGTGATGAGGGGAGTCAGGAAGGGCGAAAGAGTGGGGTGAGATGTGCGAACGGCGCGGAGGATCTGGTATGCAACGTATCCGCCGGCCAGGATCATCAGTTGTGCGCGGCCCTGAAGCCGGGCCATGAACAGGAAGTAGGCGAGGAAGATGCGGTAGACCCACGAGCGGGCCTTCATCGCTTCGATGACGCCGGAGCGAGCCCACTCCATGTTGGGATCGAGGCGAAGGGCTTCTTTGAAGTGCTCCATCGCGCGGCGGGGTTCGCCTTGGTGGAGGAGCGTCCAGCCCATGTTGGCGTGGGAACTGGGGTTGAGGGGGTTTTTGGCTAGGGTGGCGTCGATGGCGCTCGCCGCGGCGGACTTGTCGCCCAGGTTGGTGAGGGCCAGGGCCCGGAGGTTGGTACACGACTCGTGTTCGGCATCGAGTTCGAGGCCGGTTTCGGCCGCGGTCAGGGCTTCGCGGAACTGCTTTTGCGCGATGGAGATCGCAGCGCGGAGGGACCAGTAGGAGGCGTGGTCGGGTTCGAGGCGGAGGGCTTCATCGATGACCAGGCCTGCTTCCTTGTGCATGTTGCGGTCGTGGAGGACCGCGGCGAGGGTGTAGTGGCAGAAGGGGATACCCGCGTCGATGGCGATGGCACGCTGGGCGGCTTCGGTTGCGGGCTGCCACTGCTTGCGCTCAGCGAGGCAGAGAGCGAGGTAGGCGTACGCGTCGGGGTTTTCGGGATCGAGGCCAATGGCTTGGCGGAGTTCGGTTTCGGCCAGGTCGTAGCGTCTCTGCTCGAAGAGGATTTGGGCGCGATTGAAGTGTTGGTTGGGTTGCTGCATTCGACTTATCGCAGCTTCAGGTGGTCCAAGACATCGTCGTAGAGGCCGCCTTGGTTGGAGAAGAGGGCGTAGTTCTTGGCGGTCGAGAACCACTCGTGGGTGCTGGGCCGGAGACCCTTGGCCGCGGCGATGAGGTCGGCGTTGCGTATGGGCTCGGGGATTCCCTTCTTCATGGCTTCGCGGAGCTTGCCTTCGATGGTGACATCGACGAGGTTCTTGAGGTCGGCACCGCTGAAGCCCTCAGTCTTCTTCGCGATGAGGTCGTAGTCGATCTTCTCGGTGGGCTTGCCTGTGAGGACGATTTGGAGGATCCCGACTCGGGCGGGGGTATCGGGTGGCGGAACGAAGAGAATGCGATCAAACCGGCCTGGGCGGCGGAAAGCGGAATCGACGTGCCATGGGGCGTTGGTCGCCGCGAGGATGAGGAGGCCCTCGTTTGCGGCCTGCAGGCCGTCAAGCTCGGCCAGAAACTGGTTGATGAGTTGGCGGCCGGCGGAGTGGCGGAGGTCGGCGCGGGCAGCGCCCAGAGCATCGACCTCATCAAAGAAGAGCACGCAGGGGCGGGCGGATCGGGCCTGCTCGAAGATCTCGTGGAGGTTGCGTTCGCTCTCACCCATCCACATGTTCAGAACATCGTTGATGCCGACAGCGATAAAGCGGGCTTTGACTTCACCTGCGGTGGCGCGGGCTAGGTGGGTTTTGCCGCAGCCGGGAGGGCCGTACATGAGGATGCCGCCGCCGATGGACTTGCCGTAGGCCTTGTAGAGATCGGGATGGGTGAGGGGGTGGATGATCTTGAGGCGGATTTCTTCTTTGACGCGTTCCATGCCGCCGACGTCGGCAAATGTGATTTTCGGGCGCTCGATTTCGGTGGCCGCGGGGCGGTCTTTGGGGGCATCGTCATCATCGTCGTGTGCATCGGTGGGAGCGTTGGCGCGTGCGCCGAGCTTTTCGGCGAGTGCGGCATCCGCGACGGATGGATCGGCATCGATGGCTTGTTTGTATTGGAATCGGGCACGATCATCTTCGCCCACGCGGCTCAGTGCGTCGGCGTACAGGATTCGGACCGCGGGCGTGAGCGCTTCGGCGCGGTTCTTAGCGAGGTCTTCGAGAATGACGATGGCTTGGGAGGATCGATCGAGGCGGAGGTAGATTCGGGCGAGGAGGATCTTGATGGAGTGGTCGCTGGGGGCCGCGGCGATGGCTTCGCGGGCTTCGCGTTCGGCTTCGGCGGGGCGGCCGAAACCCAGCAGCGTCTCGGCGAGGTATTTGCGCAGGGGCGCGTTCTCGGGGGAATGCTTGAGAGCTTCGCGGAGGGCCTTGATGGTGTCTTCGCCGGCGTTGGACATGGTGGTTCTGGCCTAATGATAGTGGGAAGTGCGGGACTGGTTTTGCGAGGTGGCACAGTCATGAGCGTTGATATCACCGAGCTTGCCAGGCATATCGACCGCATGAGCCGGGTGGTGGCCGGCGCGCGCGGGTCCGACAACGTCCCGCCGCGCGACTTGAGCCTGGGGTGGATGAGCGCGGAAGCGGTGGGGGATGGCGGGGAGTTTGCATCGAGCTGTCAGAACCGGGTGCAGTGGGTGGGAATGGGCGTGCCGGTGGCCGCGGATGTCGTTGCAGAGGCCTTCCAAGCGATGAAGGGTCTTGGGAAGCGACGGGTGTTCTTTCGGATCGGGCCGCGAGGGTGGGATGAGGGGACGCACGCGGGGTTGGCGGCCGCGGGTGCGGTCGAGGTGACATGGGTGCGGTATCCGGTGGTGTGGCGGGAGGTGACGGGGGAGATGGATGCGCGGACGGAGTTTGAGGTGCGTGTGGTGCCGCGGAGTGACGCGGGCGCGGTTATGCGGGCGACGTCACCGTGGTTCAGCGATGCGGGAATACGCGCGGCCGGCGCGCTTGTTGAGGATGGCCAAGCGGAACTGCACGCGGCGTTTGAGGGTGCGCGGCCGGTATCGGTGGGGCTGCTGATGATGGATGGGTCGTGGGGGTATCTGGGATTTGCGGCGACCGCGCCGGAGAAGCGCGGGCGGGGTGGGCAGTCGGCGTTGATTCGGTCGCGGGTGATTCGGGCCAGAGGGCTCGGAGCGAAGTGGTGCACGTCGGAGACGGTGACGGCGGTGGAGACGTCCCTGAGGAATCTGAATCGAATGGGGTTCGTGGAGGGGTTTGGGATTCGTGTGTATGGGTGGAATGCGGCGAGTTGACGGGTCTGGGGTGTGCTGAGACAATCCAGATCCATCTTGGCGGGGCTCAAATGCAGAGCACAGGTCGGTGTTTCGCCGACCCAGCCCACTTGGGCTGCCCGAGAATGCGTAGCGCCGATCGCATCGGCGGCAAGGTGGACGGGTCGGTGAACAGCCGGCCCGTTTGTTTGATTTTCCGGGAGCCTCGATGGGGCTTTTTGATCGCATCTTTGGTGGAGGGAAGAAGGGCAAGCTCAATCCGTTCGGGGTTGAGGCGCTGCACGGGGCAGCGCCGGCAAAGCCCGCGGCGAATGCACGCGGACGCGGGATCGCCGTGATTGAGGCGCTGCTCGGATTGTCGTCAAAGGAGCTCCGTGGGCTGGCGGGGAAGTACCGCGAGTTTGAGGTTCCCAAGCGAACGGGTGGGAAGCGGAAGATCGCCGCGCCCGAGCCGGAGTTGATGAGGGTTCAGCGGATGATTCTGCGGCGGATTCTCAGAAAGCTCACGGCGCACGATGCGGCGATGGCCTTTGAGAAGGGGCGGTCGATTGTGACACACGCGAAGGCGCACGCCAACAAGGCGGTGGTCGTGCGGATTGATGTCAAGGACTTTTTCGGTTCGATCACCGCGGCACGAGTAAACGCGTACTTTCGCGCCGTTGGTTGGGAGAAGGATGCGGCTGAGTTGCTGACGACGCTCTGCACCCATCGCAAGAGCCTGCCGCAGGGCGCTCCCACCAGCCCGCGGCTGGCGAATCTGGTGAGCATCGAGATGGATGCAAGGCTGACGGGTCTGGCCCGGAAGCGCGGGGCGACGTACACGCGATACGCGGACGACATCACCTATTCGTTCGACCCGGACGATGGCGATGCGGTTCGACAACTTGTTGGGACGACAAAGTTGGTGCTGGAGGATTATGGACTTCAGCAGCACATGAAGAAGAAACTCCGAATCCGCCGGAAACACCAACAGCAACTGGTGACGGGACTGGTGGTGAATGAGGGGGTCTGCCTGCCGCGGCGGAAGAGGCGGTGGTTGCGGGCGGTAGAACACCGGCTGGCGACAGGTGGGAAGGCAACGCTAACGCCGGCGCAGATGGCGGGGTGGAAGGCGTTTCGAATGTCGATCGACGAGTCGGGGCAGGCCGCAGGTTGATTACGACTTGCTGCGGCGGATCCAGGGGCGGTTGACAATGTGTTGAGGGACGGCGGTGGGTGTGGTGCGGCGAGAAGCGACCAGGCTGCGCCGATTAAGGTTGGCCAAGGCGGTCTGGGCGGCGCTTCGAGAGAGGCCGGTGGCGTCGGCGAGGGCCTGATGGCTCATGCGGACGGGTGCCGCGAAGTCAGGAGCGGCCCTGCGATAGAGGCAGAGGTAAATCAGAAAGGATGAGGGTCGCTTGTCGTGCCCGACCAGATCGGGGAGAAGCGTGTCAACGACATAGGGGTCAAGAGTCAGGGCGTTTGCCATGCCGGATACTATACCGATAAGTGCTATAGCAGGCGGCGGCGCGAAGTGGGTCGGCGTGTTTGAAGAGAGCTTTGCAGGGGCACGATTGTGCGGTATGGTCATCCTCGATTCGATCGAATCGCAGGAGCACCCACATGATCCGTTCCGTGAAGTTCGTCAGCATTCCCGTTCATGATCAGGATGCCGCGCTGGAGTTCTACACGACCAAGCTCGGATTTGCGATCGTTACCGATCAGCCGATGGGTCCGGGGAAGCGGTGGATCGAACTGCGGCCGGCCAAAGGTGAGACGCGAGTGGTGCTGTTCACCGGCGAAGGAGAAGAGAAGCGGATCGGGACGTTCATGAACCTGTCGTTTGAATGCGACAACGTTGAACGCACCTACGCCGAGTTGCGCGAGAAGGGTGTCGAGTTTGAGAAGCCGCCGACCAAGCAGCACTGGGGGAACTACGCGATTCTGAAGGACCAGGATGGCAACAAGCTGCTGCTGTCGTCGGGCGGGGGTTGAGCGGGCAGGAGCCCCGCGTGTCACTTGTCGTAGATTCGCAGGCCGCGGCCGGTCAACTCACCAATACTGAAGCAGTCCCCCGCATCAAATCCACACCCAATGCCACGCTTGGGCGCGGAGCCCAGCAGGATCTTGGGGTCGATACGGCGGAGGGCTTCGGCGACAGCGATGGCCGTGTAAGGGAAGATCGCGCATGTTTCAATGAGCCACGACGTGTCGAAGTCCTTTTTGGGTCTGGCGCTGGTCAACTGCTTAAGCACCTTCGAGGCCATGTAGCGCCCGTCGGGCCACCAATCGGGCTGGACCGCCCATTCAAGGGATCCGGAACTGCGATAGCGGCGCGAACCGCAGACATACAGCGTCCAGCCCGAGTCCACATCTTCAAAGAGGCCGAACCAGAAGCCGTTGATGTTCTTGGGCGGGGGCTCCTTGGCCAAGACCTTCGCGAGCTGCGCGGTAAGTCTGTCAATGTCCTCGTCAATCCTGGCCTTGGCGACCTTTTTCCACGCCGCGGATCGCTGCTTGGCACTCGCGAAGCCCACAATCTCGCGGTATGCCGCGGCAGGAGACCAGTGTTCCTTGAGCGTGCGTCGCAGAAGGCGTTCAACGGCTGAGGCGAGTTTCAAGTCCATGAGTCTTCCACTCCGGCATCCGTCGTGGATGCGAGCAGGCAGTGTACAACCAGTCCGTGCTACGCTTTGAGCCCCGTGAAACGCCCCTCCCCCAGCCTGATCCTGATCTTCATCACCGTCCTGTTGGATGTGCTGGGTTTCGGTCTGCTCATTCCTGTCGCGCCGCAGTTCATCGCCAAGGTGATGGGGCTGGACCCGACCCACGCCTCGATGTTCGAGAGTCAGACGTCAACCAAAGTCGGCTTGCTGATGGCGACGTACGCCCTGATGCAGTTTTTCTTTGCTCCGATTCTGGGATCGCTTTCAGATCGATTCGGGCGGCGACCGGTGATTCTGATTTCCCTGTTGGGCTCGGGGCTCGACTACTTCGTGGCGGCGATGTCGCCGAACCTTGCCATCCTCTTCATCACTCGGGCCATCAACGGGATTTCCGGGGCCAGCATCACGACCTGCGGGGCGTACATCGCGGATGTGACGCCACCGGAAAAACGGGCCGCGGGCTTTGGGATCATCGGTGCGGCGTTCGGTCTGGGGTTCATGATCGGTCCGTTACTCGGTGGATTGCTGGGGCAGTATGACATTCGCTTGCCTTACATAGGCGCCGGTGTGCTGACGCTGCTGAACTGGCTGTACGGGTACTTCGTGCTTCCCGAGTCGCTACCGCGTGAGATGCGCCGACCGTTCTCATGGAAGAAAGCCAACGCGTTCACCTCGCTGAAGTGGCTGTCTTCGCACCACGTGGTGGGTGTGCTGGCAGCGGGTCTGTTCTTCATCAACCTCGCGCAGTTCGGGCTCCACTCGACGTGGAACCTGTCGATGAGTTATCGCTTCAAGTGGGACCCGATCCACATCGGGGCGTCGCTCTTTGTGGTGGGGATTACCGCCGCGGTGGTGCAGGGCGGGCTTTCGCGGCGGATCATTCCCGCCCTGGGCGAAAGGCTGTGCCTGGTCGGGGGCGTGGGGCTGGGAGTTCTCGCGTTCCTGGGGTACGGCCTCGCGACGCACGGGTGGATGATTTACGCGATCGTCGTTATCGCGTCGATCGGCGGGGTTGCCGGGCCCGCAGCGCAGGGAATCATGAGCAAGGCGGTCCCTCCGAACGAGCAAGGTCGACTTCAGGGCGGGCTCTCGGGGCTCAACAGCATCGCTCAGGTCGCCGGGCCGCTGCTGGCGACGTACGTGTTCCGCGTGTTTACATCCCCCAACCCACCGATCGAGCTGCCCCAGCGTGGGGGTGGCGCGCCGTTCTTGTCCGGGGCCCTGCTGTCGATCGTGTCGCTGGTTCCGGTGGCGATCATGTGGCGTCGGATGCCCGCATCGGTGCGCGAGAAGCCCATCGAGCCCCCGGTGACCGAAGATACGGCAGTTGTCCCACCGTTGGAATGAGCTCGGTCCAGCATCCGGGGCATTCCCCGTCTGCGGCGAGGAGCGTTCGATGGCCAAAAGCATCTATAGCGTTCACCCCAGCCTCAAGATGGTGCAGGATGCCATCGCGAAACTGAAAGAAAAGACAGGCCGCTCACTTGAAGAGTGGATCAAGTTCATCAACAAGAACGGGCCCAAGGACATCCCGGGGCGGCGCGACTGGCTGAAAAAAGAGCACGACCTAGGGACCAACTACGCCTCGTGGTTGGCGGATTGGTCGTCGGGTAAGGGCGAAGAGGATGGGGATCCCAAGAAGTACCTGGCCGCGGCGGTAATGTACGTGGAAGACATGTACTCGGGCAAGAAAGCCCAACTCAAGCCGATCTACGACAAGCTCATCGACATGGGTCGCGCTATAGGAAAGGATGTCAAGATCTGTCCGTGCCAGACGATGGTTCCCCTATTCCGGGAGCACGTCTTTGCCCAGATCAAGCCGAGCACCGCCACCCGGATCGACTTGGGGCTGGCCCTTGGCCGTTTCGTCAAGGAGAAGCGGGGCAAGATCCCGGCCCGGCTGATCGACACCGGTGGTCTCGAAAAGAAGGACCGGATCACGCACAGGTTCGCCATTACTGGTCTGGATCATGTGGATGCCGAGGTGGGTAAGTGGCTCAAGATCGCGTACGAACTTGATTCGGACGATTGAGTCATTGGGATTTCTTGGCCGTGTATCTCGGGACTTGGATGGGTGGGGTCAAGGGGTCATAGGTGATCTCTTTGGCTGCCCCCTCGAATTCGATGGTGACCTTGGCGAACGGTGGGGCTTCGGGCGTACCGGAGGAGATCGAGAGTCCCTTGAGAGTTTGACCATTCCGAAGGCCGGCATCGTGGGCCGCGGTGCCGGGGCGGACACCGGTGAGGGTTTTCGATTGTCGACTCGCATCGATGTCGAAGCCCGCGTCGAACGACCTGGACTTGCCTTTGGCGAGCGTCGCGCGCGGTGCGGTGATCGCGGCCGGTAGTGGAATTTCAGAGCCATCGACCACGGCGCTGCGGATCGATGCTGCAAACGCGGCGTCGGTTTCAGATTCGATGAGCTTCAGAACCACTTCGGATGCAAAGGGCTCCCCGCTTCGGGCCTTTTCCAGGAGCGCTTTCATCAGGTCATCGATGGAGCGTGTGCCCTTGGAGACCTCGCGGATTTTCTCATCGACCGCGAGCGCGACCTGGTCGCCGCGCTGATACGGGAGCTTCTGAACATCCTGGTTCTTCCAGAACTCGTCGTTGACGCGGGATGCGGTGGCGTTTCGAGCCGGGTTTCCCGCGGCCTGCCCGAGCATCTCGTTGAGTTGATCCAGGTACACAGAGTCCGTGTACATCCCCGAGTTGTGAAGGAGGCGGCGGGCGTAAAAATCAGTGAAGCCCTCTGAGAACCAGTATCCCGCGCCTTCTTCTCCGGCACTCTTGATCTTGCCCCCGTTCCAAGTGTGGAAGTACTCATGTGCAAGAAGGCGCTTCACCTGCAGGGCCCGCGGGGAGGCTTCATCCAGCGTCAAACCGGTATTGCAGAACAGGGCGAAGCTATCGGTGAGGCCTGTGCCGCCTAGAGAAAATGAGTGAGCATTCGCCGAGGTGCCCGTCGGAGTGAGCGTGACCAGAAACCAAGGGTCGGTGTGATCGTTCCAGAAGTCGCGTTCGGTCGCGATGATCTTGGTCGTGAGGTCCGCGAAGTCGTCATCCTTGAATCCCCATTCATTGCCGACGATGGCGATGCCGACCACGTTGCCCTTGACCTTGCGTGTAAGCGTGCGGACGTTGCCTGCGAGAATCACGGTGTGGCGTACATCCTGGCCGGAGCGATGCAGCGTGAATGGACCGGGTCCATCGCCGAAGGATGAGATGACGTGGCCGCCATCCTGATCAAACCCATGAAACGCGACTGAGACCGAGCGCGCCGTTTCGTTGTCGAAGTGTTCAGGCAGGATCAGGCCGAGCTCGCCGATCATGTGGAAAAGGCCGGGCTCGAGCCTGGTGCGATAGTCGTTGCCGCGCAACAGCGGTTTGAGTTCGCGCGCGGGGATGATGTAGGAAACAGTCAGCGGCTCAGAGGGCTGGTGGGTGACCTCCCACTGCGTCGTGCCGGGATGCTCGATGGTCAGCTCCGAACCCTTGGAATCGGTGACCTTGAGCGCCGTGACATCGCCGCCATCGTTTTCAATACCGCCCCAATGAGGCTGGAGCCGCAGTTCGGTGGTGCCGGTCGAGGTTCCTGTGACCTGCAGGGAAACCCGGACCTGGGGCCCGGGCAGGAGCGTGAGCGAATACGCCGCATCCGGAGGATCGGGGGTGAAGACAGCGACAATCAGGCTGATCAGAAGCATCCACATGCAGGTGTTTCCCGTGAGTAACTTGCAAAGATGCGCGGGAGGGCCCGATCCGTCCCGGATACGCTCAACGCATGAGAACATCCGTTTCAGCGATAGGGGTGCTCTGTTGTGTTGTGTCGGCCGCAGGTCAGCCGACGACTTCTCCGGAAGCCAAAGGCCCGCCACCAGCGGTCCGCACAAGCACCGGTCCAGACCGTGTCAACTGGTGGAACGACCGAGTGTTCTACGAGATCTTCGTGCGGTCGTTCGCGGACTCAACGGAAGGACCGCTGGCCAACGACGGGATCGGCGACATCAAGGGGCTGATCGAGCATCTCGACTACCTGAACGATGGCGATCCCAAGACTGACACGGACCTGGGCATCGGCGGCATTTGGCTCATGCCGATCATGCCATCGCCCAGCTATCACGGCTACGACATCACGGACTATTACGGCGTCAATCCCCAGTACGGAACGACGGATGACTTCAAGGCGCTCATGGCCGCGTGCCACAAGCGCGGGATCAACGTCATCATCGACCTGGTACCGAATCACTGCTCAAGCAAGCACGAATGGTTTACGGGCGCGGCCGAAGCGGGCTCGCTCCGGCACAACTGGTTCATCTGGAGCGATACCGATCCCGGATGGAGGGGGCCATGGAACCAACGGGTGTGGCATGCGCTGCCGCCGAGCGGCCCAGAGGCCAAGGAGGCTTACTACTACGGGCTGTTCTCGCCCGTGATGCCGGATCTGAACTTCCGGAACCCCGCGGTCACCGAAGAAATGAACACGGTGTCGAGGGCCTGGCTGACCAGCATGGGGGCTGACGGATTCCGGCTGGATGCGATCCGGCACCTGATCGAGGAAGGTCAAGTTCAGGAGAACACGCCCGCGACTCACATCTGGCTGCGGAACTGGCTCCAGGCGCTCAAGGGTGTGAACCTGGATGCCATGACCATCGGCGAAGTATGGGCCGACAGCGAGCAGGCCTCGAGCTATGTCGGCGCCGAACTCGACATGACGTTCGAGTTTGCGACGGCGGATGCGATGATCGCATCAGTGAAGGCGGGGACCAAAGATGCGTTCGTCAAGGCCCAGAAGAGGGTGCTGGAGCTCTACCCGCCGAATCAGTACGGGCGGTTTCTTTCCAATCATGACCAGACCCGGGTGATGACCCAACTCAAGGGGGATGAAGGAGCCATGCGTGCCGCGGCGGCATTGCTGCTCACAGGACCTGGTGTCCCATTCATCTACTACGGCGAAGAGATCGGGATGACGGGGAACAAGCCCGATGAGCACCTGCGGACGCCGATGCAGTGGAACGCCACAGAAAGCGCGGGGTTCACAACAGCGAGGCCCTGGGCGGCGGTGAACAAAGGGTTTGAATCGCTCAACGTCGAGAAGCAGGCCGCCGATCCGAACTCGCTGCTGAGCCTCTACAAGAAACTGATTCGCTTGCGGAACGAGCATCCGGCGCTGGCCACCGGCGGCACGTGGATGGTGGAAGCCGACAAGCCTGAGATTGTCGCGTTCCTGCGGCGACGTGAAACGCGCTATCGCCCGGACCTCGGTCCTGGGGCGCGATCGGCCGAGGCCAAGCCGGCACGCCCGTCGATCGACACCGTGCTCGTCGTAATCAACCTGAGCGACCACGCGGTTGAAGGCTGCACGCTCGCCCTGGATGCCAGTCGAACGCAGGGTGAGTTCGCGGCGGCGGATCTGGTGGTTGGAGGGGCATGGGCGGATGTGACGTTCTCCGAGAAAGGCGGCTTCTCCGGATACAAGCCCGAGGGATCCCTCCCCGCCCGCAGCGTGTCCGTGATCAACCTCACGTCAAAGTAGCTCCGCGACCCGCGCCAACAATCCCCCATGCTCCGACGTATCCATCACGTGGCGATCATCTGCTCTGACTACCAAGCGTCCAAGCGGTTCTACACGCAGGTGCTGGGGCTCAAGGTCGTTGCCGAAACGCACCGCGCTGCCCGGGATTCGTACAAACTCGATTTGGCGTTGCCCGACGGCTCGCAGCTCGAGTTGTTCTCGTTCCCCAATCCCCCGCCGCGGCCATCGAATCCCGAGGCCCGCGGCCTGCGTCACCTGGCCTTCGCCGTCAGCAGGATCGACGAAGTGATCCGACATTTGACCAATGCCGGCATTGCGGTGGAACCTGTCCGAGTTGATGAGATCACCAAGTGCCGATTCACGTTCTTTAAGGACCCCGACGGGCTGCCGCTCGAGTTATACGAGGAAACTTGAGCAATTGGGCTCGAATCCGCGAGAGCGGAAATCTGGCCCCAACCAAACCCGACCCCCTCGGATTACGTAGTACCCCTGCAACAATCCAAAGCGCCGGCGGCATCGAATACACAGTGCCGCAACCGCGGTTCAGGAGTCCGCTCGAATGAAAGTCCTTTCTCTCGTCGTACTGTTTGTCATCGCCGTCAGCATTTCCGCGGCCATAGTTTCGGCCGCGGCCAAAGGGGGTTGGCGCGGAGGGTTCAGCTTCTCAGCGCAGCCGGAGACCGATATCACCATGCCAAAGACAAAGAAGCCCATGTATTCCAAGTCCGGTTACAACGTGCAGCACCTTTCAAAGGGGCGCATCGAAGAACTGTCTAAGAAGCTCAAGCCCGATGAGGTCAACGTGATTCTGGCCAAGGGCACCGAGCCGGCGTTCTGCGGCAACCTCACGGACAACCACAAGGATGGCGTGTACGTGTGCCGCCTCTGCGGTCTGCCGCTGTTTCCCTCGAACAACAAGTTCGACTCAGGCACGGGCTGGCCGAGCTTTTTCAAGCCCTACGACTTGGACCACGTGGACTACGACCGGGACTCGACTCACGGGATGACGCGGACGGAGATTCTCTGCACCCGCTGCGGAGCGCACCTCGGGCACGTGTTTGAAGACGGCCCCAAGCCCACGGGTCTGCGCTACTGCGTGAACTCTGTCTCGCTCGAGTTTGTCGAGAAGGGCAAAGATGGCAAGATCCCCTGGCCCGAGGCCTCCAAGCCACTGGCGACCCAGACCGCGTACTTCGCGGGAGGCTGCTTCTGGGGTGTTGAGGACCGGCTCCAGCAGGTCCCCGGCGTGATCGATGCGGTCAGCGGCTACCAGGCAGGCAAGGGCAAAGACCCGACCTACGAGCAGGTGTGCTCGCACACGACCGGATTCGCGGAAACAGTCAAGGTCGTCTTTGATCCCGCCAAGGTTTCGTACAAGGAACTTCTCGGCTGGTTCTTCAAAATCCACGATCCCACGCAGCTCAATCGTCAAGGCCCGGATGTCGGCGACAACTATCGCTCGGCCATCTACGCCGACAACGATGAACAACTTGCCCAGGCCAAGGCGTTCATCGATGAACAGTCGAAATCCGAGCGGTTCAAGGGCCGCAAGATTGTGACCCAACTCGCAAGAGTCGCGGATGTCGGCCCGTTCTACGCCGCCGAGGATTACCACCAGGACTACCACGAGAAGCACGGCGGCTCCTGCCCGTTGCCCAACGACTAAGTCCCCAAAAGACTTTCCAAACGCGACCCTGATTCACCGGCTCCTAGAGCACGGGAGTCAGGGTCGTTGCGATTTGGTACCCTGATTGTCCTGATTGGGGAGTCTCCGCATGCAGCCTCGTCGCTTTGTCGTTGCTTTGGGTGCCGCGGTGTTGTTCGTGGGGCCGGCATCGGCGCAGTTGTCCGGCTTGAAGCCGCCGCCACCGGACAAACGAGTCGTCGCCAAGGGTCGCCGCTTTGCACTGATCGTGGGAGTGGGGGAGGCCAAGCCACCCGGATTTGAGCTCGAGAAGCTACCCGGATGCATCGATGATGCGCACGCGCTCGCCAAGGCCTTGAAAGCCGCGGGATACCAAACCACGGTGCTGACCGAGAAGGACCTCACGCCAAACAAAGCAAACGTGACCAGCAGCTTGCAGAAAGTGTGTGCCGCGGCCACGGAAGATGACCAGGTAGTCCTCTACTTCTCCACGCACGGAGGCGCACCCAAGAATGTGCCGAGCCTGGCGTTGAAGGATGACCTGATCCCGCTCAAGTCCATCAAGGCGGAGTTGGCCAAGTCCAAGGCACTGGTGAAAATCATCCTGCTGGATGCTTGCCGCGATCAGAAGGGATTTCCAACCGAGACGACCGAGTACCGGGACATCCACACGATCCTGAGTTGCCGTCCGGATGAGGAATCGACGTTCGGGCCGACGGGCTTGTCCGCGTTCACTGAGGTGCTGGTGGAGGCCCTGACGGACTGCAAGGCGGATCGGTACAAGGATGGCCGCATCGACCTCGATGAGGTGTTGATCTACCTGGATGAGCATGTTCCCGAACGCGCGGCGATGACCCGCCCGGGCCATCCCCAGAATCCCACGCGCACCGTCGTGGACCCGCGGGCGCTCAATCCGGTCCTGGCGATGTGCGTGCAGACGGCCAAGCCCACCGATCCGGTTCCGGTTGCCGTGGTGACGCCGGTGATCTCGGGGTCTCGCAACGATCTGGTGATTCCGGCGCAACTGGTTGGCAAGGTCACACTCGGCATGACAGCCCGGCAGTTCCTGGCCGGGGCGGGCTCTAAGGCCCCGCCGTTTACGCTCGATCAGACCGGCCGCGGCAGCGCCGTGATGATGGATGTCCCCGCGCCGGGTGATGAAGTTCGAGTGGAGTTCGTGAACGGGCTCGTGACGCGGGTTCAGAACCTCCACCTCGTGAAGTGTGCCGCGGCCAGCGACCTGAACAAGGCACGCGCGGGCTGGAACCTCTACGCCGGCCGCACGCCGGACAAGGAAGTCACCAAGCCTTTCGAGGGAATGGGGCCGGACCAGGTCTTCGGCATTCTGGGCTGTCCCATCGGGGGCGCGCTGAAACTCACCATCATGGGCTCAGGCGAAGTCGCGTACCAGGATGTCCCCCTCGATGGCAACTTCGTGAAGTTCACGTTCGAGCGCGGCGTCGTGTCGCACGTCTCTCTCACCCGCGTGTGGTGCAACGAGAAGAACTTTGATCCCGCCCGCGCCCTCATCTTCCTGGCCAAAGCCTCCGAAGCAGCCCCCGACAACCAGCTCTCCGAAAAGCTCGGATCGCACACGATCAAGATGATCGTCGATGGCATGGGCTGTCCCCCGGGTGGGCCGCTCCTGATCGATGAGACCGGCACGGGCTCGGCGGTCTATCCCGACTTCCCCAAAGCCGGCGACCTCACGACGTTCAACTTCCTCAACTCCAAAGTCCGCGGCGTCTTCGTCGATCGCGCCGTGGTCTACTTGGCGCTCCCCAACGTAAACAAAGCCCGTAAGGGCTTTGAATCGCTGGCCGCTGGCCAGGATGATCAGCACGTGAACGATGCGGTCCGCGGCAAGAGCCCCGAGCAACTCGCGGGCATCCTCGGCGCGCCCTCAGCCCCCACGCGCCTTGACGGCAACGGCATGGGTTACGCCACGTACGACAACATCCCGGAGGAGGGTGACAAGTTCACCATCCTCTTCCACAAGCGTGCAGCCATCGGCGCCCAGATCGATCGACGCGTCAAGTGAGCGAGGCTTATTGATCGTCAGGGCCGCTGTCATGCGGCTGGTTCTGCGGGCCATTGCGAGGACGCATCGGTCCGCCGGGTTGGCCACCTTGCGGTCCCTGCCGCCGGCCCATACCCGGTCCGTCCTGCCTGCCGCCGCCCTGCAAGTTCTGCGGCCCTTGGTTCAATCCTCCGCGTTGGAAGTTCTGCGGACCCTGGTTTATTCCACCACCCTGCGAGCCGCCTCGACGTTGACGGGGCCCCAGGCCTTGTGGCTGACCCCCCTGAGGTCCGCCGCCCTGACCCCACCATGGCTGGCCGCCTTGCGGTCCGCCGCGCTGCGGCCTGCCACCCTGAAGTCCCGGACCACCTTGCGGGCCACCCTGGAATCCTCCACCCATCTCTTGCGGGCCTCGCCTGCCGCCGGGGCCACCTTGACCACCCGGGACTCCCGGGCCCTGAAAGCCGCGGCCCAACCCCGGGCCACCCTGCATTCCACCCGGGCCTTGCTGGCCGTGCATGTGCTGCATGAATCGCTGGCGTGCGCCCGGATGGTTCTTCAAGAAGTGCTTGAGAGCGCGCTTGCCCTGGCGACCTTCGCCGCGCCCGGCCTGACCGTGCGTCTGGCGACCTCCCTGGCGCGGCGGGGCGGCGTGATCGCCATCCATCGGGCCTTCGTTATTGCGCATGCCTTCCGGTGCCGGGCCCTGGCGATGCTTGCCCTGTTCCTGATGCTGGGCGCTGGCGGCGCTGCAGGCCAAGCCGATAACCGCGATGAGAATCCTCGTGTTAATCATGGTCCAATCTCCTGTGTCCGGCCCATGGGGCACGGTTGTCTCAGCCTAACGCGGGGCGAGAATCGGCATTGCGTTGCCGCGGCCTAGAACTGGAGAATTCGGTCTGAATTGGCGGCCGTTCGTACGCATGTCCCAAGGGGCTTCCCGCTCCAGTGTGCAACTTGCGTACCGGACGTCGGTAGGATTGTGCGGTCAAGCGGAGATTCTCTATGACTGAAAGGCACCTTCGCCGCGGCTTCACACTCAATGAACTCGTGGTCCTGATCGTCCTGCTGGCCTTGGTGTTGCTCTTGCCCGGCCTGATGAAACAGCGTTGGAACGCGTCCGGACTTGACGTCTCCCTGAACAACGTGCGGCAGATTCTCCAGGCCACGGCGCAGTACCGGCTCGACAACGCCGGGCGAACGCCCATGCGCGGCTGCCGGTACTCGGCGGGGATGATCACCGGCGGCTGGGATACATGGAACGCCTTCGGGAAAAACTGCGACAGTTTTTGGCAGAGCTACGGAGGCGGCGTGTTTGACGAATCGGCGCGTGGCAGGGCACTGAACTCCTACCTCCAGTCCCAGTCCGCTCCGGTGCCGACGGGATATCTCAATACCGGGGCCGGTGCGACATGGTCATTTAACTCCGGCACTCCCACCCCGGCTCAACGCCTTTCGTTTGAGGTCAAAAAGTGTCGCTCGCCGGGAGATGTCGCCACCCGTCAGCGCACCTGGCCGATCCCGACGCCCGGAGTCTCCAACTACAACGATGTTGGCACCAGCTATCTGCTTAACATGAAGTGGTGGGACCAGCCGGGCCTGCCGGCGAACTTCACCCAGCGCTACAACGCGGGCACGGAGAAAATTCGCGTGATGCCGAGTTTGCGGTCGGGTTCACGAGCAAGCGAGACTTTTGCCTGGATAAGCGATTCCATCGGGAACGTTGTTGCCAATACCACCGGCAACTCTACTGGCGAGTTCGGCGGGACAAACATGTCCGTCCTGGGGTTCCTGAGCGGACATGCGGCCTACACCACCCTCACACCCGGCGCTCTCTCGGGACCCGGTTACACGTTTGGGATTCCCTGGCCCTGAGCGATGCAACCCTGGCCTATCCGTGCGGTAACAACCAAAGACCCTCGGAGAACCGACCATGCCCCACAATGACCGTCGGGCCTTCACGATCAGCGAACTTGTCGTCCTCATCGTCCTGCTCGCTCTGGTGCTGCTGCTGCCGGGGCTGATGAAACAGCGGTGGAACGGTGCCGGGTTGGACGTTTCGATGAACAACGTAAGGCAGATACTGGCCGCAACGGCGCACTATCGGCTGGACAACGCCGGGCGCGTCCCTATGCGAGGCTGCGGCTACTCCCAGGGAATGATCACCGGGGGCTGGGACACCTGGAGCTCGTTCGGCAAGAACTGCAGCCTCTATTGGCAGTCCGGACCGTTTGACGAGAGCGCCTACGGCAGACCGCTCAACACATACCTGCCCGGTCACCCTCGCATTCAACGCCCGGCCGGCTACATCAACACCGGCTCGGGCAGCACGTGGACGTTCAACGACGGGACACCGACCACCCAGGAGCGTGCATCGCTCCAGATTCCAGTCTGCAAGTCTCCTGGGGATGTAGGCACTCGTCAACGGACCTGGCCAATTCTCTTCGCCGGAGTTTCCGCATACAACGATGTCGGGACCAGCTACTTCACGAATATGAAGTGGTGGGACCAGCCCGGCTGGCCTTCCAACTTCACCCAGCGCTTCAACGCCGGCACCGATCGCATCCGCACGCTGCAGCCCAACGATGTCGAGCGCCCGTTCGCCTGGATCCATGATCAGGTCGCGGATGTGGTGGCCAACACCTTTGGTGCCGGGTTCCAGATGAAAGGTGAGTTCGGTGGCGTCAACAAGTCGGTGATGGGCTTTCTTACGGGCGATGCGGACTACCTCACCGTAACGCCCTTTGCGGGTACGGGGACCGGTTACACTTTTCTCTTAAGGCCGTAGCGTCCGCGCCCGAATCGTGACCGTGGGCAGTTGCGGGCACCGTGGAGATCAACGCATGATCACGAGTCAGCATCGTCGCGGCTTCACGCTCAGCGAGTTGGTTGTGCTGATCGCTCTGCTCGCGCTTGTGCTCCTCCTGCCCGGGCTCATGAAGCAACGCTGGAACGGCTCGGGGCTCGATGTTTCACTCAACAACGTCAGGCAGATCCTCGCAGCCACCGCGCACTACCGGCTGGACAACGCGGGGCGCGTGCCGATGCGGGCGTGCGGGTACAACAACGGGGGCATCTCTGGCTGGGACACCTGGAGCTCATTCGGCAAAAACTGTTCCAACTTCTGGGCAGGCCAGCAGTTCGATGAATCTGCCTACTCTCGGGCCCTGAATCCTTACTTGACGTCCGGCAACCGCATACCGAAGCCCCCGGGGTACATCAACGTCGGATCGGGAAATACCTGGAACTTCAACCACGGCGTCCCAACCGCCCAGCAGCGAGCCTCACTTCAGATTCCGGTCTGTCGCTCGCCAGGTGATGTGGCGAGCCGGCAGCGGAGTTGGCCAAGCGCCACCCCGGGGGTGAGCGCCTACGACGATGTGGGAACCAGTTACACGGTCAACATGAAGTGGTGGGACCAGCCCGGCTGGCCATCCAACTTCACCCAGTGGTTCAACGCAGGGACGGAACGCATCCGAACACTGCAGCCCAACGATGTCGAGCGACCCTTCGCCTGGATTACCGATCAGACCGGCGACATCGTGCCGAACGTGTTCAGTCCGCAGTTTCAAATGAAGGGCGAGTTCGGCGGCATCAACAAGTCCGTTATGGGGTTCCTGACCGGTGATGTGGATTACCTGACCCTCACTCCCGGGGCTGGCTCAGGAGTTGGCTACACGTTCTATCTGCGGCCATAAGCCGTCAGGCCTGACTCGGGTCCGCATCGTCGGGTACGCCTCGTGCGACGGTTTCAAGCACGTGTTTGCTCAGTGCTTCCCATCCGCGATCGAACGAAAGCTTGAGCACCGCCCGCACAACCGGACAGGGCCAATGCAAGACGCCCTTCAACTTCGACCAATCCTTCTCTGTCACCACAATCGCCTGCGCATTCACCGACCGAGCAACACCCTTGAGCCGCTCCACCGTGGTTGGCGCGAATGGGTCGTGATCCCGCAGCACCACCTCCGCACTCAAGTTCCCACCCGCGGCCTTGCGTGCCGCCGCAACAAACGGGCCCGGATTCCCGATCGCGCAGGCCGCGACGATCCGCTTGCCCGACAGCCACGGCACAGGTACAGGGCTCTCATGCCCCGCATCGTTCACGAGCAACTCACTCCAGCCGTGCCGACAAACGGCCTGAGCCGGTTGACCAAACGTCGCGGCGATCCGGCGCTCCAGCGTCGTCAAGTCCGCTCCGCTCACGGACTCAGCATGGGTGATCACAATCGCCCCCGCCCGCTTCAGCGACTCGACCGGCTCACGCAGCCACCCGGCCGGTAGCAGTCGGTCCGCAAACGGATCGCGCCCCGCATCAATCAGCACAATGTCCAGCTCGCGCCCGATCTGCCGGTGCTGGAAGCCGTCATCCAGAATGATGCAATCCGACTGCCGCCCGTCCGCCTCATCGTGCTCCTTGCCAAACTGCCGGATCAATCCCAGCGTGCGATTGGACTGCGCGATCACCGGCACATCCGAAAGGAGCCTGCGATACGCCGCGGCCTCATCAGACTCCTTTCCGCCCCGCGAATACCCGCGCATGGCAATACACGGCGTGCGCCCCGTTTCAACCAGGAACCGCACAATCGCTTCAACCAGCGGCGTCTTGCCCGTCCCGCCCACCGATAGGTTCCCCACGCTGATCACCGGCCGATCAAACCGCACCACACCCTTGCCCCGGTCAAAGCGACGGTTAACGCGGCGGATCCCCAACCGGTACAAAAGCGACAGCGGCACACCCAACACACCGGGCAAAGGCCCCGCGCGGCGTCGGACCGGCCCGGCGTGGTCCCCGTTATCCCCGAGCGCCATGATCCGCGCCTTGCTTCTCGTCGCGCTTCATCGCTAAAGACCGGCGCACCTCTCGAAGCTGGGCCCTGTGAAGCTGCAACGAGTGCATCATGTCGGCCAAGGCCAACAGAATGACAAACAGCAGCAACACCGCCACCATCAGCCACACCAGCACAAACTCGCGCGAACGCGCCGGCGTCGAACCCGAGAGCCCATAGCTGAACACCGGCACCGTGAGCATGAGTAAGGCACTGGTCGCCATCCGGATGCGTTTGCGGCGTTGATCGATCTGGGCCGCTCGCACCGCCAACAAGTGCCCGGCCAGAACCAGTAGTGTCAGAAGCCCGATCGGCGCCACGATCCATAAAGGCAGAATCGTGTTGCTGGTCGGCATCAGGGGTCCTTCTCGGGAGCGTCCGGGCACAAGACTGTACCGGGCGAGTCACCCAAGGGTTTCACCCTCAGGCACCCGAAACGTTAGCCCCGATCTTCGCCAGTCGCTTGAGAAGGGCGTTCATGGGCAGGCCCATCACGGTTGAAGGGTCACCCTCAAAAGTGATCGGCCAGCCCGCCTCGATCCGTTCGCTCAGGTTGTACGCCCCCGCCTTGCCGTCCCACTGTCCGGTGCACAGGTACTGCTCGATTTGAGCCTCACCGATCACGCCGACATGGACAGCCGCCTCATCCACGAAGATCTCGCGGCGGTCAGAATCAGTCCAGACCAACGCCACACCTGTAACCACGGCATGAGACCCGTTTTCAAGGGTTTGCAGCATTCGCCGCGCATCGGCCTCATCCACGGGCTGACCCAGCAGTTCGCCGTTCTTGACGCACACGGTGTCCGCACCCAGTACCGGGCCCTTCAGGCCATTGCGTGCCCCTGAAGCAGCCTTGAGATACGCAAGCGAAGCCACCCATTCCCGTGCCGAAACGTTCCCGCGCGAAAGCAGCCCGTCATCGATCCCCGGGTGCGAGGCGTCGTGCTCAACACCATGGCGCGTCAAAAGCTCACGCCGTCGCGCCGACTGGCTGGCCAGGTGAACCCGCGGCATCGTGGCACGCGATGAAGTTGTGGGGGAAGCAGCCATGCGATCCTTCAGTCTACCGCTACCAAACGCCTGTGCCAGGAACTGCGATACGCTAATAACCATGCGGGCACACCTCATCCAAATGGACATCGCCTGGGAAGACAAAACCTCGAACTATCGGAAGGCCGAGAGTCTCATCTCTCGCGCATCCCCCGAACCCGGCGACCTTGTCCTCTTACCAGAGATGTTCGACACCGGCTTTTCCTTCAACATTGAGAAGACCGCAGATCACGATGGCGCAACGCTAAGGTTCATCTCAGAGCTGGCCCGAGATCACGAGGTCTACGTCCATGGGGCACGCACGGTTCACGTGCGGGGACAGTCCCACGCCCGCAATCACGCGACCATTGTCGATCCGTCCGGAAACGTCCTGGCGGACTACGCCAAGATTCATCCGTTCTCTTTGGGAAAGGAGCACGAGCGATTCCAAGGGGGCAATGAGGTAATGCTGTGGCAGTGGGGGGGAAGCCAAGGGCTTAGCGTGTGCCCC
Source organism: Phycisphaerales bacterium (assembly GCA_044222485.1). GTDB lineage: Bacteria > Planctomycetota > Phycisphaerae > Phycisphaerales > UBA1924 > JAHBXE01. Next base: position 4,682 of record JBGAND010000033.1, on the reverse strand, counting down.
GCCGTCTGCTACGACCTGCGGTTCCCCGAACTCTTCCGCACCGGGCTGTCCCGGGGCGCTCAGGCCTTCGCCATCGGTGCCAGCTGGCCCGAGGCAAGAGCACAACACTGGCGGGCCCTGCTTATTGCACGGGCGATCGAAAACCAGGCCTTCGCCTTCGGGATCAACCGCGTCGGCAAGGACCCCAATGTGTCATACGCGGGCGGCAGCGTCGCGCTCGGGCCCCGCGGCGAAATTCTGGGCGAGCTCGCCAACGAAGAAGCACCCCTGTCGGTGGAAGTCGACCCGCGTGACCTCAAAGCCTGGCGCGAGAAGTTCCCGGCTTGGAAAGACGGCAAGCTCAGTTACACGCCGGTCACTTCTTGATCGCGTCCACAATCGGCTTCCCCGCCCTGGGCTCCGCGGCCGCGTAATCCTCACCCAGCAACGCCGCCAGCGTCGCCGCGATCTGCGATTGCGTCACCGGCGGACAGTTCGTCCGCTCTCCCATCGCCGGGGTGTCCGGTCCCAGGATCGCTATCCAGATCTGGTCGGCCCCCACAGTCTTTGCGTTGTGGTTGTTCCACTCCTTGGGACCTGCGGTGTTGTCGCCGCGCCCATGGTCGCAGGTGATGATGAACGTCGTCGTACCCTTGTACTGAGGATCAGACTGGCAGAAGTTCCACATCTCGCGGATGTACCCGTCATCGCGGTGGGCCGCCCGCAGATACTGGTCGTAGTCACCTTCATGGGCCCACTCGTCGGTCTCTCCCAGCCCGATGAAGACACACCGCGGCCTGTTCGCCGGAACCCACTCGCGGGCAGCGCGATAAGTCAGCGAATCAAAGTGCGCCCCGGCCCAGCGCTTAGGTGTCTCTGCGCGGAGCCGATTCACCATCTCAATCCCCGGCGTGATCTTCCCAAACTTCAGCGGCTCCAAGCCGTCATCCACGTTCAGCCCGCTGCGTTCGACGTTGAAAATGAACGGGAACACATCCCACGTCGTGAACGCACCGAATCGGCCCTTGAAGGACGGCTTTTTGTCCAGCCACTCGAACACGGTTGTGTTCTCATTGGGGATCTTGCGGTTCGAGTTCACCTTGGGATCCGCAAACCCGCACAGCGTCTCGTTATAGCCTGGATAGGAGAACCACATGGTGTTGGTGACGTGGGCATCCGAACCCTTGTCGCGGTTGCCGTAAAGCTGCCCTTCTTTCGCGGCGACATTCCACATGAACGGCATCAACGCCTCACGCCGTCCCTCGGGCGTGTCGCGTGCAAAGTCCTTCTTCAGGGCTGAGGCGTTGTCAACCTTGTGGTCCTTGGTCATCAGCGCATCATCCGCCCCGCGGCAGACTTCCTGCCAGCGCAGCCCATCGAGCATGAAGAGAAAAACGTTCTGGGTCTTGGTCTGCGCGACCGCGGTCGAAGCCAGCGCGGCCGTTGCGACGAGAATGGTTCGGATCATGCAGCGGAGTGTACTTACTTCGCGGTCGCCCCGAGCCAGTCGTTCAAACGCCTCTGCTGCGTATCGCTGGCATCCTCCTTGGGCTCAAGCCGCCACGCCGCCCGCTCCCCGTCGCTCTTGATCAGTTTGAGGCCAAAGTATTCCAGGGCCGGTTCGTAGTTGAGCTCCGCCGCGCAAGAAATCACGTCGTGGAACCACGCCTTCAAATCCGTCCCCGCGACCTCCTCTGCAACCGCGACAAACTCCTCCGGCTTGAACCCGCGTTCACCTGAATACCGCTTCATGGCCAGCCGCATGACGTCATCCAAAGACCGCTTTCCGTGCGTATCCGCCCGGACCCTTGCATCCAGCAGGAACCCCGCCACCGGCCCCTTGATGTAATAGCTGACGGTGTCATCCTTGGTCTGAACACCCGACCGGCTGTTCGTCCACACCTCCATCGATGACTGCTCAAGCGACTGCTTGAGCCGCCCCGGCGAGTTCTGAAGCCCCGAAATATGTGACGACATGCTCTGCAAAAAGCCCGCCGGCGTCCCAAGCCCCGAGCGGCACACGATCAGATCGCCGTAATACGAAGTCAGCCCCTCGGAAATCCACAAACTCGGAGTGTGCGGCGGGTTCTCGTAGTCAAAGGGCCCAAGCTCAATCGGCCGCAGCCGCTTCACGTTGAACGTGTGGAAGTACTCATGACTCACCAGCGACAACCAACCCAAGTACCGCCCTTCGCTCTTCATCCCATCTGCGCCGGATGTAATAAGCGTCGACGTCAGATGCTCCAGCCCTCCGCCACCGGGCCGAAAGTTCAGAATGAACACGTAGTGGTCAAAGGGCAGCTTCCCCCACATCCGTTCGTTCTCGACGACGAGCCTGGCAAGGTCCCCCGGCGGCCGCTCCGGCTTCCATTCCCCAAGCTCACCCAGGCTCACAATCTCGTGCCTGCTCCCACCCACCACAAACTCTCGGACGTCAAAGTTCCCCGCCGCGATCGGGCAGTCAACCAACCACTCGTAGTTCGGCGCGCGATACCGATGCTCTCCCGCGGCCCGCAATCCCGCCGCGCTCCGCTTCCAATCCGGCGGCAACACCAGTGTCACCTCATGTGGCCGCTGCTCTTTCTCAACCAGTGAAATGAATGTCGCCGGCCCGTTCAGCACCGCGAACCGCTCCCCCACCCAGTTGGTCGTCACAAACGCGTTATCGCAGTTAAGCGAGTACGACACGATGATCGACTCGGCCCCTTGAGAGTGCACCGTCCAGCGATTGTCCTTGGGATGCTCGACCGTGAGCGACTCCCCGCCCACCGTCTTGGCCGCAAGGTCCTTCACCTGTGCCGCATAATCCTCAACCTTGTAAAACCCCGGCGACCACACCGGCATGAAGAGCTCGACATCGCCCTTCCCCGCCGGGATCGCGGCCTCCACCCTGGCAACGTGCCCAGCGGGATCCGGAAACCGGATCGTGTATCGAACCGCTTCCTGCTGCGCAAACAAAGGGTTCGCAATCGCGACAAAGGCAACAAGAGCAACGGTGGTTCGCATCGACATCTCCTGAGCCTAATCGCTCAAGGACACCTCAACCCTGCCCCGCCACGTGATCCACTTCTTCGAGCGTGGTAACGCCTTCACCCACCAGCTTCCACCCGGACTGTGCCAGCGTCGTGAAGTGCCCGGCCTCGATGATCTTCTTCATCGCCTGAATCGAAGGTTCTTTGAGAATCACATCCCGCAGGTCGTCGGTGAAGTCCAGCAACTCGAACACCGCCCGCCGACCGCGATAGCCGGTCCGCAGGCACCGCCCACACCCCGTCGCGGTCATCATCGAGGTCTTGCCGCCAAGGTACTTACCCAGCCGCGTCGAAACACCGGGCGAGATCGGCACCGGCCGCTTGCACGAATCGCACAGCACACGCACCAGCCGCTGCGCCAGCACCAGATCCAAGGAGTTGGACACCAGATACGGCTCAACCTTCAGGTCCAGCAGCCTGAACACCGCGGAAATGGTGTCCTTGGCGTGAACCGTCGAGAAAACCACGTGCCCCGTCATCGCGGCCTGCATCGCCGTCCGCGCCGTCTCCTCATCGCGAATCTCACCTACCAGGATCACGTCCGGATCCTGCCGCAATACCGACCGCAAGAGCGATCCGAACGTATTGCCCTTCCCCGAATCAATCGGGATCTGTGTCACGTTATCCAGTTGATACTCAACCGGGTCCTCAATCGTCACCACGTTGCGGCTGTACCGATCGATCACCCGCAGAGCGTTGTACAGCGTCGTCGTCTTGCCCGACCCCGTCGGCCCGCACACCAAGAGCAGCCCGTGATCCTGCTCACAGGTGCGCTTCAACCGATCGAACATGTACCCCGCCAGCCCCAACTCATCCATCGAGTGCGGAATCCCCCGATCATCCAGCACCCGCAGCACCAGCTTCTGACCATGAACCGAAGGCGTAAAGCTCACGCGATACTCAATACGCCGATCCGGGAACTTGCACGAAAAGTGCCCTTCCTGAACCGCATCCCGCGCCGCCTGCCCCATCTGGCACGCCGCCTTGATCACCCCGCCAATCAGGTCCGCCACTCGCCGCGGCATCTCCACCAGCGAAACCATCTGCCCATCCACCCGCATGCGCGCATTGGCATCGTGAGCCTTGGGCTCCAAGTGAATGTCCGTCGCCCGCGATTTCGAGGCCAACTGGATCAGGATCAACAGAGCCCGTGGCCCCTCCCCCGAACCCCCCAGCGCATCCGACTCGCTGCCGTTGGCCTCAATCAGTTGGATCGGTTCCTCGCGCGAGTCCTTGGGCGGAAGCGAGTTGAGCAGCCGCTCCAGCTCCCCGTACCAGTCGGCTTCTCCAGCCTTCGGCCGCGGCGCCGATGACGAAAAATCCGCTGGCTTCTTGGACTTCTTGCTCTTCTCCTCCGCCGGCTCCCCATCATCCACCAGCTCCGCGACGTACTCATGGTCCCCAACCCGGAACATGTCCCCCGCCCCAACCGGTGACTCCGTCACCTTCGTCTCATTCAGCCGCGTCCCGTTCCGCGACCCCAGGTCACGAACGCGGAATCCCCCCATGCCATCCGGCTCCACGACGCAATGGAAGCGGCTGAGCTTCTCATCGTGAAGACAGATCACATTGTCCGGGTGGCGCCCGATCGAGATCGGCTCTCCGTCAACCTTGATCGTGCGGCCCTGCCAGTTGGCGGGTCTTAAAAGCAGCTTCGGCAATCGGTCCCTC
>JBGAND010000032.1:0-56216 GCA_044222485.1 Phycisphaerales bacterium | reverse complement strand
CTGACGCCATCCGCGACCTGGTCGAGAAGCTCGACCTGGACAAGGAAGCCGAGCAGCTCCGGGCCGACCTCCGCGACACGCGGTCCAAGCAGAAGATCAAGGATCTGGCCAAGCGGCTCAAGCTCGTCGAGCAGGTCCGCAAGAGCGAGAACGACCCGGCATGGCTGGTGATGGATGTGATCCCCGTGATCCCGCCGGACCTGCGTCCGCTGGTGCTGCTGGAGTCGGGCAACTTTGCGACGTCTGACCTCAACGACCTCTATCGCCGCATCATCAACCGCAACAACCGCCTCAAGAAGCTGATGGACCTCAACGCCCCCGAGGTCATCATCCGCAACGAGAAGCGGATGCTCCAGCAGGCTGTTGACGCCTTGTTTGATAACAACCGCTGCCGCCGCCCGGTGCTGGGTTCCTCCAACCGGCCCCTCAAGTCCCTGACCGACATGATCAAGGGCAAGCAGGGCCGCTTCCGCGAGAACTTGCTGGGTAAGCGCGTGGATTACTCCGCGCGTTCGGTCATCGTGGTCGGCCCGGAGCTCAAGCTCAACCAGTGCGGCCTGCCCAAGAAGATCGCCCTGGAGCTCTATCAGCCCTTCATCATCCGCAAGCTCAAAGAGCACGGCCTGGCTGACACGATCAAGTCCGCCAAGCGGATGCTCGAGCGTCGCGATGCCGAGGTGTGGGACATCCTGGAAGAGGTCATCTTCCAGCACCCCGTCCTCCTCAACCGCGCTCCCACGCTTCACCGAATGGGTATCCAGGCCTTCGAGCCCGTGCTGGTCGAAGGCAACGCCATCAAGATCCATCCCCTGGTCTGCGGCGGGTTCAACGCCGACTTCGACGGTGACCAGATGGCCGTCCACCTCCCCCTCTCGGTCGAGGCTCAGGCCGAGGCCCACGTGCTCATGCTCAGCACGCACAACATCTTCTCGCCGGCCAACGGCAAGCCCATCATCTCCCCGTCACAGGACATCGTGATGGGTGTGTACTTCATCACGACCACCTCCGGCCAGGATGAGCGCGAAGAGAAAGACCTCCGCAAGTTCAAGGATCGCCGCGAGGCCCTGCTCGCATACGACCACAAGAAGATCACCATCCACGAGCGGATCATCGTCCGTCTCGACGGCTTCGACGAGATCGTCGACAAGCAGATGGATGCCCCCAAGCCCCTCCCGGCCAATAAGCGGGTCCTCACGACCGTCGGCCGCCTGCTCTTCGCCGAAATCCTCGAGAAGGGCATGCCCTATTACAACTGTGCCCTGGGCAAGAAGGGCTGCGCCCGCGTCATCGATGACACCTATCTCTACTCCGGCCGCCCCGGCACCATCGATCTCCTGGACCGCATGAAGGAGATCGGGTTCAAGCAGTCCACCGTCGCAGGCCTGTCCTTCGGCGTCACCGACCTCCGCATTCCCGAGAAGAAGCAGGAGCTCATCGACAAGTCCCAGGACCGCGTCAACCGCGTCGAGAAGAACTACGAGCGCGGCATCATCACCGCCCGCGAACGCTACAACCAGCTCCTGGACATCTGGTCTCACTGCCGCGAAGAAGTCCAGAAGGAACTGCTCAAGACGCTCAAGAGCGACCGCCGCGATGAGCAGGGAAACGAAGTGCCCATCGACTCCAAGCAGGGCACGGCCTACCTCAACCCCGTGTATCTCATGTCCGACTCGGGCGCCCGCGGCAACGTTTCGCAGATGCAGCAGTTGGCCGGCATGCGTGGTCTCATGGCCAAGCCCTCGGGTGAGATCATCGAGACGCCCATCCGGGCTAACTTCCGCGAAGGTCTCAAGATCCTCGAGTACTTCTCCTCCACCCACGGTGCGCGTAAGGGTCTGGCCGATACCGCCCTCAAGACGGCCGACTCGGGTTACCTCACCCGCAAGCTGTGCGATATCGCCCAGTCGGTCATCGTCAGCGAGTTTGACTGCGGCTCCAAGCGCGGCGTCCTCAAGCGGGCCATTTACAAGGGTGAAGAGATCGACGTCCCGCTCCGCGACCAGATCTTCGGGCGCGTCAGCGTCAACAACGTCGTCAACCCCAAGACCGACGAGATCATCGTCACCTCCAACGAGCCGATCTCGATGGAGTCCGCCCAGCGGATCGAAGAGCTGGGCATCGACGCGGTCATGGTCCGCTCTCCCTTGACCAGCGAGTCGCGCACCGGCTGCTCCGTGCTCGACTACGGCCTTGACATGTCCACCGGCAAGCCCGTTGAACCGGGCATGGCGGTCGGCATCATCGCCGCACAGTCGATCGGCGAGCCGGGTACGCAGCTCACCATGCGTACGTTCCACACCGGCGGTATCGGTACCCGCACCATCGAACAGAGCGAGTATCGCGCCGTCAGCGCCGGCACCATCGAGCTCCGCGACATCAACGCGGTGCCCTTCAAGGATGATGACGGCAACGAGATGCAGATCGCCCTCAAGCGCAACGGCGAAATCGCCATCGTGGACTCCAAGGGCCGCGAGCTTGAGAAGACCAAGGTTCCCTACGGTGGCTTCATCATGGTGAAGCACGGCGAGGAAGTGAAGAAGGGCCAGATGGTCCTGCGTTGGGACCCCCACCGCGTCCCCATCCTGGCCGAGAAGGAAGGCACCGTCGCCTACGTTGACATCGAGCCGGGCGAAACCGTCCGTGAAGAAGATGCCGGCCGCGGCCAAAAGGCCCTGGTTGTCATCGAGCACAAGGGCGAGCTCCACCCGCAGATCAACATCGTGGACAAGGACGGCCAGATCCTGGACTTCCACTACCTGCCCGCCCGTTCGCGTATCGAAGTGAAGGATGGACAAGCCATCAAGGCCGGCCAGATGCTCGCCCGCCAGCCGCGCGCCGCCGCCGGTTCGCAGGACATCGTCGGTGGTCTGCCCCGCGTCACGGAGATCTTCGAGGCCCGCAAGCCCAAGGACCCGGCCGTCATGTCCGAGATCTCGGGCCGCGTCGAGATCCACTCCGACAAGCGCAAGGGCAAGATGACCATCCGCGTCATCAGCGACGCCTCGATCGAGAAGGACCACCACGTCCCCAACGACAAGACGCTGCTGGTGCACACGGGCGACTACGTCCAGGCCGGCGACCCTCTCACCGAAGGCCCGCTGGTTCCCCACGACATCCTGCGGATCAAGGGTGAGGAAGCCCTTTGGACGTACATGCTCGACGAAGTGCAGAACGTCTACCGCGCTCAGGGCGTGGTCATCAACGACAAGCACATCGAGCTGATCCTCAGCCAGATGCTCCGCAAGGTCCGCGTCGAGTCCACCGGCGACACCGACTTGCTCCCCCACGAGGTCGTGGACAAGTTCGAGTTCCGCCAGCGCAACGCGGATGCGGCCAACATGGTCCGCATCACCGAAGTCGGTGGCACGGACCTCAAGACCGGCGAGCTTGTTCACAAGAGCGTGATCAAGGAAGCCAACGCCAAGGCAGAGGCCGAGGGCAAGGAAGGCGCCAAGGCCAAGCGGGCCAAGCCCGCCAGCGGCCGCACGCTGCTCCTGGGCATCACCAAGGCCTCGCTCCAGAGCGAGTCCTTCCTCTCCGGTGCATCGTTCCAGGAGACCACCAAGGTCCTCACCGAGGCCGCCCTCCGCGGGGCCACGGATACGCTCATCGGCCTCAAGGAGAACGTGCTCCTGGGCCACCTGATCCCGGCGGGCACGGGCTTCCGCCGCTACCAGGACATCCGCGTCAAGCTGCTGGCCGAGCCGATCCCCAGCGATGGCGAGGATGAGGAAAAGATGCTGGCCGAGGCCGCAGAAGCAGCCGAAGCCCTGGGCGCAGACCGCAACGACCCGCTCGGCATGCCCCAGGTCCAGACTCAGGTCAGCATGGGCGGCGACCTGGTCGGCGACAAGGCCGGCCCGTCCGCAAACTGATCCCGATTCTCAAAAGCAACCCCGCGGCCCGTGTCATCGACGCGGGCCGCTTTCATTTCAACTCGCCCCACCCTGCCCCCCCTGTCCCTCCATCACCGCCAGCCGCGGACGGCCCGTCTTGAGGGCCACGCGCGAATAGGGGATGCACATCCCGCACCGCGTGCCACACAGCGTCCGCCGCTGAATCTGCTCGTAATCCAGCCCCTGCTTGTGCAGCCGGATCATCTCCTCAAACGTGACATCCATGCACACGCAGCGGTCCACGGGTGTCGGGTCTGGAGGGTTCATCGCCATCGCTTCCAGTCGGGCACGTACCTTGGATCGTTGGTGGTGCCGATCGAACCGATTTTCAGGACACGATCCGTCAGCCACGCACTATCCGCCCGCTCGGATCGAGCACTGCCATCCGCCCGCACCCCATCCGCGGCGTCCGAATGCCGGAAACACGTCGTGGGCGACCAGTTCCGATTCCACGTGCCACCGCCCTGGTATAGCATCGGCGGATCCAGCAGCGCGTTGTTGCTCGGCCGCACTCCGGCCATCAGCGTGTCCGCGAACACAAGCAGCTCCGACGGCCTCTCAATATCCGAGACCAGTTTCCATTTCTGACTGCCGATCGAAGATGACCACCCCGGCGTCATCGGTGGACAGAGGTAGTAGCCGTTGTACCCGTACGTGCTGGTAGGAGGCGCATCGGCCAGCCCGGTCGGCTGCGGTCGATAGGTGCCCCAGGCCTGAGCGGGACATTCAAACACGGAACGCTCGCCGGATGGTGCCGTCAGATACGACGCGATGTACCCACGCGACTGCTCCACGTGCGGCGGTGCATACACCAGCGAGCCGAACCAATACGTTGTCTCGCTCGTCGGCGTCGGGTCGCCCAGAGGCATCGCCCGTCCCTTGTTCGCATCGGCATACAACGTCCAGCCCATGCCCAGCGATCTCAAGTTCGACAGGCACACGCTCGTCCGCCCAGCATCACGCCCGCTCTTGAGCGCCGGCAGCAGCAGACCGATCAACAAGGCGATGATCGCGACCACGACCAGGAGCTCGATGAGTGTGAAGGCTCGTTTCAAGAGCACCCCGCCGCGAAGGCGTTCAGCATGCACTGAAAGTCGTTGGCGTTCATGATCGGGACCACGTTGCTTCCATCGCAGTTGGCCAGGGAATAGTTGTCGTCAAAGGACCCGACGGCGTAATGCCCCAGAAAGCACTGAAAGTCGTTGGCGGTAAGTATCGGGTTTGAGCTCGAACCGTCACAGTTCGCGTAGCAGTACCGCTTTCCCAGGGCATGCAGGCCGGCCGGGCCCACGGTGAGCATGCCTCCGGAAGTCGCGGCCGGAGTGGAGCCCGCGCCCGCAGAGGTGTCCAATACAAAGCCGGGATCGGACGGCAGCCGCGTGAGATCGAGCACCTTCAATCCGGCGCACGCGTTGGCCGTGGATGTGCCCGCGGGCAGGATGCCGGTGTAGAGCCGATGCGGGCTGCTGAGTTGCTGGGCGATCCGTACCCCAATGGGCTGCACCGTCCACCCGCCAACGTCCAGGTACTCGCCGGGGTCCATCTGCATATTGCCGTTGGTGTCGACCCATGAATCCAGCGCGGAATCCCACAGCATCGATACCGACGAGCCGTTGTCGCGAAAGTACTCGATGCTCGGGATCGAGCCGAATCCACGGATGCCCGAAGAAACGGCGATGGTTCCGTCGGACATGAGAACGGGGATCGTGTCCGTTCGGTTGCACGGGATCGACCAGACAAGCGTGCCCGAGTTTCCGGCAACCTTGACCAGGTTGGCCGCGAGCTGCCCCCCGCTGAACACGTACGACGCGGCGTACACATGAACGGGCGAGCCAGTGAAGAGTGAAACCCCGCCGAAGAAGCCCGCGTTGACCGGGTTGGTGAACGTCCAAAGCGGCTCGGGCGGAGAGGTCGCGTTTGCCGGGAATGCCCGGATCTGTCCGGGCGACACACCCGAAACGTCGGACACCGAGGCCACATAGACGATCCCGTTGAAGTAGGCCGGCGAGTTGGCTCCTGTGCACCCCAGCGGCACCTTCCAGACGACTTGCCCCGGCTGGTAAGGATTCAGGGCCGCGTTGAACGAGTCCACGTTGATGCAGTAGAGCTTGCCGTTGCCGCCGAACCCGTCGTAGTCGGTGATAAAGGCACGATCGGCCGCGTGCCGATCAACGCTCACCACGGGTGTCGCGCCGCCGGTGTTGCGGTCCAGCGGCGTCTGCCAGGCCACCGCGCCCGTCACCGAGTTGATCGCTGTCAGAAACGCTCCCGCGGCGACGAGCACCGTTCCATTCAGATCGTCGATCGTCGGCGTTGTCCAACTCTCAAACGCCGGGGCGGGCACGGGTTGGCCCCACAGGACCTGCCCGGAGTCGTTGGTCACGCAAAAGAGCCGGTTCACCCCACCGGATTTTCCAAGTGCGTACACACGCCCCAACCGGGTCACAACCCCGGACTGCCCCGCGAACGTGATCGGGAGGCCTTGTTCATCCTGGGACGCAACCCAGCGGGCGGCTCCCAGCGGCACGGGGAGCGTTGTGCCGGTGCCGGATGCTCGCGACGCACCTCCGCCCAGGGTGCTCCAGTCATAGTCCTGCGCCGCACACACAGAGGTCGCGGCCAGGCTCAATGACTGAAGCAGGGAACGTCGTCGGCAAAGGCCCGAGCGACGTGCGTCGTGCGCAGCAGCCCCCAGCACGACGCACGCGCCGGGCGTTGGGACGGAAGAAACATCCGTGACCGCATCGATCTCAACCGTGGTGTTTGACCCCGCCGGATTGACGATGCGGACGAACTGAATCACGGGCAAACCCACCGAGGCCAGATCAACGCCCGACCCGCCCCCCGAGCCGTTGTACGCCGCGACCAACTGGGCAAACGTCATACCCGCCGTGTTGAGCGCGGGATTCACCGGACGCGTGAAGTCCGACAGCACGTTTCCTGGGCTCAGCGCGTAGGGATCGGTGAGATCTGTGTACCCAAGCGTGGGAAACTCCGCATCCGCGGGCCGACCGGGCACGGTGAACCAGTTGGTTCCGTCCATGCTGACATCCACCTGGCCGCGGCCCGCGCTCACGATGCCGTCCACGATGCCCGACGGGTAGCTCGCATCGTTGTAGAACGCGTTTCCGAAGATCAGCAGGTCAACGCCGTACGGGTTCAAGGGGTCGTTGGCGATGGGCTGATCGAACCGCAAGGTCAGCGACCCCCCAACACCGATGGAGACGACCTCGCTGCCCAGGAACGGCGGGTTGAATGGCGTGACCGCACTGGGGAAGACCCCCACGCCCGTGTAGCGCGTCGGGTCACCCAACGCCGAGTTCGGATCCGTGTACCCGGGCACCGGATTGGACCCCGGGAAGTAAGACACCACCGAGTTCGCCAGGGGATTGCCGGCCAGCGCGGCCGACGCGGCCCCCAATATCAACGCTCCATAGAGCTTCATTCCAAGGCCTTTGGGCGAGAATCGCCCGATCCGTCCCGAGTCGCGCGGAACGATCCCCGGACCATTTATTGTGGCCTTCGCGAGAGTAAAAGTCGGGAGGCTCCGGCGCCGGGGAAGGCCACCGAGAGATTCGCCCGACCCCTGCCCCCCACAAAGAGGGAGCAATCGCGAGGGCCGCCACGACACCATCAACGGCAGGTCTTCCGGCTCGGGGCTCGCGAGTCTGGCCTTCCCATCCGTGTTTGAACGGACAGTGGCTTGTGAACGACTCGCGGAATACAGCCCTTTACGGCGGCGCGTCCGCGGTGGACTGGGCCAATCTGGCCTTACCACACTTCCCTTTTCAGCCCCGCACCCTCGTGCGGAGCACCGATGACAACCTCAGCATACACAAGTTCGCGAACCAGTCAATGCGTTCAGTCGCCGGGTCCAAAAAACAAGCAGGCCGCTCGTGTGAGCGGCCCGCGTTGAGTCACGTGACCCGTTGCTCAGCGACGACGACGAAGCGCCGCCAAACCCGCAAGGCCAATCAGGCTCAGCGAACCGGGGGACGGCATGATCTGCTTGTCCTTGCTGATCAGAAGTTCTTCGCCCGGGGCGAGCACGACGTCCCACTGCAGCGCCCAAGCCAGGTCGCCGGGGCCCACGGGCCCGCTGCCGTTGGTCAGGTTGGTGATACCGCCGTCGTTGAGACTGTTGCGGATCGCCGGCCACGCGGCGACTTGCCACCGGCTGGGCGCCGGGGTCGTGACCGCCTCCGTCGTGAAGATGTTGCCATCCCACTGCTGGGGAATACGGCCGAAAAGAATCTGCCCGGTATCGCCGGCGGCCGTCCCGCCGACATCAAAGTCAGCGTACTGGAAGAACGAGAACGACAGGGGCGCGCCGCTGATGTTGCGGACATTCAACGTTTCGGCAATGTCCGAGAGCGTCTGACCATTGGGTCCGCCGCGGAGCGTGAAAGTCGACACAACCGAATACCGCGGATTGGCGCCCGGTTCCGTGTACCCGATGTTCAGCGTGTCCGGCCGCGGATCATCGCCGAAGTTGGTGTCGGTGACCTGCTGGAAGTTCTTGGTCAGCGAGTCCATGGACCGCTCGGACAAGTCGCCCGCGGCCCGCATCCAGAACCACTGCTGGAACATGTGGTTGGTGCCGTTCACACGCCACTCGTACTGACCCGCCTGAGTGTCCGGATCAAACCGGGTCAGGGAGTTCCCATCTTCCATCAGCACCAGTTGGGCCTGCGCCGCCCCCGCCGAGGCGAATACAACCCCGGCAGCTAACGCCAAGTACGCCTTCCGATGATCCTTCATCTCTCTCGCTCCTATTCCGGCAGCGCAAGCGCAAGTGGCATCCACCGGTCGCCGCCTACCACGGCGTTCCAAGGTCGATGTCAATCGCACTGGTTGCCCCATGAGTCTTGTTCTCTCTCTCGGACCGACGGACGAGGTCGCGTCCGATATGCCTTTGATTCGCCAATAATAATGAGTTCTCGGTCGGACACAACCCGTACAAGGGCAGAAAATAAGAGAATTCAAGGAGAATGTGTAGAAATTCCCGCCCGGCCCTTTCTGACCCTGACACCACCTAAATCATTGGAAACTAGGCATTTAGGGCGTCACCTACCCGCTGAATTGGCTCCGGGCGGTTCGAAGCGGTTAGGGCCGGGTAAAGTCTCGCCTCGGCCTTCGAACACCTCAGGCCCGCAGGATCGACAAGCCCGGATGCAAGCAGTTGGGTGACCCTTGCGATGGTTCACAGCCACCCGCCTCGACAAGTATGATCTCAAGCCCGATTACCGAAGGACCCCTCCATGCGTGACCACTATGACGTTCTGATCGCTGGAGGCGGACCCGCTGGCTCGATCGCCGGCCTTCTGTTGGCACGCGAGGGCTTCTCCGTCGCGATCCTCGAAAAAGACAAGCACCCGCGTATGCACGTCGGCGAGTCCTTCCTCCCCCGCACCATGAGGCTGATCCAGGAGCTCGGCCTCGAAACTGCCCTCCGCAAGGTTCCCCACGTTCCGAAGTTCGGCGCCGAGTTCGGCATCGGCGACAACCCCGCCACGCGCTCCTTCACATTCCGAAACGGCCTGGTCCCCGGCATGACCGTGTTCAACATCGAGCGGGCGGTCTTCGACAAGATGCTCCTGGATGAGGCCCGGAACGCGGGCGTCGAAGTGTTTGAAGAGACCCCCGTCAAAGGCGTCGTGAATCTTGTTCGCGAAGATGTGAAACTCGCTACACCCAAGGGCGAGTTCAAAGGGCGCGTGCTCCTGGACTGCTCCGGCCAGGGCACCCTACTGGGCCGCGCCCTCAATCTCCGCCAGACCTTCCAGGAACGCGAACTCCAGAAAGTCGCCTATTACCAGCACTTCACCGGCGTCGAACGCAACAAGGGCGAGATGGTCGGGCACGCGACCATCATCATGTGCCACGAAGGGTGGTTCTGGATCTTCGCCCTCAACGAGACCAAAACCAGCGTCGGATTCGTTTCTCACCCCTGGTTCGTCAAAGACCTCAACGTCTCTCCCAAGCGGCTGCTCTCCTGGGCCGTGGCCCGCTGCCCCATCGTCCGCCACCGCATGCGCGACGCCGTCGGCCCCGCCGAGAACGTCATCGTCAGCGACTTCAGCTACCGCTGCCGCCCCTACGCCGGAAAGGATGGCGCCTACTTCATGGTCGGTGATGCCGCCTGCTTCCTGGACCCCATCTTCTCCGCCGGCGTCACCCTCGCGATGATCAACGCCCAGCAGACCGCGCCCATCATCGCCTCCATGCTCCGCGGCACGACCACCCCGGCCGCGGCCGAACGCAAGCACATCCGCTTCATCCAGAAGAGCACCAAGCCCTTCTGGCGCCTCAACCGTGCGTACTACAAGCACCCGTTCCGCGAACTCTTCATGCACGGCCAGGGCCCGTTCCAGATGCAGAACGCTCTCATCTCCGTTCTGGCCGGACAAGTCTTCCCCAGGCCTATCTGGGCGCTCCGCTGGCGGCATCGCGCGTTTGACTTCTGCGTCTTCCTGCAGAAGTACGTTCCCCTGGTACCCCGCCGCAAGCCGTGCAAGCTGCTGGATCAGGAGCCCGTTCCTCGCCCGTGGACGGAATCTTCCGCCGAGATTCCCGATGTTGTCACCATCGCACGCGAGGAACAAGCAGCGGCCATTCCCGCGTAGGTCGGTTGATCCTCATCCCTTCGGATACAGAAACGCCGCTTCCTCCATCCGATTCCCCTTCTCATCGCTTACCGCGAACTTGCTGCCCTCCATAAGAGCCGCCGCGCCGTACGCTCCATCTTTCCGCAGCGCATAGAACGAGACGTTGAACGCCGGGCGCCCCTTGCCATCCAAGAGCCGCTTCTCCCGCGTCCGATCCGCCAGCCGCTTGCACACCGCCAGGCACGCCTCCGTCGGCGTCATCCCCGCCTCCATGTGCTGCACGATCGAGAACGACCCGCAGATCTGAATCACCGCCTCGCCGCGGCCTGTAGACCCCGCCGAACCAACCGCATTGTCGCAGTACATCCCCGCCCCGACGATCGGCGAGTCTCCGAGCCGCCCCGACAGCTTGTACGACAACCCGCTCGTGCTCGTGCAGCACCCGATCCCACCATCCGCCGTCACGCCCGAAAGGTGAATCGTTCCCGACGTATAGGGAATCGGCGAGTCGGGCAGAATCGGTCCGCCCGGATCAACATTGTGCGGGCTCGCCAATCCCACCTTCTTCGACTGCGTCCCCGACTTGGCGCGAATCTGCTGATCCTCATCCAGCCACTTGTCTTCCTTGTTCAGATTCGCCTTCCACTTCACCCACGCCTCGCGCGCCTCCTCCGTCAGCAGATTCTCTTCCTTGAACCCCATCGCCTTGGCAAACTTCAGCGCCCCCTCACCCACCAGCATCACGTGATCCGTCCGCCTCATCACCTGCAGCGCGACCGCGGCCGGATTCTTGATATTCCGCAACGCCCCCACCGACCCGCACCGATGCAGCGGCCCATCCATGATCGACGCATCCAGCTCGACGATCCCATCCTCATTCGGCAACCCGCCATACCCCACGGACATATCCGACGGGTCATCCTCCACAATCTTGATCCCCGCCACGATCGCATCCAGCAGATACGTCCCGTTCCCCACCAGCTCCGCGGCCAGCGAAGTCGCCCGAATCGCATTCCCCGACCCGATGATCACCGGCCCGCGGTGAGCATCGCCGTTCGACTTGACCGCCTTCTCCGGTTGCGCTGGTGCCTGAGCCATGAGATGTCCTTTCGCGGAAGCAAGAGCCGCGGCGGCGGTTGAAGCGGCGATGAACTGACGACGGTTGATGGGCGGAATGGATGACATGCCCGTAGTGTCGCAGGATTCAACAGAGTTGTCACGTCGACCAAATCAACGGCGAGCCGTGGTGTGTCACCACGGCGGCCGCCCGCATGGGTGCGAGTTCATTCTCGGCCAACGCCCAACAACGGGCACCCCCGCGCGGTGGTGCAACCCCCCGCCACACCACTCTCACTTCCCCAACAACTCCGCAATCTTCACCGCCGTCAACGCCGCCCCCATCCGCAACTGATCTCCCGACACAAACAGATTCCACCCGCGATACGCCGCCGAGGCCCCCGACCCCACCACCTCCTGCGTCTCATCCGGCCGAATCCGTCCCACCAGCACATCATCCCCGCCCGTAGCCTTCAGCGGCGTCGGAAATTTGTTCCCCGCCCGATCATCCACCACCCGCACCCCCGGCACCCTCCAGCGACGCCCGGAACTCCTTCTCCGTCACCGCCCGCCTGAGCGTCAGACACACCGACTCCGAGTGCCCCCGCATCACCCCCACCCGCACGCACGTCGCGTTCACCTTCACGCTCGGATCGCTCCAGATCTTCCGGCTCTCGGTCGTGAACTTCTCTTCCTCCGAGTTCTTCCCCGACGCCGGGTTCATCGTCGAGTCGTGGCTGAACACGTTGAACGCGCACGGCTCCTTGAACACCCGCGGCACCGCCGCCTTCCCCGCCAGCACATCCCGAGTCTGCGATTCCAGCTCATCCATGGCCGCGGCCCCATGCTTAACGCCCGACGCCGCCTGATACGTCGAGACCACAATCCGCTCAATCCCAAACGCCTTGCGGATCGGCGTCAACGGCACGAGCAAAATGATCGTCGAGCAGTTCGGCACCGCGACGATGCCCGCTTTCCCCATCAGTTCCGCCATCGCCTCCGGATTCACCTCCGGAATCACCAACGGCACCTTGGGGTCCGCCCGGTGCGCTGAAGACTTATCAATCACCGTGCACCCCGCAGCCAGCGCGATCGGCGCGAACGCTTTCACCGTATCCGAACCGGCCGCGAAGAACCCGAACTTCACGCCATCAAACGACCGCGGCCCCAGCTCCTCAACCGTGTGAGCCTTCCCGCGATACTCAATCTTCGTCCCCGCCGACCGCGACGAGGCCAGCAGTTTGATCGCCCCATGCTTGAACTTCCGCTGCTCAAGAATCGAAAGGCACTCGCGGCCGACAGCTCCGGTGGCTCCGATGATGGCGATGTTGGGGTCTTCCATGCAAGCACTTTCTCTGTCAGCAGTCGCTGGGTGGCATGCCTATGCCCTGGCATCGGCATGTCCCTGTTCGTTCTCAGCATCCCGGCGCAAGGCCACAGGCATGCCGCACGAGATCATTGGGGGGAAGACGACGCCGGGTTGGCTGAAGGGTCAGATTGGTGTGTTTTTGAACGCTTACGAAGGTGGTACACGAGCAAAAGGCCACCCGCAGTCAGCGAGATGCCAAAGTACATGGGCAAGCGGTTGGCGAACGCCAACGCCTTGTCCATGCGGTTCAGGTAGGAGTATCGCAGCGGAGTCACGCGCATCCCATCGGTCGAGTAATTCCAGATTCGGGTTTCATCAACATCGGCGAGGCAGATGAGGAACTCGTCTTCTCCGCCAGGTGTCTTCTCGTGCGCGACCGACGTTTGACCACGAAGTATCTCGGGCGATCGATCGGCAATGCTGTTCTTCCACCTCTTCGATAGCTCGGCCATGCGATCCGGAGACGTCGTAAGGATGAGGTCCTGGCGGGAAACCAGCGCAGTCGTGCCATCCTGAAGCCGAAGCGTGATCTCTGCTTGATTCAGTTCGTCGAGCGAGTTGGCCATCGCGCGATCGAGCGTGTCTTTCGAGCCCGACGGTGCCGTGTAGGTCACACTGTCGTTGACGGGAAACATCATCACCCGGAAGTCGCCGGGAGGTGGGTCCGGCGACTTGGAATGCCAAACAGTCTGCGGGAGAGGTGGTGGGCGCCAATCAAGCATCGCCACAAGAATGAACACGATCACAGCGAGGATGCACGCTTGGAGCAGCCCCCCAATGAAGAAAGCCGCCTTTCTGAAATTGTCCACTAAAACGCCCTCTTCACCACCGCATCCGCCATCGTCATCAACAGCGCCTTCGCATCCGACTCCGCCACCGGCCCCAGTTCCGCCTTCCCCTCCTCCACCAGTCGCTCCGCTGCCCGAACCGCGTGCGTGATCGACCCCGACCCCTCCAGCGCTCCCCTTAAAGCCGCGGCCGCCATGGAAGCCCCCTCAGCCTTCCCCTTCTGTAGCCCGCAAGCCTGCTCCAACAGCAACAGCGACTTAGCTCGCCCCGCCACCCGATGTTCCCCAAGTGATGAATCATCGGAGAAGTCAGCTTCCCCTTTCAGGTCGCGCCTGAAGGCTTGCCAAGCGTCTCGCGCTGCCCGGTCAGGTCGAGCAAGTCATCCTGAATCTGAAACGCCACCCCCAGCTTCCGCCCAAACCGCTCAAACCGATCGCACACACCCTCATCAGCGCCGGAGCATTGAGCCCCCAGCCGCGCGGCCAGCGCAATCAAACTCGCCGTCTTCCGCTCCACCAGCTCAAAGTACGTCGCCTCATCCAGCGACAAGTCATTGCGATGGCTCAGTTGCAAAAGCTCGCCCGCACACAGCGTCATGCTCACATGAGCCACCTGCAACGCCACGCTCTGCGAATCAAGCTGCGAGCACAGGTGATACGCCGAGGCGATCAAATAATCCCCCAGGATCACCGCGGCCTCGTTCCCATACAACCGATTCACCGTCTCCCCGCGCCGCCGGATATCCGCCTCATCCAGCACATCATCGTGCACCAGCGTTGCCATGTGGATCATCTCGCACACGGCCGCGACGGTGACATGAGCCGCCGACAACGCAGGAGCCGTCGCCAGCCCGCACGCCAATACCAGCGTCGGCCGCAGCATCTTCCCCCGATAGTTCTCCACATGCTGCACCAGCCGCGAAACCGGCGGCGAATCCCGACCGCAACTGCCCATCAAATCGCTCGACCACCCGCGCCAACCCCGCCCCCAGCGCAGCCTGAACGGCCGCCAAATCCGCCGACATATTCAGTGGTGCCGCCATCAATCCAAGCGTAGGTAAACCCCCGTGCCACGGCTTTGCCGCAAGAAAACCCCTCGCACCCAACCACCCCAACCCGCGGCACAGCCGTGCCAGCCACCTCGCGCTCCACCCCCTTCGCGTGGCCCCGCTCACTGCTTCAGTGAGCCGTGGCGTGTCGCCACGTAGGGACACCCAGCCTCCTTTGACGTTTCGACACACTTTTTGCGCACGACTTTGCTCACCCACGACACGTTTTCTGCGAAATCCACACACCAAATCCGCGCCCTATTTCAGGCACTTTCTGAACAATGACCACGATTTTCGACACGGTTTTTGCGCGCCGACGATGGCACTACCCTAGGTAGAGGGGCTGCTCGATCAACCCCCCCCCCGGATTGATGAAGGCCGCGGATTCGGGGCGGACCCGTGTAGGCTCCACGACGCTTCATATTCCGGGCAAGCCACGAAGAACCTCCTACCGCAAGTGAGATCTCGAAAGAGACCCCACCCTCGGTCGCATCGACGTGGACCGCCCGATCTCGGCGCAGCTCAAGCCCACAAGGCCCAACTGCGCAGGCAGCCTACCGGTTCCACGCACGAGCGGAAGTCAACAAGGAGGTCAATGGGTACTGCTCGCCGCACGAATATCACAAGCGCTCAATCACCTGAACTCCAGTCGCAGCCGTGCTGGAACGCCCCTCGCGCCTCACGCACTGCTGCGCCGCAAACAGGGACCTCGATCGTCACGAATTTCACGCGGCGAGGAGTGGCACCTTCGGAGCAACTCAAATCCTCCCCGGACTCTCCACCGTCTTCTCCCCGCGCACATTCCCCGTGTTCAACGTCCCCGCCGGCTCAAAGAGCATCACATGACACTCCTCAACCGCGCTCGGATTGTGCTCCACTCCCTTGGGAATCACAATGAACTCCCCCTCATTGACCGTGATATCCCCCGTCCGCAGCCGCATCAGCAGCGACCCCTGCACCACCAGGAACAGCTCATCCTCGTTCTCATGATGGTGCCACACAAACTCGCCCTTGATCGTGGCGAGCTTCACATGCATCCCATTCACATCCCCCACGATCCGCGGCGAGTAGTAATCCTTGAACAGCCCAAATTTCTCCGCCAGGTTTACTTTCTGGATCATGCCAAACTTTATCGCTCCGCCACGATGTACGCGATAAACGCCGCGCAGCTGTCCCCGTGCTGCTTGGGCTTGAACTCCCCATCCCCGCCCTTGGCGTCATCCCCCTCCCAGAACACCGTGGTCCGTTTGAACCCCGCATCATCCAGAATGTCCCGAACCTCCGGGATCGTCCACACACGCCAGTCATACGTAAACGCCTTGCGGATCGACCGCCCGTCATTCAACCGGAAATGAATATGGCACAGCGTCTCATTGGTGATCGGGTCGAACCGCTCCTGCTCCCAGATGTAGGTGAACCCGCCCTTGGACTTGCCGCGGATCGGCCGCCGCTCGGTCACCTCGTCGATCGCATCCGGCCCGCCATAAATATCCAGGATGAACAGTCCCTGACGCCCCAGCGACTTCCGCACGGCCTTGAAGTACGCGAGCATCTTCGCCCGCTCCTTGAAGATCCAGTAGCTGAAGTTCATCGCCAGCACCAAATCCACACCCGAGCCCTCGCGCCCCGGCTTCAGCACGTTCCGCCGGTACAGCTTGAGCCGCTCCTGCTGTTCCGCCGACAGCTTCGCGACGTTGTGCCCCAGCCCCCAATCCAGAGTCGGCTGATCCAGGTCCAGTCCGATGGCTCGGTTGGTCCTCCGCCTTTTGACCCATTCGCAGGAAATCGCGGCCGTCCCGCAAAAATCCTCCCGCATGCTCACCGCCCGCCGGCCCCGGAACCGCCGGAACGCCTGGTCCGCAAAGTCCACCTCCGCATCCGGAGCCTGAACAGCCCGTTGATACAGCGTGTGTCGATCCGGCATTGGTTTGCGAATTTTGGCCATGGGGGGCGGAGTGTATCGAGCCCGAACCCGCGTGCAGACCCCGAACCGGCCGGTTTGCTCTGGCGTAGGTCCGGCATGTTGCCGATGAAATGGGCCAGGCCGCGCTTCGGCCGCCCAGTTATCAGCCCAGCCTTATAGTCCCGCCCCCTAGAGCACCCCAGCCTTACGAGGATCACGCATGCGACTCACGATGGTCGGAACCGGGTACGTCGGCCTTGTCACCGGCGTCTGCTTCTCCAACACCGGCAACCACGTTGTCTGTCTTGATGTGGACCAGGAGAAGATCGAGAAGCTCAACAAGGGCATCTGCCCGATCTACGAGCCCGGCCTCACCGACCTCATGGACCGCAACGTCGCGGCCAAGCGTCTCGAGTTCACCACTGACAAGGTCAAGGCCTATCGCGATGCAGACATGATCTTCATCTGCGTGGGAACCCCCAGCGATGAGCGCGGCCACACCGACCTCAAGTACATCCACTCGGCCGCGGACGACATCGCCGACATGATCAAAAGCCTGGGCTCGCGCCAGACCCCCAAGATCATCGTCATGAAGAGCACGGTCCCGGTCGGGACGACCCTGGCCGTCCGCGACCGCATTCGCGCCCGGGCCGGAGCCGACATCCCCTTCAAGGTTGCCGACAACCCGGAGTTCCTGAAGGAAGGCGCCGCCATCGACGATTTCAACAAGCCCGACCGCGTCGTCGTCGGCGTCGATGATGAAGCCACCGGCGCGGCCTTCAAGGACCTCTACGACCCGTTCGTCCGCAACGGCCACCCCATCTACCTGATGGACATCCTCTCCGCCGAAATGGTCAAGTACGCCAGCAACAACTTCCTGGCGACCAAAATCTCCTTTATCAACGAAATGGCCAACCTCTGCGAGGCCTACGGCGCCGACATCAACCGCGTCCGCGAGGGCATGTGCAGCGACAAACGCATCGGCAACGCCTTCCTCTACCCAGGCCTGGGCTACGGCGGCTCGTGCTTCCCCAAGGACACCCTCGCCTGCATCATGATGGGTGAGACCCGTGGCCTGTCCGTCGGCGTCTCCAAGGCCGTCCACGACACCAACCAGAAGCAACGCGACCGCTTCTTTGACAAGATCCAGGGCCACTTCAAGAGCCAGGGCGGCCTCAGCGGTAAAACCCTGGCCTTCTGGGGCATCGCCTTCAAGCCCCGCACCGATGACATCCGCGAAGCCCCGGCCCTCACACTCATGCGCAAGTCCCTGGGCTACGGAGCCATCGTCCGTGCGTTCGACCCCGTCGCCAACGAAAACGCCCGCCGCGAAATGGGCGCCGGCCCGGTCATCTTGGATGACATGTACGAGGCCGCCAAAGGCGCCGATGCCCTGGTGATCTGCACCGACTGGGATGAGTTCAAAAGCCCCGACTTCGGCCGCCTGACCAGCCTGATGAAGCAGAAAGTGATCTTCGACGGCCGCAACCTCTACCGCCGGAGCCAGATCGGGGAGAAGGGCTTCTGGTACTACTCTGTGGGAAGGGCGCCGGCCAAACCGGTGTGAAGTGGGTAGGGTCGGGATAAGATTCGCGCAGCTACGTCCAGCTCGGGGAAATATATGGTCAGCAAGCCCGACGCCGCGCAACTTACTTCGAGTGTTGTTCAACGCGGTCAAGCTATCTACGCGGAGCGCCTGAAGCGCATTGTCGAACCAGAACATCTCGGAAAGTACATCGTCATCGATGTCGAAACCGGCGAGTATGAGGTAGATTCGGACCATCTGACGGCGTCGGATCGGGCCGCGGCCAAACACCCTGGTGCCTTGCTCTATGCCACACGCGTGGGCTCACTGACAATTGGCCGAATCGGCTATATGGTGATGGGGAATTGACCGGTCCGACGGGTACCCGTTATCGAGGTGGGTGGGCCAGCGCTGCTGGGCATGAACCTGCTGATCGGCTGCAGGCTTCATATCGACGTGTGGTGCCCGGCGGGACCATCGAAGTCAGTCGACTCGAGTAGAGACGGCACCCACCGTGGCCTCCTTCCCGCTATCCTTGCCCCTCATGAACCTGATCACCCGGCTTTACAAACGCCGGATCATCAATATCAACGTCAACATCATCGTCGCGGGCATCTTTGCGCTCGTGCCGGTGGCCGTGGTCGTTGAGCTGGTTCACCGATTTGCCTTTGCGAACCGCGACGAACTGGATGGCATCGAAAAGAAGATCATCGCGGGGGTCACGATTCTGACGGACATCGTCAGTGATGTGACCTGCTTTTATGTCCTCCATTGGCTTGCCAATCACTGGCCCAATCGGCTCCCGGGGCACAAGCTGGCGGAGGTTGCCGGCGAGGCCGCGGCCCCGGGGTTTTTCAAGGATGCCACGCTGGTGCAGGTCGAGCGGATGGTCCTGTCCCCGCTGCTCTACACGATCTGGACGGTCACTCAAATCCTGCTGATGCGGAACCATGTCGCGCCGGTTTATGCCACGGTCGCGGGCTTCTGCACCGCTACCGCCATCATCCGCACGGTGCACACCGCGTGGATGCTCCGGAACCAGCGCCGGGCCCGAAAGGGCGGCACCGGGCTTCCGCCCGGTTAGTGCCGACGGCCGGAAGGGCGATGCCGCGTTCCTACCATTGCCCATGGCTTTGTTGGGCCGCCTGTACGGGCGCCGCATCATTAACGTGAACTTCAACGTGGTCCTGGCCGGGACGTTGGCTCTCCTTCCGACGCTGTGGATCGTCAGTCTGACCCGTACCTTGTGGGGCGGGATCAACAACAAGTTCGCGATCACCGCGATCACCTTTGTCTCCGATCTGGTCTTTGACGTGGTGATCTACTTTGTGCTGCATTGGCTGGCCAACCACCTGCCGCGGCGGTGGGGCGCGGTCAGCAGCCATGCATATCAGCACCTGTCGTTCATCCGCGATGCGTCGCTGGTGCAGTTTGAGCGGATGCTGATGGCGCCGGTGCTGTACACCGTGGCGCTGGGCTTGCAGAACTTCTTGATGCACGACGGGGTAAGCCGCGAGTGGGCGACGGTGTGGGGATTTGCGGTCGGGGTGGCGATCACGCGGACGATGCATACGTTCTGGATGTTGAGGAACGAGGGGCGGGCCAAGAGGCTCAAGACGAATGCTGTCGCATCCGTTGGATCAGAAGAACTCACCGCAGAGACGCCGAGGGAAAGCCAGTTGGATGCGCCGGTGAGTCCGTCCGGCACTTAGCGACTTTCCGGCTCAATCCACACCCATCAGGATTTCCATCGTGCGCTGGTCGAGTTTTTCGTATGGAAGAGTTCGCAGCGCCATTGCCGAGCGGTCGAACGCCATGCCCAGAAGTGTTTCGGCGTGGCCTTTGGTGAACGTGTTCCAGAGGACATCGAGGTCTTTGCCGGGGCGGTTGATCTGCTTGAGGAGGGACTTGATCTCGGAATCGGACGCCCAGCGTTTGGCCTTTTCCTTGAGGATCAGGTAGTTGCGCATGCAGCCGCGGGCGAACTCGATGACGTCGGCTCGGTCTGAGGTTCGGTAGGCGTGGGCGTCGAAGTGTTTGAAGCCTTCGTACTTGTTGTCTTCGAGGAGCTTGACCAGGAAGAACGCGGCCTTGATGTCGGCCGCGCCGAAGCGGAAGTCCTGGTCGTAGCGGCCGAACTGCTGGTCGTTGAGGTCGATGTGGAAGAGCTTGCCGGCGCCCAGGGCCTGCGCGACGGCGTGGGAGAAGTTGAGGCCGGCCATGTGCTCGTGGGCGACTTCGGGGTTGACGCCGACCATCGCGGCGTGCTTGAGGGTGGAGATGAAGGCGAGGTAGGCGCCGGTGGTGGGGAAGAACATGTGGCCGCGGGGCTCGTTGGGTTTGGCTTCGAGGGCGAACTTGTAGTCGTAGCCGCGCTGGATGGAGTATTCGCAGAGGAAGTTCATGGCTTTGCGGAAGTGGGCCTCAGCTTCGATCGGGTCTTTGGAGGCGTCGGTTTCGCAGCCTTCGCGGCCGCCCCAGAAGACGTAGATCTTGGCTCCGTACTCGGCGCCCAGGTCCATGCCTTTCATGGTTTTCTGGATCGCGTAGGCGCGGACTTCGGCATCGGTGCTGGTGAAAGCGCCATCGCGGAATACGGGATCGGTGAAGAGGTTGGTGGTCGCCATGGCGACTTTGAGCTTGGTGCGCTTCAGAGCCTTGCCGAACTCTTCCTTGATGTGGGTGGCTTCGACGGGTGTGGCGTCGATGGGGACCAGGTCGTTGTCGTGGAAGTTGACGCCGTGGACGCCGCCGATTTCGCCGAGCAGATCGACGATTTCGGCGGGGGACATCTTCGGGCGTGTGGGCTCGCCGAAAGGGTCGCGGCCGGTGTTGCCGACGGTCCAGAGGCCGAAGGTGAACTTGTCTTTGGGGGATGGGGTGTAGTCAGCGGCCATGGATACCTCCGGGGCGGGAGTGTAATCACCGGGACCCACCGGCGCATGCACAATTGATTAGACTGGGCACATGGTGGATCTGCTGATCGTGCTCGCTGTTCTGGCCGCTTTGACCGCGGCGTTCTGGGCGCTTGTCCGTGACCATTCCGAGAGCGAAGTGAGCTTTTGGACTGTTCTGGGAATTGTGTTCTGCGCGAGGGGTGGCACGAGGCTTATCGAATACGTCTTTCCCATTCGCGATGCACTTGAGCGCGCGGTCATCTCGGGCGGGGTGTACATATTCGTTCTCACGATCGGCCTGGTGTTGGGCGCGAAGGTGCGGCCGCTGGTCGCGCTCATGCTCGCGATCGGCTTTGCGATTGCGGCTATCGTCGTCAGCATGCTTTTGGTTGCGTATGTGCTTCCACACAAGCCCGGAACACCTTGAGGAACTCCCGTGATCCCGCTCATTTGTCTGGCATTGGTCCTTGGCTTCTTCCTTTCGTGGATCATCGGCATTGTCGCGCAGGAAGAGGTCTCGATCAGTCGGTCGTCGGTGATCGTGGTGTTGACGACGATCGTGTTTGTTTTTTGTGTGAATGTGGCCGCGGGAATGGGGATTGTGGGGGCGATGATTCCGCTGGGCGCGACGACGATTGCGATGGCGGGGCTGCTCAAGGCGCTGGCGTATATCCCGTTCAGCAAGGCGGTGATTGTGGCGTCGGCGTATTCGGTGATTATGACGCTGGGGGCGTTCTGGCTGGCATCGCTGGGATAGTGCGAGCTACTTCACATCCGTCGAGGGCATGGGTTCAATTCCCAATCGCGTGTGAATGAGCCACCGGCCGAGGTAGATCGCCGGAGTGAGCGCGATCGCCAGCACGAACTTCAAGATGTAGCCGGTCGCGGCGGTTTTCAGCACGAATGAGAACGAGGCGGGTTCTTTGCCGACGACTTTCTGCAGCACGATGAAGAAGACGAACGTGACGACGAAACTGTCGAAGACCTGGGAGATGACTGTGGAGCCGGTGGCACGCAGCCAGACCATCTTGCCCTTGGTGGCTTTCTTGAACAGGCCGAATGTGAAGATATCGAGCATTGAACCGATGACGAAGGCGATGATCGAGGCCAGGTACATGAGCGAGGAGGAGCCAAAGACGTTTTCGAAGGAGTTGCGATCGGCGGTGCCGGGAATGCCCTCGAGGATTGGCATAATCCGGCCCAGGTAGATGAGCACGAATGCAATGGCGGCCATGAAGAAGGCGATCCACGTCACGCGGCGGGCAGCCTTCATGCCGTAGTACTCGTTGAGCAGGTCGGTCAGGACGAAGGTGATGGGGAAGGGGAGCATGCCGACAGTGTGCTCGACGGGGATGGTCATGGAGCCGAGCACGATCTTGAACGCGAAGAGCTTGACGCCCAGGACGTTGGCCATAAGCAGGCACGTGATGAACACGCCTGTGAGCCAGATGTAGAGGCGTGTCCGAACGTCCGGGGTCCAGTGGCCGGTTTGTGCTTCGGGCATGGGGATCTCCGGTGAACAGCCTATCGCGGTCGAAGGCTCGGGGCCGAACGAGTCGGCTTGCGTGTTCGTATGCTCTGCCTATGTGCGGTATAGCGGGAATCCTTCGAGTTCATCCACCGGGAACGGAGGTTCCGCCGCCACTTGCGGCGATTCCGGAGGCGTGGCTGGACATTCTCGATGAGTCGATCAAGCACCGAGGACCGGATGGGCAGGGGCGGTTTCGCGATCGGGCGGTGCGGCCGGATGGGACGGTGGTGGATGTGGCGCTGGTGCATCGGCGGATGGCGGTGATCGACTTGGCGGATGGGAAGCAGCCGATGGTGTCTTCGCGTGGCGAGGACACGGTCGCGGTTGTGTTTAATGGGTGCATTTACAACCACCGCGAACTGCGAAAGGAACTGCAGGCCGCGGGGCATGAGTTTGTGACGGATCACAGTGATACAGAGGTGCTGATTCACGGGTGGAGGGAATGGGGCTCCGAGCTGCCGAGCCATCTGGATGGGATGTTTGCGTTCATGATTTGGGACCGCACCCGCGGCGAGCTATTTGTCGCGCGCGACCGGTTTGGCGAAAAGCCGCTCTACTTCAGCCAAGTTGGACCCCGCAAGCCGTTCACGCTCGCGCTATCGAGCACAGTTCCGGGCTTGGAGCGGATCGGTTCTGACCAGGCTGATTCGAACGAACAGCACAGACAGACGGCACAGTTCGTCGCGAGCCGCTGGATTCGTTTTGGCTGTTGGAACCAGCCGCCGGGATACGCCGTCGGTGAGGTTTCGCCCGGAGTGGCTGGCTCGGCACCTGCCACTGACGGCGTGGGCAGATTTGTGAACGGGCCGAAGGAGTCCGACTGGCGGCGCTGGGTTCCGGCGAGCGGTCGACGCACGAAGAGCACTGCGGCATCTCACTTTGATGATCTTCTGAGCCGGGCTGTTGCCAGTCGCCTGGATTCTGATGTTCCGGTGGGGTGCTTTCTTTCCGGTGGAGTCGATTCCTCGCTCATCGCGGTTCACGCCAAGCTCCATCGACCGGACATCCGCGCGTTCACGGTGCGCATGCCCGAACAGCGCTTCGACGAATCCAAGTTTGCAGCGCAGGTTGCGCGGCACATTCAGATTCCACATACCGTGCTCGATTGCGATGCCCATCCCGCCGAGGATCTGGTGCACCTGATCCAACAGCTCGGGCTTCCATTCGGAGATTCTTCTCTTTTGCCGACTTATTGGGTGTGCAAGGCCGCGGCCACGCAGGTTAAGGTGGCACTTTCCGGGGATGGAGCGGATGAGCTTTTCGGCGGATATCGGCGGTACCAAGCCGCTCGCGCGATGGGGATGCTTGGGGTGTTCCGCCACTTGCTGTGGGCGGCGTTGCCTTTCGTTCGGCCCGACGAAAGCCCGGATAGTCCGGCGACGCGCCGACGGAGATTCATCGAGGCAGCGATCGGCCAGCAGTATCTTGACCTGACATCAATCTTTCCTAGCCGTATGGGGCGTGAACTGGGAGTTGAGCAAAATCGTTGGCCGGTACTCGCTCGTGTCATTTTGGGAGTTTTCCGACTGGGAGCGGATGTTGCCTCGCCGCTCTTTGAGTTGACAAACAATCTCGGCGTCACGATTGCGATGATCTCGGACGTGGGCGCGTATCTGCCGGATGACATCCTGCGGAAGACTGACACCGCATCCATGGCGATTCCCGTAGAGGTTCGCGCACCGTATCTGGATCGTGAACTTTCGGCCGCGGCTTTGGAAACTCGCATTGGCCACTTGATGCCGGGGGGCCAGCGTAAGGGTTTGCTTCGTGAGGTTGCCCGAAAGCACCTTCCATCAGAAATCGTGGACCGGCCCAAGCAGGGATTTGCGATCCCGATCGGCGACTGGTTCCGCAGCGACTACGGCGGGATGAAGCAGCTGCTGATGGATCACCTGAACTCGGCGGAACCGTGGGGGCCGGCTTCGCTGGGCATCGACCTGAACATGAAGTTTGTCCGGCAGATGCTGGATGAGCATATGGGGACGGGGATGTCGGGGCGTGTGGTGCGGGATCACTCGCAGCGGCTGTACATGCTGCTGGTGCTGTCGATTTGGGGGAAGTGGATGGGGAGCGTGTAATACCGAGTGCAATCCGGGCGGAGAGCCCACCCCCCACCCTCAGGGAGGGGGAGCCGGAAGCGAGACCGGACGCACGATTGGAATAAGGCCGCGCGAGTGGAGTACTCGCGTACCCGGTGCGTTTCGACGATAGTCCCATTCCACGTGGCGACACGCCACGGCTCACCGCTCGTTAGCTCGGTTGTTGCTTGAGGATCGGCGCGGTGACGGGGCTGGGCATTTCGAAGCCGGCACGAACGAGTTCATCGCGGACGGCCTTGATCAGGGCCTGGCGGACCGCGCCGACTTCGGCGGTCTTGGCCCAGACGGAGATGTCCCAATCCAGGGTCGGGCCGATGTTCGCGAGGGTGACCGAGGGGGGTGGCTCATCGAGCCGGCCCGGTGTCCCTATCGCGGCCATTTCGAGGATCGCCCGGGCGTGGTCGAGATCACTGCTGGCTCCGACGCTCACGCGTATGTCAGCGCGGCGCTTGGGGTGGTAGGTGGCGTTGTCGATGGTGTTCCCGAAAATCTGGCCGTTGGGGATGATGATCCGGCGGCCGTCGGCAGTGTCCATCGTGGTGGTGAACAAGTCGATCTCGTTGATGACTCCGGTCTGGCCCACGACGGTGATCGAGTCGCCGACCTTGAAGGGGCGGAACACCAGCAACATCACGCCCGCGGCCATGTTTCCCAGGCTGCCCTGGAGGGCCAGGCCGATGGCCAGGCCGGCCGCGCCCAGGACGGCGGCGAACGTGGTTGTGTTGATGTCGAAGACGTTGAAACAGAAGAGGACGCCAACGGTCAGGATGATCCAGCGGACGGCGTTGGCGAAGAACTTGCTGAGGGTGGTGTCGAACTTGGCTTTGTCCAGCCCGGCCCGCAGGGTTCGACGGGCCCAGTTGGAGACAAACCAGGCGACGATCAGGATGATGATGACGCTGATGGACGGGGGGACGTACTTGGCGGCGATGTCCTTGGCCGCGGCGACGGATTTTTCCAAGCTCGTACCGGGCTTGGGATCCGGCACTTTGGCCGCGGGCTTTGAAGTGTCGGTCTCGGGCTTGAGTGCGGCGGTGCCGGTCGGCCCCGTGCTCCCTGTCGCGCCTGTCGCTTCTACTTTGTCCTGCATGGCTTTCCCTCGTTCTCGGAACCCCCCCCATCCTTGGAAGGCCAAGATTATGCGCAACGGCGGCAACTGGAAGGGCGATTCCGGTGCGCAAAGGCCGCGCGGCCGCTCTTGGACGCGCAGAGTTGGATAGATTACAGCCCCTCAGCCGATGGATACCGACATGCCAGAGTCCCCGAATCGTCGCCAGATCATTCAAGCCGGCCTTGCCGCGGGCACTGGGTTGATCCTGCTGGGCTGCCAGCGCAAGGGCACCACGTGGAAGCCGATGAGCCCGGACGAGATCGAGGGGCCGCCGCTGAAGCCATTGGCGGAGGCTCATCCTCGTTCGCGCACGTTGGAGGTCTCACCGACTTCGGGGATCGTTTCGCGGCGCGAGTGGACGACATCGCAGCCGAACATGTCGCTGATCAACCCCATGAACGGGGTGGACCGGATTACGGTGCACCATGACGGGATGCCGCCGGTGATGCTGAAGGCCAAGGGTGAGGTGGCTGGACGTCTGGAGCAGATCCGCCGGGCCCACGTGGGGAACCACGATGACGGCGGGCGGAACTGGGCGGACATTGGGTATCACTATGTGATCGACCCGCAGGGACGGGTGTGGGAAGGCCGGTCTGTGCGGTTCCAGGGCGCCCACGTCAAGAACAACAACGAGCACAACCTGGGCATCATGGTGCTGGGAAACTTTGACGAGCAGAAGCCGACGCCTGAGGCGCTGGCGACGCTGGATGCCTTCTTGGCTGACCGGATGCGGGCGTATCGGATCTCTTTGAGCAGCGTTCGGACGCACCAGGAGATCAACCCGACGGCGTGTCCGGGGACGAACTTGCAGGCGTATATGCGGATGACGCGGTCGGGTAGCGGGCGGCTGGCCCGGGCCTGAGTTGGCTGGCTGGCTAGGCTCATTGCATTCATGAGCGGCCAGGACCTGCTTGCACCTCCGAAACTGACGACGAAGCGCTACGGCTGGATCGTGGGGGTCACGACTGCGATCATTATTTGCATAGGGGTTTTGCTGGCGATCGTCGGGGTGCTTACGGCCCGGGAGGCGGCGCTCAAGTCGCTTGTGATTGGTGTGTTTGCGGCCGGGGTGGTGTGGCTGTATTCGCGGTTGATGAGGGTGGCGAGGGTCGCGCGGCCGGAGCGGATGCCGCTGATTCATGCGGTGTCGGGGCTGGCGGGGATCGTCCCTTTGTACGTTTGGATCACGCTGCTGTTGAGCGGAACCGCTCTGGAATCCGCGACGCAGAGCTACGTGGCGATGCTGCCGTTAATGTTCGGGTTCATGCTCGCGGGGCTGGGGTTTGCGCGGCGGATGGGGGACTCCATGCACTGTCCACAGTGCGAGTACGAGTTCAAGTTTGATCAGCCGGAGGATGCTCCGATTCGCTGTCCGGAGTGTGGGACGGGGTGGCTGGGGCGGCTGAAGAAGGGGAGAAGGGTTCGCTCGCCGCGGCTGATTGGGATGGGGGTTGCGATTGGGGTCTTAGGGTCGATTGCGCTCAATCCGATTTTTTACATGGGCTTTTTGGCGCCGCATCTGCCGACGCCGATGCTGGTCGGGTCGCTGTATGTGGCACCCTCGAACGCTTATGCGGTGTGGGATGAGATGTTGAATCGGTCGCTTAGTCCGCGGTGGACGTGGGTGGTGGCGGAGCGGGTGTTGCGGCGGCGCGGGATGAATCCGTACGACAATGGTGGGAGCCGCTGGTTTGAGGCGATGAATGGAAAGGGGAAGATACCTCCGGAGCTGCGGGAGCGGTTCTTCGTGGAAGGGTTTGAGGCGGAACTGGTGGCGCCGAGCCGGGTGAAGGTGGGCGAGCAGATCCCGGTGAAACTGCGTGTGAGCCGCGATGTTGACGGGTGGGGGACGAAGTTGGGGCTGATGTTTGGCGGGTACACGATTGGTGAGGATTCGGCGCCGGTGGGTCGGTTGGACAAGACGCTGTGGGGGCACGAGGTCCGGCCTTCGACTTTTCGGCGGTACAACGATGTGTGCGCCCAGACGCTGAGGGCCGATCGCCTGGGGGATTTGCGGGTGCGTGTGGTGTACTGGATCGCGTATCTGCCTTCGTTCACGGAGGCGCTGAAGTGGCAGGAGGATGGGACGCCGGAGCCGCCGGGGGTGGCGCTGTGGTTTCGGCGGTTTGAGACTGAGAAGACGGTGCGGGTGGAGTGACCCGGAGCGAAGTCCGGTCAGGAGCATCCGGACGCGTACAGGTTCAGGAAGCACTGGAAGTCGTTGGCGGTAAGGATGGGTGGGGTCGTCGTACCGTCGCAGTTGGCGTAGGGGTCGCCTGAGGCGTATGCGTTGAGGAAGCACTGGAAGTCGTTGGCGGTGAGGATGGGGGCGGTGGTGCTGCCGTCGCAGTTGACGGCACATCGGGGGACGATTTTGTAGATTTCTCCGCCGCCCTGGTCGCAGATGTAGAGCTCGCCGCTGGCATCTTCGGCGAAGGAAACGAGCTGGTCGATGGTGAGGCCGGGGTTGGCGAGTTCGGCGGTGCGGTTGGTGAGATTTTGAACGGTGCCGCCCGCGTATTCGAGGGTGGAAACGCGACCGGAGCAGTAGTCGCCGAAGAAGTAGGTGCCGCGGAGGTAGGGCATGGCGCGGCCGCGGTAGACGTAGCCGCCGGTGACGGAGCAGTCAGGGTTGTGGCCGTAGGTGAGGATGGGGAAAGTGAAGTTGGAGATGGTGGAGCAGGCGGCGCCGCCGGAGCCGGGGCCGATGGTCGTGTTCTGCACGGCGACACCCTCGTAGCAGCGCCAGCCGTAGTTCAAGGCGGGGTAGGGCGGGTCGAAGAAGCGCGGGTGGAAGTTGATCTCTTCCCAGAAGTCCTGGCCGACATCCGCGATCCAGAGGTCGCCGGTGAGGCGGTCGAAGGAGTTGCGCCAGGGGTTGCGCAGGCCGTAGCACCAGATCTCGCGGCGGTTGGTGGGAGACGTTGCGAAGGGGTTGGTGGATGGGATGGAGTAGGTGGCGCCGCTGACATCGATGCGCAAGATCTTTCCGAAGAGGACGGTGAGGTTCTGGCCGTAGCCGTTGGGGTCGTAGAACGGGCCGCCGTCGCCGAGGGAGGCGTAGAGGTAGCCATCGGGTCCGAAGCCGATCCAGCCGCCGTTGTGGCCGTCGCCGGGGTGTGGGTTGGTCAGGATGGTGGTGGCCGAGGCGGGATCCGCGATGTTGGGATTTCCGACGGAAGCGGTGTAGCGCACCATGACAGATGCGGAGGAGGCGTTGACGTAGGACACGAAGAGGCGGCGGTTGGTCGCGTAGTTGGGATCGAACGCCAGGCCGAGGATGCCCTGCTCGCCGCCGGTGCCGACGGGGTTGATGGTGAGGAAGGGAGTTGGGTTGATGGAGTTGGTGGCGAGATTGAGGATTCGGATCTGGGCCTGGGCCGCGACTCCCCCACTGCCGTGTTGCTCGACGATGAAGAGGCGGGAGGTGTCACCGGAAGGCGACGTCGCGAAGATGGGTGAGGAAAGGCCGCTGGCGAGGCGTGTGGATGCCAACTGCTGTGCCGAAACTGAGCCGGCCATTGCCGCGATCGTGAGGACCGCTGTGGGGAGTCGTCGCGGCACGTGAGTTCCTCTCAAACTTCGGGAAAGAGCAGTCTACCAGGCGCTACCGGGTGTCAATCGCCGAGGCATCCTTGACCCGGCCCCTGCGGGCGATAACCTAGGGCTGCCGTTTCGAACGGCCCCATCGTCTAGCCTGGTCTAGGACGCTAGGTTCTCATCCTAGAAACCGGGGTTCAAATCCCCGTGGGGTCATTCGCGCGCCCTTCAAATCCGACTGCCGTATCCGGTGTGTAACGGGGAGGGTGCGCGTTTTTTGCTTGCGGCAAGGTCCTCCAGCCTGAACTTCGGCCCCGCCAAGGCCGATGCCTCTCTTGGGGAGGCACCCAATGGCAGATCCCAGCAGCGATAAGCAACCAATACGCAGCGAGTTTGCGAGCGATCCGGAGATGAAGGAGCTTGTCGAGCTCTTCCTTCAGGATCTGCCGGCGCGGATCGATTCGATCCAAAAAGCTCAGCAGGCGTTCGACTTTGAGGCGCTCAAACGGATGTCGCATCAGCTCCGCGGAGCGAGCGCGGGATATGGGTTTCCGACGCTTGGGAAGGCCGCGGGCGCGGTGGAGGATCGACTCCGGGCGCTGTCAACCCAGGTGCAGGCCGACCCCAAGGCGCTGTCGCAAGTCGGGAACGAACTCACACAGTTGATCGATATGTGCCGGCGCGCCGCAGCCTGAACGAGCGATGACGCAACGCCCCACCCAGTTCGAGGCCAATCGTCCGATCGTGCTCGTCATTGACGACTCGGTGGATGTGCATCGCCTGCTCAAGGCTCGGCTGCGGCACGAAGAGCTGGAGCTGCGAGCGGCATCCAGCGGCGTAGAAGGACTGGCGATGGTGAAGTCGGTGAAGCCGACGATCATCTTGCTGGACCTGGACATGCCGGACATGGACGGGTTCCAGGTGCTGCGGACGCTCAAGAGTGATGCGGGCACCATGGACATGCCGGTGATCGTGCTGTCGGCGCTGGCGAGTGCACAGGACAAGGTCACGGCGTTTGATCTGGGCGCTGTGGACTACATCACCAAGCCTTTCAATCTGACCGAGCTACGGGTTCGGGTGCGGTCGGCGCTTCGGCTGCACCGGCTGGTGGAGATGCTGGCCGAGCGGGCGCAGATCGACGGGCTCACGGGGCTCTGGAATCGTGCGTACTTTGATCGGCGCTGGTCTGAGGAAGTCGGTAAGACGACCCGTCACAAGCGGCCGCTGGCCTTGGCGATGCTGGACATTGACCACTTCAAGAGCGTCAACGACACGTACGGGCACCCCGCGGGCGATGCGGTTTTGCAAGGGGTTGCGCGGCTGATCCAGCGTGAGTGTCGCGCGGAGGATGTGGCGTGCCGGTATGGCGGCGAGGAGTTTGCGCTCATCCTGCCCGACACGAACCCGGAAGATGCGGCGAACCTGTGCGACCGCATTCGTCTATCGATGGTGAGCTCGGTCTGGCCGCGGCACCCTGAACGAACGGTGACCGCCTCGATCGGACTGACGGGGTTTGCGGTGCCTGGCATGATGACCGCGGCTGCGTGGCTGGAGAGCGCGGATCGTGCTCTATACGCGGCCAAGCAGCGTGGGCGAAACACGGTGGTGGTCAGCGGGCCTGACGGCCGGCCGCTACCGGCCCAAGCCGCCTAGAACGGGAACATGACGCCCACGTAGACCATCATGCCGTCGCGGGCGGGGTTGTGCGCATCCCCGGCGATCCGCGCGTTGGAGATGTGGTGCCAGCGCACACCGACCTGCAGCCGGTCCCCGGCATCGTCAATGACGCGTGTGATGCCCACGCCGACGCGAGGCATGAAGTCGAACGATGTCCCGCCCTCAGGCACGACATCTGAGGTGAAGAGCGGGCCAATGCCGACATCCGCGTAGGCGGTCCAACCTTCGAGCTTGACAAAGTGCCAACGGAATACGAACGCGGGGTTGATGCCGACCGCGTTGTCGCCGGGCTGGTCGAAGTACCAGGCATTGAGTTCGAGGGAGAACTCAACATCCTTCACGATGAACTGGCTCCACGCGGCGCGGATGCTGAAGTCGGTTGAGTCGACGAAGTTGCTTGCCAGGCCGCCGCCGACGGTCCACCACTGGGTGCCTTTTTCGCCGAACTCCTTGGGCTCATCGACGCGGACCAGCGGGTCCGGGACTTTGAGCGTGTAGGAGTCCGGCGCTTTCCAGGTGCCCAGCTCATCATCGGCCGCGGCGTGGGAAGCGAAGATCAAACACAGAGAAGTTGCCGCAAGCCTTGGACTCATGGTGGTCAGGGTACCCGATGCGATAGGATCCGTCATCATGGCGTCTGAAGAACGAATCCAGAAGCTGGAAGAGGCCCAGGCGTTCTCCGAGCGATTGGTTGAAGAGTTGGGGGAAGAGGTGCGATCGCTATCGGAGAAAGTGGCGGAACTGGCCGCGGCACTCAAGCGGGTCGAGGGGATGCTGGCGGCAGAGGATGAAGAAGAAGAGGAATAGGGGTTGGTGCGGTTGCGAAAAGTTGATTCGCTGATTGGGCATGGGCCGGAGAGCAGGCAGATATCATCGCCATGCCTCATAAACGAAGCATGGCGCGGCCGCAGGTATTTTACCAGCATCTGGCTCGGAACGCGGGGGTAGCTGCGATGCTGGTGGCGGGCTCGCTGCTGGTGGGTGCCGCGGGGTACCACTACTCCGAGGGACTCCCGTGGCTGGATGCTGTCCTGAACGCTTCGATGATCCTGACAGGTATGGGCCCGGTGGATCGCGTGGTGACGGTGTCGGGGAAACTGTTTGCGACGGGGTACGCGCTGTTTGCGGGGATTGTGTTTTTGTCTACGGCAGCGCTGGTGTTGATGCCGGTGGCGCATCGGGTTTTGCACAGGTTTCATTTGGAGGCGGAAGGGGATGAGAAGAGTTGATTGCGATGCGCCGGGCTTGCGGATCTCCGCTCGGCAGTGGACACTCTCACTATGTTCTGGCTTGGTGGTATGGGCATCGTGCTTGGAGTATTGACTCTCCTGATCGGCCTGCGGGGCCGTAGGGTGAGCGATCATCCGTGCTGCCGCAGGTGCGGGTTTGATCTGTGTGGGACGCTGCCGGGGGGAACCAAGTGCCCGGAGTGCGGCTCGGATGTGTCTGTGACGGGCGCGGTTCGCGTAGGACAGATGAAGAGGCGACAGCGCCCGATCGCGGTCGGCATGATTTCGATTGGAACCGGATTGGCTCTCGTGGGCGCTGCGGGGTGGGGATCGGCGACCAGGTTTGATTGGAACACGATTAAGCCTGCTTGGATGCTGGTGATTCAGATGCCCGCTCCCAATGGGATGGGCGAGACCGCAATTGCACGGGAGTTGACGCGGCGATTGGATGCTGGATCGCTGCCCACATCGGCGGCCAAGGCGGTGATCGATCGCGCGCTGGATTTTCAGGCATGGGCCGGTGATCCGGCCAATCGCACTGGGGGCGATCTCACAGTGGCTGATTGGAACCAGTTTCACACTCGGCTCATGGACTGGCTGGCGGTGATCGAATCAGGCATGACCGCACATGTGGTGTCGCCGGAGCAGGCGGTCCGGTATGTGAAACAGTCGATTGGTGTCGGAGCGACAATGCGACCGCGCACACCGTCGGGTGATTGGTTGCCACTCCACTGTTACTTTGTCGACAACCGGGGCGTGCTTCCTGAGAACACGTCGATTGGCATGCGGTGTGAACTGCGCTCTGTCGAGCTCGATGGGAAGCCCGTGGTGTTCTCAGAAGATGAACCAATGCAAAGGCCCATTTGGGGCTGGCGGGGCCGATGGGCGAGGGCAAACGCATTGATCGACAGTCCACCAGGGGCGCACCAGCTTTCGTGTACGTGGGCTATAGAGGTGTATGTGCCGGGAGATGATCGGGCAGTTGGGAGCTATTCAGCGTCTTGCATCCAGCTGCTGACTGTCACGCCATCGGGCAGTCCGGTCGTAGAGCTGATTGCCGACTCGGCCATGAGCGAAGCGGCAGAAGGCGCCATTCATGTTCGAGGCATTGTGGGTGAAGGCACCGACGAGCATCGGCAGTTGAGATTCTACATGGAATACGGGTCCTCCCCGATCGCAGTCGTCGGCAACTTGTTCTTGGCTTCGGAAGGTCGCCGTTGGAATGCCGGATGGGTGCATCACGTCCCGCATGCGGACTCTCCGGGACCGACGTGGTCGGAATGGTCGGTCCCGTGGCCGGAAGGATTTGACGCCGCGGTCCCGTTTGATGTGATTATCGTGCCAGATGCTGCAGTTGCGGCCGCGTGGACCGATGCCTTTGAGATCTGGGGTCATGAGATCGTGATCCCGAACGCAAAGGTCGACCTCAATCCGAGTTCACGCCGCAGAATCCTCCTGGATGTTCCGGGCATCAAGTTGCCTGAAGATCAGTTTCCGCCGGAGTGAAAGCCCGGCTCATCGTGTCGCGCGGTTCAACTCTGTCTTGACTGATGGATGACTCAACATCGGCCACGAAGCGTGACCGATGCCAGAAGAGCGGGATCCTCGCGTGCGCTTCGGGCTCGTTCAGGAAGTGAGCAGCGAGGTGCCGGTCATTTCGGGGGGCTTGGGAATGCCGAGCATGTCCAAGGCTGTGGGCAGGATGTCGGCGAGGCGGCCTCGGTTTTCGCGGGCTTGGGGTTTGAACCAGTTCTGGCCGTCGAAGTCGCCGCGGAGCCTGCGGCCTTTGAAGGGGGCACCGACGACGTAGAGCGGGACGTCGTAGACCGTGTGGGAGGTGTGCGGGGAGTTGGCGATGGGGTCGAACATCTGCTCGCAGTTGCCGTGGTCGGCGGTGATGATAAGGGAGCCGTTCTTCGCGAGCGTGGCATCCATGATGGCGCCGACGCATTGGTCCACCACGGTGCAGGCCTTGATGACGGCTTCGAGGTTGCCGGTGTGGCCGACCATGTCGGGGTTGGCGAAGTTCACGATCAGGACATCCTCGCAGTCGGCTGCGGCGAGGCGGCGGAGGACGGCGTCGCGCACGAGCGCAGCGGACATTTCGGGCTTGAGGTCGTAGGTGGCAACCTTGGGGCTCTGCGGATTCTCGCGGACCTCGCCGGGGAAGGGCGGGTCGCGGTAGTCGTTGAAGAAGAAAGTGACGTGCGGGTACTTCTCGGTTTCGGCGCAGCGGAACTGGCGGAGGCCCCGAGAAGAGAGGTACTCGCCGCCGATGTTCTTCATCTTGGGCGGGCGGGGGAAGGCGACCTTGGTGAGGGGCAGGAGGGCCTCCCAGTATTCGGTCATGATGACGTATTCGAGCTGCAGCTTTTTGCCGCGGTCGAAGCCATGTTTGCCGGAGTCGGGGCTGGGGTTGATCTTGGCCCACTGGTCATCGGGGAATACGAACGCGGCGGAGATTTCGCGGGGGCGGTCGCCGCGGTAGTTGTAGAAGATGACGGTGTCGCCATCGGTGATTCGGGAGTCGCATTGCTCCTGGGGAGTGCCGATCATGGTCGGGATGATGAACTCATCGCCGGTCTGGCTGCTGTTGGTGGGCTTGTCGTAGTAGGTCTGAACTGCTGAAGCGCCCGTCGCTGCTTGGCGGACTTCGTGAGCCGCGGCGTCGCGACCGGTCATGGCGGCGAAGGCCTTGTGGACGCGCTCCCAGCGGTAGTCGCGGTCCATGGCGTAGTAGCGGCCCATGATGCTGGCGATGCGGCCGATGCCGAGCTCTTTGCACTTGGCCTCGACCTGGCGTATGAACTCGATGCCGGTGAAGGGGCCGGTGTCGCGGCCATCGGTGAAGAGATGAAGGAAGACGCGGGTTTGGCCGAGTTTTTTGCACGCTTCGAGGCAGGCGTAAAGGTGGGTTAGCACGCCGTGGACGCCGGCATCCGAGGCGAGCCCCAGGAGGTGGACAGACTTGTTTGCGGACTTGGCCTTGGTGATGGCCGCGGCGATGGTGGAGTTTTTTTCGAGACCTGCACGGCAGGCTTTGGTGATCGCGACAGATTCCTGGTCCACGATGCGGCCGGCACCGATGTTCTGGTGGCCGACTTCGGAGTTGCCCATGGTGCCTTCGGGGATGCCGACATCCTCGCCGGAGGTCTTGATGAGCGTGCGGGGCCAGTCGCGGTCGAGACGGTCGGCGGTGGGTGTGAGGCCGCGGTTGTGGGCGATGAGGGGGGCGTTGAAGGTGTCGTGAGAGGGGTTGGGGTTGAGGCCCCAGCCGTCGCGGATGATGAGGATGAGCGGAACGTTTTTCGGAGGCATCCAAGAGTGTAGAGGGGCCTACTCGGCGGGAAACGGTTCAAGACACTTCGTGGGATGGTGTTTGTGAGGCGCCGCGCTGATCAACGTCTTGAAAGACATCTTCGATGCGCAAGCCGAAGAGTCGCGCGAGTGAAAAAGCCAAAGGGAGACTGGGGTCGTAACGACTGGTTTCAATGGAGTTAATAGTCTGACGCGAGACGCCAAGCTTGTCGGCGAGTTCGGCTTGGGACCAGTTGCGTTCGGCACGGAGGATGCGGAGTCGGTTATTCACGCGTATCGCTTCCGGGCAATAGTGAGGCCCGCGAGATAGAAGAGTGGGAGCATGGCCCAAACGTGGCGGTAACTCAGATCTTCGGGTGGGAGCTTAATGACGCGTTCGAGCAGGCCCAAGGCCATAAAGAGGGCAAAGGCGCAGGGGAAGGCGAAGGCGAGGGCTTCCAGTTGGACGCGACGTTCGAGTTCATCGGCGACGTTGCGGGCAGCGCGGACGCAGACGGTGATCCAGATGATGAAAATGGCTCCCGGAAGTACGGCGGCCAGAATGCGGAGCGGCAGGGGGATCGAAGCAATTTCGACAATGGCTCTGCCGGCGATGAAAGAACCTATGAGAGCGAGCCCAGCGATGAGGGGGAGACGTCGGGTCCAGCGGCGAGCGATAGCAGGGTTCATGGCAAGCTCCATTGGACAAAATAGTCAAATACGCTTTACAAAATGTACCGTTTAACGATCTATTTGTCAAGTGTACTTTCCATATTAACCGTGAAAAAACCCGGCACCTGGTGTTTTGAGGGCCGGAAAGGGGCCGCGTCCACGTTCTTGAACGTCTCAGGAGGCAGACAGCCATGAAAGGACCTGGTCCCAGTTCATGGCCTTGCCCGGTTCGCGAGCTTGGATTTGTTTAATCGTGCCCTGGCCATCGGGAGATTTTCCGATGACAACGGTGCCGCGGCTGGAGACGTTGAGATCTTTCCAATACAAGCCGTACGCCTTGCAGACCTCGCGGTGCATGTCGGCCAGGAACGTTTGCTTGTAACCCTCTTTGTCGGCCCAGGCCTTCAGCGCGGCGAAGGAGTCGCAAGAGATCCCGATGACCTGGGCACCCTGCTTCTGCCACTGAGCCAATTCATCGTTAACGCACTTCATTTCGGTGCCGCAGACGCTCGTGAAGGCCATGGGAAAAAAGCAGAGGACAACATCACCCTTTTTGAGGGCGTCAGAGAGTTTCCACTCGACTCGATGTTGATCCTTGAGCGTGAAATCAGGAGCTGGCTCGCCAACGGTAATGGGGATCTGACGGGGGGTGAGGGCTGATATGGACACCAGTAATCCTTCCGGGGTCTTCACCTGCCGGGTTGCTTCCGGGGTGCGAGTGATTATCCTAGTCTCTGGTCGAACCAAGGAGGGTCTATGGCCATCAAGGAGCCCATCATGTCCGGTGCGGAGTCGCTGGAGGGGCGCTTCAAGAGCGTGAAAGAGCGGATCGCGGCCGCGGCCAAGAAGGCCGGGCGGTCGGCGTCCGACATCATGCTGGTCGCCGTTACCAAGTTTGCCGAGCCTGAGCAGGTGAGGTCGCTCATCCAGATGGGGCACCGGGACTTTGGCGAAAACAAGGTTCAGAACCTGCTGCAGCGGGCCGCGATGGTGGAGGAATACATGTCGCGCCGGCGGGTGATGCCCCACGCGCGGCATCGGGACCAGGGCGAGGAACTGCTGGGCGGCAAAGAAGATGCCGTGCGGTGGCACATGATCGGCCACCTGCAGCGGAACAAGGCCAAGAAGGCGATCGAGTATTGCCGGCTAGTTCACTCGGTGGATTCGCTGCGGCTGGCCGAAGAGGTTCAGCAGGTGGCCGTGAAACGCGAGCAGCCGGTGGAAGTGCTGGTGCAGGTGAACTGCTCGGGCGAAGAGAGCAAGTTCGGCTGCCCGGTGCCCGCGGCCATTCACCTGGCTGAGCAGATCGACACCATGGTGTATGTGCGGGTGCGGGGGCTGATGACCATGGCCCCCTACAGCGACAACCCGGAGGCTTCGCGAGCGACCTTTGAACGCTGCCGCGAGCTGTTTGAGGAAGTGAAGAAGACAGGGGTCGGTGAGGGGCGGTTCAACATCCTGTCGATGGGGATGTCAGGGGACTTCGAGGTCGCGATCGCGGAGGGGGCCAACCTGGTACGGGTGGGGTCGGCGATCTTTGGGGAGAACAAGCACATCCAGGATGCGGATGACGATGACGACGAATAGGGATATTCGGACGGTTTGATCCTGAACAATTGTGACGGATGGGGACGGGTTGTTCGTCTGGTAGGTAGCGGACAACGCAAAGGGGATCCCATGGATCAAAGGCTCTGCCGTTCGTTGGTGCTCATCGCTGCTGTGGTCGGGGGCGGCGGCCTGGCTTCCACCGCCTGGGCTCGGCAGGATGCCGCCCAAGTTGAAGTTGAGCGGGCCGCGTTGCCGCACCTGGTGGTCACAGACCTGATTTCGCAGACTCTCGGCGAGAAGGCTCCCGAGGCTCTCCGCCTGTCGGCGACGCAGGCCGCGGATGTGAAGAAGCAACAGGCCGCGTTTGAGCAGGAGGTTCGCGAGTTCCTGAAGAAGGGGATGAACCAGTCTGGGGATGTGAAGATTCCGGACCGGGAGGCGGCGATCAAGAAGGTGCTGGCGGGGTTCAACAAAGACCAGGCGCAGGCGCTTGACAAGGCACTGAAGAACACGGCGACCAAGCGGTTCCACGAGAAGCACTCTTCGACGACGACGTCGCCGGATGGGAAGTCGCAGACCTCGACGAGTTCAGAAACCTCGAGCGAATCCAGCCACAGCTCGCAGAGCCAGCACAAGTCCGATTCGAAGCACGACTCCAAGAGCGACAAGCACTCGGATCACAAGACTGACAAGCACAACGATTCGCAAAAGTCCAAACAGAACAACTCCGACAGCTCGAAGCACTCGGATGGGAAGAAGACGAGTTGGTCAAAGTTGGATGCCAAGCAGCGCGAGGCTGTGGTGCGTT
Source organism: Phycisphaerales bacterium (assembly GCA_044222485.1). Lineage (GTDB taxonomy): Bacteria > Planctomycetota > Phycisphaerae > Phycisphaerales > UBA1924 > JAHBXE01. The sequence goes on along the minus strand of JBGAND010000032.1, from coordinate 17,613 downwards.
CACTGCTGGAAGAGCTTCCGGCCAAGGAGCGGGCGGATCTGGCAAGAGAGCTGAAGCTCGAGCCCGCGGCCACGAAAACCAAGTAACGGTCAACTCGGCGATGCCGCGTTACGAGCTGCGCATCAACGCCTGAATGACGTTGATGACGATGCTGCTTGCCGCGACCACGATCAGGGCGATCACCAGCGGCTCGCGAACCAGCGGGCGTTCACCTTTGCTGGCATCGGTGACGAGTTCGGTCGGTGCCGCGGCCTCGGCGGCGACGATGGTGGCTAGGTCTGTCTCGAAAACTTCCTTGTGGGCTATCGGGGGCTTTTCGCCCTTGCGAAGGGCCCGCAGATCCACAAGGAGGTCCTTGCAGTTCTGGTAGCGCTTGCGGGGCTCCTTGTTCATCATCATTTCGATGACTTCGGAGATGCCGCCGGAGAGCTTGGGGTTGACATGGTCGGGCGGGACCAGTTCGGCCTTGAGATGCTTGTGCATGACGGCCGAGGGGTTCTTGCCGTCGAAGGGGACGTTGCCGGTGACCATGTGGTAGAGGGTGGCCCCGAGGCTGTAAATGTCGGATGGTGGGCCGATGACCTTTTCGCCGCGGATCTGCTCCGGGGAGATGTAGTATGGAGTGCCGAAGGCTTTGCCGGCCTCGGCCTCGGCGGCTTCCTTATCGGAGATGGCGCGAGCCAGGCCCATGTCGGCGAGTTTGGCCACGCCGTCCTGGTTGATCATGATGTTCTTGGGCTTGACGTCGCGGTGGATCAGGCCGCGGTCGTGGGCGTGGAGAAGGGCCTCGGTGGTCTGGATCGCGATATCGATCGCTTCGTTTTCGGTGAAGCGCTTGTGCTTGACGATGTCGTCGAAGACCGTGCGGCCGTCGACGAACTCCATCACGAAGTAGTGGTAGTCGCCGGCCTTGCCGACGTCGAAGGCCTGGACGATGTTGGGGTGGTTGAGTTGGGCGGCCGCGCGGCCTTCGGCGTAGAAACGCTCGATGAACTGGGCGTTGCTGGAGAACTTGCGGGGGAGGACCTTGATCGCCACGATTCGGTCCAGCGAAAGCTGCTTGGCCTTAAAGACGGTGGCCATGGCTCCGGCGCCGAGTTTGCCCATGACCTTGTAGCCGGGGATCTTTTGGCCGCTGCGTTCGGCATCGATGATCTGCTTGAGCCGGGCGACCTGACGGCGGGTGACGTATTCGTTGTCTACCAGGAGTTGAACCAAAGAAGCTTGGCTGTTCTCATCGCGAAGGGAGCGGGCCTTTTCGAGGCAGTGCTGGACCTCCTCGGGCATGGCCAGGCCGTTGTCTACAACCAAGCGGGCGACGAGGGTGTCGATGTTGGTTCCGCCCTTGGCGGCTTCCTGAAGGGCCTCCTCGGCGGCCTGAAGGGTCGGGGCGGGCACGGCCGGGGTCGGAGCCATAGGCATCCTGCTCTCGCCACTGGGCGGAGGGACAGCCTGAGTGTCCTCAGCCCGGGAGAGCGGGGAAGTTTCGGTCAGATCGGAATCTCGGGGCGTATTGGTCATCGTCCTGCTGCACCCCCACCCTCCGCCTTCCTAGCAACCCTGTCCTTAAGGGTCGGCAACGCTAAGGGCCGGTCCTACCCCTGTCAATGTACCCCAGAAGGGCGGATGGGCCCACTGGGAGGTTCAAGGAATGGGCAGTTCGCCAGCCGCGGAGGGTATCAGACTTTCCTATCGGTATTACGGATGCGGGGGTTGGGCGGTTCTGGGACGAGGTGGCCACGCGTGGTCAGGATTGCTGCAGTTGGGCCTTCACATGACCTTGACGGAGGGGCTTCGAGGTTGTCTACTCTTTGGAAGCTGGCTGCTGAGTTGCGGCCTTGGCCCCGGATTCCCGGGATGCCCATCGGGTTGGGAATCGACAGTCCAATGGAGCGAGTCATGAATCTCCGCCGCGGATTCACGCTGATTGAGCTTTTGGTGGTCATCGCGATCATCGCGCTCCTGATCGGGATTCTGTTGCCGAGCTTGGCGGAGGCACGCCGCGCAGGCCAGCGGGCAGCGAGCCTGTCGAACCTGCGATCGAACGTGACGATTCAGTACGTTTACGGGCAGGACAACAAGGACCAACTCATCAATCCGTTCACGCCGACACCCAAGTGCGGAGGGCCGAACAACTTTGCGAACATCCCGCGCATCTGGGTGGATCCTCCACCCCCGGGAAGCGGGAACTGCGTGTGGGCTTGGTGGTACAACGGTTCTCAATCTGATCTTTATGGATGCCACTGGGTTGCGCACACGTTTTATGCGGACAAGGACACGACGTCGCGTTACAAGTCCAACTACGCACCCAACGACAAGGCGCTGCAGAACTGGCTGGCCACGGGCGCGGGAAACGGGTCCGGGTCGTTCGACTTCACTTGGATTTTCCCCAGTTCGTACTGGTATCCGCCTGTGTTTTGGGAGGCTCCGGAGCGATTTGCTGGTCCGAACCGCATCAACGACCCGACAGGGCGCTTCTTCATCAAGCGTCAGAAACTGTCGGATATCAGCTGGCCGGACAAGAAGGTGATTCTGTTTGAGGGCAAGGAATACGACAATCCAAAGCAGCCGATGTGGAACGAGGTTTCGGCCAAACCGTTGGCGGCATTCCCCGATGGGAGTGCCAAACGGATGCGGATGGCCGACATCACCAATGACAGCGCCACAAACCCGACGACCGGACAGATCTACGGGCCCTCGGGAAACTTCGACTACGGCGATGCGCTGATGACAGGCGGCGAGTATGAATATGGTTCGCAGCAGGGCTTCTACTGGACATTCAACAAACCAGCGTACTTCTGGTTCACCCGGAATGGAATCCGCGGGCGCGATATCAAATAGGTTGCTGGAGGCGGCATGACCCTGTTCCGCACCCGGGCAAAACGGCTGACGCTGGTGGCGTTGGCTGTTGCGCTTGGAGGGGCCATCGCGTGGAGGGTGCTGCATACCGGGTCGGATGAAGTGGACCCCGCAATCGACGCGAAAGCCGAGCGGCTGCGGTCGGACATCCAGGACTACACACCGCCAGAAAATAACGTGCCGGATACGCCTGATTTGCCTACTCCGACGCAAATTCAGCCCAGCACGCGGAAACCCAAGCAGGGGACATGACGCCACCCGAGCTAACGCAGACCGAACGCAATTGACAGGCTGGCGCTGATCGCGATAGCGGACTCATATACTGCTGCTCTGCGCAGGCCTCGGCCTCGCTGGTGCGAACGGGTGGGGGCGGCCTCAGGGGCCGAACCTGTCCGGTGGAATCGCGGGCCGCTGAACCCATGCTTGTAGCCCAGAGCCGACCCCGCAACCTTCACTGGTACCACGCCGGACCCCTGCTCTTTGGGGACTGGGGGACCAGCCGGCTGTATGTGCTCGGCTTGGCTTTCTATTACACGGGGCACGCTTCGGTCGGTTACCTGGCGGTCATGTCGCTGGTGATGGCGGCGGTGGCTTGGGCGTACACGGTGATTTGCCGGTGCTTCCCTGAGGGCGGTGGCGTGTACGCCGCGGCCAGGCAGTTGAGCCCGACCCTGTCGGTTGTCGGGGCGACGCTGCTTTTGTGTGATTACATCGTCACCGCGGCGTTGTCGGCAGTGGAAGGATTCCACTACTTCGGGGTGCCCGGGCCGGTCGTCGTGCCCTTGTGTTGCGTGACGATTTTGCTCATTGGGGTGATCAACTGGCTGGGGGCGAGGAGCGCGGGCCGGTTTGCGTTGGCGATTGCGGTAGTGGCGATCATCGCATCTGCGGTGATCGGGCTGCTGTGCCTGCCGTACCTGACCAAGGGGCTTGGGACGGTCAAGGCGACGGTGGAGGGAGTCTCATCGCCCTGGGCTCGTTGGGAGTCGCTGGTGCGGATCGTGCTGGCGCTCTCTGGCGTTGAGGCCGTGGCCAACATGACCGGTCTTATGCGGACGCCTGTGGCCAAGACAGCCAAACGAACCATCTGGCCGGTGCTGATAGAGGTGGTCGCGCTGAATCTGGTATTCGGAGTAGCCCTCAACGCGATGCCGCGGCTGCAGGATCAGCACACGCCGGACTACGTGGTGTACGAGCAGGGACACAACACGCTGGGACCTGGTGGCGAAGGGGTCAAGTACGCTCCCGAGGAAGTTCCCGAAGAGGTGCGTCAGTATCGCGACACGGCCGTGAAGTTGTTGGCGACGGAGGCGGGCAAGAACGCGATGGGGCCGGCCGCGGGAAAGACTTTCGGGCTGGTCATAGGAATCGTTTTCGGGCTGCTGCTGCTCTCGGCGGTGAATACGGCGGTGATGGCGAAAGTCTCGGTGCTGTATTCGATGGCCCACGACAAGGAGATGCCGCGCCCGTTCAGTAAGCTGAACTATTCGGGTGTCCCTTGGGTGGGGCTGATTGTCGCTTGCGCACTGCCCATGGGGGTGCTGGTTCTGATTGGCAGTGATGCGAAGATGCTTGGGGAGCTTTACGCCATCGGCGTGGTGGGTGCCATCGCGATTAACGTGATGAGCTGCGCGGCCAACAAGGCCCTGGAAATCGCCAAGTGGGAGCGGATCGGGCTGTGGTCGCTGGGCGGATTGATGACGGTCGTGGAAGCGACGATCGTGATCGCCAAGCCCAACGCGACGATCTTTGCGGGGTCGATCATCGCGGTCGTGCTGGTCATGCGGTACGCGGTTGGAACTCGGGCGAAGGTTCGGGCGGAGGCGCCGCGGCTGCCCACTCCGGCGGAGGGTTGGCTGGCGGAGGTGCGGAAGGCGACCGTGACGCTGGACCCCAGCAGGCCGCGGATCATGCTGGCGGCCAGAGGGCGGTATCAGTCGGAGTTTGCGGTGGACTTGGCCAAACGGCGTGGAGCGGCGCTGTTTGCGATCTACGTGCGTACATTGCGGCTGATTGACGTGCAGCCCGGGGCAATCCCCAAAATTGAGGATGACCCGATGGCGCAGGAGGCGTTGGGCACGACAGCGATGCTCGCTCAGCAGGCCGGGGTGCCGTTTGTACCGGTGTATGTGACGAGCACGGACATTCCCGGGGAGATTTTGGACTACACGGTGACCTACGGATGCGACACGCTGATCATGGGTAAGTCGCGGCGGTCGGTGTTCTCGCGGAAAGTGACGGGCGATGTGGTCGCGGGTGTGGCGGAGCATCTGCCGGACAACGTGGCCCTGATCACACGGGCGGCGGATGCGCCGTATGTGCCGGGGCAGCCGCGGGGGGACTGACGGGAACAACAGAGTGCCAAGTGCCGAGTCCCGAGTAGGGTCGGGACTTGGGACTCGGGACTTGGCACTTCTCTGGCTCACGCGCGGGGCAGAACGGACGACCCTGCATAGGCTTGGCCATGCCGCTCATGGAAGAGAGAGACGTTCAATCTGATGCTGGTGGTGCCGAGGTGGATCCGCTCTTGGCGGGGCTTACTGCGCCTCAGCAGGCGGCGGTGAAGCACACGGAGGGGCCGCTGCTGATCCTGGCCGCGGCGGGGTCGGGGAAGACTCGGACTTTGACTCGACGGATAGGGTTTTTGGTGCGGGCGGGGATACCGCCTTGGTCGATCCTGGCGGTGACGTTTACGAACAAGGCCGCGGCGGAGATGCGGGAGCGGGTGGCGGTGGTGCTGGGAGAGGGCCGGGCGACACGCGGGCTGACGGTGACGACGTTTCACTCGCTATGTGCGCGGCTGCTCAGGCGGTACGCCGAGGCGGCGGGGCTGAAGCCGGATTTTTCGATTTACGACATGGCCGACCAGAACGCCCTGATGAAGAAGGTGCTGGCGGGCTTGAGTTTATCGAGCACGAACTGGCCGCCGCGGTCGGTGTTGGGGGCGATCAGTACGGCGAAGAACGACCTGATGGATGCTGCGGCGTACGCAGCGGATGCGACGGACTTTTATGCCAAAACAATCGCCAAGGCGTACACCAACTATGAGCGGGCGCTGCGGGCGTCGAATGCGGTGGACTTTGATGATCTCCTGCTGTTGACGGCGAAGATTCTGAAAGACAACGCGACGGTGCGGGAGGAATGCCAGCGGCGTTGGCAGTACTTGTCCGTGGATGAATATCAGGACACGAACCGGGCGCAGTTTGTCATCGCGGCGATGATCGCGGGGACAGGCGCGGAGCGCGGCAGCAAGATGGGGCCAAACATCTGCGTGGTCGGGGATCCGGACCAGTCGATTTACGCATGGCGCGGCGCGGACATCTCGAACATCCTGGACTTTGAGAAGCAGTACCCGACCGCGGCGGTGATCACGCTGGGAGAGAACTTCCGATCTACGGCACCGATCCTGGCCGTGGCGGACACACTGATTCGGAACAACCAGAAGAGGAAGCACAAGGATTTGTTCACGCGGAAGCCGGGGGGATCGAAGGTTGAGGTGACGCTGTGCCGCGATGAGCAGCACGAGGCGAAGATGGTGATGGATTGGTTCAAGGGGCAGCATGAGGCGGGGAGCGACACAGCGACACAGCGAGACAGCGAGACAGGGAAGGGACTGGCGTGGCGGGATATGGCGGTGTTCTACCGAACCAATGCGCTGAGCCGCGTGATGGAAGATGCGCTGAGGGGGGCGGGGATTCCGTATGTGATCGCTCGCGGCACAGCGTTCTATGAGCGCGAGGAAGTGAAGACGGGTTTGGCGTACTTGCGGCTGGTGGCGAACCCGGCGGATGATGTGTCGCTGGGGCGGATCATCAACACGCCTACGCGCGGGATTGGGGATTCGAGCATCAAGGTGGTCGAGGTGTACGCGGCGCAGCACAGTCTGACAATGCTGGAGGCATTGCGCCGGTGCGAGAGGATTGATTTGACGCCGCGGGCCAAGAACGCGATGAGCAAGTTTGTCGAGATGATCGATAGCTGGACGGGACACGGGTCGTTCATGGGTACGGGTGTGAGCGAAACGCTCTCGGGGTTGGTGGAGCGAATCATCAAGGAATCGGGCCTTGAGAAAATGTACGTGGACCAGGCCAAGACCGGCAAGAGCGAGTCGGACCTGGAGCGGCCGGACAACCTGAACGAGTTGATCTCGTCGGCGCACGAGTTTGAACTGGAATATGACCCGGCCGGTGATCCTGCGGTAGGAGTGCCCGCGGCGAGCGCGGCCACGGCCGCTCCCCCACTGCTGTCGTTGCTGCGCGGGTACTTGGAGTCCGTCTCGCTCGTTGCGGATGCGGACGCGGTGGACCCGTCGCAGGGTGCGGTCACGCTTATGACCTTGCACGCGGCCAAGGGGCTGGAGTTCCCGGCGGTGGCGATGATCGGGCTTGAAGAGGGGATGCTGCCGCACATGCGGGCACGGGAGTCCGAGGCCGCGCTCGAGGAAGAACGGCGGCTTTGCTTTGTCGGCGTTACGCGAGCGATGCGACGGCTGCTGATCACCAGCGCGAAGTACCGCAGCATGCGTGGACTGAGTGAAAGAACGATTCCGAGCCGGTTCCTTGCGGAACTCGGCAAGGAGCATGTGCTGTTTTCAGATCAGGCCGATGTGCTGGGTGGACTGGATGAGAGCTGGACGAAGGAACGCGGCGAGTTCGGCGACGATGGAGCGCCACGAGCTTCCTCGCGATCCGGCGGTGGGAATCCGGAGTTCCCAGTGGGGACGATGGTGCGGCATCCAAGGTTTGGTGTCGGCAAGGTACTGAGTGTGACGACTGGACTGAACGCCCGGGCCACGATCCAGTTCAAGGATGTCGGTGTGAAGACGCTGGTGCTGGAATACGCGCGGGTCGAGCGGGTGTGATCAGGGCTTGATCAACATGGTGAGCGCATCGGTGATCTCGGTGTCAAGCCATGGAAAGGTGTCGAGGGATTCGATGCGAAGTCCGGAACTCTGAGCCGCGGTCCGAAACGCCGGCTCAGACATCTACGCACGCCAGCCCGGATTGGCACGAAGATCGCCCCGCGGGTGCTTGGCATATGCCGAATGATGCAGCAAGGCCCGGCCGCCCGACTGCAGAACACGGTGAATCTCGAGTAAGTACCCGAAAACACAATCCGCTTCAAAGTGAACCATCGCGTCATAGGAAAGTACGGACGTGAGGGATTCGCTCCGAATCGGGGCGAGATCGCGCCCGGACGGGCTGAGGATGAAGTCAACATTCGCGCGGCCGGCAAACCGCGCTTTGCAGGCATCCATCGCGATGGGCGAGGTATCAAACAGCACGAGACGGCCGGCACGATCTATGAACTGTGCGGCGTGCCGACCCTTGCCGCACGCCAGGTCCAGGACTGAGGTCAGATCCAGGAGCTGAAACTTGGCGAGGAAGGGCGAGCCCGGCTGCCAGAAGCGATCCAACCAGGCGTCGGATTCGGCTTTGTCGTAGTAGTCCAGGGCCGCGGAGTCCTTGGAGCTCCAAAGATCGATGACAACCTGAGTGTGTGACTTGCGACGGGGCCACCTGAACATTGAGGAAGTCTACACGTGGCGCGATATCGCTTGGGGCAAAGACCTTGGTGTGGTAGGACCACTCGCCGGTAGCGACTTTATCGGCCGGTGTGTTCGTAGTCGCCGGTTAGGCGGCGTGTGCGGACTTTGTGCTGGGGCGCGAACCGATGGCTACCGGTTGCGGTGAGAACAGGGCGGAAACCGCCGATGCAGCATCGATGCCCACGTTTCTGAAGTTACTTCGAGGTCTCCTGCGGTTGACGCGTGTTCGCCGCCGCGGGGCTTTGATTGCCTGGACCTTGACGCTTCAGGCGGTGGTGCTGGGGCTCGGACTGCTCGTGGTGTTTTCGGACCTGCGGCACCGCCTGGCGATGAGCATGTCGGACAAGATCCTGGCGCACAACGTTGAGACCGCCGAGGGCCTGGCGGAGACGCTGGAAGCATTGGATCTTGGTCCGGCGACGTGCGGCTCTGTGGCTTGCGAGCGGGCACAGACCATGATTGAGCATCTGAGCCTTCCCGCGGGCGCGTTTGTGTGTCTGCTGGATGAGGCAGACCGGATCATCTGCCACCCGGACCTTCGGGAACGCCCGACCCTTTGCGGCACGGACCTGCATGGAATGGAGGTTGCTTCCGGTGGAAAGGTGGTCAGGCTCGGCGAGTCGGACCGGAAGGAAGTGATCGCGGGGCGGGCTTCGTTCCTAAGGAACGGGACGCACTACATCGCGGCACGTTACCTTCCGGGCATGAAGGCGAGGCTGCTGGTGCAGCAGCCGGAGTCGGGGCTCCTGGCGCTCCGCGAAGCGGCGACGTCGGGCGCGATGGTCCGGGCGGGCGGCCTGGCGTTGGCGCTGTTGTCGTTGACAGGCGGCATCTCGGTGGTGCTCATCCGCAAGCACGACGGCACGTTGGAGTCGATCAACAGGGGCCTGGAGGCCGAGGTGGAACGGCGCGTGGGAGAAAACCTGACGGCGCGACACGCGTTGATCTTCGGGCTGGCGAAGCTGGCGGACTACCGGGACACCGATACCGGACAGCACTTGGAAAGAATCTGTACGTATTCGGAGCTCTTGGCGCGCGAACTGATGTTGGAACGGCCGGAGATCGACGAAGCCTGGATCGCCAATCTGAAGCTGGCCGCATCGCTGCACGACATCGGAAAGGTGGGCGTCCCGGACACGGTTCTGCTCAAGCCGGGGAAGCTGAACGCGGCCGAGCGGGAGATCATCGAGCGGCACCCGATCATCGGAGCCGACACACTGTTGGCGATCCGCCAGCGGCTAGGGGACAGCGAACTGGTGAACATGGGGATCCAGGTCGCCTTGTCGCACCACGAACGTTGGGATGGCACGGGGTATCCGTACGGATTCAAAGGAGAGCACATTCCGCTGGCGGCGAGAATCGTGTCGTTGGCGGATGTGTACGACGCATTGACGTCAGAGCGGGTCTACAAGGCCGCGATGAGCCACAGGGAGGCGGTAACGACGATTCTGAAGGGATCGGGGGATCAGTTTGACCCGGCGGTGGTGGCGTCGTTTCTGCGGACGGCGGAGCAGTTTGATGAGCATCGGCGGAGGATGCAGCCGGTTGGGGAAGTGGTGCGGAAGGCGGCGTGAGCGGAGTGTACGTCGCCCTACGCGGAACCGTCGGGCATGGGGATCGTGGGCCATTTCCGACCGCATTCAGGGCATTGAAGAGGGCCGACACTCAGACCGTCAATGGCCGCGGTGTCGATGGCTGGAGGAAGTGGCTTGAGGTCGTAACCGCATTTCAGACAGGTGTTTGAGCTGAGCAGATTGGCACGGACGCTGTTGGCGTAGAACTGCGACGCGACGACAACCGCAAAGCCCAGAACCCCAATGGCCACTCCCCCAATCGGGGACAGGGCAAAGTACGTTACGGCCCCGGCCGCGACGAACAGCCCGGCAAGGTAGTATCGCGGGAGCGAGAAGAAGCTTGGGACCCTCTGGGAAGGCTCGTTCTTGAACTCTATCGACATGCCGATCGCTGCGTGCTTGGCCACGTAGGTCCATTTGTACCGGCGATGTTCCAGCTCGAGCCGGACCGCGTCGGTCTGTGCGCCGATTTCTGGTTGAGGAGCGTCTGCGGCGCAAAGGGTTCTGAGTTTCTCGAGTTCTTTGAAGTCGGCGGCGTCATCCATGCGTTCACTCGCCTGATTGATTGGGCGATGGAATCTGCCGGTTTCGGAGGGTCAGGCCGGCCTGATGCCGCGATAGAGCTGCTGGACGCGCTCGCTTTGCTGCTTGCGGATTGAGTCGAGCACGAGTTTGGGAATGCGCCACTGGCCTTGCTCTGCGGTGACGTTGGAGCAGTGCTCGCTGATGCAGGCGTAGAGGAACTTGAAGGCGTCGCGGGGCTGGTGCATCTGGTCGAGGGCATCCACAACGTCGCGGGCGGTGACATCTTCGGCGAAGAGATCGAGGAGGGAGATGGAGGAGTTGTCGGGGGGGACGGGCTGGGGTGCCACCTCTGGGGAGTCGGGAGTCTCTGCACGGGTATCCGCAGAGCCGGAAACTCGTGGCACGGCTGGAGCAGCGTAGCAAGCTTTGAGGCGTGAATCGCAGAGGTCGTAGAGCATGGCGCCCGTCCAGTTGAGGCGTTCGACGAGACTCTGCTTGTCGAGGCGCGCTTCCTGGAAGAACGCACTGGACTCTTTGAAGAGGGCGTGGCGGAGTTCGATGGGTAGGAGCATCTTGACACCCAGCCCCTCCTGCTGAAGGAACTTGTTGTTGAAGAGCGGCCAGATGACGGCCCGCATGCGGTCGGGGTCGCCGCTGATGAGCGTGGGCTCATCGACGCGGTCGATGACGACGATCATGCCGGCGAAGCCGAACGCTCGCAGCGTGCGCCGGAGGCGGTCGAGCATGGCGTAGCGGGTTTCGTCGGAGTCGGTCTGCGGCAAGTGCGCGACATCGCGGAGGACGGGGTCGAGCTGCCTCAAAGACCTGACGAGGGAGACGTCGCTGCGGCCCAGGACGCGGAGTTGGCGGCGGGCTCGGCGGGCGACACCAACCATGGCGAGGTTGTCCCAACCCAGCACCTTGGCCAGGACGATGATCCAGAGGGCGGCGAGCACGAAGAAGGCGTAGCCCGCAGTGGAGTAGACCTTGAACCCGTCGGTGGTGAGGGACCAGAACATGAGCATGGCAGCGGGCAACCAGCCCAGGTACGCCAAAAGCCGCCAGAGCACCACGGCGGTCGGGAGGTTGACGCGGAGGATGCGGCGGAGCTTGGTTGTCCGCAGGTCGGCCGCGTCAGCCCGGTCGTAGACGGCTTGTAGCAGGAGGAGGTCACGCCGGCCTGCGCCGTCGAGCTTGCGGGCCGTCTTGCGGGGCTCGGCGCCGAGGTCCATCGCGGTGTCTTTGGCGGCGTTGGCGTCAACCCGGGTGCTGGAGACCAAGGCGTCCACAAGCCGCGGCACAGTGAGGGCGAGAATCGCGTCGATGTGGTCTACGAGGCGAAACTTCTGGAATGACTCCAGGGGGGTCTTGCCGCCGATGCGCCGGTGCTGACGGTCGAGGATCGCGTTGAGCTCGTCGTAGGGGACCAGGAGGATTTTGGATGCGGGGCGAGTCGCGTTGTGCGCGGCAACGCGGTCGTCGATCTGGAGGCGGATCGCGGTCTTGCCGCTGCCCTTTTCGCCAAAGACGATGGAAGTCGACGGCTTGGCCAGGTCGCCGAGGATTTTTTCAAAGTCGGAATGGAGCGTGATATGGGGCGCGGCTTGAGCCGACGGCTCGGCCAGGCGTGCGACCACCGGACCGGACACCCCGTCAACGGGCAGTTTCTGCCCCGCTGAGAATCCAACCCGGGCGAACACCGTGTCGTGGCGGGCTTCCTCACCCCGGAAAGGGTTCTCGACGATGTGCCAGTGTTCGAAAAACTGGTTGAGGTTCATGGGTGGCGGCGAAAGCGACGGAGTGACGAAGCAACGCAGTGAGGCAGTGAAATGCAAAGAACCAGACGCGACGGCTCTGGTGCCCGGGAAGAACGCCTCGACATCTCCGAGCCTTCTTCCACTCCTTCACTCCGTCACTGGGTCACTTCATCGCTTTTCAATGATCGACCTTATGCCCCAACATCGGTGAGATGCTGGCGAGCATGCGATCGAGGGTCTTTTGATCTTTGGCCTCTAGATTGAGCCGCAGCAGGGGCTCGGTGTTGCTCTTTCGAACATTACACCACCAGCCCTGGCTCTTAAAGCAGTCAATCGTGACGCCGTCGAGCTCATCCGTGGTGCCGTTGGCCGCGGAACCGGGGCCGTAGGCCTTCTTCAGGTTGGCCAGGGCGCCGTCTTTGTCCTCTATATTGAAGTTGATTTCGCCGGACTGGGCGTAGCGGGCGATAGGCTTGATCAGCTCGCTCATGGTCTTGCCGGACTTAGCCAGGACCGTGAGAACGGTGGCCATGGCAATCGCGCCTGAATCGGCGTTGAAGTTGTCACGGAAGTAGAAGTGGCCGGAGAGCTCGCCGCCGAAGACGCAGTGCTTCTCGGCGAGGGCTGCCTTCATAAAGACGTGCCCGACGCGGCCGCGGACGGGAACACCGCCAGCTGCCTTGATTTCCTCTTCGACAGCCTTGGTCGAACGAAGGTCGTAGGCGATGCCCGAGCCTTTGTTCTTGGCGAGGAAGTGCTTGGCGAGCAGGGCGGTGAGATGGTCGCAGCCGACGATCTTGCCCTTCTCATCAACCAGCACGCAGCGATCAGCATCGCCGTCGAAGCAGAGGCCGAGGGCCGCCTTTTCCTTCACGACGGCGGCCTGCAACTGGGCGAGATTGGCCGCGACCAGCGGGTTGGGCTCGTGGACGAACTCACCCTTGCTGTTGTCGAAGTTGAGTTCGACGATAGTGAGGCCGGGGACATCCGCACCCTTCTTGCCAAAGAGCTTGGGGATCATCGTTCCGGCCATGCCGTTGCTGGCGTCGATAACGATCTTGAGTTTCTGACCGCCAAGATCAAGGAACGCGCGGACGTGCTCCTTGTAGTCTTCCCAGAGGTCGCGTTGTTCGACGCGCCCGTGGGCGGGCTGGAGGGTTGCCTTGTCCACCATCGCGGCCCGCTTGCGGATCTCGGCAAGACCCGTGGCCTCGCCGACCGGCTTGGCCTTGCGCTTACTGATCTTGAAGCCGTTGTATTGGGGTGGGTTGTGGCTGGCGGTGGTCATGACGCCACCGGCACAGTCCAGGTGGTTGACCGCGAAGTAGATGAACGATGTGTCCACCATGCCGACGTCGATGACGTCGCCACCTTGGTCGGTAATGCCCTTAATTACTTGCCCACACAAAGATGGGGAGCTTTTCCGCATGTCGCGTCCGACGACGATGTTCCGCATCATCGGGGTCGTTTCGCCCGCGGCCTCCGCCTCATCGCGGAGGAACTTGCTGGCGCCGTAGCCGATCTGCCAAGCCATTTGCTCGTTGAGAAGGTCCGGGTAGGTGCCGCGGATGTCATAGGCCTTGAAGATGCGTCCGAGCATGCGAGGGGGTCTCCTTTTTGAAACAGGGGCAAGGGTAGACTCGAGGCCACTCAAAGGCGCGTGTGTTTGTGTTTAGTTAGGATCGAGTTCTAGAGACTTTCACTCATCGGGTGCGGGCCGAATGCCCGTCGGTTCGTTGGCCACACGATGGGCTCAATCCTCCAACACTTTTACCCCTGCCGGCAAGGCATCGAGAAACCGCCTTCCGTATCCGGTTGTCACAATTCTGGGGTCCAGCACCACTACTCGTCCCGTGTCGGTTTTGGAGCGGATCAACCTGCCAAAGCCTTGCTTGAACTTGATGACCGCGCGCGGGAGTGATTCCTCCTTGAATGGGTCGCCGCCGCGTTCGGTGATCTTTTCAAGCCGGGCTTCGGTGAGCGGACGGTCCGGCGGATCGAACGGCAACCGCGTGATGATCACGTTTCGCAGGCCGCGGCCACGGACATCGACACCCTGCCAGAACGAGGCGGCGCCGAGCAGCACCGAACGGTCGTTCTGACGGAATCGCTCCAAAATCTGCATGCGGGGTCCGTCCCGTCCGTGAACGAGCATGGGCATATCGCGAGATTCGAGTTCGGGCCCCAGGGCATTGGCTATCGCGTTCAGCGTCGCAAAGCTCGTGAAAAGAACGAACGCTCCGCCGTCGGTGGCGTCGATATGGGACAGAATGCGCGAGGCGAGGTGTTCGTTGTAGGAGGAGGCCGAGGAGCGAACTGAAGGAGAACCGAAGTGGCGCGGCGGAGTGCGTTCGTCAGGTGGCCGCTGATCGAACTCATCCACCGAAGGCGCCACAGGCGCCTTCTTGCCGCCCTCCGGGCGCGGCATCGACCGGTCAATGTGCAGCTCCATCTGTGCCGCGTGATCAAACGGGCTGCCCAGTTGCAGCGTGTCCGCCGCCTCACATCCCAATCGCGACTGGATGTGTGCAAAACCCTTCGTCGTGGCTTCATCGGATCTGCCGCCCGCGACCGTCAGGGTCGCGCTCGTCAACACCACGCTCGCCTTGCCATTGAACAGCTTCTCTTTGAGAATCGGGCCGACCTCGATGGGAGAGCAAGCAAAGGTGATCCTCCGGATCTTGCCACCCCGCAGCGTCTCGCCGTCCTCCCCCCCCACTTCGATCCAATACGCACACCCGGGCAGGCTCTGGTTGACCAGCGCCTCAGCTTCGTCGGCGATCTCCGCGGCCCGCATCGAGTATGAGTTCAGCTCGTAACGGTCCGGCTCGTTCTTTATGCTCTCGCGGATGTTCTTGAGGCAGAGGGATAGTTCACGCATTGCCGGGGTCAGCGAGTTGGGGACGGCGCCCGGTTGACGAACTCTCGAGCCGCGGGACTCTCGCTGGACCTTCATCAATGCGTCAAAGAAGTCGCGGCAGCCGTTGTCGCACGCCAGGACGAGCCGAACGGCCCGATCCACAAGCTTCTCATCGCCCGTCAGAACTTGAAGCTGCGGCAAGTAGCCCCGGGCGCTGCGGGATTGATAGAGCGTCGTGAGCAGGTGCATCACGCGGCCCTCAGACAGCGAAATGCCGAAGTGATCGGCCGCGACATCTTCAACGCCGTGAGCCTCATCTAGGATCACATGCTGATACTCGGGCAGAAACCCGACATCCTCCTGGCGCAGGGCTAGATCAGAGAAGAACAAGGCGTGATTGCACACCAGGAGATTCGCGCTTTCCATCTCGCGCCGGGCCTGCTGGTAGAAGCACTTCTTGTACTGTCCACACTTGCGGCCCATGCAGTTGCCGGAATCAGACTGCACCTTGTCCCAGATTCCCATGCGTTCCAAAGCGGGGAGCGATGAGAGCGTGCCGTCGATCGTTTCCTTGGCCCAATCTTCGATCACGTGCAGGGACTTGAGCGCGGCCGGGTCACCGAAAAGCCGCACCTGCCGCTCCGAGGCCATCTGAAGCCGGCGGATGCTCACGTAGTTTCCGCGACCCTTCACGAGGACTGGTTTGAAGAACGGCGCCTCAACGGTCGGCTCGCCCCTGTTCGCCCGGAGCGCCTCCTCAGACCCTTCTGATTCGAAGGCCTCGATACCAGGAAACTCAGCCTCGTGGTGATTGGGTTCCGAGTCCTCCTTCGGCGCTGGCTTGGGGATCACCCCGGCCTCCTCAAGGGCCGCCCGAACCAGCGGGATGTCCTTGTGGACCAACTGTTCCTGGAGCGCAATTGTGTTCGTCGCAATGACTACAACCTCGCCCCGCAAGCACCTTAGCACCGCCGGGACCAGATAGGCAAACGACTTGCCAACTCCCGTGCCTGCCTCTACAAACAGGTGGGACTTGGCCTCCATCGCCCGTACAACGGCGGCAGCCATCAGAGCCTGCTCCGGCCGCGGCTCAAAGGAGGGCCCCAGTTTCTGGGCGATCGGACCATCCGGACCCAGAATGTCCTGCGCAGAGCGGTTCAATCGTCCCTTTCGCCGCGGAGAAGCCCCAAAACCGCCTCCCAAAGGATCGTGCGCCTCACGGGTCGGCCCATCTTGACCGATGAATCAGGCCCGCTAGGCTTCCTCCCGCCTGAAAGGGTGTATTCCCCGATAGCTCAATGGTAGAGCGATCGGCTGTTAACCGATAGGTTCTAGGTTCGAATCCTAGTCGGGGAGTTCTGAGAAAGGCCTCGTAAAGAGGCCTTTTCTCGTTAACGGTCTGGGCCTTTCGCCCACCGCGCGTAACTCTCGGGAATCGTGGCACTTCCTGAAGGTCCACGATTTGCCGGGCGCTCTCGAATCCGAGGCATCGCATCGCCGTTTCGGTCGCCACGCCGGGGTTGGGGACCGAAAGTCTCTCCGCGCTCTCGAACGCCCGGGCGGGTCTGGTTAACGCGCCGTCGGGGTGAACGAGGGGTGAGATTCGGACCCTGCGCCGCTCCCCGACCGTTTCGCGTATTCAGAGGCAGACGGCCCGCACCGGACGCGGGCCCCATTCCAGCATCAGGTGCGAAGCCGAGCGCCAAGCGCACGCCCGCACGGATGCATGTCCCCCTTCACGGAGGATGTGCCCGTGCACGACACCGCGCTCATGGACGATGCGCCCGCCCCCACCCCCGCAACCGTCACGCTTGATCCCGATGCCCCGATGACGCCCGTGGCGCGACTGAATGCCATCGCCGCCATCTTCGCCGAGGGCATCCGCCGCCGGCGACGTCACGTCGCCATTTCGGGGCCGAACATCGAGCATCAAGAAGGCTCTCCGGCTCGACTTGAACTGTCCGAGCATGCCCGCCCTGATGGGTCGCGTGGTTAACGCCTTCCCGAGACCACGAGAACGGAGACCCTGATGGCGATCGATGTGAATGCAGCCGAAAAGGCCTTGGAGAAGATGACTGTGCCGCAACTGAAGCAGCGGTACGCCAAGGTCTATGGCGAAGACACTCGCACGCACCACAAGGTGCTGCTGATCAAACGGATTCTCTGGCGGATGCAGGCCCTGCGAGAGGGTGACCTCTCCGAGCGGGCTCGCCAACGGGCGCGTGAACTGGCCAACGACGCTGACCTGCGGCGAAGCCCGCCACGAGCCCAATCACCGGACGCGCCCAAGCCCCGGGCCAACGGCGAGAGCGTGGTGAGCGTGCCCATCCACACGCGAGAGGACGGGCGGCTGCCGCCACCCGGGACGGTCCTCCGCCGCGAGTACAAGGGCCGCGCCGTGTTCGTCCGGGTGCTGCCCAAGGGCTTCGAGTTTGAGGGAGAGGTCTACCGGTCGCTGAGCGCCATCGCGGCGAAGGTGACCGGGTCGCA